>JAJDYW010000036.1 GCA_022824925.1 Dehalococcoidia bacterium | reverse complement strand
CGCGGCAGCCGCCTGCGCCCGAGCGTGGGCATGGGCCACGCGGAGCAGATCCAGTGCCCCTTCCACCTGTGGACGTTCGACATCGAGGGCAAGCTGCAGAACGTGCCCGACCGCCAGCACTTCGTGAACGGCATCCCCGAGGAGAAGCAGCAGCTGGCCGAGGTGCGCGTGGAGACGTGGGCGGGCTGGGTCTGGTTCAACATGAACCCCGACGCCGAGCCGCTGCACGAATACCTGGGGGTGATGCCCTCCCACCTCGACCCCTACCGGCTGGACCAGTACCACGTCGTCGATGACTACGTGCTGGAGTGGGAGTGCAACTGGAAGTTCGGCGTGGACCAGTTCGCGGAGATCTACCACCTGCCGGCGCTGCACCCCCAGCTGCTGGAGTACTTCGACCACCTGGCGACGCCGCTCGACGTGTACGACGGCGGCAAGCACAGCCGCCAGCTCATCCGCATGGGCCTGCCCGACCCGAGCTGGACGGATGAGCTGGCGCAGCGCTTCGGGTACGAGAACAAGGATGAGCTCACCCGCCAGCAGCGGGCGAACCTGGAGGATTGCGGGGTAGACCCGGACACGTTCACGGGGAAGGCGCGGGACCTGCCGCCGTTCATGGCCCAGGCGCGCCGCGAGTGGGGGAAGCGCATCGGCATGGACTTCGACCTGCTCGTTGACGAGCAGCTGACGGACAACTTCCACTACATGATCTTCCCGAACCTCACCTTCAACTTCACGTACGGGTCGTTCCTGTTCTTCCGGCCGCGGCCCCACCCGACGGACCCGAACAAGTGCTTCTGGGATTACCAGGTGTACGCGCGCGTGCCGGAGGGCGCCCCCGCGCCCCGGCGTCCGGCAACCGTCTACGGGACGGCGCGCAACCACCCGGAGCTGTTCGAGGCCCTGGAGCAGGACATGGCGCAGGCCCAGATCGTGCAGGAGTCGTACCACTCGAAGGGTTTCAGCGGCATCCTGCTGAACAGCGAGGAGCGCCGCATCCGGGCGATGCACCACGCCCTCGATACCTACCTGTACGGGCCCGACCGCTAGCGGGCCCGGCCAGCAGGCCGATCTCGGAAGGAGGCGAGCGATGGCACATCCCACGGACGCGACGGCGCCTGCCGCCGGCATGGTCAACATCCTCAGCGTGATCCGGCGCTACCGGCTGCGGGACTTCCCCCGGCGGTTCAGCCCCGACGACCTGCACCACGTCGGCATCCCCTTCATCGACGTGGACCGCACGATGCACGCGCTGCGGCTGCTGGACCTGCTCGATCCCGCCGATGGACCGACGGAGCGGTTCCACAAGATCCAGAACGTGGAGTCGGAAGAGGAGTACCACGAGGCCCTCGAGGAGCTGCTGCGGGAGGTCTACGAGCCGATCTTCGAGCTCGTCCCGGACCCGGCGAACGCAAGCGACATGAAGATGCGCTCGGCCTTCCGCGAGTACGAGCCGCCGGAGGAGCGCGAGCGCATGATCGCCCTCTTCCGGGCGCTCTGCGCGGAGGCCGGGCTGATCGAGGAGGGCTCGAAGCTGATCTCGCCGATCCTGGGCACCTCGTCCCGCAACCGGCAGGTCATGCGGGAATACCAGCGGGATCTCGAGTCCAAGAGCTAGGTGGCCACTGAATCCGGGGAAGCGATGGCACAGGGCGCCCTTGGCGACCTGCGCGTGGTCGAATACGCGCAGGGGGTCACGGGGCCGTTCTGTGCGAAGGCGTTCGCCGACCTGGGCGCGGACGTCGTCAAGGTCGAGCCCCCCGGCGGAGATGTCAGTCGCGGGCACGGCCCTTTCCCGGAAGACGAGCCACATCCTGAGAAGAGCGGACGCTTCCTCTACCTGAATACGAACAAGCGCGGGGTCACCCTCGATGTCGAGCGCGAAGAGGGCCGGGAGCTGCTGCGTGAGCTGGCGGGGAGCGCCGACATCTTCGTGGCGGACCTGGCCCCGACCGCGTACGGCGAGCTGGGGCTCGACTACGAGACGCTGAGCGCGCGCAACCCGGGACTGATCATGGTGTGCGTGAGCCCCTACGGCCTCACCGGCCCCTACCGGGACTACCAGGGGTCCGCGTTCACGGCCTTCCACGTGGGGGGCATGGGGCGGGAGACGCCCTACAACGAGATTACCGACTCGGAGGCGTTTCCGCCGCTCGTCGACGGCGGCGACCAGGGCGACTACCTGACCGCCTGGACTGCGGCCATCACGGCACTCATCGCGGTCTTCCACCGGTCGACCTACGGGACGGGCCAGCTGCTGGACGTCTCCGCGATGGAGGCGGTGGCGGGCATGACGCGCATGCCCATCGCGAGCATCGGCTACGGCCAGGAGCCGAAGATCTCGCGGGAGAAGGCGAACTTCCCCTGGGTGATGCCCTGCAAGGACGGGTACGTCTCCTTCGCGCCCTTCCTGCTCGACCACTGGTGGCGGGCCGTCGTCGACATGATGGGCAGCCCCGGCTGGGCCGTGAGCGAGGCCTTCGCGACGACGATGGGGCGAGTCCAGAACGCCGACGTCGTCGAGCCCCTCACGGTCGAGTGGCTGATGGAGCACACCAGGCAGGAGATCTACGAGATGGCCCTCGCGCGCAGCGTGGCCTGCTTCCCCGTGAACACGATGGGAGAGGTGCTGGACTCGCGGCAGTACGCCGCCCGCGACTTCTTCGTCGACGTGGACCACCCGCGGGCGGGAACACAGCGGCAGCCGGGCGCGGCGGGCATTTACTCCGGGACCCCCTGGGCCGTGCGGCGCCCCGCTCCGCTCCTCGGCGAGCACACGCGCGAGGTGGTCTGCGGGGAGCTGGGGCGCACGGAGGAGGAGCTGGCCGCGCTGCTGGGGGCGGGGGTCGTCGGGGAGGCGGCGCGATGAACAACCGTCCGCTGGAGGGCATCCGCGTGGCCGACTTCGGCTGGATCCTGGCCGGGCCCTACGCGACGGCCTGGCTGGGGAGCCTGGGGGCCGAGGTGATCCGCGTCGAGTCCCGGAGCCGCCTCGACTTCCATCGCCAGAACCTGGGCGCCGGGGCGGACGGCGTGCCGGGCATCAACCGCGGGGCGGTGTTCAACTCGCTCAACTTCAGCCGCAAGAGCGTGCGCCTCAACCTCTCAACGCCCCGGGGGCTGGAGCTGGCGAAGGAGCTCGTCCGCCGGAGCGACATCGTGATGGAGAACTACGCGGCCGGGGTCATGGAGAAGATGGGGCTCGGCTACGAGACGCTGAAGGCCATCAACGCCGGCGTCGTGGTGATCGCAACTTCGCCGCTGGGGCAGACGGGGCCGGACCGCGCCGCCACGGGGTGGGGTCCGAACGTGCAGGCCTACGCGGGCCTCCCCCACCTGACGGGGTACGAGGGGGGACCGCCCTCGGGGCTGGGCGGGCTCTACCCCGACTTCATGATCGGCACGGTGATGGCGTTCACGGCCCTCTCGGCGCTGCACGCGCGCAACCGCACCGGCGAGGGCCAGTACGTCGACCTCTCGATGGCGCAGATCGTCTCGACGATGATTCCGGAGGGGATCATGGACTTCGCCATGAACAGCCGGGAGCCGCCCCGCCGCGGGAATCGCTCGCCGAAGCATGCGCCGCGCGGGGTCTACCGGTGCCGGGGCGATGACAAGTGGGTCGCCGTCGAGGTCGGGGACGGCGAGGCCTGGCAGGGGCTGGCGGGGGCGATCGGCAGGCCGGAGTGGGCCGGGGACGCACGGTTCGCCAGCGTGGAGGGGCGGCGGGCGCACCACGACGAGATCGATGCCGCCATCACGGCCTGGACGCGCGAGCGCACGCACTACGAGGTGATGCACGCGCTCCAGGCGGCGGGCGTCAACGCAGCGCCGTGCCTCGACCCGTACGAGTTGCTCGAAGACGAGGGCATGGCCGACCGCGACCTGTACGTGGAGATGGACCACCCCGAGGTGGGGCCGCGCCGGATTGCGGGACTGCCGGGGCGCTCCAGCGACATCGAGGCGTACGACTACGGCCCCGCCCCGCTCTTCGGCGAGCACAGCGAGGAGGTCTGTCGCGGCCTCCTCGGTCTGGGCGCGGACGAGTACGAGCGGCTCGTCGAGGAACAGGTCATCTGGTAGGGCGGGCGGACTCCCGGCCCACCCGCCGGCCTAGCCGCCGCCCGCCGACCCCTGCGTCCAGATGTGGTCGATCCGCGTGCGGTGGATGAACCACTCCCCGTCGACCTTCTTGTAGACATCGTTGTAGACGCCGATCAGGCCCACCGGATTGGGGTTGTCGCCCATGCCCAGGTCGAGCAGGAACCAGCTCCCGGTTGCGCTGTCCGGCCCGGTCAGCTGCACCCAGCCGTTGGTCGTCGCGTGCATGTACGAGAAGGGCTTGGTGCTGCCGGCGGCGACCTTCTTGTACTGCTCCCGGATCTCGTCCCGGCCGACCCAGTCCCCGTAGGGCAGGTCGTCGCTGAACTCGCAGACGGCGTCTTCCGTGAAGATCATCGCCATGTCGTCCGTCTGGTGGCTGTCGAACAGGTGCGAGTAGAGGACCCGCAGCTGCTTGATCGCTTCGATCTCGAGGTGCTCTTCGAGGGTTGGTGGCTTTACGCCCATGGCTCATCGCTCCGCAGGTGAGGTGCCGTGCAGGATACCCCTGCGGAGGAGCCGTGGCGTGGCCGCAGCCGGGGAACGAAGCCGGCCCAGACCGCATACTGGGAGATGGCGGGAGTGGAGTGAGTCCGTGAAGAGCCCCCTGTCGCGCCTCGTCGCTGGAGCCTTCCTCGTCGCGCTGGTCGCCACGGCGATCGCCTGCGGGTCGTCCGGCTCCGAGGGTGTCATCACCGGCGAGGTGCGCTTCGCCCGCGAGGTCGACCTCCCCGAAGGCGCGGTCGTCACGGTGCGGCTGCTGGACACGTCCCTTGCCGACGCCGCCGCCGTCGAGCTGGGCCGCCATGTCGTCGAAGACGCCGACCGCCTGCCCGTCCGCTTCCGCATCGAGTACGACCGTGACGCCATCTCCGAGGGCGCCGAGTACTCGCTCAGCGCCGATGTCCGGCTCGGCGACAACCTCCTCTACGTGAACGACACCGTCCACACGGTCCTGACCCGGGGCGCGCCCCGGAACCGGGATGTGGCGGTCGTCTCGACCAACCCCTTCGACGCCTGCGTCGCGCCCCTGCCGGGCGAGCTGCACTCCGGCTTCAGCGATGAGCCGCTGCCCGGGGACGCCGTGCTCCACGTCCGCCTCGTGGACGTCACCGACCCCGAGGAGCGGGTGGTGGTCACCGAGACGAGCAAGGCCGACCTGGAGGGGTTCCCCATCGAGTACGAGCTTCCGTACGAGGGTGTCGAGATCAGCCGCCACCACCGCTACGAGCTGGAAGCGGAGATCACCGCTGCCGGCGAGGTCCTCTACCACATCCCCACGGCCGAGTGGCGGCGCACCTGGCTCCCGCACTGCCCGAACGCGGACCTGCGGCTCGTCAACGACGTCTTCCCCGCCGACCAGTTCCCGGCGGAATAGCCGCGACGCACCTTCAGGCCGGGGGAGCGGTCAGGATGCCGCCGGCTCGAACGTGACGTGCAGTTCCCGCAGCCCGAGCATTCGTCCCGGGATGTGCCGGAAGTCGTTCCTCCCCTCGGCCAACCCGATCGACTCGAACCGGTCGAGCCAGCCGTGCACGGCGAGGTTCTGCTCGAGCCGCGAGAGGCCCGCGCCGGGGCAGTTGCGCGGCCCCTGCGAGAACGTGAGGTGGCGCCCCGGGTTCGGGCGGGCGAGGTCGATGCAGTCGGCGTTCGGGAAGGCATCCTCGTCGCGGTTGCCGGCCCCGTAGCGCACATGCAGGAGCGAGCCCTTCGGGATGGTCACCCCCTGGAGCTCGACGTCCTCCACCGTCAGCCGGCTGGAGCTGCCCTGCGTGGGCGCGTACACGCGCAGGGCCTCCTCCACGAAGAAGCGCACCTTGCCCCGGTCGCGCTTGAGCTCCTCCCAGACGGCGGGGTTCTGGGCGAGCAGCAGCCACTCCGAGGTGAGGGCGAACTGCGTCGTCTCGTTCCCCCCGATGTGCATCCCGAACGCCACCGACACGATCTCGCCGTCGGTCAGCTTGCGGCCCTCGTAGTCGACCTGCGTGAGGAACGTGAGCATGTCGTCGCCGGGGTTGCGCCGCTTCTCGTCCGCCTGCTCCTTCAGGTACTGCTGGAACTCGACGAGCGCCTCGGCGTTCTCGAGCTCTTCGGCCGGGGGAAGCTCGTCCTTGTGGTTGATGAAGTAGACGAAGCGCCGCACCTGCGCTTCCTCGAACGCCTTCAGCCTGGGCATGTCCTCCAGCGGCAGTCCCAGGATCGTCGTGATCACGCGCTGGGGGAGGGGCTGGGCGAATTCCGTGACCAGCTCCGCCCCGCCGCGCTCCTCCCACCCCTCCAGCAGGAAGTCGACCTGTGCCCGGATCATGTCCTCGTGCTGGTCCGCACCGACCGGCCCCACCCACGGATCGGTGAGCTGCAGCCGGTGCTGCTTGTGCGATTCCAGGTCCGGACGCAGCGACTGGCGGGCGTCGTTCGGCGTGCCGTAGCCCGCCTCGCGGAAGATCTCCGCTGCCTCGTCGTTCGCCATGCGCAGGTTCGCCTGGGGAAACGCCACCGGGTCGCGGATGATGCGGGAGATGTCCTCGTACTTGGTGATGACGAAGGCGTCCGTCCCCGGCGTCTTCCCCCCACCCGGGATCTTCAGGACGGGCGACTGCTCGTGCAGCAGCGAATACGCCTCGTACCAGTGCTCCTGCGAGCCCGGCGCGAACAGGTCGACTTCGCCCACCTGCATCGGGCACGCCATCTCGGCGTTCAGCATCTTCTGGTCGTGGGTCGATGGTGCGGACATCACGGAGCCTCCCTCGCCTGGCCCGGCGCCGCCAACAGCCGGCTCGGAGGTGCGTGCGCCGTGGCCTTGCGTGGGGCCCATCCTACGCCCGCGGGTCTCGCCCTTACAGAACGTGGACGCCGGAACCCGTACCATGGACGCCGCAGGCGCACGCTCCGGCGCTCCGTCACGCAGGTACCCCCCGAAAGGCATCGCATGTCCCTGTTCTTCCGCAAGAAGCTCGAGATTCCCACGCCGGAGGACGCCCTCCCCGGTCGCGCCCAGCGGATGCCCGTCCCGCCCCGGCACTTCGTGCTCAACCAGCCCCTCCAGGAGCCCTTCCCCGCAGGGTTGGAGCGAGCGCTCTTCGGGCTGGGGTGCTTCTGGGGCGCCGAGCGCATCTTCTGGCAGCTCCCCGGCGTCTACAGCACCGCGGTGGGCTACGCCGCGGGCGCGACGCCCAACCCCACTTACCACGAGGTCTGCAGCGGCCTCACCGGGCACAACGAGGCCGTGCTCGTCGTCTTCGACCCCGAGCAGGTCGGCTACGCCGACCTGCTCCGCACCTTCTGGGAAGGCCACGACCCCACCCAGGGCATGCGCCAGGGCAACGACGTCGGCACCCAGTACCGCTCCGGGATCTACGTGTACGACGAGGCCCAGCGCGAGGCCGCCGAGCAGAGCCGCGACCACTACCAGCAGGCCCTGCGCACCGCCGGCTACGGCCCCATCACGACCGAGATCCTGGAAGCCCCGGAGTTCTTCTACGCCGAGGACTACCACCAGCAGTACCTCGCGAAGAACCCCAACGGCTACTGCGGCATCGGCGGCACGGGCGTGACCTGCTCCACCGGCGTCGTCGAGGCCGGCTAGGGGAACCGGCAGGGTTGTCGGGCGACGCCCTCCTCCGGCAGAACGCCCGGTCGACGGAGCGCCTGCGGGCGCTCGTTGCGCGGCTCGACGGCGCGGACCTGGACCGATCCCTCGGCGGCGGCTGGACCGTCGCCTACGCCCTTGCCCACCTCGCGTTCTGGGATGTGCGCCAGCACGTCGCCCTGCAGGGCTACGCCCGCGGTGAGGGGTTCCCCGCCGAGGACAAGGCGGTCAACGACACGCTGGAGACCGTCGCGCCGATGCTCAGCGCCGGCGCGACCGGCCCGGAGGCCGTGCGCGGCGCCGCGCTCGTCGACGCGACGGTGGCGCGCCTCTCGGACGAGCAGCGCGCGGCGCTCGTCGTCGAGGGGCTGGACTGGGCGATCGAGCGCTGGCGTCACCGCGAGGACCATATCGCCCAGATCGAGGCCGTCCTTCCCTGAGCACGTCCCGGAGGGCCCGCCCCCCGCCGTTCCCTGCGACTAAGATAGAACCCATGCGGGGATAGCATTCCCGCCGGCTGTCCGGGGGAGGAACGAGTCATGTCGGTCACGGCGGCGGAAGCGCCCATCATCGAACCCACCGAGTTCCTCACGGAGGACCACCGCCTCGACCCCTTCCCCCTCTATCGCAAGATCCGCGACTGGGAACCGGTCTACAAGGACGACCTCCAGAACCGCTTCTTCGTGAGCCGCTACGAGGACATCTGGGACGCCTACAAGCGCAGCCGCGACGGGGGCGACTTCACCCGCGCCGTCTACGACCCGAAGGGCAAGTTCGAGTTCGGCTCCGAGTCACCGCTGGGCCCGACCATCCTCGAGATGGGTGAAGGTGAGGACCATCGCTGGAACCGGGGTGTCGTCGCCGGCGAGTTCGTGGGCCGGCGCCTCTCGAAGTGGCTCCCCGTCATCGACGAGATCGCAACCGAGCTCATCGATGAGTTCGCGCTGGAGGCGGCCGAGAGCCTGGCCGGCGACTTCTCCGGCCGCGGCGAGGTCGAGCTCGTCTCGCAGTTCAGCCGCCGCTATCCCATCCGCGTGATCGCCGGGCTGCTCGGCCTCCCCCGGGAGGACTACGACTACTTCGAGGGCGTCTACTCCGTCCTCTTCTCCGGGATGAGCTACGGGCGCGCCTACTTCCGCGAGGCCTCCGGGGCGCGGGACGAGCTGCACGACTACCTCGACCCCATTATCGCCAGGCGCCGGGAGAGCCCCGGCAAGGACCTCATCTCGAAGTTCTGCCTCGCCGAGATGTCGGGGCGCAAGATGACGACCCAGCAGATCAAGGCGTTCATCACGCTCCTCCTCGTCGGTGGGGGCGACACGACCCACAAGGCCATCGACTCGATGTGGTGGAACCTGCTGAACAACTACGAGCAGTACGAGGCCGTTCGCGACCAACCGGAGCTGATGGACCGCGCCTTCACCGAGATGCTCCGCTTCGACGGCCCCAACCACTACCAGCCACGGCGCACCACCCGCGAGACCGAGCTGGGCGGCCGTGTCATCCCCATGGGCGCGACGATCGCGCTCTGCCTTGGCTCCGGCAACCGCGACGAGCGCGTCTTCAAGGATCCGGACAGCTTCAACATCTTCCGCGACGACCTGTACTTCGGGAAGGAGCTCCGCACGGGCTACTGGAGGGACGGCGTCGCCAGCCACCTCGGATTCGGTCAGGAGCGCCACCACTGCATGGGCTACGCCATGGCCCGCCAGGAGGCCGTGATGGCCTCGAAGATGCTGCTCGGCGTGTTGAAGAACCCCCGGCTCAAGGACGTGCCCAACGAGGGGATCGTCTTCCCGCCACCGGGCAAGGGAGGCGTGCGCGGCCCCCTCCACCTGGAGATCACGTTCGACGTGTGAGGCCCCGCCGCTCCTCCCCCGCACTCGCTTGACCGGCCCGGCCCCGCCCCTACGCTGGGTTGATGGAAGACACCACCGCCTCGACCTACGGCGACCGCATGGCCGAGGTCTACGACGAGATACACGCCGGCCTGCATGCCCCCGAGGTCGTCGGACCCATCATCGACGTGCTCGCCGAGCTGGCCGGCGACGGTCGTGCGCTGGAGCTCGGCATCGGCACCGGGCGTATCGCCCTGCCGCTCGCCGCACGGGGCGTCGAGGTGCACGGCGTCGATGCCTCCGGGGCCATGGTCGCGAAGCTGCGCGGGAAGCCCGGCGGAGACGCCATTCCGGTCACCATGGGCGACTTCGCGCAGGTACCCGTCGAGGGGCGCTACTCGCTCATCTACATCCCCTTCAACACGCTCTTCGCGCTGCCCGACCAGGAAGCGCAGATCACCTGCTTCCGCAACGTTGCCGCCCACCTCGACGAGGGAGGCGCGTTCCTGGTGGAAGCGTTCGTGCCCGACATGACGCGCTTCGATCGCGGCCAGCGGATCTCGGCTGGCATCGTCGAGACCGATCGCCTCTCCATCAACCTCGACTCCCACGACGCCGCTGCCCAGACCGTGGCGTCGTCCCACCTCTACATAACTTCAGAAGGCGTCCGCATGTACCCGGTCAGAACGCGCTACGCCTGGCCCTCCGAGCTCGACCTGATGGCGCGCCTCGCCGGGTTGCGTCTCCGCTCCCGCTGGTCCGACTGGCGCCGCAATCCCTTCACCGCCGCCAGCACCGCCCACGTCTCCATCTACGAGCGGGCGTGAGCCCCGCTGTCGAACGGCGCGTGGTCGCGAATGGCGTCTCCCTGTGGGCGACCACGCAGGGAGACGGCCCGCCGGTCGTGCTCTGCCACGGAGGCCCCGGCCTCTACGACTACCTCGAGCCCGTGGCCAGCATGATCGACGACCTCGTCACCGTGCACCGCTACGACCAGCGTGGCTGCGGTCGGTCGGACGACAGCGGCCCCTGCGACATCGCGGCGTTCCTGGGTGATCTCGACGCCCTCCGCGTGCACTGGGGCCACGAGGCTTGGACGGTGATCGGCCACTCCTGGGGTGCCACGCTCGCCCTCCTCTACGCCATCCAGCACCCTCAGCGCGTCCGGCGGCTCGTCTACATGTCCGGGACCGGCGTCGATCCCGCCTGGCACGCCGACTACCGCCGCAACCGAGAGGCCAGGCTCTCCCCCGCCGAGCGCTCCCGCCTTCGCGAGCTCGAACGGCGGCGTGCGACCGCTTCAGGTGCCGAGCTCGACCGCATCAACGAGGAGCGTGCGGCCGTCCTTGATGCCTCGGAGTACTACGACCCAGCTCGATTCGACGAGCTCCCGCGGTATGACCGCTTTCCCGTGAACTACCAGCTCAACAGCGCGCTCAATGCCGAGGTGAACCGCATCGAGGAAGCGGGCCGGCTCCCGGAGCAGATCTCGCGCATCTCCATGCCAGTGCTCGTTCTCGACGGCGAGGCGGATCCGAGGCCGAGATGGGCTCGCGAGCAGGTCGCACGGCTCATCCCCGGCAGCCGCCACGTCACCATCGAGCAGGCCGGCCACGATCCGTGGGTCGAGCGGCCCGAGGCCACGGCCGCCGCCATCCGCGACTTCCTCAATGACACAGCGTGAGTGAGGGCTTGCTGCGTCAGCCCTCCTCGGCGGGCGGCGTGATGAAGGCGCACGTCGGCCCCGGGGCTCGGCTCAGCCTGATGTCAAGAGTCACGAGCGGGCAATCCAACGCCTCGGCAACCGCCACGTACCAGGCGTCGTACGCAGTCAGGTTGTGGCGCAACTCCCAGATACGTTCCTCGAATGGAGCGAAGGGAAGGAGCGCCATGCCGGTTCGTCCCAACCTTCGATGGGCAGTCGTGGCTTCGGGACCCGAGAGCTCCCCTCGGCGCTCGAGGAGCCGCAGGACGTTGCTTGACTCCGCGAGAACCAGTTGGGGTCCGGCGAGAAGCTCGCCCGTCAGGGCGTCGCTTGCCCACCTGCCGTCCCGACCCCGCTCTGCTAGAGCAGCAACGAGCGCCGAGGCATCAACGACAAGGGTCACGTTCGATCGGCGTCGCGAGCCTCGAGAATCGCCGAACGAGGGATGTGCACGCCCTGCACGTTCTTGAACGCTCGCGCCTCACGGAGCCACGCGTCTGTCGTGGGCTGTGTCGCCAGTCGTTCCAGCTCCGACAGCAGGTACTCCTGCATCGATTGACGGTTTTCAGCGGCCTGAACGGCCAGCTTGTCGCGGACTTCCTGGGGCACGTTCCTGATCGTGATCTTCACGGCCATGCCAGCATTTTGCCAGCACTGCCGGCGGTTTGCCAGCACCCGACCGCTACCCCTCCTCCACGTCCTCCCACGGCGACGCCGTCGGCTTCGGGTGCCGCTCCGCGATCTCGGCTCCCACGGCGTCCAGCTCCGCCTCCGCCAACTCGGCCTGCGCCGACTCGAAGAGATCGCGCTCTTCCCAGCGGATGTGGTCGTGGAGCGTTGTGCCGAAGTCCCGCAGGGCGGCCCGTCGCTCGGGGCCGGTGTTCGCGTCCCGCATCCGAGCGACCAGCCCGTACATCGCGAGGTGCTCGGTGTGAAGCCGCGAGATCTGCGGGTCGTCCGCCGGCCGGTGGCGGATGAGCCGGGCCAGCAGGCACTCGCTCTCCGTGTGGAAGTGCGGCAGCAGCCCCCGCGACCAGAACCGCAGCAGGTCGGCGTAGAGCCCCGCGACCTCCTCCTCGCCCGCCTCCGGCAACTCCCGCTCGATCCGCAGGGCGAAGACGAGCCCGTGGTGGTGCTCCTCCGAGAGCGGGGCCAGGCGGGCGTCGCGCTTCACGCGACCAGCATAGCGGGGGCGCCCGCCGCATCCGCAAGCCTTGCCGCTGCTACCATCGGGCGGGCGCCGCGCCGCGCCGCCGCCCGGGGAGGCCCCCGTTCTCGCACGCCTGCCGGGATCGCAGTACGTCGCGCATCCCAGCCGTCTGTTCTACGGCTGGTGGATCGTGGGCGCGGGCATGGTCCTCAACGCCCTCATCGGCGCGCTCGTCATGCATGCCTACGGCGCCTACGTTGCGGTTTTCAAGACCGAGTTCGGCTGGAGCAGCACCATGCTCGCCCTCGGCTACTCCACCATCCAGGGCACGAACGGGGTCGTAGGCCCCGGTCAGGGCTACCTCACCGACCGCTTTGGTCCTCGCACCATCATCCGTATCGGCCTCGTGGTGCTGGCCGTGGGCCTCGCCCTCTTCAGCCAGATATCCCAGCTCGGCCACCTGTTCACCACCCTCTTCGTGGTCGCCATCGGCATGAGCCTCGGCGGCTTCCTGTCGGTGATGGTCGCCATCGTCAACTGGTTCGAGCGGTACCGTGCCACCGCCATCAGTTTCATCACCGGCGGGTTCGCCCTCGGCGGCGTGGTTGTCTACCTGGTCGTCCGCTCAATCGATGCTTTCGGCTGGAGCGAGACGGCCCTCGCCTCCGCCGTGCTGGTGCTTGCGCTCGGGCTGCCCGCCGCCCAGCTCATCCGCCACCGCCCCGAGGACTACGGCGAGCGCATCGACGGCGATCCCGCCCCCGAGCGCCCCGCTGCATCGGCCTCGGGCGCCGTTGCCGAGATTCCCCATGAGGTCTCCGGCTTCACCGTCGGCGAGGCCCTGAGGACGCGCCAGTTCTGGTTCATCTCCCTGGGCCATGGGTCCGCCCTCCTCGTTGTCTCCGCGGTCATGGTCCACCTCATCACCCACCTCAACGAGAGCCTCGGCTATTCCCTGACGCAGGCGGGGGCCATCCAGAGCATCATCCCCATCGCCATGGTGGTGGGTACCCTTGCCGGGGGCATCCTCGGCGACCGGGTGAACAAGCGCGCCCTCGGCGCCGGCGCCATGGTCACCGCGGGCATCGCCATCCTCATCCTCGTCATCGCCAACGCCCTCTGGATGATCTTCGTCTTCGCCCTCCTGCACGGCCTGGCCTGGGGCGTCCGCGGCCCCGTTCTTCTCGCCCTCCGCGCCGACTACTTCGGCCCCCGCGACTTCGGCAAGATCATGGGCCTCTCCCAGCTCGTCATGACCTCCGGGATGATGACCGGACCCCTCGTCGCGGGGCTCATCCGCGATCTCACCGGCGGCTTCGAGACGGGCTTCGCCATCCTTGCGTTCATCGCCCTCGCCGGCGCCCTGTTGATCGTGTTCTCCCCCCGCCCCACCCGGCCCCTCGCGGCCACCACCTGAGCCGTAGAATCGCGCCCACCCCCCGGAGGCTGCCCATGAGCACGAACGATGGCCCCGACCCCGGCGTTGCCCAGTTCGCCGTCAGCGCGAGCGACATGCCCCGCGCCGCCCAGCTCTACTGCGACGTGCTCGGCTGCGTGAAGGCCGGCGGCCTCCTCATCTGGGGCGACTTCCTCGCCACCCTGCAGAAGGTCCCCGACCCCGCCGCCGCCCTCTGGTGGCTCATCGACCGCCAGGACTTCGTCCAGCTCGAGGTGTGGGGCTACAGCCGCCCCATCCCCCGCCCCCTTCCCCTCGGCTGGCGCCCCTGCGACATCGGCTACACCCGCATGTCCTTCCACGTCGACGACTTCGACGCCGTCGTCGCCCGCATCCCCACGGTCGGCGCCTCAACCATCACCGACCCGCAGGGCCCCGCCGGCGACCGCCGCGTCTGCCTGCGCGACCAGGACGGCTTCATCATCGAGGTGATGGAGCGCGACCCCCTCGACGATGTGCGCCCCGCCCGCTGGCCCGAGGCCGGCTCCGCCATCCGCGCCGTCAGCCTCTCCGTGCCCGACCTGGAGAAGGCACGCCGCTTCTGGGTCGAGACCCTTGCCCTCGAGGTGGTCGACCCGACCCTCCTCCACACCCCCGACATGGAGGCGCTCTGGGGCCTCCCGGGCGCGAAGAGCGAGACCCTCCTGCTGCGCGCCGGCGACCAGCTCATCGAGCTCCAGCAGTACCGCGACCCCGAGCCCCGTCCCCGCCCCCTGGGCTACCTGCTGAGCGACGTCGGCATCCTCAACATCGCCCTCGGCTACCGCAGCCGCCCCGCCTTCACCGAGGCCTTCACGCGCCTCATCGAGAATGGCTACACGGCCAACGTCCAGCCCAACGACGAGGGGCCCTTCACCTCGTCCTACGTGAACGACGACCAGGGCTTCTCGCTGGAGATGTTCCATTGCGCCGAGGAGATCGATGGGTACCTCGGCTTCATGCCCGAGGGCACCTGGCGATCCGCCACCGGCCGCCCGCCCCGCTAGCTGAACGGCCCCGTGAACCAGTCCGCGATCGCCTCCACCGCCTCGATCGCGGTGAAGCTGTCGAGCCACTTGCCCCCGTGCAGGGCGTACTCCTGGAACACCTTGAGCGCCGTCAGCGGGATAAGCGCGAGGATGATGTTCCGTTTCGAGAACTGGAAATCCGGGCGCCAGTGGGGAAGGCTCGCCACGAACAGGAACCAGACCTCGAACACGTTGGGCACGGCCAGGAGGACGTATCGCTCCTCCGTGAACTCGAAGATCACGAACCCCACCAGCCGGAAGGCGAAGAGCCCCAGCGCCACGTTCCGCGCCGGGCCCACCCAGCGCCACGCCACCACCAGGAACGCGACCATGTAGACCTGGTCGAGCCACTTGTCGAACGCCTGGTAGTTGCTCACCCCGCCCAGGTCGAGCAGGTTCCGCAGGAACAGGTCGCTCAGGTCGATGAGGATCGCGGCCCAGCCGCCCACGAACGCCCACTTGAGCACCGCCAGCGAGCCCACGACCCGCACAATCGCGATGATCAACTCTTCCAGGGACATGTCCGCCCCCTGCTCCCCCGCCTTTCCGGCGGCTGAAAGGCGCCCGCCTATACTACGGGCGCGGTTCCTCCGCCCGCAGGAGCGCCATGGCGACCGAAGCCACCGCCGGCAACCTTCTCGCCGATGTCGACGCGCAGTTCGAGCGCGCCGCCCCCTACAGCCGCCACCCCCGGGACCTCCTCGACCAGGTCAAGATGTGCAACGTCGTCCACCGCATGAGCTTCCCCGTGCGCGACGACGACGGAACCATCCGTGTCGTCGAGGCCTTTCGCGCCGAGCACAGCTTCCACCGCCTGCCCACCAAGGGCGGCATCCGCTTCAGCCCCGAGGTCACCGAGGAGGAGGTCTGCGCCCTCGCCAGCCTCATGACCTACAAGTGCGCCATCGTCGAGGCGCCCTTCGGCGGGGCCAAGGGCGGCATCCGCATCGATGCGCGCAAGGAGAGCGAGGGCTTCCTCGAGCGCGCCACCCGCCGCTACGTGGCCGAGCTCAACCGCAAGAACATGATCGGTCCCGCCGTCGACGTGCCCGCACCCGACTACGGCACCGGCGAGCGCGAGATGGCCTGGATCGTCGATACCTACACGGCCCTCAACCCCGACCAGCTCAACCCCTTCGCCTGCGTCACGGGCAAGCCCATCTCCCTGCATGGCATCTCCGGGCGCACCGAGGCCACGGGCCGCGGCGTCGCCATCGGCATCGCCGAGGCGACCGCCTCGGCCGAGGACATGGAAGCCCTCGGCCTCACGCCGGGCATCGACGGCAAGCGCGTCATCGTGCAGGGGCTGGGGAAGGTCGGGTTCCACGCCGCCCGCCTGCTGCGCGAGCACGGCGCCCGCGTCGTCGCGATCGCCGAGTACGACGGCGGCGTCGCCTCCGACGCCGGCATCGATGTCGAGGCCGTCCAGCAGCACCGCGTCGAGACCGGCTCCATCCGCGGCGCCCCCGGGGCGCGCACCATCGACAGCACACGCGACGTCCTCGAGCTGGACTGCGACATCCTCGTGCCCGCCGCCCTCGAGAACCAGATCACGGCCTTCAACGCGCCCCGGATCCAGGCGCGCATCGTCGCCGAGGCCGCCAACGGCCCGACCGACAGCGAGGGCGACGCCATCCTCCGCGAGCGCGGCATCCTCGTCATCCCCGATCTCTTCCTGAACGCGGGCGGCGTGACCGTCTCCTACTTCGAGTGGCTCAAGAACATCCAGCACGTCTCCCCCGAGCGCCTCACGAGCCGCTACCAGGAGGTCGCCACCACCCGCGTCGTGAAGGCGCTCGAGGGCGCGACCGGCGCCTACCTCAGCGACCAGGACTTCATGCGCGCCGTGAAAGGTCCCGACGAGATCGACCTCGTCGAGGCCGCCCTTGCCGACACCATCAGCCACGCCTACCGCTCCGTGCACGAGACGTGGAAGTCGCGCGCCATGCCCGACCTGCGCGTCGCCGCGTATACCCTCGCCATCGACCGCGTCGCCCAGTCCTACGCCGTCCAGGGCATCTTCCCCTAGGAGACCCCTCCATGATCGACTTCGACGACATCTACCACGTCGGCATCATCGTCCCGAACATGGAGGCCGCCATGGATGAGCTCGGCCGCCGCTTCGGCTGCGGCTGGCGCGATCCCTCCACCGCCACCGTCCGCGTCCGCGACCACGCCGGCGACCGCATCCTCTCGCCCCGCGTCACCTTCTGCGACCAGAGCACCCCCATCGCCCTCGAGCTCATCGAGGCCCTTCCGGATACGGTCTGGCACGTGGGCGAACGCTCCCAGCTCCACCACTTCGGCCTCTACGTCGAGAGCGTCCAGGCCGCCATCGACGAGCTTGGCCCCGGCATGACCCTCGAGATGGGCGGCCTCGACCGTGACGGCATGCTCGCCGGCTTCTGCTACGTGAACGATGCCCTCGGCGTGCGCATGGAGCTGGTCGAGCGCGGCGGCCTGCCTCCGCTCGACTGATGCGGCCGACGCGACTGCTGCCGCGGGCGCGGGGCCCCTGGCCGCTGCTCGCCTTCGTGGCCGCCCTTGCCGTCGCCTGCGGCGGCGGCCCGGACCCCGCCCCCGACCCCACGCCCGCCACCCCCCCGTCCACCCCCGCCGCCGCGGCCGCCACGCCGACCGCCTCCGCTACTCCCGACCCCGCCTGGTGGGAGTCGCCGACGCCCTCCCCGACCCCGGAGTTCCCCATGTCGCGTGTCTGGAACGCCCGCGTCGAGGCCGTCTCCGACGACGAGGTCGCCCTCACCTTCGAGTACCACCTCGACCTCGCCCCCGAGGCCAACGTCTTCGTCCACATGGGCCTGCTGCCGAACATCAACCTCATCCTGCTCGATGCCGCCGGCGAGACCATCGAGGGCGCCTCCGGCGAGCTCGACCCCACCGAGTTCGGCGACGACACCGTCGGCGGCGAGGCCGCCTTCACCTTCGCGACCGACCGCATCGACGACGTCGCCGCCGTGGATGTCTGTATCCGCGTCGTCACCGGCAACTCCGACGACTTCATGGGGCGCACCGAGATCTTCTGCGAGCCCGTCCCGGTCGTGAAGCTGCCGCCCTAGAGCAGCACGTAGTCGGCGGGGTCCATCTTCTTCGTCTGCTGCCAGTACTCCAGCAGCGTGAACGGCCAGTTCTGCGCGACCCGCCCCGAGTCGCTCTTGTACCAGCTCGGCACGTTCGAGACGCCCCACGCCCGCTTCAGGTTGCCCGCGTCGATGCGCTCGTTGTAGGCGTCGTGCACGTCCGTGCGGCAGTCGATCGCCTGCCTGCCGCTCTCCAGCAGGAACTTCAGGCACTCCAGCACGTACTGCACCTCGCACTCCGAGAAGTAGACGATGCTGCCGTTCACCACGATGTTCGTGTTCGGCCCGTACAGGAAGAAGAAGTTGGGGAAGTTGGGCATCGTGATGCCCAGGTAGGCGCGCGCGTCGCCGTCCCACTGCTCGTGCATGTCTGCCCCGTTGCGCCCCACGACCTTCATCGGCGTGAGGAACTTCGAGGCCTGGAACCCCGTCCCGTAGACGAGCACGTCGAGCGCGTGCTCCTCCCCGTCTTCCGTCAGGACGCCCCGCGGCGTGATCCGCTCGATCGGCTCCGTGACCAGGTGGACGTGCTCCTTCAGCAGGGTCTTCGGCCATGTGCCGTTGTCGACCACGATCCGCTTCGAGGCGGGCGGGAAGTCCGGCAGCGTCTTCTCGATCAGGTCCGGGCGGTCCTTCAGGTAGTTCCGCATCGAGCCCGCCAGCAGGTCGCGCAGCTCCCCGTTGAGCTTGCCCGTCACCTCATCGCCGGGCTGCCAGCTATCGTCCACCTCGACCATCGGCAGGAAGCCGTCCGAGATCGCCCAGAACAGCCAGAACCGGTACCACTGCGCGTACGTCGGCACGTGCGTGGCCAGCCAGAGGAAGCCGTCCGCGACGCGCTCGTGGTAGTTCGGCGCGGGCGCGTACCAGTTCGGCGTGCGCTGGAAGATGCGCACCTCCCCGGCCCGGTCTGAAAGGTGCGGGATGAACTGCGACGCGCTCGACCCCGTCCCGATGACGCCCACCGTCTTCCCCGCGAAGTCGATGTCGTGGTCCCAGCGGGCGGAGTGGAACGACGGCCCCTCGAAGGCGCCCACGCCCTCGATCGCCGGCATCTTCGGGCGGTTGAGCTGCCCCACGGCGCTGATTACCGCCTCCGCCTCGATCGTCTCCTCGGCGCCGTCTGCACCCCGCACCCGCACCGCCCAGACCGCGCGCTCATCGTCGTAGACGACATCGATGACCTCGGTGTTGAAGCGGATGTTGTCGCGGATGTCGAACGCCTCGGCGCAGTCGCGGAAGTACTCCAGCAGCACCTCCTGCGGCGAGTGGTGGTAGGGCCAGTCGAACTTCTGCATGAAGGAGTAGCTGTAGGCGTGGTTCGAGGAGTCCACCCGCGCTCCCGGGTACGTGTTCTCGAACCAGGTGCCGCCCACGTCCTCGTTCTTCTCGATGACCGTGTACTCGATGCCCGCCTGCTGCAGCCGGTGCGCCGCCAGGATGCCCGACATGCCCGCCCCGACGATCGCCACGCGCATCGAGCGGTCCGCGTTGATCGCGTTCTTGCTCCACTCCGGCGCGCGCGCGTCCTTGTCCGCGAAGGCGAGCTCCTCCAGCAGGAGGGGCAGGTACTCGTCGCTGACGTGCTCGCCGATGAGGAAGTCCATCATCCGCCGCACGTCCGCCAGCGATGGCGGCGGCGCCACCACCGACCCCGCGTCCCGCCACTCGCCCAGCGTTCGCAGGGCCAGTGCGCGCGCCTCCGCCTGCGCTTCCTCCGAGAGTCCGCCCTGCGGGTCCGTCAGCAGGACCGTCTCCGGAAACAGATCCTCGCGCAGGAGCGACAGGTCGCCCGTGATCTGCGCCAGCGCCGGCAGCAGCGAGGGCAGGTGCGCATCCTCGAGCGCCTTGCGGATGGGCTCGTCGTCGAGCGGGAGCGGCTGGACTTCGCGGCTAATGGTCATGACGGCTCAGCGTAGCGGGAGGCGCGGCGTCGGGCCAGCGACGCCGTACAATCCCCTCCCCTGAAGGAGGCCCCGCATGATCCACGAGCTCCGTATCTACACCGCCCACCCCGGCAAGCTCCCCGCCCTCCAGGCCCGCTTCCGAGACCACACCCTCGGCATCTTCGAGCGCTGCGGCATCAAGAACGTCGGCTACTGGACGAACGCCATCGGCGGGCGCAGCGACGAGCTCTGGTACATCCTCGCCTTCGACGACCTGGCCCAGCGCGACGCGGCCTGGGCCACCTTCATGAACGACCCCGAGTGGCGCCAGGTCCGCGCGGCCTCCGAGGAGGACGGCCCCCTCGTCCACCACATCGAGAACCGCATCCTCGCCCCCACCGACTACTCCCCCCTCCAGTGACCCCTTCCCCCGTGTGGTAGCGTCGCCCCCGCGACCCGTCGCCGGGGAAGGGCCATGAAGAACTGGATTATCGTCGCGCTCGTTGCCGTCATCGCCGTCGGCGGCGCGCTCGCCGCCTTCGCCCAGAGCCGCACCGTCGACCGCGTCGTCGAGGTGCGCGTCTGGGAGAGCGCCGAGGACCCCTCCCGGAACTACCTCAGCATCCGCGCTCGCGGCGGTTCCTGGAACGTGGTGGGCACCCACGCCGTCGATCTCGACGAGACGACCGACGACGGCCGCTTCCACTACGCCGACCGGGCGTACACCCTTCCCATCACCCTGCCCGGCCCGGACGAGCTCATGCTGGGGACGCAGGAGGCATCGGGCCACTGGTCGATCACCACCCTCTACGACCCCATCTACGAGCAGGAAACGGTCATCGCCACGCTGGCCACCGAGGCGGTCATCGACAAGGTCTGGACGACCGCGGACTTCGACGATCCGTTCATCCAGCTCTACTGCAGGGGCGACGAGCTGCAGTCCCTCATCTACTGGGACAGGGCCATCTTCGCGCCCGTCCGCCACAACCCCATCCCCACCATCAGGAGCGTTTATGCCGTCTGGCGCGTCGACGACGGCGAGCCCATCGTCGAGCGCTGGCTGCCTGCCACCCATGGCATGGCCACGTTCGCGCAGTACCCCGACGAGTTCATTGGGCGCATCCTCGGTTCGGAGACGCTCATCTTCCGCGTGGTTCCCTCCAACGGCGAGGAGCACACCCTCACCATGGACGTCTCCGGCCTCGACGACGTGCTCGGCAACCTCACCTGCTACGGGCGGTAAGCCACCCCGCCGCGTCTGCGCTACCGTAGCGACCGCATGTCCCTCGAACCCCTCCCCCTGACCGTGCTCGTGCGCACGCGCTCGCGAGTCGCCGCGCCCCTGGCGCGGCTGCTCGACGCGCTTGGCATCGCCACCGAGCCGGTCGACGGCAACCTCGCCGTCTGCGTCTGCGACGACGGCGACTCCCCGGCGCAGGCCGACGCCTGCGTCCTGGTCGCCGCCTCCGGGGAAGGGTTCGCACGCGCGCGGCGGACGGTCGGCGCTCGCAACCCCACCCTCGACCACCCCGGCCGGGGCCTCATGCCGCCCGCCGGCCACATCGCGACCGTCGTCGCCGAGGCGGCTGCTTGCGGCGCCCTCCTGCAGGCGCTCTCGCTCGCCCGTGGGGAGCGTCCCGGTCCCGCGCGCGTCGATGTCGAGCACGTCGCGCTGCACATCATCATGCCCCTCGTCGCCGCCCTGTCGGTTGGCGTGAACCGCTCGCCCGTGCCCTCCCCGAGCCGTGTCACCTACCCCCTCGGCATCGTGCCCTGCGCCGACGGTGAGGTCGGCGCCTACCAGGCCGTCCCCACCGAGTGGCCCCGTTTCTGCGCCATGATCGGCCGCGAGGACATCGTCGATGACTGGCCCACGGTCCAGTCGCGGCGGGAGAACGGGGCCGCTATCTGGGCCGCCGCCGAGCCCTGGTTCCGTGCGCATGCGGTCGAGGAGGTCGTCCGCATCGCGCAGGAGGCGGCCCTCCCCTACGCCCCCGTCCTTCCCCTCGACCACCTCCCCGCCTCCGACTACCTGCACGGCCGCGGCGCCGTCGCGACCGGCACTGCCGGCGAGCTTCTTCCCGGCATCCCCTTCCGCGTCGAGCACGCCGGCGTTGGCGGCGCCCCCCACCCCGCCCGCGACGCCCTCCGCGAGGCGCTCGCCACGGTCCTTCCCCCGCCCGTCCGTGGCCCTCTGACCGGCCTCGTCGTCGCGGAGGTCACGCAGCACTGGGCGGGACCGCTCGCCTCCCGGTTCCTCGCCGACTACGGCGCCCGCGTCGTCAAATGCGAGCCCGTCGGGGGCGACTTCTGGCGGGTCACCGGCAACCTCCCCGAGAAGGGCGTCTCCTGGACCTTCGAGCCCATCAACCTGGGCAAGGGGTCGGTCGAGACCAACCTGCGCGACCCGGCCGACCGCGCCCTCCTCGAGGGGCTGCTCGCCGCCTGCGATGTGCGCATCGAGAACCTCTCGCAGGGCGCCCGTGAGCGCGCCGGCCTCGGCTTCGCCGATGTCGCCGCCCTGAATCCGCAGGTCATCGCGCTCTCACTGCCCGGCTACGAGACCGATGGCCCCCTGGCCTCGCTGCGCGGCATGGGCTGGTCGTTCGAGGTCGCCTCGGGCTACGCCTCCGCCCTCGGCGGGGGGCAGCCGGCGAACTCCGGCTACCCCTACGGCGACCCCATCGGCGCCATCACCGCCTTCCTCGCGACGCTGCGGGAGATCGCCCGCCGGCGCCTTGGCGGCGGTGGGGGCGCCGCCCTGCTCGACATCGGGCAGGTGGCGGCGCTCTCCTACACGCTCGTCGAGACGCTCCGGACGGGCGAGCGCGGCCCCGACCTGACCACGCTGGACGACGCCCTGGCCGAGGGCCGCACGGAACCGGATTGGCCGCTCGAGCGCGTCACGTCGGCCGGCGGCCTCCCCGTCGACCACCCGCCCCCGCTCGTGCGGCTCGCGGGCCAGCCGCCCCGCAACCGCGCCCCGGCCCTCGACGAGCACGGCAAGGCCGTGCGCGATGCCGTGGGGAACGCCCTCGGGGAAGCCGCTCGCTAGCGGGACTGCTCCTCGCGGAAGGCGGCGTAGCTCTCGTGGATGTCCTCGTGCGAGAGGGAGAGGATGGACGCCGCCAGGTAGGCCGCGTTGCGCGTGCCCCAGCCGCCCACGCCCACGCCCGCGACGGGTACCCCCGGCGGGATCTGGAGGACGGCGTAGATGGCGTCGATGCCGCCCGCCACCTCGCTCGTCGCAAGGGGCACGCCGATCACCGGCAGCGTCGTCAGCGCCGAGACGGCGCCGGGCAGGGCCGCCGCTCCCCCGGCCGCGCAGATGATCACCTCGAACCCGGCGTCGCGGGCCCCGATGGCGAACTCGCGCACCTTCTCCGGGTTGCGGTGCGCCGACATGACGTGCGTCTCGAAGGGGATGCCCAGCGAGCCCAGGACCTTCTCCGTGGCTTCCATCGTGGGCATGTCGTTCTTCGATCCCATCAGGATCGCGACCAGTGGCGTGCTCATTCCGTCTCCTCGACCTGTGCGATGTCGCTGCGCATGTATGCGCCCTC
>JAJDYW010000012.1 GCA_022824925.1 Dehalococcoidia bacterium | reverse complement strand
AAGGGGCCGGCGGCCATGCCGTTGACGTGCACCTGGGCATCCTGCTCGGGCTGCTCCAGCACGAGCTTCTTGTTGATGATCCCGAAGTACTGGCGGGAGCGATTGATGAGGGCATCGGCGCGCGGCCCGATCCAGTTCTCCTGGACGTGGGTTGCGTCAACGGCCTCAATGCCGTCGTAGTAATCGAACGCGTTCGCGGGGGCGTGGGTGGCGCCCAGCTTCTCCAGCAGCCCGGGTGGGCGTTCGATGGTGAAGGCGACATCCTCGCTCGTGACGGGATCGCCGTTGTGGAACTGCATCCCTTCGCGCATGTTCCACACGAGCGTCGTCGAGTCCACCTGCTCGTAGCTGGTGGCGCCGTCCATCGAGAAGATGCCCTTGCTGACCTGGAAGTCCAACAGGTGGCTAAAGACCTGGTAGACGACCTCCTGGTTGTTGGAGTGGAAGATGGCAGGGTCGTTGCCCATGTCTTCCGTCGTCTTCCAGGTGCGGTAGGTGCCACCGCGTCGCGGGCCTTCCGGTTCCGCTTCCGCGACCGCTTCTTCCTCAGGCTCGGCCTCGGGCTCGGCCTCTGCTGCCTGCGTGGCGGCAGCCGTCGCAGCCGGGGCTGCGGCGTCGTCGTCATCGTCGTCGTCACCGCAGCCGGCAAGGATTGCGGCAGAGCCGGCCGCTGCCACGCCCGCTCCTGCAAGGAAGCGCCGTCGGCTTATCGCTCGCCCACGGAGTCGAAGCCAGTAGTTATCTCGATCTCGCATCTCGTTCCTCCCGCTCGCCATGACAGACAGCGTTGCGTGGTTATGCTGCGGCACGATACTCCCTCGCGGGAGCGCGAGGCAATGCGTCGAGGGAAGAGTCTGGAGTCAGATGCGCCCGCGCAGGCGGGGGTCGAGCGTATCCCGAATGGAATCGCCGAAGATGTTGAAGGCGAACACGGTGATGGCCAGCGCAGCCCCGGGGAAGATGGCGATCCAGGGCGCGCGGTTGAAGAACTGACGCGACTCGCCACTCAACTCCGCCCCCCACGAGGGCGCCGTGGACCCCAGCAGGAAGGAGAGCGTCGCCTCGGTGAGGATGGCGGCCGGCAGGCTGATGGTCGCCAGGACGATCACGAGACCCGTGATGTTGGGGAGTATGTGGCGCAACATGATGCGCCCCTGCCTGGCTCCGATGAGGACGGCCGCTTCGACGTACTGGGCGCTGCGCTGCTCGAGCACCGAGCCGCGCATGATGCGGAAGGCTCCCGGCATGAAGAAGAACGCGATCGCGAGGACGCGCGCTAACTCCTCCGCCGGCAACGCCGGGAAGTCGGGCAGCTTATCCACCAGGACAATGTCCATGATCATTGCCAGCAGGAGCGCAGGAACGGCAAAGAGAATGTCGGCTACGCGACTCAGGCCGAAGTCGACGACACCCCCAATGAACCCCGCGATCAGTGCCAGCAACGTTCCACCGATCGTGCCCACGATCACGGTGGCCACGCCGATCTTGAGCGAGATACGACCTCCGTAGAGCACGCTCGACCAGACATCCTTCCCGTGGCGATCGGTGCCGAAGTAGTAATCGCCACTCGGGCCTTCCAGGATGTTGGCGGAGAACGCATCCAGGGTCTGCGGGTTGGTGGTGTTGAGGAGCGATGCCCCGCCGGCCATGAAGCCGACGGCGAGGATGATGACGATGCTGAGCGCGCCGGCGGGCTCGCGAAGCGCCCACTTCAGCGGGTTGAACCGCTGCCGGGGTGGGATGGCGTACTCCTGCTCGAGCAGGGATCCCGGGGCTGGCGTCTGGGCCGCTTCGGTCATCGCTAGTACCTGATCCTCGGGTCGACGTAGGTGTAGAGGACGTCCACGAGAAGCGTCACGAACATGAACATGGTCGCGAAGATCATCACGATCATGAGGAGGGAGGTGTAGTCCCGCGCCAGGATTCGGTCGAGCGCGAAGAGGCCCATGCCGGGAATGGCGAAGATCTGCTCGGCCACGACGGCGCCGCCGAGGATGGAACCGAGCTGCAGGCCCAGGACCGTCAATACGGGGATGAGGGCACTCCGGAAGACGTGGCGGAAGATGACGACGCGCTCACGCAACCCCTTCGCGCGCGCGGTGCGCACATGGTCGGAATAGAGCACCTCGAGCATGGCGGAACGCATGATCCGGGCGGTGTAGGCCGCCCCCGCAAACGCGAGGATGCCCGCGGGAAAAATGACGATGGCGAGGTTCGTGAGGGGGTCCTCGGTGAAGTCGACCCAGTCCTGGATGGGGTTCCAGCCGAACCACACGAAGGAGTACAGAATGATGAGGGTCCCTATCCAGAAGTTCGGTACGGAGATGCCGAGGATGGTCACCGTCCGCAGCACGTAATCCTCGGGCTTGTTGCGCCGCACCGCCGAGAGCACACCCACGGGCACGCTGATGAGTGCCGACAGAAGGATCGTCAGCACTCCGACCTCGATGGTCTTGGGTAGCCGTTCCTTGACGGACCCCATGATGGAGTCGTGCGGGGGCGTCAGCGACTCGCCAAAGTCGCCCACGAAGATGCCTCCGAGCCAGTCCCCGTACTGGACGTACCACGGCCGGTCGAGCCCGAACCGCTCGCGCGCAACATCGTAGTTGCCGGTCTCGGAGATGCTGAGGGCTCCGGAGAAGGCGGCGTCGCCCGGCAGGATCCAGATGAGGACGAAGAGGATGAAGGAGAGAACCAGCAGCATGAGGGGAATGGCGAGGAGGCGGCGGATGATGTAAGCCGACATGCTGCCCTCTCATGCTGCCCGGCCGGCGGAGGCCGGCCGCATGGCGCCGCGATTCTGGCCGATCGCGATACCGCTTGGCAATACGCGCCGAGTGTCAGGCCCCGGCGCGAAGGGCTCGCCACCAGTCCTGGACGTCGGGCTGGAAGTTGGCGTGGTACTGCTTCTGGAGGTCGTTGGCGCCCTCGAAGAGGGGCTCGGTGTCGGTGGTGGCGAGGTCGGAGGCGCTGGGGACGGGGTCGATCCACTCGAGGCGAATGCCCTCGATCACCTCGCCCAGGCCGGAGTCCTCGTGGTGGGGGCTGGCCTGGTGCTCGATGAAGCCGTTGTAGCTGTTGAAGGAGAGCAGTCCGTAGTAGCTGCCCTTCTCGGCGCCGCGCCAGAACTCGTAGCGGGCCACGTTCTTCTCGTTGGCGTGGGTGTCCCGCCAGAGCTCGCCTTCGAGCTCCTCGAAGCGGGCCTCCTTGCCTTCCTTGATCTTGATGTGAGCCAGGATCGTCGCCATGTGTTCCCCGGACCGGCAGGATTCGGCGCCCCGAACGGCCATCGCCGCTAGGGGAGAACGCCCGTGCCGCGGGGCGATTCTAGGGGTTTTGCGGCGGTCGCGAGCACCCTGCACGTCCGGCAGGCAGGACTTCGCCCCGAGAAAACGCACTGTCCGCAGGAAGTCGCGGTAGTGGTCATCGTCCGCCTCGCCGCTCAGCGTGTACATCTTGTAGGGCGTGGCCGATAGCAGCATGGTGCGAACGCTGGTGTGCTCGTCTTCATACTCGAAGAGCTGCCGCGCCAACTCGCCGCTCGGGGTCTCCTCATCCAGCAGCGCGCTGAAACGCTGGAACTCGTCCAGGATCACGAAGTCTGGTTGCAGCGCAAGAAGGCAGGCATCGGCGAGGATGCGCCGCATCCTCGCGATGAACGCACGGCGCCGGGCTCTCGCCTCCGGGGTGTCGCGGTAAGCGAGGCTGTCACGCACGCTGATGAACTCGCGGTGCAGGGGTGACCCCGGGCCGCCGACGGCGTCCCTGAACCGCTGCAGGATGCCCGGGTCGATCGGCTGCCGCGGGATCCACTCTTCGTATTGCCGGAAGCGGCGTACGGAACGGAGAGTGCCTCGGAAGACCTGCCTCGCACTCCGTCCGAGGTTTCCCCAAACATCCGTCAGCATCCGGAAGAGGATGATCCGCTCCTTGACGACACCCTCAGCGTGCGCAGCGCTGAACGACGTGCTCGGGGTCAGCGCGACAAGGTTCACCGGTTGGTCTAGGGACTGCAGGGTGTAGGGAAGAAGCGTGATCCGCTCGGCAAGCGCCTTCGTCTCGATCTTGAGGCGCTGCTTGATGCGTTCGACGTTCTGGCGCGCGATCGCCTGATTCGAGCAGATGTAGATGATGTCGATACGGGGTGTCTCCGCCGTGCGGAGGTGGTCGATCGCCAACGCCGTGACGCCGGCGGCCACGAGGGTCTTCCCAAGTCCAACCTCGTCGGCGATCAGAAAGCGCTGGGTGCTGTCCGGCGCCTCGTAGAGCCTGTGGAAGGCATACCTGGCTGTGCGTCGTTGGAATGGCTTGAGGCCCGCAAGCACCGTCTCCGCGTAAGGGGCTGGTTCCTGCGTCGTCACTGTTGCCGGCTCCGTACCGCCCACAGTGCGCCCCACGCATCACGGAAGTCCGATCCGAGCAACTGCCGGCCGGCTTCCGTCTTCCCTAGGTCGTCGAGGAGCGCCGCCACGGTGTCGAGCCGAGCTGGTTCAGTGGCCAGCGCTTCCAGCATGCGCTCCAGCAGGCCGGGGAACGCAGCGCCCCACTTGGCGGCCCCGCCTTCGCTCTCCAGCATGTTCCCGAACTCACCGAAGGACAGAGCGTCGTCCGGGGCCAGGAGCAACCAGAGCAGCTGCATCAGTCGCTCCCGATCTTGGAGCATCGTGGCGAGCAGCCGTTGCAGCCGGTTCTCGGGGAGGCCGACCAGCCGGACCGTGCGGGCGAAGCGCTTGCTTCGGGACTGCCCAGCGACCGAGGCATGGACCTCAATCGCGAGGAAGCCCGACAGCTCGGGCAACGTCAGGCCCGTGAACTCGGTGCCATCCTCGAGCTGGCGGCCGTGGTGAGCGGGGAGCGTGACCGGCCAGCAGGTGATCTTCGCCACCTCGGACGGCCACTCGACCGCCTCCCCGAGCTCCAGGCGTTGGACGTAGCGGTCCTCACCCGAAGCCTCCACGCTCGCCCTCAAGTCAAGCCGCGCGAGCGCCTCGGCCGCGTCGTCGAGGAGCCGTTCTAGGCGCTGCTCGTCGGCGTCCTCGTCGACGGTCCCCGCTTCTTCGGTGTCGAACCGCTCGATCAGGCTGCGGAACGTGCCCGCCCCGCTTTCCCCCTCTGGAGCCAGCAGTGCATCGATTCCGAAGCGGCTCTTCTTCCCGACGAGCTCGACCATGAACTCGACGTTGCGGGGCGGATTCGCCAGCCCTGCCGCCGTGGAGTTCGCCGAACCTATCGCCACGCGGGCGTTCCACCCGTCGTCGATGACGTAAACCTTCGCGTGCAGGCCAGCCAGCGGTACGAGTTCAGTCTCGGAGTCATCGGGTTCCGGTTCGAGGCCGGGCCTGAAGGAGTAGACCTCGCTAAAGGCATCGATCGCGTCGGCAGGTGCCTTGAGCAGTGCTTCGCGCCGACTGACGAGCACAGCCCGGGGGCGAGCCTTGGCGATCGACCGGAGGAAGTCCCCGTCAAGGAAGGGCGAGATGACCAGCAGCGGGCGGTGTTGGAAGGCCGGAAACACCGGATTCTGACGGCGCATGCCGAAGGGAAGGAACCGGCTCAACTCGAACCCCTCGGGGGCTTCGAAGCGGACCCGTTGCAACTCGTCCGCGAGTGTCTCGACGGTTGCCAGTCGTTCACTGGAGACCGGTTCGGACGCAAGCGCGGGGAGTCCAAGGACGAAGTCCGCGAGCGGCCGGTTGAGCGAGTACCCGCGCACCCGCCGCTCCTGCAGGGCCCCGTCGAGCACAAGGGTGGCGTCCCACGAGGCATCGAACGTCAGGTTCCGCGACTGGCACACGAGCCGATACCGGACCGGGCCGCTGGAGCGCGGCTCGTAGCGCAGGACCCACACCTTCGGGTGGAAGACCGCACCGCGACCCGGTCTCCGTCGTGGGAACACTGCGATCACAGACTGCTCAAGGAAAGCCAGCGCGGTCTGACCGGAACGCGGGACCGCCGTGTACCCGCCGTGGCAGAACACGGTGATCCGGCTGGCGTGGCGGCGGGCGCTCTCAAGCAGCGAGATTGGCTCGGACGCCAGGTATCCATCCTGGTCTTCGGCATCGCGGAACGTGAACGCCAACGGCACTGCCAGCAGGGCCGTCAGGTCGAGCGTGAACGTGGTGCCGACGGCGCGATCGAAGCGGTAGCCTTCGGGCGGCCGGAGCGTCTCTAGGAAGAGCTGGCGCCGCTCCGGCTCAAGCACGAGCCATTCCGAGTCCGTCCAAGATGTCAATGGTGATCGTCTGTGCCTGCGGCCATCGGAAGAGCAGCGGCGCGGACACCGGGTACCCCCTCCGGCGATCGCGGGCCTCCCTGTGAGTCAGGCGTGCACGCGCGCCCTTCAGTTCACGCTCGCGATCACGGACGAGCCTCCGCGCCTCACGCTGGTCGGCAAGTCCTTGCTGACCGCTTGCGGCTGCCAGCTGATACCAGTGATCTGCGAATTCCCTCGTTCGGCGGCGCAGGCGCGGATTCGCGCGAAGTAGCCGTCCCCACATGGAGTTACGGTCCCATTGCTCCAACTCGAGCTCTGCGGCCTCCTGGGCTTGGCTCCAGGTCGCGAGTTCTACGGAGAATCGCTCGACAGCCTCGTCATCCTCCAGCTCCTCGGCGAGCATGCGGTTGTAGAGAACCGTCGCGCCCTGCTGGACGAGACTGAAGAGACGGGCGTCGTGGAGCCAGTCCTGAAGGTACTGAGGTGCTGACTCCGCCGAGGCGTGCTCCCACGGCGCTTCGGCCGTGGGGATCTCTCTCGCGGCGCTCGTCTGGAGGATGTGTGCGAGGTAGCTCTGCGGATGGGTCAGGACGATCCGCTCGCGCAGGAAATGCGCCTCCTCAGCCGTGAGGGTGAACGAAGCGCCGTCCGGGAACCCGGCGGGCATCTCCGGGACTTCAGCCCAGTTCGAGCGGGCCGGATCACGGGCCTCGTCGCTCCTGCCTTCCACTTCCTCGGCCCGCGCGTAGGTGCTGGCGAGGGCCAACGGAGGCCGGGCCAGGGCCGCAAAATAGGAGCGGATGGATCCTCGGTAGTGACGGATCCCCCACCGGGCAAGGCCCAGCCAGTAGATCGACAGCGGCCAGCGCTGAAGGTTGGCCTTAGCCTCGCGACCAATGACTCCCTGGTTCGGGCCGTGAGCCTGGTCCAGCGCGTCGCAGAGTTGAAGCTGGATTCGGCTCGCAAGCTCCTCGGGCCGCCGTGTGGAGCTCCGTTCGACCTGCTGGAGGATCCATGGGATGAACAGGAAGTAGCGCGCCCGCGTTTGGATGGTGCTGGTACCGGGGAAAAGCGTGTCGGCGATCGTGTCGCGGATGCTGCCAATGCCCAACTCATCGAGCGTCCCGGGCTCGTTCAGCGCGGCGACGAGCTCCATGACCGCCCGCCGTTCACGCTCATTGCTGTCGAGCCAGCCTAGGGACGAGGAAGTAGCGACCATCATCGGGCTCGATTGTGCGCCGGAGATTCCGTCATCGTCGAGTCAAGTCGATGAAGCAAAGACATGTCGACGCACGGTACCAGCACGGACTCATGACGCGGCCACGGGGAGGAGAGGAAGGGGTGGTAGGCGCAGGTGGTGCGACGGTGCTTTGACCGCCTCGCGCCAACCCCGCAACGCTTCCGACGGCGAGATGGACGGGCGATGCTGAGAATACCCCGGGCCGTTGGTAACGCCTGCCGAAGAGGTGACGCGAGCCTCATGGCTACCGCTAGCGGACTCCTCCCAGCGCGTGGGCGATAGCATCTTCCCGCTAGGACCAAAGACGTTGGTTGGGCGAACAGGCCGAGGTGAGCCACGTGGCCACGGGCGAGCAAGAGACAACCGCGACGCCCGCCGTGAAAGGTGCCGTGGCCGTGTGTAGCCAAAGCTAGTGATACGGTGTGCTGATGAGCGAGCCCACGACCCTCGTGGACGTACCCGGCCAACCCTTCTCCTACGGTGGCTCTCTACAGGCCCAGGTTGATGCGCTGGATGATCGCGTGGCCAAGCTTCGAGAATCTGGCAGTCTGGACAAGACGGTCCTCCAGCGCATAAGCAAGTTCTTTCGCATCCGAAGCATCTATAACTCGAACGCGATTGAGGGCAATGAGCTGAGCGAAGGCGAGACGCGGCTGGTCGTAGAGCAAGGACTAACGATCGCGGGGAGGTCCTTGAAGGATCACCTCGAGGCCACGAATCTCGCGCGAGCATTGGATTTCTTTGAGAGCATAGCGAGCAATGACCAACCGATTACCGAGAGCGATATCCGTCAGATTCATCAGCTGATCCTCAAGGAAATCAGTGATGACGATGCAGGCCGCTACCGCTCGGTCGACGTCATAATCACCGGGTCAGCATTCAAGCCGACGGCACCGCACGATGTCTCCAGGGAGATGAGCGAACTGGGGGATTGGGTCAAGTCAGCCACGAGCCAAGGTCTCGGATGCTCCCCTGTTGTCCTGGCTGCTGCTGCCCACGCGCGGTTCGCCCAGATTCACCCGTTCATAGACGGGAACGGGAGGACTGCGCGGATCCTGATGAACCTGCTTCTGATGCGGAGTGGCTACCCGATCGCGGTCGTCACGAAGGATGAGCGCCAGCGCTACTACGAGTCACTGGAAGAAAGCCAATCGTCGAACCTTACTGCTTTCCTTGCTCTAGTCATCGACGACGTGTCTGAGGCCCTCGACACCTGGGAGGAAGCAGCCAGAGAACGCGAAGAGGAAGTCCAGTCGTACGAGAGCCTCGCGGAACGCTTCAGAATGCCCGCCGACGATCGGGAAGCAAGGGAATTCGAAGTGTTCAGGGCCGCCATGGACCTCCTTCGGTCGCAGTTCGCGCAAGCAGCGCAGGATATGTGGGACTATGGTGCGCAGGTGTACTTCAAGGACTTCGACCTGATCACACAGGACAGGTACTTGCAGCTCAAGAGGACAGGCACTGCGAAGCGCACATGGTTCTTCAGGGTGGACTTCCGCTACGGCGCCAAGAGTGCCCGCTACTTGTTCTGGTTTGTCAGGACGAGGCAGCACGTGCGCAACCAAGTAACCAGCATTGCTCCCGTGTCTGTGATCATTTCTCGCGAGCACCCCAGTGATTCATTCTTCTACTTGACGCTAGATGAGCTTCGGCAGGCAGGCCGTGAAGATCTTCCTGAGCTGCGTGCGATAACGTTCGATCCTGCTGGCGAGAGTTACTACAGCATCTACGCGGGTGACCAGGTGCGGTCAGAGCAGATATCGAGCCTCGTCCAATCGTTCGTCGCCCAGGTCGTGCAACGCAACTTCCAGAGCCCGTAGTCCCGTCTCACACCCCTGACACCGTCGGCCCCGTCCGGAGCCGCCGTCTCCCGAGCGAGCCACGCCACGAAGCGGTAGCCGTGCCCCTGCGCCCATGTTCCACGTTGTCCCATTTCCCGGGGTTTCTGGAACATCGCCCGCCCGTCGTGGTGCGCCCGGTGTCCCAAATCGCGGGGTTTCTGGAACATGGAAGTGGAATACGACCCCTCGTCCGGTTGCTTCTCCGTCCCGTCCGGTAGGGGGCGTTTTCCCCTGTAGACACTGGTGTTTTCGGCAGTGTCCCATCCGCCGACATTCGTCATTTCTCCTTACACGCCTACCACATCAAGACGCCACTTTCCCTCCCACGCCCCTAACGGGGCGCCCGCGCACCCTCCCCTATGCGGCATTCCGCCGCGCCGACCGCCGCGACCCACTCGACCAGAGACACGAGCGGCACCATGCGAAACGATCGGGACCATGAAGGCGAGGCTGTGCCCGGGCCGGCCTTGGGAGCGGATGCGCTGGACTTAACCCCCAGCAGTTTCACCCTCTCGGCCGAGTGGCGGACCGGGCCGCGGACGCGCGCCTGGGACGAACTGTGGCGTTGGCTGCTCGCCCCCGCAGAACTCCATCCTTTCGTCTCCGAAGGAACGCGCGCGGACAGTGATGAGGAGCGTTAGCGGGGCCGCTGAATGGCACCTCTCTGCCCCCTGGACGGACTCGCGAGGCCTCGACACTGTGGAGGCTTTGCCGAGGTCCTTCACGCCTTCGATGTCGCACTGCCCGACCTCGACATCGATCGGATCACGAGATACGCCCTACAACTCGACGCGGCGACCGCGAAGCGTCTCGGGTGGGTGCTGGAGCAACTCGGGATTGAGTCGCCCCCGCTCTCCGAGTTGCCCATCAAGGGCTACCGCAAGCTCGACCCTTCGGGGCCGAACAGCGGATCCCACAACGGCCGCTGGATGATTCGTGAGAACCTGCCGGGGTTGGTCGCCGCTTGAGGCCGCTGCGGACGCGCCTTGAGGAAGCACGCCGGGAACTGGGCGTGCAGTGGGACGTGCTCGAGCGGGACTACCTGCGGTCCTGGCTTCTCGCGGGCGTGGGTGAGGCCCCGCGGTCCGGGACACCCTGGTCTTAGAGCGCCGCGCCCAGACCTGTTCGGACCCGGGTTTTACGTGGGATCAAGGCTGTCCTCCCGCTTCCTCCAGCAGTGCGCGGAGGAGGGGAATCAACTCCGGGATGTCGCGAGTGAGTATCTCCCAAACGGTCTCGTCATCGATCACTCCATAGCCGTGAATGATCCGGTTCCTCGTGTCGACGATGCCGCGCCACGGGATCTCCTGATGAGCATCCCACACGGCCCGGGGCACGTTGTTCGCTGCCTCCCCGATGATCTCGATGTTGCGGATGGTGGCGTCGTAGGTCCGCCGGTCCGCGGCGAAGGCGGTCAGATCCATGCCCGCTGTATATTCCAGGCACCGCTCACACGCCTCGAGCATGTCGCGCAAGGCGAGTGCCCAGGCACGCTCAGGCATACACGGCATCTGCCTCGATATAGGGACGCAGTTCGGCCCTCAGGTCGCTTTCGACAACCAGATCGATGCGGCGGTCGAACAGGTCCTCGAGGTAGTGAAGCACGTCGGAGTACCCGCTCCTCCAGCCGCGCGCGCCCCGCAACGAGACGAGGATGTCAATGTCGCTCTCCGGGTTGGCCTCATCGCGCACTGTAGACCCGAACAGCGCCAGTTCCACAACGCCGAAACGCTCGGCGAGCACGGGCTTGTGCTCGCGCAGCAGAGCCAATACCTCGTCTTTGCTGATCGCTTGCTCAGTCATCGCGGCCCTCCGGGACGCCCGAAGTGATGCAGCGCCCGATACCCGACCCGAAGCAGAAAGACGTCCAGCGCCTCGGGGCGCTGCGCCCGCAGGCCGTCTGCCGCAGAGAGGGCGTCAACGGACATCGCCCAGATCCCGCTGTCCACGTCGATGGCGACGTACTCGCCGTGGTGGCCGAACTCCACCGTCCGCGAAGACTACTCTCATCAGTCCTCTTCCTTTGGGCTGCCGTACAGGTAGTGCTTGTAGTTCTTCGCGCCATCCGCCGGCAGCACGTCCCACGCATCCGGCGGAATGGTCTTATGAAGCTCTTGGACTGCCTCAACGATGCCGGCCAGCCCTCGCTTCGGCGATGCCGCCTCCTCGATAGACAGCGTCACCTTCTTGCCTTCCTCGATGTCGAGGGGCTCCGAGGGCGTGAGGACGCCGTTGGCGTAGGTGGCTGTCACGGTTGTGGTCATGGCTGGCCTCCCGATGCCCGTCCCCTATCCTATCGCGCCGGGCCGTCTCGTCTGGCGGTGATGACCGAGATGACGTTCAGGCTCACTCCGATCCGCGTCTGGCTCAACCCGGAACCGGTGTGGGACTTCCTCAACGAGCGGGACATGTCCCAGAGCGAGCTCGCGGGCTTGATCGGGATCTCCTCGGGCTACCTCTCCCAGCTCATGACGGGCGCGCGCTGCCCCTCCCCTCAGGTGCGGAGACGGCTGCAAGGAGTCCTCGAGGTGAGCGGCTTCGACGACCTGTTCATCATGGAGTGGGCTCGCTAGGCAGCGAGCCCCATGCTGCCCCTTCCGCTCAGCGCTTGTCCGAGCGAAGCGCCGGCGAGGTGCGTGCCTGCGACGAGCTCCTCGTCCTGCATGGGCTTCAGAGTCACGACCTCGGGGTGGCCGAGCCGGGGCTTGGCGACACGTCGCGGCGACCGATGACCACCCGTGGCGCGCCCGTCGTGCCGCCTGCGCCCATGTTCCACGTTGTCCCATTTCCCGGGGTTTCTGGAACATCGCCCCGCCCGTCGTGGTGCGCCCGATGTCCCAAATCGCGGGGTTTCTGGAACATTGAAGTGGAATACGACCGGACATCCGGCTGGTTCTCCGTCACGTCCGGTAGGGGGCGTTTTCCCTTGTAGTCACTGGGTTTTTCGGCAGTGCCCTGTCCGCTGACTTTCGTCATTTCTCCTTACACGCCTACCGCATCACGGCCCCATTTCCCTCCCGCGCCCTTAACGGGAGGCTCGCATCCTCTCCTACGCGTCATTCCGCCGCGCCGACCGCCGCAACACACTCGCCCTCGTCACTGCCACTGGTCCATCACGCCTTGGCTGTGGGGGCGGGCATACGAGGTCGCGCCGGACCGCCCGAGGAGCCGATCGCAGCGCTGCCGCCTGACCGGAGCCGGTGAACACGTCTCGCGATTCACGCTAGCCGCGCCCCCCGATCGGGCAGGGGAGCGACAGCGGTCGCGTGGGTCTGAGCAACACCCCTTCAGCCGTGAAGCAGGCACAGGCGGCGCTCCTGATGCAGACTGGAGGGACCGTCATGGCCAGGAACGCCCGACTACACATTGAAGCGATCGTCACCGCCGAGACCGACATCCAGGCGGAGTACGAGACCCTGCGCCTGCGCCGCCCGATCGGTCGCCAACTGCGCGCGCTGCGCGAACAACGAAGCTGGACCCAGCAGCAGCTCGCCGCCGCCGTGGGAGTGCCGCGAAGCGCGATCACCCGTCTCGAGTCGGGCGAGCACAGCCCGCGACTCGAAACCCTGCACGCCGTGGCGCGCGTGCTCGGCTACGACGTGGATGTTCGCCTGAGACGCCGGCGGGTACCGGTCGCGTAATCTCGCCCATTCCTGCCGTCCATCCCGACTGACAATCTGTCACTCGCCGTGGAACGGGGCCTTCTCCCAAGGTGTTCACCGCGCACGTCCTGTAGGGGCGTGGTTTCCGTTGGTCTGCCTTGCTTCTCGGGGACCACTGACAAACTGTCACCAACGTCTATTCCCTGTACAGCCCGCTGACATCAGAACCGCCTCCCGCCGGCGGCTCACTCCCCTCATAGGCCACTGCACCGATGCAGTCCCCCTCCAGGGGACTCCGCTCCGGCGACCGGCCTTCGACGTGTATCTGGAGGGCTGCAGGGAGCTTGGCGTGGATCCAGTCGCGCCGGCGCCCGTCCCCGCCGAGACCCAGGCTTGAGGGGACTCCTGGCCTCCCGGGGTTTCTTCATAAAGGGGGCCACGAGTGCCCTCCCCTATGCGGCATTCCGCCGGGGGCGCCCGCCGCGGCACACTCGATCGCCATCGCCAGCACCGGCTGGCGGAAGCGACGGGCCGGCGCGGGCCGAACACTTCATCGGTGCAGTCCCTTTCATGGGGTTACGCCCGGCGCTCCAGCCCATCACGCTTTACCCGTGGGGCCGGGCACACGAGGTCGGACGAGATGGGATCGGCGGAGCAGCGGGAGCGCACGAACCGCGGCCACCCCGGTGGCCCCGAGCCGCGCGTGGTCGCCATCGAGTACCGGCCCGCCCCCGACGCGGAGGCGCGCCTGCGGCGCATCGCCACGATCCTGCTCGAACACGCGACCCGCGCCACGCCTGTAGAGGGCGAGGGCGAGGAGTGCGAGGGCCGGTAGGACGGTGCGTTGACCGCCTCGCTCCAGCCCCGCTACGCTGCCGGGGACGAGGTGGCCCGGCGGTGTGGCAACACCCCGGGCCGTGGCGCCCCCTGTATGAGCAGGTGACGCGAGCCGCATGCTACCGCTCGCAGACCCGCCCCCGCAGGAGGCGGGTCGTTTGTACTTCGAGGAGGCAGCCATGCCGCGAACGAACACCAACATCAAGCCCGAGTGCAGCCGCGCCGCCATCTACGCGCGCGTCTCCGACAAGAGCCAGGCCGAGGACGACAAGACCTCCCTCGCCGAGCAGGTCGGCGACATGGAGGCCTACTGCGAGGAGCGTGGCTACACCGTCGCCGCCCGCTACCAGGAGGTCGGACGCGGCTGGTCCAAGAAGCGGCCCGAGTTCCAGCGCATGCTCGCCGACGCGAAGGCCGGCCGCTTCGACACCATCGTCTGCTGGAAGTCCGACCGCCTCAGCCGGGGGATGTACCCCGCCGCCGCCCTCATGGAGGTCGTCGAGGCCCACCGCATCGGCCTCGAGGCGGTGATGGACGCGATCGACATGAAGACGTTCGGGCTGATGGCCGCCATCGGCAAGATCGAGCTCGACAACTTCCGCGAGCGCGCCTCGATGGGCAAGCGCGGCGCGGCCAGGCAGGGGCGCATCCCCGTCAGCACCGTGCCCTACGGCTACCGCACCGCCGGGGACGGCAGGCCCGAGATCGTCGAGCGCGAGGCCGAGGTAGTGCGCCGCATCTTCAGGCAATACGTGCAGGAGGGGCTGGGCGGGCTCGCGATCGCCGAGCAACTCAACAGCGAGGGCGTGCCCACGGGGAGGTCCGCCTCGCGCTGGTACGGCACAGGGATCAACCGCATGCTCCGCAACGAGACCTACAAGGGCACCTGGTGGTACGGCAAGGCCCGCCACATCGCCACCGACGACGGCACGCGTATCCACGAGCAGCCCCGCGAGAGCTGGATCGAGGTGCCCTTCCCGCCGCTGGTGGACGACGAGACCTGGGAGCAGGCGCAGGCCGTACGGGCGCGGCGGCGGACCCGCTCCGCTCGCAACACGAAGGTGTTCCACCTGCTGCAGCACCTGGTCCGCTGCAGCGAGTGCGGGATTCTCATGGGTCCCGTCGCGAAACGCCTCCAGACCGCCAGGCGTGGCGGGAAGACGTACCGCTACGAGTTCGATCCGCCCCGGCGCTACTACCAGTGCTACGGGATGAAGGCGCCGCACTCGCTGCGCTGTCGCGAGCGTCCGATGATCCGTGCGGAGCGGCTTGAGAGCCTGGTCTGGGACGAGGTCAGGCACGTGCTGGAGAATCCGAACCTGATCGTGGTCGGGCTTGCCGCGCTGAAGGGCGACGCAGATGGCGACGTGGCCGGCGATGTCGAGCGCACGGAACGGGAGCTAGCCGGTGTCCAGGCGGAGGAGGACCGCGCCATCCGCCTCTACGTGATGGGCAAGATCAGCGAGGAGCAACTGGACCACCAGCGCCGCTTCATCGGCGAGCGGCTGGAGCTCCTCCGGGCGAGGCTGGACGAGTACCGGGCGAGAGCGACGGCGCAGGCCGACCAGGGGGACGTGTTGCAGCGGGCCGTGGAGTGGACGCGTCGCGTTGGCGGCAGCCTCGATGACCTGCCCGACGAGGAGCGTCGCGAACTCCTCAACCTGCTACTGGAAGAAGCGACGATCGACGGTGAGAATAAGGTCACCCTCACGATCGCCATCCCGCCGGATGAAGAGGCCGGTGAGGGCGTTGTGCCGATTGCGCAACAAGGACCACCGTCGCTGGTCCGAGGACAAGGTCCCACTGTGCCACCCACCGCGATTCTCCTGACCCAACACCGGCCAGGCCGTCGGGGGCAGCCCCCTCCTGGTCGGCGAACAGCACCTTGCTGCAGAGCAGGGTTTCTCTGGCGGCCTCCACACGCTCCCAGTTCAATGTCTCGTCGTCCCAGCCGTCCAGAAGAACCCTTACGACCGCGCCCTCGGCGGCGGTACCCCACAGCACCTCCTCAACTTCGATCACAAGGACAAGATAGGCCCGCCCATCGACGAGCCTCTCCGCTCGCTCCGCACCCTGAACAGCCCCCACGGCAATAAGGTCATTAACCACAATTCCCAGGCTGGGCCACCGTGACACTATCGCTGCTCTCGACGCGATCCCTATCGGAAGAGGGCTGCTGAGCGGCACTCCGAAGGAGTCCTCGGACACCATCCAAAAGTCCGAGACCTCGCGAAGTCCCGATACACAGCCGTCATTCGTTTCGAGGGTGAACCCAAACGGCCCGGAGGATGCGGGCGGCGTTGCCGGAGGAATGGCCGCGGTCGTAGGTGTAGATGTTGGCAGCGGAGTGGCCTCGGTCGTAGGCGTTGGCGGCGGGGTGGGCGTGGAGGTGGCCTGCGGTGTGCCGGAGGGCCCGGGGCTTGCGGATGGCACGCCCGCGATCGCGGCTGGTGGCGGCGCCTCACCTCCACCGCGCAGCGCCACGACCAGCACGAGCGTGGCGACGATGCCACCCGCGATCGCCGCCGCCACGGCAACGCCGGCGACCGTTCGCGCGGCGACGGGCAGCCCTGCGAACGGAGCGAGGAGAGCACGAAAGCGCCGGCGTCGCGCGCCGTCCGGAGGGCGCCAGGCGACGAGCTCGGCGCGGTCGCGGAGGTTGAGCTTGTCGCGCATGTTGCGGACGTGGAACCTGATGGCGTCGGGGCTAACGCCGAGGCGCACGGCGATCTCGGCGTAGGTTCCGCCCGTCCGCAGTTCTTCGAGGACGCGCCACTCGGCGGGGGTGAGGATGTCGGGATGCGGGGGCCGGCCGCGACTTCTTCGCGTCATGGCGCGAGCGTAGCGCCTCCTCTGCCGAATTACCCTCCCCCCGCGCTACACTGGCGCGCGCCCAACCTGGGCCCTGGAGGCGGCGGTATGCCGATGTCCCAAGAGGAGATGGATGCGTTCCTGGCGGAGCCCCGGAACGCGATCGTTGCGACGGTCAACCCGGACGGGTTCCCGCAGCTGACCCCGATCTGGTTCCACTGGGAGGATGGCACGGTCTACTTCAGCACGACCGCGCCGCGCCTGAAGACGAAGAACCTGCAGCGCGACGGCCGCGTCTCGATCTGCGTCGACGAGCCGGGCGATCCGGACCAGCGCACGGTCGTGCTCGCGGCGGAGACGTGCGAGATCACGCCGGGCCTGGGGACGGTCACGGAGACGATCGCGCGCAAGTACGGCGGCGAGAACTGGGAGAGCAGCTTCGAGCACATCGCCAACACGCCGGACCGCGTGGTGGTCTCCTTCAAGCCGACCCGCGTCCTGACGTGGAGCTCCTCGGCGGACCGGCGGGTGCACGTCCAGAAGAACCGCTAGCAGCCGGTAGCCGTCTGAAGTCGGTGGTTGGTGGTCGGTGACCGGCAGCCGGGGGGCGGTGCGAGGGGCCGTCGAGGCTCGTAGGATGCGCGTACATCGCGCGCCGTGATACGCAGCCCGCGGACGCGCACCGGAGGCTCTCATGGGATTTCTTGACGGGAAGGTGGCGCTCGTGACGGGCGCCGCCGAGGGGGTCGGCGTCGCCTTCGCGAACGCCGTCGCGGCGGAGGGCGCGAAGGTCGCGATCTGCGACATCCGCGACAACGTGGACGACCGCGCGCGAGAGATCGGCGACGCGCACGGGGTCGAGACGGCCTCGTTCCGCGCGGATACGGGCGTCCCCGAGGACTGCTGGCGCGTGGTCGACGGGACGGTGGAGGCGTTCGGGCGGATCGACGTGCTCATCAACAACGCGGGCACGATCGCGATGACCTCGCCGACGGACCCGTGGGAGAAGTCGATCGAGGACTACGACCTCGTGATGAACGTGAACAACCGCGCCTACTACCTGTTCGGGCGGGCGGTGTTCCCGATCATGCAGGAGCAGGGCGGGGGCGACATCGTCAATATCGCCACCGACCACATCTACACGCAGAAGAACCGGCCCACCGGCGGCGGCTGGGTGATGGACACCTACGACGCCTCGAAGTGGGGGCTGAACGGGTTCCTGCTGAGCTGGTCGAAGGCGGGGGAGCCCCACAACATCCGCGTCAACGGCATCTGCCTGGGGGCGACGGATTCGCACATGCTGCGCGGCTTCACGGGCGAGGAGAACCTGACGCCGGAGCTGATCGCGAGCTGGATGAAGCCGGGGGACGTGGCGCAGGTGGTGATGGACCTCATCAAGGACGGGCGCAGCGGCTACAACATCCCCGTCTGGGTGGACGACCCGGTCGTGCTGACGCCGCGCAGCGACGACTTCTCCATGAAGGTCGGCATCATGAAGTCCGGCTTCCGGGCGTAGGAGGGGAACGATGGGATTCCTGGACGGGAAGGTCGGAGTCGTCACGGGGGCGGCGCAGGGGCTCGGGACGGCCTACGCGCGGGCGCTCGCGAGCGAGGGGGCGGACGTCGCCATCTGCGACGTGAAGCCCGAGGTCAGCGCCGTCGCGGACGAGATCGCGGCGACGACGGGGCGGACGGTTCGCGCCTACCCCTGCGACGTCTCGCAGGCGGAGGCGGTGCGGGGCTTCGCGGACGCGGTCCTGCGGGACTTCGGCGGGGTCGACGTGGTGGTCATGAACGCGGCCATCTACGGATCGACGCCGCTGGACCTCTCGCGGGAGGAGGCGCTCTCGGAGTACCAGCGCTTCATGGACACGAACGTGCGGAGCGTCTACCTGCTGGAGCGGGCGCTGGCGCCCTCGCTGGTGGAGCGCGAAGGGGACATCGTCGTCATCTCGACGGACCACGTGCTGCCGCCGGTGCAGCCGGGCGGCACGCGCGGCGGTCCGGGGAGCGACCTGTACGACGCCTCGAAGTGGGTACTCAACGGCTATATCCAGGCGTGGGCGATGGGCTTCGCGGCGAACGGCCAGAACGTGCGCGTGAACGGCCTCGGCATGGGCGCCACGGACACGCCCATGCTGCGAGGCGTCTTCCCGGGCGGGGACCCGCCGGAGGATGTGGTCGCGGGCTGGATGACACCGGCGCAGCAGGCACAGCTCCTGCTGGACCTGCTGCAGGACGGCCGCACGGGCGATCTGATCGCGTCCGAGCCGGGGCACCCGGTCGAGCTGCCGCCACGGTCGGACCTGGGGCAGCCGGTCTCGAACATGCCGCACGAGCAGTTCCACCACGGGCTGATGGGCCTGGAGCCGGCGATCTGGGAGAACCCGACCTAGCGAGGGGAGGGACGCCATGACGGCCGTGAGCTTCGACCCGGCGGTGTTCGACACGCCGGAGTACTGGCGAGACCCCTACCCTCACCTGAAGATCCTGCGCGACCACTTCCCGGTGTACCACGATGAGCTGCACGGCCTCTGGTACATCACGCGCTACGACGACGTGTGCAACGCCTTCCGCGACAACGTGCACTACTCGAGCAGGAACCTGGAGCGCTCGATGGCGCTCGTGTTCGGCACGACCATGATGCAGTTCGACGGGGAGGAGCACACGAAGCGGCGGAACATCGTCGCGCCGGAGTTCTCGGGGCGGCGAATGGAGCCGTTGATCCCGATCATCGAGAAGAACACGCAGGACCTCGTCGACCGGATCACGGCGCAAGCGGCGGAGCGGCTGGCGCAGGGGTTCGCGGAGAAGGGCGAAGTCGAGCTGATCGACTCCTTCAGCTCGCGGCTGCCCGTGATGGTGATCATCGACATGCTGGGCCTGCCGCAGAAGGACCACGACCTCTTCCACGAGTGGTACCCCGCGATGATGGCGGGCCTGACCGGCACGCCGGACCAGCGTACCTACGGCATCGAGTGCAACGCGCAGTTCCACGCCTACATCGACAGGCTCGTCGACGAGCGCAGCGTGAAGCCGGGGGAGGATCTGATCTCGAAGCTGTGCACGGCCGAGGTGGACGGGGCACGGATGTCGAAGGAGGACATCAAGGCGTTCTCGAGCCTGCTGCTGGTCGCGGGCGGAGAGACGACGGACAAGGCCATCGGGAACATGTGGGTCCACATGATGGAGAACCCCGAGCAGTTCGCGGAGGTGAAACGCGACCCGGAGCTCTTCGACCGCGTCTTCACCGAGACCATGCGGATCACGCCACCGGCCGGGAGCCAGCAGCGGGACGTGATCGAGCCGGTCAAGCTGCACGGGCAGACGATTCCCGCTGGGGCGGAGGCGCACTTCTCCATCTTCGCGGCGAACCACGACGAGCGCGTGTTCGATCACCCGGACGACTTCGACATCTTCCGGGACGACCTCTACTTCGGCCGCGAGCTACGGTCGGGATACTTCGAGGGGGGTCGCGCGGGGCACCTCGGCTTCGGCCTCGGCAAGCACTTCTGCGTTGGCTACCAGCTGGCGCGCTCGGAGGCGGTCATCGGCTCGCAGGCGCTGCTCCGGGCGATGGGCAACCCGCGCGTGAAGGCGGGAGGGGCGGCCCACATCCAGGTGGCAGGCCCCATGAACGAACAGCCCCGGCTGGACCTCGAGTTCGACGTGGTGTGAGGCGGCTCCCTAGCGGGCGTCGGGGTCGAGGCCGCGGCGCTCACGCTCGGCGCGCATGCGGACGGCGTCGGACTCGAGGCGCGGGCCGCGCTCCTCGTCCGTGAGCGTACCGGCCACGTCCTTGGCGGACTTGCCGCTATCGAACGTGATCCACTTCTCGGGCGTGGCCTCGATGATGATGCGCAGGGGCGAGTCGAGACGCTCGACGAAGTCGTCCTCGGCGGCCTTGTCGTCGGGGTTGGCCTTGTGCGCGAGGGCGCGATAGAACCATTCCTTGGTCTCGGCGTCCTCGCGGATGACGGCGCGGCACTTGGCCGTGGCGGAGCCGCGGGGAGAGTCCGGGTTGCGGGCCGAGACCCCGCTGACGGCGACGGAGACGCGCCCGTCGCGGCGGATGGCGGCGACGCGGTGGCGGTGGGCGGCGCAGGTGATCCAGAACTTGCCGTCCCTCCAGACGAACGAGTGGTAGACGCCCACGGGCCACCCGTCCTTGGTGCCCCACATGAGGACGCACTCGCCGGCGTCGTTCATGAGCTGTTCAATCTGGTCTTCGCTGTAGGGAAAGACGGAGACGACCTCGTGGTCGCGCATTCCTTCCGGCACGGTTGGGCCTCCTTCGAGTCAGGGGGGTACGGTAGCCAGCCGGGGGCGAGTCCGCAAAGGGCGGGCTACGGCCCGCCGCTGATCTGGAGGAGGATGCCGGTGACCCAGCTCGATGCGTCCGAGGCGAGGTAGACGGCGGCCGCGCCGAAGTCCTCTTCCTTGCCCAGACGCTTCAGGGGCTGGGTCTTCGCCATCTCCTCGAAGTACTCGTCGCCACCGCCGGAGGCATCCTCGAAGTCCTCGGTGCGGACGGAGCCGGGGAGGATGGCGTTGACGCGGATGTTGAACGGCGCCATCTCGAGGGCGAGCGTCTTCGTCAGGTGGTTGAGGCCCGCCTTGGACGCCGAGTACACGCCGTTCGTGGGGGCGCCGCGGGAGATGCCGCCGACGGAGCTGACGTTGATGATGGAGCCGCCGCCGGTGCTGCGCATCGCCGGCCAGACGGCCTTGGCGCACATCCAGGGCGCCTTGAAGTTAAGGGTGGTGGTGGCGTCCCACGACTCCTCGGGTGTCTTGACGAGGTAGTTGACGCGCTGCTCCTGCAGCCCGCCGGCGTTGCTGACCCAGACGTCGATGCGCCCGAAGTGGTCCATCATCGACTGCACGAGCTCTTCGACCTTCGCGGAGTCGCGGACATCCGTGGGGAGGGCGAGGGTGCGGCGGCCGCGGTCCTCGATCTCCTTGCCGACCTCCTGCAGCAGGTGCTCGCGGCGTCCGGCCACGGCAACGTCGGCGCCGGCTTCGGCGAGGCCGAGGGCGATACCGCGGCCGATGCCACCACCGCCACCCGTCACCATCGCGACTTTTCCTTCCAGGCTGAAGAGATCGAGGATGGCCATCTGGCACGCTCCCGGGGAGAGATTTGGGGCAGTCTACGCGAGGGGCGGCGAACGGGGCGTGGCGGGCGTGCAGGCCAACGGAACGCGTCGCACGGACTACAACAGTTGGCACAAACGGTGTGTAGGATTCCCTGCCACTGCGTGGCATCGGCCACTCATTCACAGGAACACCCGTGGGCATTCGCACCCTTGCCGCCATGGCTGGACTATGCCTGTCGCTGGCCGTGCTGGTGGCGGCGCTGGTGCTGCCACAGCCGCCGCAACCGCTCAGGGCCAGCGCGACGACGCCCGCGTTCGTCGGGAGCGAGACGGCGGTCAAGCAACTGAGCAGCGGTCCCCAGCGCCTTACCGTCACGACGCCCGCGGGGGTGGCGAACGACCTGCTCATCGCCATCCTCGCCGTGGACCGGGAGCGCACGCCGGTGACGCCGGCGGGGTGGACCCTGATTGCGAGCGGTTTCACCCACCAGGAGGAGGCAACGCTCGCCATCTGGTACCGGGTCGCCGACGGGACGGAGGAGGCGAGCTATACGCTGGAGTGGACCGGGGGGAAGCGCCCCGCCATTGCAGCGATCCTGAGGTACCGGGACACGGACACGACGGATCCCATCGGCCCGACCGCCTTCGCGACCGCCGAGACCAACGAGCCGGAGGCTCCGAGCGTCACGGCGACGCAGGCAGGGCTCGTCCTTCGCATCTATGTCGTGGACGGTGGAGACCTGACGGCGGCGAGCGGGTACCCGGCCGGCCACGAAGGTCGCTTCTCCCTCGGGAGCCGGGGTAGCAGCGGGGTCGGGAGCGGCGCGGCCGACGCCGTGCTCACGGGCGCCGGAGACACGGGGAGCGCTCGTTTCGATCTCGACGAGCGGACGAAGGAGGAGTGGCGGGCGGTCACGCTGGTCATCAACGGCGCCCAGGCGCCTGCACCTGCTCCTACGCCGACACCGACACCGACACCGACACCTACCCCAACACCAACGCCCACCCCGACGCCAACGCCCACTCCGACACCGACTCCCACCCCGACACCAACTCCTACCCCGACACCGACTCCCACGCCGACGCCGACTCCTAC
>JAJDYW010000006.1 GCA_022824925.1 Dehalococcoidia bacterium | reverse complement strand
GCGGCTGTTCGGCCGCCGCACGGCGTTCACCGTCTGCCACGCGATGAGCATCGCCATGACGGTCGTCTTGCCCGCGCCCGTGGCCAGCTTGAGCGCGAGGCGTGCAAGCCCGGGGTTCGCCTGCTCGTTCGCTGCGTCGAGCCGCTCGAGAATCCCGCGGACCTCGCGGCTGCGCTGAGCGGGCGCAACCTCGGTCAGCCAGATGACCGTCTCCACCGCCTCGACCTGGCAGAAGAACGGGCGTATTCCGCCGAAGTTGTGGTGCCGCCAGTGCCTGAGCAGGCGCGCCGTCTCGGGCGTGACGCCCCAGCCGGACTCGGGCAGCGCCCGCCAGCGGTCGACGTGCCGCCGTAGCAGGTTGATCGTCGAGGTCGGATCGTACTGCTGGTCTTCGCTTGAGAGGCCCTTGCCCTCGTCCAGCACCATGGCGCGCTGCTGGACGCCGCGCTGACGCCTCGGCACGGGCACGGCCGTGACGTAGGCCGCCTGACGGCGCTGGTCGAAGACGGCCCCTGTGGGCTGGCGGTTCTCGTCGAGCGCCCAGTGGCGTTGCGGGTACTCGTACGGCGAGTTGAGGACGGGAGATGCGAAGAATCGGTCGGTCACCGCGTACCCCAGTGGAATCCCGAGCCAGTCCAAGGCTCCGGGCCGATGTCTCGGTGCGATCCCATTGTAGGGCGATATGCGGTAGTGCAGCGATTGACCGGGGCACCACTAGAGGTTCCGATACGCACAAGTCGGCCACGAGGCCGGTCGGTCAGGCCGCCGATTGTCGGCACCTGCCCCGATCGACATCGCCACGCAGTCTGGCCCCGCGCCCTGCATGGCCATCCAGAATGCGAGGCCCATATTGCAGTGCGCCCACCCCGACTCCCGCAACAAGGGACAGGGCTCGAGCGGTACTGCTCCCCCGTTATCCGCTAAGAGGCGGTCGACCTCCGAACCGTCGGACATCGCCGCCAGCCGTGACGTACTCATCCTGCGGTGTGCTACTATCCCGTCCTCCGCCTTCCTCTGGTCCGATCGATCGCGGACAGGATGGTCACCATTCTCGTTCATGCAGTCCGTTCGCATTTTGCGAAGCTCCTACGCTTCCTCAGTTCGGCAGCCGCTTCGGGTGACGCCGTCGACACCTTCTCCTTACCCGAAAGGGACCAGCGTATTAACGCCATCTCGACACCCCCTCCCGAAGAGCACGTCGACCTGCCGTGCATCTGGGGTATCGAGTTCTATACGCCGTCCTACATTGACGAATTGGAGTCTGGCTTACAGCGACTGGGTTGGGACACCAACGCCATCATCACCGAGCCCCATGGGCGGGATCCCATCGGATGGCTAAGGAACCTGCGCCGGCACCGTAGCAATAGCGCTATGTTGCCACTTGATATACTCACCACCGATGAGTCCCCTGAGTTCCTGCTTTCCCATCGTGTACCGAAGCTCCCACAGAATGTCAAGTATGCTCAGGCACACATCTCGGCAATAACACCTTCCCTGATCGCAATGACCGTCTGCTTCACCGTTCATGAAGAGACTAGCGGTGCTATACAGAGTATCCTGCGAGAGCAGAGGGAGTCCCACGCGATACCTCTTGCACGTGGCAGCTCGATACAAGACCCATATTCTCAGAAGTCAGCAGAACTTGAAGAATTGAGAGAAGAGTTGCGTTGTGACATCGCAGATTGGTTTGTGGAGTTTCTCCCTGGCGTCCTTTCCTCTGGTAATCAGCGTGTGCCCACTTGGGAACTCATCACCGCGACTGTGGGCCATCCGACGGTGCCGGGCCAGTCGGAACGTCCTCCTATCTGGTCCTACCTTCGGCTTATCGGGTTCACCTTAGGATTGGAATCATGGTCGTACGGCGACCAGCCGATCTTCTATGTCAGCACGGACCGCACTCGCTATCATGCACTGGCGATTGGGAACAAGCTCGCACTCGAAGGGGCAATGGACGGAAATGGTGACTCCAAGCGAGACGGGATCGTCTTCTCGATCAATGAGATTCTCATGGAAGTGCTTCCATTATGGGCTCTGGTCCCGCTCGTAGACCTGTACACTGGGGACATTGTCGGTGCGACGGTCCCAGAAAGCGGTCAAACGGAAAAAGCCCTTAGCACGATTCGGAAGAGCTTCTTGCGTCGAGTGGATATCCCCGTCGTCGCTTCTGAGCTGATTGACTCCTCGAGAGAGGGAAAAGGGGACTGGTCGTACGCCGATGCCTTCACATTGGTCCAACGCGCCTCTCATGGAGAGGTAGTGAAGCTCGGCGAGAGTCTCAGACTGCTCATCGGCGACCAAGCTGTCTGGCTGAGGGAGGCCGACCGCGCCGCCCGGGACAATCTGATCCAGTACGGCACCTTGCTTGCGTCCCAAGAGAGCATCCGGCTCCAACGACGGACCAAACACCTCACGTATGCGGTAGTGGTCCTGACGATCCTCACGGTTCTGGTACCCTTCATCGCTGGGCAGTGCCTCTGATGGCAGATTTCCTCGCAAGCCCGCGCAATCAGACGCGACTACAGGGCCGATGCTTACGAGCTGTGCGAGCGCCACTAATGTGATGTCTCGTCGCTCACGGATCGCTTCCTGCCCGACCCGCGAAGGCGATCAAGGCCGCCGAGAGATCCCAGCGCATGGCCCCGCTCCGGGCGGATCGCGTGCGAGGGGGCGATCGCCAGCGAGCACATCCTGACACCGGTGTCGTTCGCCGTCTACGGCCTGCTCGACGACAAGACCTCCGCGGGCAGCGGCACCGGGGGCGAGGCCCGGGGAGGTGGGGGACGAGCGGGAGCCGTACGCCGCGACGCTCGACGGCGGCTTGGCGGACTTGGCGCGCCGCATCGACACGGTCATCGAGGAGCAGCGAGCGGTCATCGACTGGCGGGAGAACCTCAATGCGCAGCGGGAGATGCGGCGCGACATCAAGCGCCTCGTCCGCGACACCGGGCGCTACGGCGAGGATGGGCTCGACGAGATCGCGCGTCGCATCATCGAGGCGGCCAGGCGGCGGCTTCCCGTGAGCGAGCGAGGTGAGGTGCGCTTCGGGGACGCCCTCGTTCGCTACGAGGTCGTCCGCAGCCCGCGCCGCCACAAGACGATCGAGGTCACCGTCGACGCCTGACGGCAGAGCGGGGGACGGCGCCGCGCTACCTGCGCTGCGACAACGGGACGGAACTAACGGCGCACGCGCTGCGCGACTGGTGCCACTCCGCGGGGACGGGGACCAGCTACATCGAGCCGGGCTCGCCCTGGGAGAACCCGTACGTCGAGTCGTTCAACGGCCGGCTGCGCGACGAACTGCTGGCGGTCAAGGAGTTCCGTACGCTGCTCGAGGCGCAGGTCGTGATCAAGGAATGGCGGGTCGAGTACAACACGCAGCGCCCCCACAGCAGCCTGGGCTGGCTCAGCCCGGCTGCCTACTCGGAGCGCTGGAGGGAACCGCAAGCAGCGGGACTGTCATAGGCAGTGGACTCGCTACTGGGGGCCAGTCAGAGGCGCGGTATCGCGAGCGAGCCGCGCTGAAGCTGCGTCTGCGCGTCGCGCGTGTCGGGAGCCCCCCTCGCCGTCCGGGCCGAAGGAGGTGCTCGTCCGCAATCAGCGCCGCCGCTGGGCGAGTTGCGCGCCGGACGGGACGCAACGCTTCAACTGGTGCGCCATCATGGCCCCGTCCGCCCTCCTCGACTACGTCGTCGCCCACGATCTCGCGTACTGCGCTCCCGGCCACACGCCCGAGTACTGGGCCGTCGTCGCGCAGGCCGTCCCCGATTACCGCCTGCGCCGCGAGCGCCTGCGGGAAATCGGGCCGCTGCTCCGCATCTGAGTGCCCCGCTACCGCCGCCAGATGCCGAGCGTGAGGAGGCGGCGAAGCAGGCGCAGCCGCTCGGCGCGCACGCGCTGATGTTGCGCCCGCCTGAGCGCCAGCCTGCGCCACCGCTGGTGGTCGTCGCGCCGCGAGGGATGCAGCGGCTCCGTCTCGGGCGGCAGGGCGAGCCCGTGCTCGGCGATGAGCGCGATCTCGATCTCCCAGCGGCGCTCCTCGGCACGCGCCCGCTCGACGGCGCTCCCACGCCGCGCGTCCTCTCCGCGCAGCCGACGCCACTCGGCGACGAGCTCAGCGGCTTCGCCGAGGGCGTCCTGCTCGCCCTCAAGCGGCTCCAGCGTGACCACGCCGGCCGGTGCGCGCCACGGCTCACGAGCGCCGCTTCGGGCGCCCCTGAGCCCGCAGCGTCCGCCTCCTGCCCGGTGCCCGGCGCTCCGTCCTGGGGCTCCACCTCGGGTGCTCTGGCCGACAGCTCCGTGGTCGGCTCGTCGGTCTGTTGTTCCTCCACCAGCTCCAGC
>JAJDYW010000044.1 GCA_022824925.1 Dehalococcoidia bacterium | reverse complement strand
GAAGCGGTACGGCTCGCCGTTCTTGATGGCGAGGATGACGAGCAGGTAGGGACGCTCCTTGTCGAGCTCGACCTGGCCATCCTCGAAGGGGTACTCGAAGGAGTACTCCCAGCCGTCCTTGCGGTCCTTCTCGCCTCCCTGGACCCGGAACATCGTCGTCAGGAACTCGCCCGTGTCGGGGTCGCGCACGCCGTAGTAGAGGGGCGCGACCTGCGTGCTGAAGACGGGACGCGCGATGAAGCGCCCGTCGCCCTTGCGCTCGACGGGATCCTCGCTGGCGTTGACGAAGACCACCTCGTCGGCGGGCGGGTCCTGGGCGAGAACGAGGGCGGTGGGGATGGCGACGGCCACCGTCAGCAGTGCTGCCGACAGCAGTACCGTCACGAGTAGCGCCGGGCGGCGCCTCTTGCGGGACTCTGGGATCGGGGGATGGGGTTGCACGGTTGCCCTCCTGGCCTGAGGCGGTGTGGTGAGGGCAATCGAGGGTGCATGAATACGAACGTTTGTTCCAGTGCTTGCGGGAGAGCCTGGGACGAGCCCCGCAGGGGGCCTCCAGGACAGATCCGGACACGGTCCGGGGTCAGGGGGGTGTACAGGAGATCGAGGGAGGTGGACATTTGTCCACGCTGTCCCAGGGCCAGTCAGGACGGGGAGAAACCGGGGCGTCGGAGCCAGGCAGCCACATCGCAGCAAGCGAGTCGGGTCAAGCGCCGGTTCCGGCGAAGGTGGACAAAATGGACACGGCAGGGTGGGCGGTCCCGCATGCAAACGAGCCACATCACAGCAAGTGATGTGCGCAGGAAAGGGCTTCCAGGGGGTCCGGAGCCGGCGATCGGGTGCGAAGGTGGGGTGACCGAGACCGGGGGATGCGGGACATGAGCCAGGCCCATGCGGACGAAGACCAGGCGGTGGCCTCCGAGAGCGTGCGGCGCCTGCGGCTGCACGGGTTCCTGCGGGAGCTGGTGCGCGAGGAAGGGCGCACCGAGGTGGCGGAGTTGCTCGGCGTGAGCGACAAGACGGTGCTGCGCGCGGTGCAGTCCGGCCGTCTGTCGAGGCGCGTGAGCGCCGCCCTCGAACGCCTGCTGTCGTCCGGGAAGACATCCCCCGGGGCAGAGCTCGTTGGACAGGTCGAGGAGTTGGGTCAGCGGTTGACGCTGCTCGAACGGGGCATGGACACCCTGGCAAAGGAACTCAGGAGCGGTCTCGACGAGCGGCGGGGGGCTCCCGGGAAGCGGTCCGCGGAGCGAAGTCCCGAGGATGGCGCGGGTCGGGTCGTAGCTGGTGAGCGGGAGGCGGTGATCGGACTCCGTTCCGTGCGGCGCCCGGTGCCCAGGCGCTTCGCTCCGGAAGTGGTGGTCGAGCAGCCGGAGGAGGGCGACGAGGAGACCTACGACGCGGCCTGGCCGCTGGTGGAGGAGTGGCGCCGGCTGCGGGCCGGACATGCCCACCCGGGGAAGGGTCTCGGGTGGCTCCTGACGGAAGAGCGGCTCCTCACCCTGGAGCTGGCCATGCTCGAGGAATACGGGCTGACCCTGCCTCCAGAGACGCAGCCGCTGCGGGGCCTCAACCGCTCCGCCCAGACCAACTGGCGCAGGATGGCGCTGGAGGACGCGCACCGGGCGATAGCCTGGTCGCAGCTGCGCCGCTGGGGGCGAAGGGTCGTGGTCTTCGGTCTGCTGCTGGGCGTCTCCGCCGGCGCGGCGCTGCTGCAGAGTTGCGAGGCTGTGGCCGCCCGCGCTTGAAGGAGGGCACGCGGCCGGGTCGTCTCCGGGCAGATACCCCGGCAGGCGGGGCACACGATGCGAACGCATGTGCTACCCTCCCCTGTCCCGGTAGCGCTCCCCCAGGGGAGAATCTCGACCGACCGCCGGGGACTGTCGCACCAGGAGGAATCAGGCGATGCAAGAGCAATCCATCCCGCACGTGGAAGCCACGGTGCCGAGGTATCTCGGCTACACCTGCAGCACTCTCAGAACCCGCTCCGTCGAGGAGTTCCGCGAAGAAATCGAAGCGCTGGACGAACGCATCGAGGCCAACCCGGACGATGCCGACGCCCTCGCCACGAGGGGACTGTTCCACAGCGACCTGGGCGAGGACGGGCTCGCGGAGGAGGACTTCACGAGGGTCATCTCCCTCACCCCCGGCGACGCCGCCGGGTACGACGCCAGGGGAGCGGCCCGGGCCGAGCTCGGCGACCTTCGCGGTGGCATGGGCGACTTCAACCGGGCCATCGAGCTCAACCCCGCTGACGCGCGTGCGCTCCTGCACCGAGGCTGCCTGCGGGCCGCGGTGGGCGATCAGGATGGAGGCGTGGAGGACCTCACGGATGCGATTGAGCGCGACCCCCGCCTGGCCCTCGCCTACCACAACCGCGGCCTCCTCCTGCGCGAGCTCTGGGAGTTCGAGCGGGCCGTTGAGGACTTCGCCACCGCGATCAGGCTGGAGCCGTCGAGCAACCTGTCCCGCTTCGCCATGGCCGTCACCTGGATCAACGAAGGCGAGTTCGAGCGTGCGCTGGGGGATCTGGATGCACTCTTGCGCCTGGACCCGGACCACGACGGCGCCCTCCGCGCGAAGGGGATGGCGCTCGTCGCCCTGGGCGAGCACGCCGCCGCCCTCGATCTTCTCGAACGGTCCCTCGAGTTGGACCCCGGCCGCCCCGAGGCCCTCGCTGGACGGGGCGTGGCCCTCAGCGGCCTCTCCCGCCACGCTGAGGCGCTGGAGGACTTCAACAGGGTCATCGACCGCGACCCGGGGAGCATCCACGCACTCTTCGACCGGGGAGAGGCTCACCTGCAACTCGGGGAGCCTGGCGAAGCGGCCGAGGACTTCGCCGCCATCCTCGCGATCGAGCCTGACAACATCGGGGCGCGAGCGGCACGGGCCATGGCCCTCACCGCCCAGGAAAAGGTCGGCGAGGCGCTCGGCGACTACGACCGGGTCATCACGATCGCCGGGGACAGCCCCGGGACCCTCCTCGACCGCGGGATGAGCAGATTCCGGCTGAGCGACTACGCCCTGCCGGCTCAGCGTTCCCCCGAGGAGTTCTACCCCGAGACCGACTGGTTGAACGGCGCTTCCAGCGGCGCCGCCGGGGAAACGGCGAAGGGTGGCAGGGTGGAAGCGGACGGCCAGCAGGGCTGACCGGAAGGGCTTTTCGCTCCCCGGGGCCAGGGCTGTGCCTCAGCTCCGGGGAGCGGAGAGACCGCCGCTTTCGGCGTCGCCACATCAGAGCAAGTGATTCGCGCCGACCCCCGCGAAACCCCTTCCATCCGAACACCCGTTCGGCAATACTCGAACTCGATTTCTGGCTTTCCAGCGTTTCCCGCCTGAGAAACCTGGGGGTGTCTCCTTCGGCCCGGAAGACCCAGCGGGATGACGTAGCTCTCCCAACGGGTCACCCACGAAGGAGTTGCCGCGAGGCGGAGTGTTGAAGTCCTTCGCCCGCGGCCCGGTCCAGCGGCATCTGGAGACCCTGGGGAAGGTGCGTCCCGCGCGTCGCTCCTCCTCGTATCAGTTCCCACCAGGGAACCCGTTCCAGCGCACCACCGAGGGCTCGTCCGCGTCTCTTCCGAGGCGCAAGGCCGAGCCCTCGCCACGTCTGCGGCACACCGCCTGCTGACGTCGCGCTGCCACCTCGACCCAGGACCCCGAGCGTTCCAACCGCCGCGGGTCCGGTACAAGCCACGCTCCCCAGCCCCACGTCCGGCATCCGACCGTGGGCGGAGTGTGTCCGGCGACCAACGCTCCCCGCGCCCCGGATGCCGGCGCGGACCACGCGACATGCACACGAAGGAGAAGCGCATGCACATCACGGAAGTCGTCACGACGGCCGCCCGCCTCGGGTGGCGCACCCGGCTGGTGCTCGCGGTCCTGCTGATCGGACCGCTGCCCCTGACCGGCGACCTGGAGCTCTTCGCGCTGAACGCGGCGGGCGTCGTCCTCGGGGCACTCGTGCTCCGCCAGCTCATCCGCCCGACCACGAAGCCCACTGCCCCAGGAGGGACACGATGACCACCGCGACCTCGATCATCCCGTTCACGACCACGACCACCCCCCGGCCCACCCTCGAAGCGCTGGTGGACCGGCTCATCGACGGCCTCTTCGCCACGGTCCCCGAGGCTCCCGAGCAGAGCCTCGCGAGGACCGTCCACGACGCCCGCCGGCTGCGGCAGGCGGGCGACCTCGACGGGGCGCTTGCCCTCCTCGCCGGGGCCGAGGTCCCGGCGGCGGAAGCGCACCAGGCGCGCTGGGCGTACGCCGAGTGGATCGCCATCGCACGGCGCCACTTCCGCGACAGCGGGGCGCTCGTCTACAGCCCGGACACGGGGCGGGCCGCCGTGCTCGCGCCGCGCGGCGACGGCGGCACGCTGGAGGTGCTGGCCGTCCTGGGTATGCGCTGGCGTCCCGGCAAGATGGTCTCGCGGCGCAGCCTGCGGGGGCTCCGGCCCCTTGACGGTGGTGCGTCGTGACGGCGACCGCCACGACCTCCGTCGACCTCGCCGCCCTCAAGCGCCGGCACCTGCTGGCGGACGTGGTGGAGTCGGCGGGCGTGCTCCTGCGGGGCAGGGGCCGCGTCCGCCAGGGGGTCTGCCCCTTCCACGAGGAGCGCGAGGGCAGCTTCACGGTGTACGGCGACACAGAGAAGTGGTACTGCTTCGGCTGCGGCGAGGGCGGCGACGTCCTCGACTTCCTCCAGCGCCTCGAGGGGCTGAGCCTGCCGGAGGCGATCCGGCGGCTCGACTCCGCTCCGCCATCGGCAGTGCCGAGGAGGCCCAGCCGCCCACACCGAACCGCTACCACCTTCCAGCGGGACCCCGCGCTGCTCACGGCGGCGGCGCGGTTCTACGCTGGGGAACTGCGCCGGAGCGGCGAGGCGAGGGCCTATCTCGCCTCGCGCGGACTCGACAAGAAAGCGGCCGTGCGGCTGGGCCTGGGCTACTCGCCCGGGCATGGCTTGTGGCGCTTCCTCGCGAGCGGGGGCTTCGCCGAGGAACGCCTGAAGGCCTCCGGTCTCTTCGCCGGGAGGAGCGAACGCTTCGCCGGGATGGTGGTGATCCCCGAGGTCTCCGCCGGGCGCGTCCCCTGGCTTGGAGGCCGCGCCATCGACCACGAGCGATCCCCTCGCTTCCAGGGGCTCCCCGGCCCGAAGCCGGTCCTGGGGTTAGGGCGGCTTGGGGCGTCGCCTCCCTGGGCGGTCGTGACCGAGGGAATCTTCGACTGGCTCGTCCTGGCGCAGTGGGGACTGCCCGCCTGCGCCGCCCTCGGGACGCAGGGGCTTGAGCGCATCGCACACGCCCTCAGGGGTTGCCCTCGGATCTTCATCGCCTTCGACAGCGACGAGCCGGGCCGTGAGGCGGCTTCGCGCCTCGCGGGCTTGCTTGGCTCCCGCGCCGCCACCCTGACCCTGCCCGGCGGGGTCTCCGACGTGGCCGAGCTTGCGGCCACGTCCCACGGACGGGCCGTCTTCGAGCACCTGCTCCTGCAGGCCGCGAGGGACGCCGCCTAGCCCCCACCCCGACCACCCAGCCTGGAGCCGCGCCGGGTCCTCTCCGAGGCCCGAACGACGCCTTGTGCCTTACCGCCCGTGCGCGGGGCTGCCGCCCCGTGCCCAGCAACCACGACGCCCAGGGGTTCACCCGTGAACCCCCTCACAGGCAGTTCCCCGCACCACACCGAAGGAGGTTGGATGACCGCTACCCGCCGGGGCTTGCCCCGCCCACGGGTCTCCCCGGGGGAGGCCCGCACCGAACCCATCACACAGCACGAAGGAGCACCACCATGAACAACGGAACCACCGCCCTCGTGAGCCGCAACGGCTCCAGCCCCGAGCCCGCGCCCGTCGAGGAGCACGACCTCCTCTGGGACGGGCTCCCGCCCGTGGTCACGCAGAAGCTGGCCCAGCCCCTCGACGAGGACCTCGTCTCCTACCGCAAGGGGCGCAAGGGGCGGACCTTCGCCTACCTCGAGGGCCACGCCGCCATCGACCAGGCGAATCGGATTTTCGGATTCGGTTCCTGGGGCTACGAGCTGGTTGGCGACGTCACGCTGCACGAGAGCGAGAAGGTCGACGCGAAGACGGGCGAGACGACGCCCCTGCGCGCCTACTCCGCCACCGTCAGGGTGACCGTCCCCGGCTCGCCGCCGCGCACGGACGTGGGCTTCGTGGCCCTCGTCGAGGACACCATCGAGGGCCACGAGACGGCCTTCAAGGGCGCCGTCACGGACGCGCTCAAGCGCGCCCTGCGGGGCTACGGCGCGCAGTTCGGGAACAGCCTCGCCGGCGACGGCGCGGGCGGTGACGTGGCCTCCGGGCTGCGCCGCACGATCGTCGAGCTGGGACGCAAGCAGGGCTTCGAGGAGATGCAGGTGCGCGACGCCGTGCGCCAGCGCACCGGCGAGGAACTCGACGACCTGCCCGTCTCCGGGCTGACGACCCTCGTCGAAGCGATGGCCCAGAAGCTCCAGGCCCCCGGCTCCGAGGAGGAGCCGAAGGCCGCCTGACCCTTTCCACCCCGACGCTCCCTCCTGGGAGCGCCCATCATGGGACCGTCTCTCCGGAGCCGACCCGCCATCCATCCGCCCGGGTGCGGTCATACCGCTACCCCCAACGAATGACGCCAGACACCACCACCAAGAGGAGATTTTGAAATGTCACGGACGATTAACCGAGTCGAACTGCTGGGCCGCGTCGGAGGCGACCCCGACCTGAAGTACAGCCAGAACGGGACCGCCGTCTGCCAGTTGCGGCTGGCGACCGACCGCCGCCGTCAGAACGGCGAGACAGAGGCCGACTGGCACTCCATCGTCTGCTGGGGCAAGCAGGCCGAGGCCGTGGCGGAGTACGTGAGGAAGGGCAACCGCCTCTACGTCTCCGGCTCGCTCGCCCAGAACAGCTACGAGACGGAGGACGGCCAGCGCCGCCACCGCACCGAGGTCCACGCGCAGGAGGTCGTCTTCCTCGACTCGAACGGGAACGGGAACGGCAGCTCCAACGGCAACGGGAACGGCAGCCGCGAGGCCGCCGACACGGCCGCCGCGGAGGTCTTCTAGGCCCGCCCACAACGCATGGAGACGCCCGCCACGTGCGGGCGCGCACGGGGCCGCTCCCTCACGGGGGCGGCCCCGCTCTCGTTGCCGACCGGCGCGGCGAGCCGCGCCCCAGCAAGACGCAAGGAGAACTCGACGTGTACTACCTGGACGACGGCGCGCACCGGCTGATCGTGACCGTGCTGGACGGCGCGGAGCGCCTCAGCTCCGAGCGCTTCGACGGGCACTGCGCCTGCGACCGCTGGTCCTGGCGGGCGGAGGAGTGGGCCGAACTCGGCGCCCGTTGGGCCTGGCACTACGTGGCCGAGTCCGACCGGCCCGACGACCACCCGCTCATCCGGCAGGCCGTGAAGGCCGAGCTGCTGGCCGTGGACGACTACGGCGGCGGCTGCGAAGGCTGCGGCTTCCCCCTCGTCAAGGGACGGACCCGCTGCCACGACTGCGGCGAGGAGCCGCGGGCGGCCTGAGCGCCCGGCCTCGGCCAGAGAGGAGGCGCGCATCAAGGCACTCGAACAGCCAACCGCAAGAGACGCTCCCCGAGCGGGAGCGCGCACGGGGTCGCTCCCTGACCGGGGGCGGCCCCGCTCTCGTTTCAGAGGAGGAGCAGATGAAGGAAACACTCCATCCGCCCGGCACGCGGGCGGACGCCTACGACCGGCCTTCCGCCCGCTTCGACGGGCAGGGCCACATCGACGTACGGGCCTCGGCCGCCGGAAGCTGCCGGCGCGCCCTCTGGTACGCGGCCACGGGCCACGAGCCCGCACCGCCCGGCGACGAGGCGCTGACCGTCATGGAGACGGGACGCGCCCTTGAGCCGGTGGTCCTGCGCGCCATGCAGCGAGCGGGCTGGGAGGTCGCGCCAGCGGACGCGGCTCTACCGACATCCGTCACCGTGCGGCTCACGCCCGAGGTGACGGTGACAGGTCACCCCGACGCGACCGGCACGCCTCCCCTCTTCGGGGAGGAGGCCGTCATTGAGGTGAAGACCCGCGGGCCCTCAGCCTTCAAGCGCTGGCAGACACTCGGCGCGGAACGCAGCCACCCCGACACCGTCGCCCAGGCCGCTCTCTACACCTATGGGCTCTTCGGGGAGGCGCGCGACGCCGTCATCGCCGTCCTGGATACGGGTGACCGTGCCTGGGATTCCGAGACCGTCCCTGCGGAGCGCGTGGAGGACGCCCTCGAGCGGACGCGCGCCTGGCTCGCGCCCCTGGGGGCGCACTACGCAGCTCACGGACCCGACCCCGAAGCCCTACCGGAGCGGGACTTCGAGGCGGGCCACTGGCGCTGCTCCTCCTGCCCCTTCCTCGCCGCCTGCCAGCCGCAGGCCGGGGAGGAGACGGGGGCTGAAGAGGACGAAGCGCCGCACGTGAGTGACGGGGAGGCCGCCGAAGCGGTCACTGCCTACGTCGCTGCCAGGGAAACCCTCCGCGAACCGGAACAGGCGAAGCGCCAGGCGCTCGACACCCTCAAGGCGTGGATGCGCCACAAGGGCTCGGCCAAGGCCGAACTCAAGGGCCACACCATCAGCCTCGTGCGCAGCACGCGCTACGCGGTCGACCACAAGCGCCTCAACGCCCTCCTCGACGCGGACACGCGCAGGGAGATCGTCGCCGAGCAGACCTCCGAGTCCGTCCGCATCACCTAGAGCCGGACGCTCCCTGCCGGAGCGCCATCACGGGGCTTCCTCTCACGTCACGCGAGGGGCGGCCCCGCTTTCGTTTCCGACCACCCAACACCAGAAGGAGAACCCCACATGCCGGAAGAGCACACCCGCGACGACCGCCCCTGCGTCAGCAGGCACACCCTGGTCATGACCCTGCTCGAGGGACCCGACCACTACAACGGCCACTGCACCTGCGACCGCTGGTCCTACCGGACGGACGACTGGGCCGACCTGGGGATGAAGTGGGCCTGGCACTACATCGCCGAGTCGGAAGGCCCCACGGACGACTCCCTCGTCCGCAAGACCGTCAGGGCCGAACTGGAGGCCATCGACAACTACGGCGGCGACTGCCGCGGCTGCGGCACCCCCGTCGTCAAGGGGCGGACCTGGTGCCGCACCTGCGAGGAGCCCGAGGAGTGCGAAGAGGACTGCGAGCGCAACTGCTGCTGGGAGGACACCGTCGCCCGGCGGGTCGCCCGCGACGAAGCCCACCAGACCGACCCCTGCCCGGACTGCGGCAACTGCCGCACCTGCGAAGAGCCCGACTCCCCCGACCACGAGGACTGCATCTGCGTGGAGGCGGGAGCGTGACGGCCCCGCCGCAGGCCGACGCCCTCCTGGAGGCGCTGCGCGCCAACCTGCACGTCCTCAACGAGCTGGCCGTGCGCTACGAGGTCGAGACCGACCCCGGACGCGCGGACGGGGGTCCCTCCATCACCTGCCTGGAGGACGTCCGTCGCCTCCTCGGGGAGGAGATGGGCGCGCTCTGCCAGGAGCAGGTGCGGGTGCTCCTGCTCGACCGCCGCAACCGCGTCGTGGGCCAGCGGGTGATCTATCAAGGGAATGCCTTCTCCGCGATCGTCAGGCCGGCCGAGGTGCTGCGCCCGGCGGTGGTGGAGGGCGTCCCCCACCTCATCGTCGCCCACAACCACCCCAGCTCCGACCCCTCGCCCAGCTTCCAGGACGTGAAGGTCACGAGGGAGCTGGACGAAGCGGCGCAGTTGCTCGGGCTGAAGCTCCTCGACCACGTCGTCATCGGCGGGGACGAGGCCGTCAGCCTCAAGGACCAGGGGGCCTTCTAGCTCCACCTCACCACGACCGGAGTCCCTCCAAAGCCCGGCACCACGCGGGGACGAGACCCTCGCGCGTCCAGTCCGACCACTCACCGAGAGGAGAACGAGCCATGACCACCATCCGCGCCGTCCTGGACGACCGGCGGCGCACCTTCGTCACACAGCCCGCGGTCGAGGGGACGCTCTGCGACGACTGTCCACAGCCCGCGACCACCGAGATCGTCGACGACCCCTCCGGCGACTGCTGGGGGTGCTACTGCGGCCCGCACCTCGCCACGGAGCTGGCGGCGCTGGAGAAGCTGCCCGCGTGGTGGCTTCCCCACGACCTCACCGTGACGCTCCGGCCCGCTCCCCACTTCTACGAGGGGCGCTGCGGCTGCGGCGGCTGGTCCCTTGCGACGGGCGACTGGTGCGAGCTGGGCGCCGCCTTCGGCGCGCACTACCTGGAGGCCGCCTCGTGAACGCCGACGACCTCCACACCATCAGCGCCGGCGGCTTCTCCGCCACGGCCGACGCCTTCGCCCGGGACCCCGACTCCGGGGGACTGTGGTTCCTCTCCATGGTGGGCTCCCAGACTGCTCTCAAGGCGATCTGGGCCTCCCTCCTCAAGCAGCCGCCCGGCCCCGCTCACCTCATCCGCGGGGCGGACGGCATGGCCCTCTCCGGCGGCTACCAGCGCTGCCACGTCCCCCGCGAGACGGTCGGCACGTGGACGACGAAGATCGCCCGCCTGCCGGTTTCCGGCGGCTGGCACGGCCTGGTCTACACGAAGCTCGCCGAGTACGCCTTCGAGCGTGACGCCTTCCTGCTGCTCGCACCGGGCGAGGAGGAGGCTCCCGCTCTCCACCACCGCTTCCTCGACAAGCGCAGCCCCCTGCCCCTGCACCGCTCCTGGGCGGACTGGCTCTGGCGGCGGGCGCTGGCCAAGGGCGAGACCGTTCCCCTCCAGTCGGAGGGCGTCGTCGCCTACCGCTGCGATCCCGACGCGGAGTCACTGAGAGAAGACCTCTCCGTGGCCGTCGCCTCGGGGCTGCTCACCCTCCCGCGGGAGCCATCCACACCGACCGCGGACCCATCCACGCCGACCACCTACCGGAAAGGAGACCCATCATGAGACTTGCCGCCCAGGCGAAGGGAGGCTTCTACCCGACGCCGCCACGAGTCACCGACCTGATCGCGGAGCTCATCCAGCCGCCCGCTGGCTACGCCCGCGACGACGAGACGCTCCGCGTCCTCGACCCCTGCTGCGGCGGGGGCGTGGCGCTGGAGCGTCTCGCGGACGCCCTCAGGAAGCCGCATGCCGCGGACGTGGAGACGTTCGGGGTGGAGCTTCACAGCGAGCGCGCGGAGGAGGCGAAAGGCCGCCTCGACCACGTGCTCGGGACGGACCTCTTCCAGACCTCGATCGCCAACGGCGCCTTCGGGCTCCTCTATCTGAATCCTCCCTACGACTGGGACTCGGGCGAGGACAAGCGGGTGGAGCACGCGTTTCTCACGCACTGCACGCGCTACCTGGCGGAGGACGGCCTCCTCGTCCTCGTCGTGCCCCGGCACCGCCTCGCGGTCTCGGCCCGCTACCTGGCCTCGCACTTCGCGCGGCTGGAGGGCTGGGCCTTCCCCGACCCCGAGCGCGAGGCCTACGACCAGGTCGTCGTCCTCGGCACACGCAAGGCGGACATCTTCCACGAGGCCCACGCCGAGGAGCGCATCCAGCAGTGGGTCGCGGGGGACGTGGCAACGCTCGCCCCGCGCCGCTACCCGCTCTACGTCGCGAAAGCGACGCCGGCGGGGGACGTGCTCTTCGCCAGGCGCTCCATCGACCCGGTGGCGGCAGCTTCCGAGGCGCGCGACTCGGGCCTCTGGGCCAGCACCGCCGTCACCGACCTGCTCTGGCCCGCGAAGGACCAGCGCACGAGACCGCTCATGCCGCTCCGGCGCGGCCACCTGGCGATGCTGGTGGCGGCGGGCTTCCTCGACAACCTCCAGCTGGAGGCGGAGGGTTCCCGCATCCTCGTCAAGGGCCGCACCTCGAAGGAGATGGTGCTGGCGGAGCGCACGCCCACGAAGGAGACCTTCCGCGAGAGGCTCTCCACCACCGTCGTCGCCCTCGACCTGGACTCCGGCCAGGTCACCGACATCGCCGCTTAGTTTCCAGCCGCCTCCATCGGGAGGCTCCCGACGGATCGACGCCGATCCGCCTAGCACGAGGCCCCGCCTGCCACCCTTGGCTAGCGGGGCCTCGCTGTATATGAACGGCCGCACGGGCGGCCGCCTCGAAACGTTACACGACCGGGGACGCTCCAGAAGCCTGTGCAGCAGCAGCGTCCCCTCCTCGCTCGCGCGGGCTGGGTCGCAGTGCGCCCAGGTCCTGGTGTCGTCCCTCCACGGAGAAGGAGACACACCATGGACCTCAGCGAGTTCATCGACACCTACCGCGACGCCATCGCCCAGCGCGTGGTGGAGTCCTACCCGCCCCGCTACCGGCCCTCCGAGAACGGACGCCCGCTCCCGGCGCTCTTGCGTACGCCCCTGGGGGCGCAGGCGGACGCCATCCGCGGCGCCGCCCTCTCCCTCGAGGCCCACCGCGGCACCACCGTCGTGGGCGAGATGGGCACGGGCAAGACCTTCATCGGCGCGTCGGCCGCCCACCTGGCCGGCTTCCGGCGGGTGCTCGTCCTCTGCCCGCCCCACCTCACCCGCAAGTGGAAGCGCGAGGTCGAGGAGACGGTGCCCGACGCCCGCGCCGTCATCGTCGCCTCCATCACCGACCTCGAGCGCCTGCGTCTCTCCCACGGGCCGGGACCGCTCTTCGCGGTCATGTCCAGGGAGCGCGCGAAGCTCTCCTACCGCTGGCTGCCCGCCGTGGTGGAGCGCTGGGCGACGGCGGACGGCAGGCTGGTCCGGGACGAGGAGACGCTGGAGCCCTTCCGCGTCCCCTGCTGCCCCGACTGTTTCCGCCAGATCGTCGACAAGGACGGGGTGCCGCTCACGGGGAAGGACCTCGCCCGCAGGAAGCGCACCTGCGACGAGTGCGGCACTGCCCTCTGGCAGGCCGACCACACCGGGCCGAAGCGCTACCCGCTCGCCGACTACGTGAAGCACCACCTGCGGGGCTTCTTCGACCTGCTCATCGGCGACGAGTGTCACGAGTACAAGGGAAGGGGCTCCGCCCAGGGCATCGCCGCCGGCATCCTCGCCGACGCCTGCGGCAAGTCCCTCTCCCTCTCGGGCACGCTCATGGGCGGGTACTCCTCGACCCTCTTCCACCTGCTCTACCGGTTCTCGCCGGAGATCCGGGGGGAGTTCCGGCGGGGGGAGGAAAGCCGCTGGATCGAGCGCTACGGCTTCGTCGAGCACACCATCGGGCGCGATGACGGGGAGTCCCTCGAGGACGGCCGCACGAGCCGCCGCAAGAAGTTCCGCAAGGTGGTGCGGGAGCGCCCGGGGCTCGCCCCCGCCGCCCTCTTCCACCTCATCGGCAACTCCGTCTTCCTCCGCCTCTCCGATGTGGCCGCGGGGCTCCCGCCCTACGAGGAGCGCGTGCTCCTCTCCGACATGGAGACGGAGGAAGAGGACGGCACGGGGTTCTCCCAGCGGAGCGCCTACGACGAGCTCTTCGGGACGCTGCGCGCAGCCCTCTCCGAACTGCTGGCGAAGGGCTCGAAGCGCCTGCTCGCCACCTACCTGCAGACGTTGCTGGCCTACCCGGACGGCTGCACGCGGGGCGAGACGGTCTTCGACCCGGAGAGCGAGGAGCTGCTCGTGCAGGTGCCGCCCCTCTCCGAGGAGCGGCTCTACCCGAAGGAGCGGGCGCTCGTCGACCTCGTCGCCGCCGAGCGGCTGGCGGGGCGCCGGGTGCTCGTCTACGCCACCCACACGGGCACCCGCGACATCACGGAGCGGATGGAGTCCATCCTTGAGCGGCACGGCTTTCGGGCCGCGGTCATGAAGGCGGACGCTGTCCCGCCCGAGCGCCGCGAGGCCTGGGTGGCGAAGCGGGTCGAGGAGGGCGTCGACGTGCTCGTCTGCCACCCCCGCCTCGTGCAGACGGGGCTCGACCTCGTGGAGTTCCCGACAATCTGTTGGTACGAAACGGATTACAGCGTCTACACGGCACGGCAGGCGTCACGGCGCTCCTGGCGCATCGGCCAGACGGAGCCCGTGCAGGTCGTCTTCATGGCCTACCGGAACACCCTGCAGGCGGACGCTCTCACGCTCGTGGCCCGGAAGCTCCAAAGCTCGCTGGCCGTCGAGGGTGAGTTGCCGGAGGACGGCCTCGCCGCCTACGGGGACGATGGCGACGACCTCATGCTCGCCCTGGCGAGGAAGATCGTCGCGGGCGAGGAGGACGCCAACTCGGTCGAGTTGGTCTTCGAGCAGGCCCAGCAGGTCGCGGCGGAAGCCGAGGCGCTGCTAGTCGACACGGGGTGGCACGCGCCCGAACCGGTGCCGCCGGAGGTCGCCGCTGCCGCGGGGGCTCTCGACAGCCGCGTCGGCGCTGTCGAGACGCAGCGCTCTCTGTTCTCGTGGGCGGAGTTCCTGGCCGGAGAACCAGAAGCTCCGACGCCCCGCCGCCGGAGGGACGAGGCGCCTACGCTATCCCTCTTCGAGTGGGCGCTGGAGCGGGAACGCGAGGGGGAGTTGGTGAGCGCGGCCGGGTGAGCCGCCACGCCCACCGGATGGAGGAGCCGCCGCCCGCAGGCGACGGCTCCTCGGTTCCCCCTGTATGCGGCCTCTCTCGCGTTAAGAGTCACGGACTCACCCCGCAGCCGCCGGAGCTATGGACTGGACAGCCCTGCGGAGAACGCTATCTTCTCCACCCGGAGTCCGAGCGAGGAGAAGCACAAGATGCCCAGGCGCCGCCCCGCTGAAGAGACAGCTCGTCTCGGCGACGAGCTCTACGAGCGGGCCATCCGGCCCCAGGTCGAGTTGTCCCGTCACGGACAGATTGTGGCCATCGATGTCGACAGCGGAGGCTGGGCTGTGGCCGACACCGCGCTCAAGGCAGCGGATCTCCTGCGAGTGGAGCGTCCGGCCGCCATCAACGTGTGGAGCGTGCGGGTGGGGCATCGTGCCGTTTACCGTTCCAGGGACGGTTCCGCGAGGCAAGCCGGTTGATCGAGGGCCCCGCCAATGCTGCTTGCGGAGCTGGCGCACACTCCAATTCCGGCTTCGGTCGTGCTCCTGCTGCGCGCTCTGGGTCTCCGAATCAACTTCAGTCAGCGCCGCAGCGACCGCAATGTGAGAGACGCGTTTCGCGAAGTCACTGTGGTCAAGGGTGGTGACGGAGAAATTCAGCGCGTCAGTCAGGTGGCTCCTGATGTCCCCCTCGATCAGCACCGACACCTCGAAGATACCCTGATCTGCTGCTACTACCTAGGAGTTATGATATGTGAGGGAATCTGCTGTAGCAGGCGTTCGAGAGAGGTCACCTAGATGCCGACCCCCTCCAAAAAGCGGGCGATCGGGCAATCGATTCTCAGAGGGGCTGCTGCTGCTTATGCCGCCATTCCGATTCTGATTCTTCGAGCCGTATGTGCCCTGTGGGGTGTCTCGTTGCCACGGGATCCAGGGGGAAAAGGTGAGGCTTGGTAGGTAGGTGCCCGCCCAAGGGGCGGGCACCTATTGCAGTGGGTCAATCGCGCTGACTGCCCAGCGTCAATCGAAGAAGTCTATGACCGTTTTGATCACATTCGTGATCGCATCGTTCCGACGGTCGACCGCATCAGCCGCCGACTCGGTGGCGTCAACTGCGGCATCGGAGACTTCACTGCTGACTGCCTCTGCCGCCTCTTGGAACGCATCGTTCCGGTTGTCGACGGCGTCGAGAGCCGTCTCAACGGCGGGTGCCACGACGTGGACGATGATCACCGCAGGTTCACAAACCAACTGCAGGTAGCGATGGCCCGGGTTATAGACTGGTCGGCCGAGGTCATCATAGGTGACACTCCCCGCTACGAAGACCTCTACGTAAAGGCAGAGTGGGGTCGGGTGGCGGCTATCTCGCTGCCCGGGGACCGATGGATGCTCGTCAGCACTGACTGTTGCGTGAGCCGTCGAGGTCAGGATGACGGGGCTGATGCCGAACAATACCGTGGTATTATTCGGCATCTATTAGGTCATTATAAGCGACCTAATAGATGCCGAATAATACCACGGTAGCAGCGATGATGGGGAAAATGAACCGTCTTTTGAAGACTTCCATTTGCAGTTCCTCCTGCCCTAAATCTGATGCTTTAGTACACCTCGCGGGACGGTTTGTCAATCCCCAAAACCACACTGATGCGCACCGAGGACACGATATCTCAAGGAGGATGCAATCGAGCCTTATCTCCAGAGGCCATGCGATAGGGTGTTGGCGCACGGCGCTTCGGGGTGCACACTTGGACTACCAGCGGGGACCAGGGTTCTGCCATGAGGTTCTACTTCAATTGAGCGCAAAGGCGGCTCAGGCCGCGTCGGTGTTGCTCGACCGGAACAACGGCCGAATGCCCTACATCAAGCTGATCAGCTGCTCTACCTCGCCGACCGTGAGACCTTAAGCGAAACGGGCGATCGCTTCGTCTCCATGAAGTTCCGCCCAGTGCTCAGTCGTGTGTTTGACCTCATCAAGGAGCCGGGCCCGGCTGAGGACTCCATCTGGCACAGCGATGTAGCCCGAGAGACACCGATCTCCCGAACGTGAAACTTGTCGGAGGCCGACCTCCGTGGTGCGAGCCTCGACGGTGCCACCTATGGGGAGCAGACACGGTGGCCGGAAGGGTTCAGCCCGCCTGTCACTGCCAACCGATCCAACTGAGGCAGGTGGCTTGAGGCCCTAACGCAACACCTCCCTCACATGTGCTGGGAAGCGATACGCCGTCCAGCCAACACGCGGGCGGGGCTAAGGTTCGCTGCGGTGCTGCTTAAGGGGCATCAGGATGGCGGGAGAGGCGACGGTGTATCGAGGAAAGTAACGATCCAGTTCCAGGCCGTCTCACGTGAACGCTGGGCAACGCTTCGTGTCGTGCCCCATCGCTTTGCGAGCTCGGTCCAGGCCGCGTCATCCGGAAGCCCGTTGACACGCAGCACATCCGCGACGGCAGCCGAGGAGAGCAGGGCGGCGCTCACAATAGCGTCGAAGTCGTGCCGGTCCAGGTCGGGCGGCGCCTGCAGGGCCTCGATATCCTGTCTCGCACGAGTTCTTTCATCGGCGGACACGACAGCAGCGGCTTGGCCGGAACAGACGAGCCAGACGTTGGCGGGCTAATGGTGGAGATGGGCCTCGCTGTGGAGAGGGATGGCCGCCTGTGGTCTACGGGTTGGATCGGATTGCGGTCCGCGCCAAGAAGATGAGCGTCTCAGGGTTGATGTTGACGTCCCGTGCCTTCAACTAGCGAACGCACTCCCGTGTCTCCATCGGCCGCGTCGGCCGGTATGGCCCTTGGAAAGCACTGCGGGCGACGGGGGCAACGAGAGAGGCTGACGTCTGCACGGCGAGCGAACTCCAGCCAACAGCAGGGTGAAATCAGGTTAAGTGAGGTGGCCCGCACGTGGCGATACACCGGTTGAGCAGCCAGGGCGTACTTTCCCAGCGTGGTGGGGCCAATTTGGCCTTCTCTGGAGCGACTCCCCTGATCGCAGCTGGGTAGCGAGTTCCTGCCGCTGCACCACATCGTCTGGATTGTCGAACCGCTAGTCAGTCGTAAGCCGCTCAACCTCGCGGCAGAACTTGTCGAACGACGGACACCGGTGGCGAACAACCTGAATGTCCACAAGTTCCGTGAGGCGGGCTTGGTCAATCGTCGGACGGTAGGAACGTCGGTCAGTTCGACGCTCGCTCAGCCAACGCTTAGCGTCCTGAATGTGCTCGGGGTTGCCCGGTGGGTTGATCCGGTCTCGGAAAGCACTGTCACGAGTGAAGGCGGCAGCGTCGCCCAGCAGCCAATTTTCGTACTCTCGAACAGCGAGCACACTGCTCCCAGATGAGACGCTGTCGACCCGTCGCTGGAGTTCGGGGCCACGCGTCGCAGCGCAGTCGTCGTCGGCATCTATGAGCAGGAGTACTCTGGCATCGTCCCTTGCTTTTGCGACTGCCAACCGTGTATAGCGCTCCAACTCGCCGGCACGCAGCAGAGTGCCACGCTTCTCGCGGAGTGGCTTGAGCACCTGGACGGCCTCCGTCGTACCGGTCTCGTCGAGGATCCGCCGGATCAACGCCGGAAGCGCGAGCGCTTCGCCTTCTCCCTCGACAATTGGGACGATCTGTTTCATCTAGAGTTCGAAGAGGCTGGCTTCGTTACCCTCGATGTCATGATCGAGATCGCTCGGCTCGAGTTGGCTAAGCCGTAGGAGTTCCCCCGGCGAGAAGAGTCGTTCGTCCAGAATCTTCCGAGAACCCTCGTCGACCTGGCCAATGACGGTGGTGCCACGGTCCGCTGAAAAGGCGAGCAGTTGATCAGTTTGTACTTCGTCCGAATGTAGGAGGTCAGGCGAGTGTGTTGTGACGAGAACCTGGGTGCGCTCCCTCGCGTCGTGCATGGCGCTGAGTAGGGCCCCAACGGCCCCCGGGTGAAGGGAGGTCTCCGGTTCCTCGATAGCAACGACGGAAGGCGGACCGTCATTATCCTCTTGTAGCAGGGCTGTCAGGATGCCGACCGCTCTCAGCGTGCCGTCGGACATCGACCGGGCGGCGTGCTTGCTCGGTCGGGACCGGCCAGGTATCTGCTGCTGAAACTCGGCATATGCGGCGTCGCTGTTACTCAGGACAAAAGGTTCAATTGATAGACCGGGTACGGCATGTCCCAAGTATTCGCCAATCCGTTCAAGAGTACTAGGACTGTTGCTACGCAGGCCATGAAGCACATTCCACACGTTTACGCCATCCTGCCGCAACAACCCGTTTTCGGCTGGCTTAGCTACCTTGCGCATGACCTCCGGGACCAGTGCGTAAAAGCGCATCCGAAGGAAGGCATCGTGGAGGTTGCGAAATGGTCTTAGAGTCGGCGACACATGGTCAAACCTTGCCAACTGTCTGAGATAGAGCTGTATCCGATCTACGCACGGCCATGACGGGTCGGCAGGGAACGGACGCGGTGGAAATCCATCAGCAGTGTTCTTATCAATCGAGAAGGATGGGCCGTCCACAAAGACGCACTCCTCTCGTTCGACAACGAACTGGGGATCCTCGTGCCGCACCAGAGATGTCTCGTTCTCTCTGATCTGCAAGCTGTAGTGTCCAGGCGAGCCACGCGGGTCAAGAAAGTCGAGCCGGATCGCGAAGGAGGGCCCCAGAGGTCCCATCTGCTGGTGAACCATCTGGATGCCGCCGCGACCTTCGATTGCGTAGCCCAAGGGTGTGGCGGGGACTGTTCCGGGCGCGACATGGACGACGTTGTGGCCTGGATCGACTCGACTGGGTGAGTCGGTGAGTGCATCTGCCACGAAACGGAGAGCGTCGATGAAGTTGCTCTTGCCGGAACCGTTCGGGCCCACAAGGAAGGCGAGGCTCCCAAGCTTGGTGTCGCACTCGGTGATGCTCTTGTACCCCTTGATCCGAACGCGCGTGAGAAAGGGTGGCTTGGCCGTCATGGTGCGAACGTTGTCTCCATGTGGGCGCAGATGTCGGAGGGCAAAGGGACCATGTGGAGAGTGTACCCGGAAGTCCAGCGCCATCGGTGGGCAAACGGTGCAGGAGTCCGTAACCGCGTTTCAGAACGCCGGTTCGTCCCGCGCGCCAGCAGAATGGTGCGAGATCGGTCGCGAAGCCTGCGAGCGAGGCCCGTCTTCCGGCTGACCGCCTGCCCGATCAGCGAGCGGACCGGGCGCAATACGAACGTGGAGCCCGGGGGGCGCGCACCCGTTACGACCGCAGCGCATGAGCCGCTCAGCGCACCCTCTGGGAGTACCGATGGTGTAGATTGGTGAAGACGCGTATGTGATTGAGTGGAAGACCGTGGCAAGCGAGCGTTGCGAGTGGACGGGCACAGAGCTTGAGTTGGCGAGCCTCGCGGTAGCACTCGGCGGGCTTGAAGCTGGGGGGCCACCGTCTCCGGTCGAAACGCGTTTGGCCGAGGCCGCTGCGACGCGCCCCCCGCCGGCGCCGCGAGATGTGCTGGAGACGGCCGAGCAGATCCGCGCCGGCGGCGATCCGCTGGGCGACCGGCTGGTTGCCGTCCGCTCGCAGCCCCAGCGCCGCACGCTCGGGCAGGTACTAACACCTAGAGCGATCACCCGACCGATGGTGGAGTGGGTCGTCGATCGTCGTGCGACGCGCGTCATCGACGCTGGCTGCGGAAGCGGGCGCTTCACGCTCGAGATCGCCCGCAGGAGCGCCGCGGACGTGATCGCGGTTGACACCGACCCGCTGGCGACGCTGCTGACGCGCGCCGGCATCGCCGCATTGGGCTGCAGCGAGCGGGCGGGCGTGCTGAACGCCGACTACCTGCGATTGGCGCTGCCGCCCCACGACGGGGTCACCGCCTTCATCGGGAACCCCCCGTACGTCCGGCACCACGACATCCCCGCGGGGGTGAAGACCTGGGGGCGGACCGCAGCGAGGCGCGCCGGGGTATCGCTCTCCGGGCTGGCGGGACTGCACGCCTACTTCTTCCTCGCGACCGCCCTGCACGGTCGGCCGGGCGATGTCGGCTGCTTCGTGACCAGCGCCGAGTGGCTCGACGTCAACTACGGCGCGGTGGTCCGCGGGCTCCTGCTCGACGGTCTCGGCGGGCACTCGGTGCAGATCGTCGAGCCCACCGCCCTGCCGTTCGAGGACGCCGCCGCCACCGCGGCCGTCACCTGCTTCGAGATCGGCGCGCGACCGCGGCGGTTGTCGATACGCATGGTGGACGGCCCCGCCAGCCTGACGCCGCTCGGCGCGGGCCGCGCGGTGCCACGCGAGCGGCTCGAAGGGGCGGACCGCTGGAGCCCGCTCATTCTGAGGCCGCCGGTCGTGCCCGAGGGCCACGTCGAGCTCGGCGAGATCTGCCGTGTGCATCGTGGCCAGGTGACTGGCTCCAACGCCACCTGGGTAGTACCGAGTGGCGACAGACCGCCCGTACCGGAGCGCTACCTGCGACCGGCTGTGACGCGGGCGCGGGAGCTGCTCGACGCGGGCGAGCGGCTGGAATCCAGCGCCGCCCTTCGCCGCGTGATCGACCTGCCAGCCGATCTCGGCGAACTCAACCCCGACGAACGAGGGGGCGTCGAGGCGCTGCTCGAATCGGCGCGCACGGCGGGCGTCGCGGACGGCTACGTTGCGAGAAACCGCCGGGCGTGGTGGTCGGTGGGTCTGCGCGAGCCGGCGCCCATCCTCGCCACGTACATGGCACGGCGCCCGCCGGCGTTCGTGCGCAACATCGCCGGCGCGCATCACATCAACATCGCGCACGGCATCTACCCGCGAGCACCGCTCCCGGATCGCGCGCTCGACCGGCTCACCGCCGCGCTGCGCGCGGCGGCGCGACCAGAATTGGGGCGCACCTACGCTGGCGGCTTGGTCAAGTTTGAGCCTCGTGAGATGGAACGCATCCCCGTCCCGACCATCGACCGGCTGCTGGAGGACTGAGTGCCAGAAACGCCGCCGCGATGGGACGAACGGCAACTCGAGTCCGACCGCCAACGCGCGATCGCCCAGTTCCGCGACGAGCGTATCGGTGAATCCTTGAGCACGTACCTGGAGAGGTTCGCCCACTACCGGACGGCGATCGAGCGCTTGCTCCGCACCACCGGCGACTTGGCGGGCCTCGCCGCGCAGGCGCCCGCGGTGCTCGCTGATGAGGACCTCGCCTACGCTACGCGCTATCTGGCGGGCCCTCCCGTATCGACCGACGACCTGCGCGTGCTCGCGAACGCGCGACTAACCCCAGCGAGCGTGCGGGACGATCCGGACTCGGCGCGCCGCGCCATCGAGACGATCCTCCGCGGACTCGACAGCGAGCGCTTTGCGTGGGTGGCCGAGGGGCGGGCGCCGAGCGCCGAGGAGCGGCGAATCGCCGTCGTCGCCACGGCGGCGCTGATCGCCTCGCAGCGGGTGCGCACGGGCAGGCAGACGACCGCCCCGAGGCGCCAGGAGACGCTCGTCAAGTCGAGGCTCGCTGGCGCGGGGTTCATCGAGGAGCCGCCACGCCCGATCCCGAACGTCTTCTCCGCCCCGGAGATCGGGCGCTTCACCGGGGAGTGCGTCGTCGGCGCGTCCCGGAAGGCCGACATCGTCGTGCGGCTGTGGGATGGGCGCGTGATGCCGATCGAGTGCAAGGTGAGCAACTCCGAGGTCAACTCGATCAAGCGCCTGACGAACGACGCCGGCGTGAAGGCGAGAGTCTGGATCGATGATCTCGGCCGGAACAATGTCGTTCCGGTCGCCGTGCTGAGCGGCGTCTTCGGGCTGCGGCACCTGATGGAGGCCCAGGAACGCGGGCTGACCCTGTTCTGGGCTCACTCACTGGACCAACTCCTGGCGTTTGTTTCGAGCACGACGGAGTAGGGGCTCGCGCAGAGCTTGAGGCGAGAGAGTGGGGCCTGCTCTCCGGGCTCTTTGATACTGGCGTGGGCCTGAACATCGTGCGGTACGGCAGCACGATCCCGCAATCGACGATCACCGCATTCAAGGGGCCTGGAGGCCGATGTTGTTGTGCCAGGGGCCGGTGTTCGACCAGATCGAAGCCGCGCGCGGCTGGCTGGCAAATCGCTCCGAGGTCGACACGGGCCGAGTGGGAGTCGCCGGGTTCTGTTTGGGCGGTGGCTTCGCGCTGCTCCACGCCGCGCAGGCCGAGGTCGGCGCTGCGGCCGCTTTCTACGCAGAGGTGCCCCGGGAGGCTCAGGAGCTCGAGGGCATCTGCCCGGTGTTCGCCGCCTACGGCGGCCGCGACCGCATCTACGGCGGACGCGGTGAGCGTCTGCGCAGCCATCTCGATTCGCTCGAGGTGGCGCACCAGGTGATCGACTTCCCCGCCGCCGGGCACTCGTTCATGAACCAGCACAGCGGGTGGACCGCCCATCACCACGACTCGGCTGAACGCGCCTGGCGCGAGCTCCTGGCTTTCTTCAGCGAGCACTTGGCTCCGCCCGAGTAACGGTGCGGCGCGCTCCGCTCATTGCTCCGTGCCCACCGTTCGTGTCGGGGGAACACAACGCACGCCTCGCTGGCGGCATCGAGCACGTCCCGTCTCGTTCTCGGGGGGGCGAAGATGCGCATGATGCACCTCCCCCCGTGTCGCGCCGTGCATTTGCACGGCGTGCGGCGCGTGCATGTCACGCATGGCGGCGGCGGTGGCAGAAGGACAAATCGCAGGATCCGAGGGAGGAGGCCTCGAACATGGTCCTGCTCAGGCGACTTGGACGACTCCTCAGCGCCCATGTGCCTTGGAGGTGGGGCGTGAGCACCGACAGTGGAGAGCGCGAGTCCATCTGGAGCGTCACCCGCTGAACCTCCATATTACTTCGCGACCTTCGCCGCCCTCTTCCTCGAAGGAGTTGCGCTTGAGGCATACTATGCGTGGTCGAATATTGCCGACGGCTTTGCGAGCACCAGAGCGGTCTGGCACAGTTTCGACTCTATCGCGACCACGTCGGCAGTCGCTGACCTGACTCAGGAAGCACAACTGTGAGCGACCCGCCCTTCGGTCAGTTGACGAAGCTTGCCGCACGTGACTACTGGCCGGACGAGGCAGCCGACTTCACCCCCTGGCTGGCGCAGGAGCCCCACATCGCCCTCCTTGGCGACGCCCTCGGCCTCGAGCTCGCCGTCGAGGGCATCGAGACCTCCGTCGGCAGCTTCCAGGCCGACATCATCTGCCGCGCCCTCGGCGACGAGCACCGAGTCGTCATCGAGAACCAGCTGGAGCGCACCGACCACGACCACCTGGGCAAGCTCCTCACCTACGCCGGCGGCCTCGAGGACGTCCGCACCACCATCCTCATCGCCCCCGAGATCCGCGAGGAGCCCCGCGCCGCCCTCGACTGGCTCAACGCCGTCACCTTCTCCGGCGTTCACTTCTTCGGCGTCGAACTACAGGTCTGGCGGATCGACGACTCCCCGCCCGCCCCACACTTCGACGTGGTCTCCAAACCCAACGACTGGCTGGGCGCCGTGCGCACCTCAGCTGACAAGCCCCTCACGCCCACCCAGCAGCTGCAGCTCGACTACTGGTCCGCCTTCCGCGACTACCTGCTCGAGCGCGGCGGGGGCCTCAGCCCACGCAAGCCCAGGCCCCAGCAGTGGGCGAGCTTCTCCGTCGGCCGCTCCGGGGCGGGCCTCTCCGCCATCGCGACGGGCTGGGCCGGCGATGGCAGCATCCGTGTCGAGTTGGGCCTGCACGGCGACGACGCCAACGACGTCTTCGAGCGCCTGCTGGACGAGCGCGAGGCGATCGAGGCGGAGCTGGGACCACTCACCTGGCACCAGCCCGAGAACGCCCACCGCCGCCTCTACGTCCACCACGCGGCCGAGCTCGAGCGACGCGACGCCTGGCCGGGGCAATTCGCCTGGCTCGAGGCCCGCCTGCTCCGCTTCGACGACACCTTCCGCGACCGCATCCAGCCCGGCGCCTAGTCTGACAGGCTGGAGCCGCGGCGATCGAGGGAGACGGGGACGGGCCGTGCTAGGCGCTACGCACCCACTGCGACTCGCGCAGCTCCCGCTGGGCGTGGGACGGAGATGGTAGACCCGGAGCTATTCAGCCCACTTTGAGGCCTGGCCCGTCTTCGAACCCATAACGGGCCGAACCTGCAGGCACTGGCTGGTCTGGTACCCGACGAGCCTCGACCTCGCCGGTAGTGGGCAACGCGGACAGCCAGTAGCTGCGCGAGCGGTCGGGCAACGAACAGGGGTTGTCAGCACGCCCCTCATGTGGCTACCGTCGCCAAGGCCAGAAGTATCGGTCTCCTTGCCAGTGTCATCGAGGTCTCCTGCCACGAACTGGGTGCTACTGTCTCAGGGATTATCCTACGCCACCCCCGGCCCCCATTGACGATTGCTGCCGGCTCGCAAACGCCTGCGTGATCCGGTCGATGATGATCGCCAGGAACACGATCCCCAGGCCGGCCAGGAACGCGTTCCCCGGCTCGATTCGCCCCAGCCCGCGGTTGACGTCCTCGCCGAGCCCCCCGGCTCCCACCAGTGACGCGATCACGACCATCGCCAGCGCCATCAGCGTGGTCTGGTTCACCCCCGCCATGATGGTCGGCGCGGCCAGCGGGATCTTGACCTTCAGCAGCAACTGGAGCGGCGTCGCCCCGAACGACTCCGCCGCTTCCAGGGTCTCCTCGGGCAGCTGCCGGATGCCGAGGTTTGTCAGGCGCACTGCCGGCGGGACGGCGTAGATCAGCGTCGCGATCACGGCGGGCACGTTGCCCAGGCTGAAGAACGCGATCGCCGGCACCAGGTAGACGAAGCTCGGCATCGTCTGCATGCCGTCGAGGATCGGTCGCAGCAGCCGATCCAGCCGGTCGCTCTGCGAAGCGAGCACGCCCAGCGGCACCGCGATGATGATCGAGAGCGTCACGGTGACGGCCATCAGCGCCACCGTCTCCATCGTGCTGTCCCACAGCCCGAAGGCTGCCAGCAGGGTTAGCGCCCCCGCCGAGAAGGCCGCGACCCAGACGCCCGCCGCCCGCCAGGCGATGATCGTGATGGCGATGATGAACGCCGGCCATGGGACCCACAGCAGGAAGGCCTCGATCGCGTTGAGCACCGTCAGCACGACCTCCTTGATCACGTCGAAGAGGACATCGAGCTCCGTCGTCATCCAGTCGATCACGTTGTCGATCTCGCGACCGACGTCGCGACCCACATCCGCCGGGAAGTCCCCCGCCCAGTCCCAGCCCCCTGCCCACAGCACGATCGCGAGGATCGCGGGCGCCGCCAGCCAGCGCAGCCACAGCGCCCAGCGAAGCCAGCGCGGCCCCCGGTTCAGCTCCGGGAATTCCAGGCGCCGGCGGATGGCCTCCAGCGCGGAGGCGCCGGGCGTGGCTTCCTCCGGAGGCGCGCTGCCCGTCACTCCGGCTCCCCTTCCCCGACGGACCCCGCCGGCTCCCCGTCTGCGACTCCCGCCATCGCCTGGGCAAGCGCATCGAGGGGAATCTCGCCGACGAGGGCGCCATCATCGTCGAGGACCGGGATGGGGTGGTCGGAACGGAGCCCGTGCGGGACCAGCTCATCCAGCACCGTTTCCTCCAGAACCGCGCTCTCCTTCTCGAGCGTCAGCGCCCCCACCGGCCTGTCCCCTTCGTCCAGCGCGTGCCGCAGCAGGAGGAGGTCCGCGCTGCCGGCGTACCGACCCTCGGCGTCGACCACCGGGGCGTGTAGGCGTTCCTCCGACTCCAGCGCCGCCAGCACCTCCGATGTCAGCTGGTCCGCACGAGCCGTACCGGTCGGGGAACGCATCACCGAGGCCGCCGTCACCATCGACTGCAGCCGCACGTCGCGGGTGAACTCCCGCACGAAGTCGTTCGCCGGCGACAGCACCACGTCCGACGGCTCCCCCATCTGCACGATCGCCCCGTCGCGCATGATCGCGATCCGGTCGCCGATGCGGACCGCTTCGTCCAGGTCGTGCGTGATGAAGATGATCGTCTTGTGCAGCTCCGCCTGGAGCTTCGCCAGCTCCTCCTGGACCTCGCGACGGATGACCGGGTCGAGCGCGCTGAACGGCTCGTCCATCAGCAGCACGGGCGCGTCCTGGGCGAGAGCCCGCGCCAGCCCCACGCGCTGCTTCATGCCCCCGCTCAGCTGGTCGGTCATGCGGTCTCCCCACCCCTTCAGCCCGACTGCCGTCAGGGCTTCCTCCGCGCGCTCGCGGCGATGGCGTTTCTCCACGCCGTTCACCTCGAGCCCCCACGCGACGTTCTCGACTACCGAGCGATGCGGGAGCAGCCCGTAGTGCTGGAACACCATCGCCACCTCGCTCCGGCGCAGCTCCCGCAGCTCCTCCTCGTCCATTGCCGTGATCTCCCGGTCGTCCAGCCACACCTCGCCGGCCGACGGCTCGATGAGCCGGTTGATGCAGCGTACGAGGGTCGACTTCCCGCACCCGGAGAGGCCCATCACCACGAACAGCTCGCCCCGCCTGACGTCGAACGTCACGTCCGCGAGCGCCAGCACCGAGTCGTGCATCTCCTGGATGGCGTCCTTGGTCGTTCCGGTCCGAGCGCGGGCCAGCGCCCCGTCCTCGTTCCCCCCGAACACCTTGTAGATGTTGCGCACGGAGACGGCCGTCTCTCGTCCTGGCGCGCTTGCTTCAATCGACATGACCGTTGCGACGCCCGTTTCACACGGTGGGGACTGGTGGCAGGACCGGGGGGTTATTCCCCGGGGAGTTCCTGCGCGCTGCCGCGCTTCCTCTTCTACCGGATGGGGGATACTCGCATGGTATCAGAACGAGCGTGCGGCAGCAGCGGCAGGATAGACGGGCTGTGCATCGGCGGGAAATCCCCATCTTGGTCTATTCTTCGCCGACTCGGGGCATCAAGGCGAAAAATGCGTCAGCTCTGGCGATAACGGATTCCAGATCTTCTGTCCGAAATACCTCTTGCGAGAGCTGCTCACACCCATCCTGCGTAATGCAGTCGATCGCGGTCTTTTCCCACAGAGGCCTGCATCCCCACGTTCTCACGACCTTTGCGAGGGGGGCGGAGGTCTTGTGGCGACGTACTCGGCGATGTCAGACGTGAAACCAACTTTGAAGCGACCGGGATCGAATTCTGGTTCCAACGCGATCAAGTAGAAGAGCGCACCATGGGGATCGTCCCGTTCCCCTCCATCGATGGCCCCGCCAGCCAGGTGCGGCTTCATTCTCTCGTAGTCCGCCCAACTCACATACGAGATTCTCTGTCCTCTGGAGTTCGCACTCTTCACCTTTGAAGCTTCGATGCCGAGTCGCTTGGCGAGCTTATGGACTGTCTGTCTGATTGTGCCGTGCGTGGCGGCGATCTCGATGATGGATATCTGGCCCCGGTCGCGGGAGGTCACAGTGGTCTCCATCGACTACGTGTCGAAGACGGCACTCACAGGGCAGGAGAATTCGGGCAGAACATCGTATCCATCGAGAGTGTCATCCTGGGCGAGCGTCGTGACGCTGCTGTCAGACATGTGGACATCGACCGTGCGGGTCTCGGGATGCACAACCCAGACCAACTGCACGCCGTGACTCAGCCACATGCGGGCCTTGTCGTGGACCTCGCGGCGGCTGTCGCTGGGGGAAGTGACCTCCACGACTATGTCGGGAGGAGCGACTTCGGCGTATCCCGTGACGCGCCTGCCCTCCGGCACCTTCTCGGCGGAGAAAAAGGCGATGTCCGGCTCCCGGACCGTATCGGGGTCACGATCGAGCCAGACGCCCGCGTCCGATCCCATCAGCCTCCCGAGCTTGCGGGGCTTGATGAACTTCCCCATCTCGATCCCGAGATTCATGACGATCTCGCCATGTTCCTGTCCCGACGCCATGGTCTCGCAGAGTACCCCCCGAATCAGTTCTCCGCGGACGCCCTCGCGATACAGCCGCAGCAGGTCGTCGGCGGTAAGCAGTTTCGCATCGGTCGTCGTCGTGGTCGTCATCGCTCTGCTCCCGCGCCTGCTCAGTCTACATCGAGCTGCCGTCGGCGCGCGCCTGCCGTGGCAGAGCGTTTCCCCTCACACTGCAAGGTGACTGCACGGAACCTCAAAGTTAGCCGGTAGCGCTCTACCGCGTGCGACATCGCGCACAAGAAAGGGAGCCATTCTCGCTGCTCGTGGTGGTGGGAGTCCGGGCGCGAGGACTGGCGCACAGTCACGATCGTGCACGCCGAGAATTGAAGGATCCGCTAGCCGGAAGACTCGCCTGAGCCTGAGCCCGTGAGTCTGGCGAGCACGAAGGGCCGGCGCGCCACGATCGCCTGCCAGTTCATCTCCTCCGACCAGTCGGGGTGTTGCGCCCGCAGGAGAGCGGTGGCGAGGAATTCCGCTTGGCTGACGATCTCTGGGGCGAGTCTCCTAGCCAGTCCGTCAATGTTGTCGGCTAGCTGGCGGGCGAGGCGGTGCTGTCGTTCCTGTAGGTCCGGGTAATCGAGAAGATCGTGCGAGTCGGTCGTGCTCACGGTTGGGCCTCCTGTGTCCCCAGTGTAGCGACGGGGCGGATTCTTCCCGATCTGGTGGTGGCGCGCCCCGACTACTAGCGGATACCTAAAGGGCGGGGGTGCAAAACGCGTGTCTCGCTCCGTCACGTCACCGTCGCGCTAGCGGGTCCGACTGCGACACGTAACTGAGACCAGGCGCCCCTCCTCAGTTGTTTCCGCACTCCCACCCGCAAAGCATGCGCCCTGCATCCCTGGCGCCCACGACAAGCTGCTGTGCCCCAGGGGGAAGGCCACGGGCGGCAGGCGTCCGGGAGGCAGGGACCGACCGTGGCGATGCTCCACCCTTCCGCACTCGCGAACCGGGATCGCTGCCTCGTGGCGGATGAAGGCCCTCGACTCGTCACCCCGTCCATCTCCTCGTCCACCATGCGCACAAAGTCGCGGATGTTTGACTCGGTGAGGACGTGCTCCCGCAACTGGTCGATGATCAGGCGCTCGAAGCGCTTCGGGTCGAGCCGTGGCGTCTCACAGATGCTTCCCTCGTTTCAGGAGAGAAGGGCAGACGTAGTAGGTGTACTTGCCGCCCTTGGCTTCATGAGCCGTGAGCGCCTTCCGGCAGGTCTGGCACTTGACGAGACCGCTGAGGCGATAGGGGCTGGAGGCACGACGGGGATGTACCTCCGACGGGGCCTTGGTGCCGAGCAGGGCGGCAACGCCCTTGAACTCGCTCTGGGAGACGATGGCCGGAAAGCGCCTTCGACGCGCACGGGCGGAGCGCCGTCCCGGGCCTTCCTGCCTCAGACCAGGATTCCGGTGTAGACCTCGTTGCTAAGGATCCGGTGGACGCTCATCTTCAGCCAGAGGTGGCGCTCACCGACAAGGCAAGGTCTCATCACTGGAAGTTGGACGACGACTATCAAGAATGGATTGCCACTGCGAGGCGCTGTGGTTACTAGGCAGGACCAGTGGGCACTGCGTACGTGGGGGCGCGACTGCCGAGGACTAGCCATGCAGGCCGGCAACCGCCAACCGCGTGGGCGAAGACGAGCCCCATATCTCCAACCCGAGCGCTTCACCCCGAGGGGCGCGCACTAGGTGAAGCGGGTTGAGGGTGGCATGCTCGCTGTTCGCATATGGCACCGCCACCCCGAAGCGTTCGGCAGAGAGTTCCATCGTCGGCGACACCCTAGGAACCACAGGTCTCTCGCTCCAGTTCGGCTAGAGTCACCGGGAGTGTGATTGCTAAGCCTCGCCGGTCGCGGTCCTCGCCCGTGAAGGGCGGCGCGTTACGCCCGTCTGTCGTGAAGCCCGCCCGCCCGTATCCGCCGATGTCGTGGCGGCCGCCGCCGGGGCAGCTGTAGGTCATCAGGAGGGCGTACCCGGACCCGGGCGCGCGCTCGATTACGAAGGAGCCGTCGGCGCCCGTTGGAGTCAACAGGTTCGAGGCCAGCTGTCCCTCTACGTATGCGATGACCGACACCTCGATCCCTTCGATCGGCTGCGAATTGCGGTCGAGGACAGTCCCGGTGACACGCCACTCAAACGGAGGTGCCACCTCCCGTCGGTGCTCCGCGAACCTGAGGTAGAAATCGTCCACCGTGAGCCCGAACGCTCGGTGGAAGGCCTCCTCCCAGGTGTCCGACATCTTCAGGTGGGCGAAGTAGTCGATGATCGCCCCTTCCCCCACCTCCCCGGCGAGCCATTCGAAGGCGATGTATCCCAGCAGGGTGCTGTATTCATAAGAGGAGAGGGGCGCCGCCCCCAGAGTCACGTCGGGCCCGAGCGTGGCCCACGTGAAGTGCTGGCCGGGAAGGTACGAAGCCTGACCTTTTGAGTACCGGTGCTGGAAGTCCGTGTAGACGGCTGAACCCTCGAAGGTCCAGATAGGCCCCCGAGAGTAGGTGCCTCCAGAGAGCTTGTCCTGGATCGCGTGAAAGTACTCATGGGCGATCGGGAGGCACCGGTAAGTCGCGATGAATATCACCTGGCTGCTGTAATCAGCACAGAGGTTGGAGGAGGGAATGTCGCCTCGCCCCCATCTGTAGGAGTCTTCAAGAGCTTCCCGGTCCGAGACGAAGTAGAACGTCACGTCGGATGTGATGGCTCCGTATCGTTTCGCGAAAAAGGCCTGCGCTTCCCTGACGAGTTGGAGGTACCCGTCGCGGTCGTCGTAGTGGGAGTTGCCGGCGAGCACAACGTCGGGCGCAGGCCAGCCCGGCTGGAGCCAGCGCTCCTCCCCCGGCACATGGAGCCAGAGTGCGTCTCCACGTCTGACCTGCAACTCAGGGTGAGCAGCGGCCGGTGTGCCCATGGAGGCGAGAAGGAACTCCCCCCGTCTCGCGTCCCAGGTGGCGGCAACCACGGGCTTTGCTCCAAAGGAGTTGAAGATGTCCTCGGCGGTGGCCCCGTCACGACCCCCCCAGCTCACGAGGTTCCACCCAGCATCGAGGGAGGCAAGGGCGCTCTCGGTCACGAACGGCCGGCTCCACTTCACCCGCTGCCTTCCCTCGACGAAGAGGTACAGTCCCAGGCCCGGGCTGAGACTGGGGAGGGAACCGATGCTTCCCGACCCTTGCCGTATTGCCCCCCGGAATGACTGCGTCGCCCGGTCTCACGAATAGATGGCTGTCACCTGCGGGGTAGCCTTGAAGACCGCCGAAGCGGCGGTCTCCGGACCCGTCCACCCGGCCAGGTTCCACCCCGGCTCCAGCTCGGTGGTGATCACGTCGATATAGGGACAGGAGACTCGTCTGGTGGCTGATCCGGGGGTGCCCGAGAGCACGAACCGGAGCCCACTGACGCCTTCACCGTCCACGACGAAGCTGTCGCCCTCTGCCGGAACTCGACCCTCGTACCCCTCGATCGTGCAGTCACCGCCACGGTCGGTCGTGATCGTGACGAGGTAGCTTCCGTCCCGGAGGTACGTGCGGAACGTTCCCGCCCCGTCCGCTACCTGGGTTAGGCCCTCCCCGTGCCAGTAGAAGTTGAGCCACACCCTCGAAAGCGGGTTGCCCTCGGTGTCCATCACCACTCCCCGGACCTCCCGGCAGAGTTCGGACAGCGGCTCGGTCAGAGCGATGTCGAAGCCGGCGACATCTTCGGTCGATACCGAGAGTCGCGTCACCGCTCCGGCGGGCGCACGCCTTCCGTCCGGGCCAAAGAACCCGAGGCGGCATTCCCCACCATCAACCTCAGTGGCGAGTTCAAGCCGATATGAGCCCTGGGGCACGTCAACGGCGAAGACCCCGCCTCGGCCGGTTTCCTTGCCGGTCGGGGCGCCCACGACGTATCTGCCGGACAGCCGCCAGAGCCGAACATCGATGCCTTCCAGCGGCTCCTGATTCGGCCCCCGCACGGTGCCCTGCACTCGATAGAACGGGACGTCGAAGTAGCACCCGACCCATTGAGCGGGTTGCGGACGGTCGCTGGTGGTTACCGCGAGGCGGATGGGCGTGACGCCCTCCTCCACCACCGAGAACACTGCCTCCGGTCGGTCTTCCGGGTCCTCGATCCCGGACACGATGCACTTGCTGTACTCGCCCGACCAGATGGACAGCCGATAGGTCCCTTCCACGAGGGAGAGGAGGAATGTCCCCCCTGCTGCCGAAGTCCGCTGCTGGTATTGGCCCTCCCCACCCTGTACCACCGCTTCCACCGTGAGCCGCTCCACAGGTCTCCCAGCTTCGTCAACGACCACCCCCGGGAACTGGTGTCGTGAGTCCTGCGCCTGAGCGAGATCGGGAGAAGAACCGCCCCCCAGCGCTAGCGCGGCCACCGCCAGAAGTGCAGCGAGCAGCAAGGAACGTGACCCCGTATACACCACCGCAGAGCCTAGCAACCCTGCGAAGGAATTGCCCAACACGACCTCTCAGGTGCGGACCCAGAACGCACTGACTTGGCGAAGCGCGGCGAGCAGGTCAAAGGCCACCCCGATACGCGATCTCTCACGACTCCCGCAGGATGCCGGTGCTCGATCCCGGAACCTCCACAGACCGATTTCTCCTCCGGCAACAAGCCGGTCTGACCCGGGCGTTCCAACCCAAGCGTTCGAACGCCCCCGACTCATATCGCGCAGGCGCGATACGCCCTACGCTCAAGGAGTGGCGGGGGCCTGCTAGCACATTAAGCCTGGGTGGTGTCCCCTGTTTTGTCAGCACGAGGTTCATGTTGCCTCCTTCCATCGGTGCTGTCTCCACATCACGGTTTCGCAAGAAAGTCCGCCTGCGTCACCCCGCGCGCCTGCTCGCCCCAGCAGGCAATGGTGCCGTCGACCCGCACCCCGCAGGTGTGCGAAACCCCGGCGCTGACGGATGCGAACGCCCCCTTCGGCGGCGTGGCCTGGCCGTAGGCATCGTTGCCCCAGCACAGGACGGAACCGTCGGTCCGCACTCCGCAGGTGTGCGAAACCCCGGCGCTGACGGAGGCGAACTCCCCCTCCGGCGGCGTGGCCTCGTCATAGCCGGCATCGCCCCAGCAGGCAACGGTGCCGTCGCCTCGCACCCCGCAGCCGTGCCGCTCCCCGGCGCTGACGGAGGCGAACTCTCCCCCCAGCGGCGTGGCCCGGGCAAAACCACCCCAGCACAGGATGGAACCGTCGGTCCGCACTCCACAGGTGTGCCAAGTCCCGGCGCTGACAGAGACGAACTCCCCCTCCGGCGGCGTGGCTTGGCCATAGTCATCATTGCCCCAGCACAGGACGAAACCGTCGGTCCGCACGCCACAGGTGTGTGCCCAGGCCCCGGCACTGATGGAGACGAACTCTCCCTCCGGCGGCGTGGCTTGGCCATAGTCATCGTTGCCCCAGCACAGGGCGGAACCGTCGGCCCGCACACCACAGGTGTGCCAGTCCCCGGCGCTGACGGAGACAAACTCCCCTTCCGGCGGCGTGGTCTGGCCATAGTGGTCGTCGCCCCAGCATGCGACGGCGCCACCGGCTCGCACGCCGCAGGTGTGCCCTGCCCCGGCGCTGACGGAGACAAACTCGCCCTCCGGCGGTGTGGCCTGGCCATGATCATCGTTGCCCCAGCACCGGACGGAACCGTCGGTCCGCACTCCACAGGTGTGCCCTGCCCCGGCGCTGACGGAGGCGAACTCCCCCTCCAGCAGCGTGGCATCGTTGCCCCAGCACAGGATGGAACCGTCGGTCCGCACGCCACAGGTGTGCCATGCTCCGGCGCTGACGGAGACAAACTCCCCCTCCGGTGGCGTGGCCCGGAAATAGGAATCATTGCCCCAGCACAGGATGGAAATGTCGGTCCTCACGCCACAGGTGTGCCTATGCCCGGCGCTAACGGAGACGAACTCCCCCTCCGGCGGCGCGGCCTGACCATAGTTGTCATAGCCCCAGCAGGCGACGGTGTCGTCGGTCCTCACTCCGCAGGTATGGCTGGCCCCGGCACTGACCGAGACGAACTCCCCTTGGGGCCGTCGTTGCTCCACGGGCGTCCGGGCCTCCGTGGGTTCCGGCTCGTCAGCGGTCCCGCCGGATGGTCGAGTAGCTTCCCGAGCAACCTCCCAAGCGTGGCCGTCCCCATCCTCGTACCCTGCCAGCGGGACAACGAGCACCACTATGACGATGGCCAGGCCGACCAATCCGCCGAGCGTAGCACCAGCCCAAACAAGTGGGCGGCCGACGAAGCCAAGTAGTGGCGATACCGCCAGGAACCCCAGGGCTCGCTTACGCTCGCGGCCCGGTCGCCAGGCGGCGAGTTGGTGGCGGTCCGCAAGCTCGAGCTTGGAGAGCATGCTGGCGATGTGCGTTCTGACCGTCTCGGTGCTGCGGCCCAGACGGACGGCGATTTCCGCGTTCGTGCCGCCGTTGCGAAGCTCTTCGAGCACCCGCTGCTCGGCGGGGGTCAGGATGTCCGGGTGTGGCGGGCGCCCACGGCTTTTCCCCAGCATGGAGCCACGCTAGCAGCCGGCCAACCGAATTACATCACCCACCCCACATCCTGCCCAACCGGCCTCGCGGGCTTGGTCATCAGCGTCACCTCGTACTTCTACCTGTTTGCCCAGTTCGAGGACGCATTGGAATCCTGCTCCCGTCATGGGGTGCCGCGACCCCGTGGCGGCGTGCTCGTAACTGCATTTTGCTATCTGGCGATACTCGTGCTTAAGTTCATCCCCTCGCCTGAACGGGTCCGGGCGCAGGGGGTAGGACCGGCGAGGGCCTTAGACGCCCGCACGAGCGCAGCCCGCTTACTAGTCTGCATCTCGTCGCTCCTGCCGCTACAGTCGCCGCTCCAGCCGACGAACTCGCACCAACTCTGGCGGGTCCGTACAGATCGTTCCGACCTCCCCACCCTACCTGGTCGCTTCGAGACTACGATGTACAGGAACAAGTTGGCCGGGACGACAGCCTTGAGGCCTACCACCCGTCTCGTTCTCATCACACCCACCCGCCAGCGCTACCTCGGCAGCGGTCCGCGATGGGGCCGTCCTCCGGCGTGGGCAGCGTGTAGTAGTCGACGGCCTGCCCGAGACCGACCAGGACCTGCTTCACGAACGACCGCACGAACGCCCTGGTCTCGGTGATCTCGCTCGTGCGTAGGAACTCGCTCACGTCCTGGGCGAAGGTCGCGATGGTGTCGGCCCTGTCCAGGAGCACGCGGCGCTCGGCGAGCACCTCCCGCGCTTCCTGGACGACGACCTCCAGTTGCTGGTAACGCTTGGACGTACTTCTTAGCGGCGACCCCAATCTTTAGGCGGCGAGTTAGATAGACCTCGCGGTGCGCAGTATGCTCAGGGTAGGAAGAAGTAGCCCATGACCACCTCAAGCGACGCTCACCCGCCGCGCCTAATCTGCGACATCTGCAAAGGCGATGTCGCCTGGGACGATGCCTTCGTGCAGATTCGTTACCGGGAGATTTGCGCCCACAAGCGTGGCGAGCGGTCCGAATCCGCCCACTGGAAGATCGCCCATATGAACTGCCCCAACCCCAACCCCAGTGATCTCCACTACTTACGAGTGCCCGACCTCTTTAGGGAGCCACCCCACAATGCCATCGACCACATCCGCCAAAAGGTCTGGATTGGGAGCACTGAGAGCTTTGAGGATGTAACCATGCGACTCGCGCTCTGCAAGCCAAAGGCCTGATCGCCACCGTGAACGCCGGCGACTTCGTTGAACGCTTCCTCAAGCTCGTTGCAGATGGCAAGATCGATTCCGAGGAGTTCCCCGGCGTCCGGGTCGTCGTGCTTCGCTCCGACGGCTCTACGCGGCAGATGTCGCTCGCCCGCTGGCGTCGGGAGCAGCCGTCTGTCCATGGCCTCATCATCGACCCCGGTGCGACCACTACGGACGATCAGTTGGATGAAGCTGTCGCCCTCGTCGAGCGCCAGCGAGCCCAACGAAACTGACCAAGCCGCCGTACTGTTCCCCATGCTGGTCCCAGCATAAAGGCCCCCTACCTCCCTGCGTGCCGACTCGCGCTCACGCTTCCGGTCTTTGCTCACGGCGACCATCCTGCTTCAGGCCAAAGCCCGCTCCTGTATGATAGAAGCGCGGAAGCGAGAGCGGACATGACGACCACGACCGAAGCGAGGCTACTGACCGCCGCCGATCTGCTGCAGCTCGACAGCGATGGCGTGCGCGGCGAACTGATCCGGGGGGTGCTCTGCGAGACCATGCCGACAGGACAGGAACACGGTGAGATCGCGGCGAACCTGACCATTGCTCTCGGTCAATTCGTTAAACCTCGAGAGTTGGGACGGATCACGACCTCAGATGCGGGCGTCTGGTTGGAGCGCGACCCGGACACGGTGCGCGAGCCGGATGTGGGGTTCTTCTCTGCGGCGAAGGTGCCACCCGGCGTCAGGGTGACGGGCTATTCCGAGGTAGCTCCTGACTTGGTCATCGAGATCTCATCGCCGAGCGACAGCCGACGCGAGGTCCACGACAAGGCCCGCATGTGGCTGAGTCACGGCGTGCCCCTCGTCTGGGTTGTGCACCCCGAGACGCGCACGGTGGATGTGTACCAGACGGACGGCGATGCTGCGACGCTCGGCGAGCAAGACAGCCTCGACGGGCTGGACGTGCTGCCGGGCTTCACCTGCGCGGTGAGCGCCGTCTTCGGCCCGCAGGCGGCGGAGGAACGCCCCGGGGAATAGCCTCGCCCGGCCCGTCGTGCAGCTGCGTGGTACTCCCCCTTGCTCTCGCGGCGTTCACTTGTTGCATAGCCAAGGTGGGATGACGAGTGAGCGGGCGGGGGTTCTTGATTTTGTCCAATCCGCCCGCTTGAGCGTGCTTCAAATGACTCGATGCCGCTGGTTGCTGCTCGCGAAGGGGTGGGAGGATTGAGAGGTGCTTGCGGGGAGACGACGTGGTTCTGAGCCGTAGCGGAGTCGCGAGTCTAGTCGCGTTGGCGGCCGTGCTCGGGTTCGTTCTTGCGTGCAGCCCGAGCGAGACAGAACAACTCGACGAGCGCTGGGAGGAACTGGGCGTTCCCGAGGCGGAGTTCGTGTTCCTGGGCGAGTTCACGGCTGACGAGCAGGAGGTGATCAGACGCGAACTGAGGGTGGCGCAGGTCGTGCTCTCGGAACACTTCGGAGCGGTGACGTCGGACTTCACGGTGTTTGTGAGCACCGACCTGGACACGCTCAACGAGCGGATTGCGGCTGACCGGCCGGACATCCCCCCGATCTGGTTCACCTGCGGCGGCCTCTCACCCCGCCGCGCCCTGCTCCTCGTGCTCCAGGATTGCCCGGATGAGGTCAAGGCCCGCGGCGGCCCCGTGGCGCACGAGTACTTCCACACCCTCCAATGGCACGTCGGGCGCCTCGAGCGCATCCCCCAGAGGTTCTGGCTGATCGAGGGGTCGGCGGGCTACGCGAGCGCTCTCGTCGACGAGGCGGTGGGCCGGAGATCCCTAGAGACGAGGCGCGAGGCAGCCCAACTTGTCTGGTCGAGCATGGGGGAGGGGTTTCCAACCTGGGGAGATCTCAGCCAGTCGGAGTACTACGCCCATCTCCACCAGATTGGGTTCCTGGCCGCGGAGTGGCTGGTGGAACGGGCAGGACCAGAGGCCATCCTGGAGTTCTTCCGACTCGGAAGCCACGACACGGCCTTCCACCGGGCTTTCGACATACCACTGGAGGGCTTCTACGCGGCGTTCGAGGCGCACCGGTTGGAGGTGGCGCCCCCGTTCGAGTGGCGGGCCGCGGGAACGGTCGTCGACTCCGCCGGTCAACCCGCCGGAGGGCTGGACGTTTTCGCGGTGGTCAGGATTGAGGGGGAGGCGTGGGTTGCCGGGACAGGGGAGACGGATGAGCAAGGGGCGTTCGAGATCCAGGCGCCGGGCAGCGGGTACACGATCGCGGTCTGGTTGCAGTGTCCTCGCGACGATGGGCTAGAGAAGTGGGTTTACGCGGGTGAATGGGGCGAGGATGGGTTCGTCGCCGATGCCGATGGAATCGGGGACTCCCGCGGCGAGGGGGCGGAGCCGTTCACGGATGGGGAGCGGGACCGTAGGGACCTGGTGATCGAGCTACCGGTGACGCGAGCGGAACTCGTCGAGAAGCACTGCGGGCCATGAGAGGACTCCGGGGACGTGGCTTGCTGGGGCTCACACACACCGGGACTGCGACCCTCGTGGTTCTCGGAGCGGCAGTGACGTTCGGGGTGGCCGTGGCGCTCTTCTCCATCTGCAGCGCGCCCGGTCCGGAGCAGGTCGATGAACGCTGGACGCGGCTGGGCGTCGCCGAACCCGAGATCGTGTTCTGCAGCGGCGGCGAGGAGGGCAACCCGGTCAGCTTCCAGCTCCTCGCGGAGCCCGCGCCGTCGCTGACCGCGCCGGTCTTGGACGACGACGCGCCCGCCCTGGAATCGACCCCCGAGAATCAGGAGACCCAGCCGCCGGAGCTCCCGCTGGTCAGGTACGCGGACCTGGTCCAGTCGTTCTATGACCGGATCACGGCCAACCACCAGCACGGCGACGGCGCCTCCGGCGCGTGGAACAAGCGCTTCCTGAAGGCGATGCGGCACGCCGAGTACGTCAACTACCCGCAAGCCGCGGCGACGGTGGCGGACGCTCAACGAATCTACGACCACATCAGTCCCGGCGGCAGCACCGCCTGGGACGGCACCGTCGAGGCGTTGACCTACGCCTACGCCTACTACGCGAACACCGACACCACGGACTAGAACACCGGCACGACCGATCCGCCGCCGCCCACCGCCTGCGACGCCGAGCTGCTGGCGCTGAATCTGGAGCGGGCGGAAGCGCAGGCGTTGTAGAATCGGGAGGCGCGGGAGCGATCAGCGATGACGACGACTGAGACCAGGCTACTGACCGCCGAGGACCTGCTCCGGCTCTACAGCGAGGGCGTGCGCGGTGAACTGATCCGGGGGGTGCTCTGCGAGACCATGCCAGCAGGACACAGGCACGGCGCGATCGTCGTGAACCTCAGCATCGAACTCGGGAACTTCGTGAAGCCCCGGCGCTTGGGCTGGCTCGTTGCTTCGGACTCCGGCGTCTGGCTTGAGCGCGACCCCGACACCGTGCGTGAACCTGATATCGCCTTCACGTCGGCGGAGAAGATCCCCCTCGATGCCGATATCCCCGGCTACGCCGAAGTCGCGCCCGACCTGGTCGCGGAGATCGTCTCCCCGAGCGACAGCCGCCGCGAGGTGCACGACAAGGCGCAGATGTGGCTGCTCCACGGGGTTCGCCTGGTCTGGGTCGTCCATCCGGACACCCGCACGGTGGATGTGTATCGGGCAGACGGAGCTGTCACCACGCTCGCGGACGGCGATTGGCTCGACGGCCTGGAGGTGTTGCCCGGCTTTGCGTGCGAGGTCGGCGCGATCTTCGACGCGTAGGGCTACGCAGGGCTGGTCATCCCGCGCCCTTGCCTCTGGTTCTGGTCGTGCGCCTCATGGCTTGGAGCGTGCTGATCATCCTGGCGTACCGCCCGGCGAAAAACGTCGCAGCACGGTACGCGGAGGGGACGGGCGCCCGCCCGGGGAGCGCGACGGCGACCGCCATCAGCACTCCTTCCGTTCCGCACCTGATCGTCGCCTCTGTGGAGACGGAGGCACGGGGGATATCGCCAATCACGGCGCTGTCCCCCTCCTTCGTCCACGTGTGTGGCCGTTCGTCGTGTCCGCCGATCCCGGCGCTGGGCGAGCGGGGTCGGCCCAGCACATTCCGGGGCTGACGGACCCGCCGCGGGTCCCGCCTGAAACCTGGGCCGGCTGCCGGGGGTGGACCTGTGGACCCTGGGCCAGCTCGCCACACATGGCGTGTGGCACGGCCATCCGGTACTCTGATCCCGAGTCTGTGTGCGGTCTCCTCGCCTGGGGAGCCGCCCTGCGAAGCCGCCGGGAACGCCTGATGAGCACACCAAACGCTACCCCCCCCCCCCCCCCGATTTTCGCGGGGAAGCGCTTTCGTGAGACGGGGCGTCCTCCTGGGGCTCGCGCTGCTGCTGGCGGGGCTGTTCGCCTCGCCTACTGAACAAGCCTCCGCCCAATCTACGCAGGTTCTCGTCAGCAACCTGGGGCAGCCCGACGCCGCTTGGGGCGGTCTGGGCAACGACCACGCCCAGGCGTTCACAACTGGCAGCAGTAGCACAAGTTACACGCTGTCCAGCGTCGACATGCAGTTCGGGAGATCAGCGCATGGCGCTGACCTTTCTAATGCGCTGACGGCCACCATCCAGAGCGATTCCGGTGGAAATCCGAGTGGCACGATTGTCGGTACGCTGACGAATCCCGCCTTTGTCTCTACTGATTCGGACCGAACGTACACGTTCACGGCGCCCGGCGACGGCATCGAACTTGCAGCGAACACGACCTACTGGTTTGTGCTTGACGTGGACAGCACTACGGTTCTTTTGGGCAACAACGGCGTCCGCAACACGAATTCGGACGACGATGACATCGGAGGCGCGCCGGGTTGGAGCATTGCCGACGACAGCCGCTATCGAGGAAGAGGCTCCACAGGCGGCTGGACCACGTTCGAGCCGTCCAAGAAGATCCGCATCAACGGCGTGCCTGGTATTACCGCCAACGCCGACGGCTCCTACACGGTGCCCGAGAATTGGGCGCTGACCCCCTCGGGCCTCAACCCCGGCGACAAGTTCCGGCTGCTGTTCCAGACCTCAACGCGGCGCGACGCCACGTCCACGGACATCGCCGTGTACGACACCTACGTGCAGGTCCGCGCCGCCGCCGGGCACACCGCCATCCAGCCCTACAGTTCGCTGTTCAAGGTGGTGGGCTCAACCGCCTCGGTGGACGCCAGGGACCACACGAGCACGACCGGGACGGGCCATCCAATCTACTGGCTGAACGGGCCGCGCGTCGCTGCCAACTACGCCGGTTTCTGGTCCGACAACTGGGAGAACTGGGCCACCACGGACAGACGAAAAGAAGACGGGACCCAGGGTGACAACGACTGGCACTGGACCGGCACCGATGAGGACGGCACCAAGCACAGCAACCCCCTCGGCAACACCGGCACAGACGTGCGGCGCGGGCAATTCAGCACCGGCGCCTCTTCCCGAAATCCGATCTCCCACTGGAATACCGACAAGACACAGAATCACTCGTTCTACGCCCTGTCGCCGGTGTTCAGGGTGCCCGTGCCCGCCCCGACCGGGCCGGTGCCGGCGGCCTTCATCGCGCTGGTTCCTGTGAAGGAAAACTACGGCGACGACAGCCTCAAGGCCCTGTACTACAACGAGGAGCCCCACGACGCCCACGAGCTGGACTGGCACGCCACCAAGGAGACCACGCCGCTGACCTTCCGGGTGGAGCACGTGCAATGGCCGTATAACGAACGCGGCGTCGGCTACGACATCACGTTCAACATCTACGTGGTGGACGAGTACAGGTTCGTGGGCGGCACCAGGTACATACCGGACACCTACACCCTGCCCGCCAACCAGGTCTACGTGGACATCGCATTGCCTGTCACTCCGCGCGGCAACAACAACAGCGGGCCGGTGACGATCCACCTGATGGCCGGCTCGCAGAAGCCGGGCGAGCTGGGCAGGTACATCACGGGCCGCCGCGAACTGACCTACTTCGTGCTGGACGGCGCCGACAGCGGCCTTGGCGCTGACGATACAACGACCGTAGCGCTTCACCAGGCCGCCGTGACCCGCAACGCTGTTCTCCACACCACCCCCCATTCCACCGAATACAGGGCGGAAGGCAGAGCGGTGGCGTTCGACATCGAGTTGCGCGGCGTCGATACAGGCGTCCCCCTGGCCTCCATTGCCCCTGACATGAAGGTGTACTACAAGGTCATCGGCTGCGAGGGGATCATCAAGGGCGGCAGCCAAACCCAGATCGGCGGCGTCGGCAACGTTATCGACTCGTTCACCGACCGCAACGGGTTTGCCCGATTCGCTGTCGGCCAGAGCAAGATCACCGTCACCGTGCCCACGGTGAACGACAACGTCGACGAGCCGGACTGCAATCTCCAGGTGGCCGTGACCGATAGCGACCACAATACCCTGCCCGAAGGCGGCAAGCCCTACGTGTTCACGGTCAGGGACGTCGCTAACAATCCGAACTACTACAAGATTTCCTACGCATCCAAGCCCTTCAGTGGCGGCCGTCTCAACGACAAATTCTTCGCGCCGCCGTTTGACCAGGTGGGCATCTGCGACTGCGACGGCGGGGCCGACGACGGCAGCATGATTACGCACGGCGAGGTGTACCAGTACGAGATCGCGGTCTCGGAACTTCAGAGCGGCCACGAGGGCGAGCCGGTCTACTTCCAGCTGCAGGCCAAGCTGTTCCCCGGCGATACGCTGCCGGCGCCCCTGGACGTGAGCGTGACCATCAGCTCGGAGGGCGACATCGGCGTCCCCACCAGCACGCAGACGGTGACCATCCCGGTCGGCGGGCGGGTCACTCTACCGGCAATTACCACCACCGACGACGCCGACGGCATAGCCAACAGCTCGGTGACGGCGACCATCAACCAGAGCGGCGACTACGTGATCTGGCCCGAGCGTGGCTCGGCGACGGTTGAACTGACGGAGAGCGATCCGTGGCCCAACGTGTCCGTGGAAGGCTACATCGGCATCCGCGACGGCGAGGACCACGAGGGCCACTACGTCTTCTTCGAGTTCACGGCGGAGGACCCGATCCCGACGGAAGCGTTGGACATCAGCGTCACCACGACCGTGCTCGGCGACTTCGGCATCACGGAAAGCACGCAGACCGTCACCTTTGACCCGGACGACGAGGGCTACGCCGAGATTGAATATCTGACCACGGACGACAACGTGGATGAGCCCGACGGCGAGGTGACGGTCACCATCAACCCGGGCCAGGGCTACGTGGTCGACCAGGACGGCTACGACACGTCTACGGTGGAAATCCTGGACAATGACGCCGGTCCGCTGGACGGCAAAAAGGCCAAGGACAATCCACTGGTCAAGTACGCCGACCTGATCAACGAGATCAAGAACACGTACATCCAGAACCACGCCGACGACAGCGCCCATGTCCGGTGGAAGCGGGTACTGAAGGCCTTTGGCGAGCCGGACTACATGGACTACATCTGGCCGGCGTATACCTCCAGCGAGGCCCGGCAGCTGTACACCGTCTACCGCTGGTCGCGGTGGGAACCCATCGGCGACGCCCTGGCCCACGCGGAGTCCTACTACGCTGCTCCTGCGCCAACTCTGGTGATCACCATCAGCGGCGGCGCCGGCATTACCGAGGGCGGCACGGCCAGCTACACCATCACCGCCAACCCGGCGCCCACCAGCCCGATCACGGTCAACGTGGGCGTGTCGGAGACCGGCAGCTTCGGAGCCACCGGAGCGACCACGGTCAGCGTCAGCGGCGCATCAACCACCTACACCGTAACCACCAGCAACGACAACGTGGACGAGGCCGACGGGTCGGTAACGGCCACAGTACAGTCGGGCAGCGGCTACACGGTCGGCAGCCCCTCATCGGCATCGGTCAACGTGGCCGACAACGACGTCCCTGTGATAACAATCAGCGGCGGCAGCGGCATCACCGAGGGCGGCTCAGCCAGCTACACGATTACCTCAACACCGGCCCCGGCCAGTCCCATCACGGTCAACGTGGCCCTGGTGGAGACGGGCAACTGGGGCGCCACCGGCTCCACTACCGTGGCGGTCAGCGGCGCAACTACTACCTACACCGTAACCACCGCCGCCGACGACGTTGACGAGACCGACGGGTCAATCGAGGTCGTCGTCCAGAGCGGCACGGACTACACCGTGGGAACGCCCAGCTCCGCCACTGTCAACGTAGCCGACAACGACGACCCCACGCCGCAGGTCGCGCCTGAGATTACCATCACGGGTGGCAGCGGCATCACCGAGGGCGGCACAGCGACGTTCACGATTAGCGCCAACCCGGCGCCGCCGGCTCCGATAACAGTCAATATCGGTGTGAGCGAGACCGGCAGCTTCGGCGCCAGCGGCGCATCGACGGTCAACGTCAGCGCTGCAACTACTACCTACACCGTTACAACGTCTGACGACGACGTTGACGAACCGAACGGTTCTGTCACAGCGACGGTGCAGTCGGGCGACGGCTATACTGTGGGCGCGGCGTCCACGGCGTCGGTAAGTGTGGCCGACAACGACGACCCGGCCCCGACGCTCATCCACACCTGCCAACCAAAGAAGACCGGCAACAATGCCAGCCTGACGGACACGCCCCTGACCATTACCGAACAGGGCGGAGTGCGGACTATCAGCATCCCTGAGAACGGCAAGTACGTCTGCCTCAAGTTGGACAACCCGGGCGGCAGCGGCCGTCAGATCTGGAAGAGCGACGTATTCACCATTGGCGGTGAAGAAGCCGTCCGTGTGGAATGGACCGAGGACAACAAGGTGTCATTCATCTACGCCCGGTTCCTGGACGACAACGCGTACACGGGCGACCGGGAAACCGCCACGGTGCGCCTGGCCGACGGCAGCAAGCAGTGGAAGGCGGTGATAGTAGACGACGAAACCGGCGTCACGCCACCGCCACCCGCAACACCGGTAATCACGATAAGTGGCGGCAGCGGCATCACGGAGGGTGGCTCGGCGACGTTCACCATCAGCGCCAACCCCGCGCCTGCAAGCCCGATTACGGTCAACGTGGGTGTGAGCGAGAGCGGTAACTGGGGCGCGAGCGGCGCATCGACGGTCACCATCAGTGCCGCGACGACCACCTACACCATCGCCACCAGTAACGACAACGTCGACGAGGCCAACGGCTCGGTCACGGCGACCATCCAGAGCGGTACCGGCTACACCGTCGGGAGCCCGTCCTCCGCGTCCGTCAACGTGGCCGACAACGACGTCCCGCCGCCGGCAACACCTGTAATCACCGTCAGCGGTGGATCGAGCATCACGGAGGGCGGCACGGCCACCTTCACGATCACCGCCAACCCCGCGCCCGCCAGCCCGATTACCGTCAACATCGGCGTGAGCGAGAGCGGCAGCTGGGGCGCCAGCGGCCCAACCACGGTCACCGTCAGCGGGGGAACGACCACCTACACGGTCTCCACGACGAACGACAACGTGGATGAGCCCAACGGCTCGGTTACGGCTGCGGTGCAGTCGGGTAACGGCTACACCGTGGGAAGCCCATCGTCGGCATCGGTCAGCGTGGCGGACAACGACGACACGCCACCCCCGCCGCCTGCAACGCCGGTGATCACCATCAGCGGTGGCGCTGGCATCACCGAAGGCGGCTCGGCTTCCTTCACCATCACCGCCAGCCCCGCCCCCGCCAGCCCGATCACCGTCAACATCGGCGTGAGCGAGAGTGGAAGCTGGGGCGCCAGCGGCCCAACCACGGTCACCGTCAGCGGAGGAACCACCACCTACACAGTCTCCACCAGTGACGACGACGTGGACGAACCCAACGGCTCCGTAACGGTGAGGATGCAGTCGGGCGTCGGCTACAGCGCGGGCCGCCCGGCATCGGCGGCGGTCAGCGTGGCGGACAACGACGACCCGCCGGAGGTCAGGGCCGAGAGGACGCAGCTCACCGCGCAGGTGACGGCCCTCCGGGACAAGTACGCGAAGCTGCAGCACAATTCCCTCACCCACCGGGGCTTGTACCTGAGGATCGAAGAGGTGCTGAAGGCGCTCAAGGGGCAGCCGAGCAGCCTGGATACCGGGTGGCTTGCGCCGAGCTACATGCGAGGTGCGATCAACACCGCGACCGGCTTTGGGGATACCCAGGCTGCGGAGGCGCTCGCCGAGGCGCGGGACTTCCTGGGCATCAGAGTGCTGAACTGAGGCCCGCGCGCTTCGCCCGGCGCCGCTGGCAGCGCAAACCGCCAGCGGCGCCGGGGCGGGCGGCTCGGCCACCTTCACCGTCACCGCCAGCCCCGCGACCACCGGCTCCCTCAACTATCGATACCGGCGTGCTCAGGAACAGCGTCCGGCAGCGCAGGGGCGCTTGAGGTACGCTCAGAGGTATGGGCCCTGCTTTGAAGCATTCAGGGAACGGCGGCCGAATCGCCACCCGTGGAAGGTCGAGCGCGCCGACTCCGACCGTCCTGGCCGTGCTCCTGATCGCGATCGGCCTGGTCGCGGCCTGCTCCGACGGCGGAGCCGCTCCGGCCCCGCCGCCCGCGGCAACGTCCAGTCCAGCGGCTACGCCCCGGCCGACCACGCAGCCGACGGCGGCCGCCGATCGGGTCACCGTGGAGCAGGAGGAGCGAGTCGGGGATGACGTGCAAGCCCCGCCGAGCGCGAACCCCGCACAGTGCCGGCTGGTGCGGGGCGAGCCGGGCCCACCGGGCGAGGTGCCGTTGCACGTGGAGGTCGTAGCCGAGGGCCTGGAGATTCCCTGGGGACTGGCGGTCCTTCCCGGCGGCGACCTGCTGGTCACCGAGCGCCCCGGCCGCCTGCGCCTGATCCGGGGAGGCGACGTCGTCCCCGATCCGGTGCTCGAGTTCGGCGTCTCGATGCCCCCACCCCTCTACGGGATACCCCTGCTCGGTTCCGAGGGCGGGCTGCTGGGGGTGCTCCTGCACCCGGAGTTCGCCGCCAACCGCCAGTTCTACCTCTTCTACAACATCGACACCGAGGACGGCGTGCAGATCGGCCGCATCGAGCGCTACGCGCTCGCCCCCGACGGACGCTCGGCGACCTTCGACCGGGTGATCCTTGACGATCTGCCCGCCGGACTGCACCACCAGGGCGGCCGCATGCGGATCGGGCCGGACGGGATGCTGTACGTGGGCGTCGGCGCCTACGAGCCCGAGGACGCGCAGGACCCCGGCACGCTGGCGGGGAAGCTGCTGAGGATGGACCTCGAGGGTGGCATCCCCCCGGACAACCCGGACCCCGACAGCTACATCTTCGCCAGCGGCATCCGCAACACCCAGGGCTACGACTGGTTCGACGACGAACACATCGTGATGGTGGAGCACGGTCCATCGGGAATCGAGTTGGGGAGGCAAGACCTGCGGGGGTTTGACGAAGTGAACGTCGTGACCGCCGGCGACAACCTCGGCTGGCCCCGCGTCTGGGGGTGCGACGCGCGGGACGGACTGGTGAGCCCGGTGCTGGCGTGGGAGGAACCGGTGCCTCCGACCGGCGCGCTCTTCTATCGGGGGGACCTGATCCCGGAGTGGACCGGCAGCTTCCTCTTCACGACCGTCGGGCTGAGCGACGGGCCGGGTGGCCGGCACCTGCATCGCGTGGTGTTCGACGCGGACGACCCGTACACCGTCGTCGCGCACGAGGTATACCTGCACCACGTCCACGGCCGTCTCCGGACCATCGTCAGCGACGCGGACGGGTGGCTCTACGTGATGACCAGCAACTGCGACAACCGGGGCGAGTGCCCGCCCGAGGGCGACGTGATCCTGCGGATCGGCCCCGCCCGCTAGGGCCAGCGGCTGGCCTGAACGGTGTCGCCCGGAGATTGCCCGGTCAGGTCGGCCGGGTCGAACGCCGGTCCGGGCGGTATCGAGACCATTTATCCTCGCACTTCCAGGACGACGACGAGGGTGATGGCGACCGCGATCGCACAGCCCAGAGCGATCAAGAGCCACTTGGCGATACCCAGCCCGATCACTCCACGCCGCCTCTGGCCAGGTGCCGGTGGGGGTCCAGCATGGGATCACAGGCACGCCCGTGGTGGCGGCGCTTGCGCTGGCTGCGGCGGGCGGACACCCGGTTGGAGCAGGTCGGCGAACACCTACGTGCGCTGGGGCGACGACCCGCCGATGTGTTCTCGCAGCCGGGAGCCTCACAGCGACGCACGCTCATGCCGCGCTCCTGTTGCGGTTACGCCGCCCCATCGGGAAGCGGCGGCTTTCCCGCGAGGGCGCCTGCCCGAGTCACGGCGGACCCTGCAGGCGAGGGTCCCGCTTCGCAGGGATGGGCGGCGCTCTCGGCTGGAGTCCTCAACGGCCATCCTCGAGGGCGGCGTCCACCTTCTCGGCGACATCGGCGGAGACGAAGGCGGCCCAGGTGTCGCGGTAGGTGCGGAGATACCAGCGCGC
>JAJDYW010000018.1 GCA_022824925.1 Dehalococcoidia bacterium | reverse complement strand
TGCTGGCGCCGAGCGCGTACTTCATGAAGTCGCCGCCGGTGCAGTATCACGACGACGAGGCGCGTGACATGGTCGAGTCGTTTATCGCGGAGGCGTAGCCGTCGAGGCCGGGGGAGCGGGAACCCTCGCGTACGCGGGGTGGCGAGCGCTCCTGGCGGCGACGCGCGTGATTCCCCTGCCGGTGCTCTGCGCGATCGCGGGGCTCGTGGGCAGCGTCATGTACTACTGCTGGCCGCAGGCCCGGCAGACGATGGCGCGGAACTACGAGCGCGTCCTTCCCGATGCGCCGGCGCGGGAGCGCCGGCGGGTCGCGCGGGCGTCGCTGGCGAACTACCTGCGCTACATGGTCGAGTTCGCGGCGAGCGGGAACCTCTCGCCGGCGGAGCGACTGGCGGTCGGGGTGGAGACACCGGGATTCGAGGGGCTCGACCGGGGGCTGGCACGGGGACGGGGGGCGGTGGTCGCGCCGATGCACTTCGGCAACTGGGACCTCGGAGCGACGATCGCGGCGGCGCGCGGGTATTCGCTCACGGTGGTGGGGGAGACGTTCGGGAATCCGAGGCTGGACGAACTCGTCGTGGGGGGGCGGGAGGCACTCGGGGTGCGGCTCGTGAAGATGGAGAAGGTGGGGCCCTCGCTGGTGCGATCCCTGCGACGGAACGAGATGGTGGCCACACTGATCGACCGGCCGCTGAGCGAGGGGGGCGTGCGCGTGCGCTTCTTCGGCGAGGTGGTGGAGGTGCCGGCGGGGCCGGCGCGGCTGGCGCTGCACACGGGGGCGGCCGTCGGGGCGGTGGCGTTCCCGCGGCGAGGGGCAGGGCGCATCGACGTGCTTTCGAACTTCGACCTGGACTTCGAACCAAGCGGAAACAACGCCCACGACGTGCAGGCGCTGACGCAGGCGATCATGACGGCGCACGAGGCCTTCGTCCGCCGGTACCCCGATCAGTGGTATATGTTCCGCGAGTTTTGGGAAGCACACGCCTCGGACGAACCTCTGAAGGGACCCTGACCCTGACCGCTCTCAGGGCGGGCGTGCCGGTCGCCGGCCGTTTCCCGCGGCCGGCGTATGCGCTGGCGCGAGCCGCCGCGTGGGTGATGTGGACGCTGCGGGTGAACGCGCGGGTGCGGCTCGAGGAGAACCTGCTGCCGGCCTGCGACGGGGACCGGGAGCGGGCGCGGGAGGCCGCCCGCCGGGCGTTCCAGAACGCCGCGAAGTACCACGTCGACCTCGCGACACTGGGCTACCGCGACCACGCTCGCTACGAGCGCGACCACCTGCAGGTCGTGGGGGAGGAGCACGTGCCCGCGCTGTTCGAACCGGGACCCCTGATCGTGGCGAGCGCGCACACGGGGAACCCGGAGCTGGCGCTCATAGCCGTCGCCCAGCGAGGGCGGAGGTGGGTGGAGCTGGTGGAGGCGCTGCAGCCGCCCGCGCTGGGGCGGGAGATGGCGCGGCTGCGGGAGATCGCCGGGGGGCGCGTGGTGGAGGTCGACCTGGCCGGCACGCGGGAAGCTCTGCGCGAGCTGCGGGCGGGTGGGATGGTGACGCTGCTGGCGGATCGCGACCTGGGCGGCGGGGGCATCTGCACGACACTCCTGGGGCGGCGGGTGCGGCTCCCGCGGGGGCCCTGGGAGCTGGCGCGCCGATCGGGGGCAACCGTGGTGCCGCTGTTCTTCTCGCGGCGGGGTACGTACGACCAGACGGTGTGGATCGAGGAACCGTTCACGGTGCCGTCGGAGGGGGACCGGGAGGAGGCGATCGCGGCAGCGGCGCAGCGCTGGGCGGACCTGTTCGGCGCACACCTGCGGCGCGACCCCGGACAATGGACGGTCCTGGAGGACTTCTGGGAGGTACACGCCTGTGGGTAGGGCCGACCTGCACATCCACACCCGCATCTCCGACGGGATGGCGTCCGTCGAGACGGTGCTGGAGCGGGCCGAGCGGCTGGGCGAACTGGACGTGATCGCGATTACGGACCACGAAGACGTACGGGGCGGTCTGGAGGCGCGGGAGCTGGCGGCGAAGCGGGGGCTGCGCGTCCAGGTTGTGCCCGGCGCGGAGATCACCACGCGGCACGGGCACCTGCTGGCGCTCTTCATCGAGCGCACCCCTCCCATCTTCCGGTCGGTGGAGGCGACGATCGAGGCGATCCACGCGCAGGGGGGAATCGCGATTGCGGCCCACCCGATGAGCTGGCTGACACGCTCGCTGAGCCGCCGCACGATCGATCGGGTGGTGGCCCGGGGGGAAGAGGGGGTCACGTTCGACGCGATCGAGGCCAACCTGAGCCCGGCGGGGCGGGTGACGGCACGCCAGACGGCGGAGCGCAACAACGCACGCTGGAAGCTGCCGGTCTGCGGGGGGAGCGACTGCCACCACCTTCCCCAGCTGGGAACGGGCTGGACCGAGTTCGAGGGAAGCACGGCGGAGGAACTGCACGCGGCGCTGGCGGCGGGGGCGGTGCGGGAGGGGCACTCGCGGCCGCCGTCGCTGCGAGAGATCGGGCTGGGCCAGTCGCTGCTGGGGCTGGCATGGGGGTTCTCGGCAACGCCCCGTAAGATGGTGCGTCGAGGCACGTGGGTGAGCGGACGATGAGAATCGCGCTGGTATCGCCGTACGACTGGTCCGTTCCGAGCGGCGTGAACCGCCACATCGGCCAGCTGGGGACGAAGTTCCGGCAGTGGGGGCACGAGGTCACGATCCTGGCGCCGGCCTCGGACCCGGAGGGTGCGGAGGAGGATTGCGTGGTGATGGGCCGTCCGCGGGCGGTGCCGGCGAGCGGATCGATGGCGCGCATCAGCTTCACCTGGAAGGGGCGCGCGATCGAGAGCCTGCTGGAGGACGGGGCGTTCGAGGTCGTGCACCTGCACGAGCCCCTGATGCCGCTGCTGCCGTACCAGGTGCTGCGCCACTCGCAGGCGGCGAACGTGGGCACGTTCCACGCGGCGAAAGAGGGCGGCAACCGCTTCTACGGATACACGCGCCCGCTGATCCGACGCTGGTTCCGGAGGCTGGACGGCAAGATCGCGGTCTCGCCGGCGGCGGCTCGGCTCGTGGGGCGGTACTTCCCCGGGTACTTCAACCTGATCCCGAACGGCATCGACTTCGGGCACTTCGCGGGCGAGCACGCGCCCTTGCCGGAGTTCGACGACGACTGCTTCAACCTGCTGTTCGTGGGTCGCCCGGAGAAGCGCAAGGGCCTGAAGTACGCACTGCGGGCGTTCCGCCACATCCGCGAGGCGGAACCGCGGAGCCGCCTGATCGTGGTGGGAGCGGGGAGCTTCCGGCGGTACGAGCGGATCGTGGGGGCGGACGAGAACGTCGTGTTCCGCTCGAACGTGCCCTACGGCGAGCTGCCGCGCTACCATCACAGCGCGCACGCCTTCTGCTCGCCGGCGACGGGCAACGAGAGCCAGGGGATCGCGCTGCTGGAGGCGATGGCGGCGCGCGTACCCGTCGTGGCCAGCAACATCGAGGGATTCGCGGGGGTGATCACGAACGAGATCGACGGGCTGCTCGTGCCGCCCAAGGACGACCGCGCCCTGGCGGAGGCGGTGCTGCGGCTGCGTCGCGACCGCGACCTGCGGGAGGCGCTGGCGGAGCAGGGACAGGCGCAGGCGGCGCACTACAGCTGGGAGAACGTGGCGCGCCGGGTGATGGCCTACTACGAGCGGCTGCTGTACGAGCGGGGGCAGGTCGAGGCCTCGCAGGCGACGCAGCGGGAGCCGACGGGGGCGTGAGCGGGCGCGGGCCGAAGCTGCTGCCCGAGCGCATTCCGGCGGCGGCGAGCGAGGCCATCGGGCGGGGGATCGGCAGGCTCGGCATCACGCCCAACATGATCACGCTCGCCGGGGTGGGCGGGAGCGGGGTGGCGGCCTGGCTGATTACGGAGGAGCGGCTGCTGGTCGCGGGGGCGGTGTTCCTCGGCTTCAGCGCCATGGACTTCGTCGACGGGGCGGTGGCGCGGGCGACCGGGCAGGCGACCCCGTACGGGGCGCTGCTGGACGCCGTGATGGACCGCATCGGCGAGGCGCTCGTGCTGGCGGCGTGCATCTGGTACTTCGCGGAGCGCGGGGAGGACCTGCAGGCGGGGTTCGGGTACGCGGCCCTCTTCGGGAGCATCGCGGTGAGCTACGTGCGGGCGCGGGGGGAGGCGCTGGGGGTGACCACGCGCGAGGGGCTCTTCCGGCGCCAGGAGCGGGTCGTGCTGCTGGGCATCGGGTTGCTGGCGAACGGGCTCACCGTGGTCATCATCATCCTGGCGGTACTGGCGAACGCGACCGCGCTCCAGCGCTGGTTCATCGTGGGGAAGGGCCTTCGCGAGCAGGACCGGGAGGCGGCGGAGCAGGGCTAGTCATATGCCTCAATAGTCATATATTGGATGCCGTGCCCTGGGAGGTGGAGTACACAGACCAGGCGCGTGGTGGATGACCCTCGCTGCGAGTCAACAGAACGCGCTGACAGCGAGGGTTGAGTTACTGATGGAACATGGTCCAAGCCTCCCGTTTCCGTACTCCAGCGACGTCCGGGGTTCACGCCATGGCTCCATGAGGGAACTACGAGCCCAGAGCAGTGGCAGACCCCTGCGAGTTCTCTATGCCTTCGACCCGAGGCGCATGGCCATCCTTCTCATCGGAGGAGACAAGACCGGAAACGACCGCTTCTATCGACAGTACATTCCAGTTGCAGACGGCTTCTACGACGAGCATCTGCGTGAACTACGGCAAGAGGGCCTTATCGAATGAGTGGACGCCATCCCTTCCGCGAACTAACGAGAGACTTCACCGCCGAGCGGCGGCAGCAGGTTGACGACATCAAGCGCGGTCTCCTGGCCGAGATGCCGCTGCACGAACTGCGACGTGCCAGAGCACTAACGCAGAAGGACCTCGCGGACACGCTTCACGTCACCCAGCCCGCCATTGCCAAGCTTGAGCAGCGGGCCGATATCTATGTGTCCAGCCTCCGCTCGTATGTCGAGGCCGTTGGTGGGCGACTCCGGATCGTGGCCGAATTCCCCGAGGGTGAAGTGGCCATTACGAACTTCTCCGAAGTCGGACAGGACTAGCCGCTAGCCGGAGCGGGGGCCCCACTCGTCGAACTCGGGCTCTTCCTCGGGTTCGGGTTCCGGCACGGGCTCGGGAGGAGGCGGTTCTTCGGAGCGCGAGCTCGCGTCGAACGTCGGCTCGCGAGAGGAACTGGCAAGCGGCCCGGAGGGTTCCGCGTCGGGCGGAGGCTCGGCTGCGGTCGCGGGGGCAGCTGATTGACCGCGGTTCCCCACCATGATCGAGAACAGGAAGACGAAGATGGCGAGGAGCGCGATGACGGCCGCGCCGGCGATCGCGCCGAGGGCGACGTTGCTGAGGTCGCGGCCGCCACCGTCGCCGGCGGACTGGCGGGGGGCGGGCGCGGCGGCGGTCGGCTCGGGCTCAACCTGCTCGGGGGCCTCGGTGGGGGCAGGAGTGCGTTCGGGCTCGGCCTGCTCCGGGGCGGGGGTGGGCTCGGGCGTGGAGGCGGGCTGCTCGCGAACGGGGGTGGGATCGCGGGGCGGGAGGTCGTGGAAGGCGCGGAACTCGGCCTCGAACTCCTGGATCGTCCAGCCGTAGACGATCTCGATGGCGCGATCGAAACGGTTCCCCGCCTTGATGGTGGCGAAGAGGCGGGCGAAGTCGTCCCGGCTGCCCTGGTCGATGAGGAAGCGCACCATCTGGTAGGACTGGCCGTAGAAGAGACCGACGTCGCTGGGGTCGTTATTCCCCGAGATCATGACGCTGAAGGGGATGAGGCGGTCGACGGCGAGGGCGACCTCGAAGGGGTCGGTGAAGCCCCGCCCGGGCTCGGTCTGGGAGTAGACGGCGGTTCCTTCGTTGAGCCACGACGGCACCTTGCCGAGGGCGCTCTCGCCAGCCTCCTCGACAAGGATGTGGGTGAACTCGTGGCGGAGGGTGTCGCTGCGGTCGCGGGTTCCGCAACTGCGATCGATAACGAAGATGATGTTGATCGCGACCTGGCTGCCGCAGAGGAAGGTCGCGGCGTCGTAGGCCTCGCTGCGGAAGGGCTGGGCCTCCTCGAGGTCGGCCTCGGAGGCGAAGAGGACCGTGACCACGGGTACGACCCTGAGCTCCGTCTGGAGCATCCTTCCCATACGCTCGTAGGTGCGCTCGGCCGCCTCCAGGTAGCGGAGCGCGATGGACTCGCGGCCGCCGTGGAAGTAGACGCGCATGAAGTCGTTGTGGACGCTCTGCCAGTCCTCTTCGGGCGGGAGGTAGACGTAGCGCTCCTCCCCGGTCTCGAGCACCGCGCCGTCTTCGAGGACGAGTTCCCAGTGGTAGACGAACTCGCTGCCGACGGGGACGAAGCCGAGGGTGCCGGTGGACACACGAGTCTCGACGTCGAGGTCGGTGGCGGGGAGGAAGGCCTCGGGCTTGGCGCGGGCGAGGGAGGGGGAGCCGACGACGCGGTAACGCAGGCTGACGTCGGTGACCTCGGCGGGGGCGGCGCCGGTAAGGCGGAAGTGGAGGAACTGGGGGAACGCATTCACGATGGTGGTGGTGAACTCGGGCGACTGGGCGGGGGCCGGCGCCGGGGCGCGCAGGCCGAAGACAAGGCCGGCGAGCAGGGCCAGCGCGGGCAGGAGGAGGGCAGCTCTCACGCCTCTTCTCCCATGCCGGCGCGCAGGTAGGCTTCCATCAAGTCGTCCAGGTCTCCATCGAGCACGGCGGTGGTGTTGCTCGTCTCGAACTCGGTGCGGTGGTCCTTGACCATCTTATAGGGGTGGAGGACGTAGCTTCGGATCTGGTTTCCCCAGCCCATATCCACATGTTTACCTTTGAGGCGGGCGCGTTCCTCCTCCTGGGCGAGCAGCTCGCGCTCGAGCAGGCGGGCTTCGAGCACCTTCATGGCGCTGGCGCGGTTGCGGTGCTGGGAGCGCTCGTTCTGGCAGGTCACGACGATGCCGGTGGGGAGGTGGGTGATGCGGATGGCGGTCGAGTTCTTCTGGACGTTCTGGCCGCCGTGGCCGCTCGCGCGGAAGACATCGACGCGGATCTCGTCGGGGTTGACCTCGACCTCGCTGGTGGAGGCAACCTCGGGCATGACCTCGACCTTGGCGAAGCTGGTGTGGCGCGCGTGGGCGGCGTCGAAGGGGGAGAGGCGGACGAGGCGGTGGACGCCGCGCTCGCTGGCCAGGTAGCCGTAGGCGAGAGGACCGCGCACCTCGATGGTGGCGCTCTTGAGCCCGGCCTCCTCGCCCTCAGCCGTGTCGAGGATCTCGGTGGTGTAGCCGCGCGCCTCGGCCCAGCGCAGGTACATGCGCAGGAGTGTCTCGGTCCAGTCGGAGGCGTCGGTGCCGCCGGCGCCGGCGTGGATCGCGAGGATGGCGTCGCGGTGGTCGTACTCGCCCGAGAGTTGGAGCTCGAACTCGAGCCGTTCCAGCTCGGTCTCGAGGGCGGCCAGATCGGCGGCGGCCTGCCCGGCGAAGGAGTCGTCCTCCTCCTCGATGGCCAGCTCGATGAGCTCGGCCTGGTCGCGGGCGCGCTGCTCGATTCCGCGCCAGGTCTCGACGCGCTCACGCAGGGAGGCGATCTCCTGCATGACGGCGCGGGCGTTGTCGGCGTCGTCCCAGAAGGAGGCCTCGGCGGAGCGGGCCTCGAGGTCGGCGAGTCGGTCTTCCGTCAGGGGGAGGTCAAAGACGCACCAGCGTGTCGGAGACGCGCAGGAGGAGTTCTCGGGCCTGGGTCAGGAGCTGGTGCATGGGTCTCAGTGTCCCAAGGAACGGGGTGAGGGGCCAGCGGGGAGCTATCCGGCGGCGGCGACGCGGGCAGCGCGGACGGTGTTGGCGAGGAGCATGGCGATGGTCATGGGGCCGACGCCGCCGGGGACACGGGTGATGCGCCCGGCGACCTCGGAGACGCCCGCGTAGTCGACATCGCCGACCAGGCGCCAGCCGCGCTTGCGGGAGGCGTCGTCGATGCGGTTCGTGCCGACATCGATGACGGTGGCGCCGGGCTTCACCATCTCCGCGGTGACGGTCCCGGGGCGGCCGGCGGCGACGACGAGGATGTCGGCGGTGCGGGTGTGGGCGGCGAGGTCGGCGGTGCCGGTGTGGCAGAGGGTGACGGTCGCGTTCGCCCCGGCGGCCTTGTTGGAAAGGAGGACTGCCAGCGGCCTGCCCACCAGCGACGAGCGCCCGACGACGACGGCGTGTTTCCCGGCGGGGTCGACGCCGGAGGTGGCGAGGAGGTGCATAACGCCGTGAGGCGTGCAGGGGATGGGGCCGTCGCTCTCGCCGCGCAGGAGGCGGCCGAGGTTGGCCGGGTGGAGGCCGTCGACGTCCTTCGCGGGGGCGATGGAGTCGAGGATGACGCGCTCATCGATGTGCGGGGGCAGGGGGAGCTGCTGGAGGATGGCGTGGAAGCGGTCGTCGGCGTTGAGGGCGGCGATGCGCTCGAGCAGGGCTTCCCGGGGGATGTCGGCGGGAAGGCGGAAGGTCTCGGAGAAGATGCCGATCTCGGCGCAGGCCTCGGCCTTGGCGGTGACGTAGCTGACCGAGCCGGGGTCGTCGCCGACGAGGACGGCGGCGAGGCCGGGCGTGACACCACGGGCGCTCAGCTCGCCGACCTCGCCGGCGAGGTCGGCGCGGAGGTCGGCGGCGATGGCGCGTCCGTCGATGATGGCGGCGGTCACGGGGCAAGGGTACGTTCCGGGCGTGGGGGAAGGCGAGGGGCTAGGATCGCGTGATGGCGCGGAAGTTCGCCCACGGCATCGACATCATCGAGATCGCACGGGTGCGGAAGGTGCTCGACCGGCACGGGGAGCGCTTCCTGCGGCGCGTGTTCACCGAGGACGAGGTGCGCCACTGCCGCGGTCGCGTGCCCGAGCTGGCGGCCCGCTTCGCCGCCAAGGAAGCGGTGATGAAGGCGCTGGGCACGGGCGTGCGCGGGGTCGGGTGGCGCGACATCGAGGTGCTGCCCAACCGGCGGGGGAAGCCGCTCGTGTTCCTCTACCGCCGGGGGGCGGGGCGGGCGGAGCGCATCGAGCTGCGCGGCCTCGACATCAGCCTGACGCACTCCAAGGAGTTCGCCATGGCCTCGGTCGTGGGGGAACGGGCGCTGACCGAGGCGGAGGACACGCCACGCATGGGCGAGGCGGCGCAGCGCCTCGTCCGCGAGGAGGGGCTGCGATGAGGGGACAGGAGGAGTCCACGTGAAGCTGGTAACGGTCGAGGAGATGCGCGCGATGGAACGCGCCGCCATCGAGGCGGGCGCGACCGAGGCGCAGTTGATGGAGGAGGCGGGGCTCGCCTCGGCGCAGGAAGCGTGGATGCTGCTGGGGACGCTCGAGGGACGGCAGATCGTGGTGCTGGCGGGGCCCGGGAACAACGGCGGGGACGGGCTCGTGGCGGCCCGGCACCTGTACGACTGGGGAGCGGAAGTGACGGTGGTGGCACCCCGGGGCCGGGTCGAGGATTCGAACCTGGCGGAGCTGACGGCGCGGGAGCTGGTCGTGGTCGAGGGGGACGATGTGCCCGCGGCGCTGGCGCGGATGGCGGACGCCGACCTCGTGATGGACGCGCTGCTGGGGGTGGGGAAGGCGCGACCGCTGGAGACGGGCGAGCCAATCGGGGTGGCGCTGGCGGCGCTGGCCGGGGCGCTCCGGGCCTCGCCCGCGCCGAAGGTCCTGGCGATCGACCTGCCCACCGGGCTGGACGCCGACGGGGGCGGGGTCGATGCGCTGACCGTGCCGGCGGACGTGACGGTGACGTTCGGGCTGCCGAAGGTGGGGATGTACCAGGCGATGGGGAGCGGGGTGGTGGGCCGCGTGCAGGTCGTCGACATCGGCATTCCGCCGGAAGCGATGGAGGCGGCTTCGCTGGAGCTGATCACCTCTCGGTGGGTGCGCGAGGCGCTGCCGGCGCGGCCCGAGGACGCGAACAAGGGGACCTTCGGCAGGGTGCTGGTGGCAGGGGGGTGCTCGCGCTACCGGGGGGCGCCGGCGCTGGCCGCGACGGCCGCCTACCGGGCGGGGGCGGGGCTCGTGACGATCGCGTGCCCGGAGCCAATCATCGCCTCCATCGGGGCGGGGGCGGCGGAGGCGACGTGGCTCCCGCAGGAGGCGGCCGATGACGGGGGACTCACGGGGGAGGCGGCGGTGGCGCTGCGGCGGGAGTGGCCCGCCTTCGACGCCGGGGTGGTGGGGCCGGGGCTGGGACACACCGGTGAGACACGCGCGCTCGTCTGGGCGTTGCTGCCGGACGCGGCGGAAGACATCGGGGGGCGGGTCGTGGTCGACGCGGACGCCCTGAACGCGCTGGCGGCGCTGGAGGACGGGGCGGAGCGCACGCCCGCGAGCGCCGTGCTGACGCCCCATCCGGGGGAGATGGCGCGGCTGCTGGGGTCGGGCGTGGCGGAGGTCCAGAACAACCGCGTGGGGGCGGCGCGGGAGGCGGCGGGGCGGTACGGCTGCGTGGTCGTGCTGAAGGGGGCGCACACGGTGGTGGCGGATGCGGCTGGGCGCGCGCGCATCTCGCCCTTCGCGAACCCGCTGCTGGCAACGGCGGGGAGCGGGGACGTGCTGGCGGGGATGATCGGCGCCTACCTGGGGCAGGGGCTGGACTCCTTCGACGCGGCCAGCCTGGGGGTCTACCTGCACGCGGCGGTGGGCGAGGCGCTCCGCGCCGAGTACGGCGACAGCGGTCTGCTGGCGGGGGAGATCGCGGCTCGCCTGCCAGGCGTTGTCCGGGAGGTCGCTACACCCTGATGTATACTCGCGCCTCGACGGGGCAGGCATGAGCAGGCGCGTTGTTGTTACCGGTCTGGGCATGGTCACACCCCTCGGGCTTGATGCGCAGGCAACGTGGGAGGGGCTGCTCGCCGGGCGCTCGGGCATCGGGTTAATCGAAGCCTTTTCCGACGAGCGCTTCGGGGACGTGGTGGGGGCGGAGGTCAGCGACTTCGACCCGACGGCGTTCCTCGACCGGAAGGAAGCGCGCCGCGCCGACCGCTTCATGCAGTTCGCCTTCGTGGCCGCGGACGAAGCGCTGCGGCACGCGCAGTATGAGGTCCCCGGCGACGACGGCCACCGGGTGGCGACCATCATCGGCACGGCCGTCGGGGGCGTGCTGTCGCTGGCGCGCGAGGCGGAAGTCCTGCGCGAGCGCGGTCCGGGACGGGTGAGCCCATTCGTGATGACGCAGGTGCTGCCGGACATGGCCTCGGGCCAGCTCAGCATCCGGCTGGGGGCGAAGGCCGCCAATTTCTCGGTGACGAGCGCCTGCGCGAGCGGGGCGGACGCGATCGGGGTCGGGGCGGCGATGATCCGGCGGGGAGACGTGGACGTGGCGGTGGCGGGCGGCTCGGAAGCGGCCATCTCGCCGCTGATCGTCGCGGGCTTCGCCGCGGCCAAGGCGCTGACGGAATCGAGGGATCCGGAGACCGCCTCGCGGCCGTTCGACCTGAACCGGGACGGCTTCGTCATCGGGGAGGGGGCGGGCGTGCTGCTGCTGGAGGCGGAGGAACACGCGCTCGCGCGGGGCGCCCCGGTGCTCGCCGAGCTGGCGGGCTACGGAGCCACGAGCGATGCCTTCCACGTGACGCAGCCGGCCGAGGACGCGGAGGGAGCGGTGCTGGCGATGCAGGCAGCGCTCGAGGACGCGGGCGCCTCGCCGGACGACATCGACTACCTGAACGCGCACGGCACCTCGACGCCGCTGAACGACAAGTTCGAAACGCTGGCGGCGAAGCGCGTCTTCGGGGAGTACGCCTACACGCTGCCGATGAGCTCGACGAAGTCGGCGATCGGGCACCTGCTGGGGGCGGCGGGCGCGGTGGAGGCGGGGATCTCGATCCTCGCACTCCAGCACAGCGCCATCCCGCCGACGATCAACTACGAGACGCCCGACCCGGACTGCGACCTCGACTACGTCCCGAACACGGCGCGCTCGGCGCCGCTGCGCGCGGTCATGACGAACGCGTTCGGGTTCGGGGGACACAACAGCTCGCTCGTCTTCCGGCAGCCAGCGCGCCCGGCATGACGACGGCGGCGCGCTGGAAGCTGCGCCGCGCGTTCGCGCACCAGGAACGGCTCCCCAACCTCCCACCGGTCGTGGGCACGGTGCTGGCGGCCCGCGGCATCACCACGCGCGGGGCAGCGGAGCGCTTCTACAAGCCATACCTGGAAGCCAGGCACGACCCGCTCCTGCTGCCGGGCATCGAGCCCGCCATGCGCCGGACGCGGGAGGCGATCGAGGCGCACGAGACGATCGCGCTGTTCGGGGACTTCGACGTCGACGGGGTAACCTCGATCGCGCTGCTGAAGCTGGCCCTGGAGCGGCTGGGGGCGACGACGATCCCGTACCTGCCGGACCGGTTCAGCGAGGGGTACGGGCTGAACGTGGGAGCAGTCGACCTGCTGCGGGAGCAGGGAGCGTCGCTGCTCATCAGCGCGGACTGCGGGACGAGCTCGGTGGCGGAGATCGCGCACGCGAACAGCCTCGGGCTGGACGCCATCGTGCTCGACCACCACACGGTGCCGCCGGAGATGCCCCAGGCCCTGGCCGTCATCAACCCGAAGCGGGAGGAGTCGCCCTATCCGTTCACGGAGCTGGCGGCGGTGGGCGTCGCGTACCGCTTCCTGCAGGCGCTGTACGAATCGCTGGGGCGGGAGCTGCCGGAAGGCGACTTCCTCGACCTGGTGGCGCTGGGGACGGTGGTGGACGTGGCGCCGCTGGAGGACGAGAACCGCGCGATCGTGGCGGCGGGGCTGAAACACATGCGGACGTCGCCGCGGCCGGGAGTGGAGGCGCTGGCGGGGATCGCGGGCACGAGCGCGGACCGCATCCGGGCGGAGACGCTCGGGTTCGGGCTGGGTCCGCGGCTGAACGCGGCGGGCCGGATGCGGCACGCCCGCACGGCGCTCGACCTGCTGCTCGCGGACTCGGCGCTGCGGGCGCGGACGATCGCGGAGGAGCTGGACGCGCTCAACCGCCAGCGTCAGCAGGAGTGCGAGCAGGGCCTGCTGGAGGCAGAGGAGCTGCTGGGGGCGAGCGACGACCCGCTGACGATGGTGGGCAGCGAGCGGATGCACGCGGGCATCATCGGGATCGTGGCGGGCCGGCTGGTGGAGTCGCGCAGCCGCCCGGCGATCGTGTACGAGCAGGGACCGGAGACGAGCCGTGCCAGCGCCCGCACCTTCGGCGACTTCGACATCGTCAGGGCGATCCGGAGGGAGTCGGAGCTGCTGGTGCGCCACGGCGGCCACCGGGCGGCGGCGGGCTTCACGATTCGCAACGAGCACCTCGACCTCTTCCGGGAGCGAATCGTGAACACGGCGGCGGAGCAGCTATCGCCCGAAGACCTGCGCCCGACGCTCACGATCGACGCGGAGGCGTCGCTGGGCGACCTCTCGGGGGTCGAGATCCGGGGGCTGACGCAGTTCGAGCCGTGCGGCCACGGGAACCGCCGGCCGGTGCTGCTGAGCCGCAACGTCGAGCTTCGCGACGCGCGCCGCGTGGGAGCGGACGGGAGCCACCTGAAGCTGAAGGTGCGGGAGGGCGCCTCGACGTGGCCCGGGATCGCGTTCCGCCAGGGGGAGATGGAGCCGGCCGACGAGCTGGACATCGTCTACTCGCTCAGCCGTGAGTGGCGGGGGGAGCGGATGGAGCTCGAGGTGCTGGACTTCGCCCCGAGCGCGGAGCGGCGGGGACTGGCCGTGGGTGACTAGCAGCCGGCGGCGAGTGACCGGTGGTCAGGGAGCGGTAAGGCCTCAGCCTTCGGGGGTGTCGTAAACTCGGGCTGATGGCGGACGTACGGCTCTCGGCGGACGGGGAGCGGGCGCTGGCGGAGGGCGAGCGCCTGGCGGCGACGCTGAACGTGGCGATCGAGGGGGTGGAGTTCCTGCTGGCGGGGGCGCTGAGCGTGCTGCGGGAGGAGGGGCGGGCGGGTCTGCCGGCGCCGCACGTGCTGGAGAACGCGCTGCGGGAGGTCCACGGAGAGGGGAGCACGCCGCTCTCGGACCGGGTGATGCCGGCCCCGAACCTGCGCCAGGCGCTGAACATGACCGCGGGCGCGCTGCGGCGGGAGGGAGGCACGACGATCGACGCCCTGGTCATCGCGCGGGGGATGATCGCGTCGGGGGAGGTGAACCCGGCGTTCTACGAGGCGCTGGGGGTGGCGAGCGAGGCGCTGGCGGCGAAGCTCGAGGGCTAGAGGCTGTTCGCTCCTGACTGTTCGTAGGGACTAGACTTTTGCTCGGTAAATCACACTACACCTATACCGTCAGGAACACCGCGTTGAGGCGCGCGCAACTGTTCGGCATCGTCCTTGTCTCGGCGGTGTTCGCACTGAGCACCCTGGGAAGCGCTGCCGCACAGGGACCATCCGAACCCAGAACCGCGGGCGTCGAGGTGACGGTCTGGCGCCGGGTGTCGAATCCGTCCTTGCTCTACCTGAGCACGCGCCCCGAGGGCGGGACCTGGCGCACCGAGAACACGGCCCTCGACATGTCGGCGCTCAGCAGTTCCGGGAGATTCCGCCAGAGCAACGCAGTGCTCGTCGCGGTTCCGCTCGGCGGCGGTGAGACGGCGACGGTCGAGGTGACCGTCTGGCGCCGCGTCTCGAATCCTTCCTTGCTCTACTTGAGCACGCGCCCCGAGGGCGGGACGTGGCGCACCGAGAACACGGCCCTCGACCTGTTGGCGCTCAGCAGTTCGGGGAGATTCCACCAGAGCAACGCCGTGCTCGTCGACGTGCCGCTGCCGGACCTGCCCGACTCCGTGGCCCCACCGGACCGCACGTCGTGCGTGATCGACGAAGCCATGGCGGCACGAGTCATCGCCAGCACGGTGCAGGTGGTGACACCGGGCGACGAGGCCAACACCTTCAACATTGGCAGCGCCTTCTACATCGGAGACTCGGAGTTCGTGACGGCCGGGCACGTCATTGACCACGACCCCTCCTGGATCACTCTGCGCAATGCACACGTCGACGTGTCGGCACGGATCGTGGGGTACTACCCCTTCGAAAGCGGCGACGTGGCAATCCTCTCGGCGTCTGCGCCGGGCCTCGCCGCACTTGAGTGGGCCGAACCACTTGCCCCCGGCGCTGCGGTCGCCGTAATCGGATACCCCGAGGGTCTTGGCGGGGGCGAGGAGGCCTCGATTACTCGTGGCATCGTTTCACGGATGTTCACCCAGCAAGGAGTCTCGTTCATTCAGACGGACTCGGCCGTGAGCCCCGGGAACAGCGGCGGTCCGCTGGTGGACGCGTGTGGCCGGGTGGCGGGGGTCATGAGCTATAGCGTTGTAGGCGAGCGCGGCTCGGAAGGGCTGCACTTCGCCGTGGCCGAGCCTTCCCTTGCCCGACTGCTACAGCGCATCCGTACAGGACAGTCCCCACCGCCAGCCGAGAGTTCCCCTTCGACGGAGTCCGGCGAGCCGACGTTCTGGGACATCAACGAGCTCGTCAACAGCATCTCCCAGGACTGGGGATCAACCATCACCGCCCTCAATAGCCTCACCGAGCAGTGGGACATCATCAACGACTACGAGAGCCCTCCGTCGGAGAGGCTCGCCGAGAACGCAAGGAAGCGGCGCGACCTGTCCCAGGCGATGGTGACCACGCTCACGGGGCTCCGTGACGACCCCGCCACCGTCAACGAAGCCGCGAATCAATACCTGGAAGGCGCGATCGACTACTGGTCCTCCAGCACGGCTGTGAACTCCACTCTCGAGTCCTACGCTCTCGACACCGCGACCTGGGGGGCCGTCGCGCGCAGTCAAGCCGAACGCGCCGCCGCATGGGCGTCCTACACCCAGGCCCGGTGCGACCTCTGGCTGCTGCAGGGATACACGAACACGCAGGACCGCTGCACGGAAGCGGCACAGGCAAAGGCAGCAGCAGAAGACTCAGCGGCGGAGGCATCGGAGTGGGAGTTCATCGACCTCATTGGAGACTGGCGTCCGACGACCAACGCAATCAGCACCCTGACTGACGAGTGGAATGCCAGCAGCGAGTCCCCGCCCTCGCAGGCTCTCGCCACCATCGCCCGGGAACAGCGCGACCTCGCGCAAGCACTGGTCGACCGACTCACCCCCTTGCGCTCCCACCCTGCCACACAAGACCCCCGTCTGGCGCGTTACCTCGAGGCTGCCATTGCCAGATGGGCTGCCGAAGTCACCCTGCGTGATCGGCTTGAGCAGTACGCACTCAACCGAGTGACCTGGGATGCCGTAGAGCTGGAACAACGCGCCCGAGATGCGGCCCACACGGCCTTCTGGACTGACCTGTGCAGCAGAATCCCGTGTGCGGACGAGTCGTAACCGCTACCAGTCGCGGTAGCGGTTGGCGATGGGGAGGCGGCGGTCGCGGCCGAAGGCGCGGGGGGTGATCTTGACGCCCGGCGGGGACTGGCGGCGCTTGTATTCGTTGCGGTCGACGAGGGCGAGGACGTGGCGAACCGTGCCTTCGTCGAAGCCCATGGCGACGATCTCGGGGCCGCTCCGGTCGTCCTCGACGTAGGCCCCGAGGATGGGGTCCAGGACCTCGTAGGGGGGCAGGGAGTCGGCGTCGAGCTGGTCCGGGCGGAGCTCGGCGCTGGGGGGCTTCTCGAGGACACTGCGGGGGATGAGGTCGTGGCCGGCGGCGGTGTTGCGCCAGCGGGCGATGTCGTAAGTGAGCGTCTTGGGCACGTCCTTGAGGACGGCGAAGCCGCCGGCCATGTCGCCGTAGAGGGTGGCGTAGCCGGTGGCCATCTCGCTCTTGTTGCCGGTGGTGAGGACGAGCGCGCCGAACTTGTTCGCGAGGGTCATAAGGATGTTGCCGCGCTGGCGCGACTGGAGGTTCTCCTCGGCGAGGCCGGGGTCGGTACCGGCGAAGGGTTCCGCGAGCATTTCGAGCATGGCCGCGTGAGCGGGCTCGATGGGGATCGTCAGGATCTCGATGCCGAGGTTACGGGCCAGTGCGTGGGCGTCGCTCTCGCTGTGATCGCTGGAGTAGCGGCTGGGCATGGAGACGCCGGTCACGTTCCCGGGGCCGAGGGCGTCGGCGGCGACCGCGGCGACAACGCTCGAGTCGATGCCGCCGGAGAGGCCGATGTAGGCCTTCGTGAAGCCCGTCTTGGCGAGATAGTCGCGGGTGCCCAGGACGAGCGCCTCCCAGACCTCGGCCTCGTCGGGCAGGGGAGGGGAGTGGGGGCGGACGGGGTCGGCGGGCGCGGTCAGGTCGGGCGCGAAGTCCAGCTCCACCTCGCGGATGTCGCCGGGGCCGGGACTGGGCGCCGGGCGCCGGGCGACACCCGCGGCCCGGTCGAGCTCGAGGTCGACGACGAGGAGCTCCTCCCGGAACTGGGGCCCGGTGGCGACGACCTCGCCCCGAGGGTCGAGCACCATGGAGTGACCGTCGAAGACGAGCTCGTCCTGCCCCCCGACGGCGTTGACGTAGGCGATCGCGATGCGGTTGTCGCCGGCGCGAGTGGCGAGCATGGCGGCCCGCTCAGCGCCGCGTCCGCGGTGGTAGGGGGAGGCGTTGATGTTGATGCACAGCTCGGCGCCGCCGAGGGCCATGCCGGAAACGGGCCCGTCGGGATCCCAGATGTCCTCGCAGACGCTGACCCCGAAGGCGAGGTCGCCGGCGCGGTAGACGGGCGTCGTGAGCCCGCGCCCGAAGTAGCGTTCCTCGTCGAAGACGCCGTAGTTGGGCAACAGGCGCTTGTAGTAGGTGTCGGCCCGCCGGCCGTCGACAAAGACCGCGGCGGCGTTAAAGGGCTCGCCGCCGGCGGTATCGACAAAGCCGACGACGGCGATGATGCCGGCGGTCGCGGGGGCGAGGGCGGCGGCGGCGGCACGGGAGGCTTCGCAGAAGGAGCGGCGGAGGACGAGGTCCTCGGGGGGGTAGCCGGTGACGGCGAGCTCGGGGAAGGCGACGATGACCGCCCCGGCCTCGCGGGCGGCGGCGATGCCCTCGCGGATGCGTGCGCAGTTGCCATCGATATCGCCGACGGTGGTGTTGACCTGTGCGAGGGCGACCCTGCAGGACCTCACCGCCCCAGCATAGCCGCTCGGCGCTCAAGGTCCGTTCGCGGGCGCGCTTAGAATGCCGGCCATGCAGGACGTGATGGCGCTGATCCTGGCGGGCGGCCAGGGCGACCGGCTCTCGGTGCTCTCGGAGCAGCGGGCGAAGCCGGCGGTGGTCTTCGGGGGGCAGTACCGGATCGTGGACTTCGCCCTGAGCAACTGCGCGGCGAGCGACATCGCGCAGGTGGCGGTGCTGACCCAGTACCGGCCGCGGTCGCTGGTGAACCACATCGGGTCGGGCCGGGCCTGGGGCTACGACACGCCCGACCGGCACATGGAGATCCTGCAGCCGTACCTGGGGCGGGCGGACATGGACTGGTACCAGGGCACGGCCGATGCGGTCTACCAGAACCTCTACCTGATCGCGCAGTCGCAGGCGGAGGAGGTCCTGATCCTGTCGGCGGACCACGTCTACCTGATGTCGTACCGGAACCTGGTGGCCTATCACCGGCAGCGGCAGGCAGACGTGACCATCGGGGTGTACTCGGTGCCGCTGGAGGAGGCGCACCGGTTCGGCGTGCTGGAGCTGGACGGGAGCGGACGCGTGGTCGACTTCCAGGAGAAACCCGCGAATCCGGCGTCGCCGTGGGTCTCGATGGGGATCTACTGCTTTAACCGGGACGTGCTCATCGAGGCGCTGCAGGAGGACGCGAGCCTCGGGGACAGGAGCTCGCACGACTTCGGCAGGGACATCGTGCCGCGCACCTTCGAGCGGCTGCGGGTGTTCGGGTACCAGTACCTCGACTACTGGCGCGACGTGGGCACGATCGAGGCGTACTGGCAAGCGAACATGGACCTGATCGAGAAGCGGCCGCCGCTGGACCTCTCCCACAAGGAGGCGCCCTTGCGGTCGGCGATGCCGCCGGTTGTGCCGGCGCGGTTCGGAGCGGACGCGGCGCCGAGCGACTCGCTCATCTGCCCGGGGGCGCAGATCGACGGGGTGGTGGAACGCTCGGTCATCTCGCCGGGCGTGGTGGTGGAAGAAGGGGCGGTCGTGCGGAACTCGATCGTCTGCCACGACGCCGTGATCCGCTCCGGGGCGGTGGTCGACCGCGCCATCCTGGACAAGGACGTGGAGGTGGGGCGAGGAGCGACGGTGGGAGCGGGGGACGAGTCGGTGGTGAACCGGGCGCGGCCGGACATCGTGAACTGCGGCATCTCGATCGTGGGGAAGCGGGCGGTCGTTCCGGGCGGGATGAGCGTGGGCCGGAACGTCATCATCGGGCCGGGGGTGGAGGAGGAGCTGGCGGGGCTGACGGCCGTGGAGTCGGGGGAGACGGTCCTTCCCGAGCAGATGCCGCTCCACCTGTTCGTCTGACGTGCGGCTGTTCAGCGTGGAGGAAGCGCGGGCCCTGCTGCCACGGGTGCGGCCGGTGCTGGAGCGGCTGCGCGAGGCATTCGCGACGCCGCGGGGGGCGCGCGCCCAGGAGGAGGCGGAGCGGCGGGCGGCGATGGCGGACGGCCATCCGCTGGCGGCCCCGGCGCGCGCGGAGGACCGCGAGCGGCACGAGGCGGCCCTGCGGGAGTGCATGGCACAGCTGGACGAGTGGGGTATCCAGCTGAAGGACCCGGCGCGCGGGTTGATCGACTTCCCGCACGAGCGGGACGGCGTGGTAGTGCTGCTCTGTTACGAGCTGAGCGAGACGGAACTGGCCTACTGGCACCCGATGGAGACGGGGTACGCGGGGCGGCAGCCGCTCTGAGACGCCGGGAAGCCCGCTTCCATATCGGCGCTCCCGGATTCCGTACAATCGCAGGAGCGACAACAGGAGGCGAGCCATGACGAGCGCGTTCGGGGTCCGGGACATCTTCGTCGAGGCAAACGGGCTGCGGCAGCACCTGATTGCCCGTGGGGCAGCGACGGCGCCGAGCGTCCTCCTGCTGCACAACCTGGTGGGGCAGGCGCGCATGTTCGACCGCGTGGCGACGGACCTGGCGGAGCGTTTCCAGGTGTTCGCGCTCGATTTCCGGGGCCGGGGCGAATCAGCCTGGGGGCCGCACGACGAGTACACGCAGGATGTGTACGTGGCCGACGTGGAAGCGGTGCGGGAGGCGCTGGGGCTGCAGCGGTTCGCCGTGGTAGGGACGGCGATGGGGGGCGGCGTGGCGATGGCCTACGCGGCGGCGTACCCCGAGCGCGTGACGGCGCTCGTGATGAACGACATCGGTCCGGACCTGGACACCGGCGGCGTCGGCCGCATCAGCGACCGGACGGATACGACACCCACGGCCTTCCCCAACCTGAAGGCGGTGGTGGACTACTACAAGGAGCATTTCCCGGCGGCGGCGCGGCTCTCGGACGACCGCGTGGCCGACTACGCCCGCTGGAACGTGCGCCTGAGCGACAGCGGGCTCTACGTCTGGAAGATGGACCCGGCGGCGCGCCATGTGGGCATGGGCGTGCCCGAGCAGGAGGAGCTCTGGCGGCGGTACACGTCGATCAAGTGCCCCATCCTCGTGCTGCGCGGGGAGCACAGCGACATCCTGAGCCGGGAGACGGCGGCGAAGATGGGTCGCGAGCACGCGGACGCGCGCGTCGTGGAGGTTTCGGGAGCGGCCCACCCGCCGCTGCTGACCGAGCCGGACGCGATGGCGGCGCTCACTCAGTTCCTGCCGGGGGAGTAGCGGGGCGCTTCGCGTATTGACCGCTTCGGCGCGCGCACCTAGGCTCGAAGGACAATCGAATCGAAGAAGCGTCGATCGGGAGGAGTACCCGCTCAGGCGGCCTTGCAGCGAACCGGGAACGGTGGAAGCCCGGCAGGCACGCGAGCGGCGAATGGACCCGGGAGCTCCCTCGCCGAAGCCGGAAACGGTGGGTAGGCGGGGGCGGAATGGGCCCCGTTAGCGGCCCCGGGCGCTGCGTCCGGCAACGGAGAGGCGCCCGCTGAGCGCTCCGGCGTGTCGCGCCGGGGAATGAAGGTGGCACCGCGGGAACCCCCGTCCTTTGGGACGGCGGGTTTTTTTTCTGGGCCGCCGGCCTCGTCCCGCGCGGCGCGTCCACCGCCGCGAAGGGGGAACGTGGCGGCCCCGGGAAGACCCAGGACTTGTGCAAACAGACCGAGGAGGGTCGGAGATGACGATGACGGACACGGGCACGGCGCTGGGGGCGCGGCTGCGGGAGGCGATCGCGGAGCGGTCGCTGCTGGCGCACCCCTTCTACCAGGCGTGGAGCGCAGGCACGCTGGAGAAGGAGCGCCTGCAGGACTATGCGCGCCAGTACTACCACTTCGAGCGGGCGTTTCCGCGCTTCCTGAGCGCGATCCACGCGCGCACGGAGTCGCCGGGAGTCCGGCAGCTCCTGCTGGAAAACCTCTGGGACGAGGAGCACGGCGAGCGGAACCATCCCGCGCTCTGGCTGGAGTTCGCGGCGGCGCTGGGCGTCTCCCGCGAGGAAGTCGAGGGGGCGGAGCCGCACCCGCAGACGGCGGCGCTGATCGCGCACTTCGCGGACGTCTCGGCGAACGCACCGGTGGCGGAAGCGCTGGCGGCGCTCTACGCCTACGAGTCGCAGGTGCCGGGCGTGGCCTGGGAGAAGATCAAGGGGCTCACGGAGCACTACGACCTGCTGCCCGGGCAGTTCGAGTTCTTCTCCGTGCACCTCGTCTCCGACGTGGCCCACTCGGGCTCGGAGCTGGCGGCGATCGAGGAGCTGTGCGAGGACGGCGAGGCCGTCGTCGCGGCGGCGGAGCGGGCGAGCGAGCGGCTGCTGGGGTTCCTCGACGGCTGCTACGAGACGGCGGCCGCCTGAGGGCGCCCACAGCCACCGCACGAGACAGGGGGAACCGATGAGCGAGCGGAAGCGAATCCTGACCGGCATTCGTCCGACCGGGGCGCTGCACCTGGGCCACTATGCCGGGGCGCTCGAGAACTGGGTCCGCCTGCAACGGGAGTACGACTGCCACTTCCTGATCGCGGACTACCAGGTCTCGGACTACGCGGACGACTTCGAGCGCGTGCGCGAGTCGGTCTGGCAGGTGGCGCTGGACTGGCTGGCGGTGGGGCTGGACCCGGAGGAGAGCTGCTTCGTAATCGAGAGCCTCGTGCCGGAGCACGCCGAGCTGACGACGTGGCTGAGCTGGTACCTGCCCCTGGGGATGCTGCAGCGCAACCCCACGCTGAAGGCGGAGATGGCGGACTTCGGGAAGAAATCGGTGCCGGTGGCGTTCTTCACCTACCCGGTGATGCAGGTGGCGAACATTCTCATGCCGCGGGCGCACCTGGTGCCGGTCGGCGAGGACCAGTTGCCGCACATCGAGATGACGCGCGAGCTGGCGCGGCGCTTCAACCGCCAGTTCCGCGAGGTGTTCCCTGAGCCCGAGGGGCTGGTGGGGCGCGTGCCGCGGCTGGTGGGGCTCGACGGCCAGGCGAAGATGAGCAAGTCGCTGAACAACACGATCGAGCTTCGCGACGACGCCGACACGGTCACGAAGAAGGTGCGAAGCATGTTCACCGACCCGACGCGGCTGCGGGCGACGGACCCGGGGCACGTGGAAGGGAACCCGGTCTTCATGTACCACGACGCCTTCAACCCGGACGTGGACGAGGTGAACGACCTGAAAGAACGTTATGTCGCGGGGCGCGTGGGCGACGTGGAGGTGAAGCAGAAGCTGACGATCGCCCTGAACAACCTGCTCGACCCGTTCCGGGAGCGGCGCGCGTACTACGAGGCGCACATGGGCGAGGTGCGGGACGCGCTCGAGTCGGGGACCTCGCGAGCGCGGGCGGTGGCGCAGGAGACGATCGCGATGGTGCGGGACGCGATGGCGATCGACTACCTGGCCAATCCGCCGGGGAGCCGCTGACCGTGCTGCACCCAGCGCTCGACGAGGTGAAGGTGCTCGCGGAGACGGGCGGGGGGAACCTCGTGCCGGTCTACCGCGAGGTGGCGGCCGACCTCGAGACGCCCGTCTCGGCGTACCTGAAGGTGCGCGAGGGGCGGCACTCGTTCCTGCTGGAGTCGGTGGAGGGGGGCGAGCGGCTGGCGCGCTACTCGTTCATCGGGGCGAACCCGTACCAGGTCATCCGCACGGGTCCGGGGGAGGCCTACGACGGCGACCCGCTCGTTCCGCTGCAGGAGGCGCTGGCGGGACTGCAGGCGGTCGAGCTGCCGGGGCTGCCGCGCCTGACCGGCGGGGCGGTGGGATACGTGAGCTACGAGGCCATCCGCCACTTCGAGCCGCGCGTGCCCTCGAACGAGGCGGACCCCGTCGGGATCCCGGAGGCGATGTTCCTGCTGTGCGACTCGATGGTCGTGTTCGACCACGTGCGCCACACGATCCGGGCGGTCGCACACTGCCGCCTCGACGGCGACATCGAGGCGTCGTACGCGGCGGCGGCGGCGACCATCGACGGGATCGTGGGGCGGCTGAGCCGGCCGCTGGCGCTGCCGGTCGAGGAGGTGGAGGAGGTGGCCCTGGCGAGCGCGCAGGGCGTCTCGAACGTGGGGCGGGAGGGCTACGAGCTGATGGTGGAGCGCATCCGCGAGGACGTGGTCGGGGGGGAGGTCATCCAGGCGGTGCCGTCGCAGCGCATCCGGCGCCCGACCTCGGTGCATCCGTTCACGATCTACCGGCAGCTGCGGACGGTGAACCCCTCGCCCTACATGTTCTACCTGGACCTGGACGACTTCCAGATCGTGGGCGCATCCCCGGAGATGCTCGTGCGGGTGGAGGACGGGGTCGTGACGACGCACCCGATCGCGGGGACGCGGCCGCGGGGGGCGACGCCCGAGGAGGACGACGCGCTCGCGGAGGAGCTGCTGGGAGACGAGAAGGAGCGGGCCGAACACATCATGCTGGTGGACCTGGGACGGAACGACGTGGGGCGGGTGGCGGAGCCGGGCACGGTGCGGGTCGACCAGCTGATGGAGATCGAGCGGTACTCGCACGTGATGCACATCGTCTCGCGCGTCTCCGGCCGGCTGCGGGAGGACCGCACGCCGTACGACGCGTTCCGCTCGGTGTTCCCGGCGGGCACGGTGTCGGGGGCGCCGAAGGTGCGGGCGATGGAGATCATCGCGGACCTGGAGGAGGAGAAGCGGGGCATCTACGCGGGGGCGGTGGGGTACGCGAGCTTCGCCGGGAGCCTGGACACCTGCATCGCCATCCGCACGATGGTGGTGAAGGACGGGAACGCCTACCTGCAGGCCGGCGGGGGCATCGTGTACGACTCGGAACCGGCAGCGGAATACGAGGAGAGCATCAACAAGACGCTGGCGCTCGAACGAGCCATCGACCAGGCCGAGCTGGCGGCGGCCCAGCAGGCGCCCGAGCGGGTTGGAGGGTAGGGACATGGCGCAGCGAATCCACCTGGCGGCGATCCTCGAGCGGGAGGGGGAGCTGCTCCTCCTGCGCGGGAGCGGGGAGGAGGCGTGGGGCCTCCCGGGCGGCGACCTCCTGCCGGAGCACGAGGATGTCGACCAGGGGATGGCGGCGATCCTCGGGGGCATGGGGGTGACGGTGGAGGCGATCGAGGAGGCGTTCTACGAGACGCTGTTCATCCCGGACGGTGACGGGCACATGATCTTCAACCTGTTCGCGACGAGCGAGTGGGAGGGAGAGCCGGCGCCGGGGGACGGAACCGAGGCCCTGTGGAGCGCGCCCGAGGCCCTCGCGGACGTGGCCATGGACGACCACGTCCGGGCGGGCATCCTCGCCGCCTTCGGGCTGGCCCGGCCACGCGACGACAGCGCCGCCATCCTGAGCGCGCTCCAACGCGAGATGGGGGCCGAAACCGACACCGATGCGGCTGGGCCGTTCGCGTCGAGGCGGGAGGCGGGGCGGGACGTCCTGCGCACGCTCTCGGGCGGGGGCGACCCGGACGAGCGCCACGCGGGCCTGCGGGCGCGGGCCCCGGAGCTCGCCGACGATGTGGTCGACTTCGCACTGGGGGAGGTCTGGGGCACGGACCGCCTCGACCGGCGCACGCGCAGCCTGGAGGTGGTGGCGATGCTGGCGGCGCTCACGGGGCGGACGGCGCAGCTGCGGTCGCACCTGAACGGGGCGCTGAACCACGGGGCGACACCGGAGGAGGTAGTCGAGACGCTGCGGATGGTGGCCGTCTACGCGGGCTTCCCGGCGGCGCTCTCGGCGTGGCCGGTGATGGAGGACGTGTTCGCGGAGCGGGGCATCCCGCGGCCGGAGGCTTCGCCATGAGGGCCGTCTTCTGGGACCTGGACGACACGGTGCTGAACACGCTTCCGGGGCGCATGGAAGCGCTGGCGGGGACGTACGAGGACTGCCTCGGCACGAGGCCCGACCCGGAGCGGGTCTGGCGGGAGCACAACGGTCGCACGCTGGAGGCGCTCTCACGGGAGCTGATGGGCGACGACTGGCTGCGCTTCGCCGAGCGCTACCGGGAGATCTACTACGCGATCGACTTCGACCCGGAGCCGTTCGCGGGCATCGTCGAGACGCTGGACGCGATGCGTGCGGATGGACTCGACCTGGCGGTGGTGACCTCGAAGATCTCGTGGGGAGCGACGGGCGAGCTGACGCGCATGGGTCTGCTGGACCGCTTCGCGACGGTGGTGGGACACGACGACTGCGAGCGCCACAAGCCGGAGCCGGACCCGCTGTTCGTGGCGATGGAGCGGATGGTGCTCGATGAGCCCTCGCAGATCGCGTACGTGGGGGACACGCCCGCGGACGTGAAGGCGGCGCGGGCGGCGGGCTGCCACGCGATCGGGGCGACCTGGGGGTCGCTGGCCCCGGAGCGGCTGGAGGCGGAGGCGCCGGACCTGCTGGCGGCGCACCCCTCGGAGGTGCTGGCATACGTGCGCCGCGTGGCCGCGGGGGCGACATCGTGACGGGGACGGCGCCCGCGAAGGCGGTCACGCACGTGGCGGCGCGCTTCTACCGCGCGAACGCGATCGACCTGGCGCTCGTGCCGCTGCTGGAAGAGACGGCGCCCTACGCGCGCGGGGCCGGGGACGGCTACTTCCTGGTCGTGCTGCTGGGGGAGCCGGGGACGGCCTACCCGCTCGACCTGGGCTCGCCGGGGGCGGTCGACACGGCCTACCTGGCGGAGAAGTTCCACCTGGACCGGCGTGGCTTCGGCTACACGCCCGAGGAGCTCGCGGTGGCGCTGCGGGAGGTGGCGGCGGACCTGGCGGCGGAAGGGGGGCTGGACCGATGACGACGCTCCTGATCGACAACTACGACAGCTTCACCTACAACCTCTACCAGTACCTCTCGGAGCTGGGCGCGGAGATCGTGGTGCACCGGAACGACAAGGTCACGGTCGGTGAGTGCGAGGCGCTGGACCCGGAGCGCGTGGTGATCTCGCCGGGGCCGGGGCGGCCGGCGGGAGCGGGGATCTCCACGGAGATCGTGCGGCGTTTCGCGGGGCGGACGCCGGTGCTGGGGGTCTGTCTCGGACACCAGTGCATCTCGGAGGCGTTCGGCGGGGAGATCGTGGGGGCGGGGGAGATCAAGCACGGCAAAACCTCGTCCATCAGCCACGACGGACAGGGCGTCTTCGCGGGGCTGCCCGACCCGTTCACGGCGGTGCGCTACCACTCGCTGGCGGCCGACCCGCCGAGCCTGCCGGAGTCGCTCACGGTGACGGCGCGCTCGGAGAGCGGTGTCATCATGGGCGTACGGCACGAACGCTTCACGGTCGAGGGCGTGCAGTTCCACCCGGAATCGATCGCGACGGAGCACGGGAAGGACCTGCTGCAGAACTTCCTCGACCTGAGGGGAGGGACGTGGACGCGATGACGGCAATCCAGGAGGCGATCGGGGCGCTGCTCGACCGGGGCGGCATCGAGCCGGCGGCGGCAGCGGCGGCGCTCGAGACGATCATGTCGGGGGAGGCGACCCCGGCGCAGATCGGGGCGTTCCTGGCGGGGATGCGGCAGTACGGCGAGACGCCTGCGGTCGTGGCCGCCTGCTGGGCGGTGATGGAACAGCACGCGGAGCCGATCGCGGCGGGGAACGTGGTCGACCTGTGTGGCACCGGCGGGGATGGGGCGGATACGTTCAACGTGTCGACGGCAGCGGGGTTCGTGGTGGCGGGGGCGGGAGCGCGCGTGGCCAAGCACGGGAATCGCGCGGCCTCCTCGAAGTGCGGGTCGGCGGACCTGCTGGAGGCGCTGGGGGCGCGCATCGACATCGGGGGCGAAGCGGTGGCGAAGGTGATCGAGGGGTGCAGCTTCGGGTTCCTGTTCGCGCAGCGCTTCCACCCGGCGATGCGGCACGTGGGCGGCCCGCGGCGGGAGCTGGGCACGCGCACGATGTTCAACGTGCTGGGGCCGATCTCGAACCCGGCGGGGCCGCGGGCGCAGCTCACGGGCGTGGGGTCGCCGCGGCTGGGGCCGCTGATCGCGGAGGCCTTCCGCATCCGCGGGCTCGAACGGGCGGTGGTCGTGCACTCGGCGGACGGGCTCGACGAGATCAGTCCCGAGGCGCCCACGCACGCCTGGATCCTCGAAGGGGGCGAGCTGCGCGAGGAGGAGCTGACGCCGGACACGTTCGGGGTCGAGGCGGGGACGCTCGACGCGGTGGCGGGGGGATCGGCGGAGGAGAACGCGGAGACGCTGCGGGCGGTGCTGGCGGGGGAGGGTGGCCCGGTCGCGGACTTCGTCGTGCTGAACGCGGGGGCGGGGTGCTGGGCGGCGGGGCTGGCGGACGGTTTCGCGGAGGGGGCGGCGCTCGCGCGGGAGTCGATCGCGTCGGGGCGGGCGCGGGAGGTGGCGGAGTCGTACGTGAGGCTGACACAGGAGGTCGCGTGAGCTCGCCGAGCATCCTCGAGACGATCGTGGCGAAGCGCCGCGAGGACGTGGCCGAGGCGAAGGCCGCGGTCACGGCCGGCGAGCTGCAGCGCGCCGCGACCGCGGCCGCACCGCCGATCGACTTCGTGGCGCGCCTGGCGGAGTCGCCGACGGCGGTGATCGCGGAGATCAAGCGGGCTTCGCCGAGCAAGGGCGACATCGCGCCGGGGATGGACGCGGGCGAGCAGGCGTTGCGCTACGCGCAGGGCGGAGCGGCGGGCATCTCCGTGCTGACGGAACCGACGTGGTTCAAGGGGACGCTGGATGACCTGCGGGCGGCGCGGGAGGCGGTCGGGGCGCTGGGCGAGGCGCGTCCGGGGCTGTTGCGCAAGGACTTCCTCATCGACGAGTACCAGCTGCTGGAGGCGCGCGCCCACGGCGCCGATGCGGTCCTCCTGATCGTGGCCTGCCTCGACGACGAGACGCTGGCGCGCCTGCTGGGGTGCTCGCGGGAGCTGGGGATGGAGGCGATGGTGGAGGTGAACAGCGCGGAGGAGATGGAGCGAGCGGGGGCGGAGGGGGCGAGGCTGGTTGGGATCAACAACCGTGACCTGCGCAGCTTCGAGGTCGACCTGGGGACGACCGACCGGCTGGCGGGGGGCGCGCCCGCGGAGGCAATGCTGGCGGCGCTGAGCGGCATCAACACGCGCGAGGACGTGGCGCGCTTCGAGGGAGTGGGGGCGACGGCGGTGCTCGTGGGGGAGGCGCTCATGCGGGCGGCGGACCCGGCGGCCATGATCGCGGAGCTTCGGGGACGATGACGCGGGTCAAGATCTGCGGGGTGCGCGACGCGGAGACGGCGCGCGAGGCGATGAAGGCGGGCGCGGACTTCATCGGGCTGATGTTCGCGGAGTCGCGGCGGCAGGTCACGCCGCAGCAGTGCTACGACATCATCGAGGCAGTGCGGGAGGAGCGGCGCAGCCCGGACGTGGCGCGCATCGAGGGGCCGGGGCGGGGCGAGGTGCGGGGCGCGAGCTGGTTCGGGGCCTGGAACGAGGCGATCGACGACGCGCTGGCGCGCTGGCGCCCCCTGCTCGTGGGCGTGTTCGCCGACCAGGAGGTCGAAGACGCGAACGAGATCGCGGAGGCCGCGGGGCTGGAGCTGATCCAGCTCTCGGGCGGCGAGGACGAGGAGTTCGTGCGGCAGGTGCGGCCGCCCGTGCTGAAGGCGATCCATGTTCACCCCGACACGACGGCCGACGACGTGATCGACGCGGCGAGGCCGGGCGCGGCGGCGGGGATCATGCTGGACACGGGGTCGGCGTCGGCGCGTGGCGGCACGGGCGAGACGTTCGACTGGGCCGTGGCGACGGAGGTCGCGGGGCGGCTGCCGTTGATGCTGGCGGGGGGGCTCTCGCCCGGGAACGTGGCGGACGCGGTGGAGGCGGTCGACCCGTGGGCGGTCGATGTCTCCAGCGGGGTCGAGACGGACGGCGTCAAGGACATCGAGAAGGTGCGCGCGTTCATCCGCGCCGCGAAGGGAACAGGACGATGAGCACGGAGACAGGGAGCGACCTCTCCCCGCGGTTCGGCGAGTTCGGCGGGCGCTACATCCCCGAGGTGCTGGTGGCGGCGCACGAGGAGCTCGAGGAGGCATACGAGACGGCACGGCGCGATCCCGCCTTCCAGCTGGAGCTGGCCGACCTGCAGCGGCACTACGCGGGGCGGCCCACGCCGCTGTACCTGGCCGAGCGGCTGACGTCGGAGGTGGGCGGGGCTCGAATCTGGCTGAAGCGGGAAGACCTGGCGCACACGGGCGCCCACAAGATCAATAACGCGCTCGGGCAGGCGCTGCTGGCGAAGCGGCTGGGGAAGCCCCGCATCATCGCGGAGACGGGCGCGGGGCAGCACGGCGTGGCGACGGCGACGGTGTGCGCGAAGCTGAACCTCGAGTGCGTCGTCTACATGGGGACGGAGGACATCCAGCGCCAGTCGCTGAACGTGTTCCGCATGAAGATGCTGGGGGCGGAGGTCGTGCCGGTGGACTCGGGCAGCCGCACGCTCAAGGACGCCATCAACGAGGCGATGCGGGACTGGGTGACGAACGTGCGCACGACGCACTACCTGATCGGCTCGGCCATCGGGCCGCACCCGTTCCCGACGATGGTGCGCGACTTCCAGGCGGTCATCGGGCAGGAGGCGCGCGCGCAGATGCTGGAGCAGGCGGGCCGCCTGCCCGACGTGGCGGTCGCCTGCGTGGGCGGGGGGAGCAACGCCATCGGGCTGTTCCACCCCTTTATCGACGACCCCGTGCGGCTGGTGGGCGTGGAGGCGGCGGGCGAGGGGCTGGCCGCGCCGGGCCGGAACGCAGCCACCCTCGTCGCGGGCAGCCCGGGGGTCCTGCACGGGACGCGGACCTACCTGCTGCAGGACGAGGCGGGCCAGATCCTCGAGACGCACAGCATCTCGGCGGGGCTCGACTACCCGGGCGTGGGTCCGGAGCACTCGTGGCTGAAGACGACTGAGCGGGCGGAATACATAGCGGCCGACGACGCGGAGGCGCTGGAGGGGTTCCAGCGGCTCACGCGGAGCGAGGGGATCATCCCCGCGCTGGAGCCCTCGCACGCGATCCTGCCGGCGATCCGCCTGGCGGGGGAGCTGGGCGAGGGCGGCGACGTGCTGATCGGTCTGAGCGGCCGCGGCGACAAGGACATGCATACGGTCGCCGGGGCGCTGGGCGTCACGCTCTGAGCGCGCAGGCGCCGCCGGAGCCCCTCGGGGGGCGGCGCGGGGCTCTCCCCTGGGGCCCGAGGCATGTGCTGTTCGGGCTGCTGGCGGGGGCGGTGGTCGTCCTCCTGATGAACCTGCTCCTGGTGGGGCTGGTGGAGGTCTCGGGGGCGGAGTTCCAGTCACGGGACGCGGGGGACGCATTCGAGCAGGCGGGAGCGATCGCGGAGTTCGCGAGGGAGCGGTTGGCGGCCGCGGTCACCGGCGAGGAGCTCCCCGACCCACCCACGATCCGGGCGGACCAGACGACGATCGCGCTGGGGCTGGCGACGACGATCGCGCTCAACGTCCTGCTTGTCGGGGTGGTGGCGGTGGTCACGCGGCACGACACCGGGGCGCTCCGGCGGCGGCTGGGCCTGACGGGGTTCAGCGCGCGGGGGCTGTGGCGACCGGCGCTGGCAGTGCTGGGCGCCTACCTGATGGTGATCGCCTACGCGGCGATCGTGACGGCGCTCGACATCGAGGCGCTGCAGCCCGAGAGCACCGTGCCAACGGAGATCGTGCGCGAACGGCTGTCGCTGATCCTGACGGGGGTGGCGGTGGTGGCGGTGGCGCCGGTAGCGGAGGAGGTGTTCTACCGGGGGCTCGTCTTCGGGGGGCTGCAGCGGTGGGGGTTCTGGCCGGCAGCGGTGATCTCGGGGTTGACCTTCAGCGGGGTGCACCTGGATCCGGGGAGCCTCATTCCGTTCTTTATCATCGGCGTAACGCTCGCGTGGCTGTTCTGGCGGCGCGGCAATCTCTGGGAGAGCGTGGCCTTCCACGTGCTGTTCAACGCGATCAGCTTCTCCCTCCTGGTGGCGACGGAGGCGTAGGGAATGTCGGAACGGTTGCGGGCGCGATTCGCGCAGGCGAAAGGGGAAGGGCGGGCGGCCTTCGTGGCGTACGTCATGGCCGGCTACCCTGAGCCTTCGCTGACGGCGCCAATGCTGCTGGAGCTGGAAGCAGGGGGAGCGGACGTGATCGAGCTCGGCGTGCCGTTCACCGACCCGCTGGCGGACGGGGCCACGATCCAGCGCGCGAACGAGGTGGCGGTGGCGGCGGGCGTGACCTTCGCGGATTGCCTCGGGATGGTGCGGGAGGCGCGGGCGCGGGGCCTGACGGTTCCACTCGTCCTGATGGGGTACGACAACCCGTTGCTGGCGTACGGCGAGGAGCGGGCGGCGGCGGACGCAGCGGCGGCGGGGGCGGACGGGTTCATCGTGGTCGACCTGCCGGCCGACGAGGCGGGGACGTTCCGCAGGGCGTGCGCCGAGCACGGCGTGAGCTTCGTGCCGTTGATCGCGCCGACGACCGCTGCGGAGCGGATGGGGGAGGTCGCCGCCGCCGCGGACTCGTTCATCTATTGCGTGAGCGTCACGGGGACGACGGGCGGGGCGGCGGTGCCGCCGGAAGTCGGCGACCTGGTCGCGACCATCCGGCGGCATACGGAACTGCCGATCGCCGTCGGGTTCGGGGTTTCGACGGAGGAGCAGGTCGCGATGGTGGGGCGCGTGGCGGAGGGCGTGGTGGTGGGCTCTGCTATCATCGCGGCCATCGAGGGGGGGAGCGTCGAAGGCTGCGTGGATCGCGTGCGCTCGTACGTCGAGCGAGTGACGGGGCGCAGCGGGAACGGCGTGTAGACCGAACGTCCCCGGGGGAGTGGCTGTCCATGGCGGTTCGCGGTATCCGCGGAGCGATCACGGTCGACGAGAACGAGCGCGAGGCGATCCTGGAGGGGACGCGCGAGCTGCTGCAGGCGATGGTCGAGGAGAACGGCGTGGCGGCGGACGACATCGCCTCCTGCCACTTCACGACCTCGCCCGACCTGAACGCGGAGTTCCCGGCGGAGGCGACACGGCGGCTGGAGGGCTGGAAGTACGTGCCGCTCCTCTGCGGGCACGAGATGAACGTGCCCGGCTCAATGGAGAAGTGCGTGCGCATCCTGCTGCATGTGAATACGGATGCGGCGCCCCGGGACATCAAGCACATCTACCTGCGAGACGCCAGGCGGCTCCGCACCGACCTGGCGGACGAGGCCTCGCCGGCGGAAGCGTGAGGCGCCGCCACGCGTTGCCAGAAGGCGCGAAGCGCGAGAACATGCCACCTGTCGGTCGTCGAACCACTGCCGTCGAGCAGACGGACCCCACACCAGGGGAGCCGGGGCAGGGGGACGAGGCCGGCGGAAGCGCCCCGGCGGGGGACGGCCAGCGAGAGGCCATGCCCGAGATCCGGCTCCCCACCTTCGAGGGCCCCCTCGACCTTCTGCTGACCCTTATCCAGCGCGAGGACCTCGACATCACGACGGTCTCGCTGGTCGCCGTCGCCGACCAGTACCTGGAAGCCGTGCACGCGGACGACTCCCTGGACGCTGCCGCCCTGGCCGAGTTCGTGTCGATCGGGGCGAAGCTGCTGCAGCTCAAGTCGCGCGCGCTGCTTCCCCCGCAGGAGGAGGACGAAGAGGAGGCGGAGGAAGAGGATCCCGGCGAGGAGCTGGTGGCGCTGCTGCTCGAGTACCGGCGCTACCGGGAAGCGGCGGATGCCCTGGGGGAGCGGGCGGCATCGGGGTGGCGCACCTATCCCCGCGGGGGCACGCCCCCCGACCCGCCCCCCGGCAACGCGCTCGCGGGCCTCACGCTGGACGCGCTCTACGCGATCATGATCGAGGTGCTGGAACGGCTGCCGGAGGAGCCGACGGGAGCGGTCACGCGGAGCACGGTGAGCCTGGCGGACCGGGTCGAGGCGTTGCAGGCGCGGCTGCGGGGGCGGGGACGATCGTTCTCGTTCCGGCGGGCCATCGCGGAGTGCACGACGCGGGTCGAGGTGGTGGTGACGTTCATCGCCTTGCTGGAACTGATCAAGGACGGGGCCTGCGAGGTGGAGCAGGAGGAAGCGTGGGGCGACATCCGCGTGCGGGCGCGGGCTCAGCCCGCCGCCAGCAGGCGCTGAAAGCGGCGACCGCGGAGGGCCGCGGCGACGATCCAGAGCAGCAGTCCGCCCGCGACCCCGGCAGCGTCGTAGAGGAGGTCGGTGGGGTCGGAGGTGCGGTGGGGCAGCAGGGACTGGTACCACTCCTGGCCGGCGCCCACGAGGATGGCAACGGAGGCGGAGACAGCGAGCAGGACGGTCGCGGGAAGGCGCGGAAGGGCGGCTCGGGCGACACTGAGCAGGATGATCACGAAGACGCAGTGCTGGATCGCATGGACGGCGTTCGCCAGGGGCCCGCTTGAGGGATCTTCGGGGCTGGGCGTGCTCGCGAGCGCGACCATGACCGCGAGCCAGAGGAGCGCCAGCAGCAGCCGGAGGCGCATGTGGCTAGTGTAGCTGGCGGCATCGTGCGAGAGTGGGGAGAGGGGGGAGCGACCGCACCGCCCGCCCGAACGTCATGACCATCTCGCTGCCATCGCTGACGCTGGCCCAGCTCGAGGCGGCCGCCCCCGCGGGGGGGAGTGCGCTCGTGATGGGCGTGTTCGACGGGGTCCACCGCGGGCACCAGGGCCTCCTTGCGCGGTTGCGGGAGGAGGCGGAGGCGCGCGGGCTCGCGCCGGGGGTGGTCACGCTGCACCCGCACCCGATCACGGTCCTGCGACCCGACATCACGCCGAGCTACCTGACCTCGCTGGAGGAGCGGCTGCAGCTGATCCGGGAGGCGGGCGTGTCCTGGGTGCTGCCGCTGACGTTCACGTCGGAGCTCTCGGAGGTGACCGCGGAGGAGCTTGCGGAGGCGTTCCACCGGGTGCTGAACATGCAGCTGATGGTGCTCGGCCCGGACGCCGCCTTCGGGCGGGGCGCGCCGGCGGACACGCCCGAGCGGATGCTCCGCACGGGCGAGGAGCTTGGATTCGACGTCGTCCGGGTCGAGCCGCTGCTGGCGGGCGATGAGCGCTACAGCTCGACGTTGGTGCGGCGGGCGCTGGGAGAGGGCGACATGCGGCGGGTGACGGAGCTGCTGGGGCGCCACTACACGCTCTCGGGGCCGGTCGTCCGCGGCTTCGAGCGGGGGCGCACGATCGGGTTCCCGACGGCCAACCTCTCGGTGGCGGCCGACCGCGCGCTGCCGGCGCTGGGGGTCTACGCCACGCGGGCGAGGGTGGCGGGGCGGGAGCTCCCGGGGGCGACGAACATCGGGCGGCGGCCGACCTTCGACGAGGGGCACATCTCGATCGAGACCCATGTGCTCGACTTCGAGGGCGACCTGTACGACGAACGGATGGAGATCGCGATCGTGGACCGGGTGCGGCCGGAGCAGGCGTTCTCGGGGCCGGAGGAACTGCGCGCGCAGATCGCCAGGGATGTGCGGCATGTGCGGGAGTTGCTCTCGTGAGCCGCCGCATGGCCCCGGTGGAGGAGCAGCTCTTCGTGCTCATGAGCGGGGTGGAGTACGGGGACGAGGGGCTGCGGCGAGCGTTCGAAGGGGAGTTGCGGGAGCTTCTCGAGCAAGACCGGCCCCTGCGCGTCTACCTGGGCATCGACCCCACGGCGACCTCGCTGACGCTGGGGCACGCCGTTCCGCTGCGAAAGCTGCGGCAGTTCCAGGACTTCGGGCACGAGACGGTGTTCCTGATCGGGGACATCACGGCCCTCATCGGGGATCCCTCCGACAAGAACAAGCTCCGGCCGCAGATCGACAGCGAGACGATTCGCGCGAACGAGGCGGCGTACTTCACGCAGGCCTCGAAGATCCTCGACGAATCGAAGACGGTGGTGCGGCACAACTCGGAGTGGCTCGGGAAGCTCGACCTGAACGATCTGATCGCGTTGACCTCGAAGTTCACGGTGGCGGAGATGTTGACCCGAGATAACTTCCGGGAGCGGCACCGGCGGGGGGACGCCGTGTACCTGCACGAGTTCCTCTACGCGCTCATGCAGGGGTACGACGCGCTGGCCCTGGAGTGCGACGTGCAGGTGGGCGGCACGGAACAGCTCTTCAACCTGATGGCCGGCAGGAAGCTGCAGGAGGATGCCGGGCAACGGAAGCACGTGCCCGTGACGATGCCGATCCTCGTTGGGGTCGACGGCGTCATGCGGATGTCGAAGTCGACGGGGAACTTCATCGGGCTGGACGAGGCGCCCGAGGAGCAGTACGGCAAGGCGATGTCGATCCCGGACGGCGTGCTGGCCAACTACTTCGAGCTGGCGACGAGCCTCGAGCGGGGGGAGGTGGCGGCGACGATCGAAGGGCTGGCGGCGGGGGAGCGCGACCCGATGGTCGAGAAGAAACGGCTGGCGCGGACGATCGTGACGGAGCTGCACGGCGAAGCGGCCGCGGCCGCAGCGGAGGCGCACTTCGAGCGGACGGTGCAGCGGCGCGAGGAGCCGGAGGAGATGCCCGAGGCGCCGGCGCACGAGGGGCAGGCACTCATCGACGTGATCGTGGAGGCGGGGGCGGCGCCCTCGCGGCGAGAGGCGCGGCGGCTGTTCGAGCAGGGGGCGGTGTCGGTCGATGGGGAGGTCGTGGGGGACGGTCGCGCGCCGGCGCGGGTGGGGTCGCGCGTGCGGGTGGGGAAGCGGCGCTGGTTGCGCATTGCAAAGGCGTAACGCCGAGCCTGTTCCGGGCATGTGTCAACCCGTTGCAGGGCCGCGAAGATGACGAGGTTGTTACAACCGCCCGACACCTGTCCGCGCGCGCACGCGGCATCGGCCGAACGGTCAAATCTTTATCCGAACGTGGTCAATTCCTGTGGCGCAAGGGAAGGGCATCCCCGTACGATTGGCCCCCCACACCCGCCGTGCGTTCCAACCTTGTCCTGGAGGGGGGCTCTGGATGGACACCCGCATCGCTGACTTCCTGACGTTCCTGACCGTCGAGAAGAACGCGTCAGAAAACACCATCTCGGCCTACCGCAGCGACCTCGCCCAGTTCGAGAAAAGCGTGGCCCGCCAGGCGGCCGGCGGGTGCTCGTGGGAGGCCATCACGGACGAGATGCTCCTGACGTTCGTCGAGGAACTGCGCGAACGGCGCTACAAGGCGGCGACGGTCGCCCGGAAGGTGGCGGCGGTGAAGTCGTTCTTCAGCTTCATGGCGGCTGAGGGCATCCTGACCTGCGACCCGACCGAGGATCTGCGCTCACCCCAGGTGGGGAAGGCGCTGCCCAGGACGCTCACGCCCGAGGAGGTCGATGAGCTGCTGGAGCAGCCCGCGCGCAAGACCACGCCCGTGGCCCAGCGCGACAAGGCGATGCTGGAGCTGGCCTACGGGACGGGCATGCGCGTGACCGAACTGGTCTCGCTCGATGTCGCCCATGTGGCGCTGGAGAGCGACCCGGTGACGGTCCGGGGCATCGGGAAGGGCGACCAGGAGCGGGCGCTGCCGCTCTACCAGCGCGCCGTCGACGAGCTGCGCCAGTACATCTTCCACGTGCGACCCAAGATGGTGCGGAACCGGAACGAGGCCGCGCTGTTCGTGAACCGGCGGGGCGGGCGGCTGACGCGCCAGGGCTTCTGGCTGATCCTGAAGAACTACGCGCGGGAAGCGGGGCTCGACGGCATCACGCCCCACACTCTGCGGCACACCTACGCCACGCACATGCTCTCGGGCGGGATGCCGCTGCGGAACGTGCAGGAGGCGCTCGGCCACGCGAGCATCTCCACGACCCAGATCTACACGCAGCTCACCGACCAGCAGAAGCGGGAGCAGTACGACCAGGCGCATCCACGGGCCTGAGCGCCGGACGCCGGTAGACTGTCCCCCGATGTCCCCTCCCCGCGAGTTGCTCGATGCCATCGCGCGCGACGACGCCGAGGCGCGCCTGCGCGCGCTCGACGCGGACGGAACCCTGACGGCAGCGCTGTTCCCGGAGCTCGAGGAGGGGCGCGGGTTCGAGCAGCCGGCGCTCCACGCCTACACCGTGCTGGAACACAACCTGGCGGCCGTGGGAGCGCTCGACCGGGCGCTGGGCGAGGGGGTGGAGGGGCTGCGGATGCCGGACCCCTCGCCGGAGATCAGGATCGCGGAGTGGCTCCGCCGCGAAGTCGACGGGCGGCCCCTGCGGCACCTGCTGCGCCTCTCGTGCCTGGTGCACGACATCGCCAAGCCGCGGACGGCGACGGTGCGCGAGGGGAAGCTGCGCTTTCCCCGGCACGGACCGGTGGGGGCGGAGCTGCTGGAGGGGCGGCTGGCGGCGCTCGGGTTCGAGCAGGACAGCATCACGTTCGTGACGACGATGGTGCGCTACCACCTGCGGCCGGGGGAGTTCGTGCGGTCGTGGCCGCCGAGCGACCCCGCGCTGCGCCGCTTCGCCCGCGACCTCGACGGTCAGACCCTGCCGTTGCTGCTGTTGCAGCTCGCGGACGGGATGGCGACGCGGGGGCCTGCGTACGGGCGGGCGAACTTCGAGCGGCACATCGGGTTCATGGGGCACATCGTGACGCGCACGGCGGAGGCGCTTCGCGAGGAGGAACCGGCGCTGGTTGACGGCGAGGAGCTGATGCGGGAGCTGGGGCTCCCCGGTGGACCGCTTCTGGGGGCTGTCCTAACATCGGTTCGCGAGGCTCAGCTGGCCGGCGAGGTGGACGATCGCGCGACCGCCCTCGCGCTGGCGCGCCAATCGCTCGAACGCCTGACCGCCGAGGGCTAGCCAGGGCCACGGAGGGCTGCCATGGCCGTGATGTTCAGCGTCATCTTCTACACGGTGCTCGCCGTGGCGGCGTTCTACTTCATCCTGCTGCAGCCGGTGCTCAAGCAGCAGCGGCAGCGGAAGAAGGCCGTGCGCGAGCTGCAGATCGGGGACGAGGTGCTGACGACGGGCGGGCTTATCGCCGAGGTGAAGGACGTGCAGGCGCCGGACGACGGCCCCACGGAGCTGATCCTGGAGATCGCGCCCGGCATCCGCGTGCGCGCCCTGACGGAAGCGATCGAGCGGCGGCTGACGACCCTGGAGCCCGCGCCCGAGGAGGCGCTCGAGACGGTGGCGGCGGGCGCCGGCGAGGCCGGCGACCCGCATGCGTAGTCCCGCGAACGTCGGGATATTTCTCGCGATCCTCGCGGGCACGCTGTTCTGCCTGTACGCGGTCTGGCCGAGCGCGCCCAGCCGCTACCTGCCCGGCGACTTCTGGCCCGAGGGCCGGGGCATCAGCATCGGCGACTACGAGCGGCGAACGATGCGCCTCGGGCTGGACCTGCAGGGCGGGGCGCACCTCGTGCTGCAGGCGGAGCCACCGGCCGACTACGAAGGGAACCTGACCGAATCGCTGGAGGTGGCCAAGGAGGTCATCGAGCGGCGCGTGGACGCCTTCGGGGTGGTTGAGCCGGAGATCCAGATCGCGAGCGGCAACCGGCTCGACGTGCAGGTACCGGGGATGAGCCTGCCGGACGCGGAACGGCTGATCGGCCGCACGGCCTCGCTGCAGTACTTCGTCTTCAACGACGCCGGGGAGCTGGTCCCGGCAACGGGGATCATCGACGGCGTGGAGATCGCGATGACGGGCCAGCACCTCAAGAACAACACGTTCCCGGAGCGGCGGGGCACGCTCTTCGCGGTCAATTTCGAGACGACGGGCGACGGCGCCGAGTTGATGCGCCAGATCACCACGCGGGCGCTGAATGACGAATACAGCCCCACCGACCCCCGCCGGCGACTCCTGGTGTACCTCGACAACGAGCCGATCTCCGACGCGGTGGTGCAGGGGGTGATCGAGGAGCAGGGCACGATCACGGGGCTCGACAGCTTCACCGAGGCGACGGACCTCTCGAAGCAGCTCAACGCGGGCGCCCTGCCGGTGCCCCTGCGCACGATCCAGGCGAACGAGGTGAGCGCCTCCCTGGGCGACGACTCGGTGAAGGCCTCGGTGAACGCGGCCGAGATCGGGCTGCTGGCGGTGCTGGCGTTCATGATTCTCTACTACCGCTTGCCGGGCGTGCTGGCCGCCTTCGCGCTCATCGTCTACGCGCTGATCACGCTGACGGTGTTCAAGCTCTGGCCGGTGACGCTCACGCTCTCGGGAATCGCGGCCTTCATCCTCTCGGTGGGCATGGCGGTCGATGCGAACATCCTCATCTTCGAACGGATGAAGGAGGAGTTACGCCGCGGAAGGCCGCTCGCGAACGCGATCGAGACCGGCTTCCGGCGGGCGTGGCCCTCGATCCGGGACTCCAACATCGCGACGTTCATCACCTGCGCGATCCTGTTCTGGTTCGGCGACCAGTTCGGCGCGTCGTTCGTGCGGGGGTTCGCGATCACGCTGGCGATCGGCGTGGCGGTGAGCATGTTCTCGGCGATCGTGGTGACGCGGACGTTCCTGCGGCTGCTCGTGGGGACACGCATCGCGCGCTCGCGCTGGCTCTTCAACGCCGAGCCGCCGCCGCCTCGCAGCGAAGCCGCCGGAGACGGAGCAGAGGACGCGGAAGCGGCGCCGGCAACTGCGCGCTCGACGTTCATCGCATTCGCGCAGCGGCGCTGGATCACGCTGGGGCTGTCGCTGGTGGTGTTCCTGGCGGCGGCGATCACGCTGGCGGTACCGCCCCCGCTGAAGGCGGGGATCGAGTTCACGGGGGGCTCGACCTTCACGCTGCAGTTCGGGGAGGCAGCGGTTCCGGCGGGGGGGCAGGCGGCGGAGGGGGAGGACGCGTCCGCAACGGACGAGGCGCCGCCGGACCCGGAGCCGGTGCGCGCGGTGGAGCCGGAGGAGCTTCGGGACGCGCTGGAGCGGCTCGGCCATCCCGAGGCACGGGTGCAGGGGGCGGGATTCAACACGTTCCTGGTGCGAACGATCGAGCTCGAGGGAGCGCCCTCGCTCGATGCGGGGGTGGGGCCGGTGCCGCCGGGCGAGATCGACGAGATCCTGGCGGGGCTGGAGGCCGAGTTCGGCCCGGTGCAGCGGCTGGACTTCGCGACCGTCTCGGGGACGGTCTCGACGGAGATCGCGCGGGACGCAACGCTGGCGGTGGTGGCGGCGGCGGTGGCGATCCTCATCTACGTGGCGTTCGCGTTCAGGCGGCAGCGCGCGGCCTGGCGGTACGGGCTCTGCGCGGTGATCGCGCTCGTGCACGACTCGGTGATCGTGCTGGGGCTCTTCTCGCTGCTGGCGAAGGTGGCCGACATCGAGGTGGACGCCGCCTTTATCGTCGCGATCCTGACGGTCATCGGCTTCTCCGTGCACGACACGATCGTCGTGTTCGACCGCGTGCGCGAGGTGACCTCGCGGGATGCCTACGTGCCCTTCGCCGAGGCGGTGAACGTGAGCCTGACGGAGACGCTCGTGCGATCGGTCAACACGTCGTTCGTGACGGTGCTGACGATCATCGCGATGTTCCTGATCGGCGGCGTGACCATCCAGAACTTCCTGCTCGTGCTGCTCGTGGGCGTGATCGCGGGGACGTACAGCAGCATCTTCGTAGCGGCGCAGGTGCTGGTCGCCTGGGATAACCACGACATCGGTCGGTTCTTCCGGCGATTCACCTCGGGGGGCGAGGGCGAGCCGCAGGAGGCGGCGGCCACGGGCGGCTAACCAGCATGGACGAGGACGCGGCGAGCCTCGGCGAGCGCGCCCGGCGGATGTCGGGCGTGGACTTCGGCAAGACCGCCACGGACTACGCGACCTTCCGGGCGGGGCTCCCGGACCGCTTCTACGACGAGCTTGAGGCGCACGGCGTCCGCATCGACGGCGGCCATGCCGTGGACCTCGGCACGGGGACGGGGGATGTCGCGCGGAACCTGGCGCTCCGGGGGGCCAGGGTCGTGGGGGTCGACCCTTCGGCGGCGATGGCGGAGCAGGCGCGGGCGCTGGACGAGCAGGCGGGCGCAAGCGCCCGGTATGTGCAGGCGACGGCGGAGGAAACGGGGCTGGCGGCGGGGGAGGCCGACCTCGTGGTCTCGGCATCGTCGTGGTGGTGGTTCGACCGGCCACGCGCCGCGGCGGAGGCGAAGCGCCTCCTGAAGGCGGGCGGGCGGCTCGTCATCTGCTCGCTCGACTGGGTGCCGCTGCCGGGGAACATCCCCGGCGTCACCGAGGCGTTGATCGTGGCAGCCAACCCGGAGTGGACGCTGGGAGGCGGGGACGGGCGGCACCGGGACTGGCTGGACGAGCTCTCGGCGGCCGGGTTCGGGGAATGCTCGTCGTTCGAGTTCGACGTGGCGGTGCCGTACACACATGAGGCGTGGCGGGGACGCATCCGGGCGAGCGCGGGCGTGGCGGCCACGCTCAGCGAGGCCGAGGTGGCGCGATTCGACGAAAGCCTGGCGGCGGTGCTGGCGGAACGATTCCCCGAGAACCCGATGGCGGTTCCGCACCGCGTGTACGCGGCGCTGGGGCGGGCCTAGCGCTCCGGACGAGCGGTCAGGCGGAACGCAGGGCGTCGCGGGCCCGGACGATTGCGGCGAGCTTCGCCTCGGCCGTGCGGGCGGAGGCGACGGGGTTGTCGGCGAAGGTGGCGAAACCGCAGTCGGGCGTGAGGAGCACGCGCTCCTCGCCGAAGAGATTGACCGCGCGGGCGATGCGCTCGCGCAGGGCCACGGGGTCGTCGACCGCGGGATCCTTCGGGTTCACGACACCGACGCCGATGCGCTTCTCCCCGGGGAGCTCCCGGAGGTGTTCCATCTCGCCGGCACGGGGCGTGCAGAGCTCCAGGAAGACGGCCCCGACGGGCGCCTCGCCGAGGAAGCCGAGCAGGGGGCGATAGTCGCCCGAAAGGGCGGCGGACTCGTCGGGGGTCCAGTTCCCGCGGCAGACGTGGAGGCCGAGGCGCTCGGCGGGGAGGCCTCGGACGACCTCGCGGAGGAGGCCGGCGGCGAAGTCGAGCTCTCGCTCGGGGGCGAGCTTCTCGCCGAGGGCGCCGCACATGAAGCTGCGCTTCGCCCCGGCCTCGCCGTAGACGACCTCGGTGAGCACGGGCTCGTCGAACTGCACGAGAGCGGCGCCGCCGGCGAGGAGCGCGTGCACCTCTTCCCGGAGGACGCGCACGACATCAACGGCGAGGTCTTCGCGGGTCTCGTAAGGCCGCTCGCGGAGGCAATCGAGCCACATCGTGCGAGTCAGCAGGTAGGGGCCGGGGAGCGCGACCTTGACGGGCGCTCCGGCGGCGGAGCGGATGAACGCGAGCTCGTGGGCGGCGAGGGGGCGGCTGCGGCCAAGGGGGCCGTAGACCACGGGGTGGCGCACGTCTTCGGCGGGCACGTCGAGGGCTCGCAGCTCGCGGTGGAACTCGTCGGGGTCGTCGACCATGGCGGTGAGGTCGCTGAGGGGGATGAGCTGGCAGTTATCGAGGAGGCCGCCAACGAAGCTGGCGTAGTTGTCGCGGCGCTGCTCGCCATCGGTCAGGACGTCGACGCCGGCGCGGCGCTGGGCGTCGAGGGCGAGGCGGACGGCGTCGTCGGCGGTCTCGGCGAAGGCGGCGCCGTCGAGGCGCCCTTCGAGGTGGTCGTGCAGGGCCTGGAGCATCCAGCGGGGGCGGGGCCAGCTGCCGATGCCCATGACGGAGAGCGGCGCGATGGCAGGGGCGGGGGCGGGCTCGGGAAGGGAGTCGGGGACGTGGACCCCGGTCACGGGGTGGTCCGCGACGGGCGCGGACGGGGGAGGCGGGGGCGTCTCCGTGCGCGCCGCGAGCGGGCCCTTCGACACGAGGTAGCTCCGCTGGTCGCCGTGCTTCGTCCAGGAGACGAGCTCGTTGCCGGTGAGGCGGCACCAGGCGGGCAACTCGACCTCTACCGTCGGTTCGGTCGAGCGGATCTCGAGGATGCCGCCGGGGGCGAGGGGATCGATGTGGCGGCGGATGAGCAGGAGGAGGCCGCCGCCACAGTCGAGGTCGCCGCCGTCGAAGCCGGCGTCTGGCGCGAGGGGGTGCCGTTCGACGGGGGCGGGCTGGGCGGCTTCGGGGCTCACGGCGGGAGCGCTTCCGCTAGTAGGTGACGCTGGGGGAGCCGTCGGAGAGGAACTCGACGAGCATGGCCCCACCGACGATGCGGGCGCCGTCGACGAGGTTGTCCTCATCGAGGCCGCGCTTCTTGAAGCAGGGAGCGCAGACGTAGATGAGGCCCCCGCCCTCGGTGAAGGCGTTCATGAGGTCGGTAAGCGGGAGGAAGCCGTCCTCGCGGATGGCGTCGGCGTAGCCCTTCTCGGCGAGGCGGACGCCCTCGGTGCTGAGGAAGACCAGGGTCTCCTTCTCGGAACCGAGGGCCGCGTTGGCGACGACGAACCCGACGGTGGCCTTGTCGGGATCGTTGCCGGAGGAGGTGAGGTTGACGCAGAACTTGCCTGGCACGGAGCGGGTGTCTCCTTCGTTCAGGGTTCCTGGCGTTGCTCGATCCAGTAGTGAGGATGGTCGGCGCGGAGCAGACGGCGCCGGGTCATGCGACACCAGGCGGGCATCTCTTCGGGGGCGCCACGATCACGCACGGTGAGCCTGAGCACCTGTCCCGGAGCGATGCCCCGCATACGCGAGCGTAGCATCACCAGTACCTCCCCGCAGCCGAGGTCGCCGGCGTCCCACTCGGCGTCGGCGCGGGGAGCCTCGCTCACGAGGGGTCCGCGGGTGGGGAGGAGTCGGGGGAAGGGGCGCCGAAGAGGGCGGCGGCGGGGCTCGTCTCCTCGCGTTCGGGGAGGCCGAGGCGGGCGCGGAGGGAGGCGCGGGCGGACTCGGCGTCGGTGGCCTCGGGGGTCTGGACGACGACGGGCATGGGGAGGGCGTGGCCGAAGACGAGGGCCTGGCGGTTGCTCTCCAGGGAGGCGATGACCTGTCGCAGGCCGCTTCGCCCGGAGACCCCGCCGACGATGGCCTCGACGTCGTTGTCGCTATCGAGCTGGAGCGTGAACTTCGTCCCGATCTGGGAGAGGACCTCGGGGTCGATCTGGCTGGGGCGCTGGTCGATGACGAGGAGGGTGACGTTGTACTTGCGCAGCTCGCGGGCGATCTGGCCGAAGATGCTCTGGCCGGCGAGGGAGCGGTCCACGAACTTGTGCGCTTCCTCGATGACGATGACGAGGCGGTTGGGGGCGGCCTGCTCGCGGGAGGACTCGGTGCTGTCGCGGTAGCGTTCCCAGATGCGGCGGGAGAGCATGTTCGCCACGAGCATGTAGCTGGTGAGGTCGTTGCCATGGCGGCCGAACTGGACGACGACGCTCTTGCCGCCCTGGAGCGAGCGCACGATGTGCTCGATGACATCGCCGAACTGCGACCCCTCGGTGCGGACGAACTCGCGGCGGGTGAGGCGCTCCATGCGTCGGCGCAGGCTCTCGAGGGACCCGGGGTAGCCCATCTGGGCGGCGACCTGCGACCAGTTGACGTCGCCCTCGGGCGGCTCGCGGCGCCAGAGCTTCCCCACGAGGGCGTCGGATGGCTCGTCGGCGAGGATCTCGTCGATCCAGCCGGGGCCGAAGCGGCGGCGACAGGCGTGGGCGGCGTCGATGGCGAGGTCCGTCAGGTCGAGCGTTTCGCGCAGCACCTCGAGGTCGTCGGGGTGGATATCGCGCGTGCCGATGAGGATCTGGCCATCGGATCGGGCGGCGCGGGCTTCGAGGGTGTACAGCTCGACGTCGGTCTGGTGGCGCTGCTTGAGGGAGCGCAGGCGGTTGGTCGTCGGGCCCTGGAACTTCATCTCCCAGCCGTAGTCGTTGTGCATATCGAAGACGAGGGCGACGGTGCGTTCGCTGTTGGTGGCGGCCGCCGCGGAGCGCGTGAGCATGGCGTCGAGAAGGTGGAGGACGAGCACGCTCTTGCCCGTGCCGCTCTTGCCGAAGACACCGGCGGAACGCTCGAAAAGGCGCTCGAAGTCGACGCCGACCTCGAGCTCGTCCATGCCGAGGGGGGCGCCGACGGGGATGCTGGGGCCCTCGGTGGCGAAGGCGCGGTCGAGGGTGGCCTGGTCGGCGGGGAGGACGGCGGCGAAGTGGCTGGGGAGGCGGCGGGCGCGGGCGGGCTCCTCGCCGTTCTCGCCGAGCTCGAGGTAGGGGTCGACGGAGAGGGCGGTGTAGACGCCGGTGTCCTGCAGCACCTCGCGCAGGAGGGGCGTATCCGCTTCGCCGGGGGGCCAGACGGTGGGGCCGGCATCGACGGACTTGAGGGTGATGTCGGTGACCATCCCGAGGAGGCTGAGGCCGCCTTCGACCTCGGTCATGGCGTACTGGCCGAGCTGGGCGGCCTGGCCGGGGTCGAGGCGCACCTCGAGGCCTTTCGTCAGGGAACCCCCGACGACAACGCCGAGCGGGCGGGAGGCGGAGTTCGCGTCGGTCATGGTTCCACCGCCCGCAGGATACTGGTGAGGCGGGAGGGCTCGGCCTTGAGGAGGCGGGCGAGCTCCTTGCCGGCGGTGACGAGGAAGGGGCGGGCGCCGGGTCCGGCCGCGCGGGCGACATCGCGGATGGCGGCGGCGACGACGGCGTCATCGGCGGCAGGGTTGGCGAGGAGGGGCACGAGGAACCGTCCCTCGTCGGCGATGCGGACCTTCTCCTCGTCGGTGGCGGCGTGCACCTCGGCCAGGAGGGGTGGGGGCAGGGGTGGAAGGGCGGGGCGGACGACCTCGCGATCGACGTGGCCGCAGATGGCAACGCCCAGGGTGGTGCGCAGGAGCAGCTCGATCTCGGGGTTGCCGGCCATGACGTCGGCGGCGCTCTGGCCGGCGTCGCCGCGGGGGACGAGGGGTCGGGAGGGGTCGTTGGGGCCGCTCTCGCTGCCGGTCACCACGCCGAACGTGAGGAAGCGCCCCTCGCGCACGGCGAGCATCTGGCCGAGCGCGAAAGGCTCGCTCGTGTAGCGCGCATAGGCGCACGCGAAGGCGCGCACGCTGGCCTCGACGACGCGGCAGGTCTCGCTCAGATCGACCTCCTGCGCTTGCTGTGCTGTTTGCCGTTGCGGCGCTCGCGGATGCCCGCATCACCCGCGAGACGCGAGAGCAGGCGCTCGAACTGCTCGCGGTCGGCGGCGGAGATGACGGCCTGCTCGTGGGCCTCCTGGAGGGCGCGTGGGTAGCCGTCGCAGCGTTCGCACTGGTCGACGAGTGTCGCGTGGAGGCGATCAACCCGGGAGGGCGTGGCGGCCCACGCGGGAAGCTCGACGCGGGCGATGTCATCGTCCACGCGGATGTAGAAGAGGGCGACGTCGTGGCCGGGCAGGAGGGACTCGACGGTGCCGGGGCGGGTGCTGCGCGAGCGGAAGGTGGCCGTGCGTTCGCCGGGGGCGAGGAGGCCGCGGAAGATGTCGCCGTCGGTGAGCAGTGGGGCGGAGGGAGGAGGCGGGGCGAGCACCTCGAGGGCAGCAACGACCTCGCGGGCGGCCGAGGCGGAGATGTAGGCGCCCATGCTGAGGGGTTCGCCACAGGCCTTGAGGCGGTCGAGGGCGGCGAGCGTGCGGTCGCGGTAGGGGGCGAGGGCCTCGTCGGAGGCCTGGCGCGTATGGAGGTCCCAGGGGAGGAGGGTGCCATCAAGGAGGAGAACGGCGGGGCCGGCTTCGAGCGCGGGCACGACGAGCTCGACGCCCCGTTCCAGCTCGCGCACGTCGCGAAGGAGACGGGTGGCGAGGCCGCGGGGGGCGCGGCGCATGTCGGGCGCGCCTTCGAGCAGGTCGGCATCGAGGCCGACCTCGGCTACGGCGTCGAAGGAGGGGTCGAGGGGGACACCGTAGGGGAGCAGGGCGTGGCCGATGTTCACGGCGAAGCAGCGGACGGTGGAGAAGCGATCGGGGGTGATGGAGGAGCCGTCGACGCCCACCACGGTGACGGGGGCGGGAGCCGGGGCGGGGAAGGTGGCGGCGGGGTCGTCCTCGGCGAGCGCGTACGGGACCGCCCGGCCGGCGAGGGCCGCCTCGATACGGGCGGAAGCGGCAACGGGGTCGGCGCTCCACTGGCGCAGGGCGGCGCGGGCGCCCTCGATGGCTGCGCCGGCCGCGACGCGCGTTTGCTCGTGGCGGGCGACGAGCGCGGGCAGCTCGGCGGCGACGGTGTCCATGCGGAGGGTCACCGGCGGGCCTCCAGGGGGGAGCGCAGCACGCGCACATCGCCGGTGCGGCGGGTGACGTGGGTGGCGTCGAGGTGCTCGAGGAGGGCCTGTGCGTACTTGCGGCTGGTGCCAAAGAGGTCGCGCACCTCGGCGAGGCTGACGGAGCCGTTCCCCTCGATGTGCTCCCGGATGCGGTCGACGAGGCCCGCGTAGACGCCCACCTCGAAGACGACGCCGGAGCCGGTGTCCTCGACGAGGCCCTCGCCTGCGAGGTAGGCGAGCAGGTCGGAAGGCGGGAGGGACTCGGTGGGGGGGCTGGCGCCGCCCGCCCTGACCGCTTCTACAAAGGCATCGGCCTGCTCGCGCTGGGCGGCGGTGAGGGCGACGGCGTAACCCGGCGGGTGGAGGCCACCGCCGGGGCGTTCGACGAGAGCACCGGCGGCGACGCTCTCGGCGACGACCAGATCGAAGAGCTGCGGCTCGAGGCCGAGGCGGCTGCGCAACTGCTCGCGGGGGACGGAGGGGCGGAGGGGGTGGCCGGCGAGGTCCTCGCCCACGGCCTCGGTGAGGCGGCTGCGAGCGGTGTCGAGCCAGGGGCGGCCGGCGAGGAGGGGGCCGTGTTCGAGGGCGCGGCCGGCTTCGAGCAGCTCGGTGGCAGCAGCCTCGGCATCGCCGGGCTCGAGGCCGAGCGCGGGGCCGATGGTGGCGCGGGGCAGGGGGGCCGCGGCGAGCAGGTCGGCGAGGCGCTCGGCGGTGGAGCCTTCGAGCTGGCGGTCCAGGGCTTCGAGCGTCGGAAGGAGGTTGCGGCGGTGGCGGCGGGGATTGACCGCGGCGATCGGTCCGCCGGCGACGGTCTCGTTGGGGGTTCGCACGATGCAGCTGTCGCGGGGCAGTACGGCGACGGGGGACTCAAGCACGAGCTGGGCCCAGCCGGTCTCGCCAGCGGCGAGCTCGTCGCGGTCGAGGAAGCGCACCTTCGCCTCGGACTCGGCGGTGGCAGAGAGGAATGTGACGCCCGCATCGTGGGCGAGGGGGTGGCTGAGGAGGTCGGTCGCCTTGAGGCGCACGTCTAGGGCGTAGGCGGGGCTCAGCACATCCCGCGCGGCGAGCACCATGCCGCGGTGGAGCTGCTCGGTGCGGATGCCGCTGACGTTGACGGCGGCGCGCGTGCCGGGGGCGAGGCGCTCGACCTTGCCGCCGTGGCGCTGGAGGCCGCGGATGCGTCCGCGCAGGCCTCCCGGCTGGATCTCGACCTCCTGGCCAACCTCGAGGCTGCCATCGAGGAGGGTGCCGGTGACGACGGCTCCGAAGCCGCGGATGGTGAAGGCGCGGTCGATGGGGAGGCGGGGGCGCCCGAGGTCGCGCTTCGGGGGGGTGGCGTCGAGGGCGGCGTCGAGGGTGGCCACGAGGTCGCCGAGCCCCTCCCCGGTGGTGGCGGAGGTGCGGATGATGGGGGCGTCTTCGAGCCGCGAGCCAAGGAGCGTCTCGGCGACCTCCTCCTCGACGAGGTCGACGTACTCCTCCTCGGCGAGGTCGCACTTCGTGATGGCGACGACGCCGGCTGGCACGTCGAGCAGGTCGAGAATGGCGAGGTGCTCGCGGGTCTGGGGCATGGGTCCCTCGTCGGCGGCGACGACGAGGAGGGCGAGGTCGACGCCGCCGGCGCCGGCGAGCATGTTCTTGATGAAGCGCTCGTGGCCGGGCACGTCGACGATGCTGATGTCGCGGCCGGAGGGGAGGGCGAGCCAGGCGAAGCCAAGGTCGATGGTGAGGCCGCGCTCCTTCTCCTCGCGGAGGCGGTCGGGGTCGATGTTCGTGAGGGCGCGGACAAGGGCGCTCTTGCCGTGGTCGACGTGACCAGCGGTGCCAACGACGTACATGCGAGTGGGGCGATTATGCCACGCCGGGGGTGGCGCGCTCGCGAAGATGGAGCAGGACCTGCACGGCGACCTCGCTGTGGAGGAGGCGCCCGCGGGGCGTGAGGCGCAGGCACCCGCCGGCCTCTTCGAGGAGGCCGGCCGTCCGGCAGGCGTCGAGGGGCGGACCGGCAGCGTCTTCGAGGGGCTCGCCGAAGGCAGCCGGGAAGGCGGCGGGGTCGAAGCCCTCGACCAGGCGCAGGTGGAGCGTGATCCAGTCGGACATGGCGGTGATGGGGTCGGGGCGGACGGTCTCGGCGATGGCTCGTCCGGAGCGGTGGACGGCCTCGATGTAGTCCCGAGGATGGGCCACGTTCTCGAAGCGCTCGCCATCGAGAAAGCCGTGGGCGCCGGCGCCGATGCCGAGGTAGTCGCCCCCGGTCCAGTAGACCTGGTTGTGGCGGCTCTCGTGCCCGGGCCGCGCCCAGTTGGAGAGCTCGTAGTGACGGTAGCCGGCCGCGGCAAGGCGGTCGGCGGCGGCCTCGTACATGGCGGCGACGGCGTCCGGTTCGAGGGGAACGACCTCGCCGCGGTCGACGCGGGTGGCGAGGGGAGTGCCGGGCTCGACGGTGAGGGCGTAGAGGGAGAGGTGGTCGGGGGCGAGGCGGAGGGCGTGGTCGAGGGTCGCGCTCCAGCGGGCGGGGGTCTGGCCGGGGAGGCCGTACATGAGGTCGAGGTTGACGCTGTTGATGCCGGCCTCGCGGGCGAGGTGGAGGGAGGCGGCGGTCGCCTCGGGGGTGTGGACGCGGTCGAGGAAGGCGAGCTCGCCGGGGTCGAAGCTCTGGGCGCCGAGCGAGAGCCGGTTCACGCCGGCGACGGCGAGGGCGTGGAGGTCGGGGCCGGAGGTGGTGCCGGGGTTCGCCTCCAGTGTGATCTCGGCATCGGGGGAGAGGGGGGCGGCGGCGCGTACGGCCTCGATGATGGCGGCGATGGACTCGGCCGCCATCTCGCCGGGGGTGCCTCCGCCGAAGGCGATGGACGTCACCGTGCGACCGGCGAAACGGGGCGCCCACGCCTCGATCTCGGCGACCGCGGCAGACGTGTAGCCGTCCTTCACGGCGTCCATGCCTGCGTAGGTGTTGAAGTCACAGTAGCCGCAGACGCGCACGCAGAAGGGGATGTGCACGTAGACCGCCAGGGGGCGGGGCGTGGTCACGGGGCCGAGTCGAGGGCAGCGCGGACATCGCCGACCCGATTCGAGGTAATGGCGTCGACGCTCCACGAGGCAAGCTCACGGGCGCGATCCCCATCGTCGACGGTCCAGGCCACGACGGCGAGCCCGGCGTCGTGGAAGTCGGCTATCACGTCGCGGTCGAGGAGGGAGTGCCGGCACGAGACGCCGACGGGGCGGACATCGTGCTGCACGACGGACCGGAAGAGGTCGAACTGGTCGAGGGTATCGATGGAGTAGTAGAGGTCGAGGTGGGGACAGGCGAGGCCGACCTCGCGGAGGAGCGGCCAGTTCTGGGAGGAGGCGACGGCGTGGACGCCGCGGCCGTGGCCGGCGAGGACGCGGCGGAGGATGGGGGCGGTCTGGCCGAGGCCGTTCTTGAGGTCGAGGAAGACGCCGGCCCGCCCGCGGCAGGCCTCGAGAAGGTCCTCCAGGTAATAGGTCCGGCGGGGGGCGGGCTTGAGATACCAGAACTCGTAGAGGAGGGGGAGCGGGCCGGGAACGCGGCGATCGTGACGCGCTTCGAGGCGACCACGGCGGGCCCAGAGGTCGACCTCGATGACGGCGGCGCCGCCGGCCAGCGACTCACGCACACCAGCGGCCGAGTTGCCGCCGCCGTGGGCTATCAGGGCGGGACGCGACGAGGCGCCGGGACCGGAGAGGGGGGCACCGCGGCGGGGGGCGCTCAAGACTTCGGCGTGGCCGGTTGCTTTCGGGCGGGGTGGCGCGGGGAGACGCTGACGGCGCCGCGGGCGATATCGCGGAGGAGGGCCTCATCCACCACGCGGTAGCTGTTGCCGGCAGGCTCGATCGCGCCGAGGGCGACGAAGCGGCTGAGGAGGGCCGTGACCGTCTCGCGGCTGGTGCCGATGGTCTGGCCGATCTCCTCGTGGGTAAGCCCGAGTCGCACGTGGCCGTCACTGACGCGGTCAAGGAGGGCATCGGCGAGGCGCCCGGAGACCGGTTTCGACACGAGACTCATGACGGTGCGCTGCACACCCGCGAGGCGGCGGGCCATGATTTCGGCCATGGTGAAGGCGAGCGCGGGGGAGCGCTGCACGAAGTAGAAGAAATCGTCCCAGCAGATCATGATGGCGACGGTCTCGTCGAGCGCGCGGGCGTAGATAGTGTGATCCTCGCCCTCGAGGATGGCCGTGTCGCCAACGATGTCGCCGCGGGCGGCGATATCGATGATGACTTCCTTGCCGTTGTCGGAGATGTGGTAGAGCTTCACGCGGCCCTTCAGGAGGAGGAAGACGCGGTCGGGAAGCTCGCCCGCGGCGAAGATGAGCTGGCGAGCCTCGAAGCGTCGCTCGGTGAGCAGGGGAATGAGGCGATCGAGTTCCTCATCGGTGAGGACGTTCATCACGCGGGAGATGCGACGCAGCGAGCGGGCGATGCGCAGGTAGGCCTCGAGTTGGATTTTCCTGCGCCGCGGAGGCTCGCTGCCCGATGGCGCGCAGGGAAGGACGCTCGTCACGGATTCCCCCTCTCGCCTTCCAGCCGTGAGCGAAGTGTATCGAGCACACGAAGGGCGCGCGAATTCACATCCGATTCGCCACTGCCAACGTACCGCTCGAGATCGGCCAAGGCAAGGGCTTCTTCGCCCTGCTGGAAGGAGAGGAGTCCACGCTCCAGGTAGAGCGCGGCGTTCCAGGGTTCGAGGCGCAGGCGGAAGCCGAGGGCCGCGACCCAGCGTTGGGGATCGCCCTCGCCCTGGTAGGCCACGCAGAGGTTGACGAGCATGCGCTGCAGGATCTGGCGGCGGGTGACGGCGGCGAGGAACGAATCGACGCTTGGGAACGCGGAGCTGCGGCCCTCGAGACGGCCGAGGAGGTCCGCGCGGGTAGGCTGCTCGCCGGCGTTGAAGGGGTCGACGAAGACGCCGTCATCGCCGCCGCAGCGGACAAGGAAGTGGCCGGGGAAGCCGATCCCGTCGCACTCGAGGCCGACACGCTGGGCGACCTCCATGAAGACGAGGGAGAGGGTGATGGGAATGCCGAGGCGACGCTCGATGACGCAGTCGATGTAGCTGTTCTTCGGATCGGTGTAGTTCTCGCGATTGCCGCGGAAGCCGCGGTTCCCGAAGAGCTCGGCGCTCACGGCGGCGGTGAGGGAAGCGGCGTCGGGACGGCCGGGGACTCGCTCGCGGATGGACTCCGCGATGAGATCGAGCTCGCGGGCGAGGGCGTGTCCATCGATGTCGTCGTGGCCGAGGCGGGCAATGGCCAGGGCGCCGCCGAAGAGGTCGACCTCGTGGTCGTGGCCCGCGATCGCTCGGGCAAAGTCGCTCTCGGGGGTGTTCTCCACCGCGCCGTCAGGATAGGCACGGCACGGGCAACGGACCAGCGGACGGGAGGGCGAGGGGCTCACACGGTGGCGCCCCGGTAGAGTCTCGGGATGCGCGTGTGGCAAGCGCTGCGATCGTGGCTCTCGGGGGCGCCGCACGCGCTGGGGCTCGGCATCTTCTTTGCGCAGGTCGCGCTGGGAATCGTGATCTTCGCGATCTTCCAGGAGTTCGTACCCAACAACCTGGGGGCGAGCGACGGGTTCGGCGGCTACCTGCTGGCGCTCTACGGCGGGGCGCGATTCCTCTCGGAGACGCCGGCGGGGGCAATCAGCGACCGCATCGAGCGGAAGTACGCCCTGCTGCTGGGATTCGCGCTGATGGTGCCGGCGCTGGCCCTGATGGGCGCCATCCAGGTTGAGTGGGCGTATCTCGGGTTCGCGGCCCTGCTGGGGATCTCGACGGCGTTCATCTGGCCGGCGACGTACGCGATCGGGGCGGACCTCTACCCGCCGACGGAGCGGGGCAAGGTGGTGGGGTTCCTGAACGTGGGCCAATTGCTGGGGTTCGGGCTGGGGGCGCTGGTGGGGGCGCTGCTGGTGGAGACCTTCCCGGACTCCCTCTTCATCATCGCCATCGTGGCGGTGGCGGCGGCGCTGGCCACCGGTCAGGTGGGCGTTCCCGCCTACCGGCGGGAGCTGGGCGCGGCGCACGAGCACCGGCCACCCCTCCGCAGCGTGCTTTCGAAGCGGCTCGTGTTCCTGAGCGCCCTGATCCTCGCGGCGACGGTCGGGATCAGCTCGCTGGTGCCGGCGATCCGTCCCTACGGCGACAACGTGCTCGACATCTCGTTCGCCCAGCTGACGGTCTTCCTGATCCCGGCGGTGGTGGCGGGCGGCATCCTCTACGTGCCATCCGGACACCTCTCCGACCGCATCGGGCGGACGCTGCCGCTGCTGCTGGGCCAGTTCCTGATCATCGCGGGGGCGCTGACGGCGGCGGCGACAACGAACATCTTCCTTGCGGCCTTCGCCACGGCGGTGATCTTCAGCGGGCACGTGCAGCAGGTGCCGGCCCTGAACGCCTCGATGATGGACCTCGCGCCGGAGGCGTACCGGGGCACGCTGATCGGGTGGTCGGTGGCGCTGAGCGGGCTGGGCCTGGCGATCGGGCCGGCCCTGGGCGGGGGCGTCGTCGATGCCTACGGCGCGCCCACGGCGTTCCAGACCGGGGCGATGGTGGCGGGGTTCACCGCGGTCCTGACGATCGGCTACGGGCTGGTCTACGGGTACGCGCGTCCGACGCACCCGGAGGATGAGGCGGCGACGGAGGGTTGAGGGTCAGCTCTCGGCGATGGTGACGCCGCTGATGGAGACGGGGTCGGCGGGCCGGTCGTTGGGGCCCGTCTGGGCGCCGGCAATGGCGTCGACCACGTCCTCGCCCGAGGTGAGCTTCCCGAAGATGGTGTAGTTGGGGGGCAGCGGGTAATCCGCGTGCATGATGAAGAACTGGGAGCCGTTCGTGTTTGGGCCGGCGTTCGCCATAGCGAGCGTGCCACGGTCGTAGGGGCGGTTCACGGGTTCGTCGTCGAAGCGGTAGCCGGGACCGCCGCGGCCGGTGCCGGTGGGATCGCCGCCCTGGATCATGAAGCCGCTGATGACGCGGTGGAAGATGACGTCGTCGTAGAACCCGTCGCGGGCGAGGAAGACGAAGTTATTGACGGTGTTGGGGGCGTCATCGGGGAAGAGCTCGGCGACCATGGAGCCGGCGGAGGTCTCGATGGTGGCGGTGTAGCTCCTGGCGGCATCGATGGTGAGGGCGGGGGGCGCGTCGTACTGCTTCACGGGTGCTCCGATCGGTGTGGGGTGGGGGTCAGCATACGGGGCGATTGCGTTGCGCGCGGTCAGGCGTTCTCCGAGATCCAGCGGTCGGTATCGCGAGACCACGCAAGGAGCTCGTCCGCGCCGAAGAAGAGCCCGACTTCGCGCTCGCCGCTCTCGGGACTGTCGCTGGCGTGGACGAGATTGCGGCCGACCTCGAGGCCGAAGTCGCCGCGGATGGTGCCGGCGGCGGCCTGCGAGGGGTTCGTCGCGCCGACGCTGTTGCGGACGGCGCCGGTGGCGGAGTCGCCTTCGAAGACGGCGGCGATGATGGGGCTGCTGGTGATGTACTCGACAAGGCCGGCGAAGAAGGGCTTGCCTTCGTGTTCGCCGTAGTGGCGGCGGGCGAGGTCTTCATCCACATGCATGAGCTTGAGACCGATGAGGCGGAGGCCGCGGGTCTCCAGGCGCTGGAGGATGGTTCCGGCGAGGCCGCGCTGCATGGCGTCGGGCTTGACGAGGACGAGGGTGCGTTCGGTTGCCATGCCGCTATCGTGCTGGCAGACGGTCCTGCGCGCTAGCGGGGCCGAAGGGTCGGCGGGGCGGGGTGACGCTGGGCTCGCGGAGGTAGACGGCGGTCAGCTCCGCGACCGGTTCGAGGGCGCCCGCCCGGTAGCGGTCGAGAGCGGCGGCGGCGCGCTCGCGGGGGAGCACCTCGCGTCCGCCGAGGGCGCCGGCGCCCTGCCCGGCGAGGACGGCATCGGGAAGTTCGTGCGGGGCGGCGATCCGCATGGGGCCGGCTGGGTGGAGGCCGCGGAAGTCCTGGGCGGCGAGAGCGCCGCGGCCGGCGGGGTGGACCGCGATGAGGGGCGCGGTGGGGTCGGCGGGGTCGAGGCAGGCGGCGGCGACGGCTTCGAGCGTTGAAACACCCGCGAGGCGACAACCCTGCGCGAGGGCGAGCCCCTGGGCGGTGGCGATGCCGGCGCGCAGGCCTGAGTAGCTGCCCGGACCGCAGACGGCGACGACAGCCTCGAGGGGCACGCCCCGCAGCTCCCGCTCGACGGCGGCGAGGAGGGCGGCGTGGCTGAAGTCGGCATCGCTCTCAACGATGCGGGGGGGCTCGCCGGTCGCACCTTCGAGCGCGAGGGCGAGGGCGAAGGCGGGGGAGGCGGTATCGATGACGAGGACGGCGCTCACGCGAGCTCCATTGCGGCGAGGAGGTCGCGACCGCGTTCATCGCCGGCGCGCAGGCGGAACGTGCGCTCATCGCCGGCGCCCACGGCGATCTCGACGGTGAGGGTGGCCCCGGGGAGGCCGCCGCCGGCACGCTCGGGCCACTCAACGACAAGGGCGCCGCGCTCGGCCTCTTCCCACAGGCCAAGCTCGGAGATCTCGGCCGCGCCGGCGAGGCGGTAGAGGTCGGCGTGGAAGAGGGGAACGCGTCCGGGGTGCTCGTTCACGAGCACGAAGGTGGGGCTGTTGACGGGTCCGGGGCAGCCGAGGCCGCGCCCGATCCCCTGGGCGAGGCGGGTCTTGCCACTGCCGAGGTCACCCTGGAGGAGGACGACGTCGCCGGCGCGGAGGCGGGCGCCGAGGCGCGCGCCGAGGGCGCGAGTCGCATCCTCACTGGTGGTGACGGTGGTGGCCTCGACGGCGGCGGTCATGGCTGGTCCAGTATAGGGAGGGGCGTGGTTGCGCCCCACGCCGGCCTGCGGAGGCGCTCGTGCGGATCGCGCTCATCTCGGATGTCCACGCGAACCTGGTGGCGCTCGACGCCGTGCTGGCGGAGGAGGAGGGGCTGGGGGCGGAGGCGGTCTGGAATCTCGGCGACACGGTCGGCTACGGGCCGGACCCGAACGGGGTGGTGGCGCGGCTGGCGGAGGTGGGTGCGCGGTCGGTGCTGGGCAACCACGACGCGGTCGCGACGGGGGCGATGGACACGGCGTGGTTCAACCCGCTGGCGGCAGCGGCGGCGGAGTGGACGCGCTCCGTGCTGGAGCCGGAGGCGGCGGACGTGCTCGGCGGGCTGGGGGAGGTGTTGCGGGAGGGGGAGTGGAGTCTCGCGCACGGGACGCTGCGCGATCCGCTGCGGGAGTACCTGGTCACGGTGGAGGCGGCGGAGGGCCACTTCGCGGAGCAGGAGACGCCGTACAGCGCCGTGGGCCACACACATGTGCCCCTGGTGGTGCGAAGAGACGAGGAGGGGGTGCGGGGCGTGCCGCCGGTGGAGGGGGAGGCGGCGGCGCTGGGGGAGGGGCTGCTGTGCGTGAACCCGGGGTCGGTGGGGCAACCCCGGGACGGCGACTCGCGCGCCTCCTACGCGCTGCTCGACACGTCCGCGGGCACGGTGACGCACCGGCGGGTGGGGTACGACATCGGGGAGACGCAGCGGCGGATGGCGGCAGCAGGCCTGCCGGAGGCGCTGGCGGAGCGGCTGTCGAGGGGCCGGTGAGGGCGCCGGCACGGGTCCATTGACGTTAGAGGGGCCTACTTGTACTCTTTTTCACAATCTCTTCCAACCCCGTACGCGATGAGCGGGGAGGCCGCCGAGTGGTTTCCCAGGGGGAGATGGTGGGCATAGTGAGCGAGAACGGCAAAGACTCCACATCAGCAGTGCTCGGGAGCCGCATCCGGCAGGCGCGCAAGGACGCGGGCCTGAGCCAGGTGCGGCTGGCCCAGCTGCTCAATACGACGCAGAGCGCCATCAGCCTCTACGAGGCCGGCCAGCGGTCGGTCGGCATCGACATGCTGCTGAACGTGGCGCGCATCCTGAACCGGCCGCTGCACTACTTCCTGAGCGCGGTGGACGTGGTCCTGTACGTGCAGGACAGCCGCATCGCGAGCCTGGTGCACGAGCTGGAGCGCCGGCCGCAGGACATCGACGAGCTGCTGGAGTACTGGGAGTTCATCCGCTACCGGAACGCCCAGGATCAGGGCCAGGTCATGGAGTTGGTCGGGGGCAGCTAACATAGACGCGCCCGCAACGGGCGCAGACCCGAGCCCAGGCCAGGAGCAGCACGGTGGGACGCCGGCTCTACGACCCTACGGACGCCCGGAGGATGCTCAATCCGGGACCGGTCAGCATCGTGACGGCGAGCTGGCGCGGCGACGCCAACGCCGCGCCGGTGGCCTGGGCGGCGCCCCTCTCGATGTCGCCCCCGATGGTGGGGCTGGTGCTGCACCCGGTGCGGCACACGGCGGACATGATCCGCTTCAGCGAGGAGTTCGCGCTGAACATCCCGGGGCCGGAGCTGCTGCGGGAAACGGCCTACTTCGGAAGCCGCTCGGGGGTCGACGAGAACAAGGTCGAGAGCAGCAAGCTGGACGTGTTCACGGCGCTGCGCGTGGACGCGCCGCTGCTGGACGGGGCGCTGGCCTGGATCGAGTGCGGCCTGCGGGACGTGATCCCGACGGGCGACCACGCGCTCTTCGTGGGCGAGGTGGTGGCCGTGCAGGCGCTGGAGGAGGCCTACGCCGAGCGCTGGCTGCTGGAGGAGCGGAACTTCAGCCCGCTCACCTTCCTGGGAGGGAGCTGGTACGCGCAGGTGCGCGAGGCGCGGGAGGCGGTGTTCGAGGTGGACGCGCAGGGCGGCCTGCTGGAGGAGAGCGCCGAGCAGCGGGAGGAGCGCGAGGAACTGGAAGCGCGCGAAGACGAACTCCGCGTGCAGGAGGGCGACGAAGGCTACGAGGAGATGGTCAGCGAGGCGTAGAGCGCTCGCCCTGGCCACGAGCGTCGATGGGCTCGTAGCTGCGGTGCTTCTCCCCGGCGTAGACGGCGTTGGGCCGCACAAGGCGGTTGTCCGCGTACTGCTCGAGCAGGTGCGCGCTCCAGCCGGCGATCCGGGCGACGGCGAAGATGGGCGTGTAGAGATCGTGGGGGATGCCCAGCATGCGGTAGACGGAGGCGCTGAAGAAGTCGACGTTGGGGTAGAGGGGGCGGCCGCTGAGACGCTCGCCGAGGTAGTCGCGCACCTTGCGGGAGAGGTCGAAGTAGCGGCGGTCGGGGGAGGTCCCGGCAAGCTCCTCGCCGAGGCGCTCGAGGATGATGGCGCGCGGGTCGGTGGTCTTGTAGACGCGGTGGCCGATGCCCATGACGCGCTCGCCGCGGGAGAGCATGGCCTCGATGTGGCTCTCGATGTTGGACTCGTCGCCGATGGCCTCGAGCATCTCGAAGACGGCGCTGTTGGCGCCGCCGTGGAGGGGGCCCTTGAGGGTGCCGATGGCGGACGCGATGGCCGAGTACATGTCGCTCATGGTGGAGGCGGTGACGATGGCGGAGAACGTGGAGGCGTTCATCTCGTGCTCGGCGTGGAGGGTCATGGCGACATCGAAGACCTGCGCCTGGAGCGGGGTGGGCTCCTCGCCGAGGAGGGTCCAGAGGAAGTTGGCGGCGTGGCCGAGGTCGTCGCGCGGGGGCACGATGTCGAGGCCCTGGCGCCGGCGGTGGAAGGCGGCGACGACGGTGGGCATGCGCGCGGTAAGGCGGGCGGCCGTCCACCTGAGCTGCTCGGGGGAGAAGTCCTCCGCCTTCGCGTCGAGGGCGCCCAGGGCGGTCACGCAGATCTCGAGGGCGCGCATGGGGAGGGACTTGCCGGCAAGCTCCTCGATGAGGGTGCGGTTCAGATCGGAGAGCGGGCGCTCCTCGATGAGGAGAGCGTTGAGGGCATCGAGCTCGGAGCGCGTGGGGAGCTGGAGGTTCCAGAGGAGGTAGGCGACCTCCTCGAAGGAGGCGTGTTCGGCCAGGTCGTAGATGTCGTATCCGGCGTAGATGAGCTGGCCCTTCTGGCCATCGATGGTGCAGAGGTTGGTGGCGGCGACATTGACGCCTTCAAGGCCACGCTGGATCTCGGGAGTGGTCACGGGGGAACCTCGCTCTCGTAGGCGGGATGCGGGATGCGGCGCGCCTGTGCGCCCCGGTGAGTGCCTCAAACAGCCGCTCTATCCTACCAACTCGGCAGGGCGTTGGTAGGCGGTTCGTTCAGGGAGCGAGGCGCTCGGCGATGAGCGCGCCCATGCGCGCGGTGTCGACGGTGGTGGCGCCTCCGGCCTCGATATCGGCGGTGCGGTAGCCCTCGGCGAGGACGTCATCGACGGCCCGCTCGATGGCGGCGGCCTCCTCCTCGAGCGCGAGGGAAAGGCGCAGCATGAGGGCGACGCTGAGGATCATGGCGATGGGATTGGCGATGCCCCGTCCGGCGATATCGGGGGCGGTGCCGTGGATGGGCTCGTACATACCAATGCCGGTTCCGTTGCGGCGGCGGCGGCCGAGGCTGGCGGAGGGGAGCATGCCCATGGAGCCGGCGAGGACGGAGGCCTCGTCGGTGAGGATGTCGCCGAACATGTTGCCGGTCACGATCACGTCGAAGGTGGCGGGGTGGGTAATGAGGTGCATGGCGCAGGCGTCAACGAGGACGTGCTCGAGCTCGACATCGGGGTAGTCGGCGGCGAGCTCGGTGGCGATCTCGCGCCAGATGCGGCTGGTATCGAGGACGTTGGCCTTGTCCACGCTGGTGAGCTTGCGGCGTCGCCCGCGGGCGAGCTCGAAGCCGGTTCGGAGGATGCGCTCGATCTCGCGTTCGCTGTAGCGCATGGTGTCGACCGCCTGGCGGCCGCGGGTGTTGGTCCAGCGCTTCTGGGGCTTGCCGAAGTAGATGCCGCCGGTGAGCTCACGGATGACGACCATGTCGACGCCCTCGAGCACCTCGGGCTTGATGGCGCTGTCGGCGAGGAGGAGGGGGTTGACGCGCACGGGGCGGATGTTGGCGAAGAGCCCGAGGCCCTTGCGCAGGCCGAGGATGGCCTGCTCGGGACGGACGGAAGCCTGGGGGTCGTCCCATTTGGGGCCGCCCACGGCGCCGAAGAGGACGGCGCGGGAGCGGGAGGCGGCATCGAGCGTCTCATCGCGAAGGGCGATGCCGTACTCGTCGATGGCGGCGCCGCCGACCAGGGCGTTCACGTACTGGAACTCGTGGCCGAAGCGGCGCTCGACGGCGCCGAGCACCTTGAGCCCTTCTTCGAGGACCTCGGGGCCGATGCCGTCGCCGGGTGCAAGGAGAATCGGGTAGGAAGGCATGCCGCGAGTCTACCGGCTGCCCGGTGAAGGGGCGCGCGCGACGGCGGCCACGAGCTCGAGGTAGCGATCACGGGGGACCGGCTCGCAGCCGAGAGACTCGAGGTGGGGGGTCGGGAGCTGCACATCGATGAGGGAGATACCGGCACGGGGGGCAAGGCGGGCGAGGGCGAAGAGCGCGATCTTGGAGGCGTCGGTGGCGCGGTGGAACATCGACTCGGCGCCGAAGAGGCCGTCCACGCGGAGCCCGTAGAGGCCGCCCATGAGGGCGCCCTCCGGATTCCAGACCTCGACGCTGTGGGCCCAGCCGAGGGTGTGGAGGCGCAGGTAGGCGCGCATCATGCCGGGGGTGATCCAGGTGCCCTCGGGGCGCACGGCGCAGGCGGCGATGACCTGCGCGAAGGCGGCATCGAAGGTGACGCGGAAGCGGGCCTGGCGCAGGCGCCGGGCGAGGCGCCGGGAGACGTGGAAGCGGTCGGGGCGGAGGATGGCGCGGGGGTCGGGGGACCACCAGAGGGTGTCGACGCCGTCGTGGGGCCAGGGGAAGAGGCCAGCACGGTAGGCGGCCACGATCGTCTGGGGGGCAAGATCGCCGCCGGCGGCGACGAAGCCGCCGGCAGGCGCGTTCCTCGGGTCGGGGAAGCGGAAGCGGTTCGGGGGCAGGGGCTGCGGCGGCAGCCGGGTGTGGACCTCGATGGCCACGTCCGGCAAGTCGGGCACGGCCGCCTCAGGAGGGGGAAGCGCCGTCACCGTCCGTACCGGACGGCGGGGCGGGCGCTCAGCAGCCCGGTTGGCCGTAGTTCCCACAGCAACTGTCGAGGCGCCGGAGCTTGATCCAGTGGTTGCCGGCGGCGATCCGGGTGCGCCCCATGAAGGCGACGGTGGAGTGGTACCAGTTCCGCCAGTACGCGACGGGGCTGGGGCGGGGGTGGCGGCCGCGGCGGCTCACGCCGGCGGCTCCCCGGGGGCGGTGGAGGGGTAGCGGTCGGGGCGGGCCTCCTCGAAGGCGGCGATGTCGTCCTCGTGCTGGAGGGTGAGGCCGATGGCGTCGAGCCCCTCCAGCAGGTTGCGCTTCACCGCGGGGTCGATCTCGAAGGAGCGCACGAAGGCGCCGTCGGCGGTGGCGACCGTCTGGGACTCGAGATCGACGATGGTCTCGGCCTCGGGCAGCTCCTCGGCGCGGGCGATGAGGAACTCGACGTCCTCGGGGGCGAGGGTAATGGTGAGGAGGCCGATCTTGGCGCAGTTGTTGCGGAAGATGTCGGCGAAGGAGGGGGCGATGAGGGCGCGGAAGCCGTAGTCCTCGAGGGCCCAGGGGGCGTGCTCGCGAGAGGAGCCGCAACCGAAGTTGTCGCCCGCGACGAGGATGCGCGAGCCCTCGAAGACGCCTTCGTTGAGGACGAATGCGGGGTCCTTGCGCCAGTCGTCGAAGAGGAACTCGCCGAAGCCGCTGCGCTCGATCCGCTTGAGGTACTTGGCGGGGATGATCTGGTCGGTGTCGACGTCGGCGCGGTTGAGGGGAAGCGCCTTGCTGCGGACGGTCTCGAATTTTCTCATGCTGGCGCCCCCTCGTTGCCACTCCTGCCGCAGGTGCTCATGCAGGCGCGTCCCCGTTTTGGCCTTGCAAGCCTGCTCATCGGGAAGGCTTCCTCAGGATGAGGCATGGCGCATCTCCCAGTCGCGGACATCGACGAAGTGGCCGGTGACGGCGGCGGCCGCCGCCATCTGGGGGCTCACGAGGTGGGTGCGTCCCCCCGGTCCCTGGCGCCCCTCGAAGTTGCGGTTCGAGGTGGAGGCGCAGCGCTCGCCGGGGAGGAGGATGTCGGGGTTCATGCCGAGGCACATGGAGCAGCCGGCGTCGCGCCACTCGAAGCCGGCGGCGCGGAAGACCTCGTCGAGGCCCTCGGCCTCGGCGGCGGCCTTCACGAGGCCGCTGCCGGGCACGACCATGGCACGCACGCCGGAGGCGACCGTGCGGCCGCGCACGGTGGCGGCGGCGGCGCGCAGGTCCTCGAGCCGGGAGTTGGTGCAGGAACCGATGAAGACGCGATCGAGCGGGATGTCGGCGAGAGCCGTGCCGGCATCGAGGTCCATGTAGCGGAGGGCGCGCTCGGTCTGCTCGCGGGCGGCCTCGCTGGCGGCGGCGGCGGGGTCGGGGACGCGCCCGGAGACGGGCACGCTCTGGGCGGGGTTCGTGCCCCAGGTGACGCAGGGCTCGATGTCGGCGCCGTCGAGGGCGACGGTCGTGTCGAAGTGGGCGCCCTCGTCCGTGGCGAGGCCGCGCCAGTGGTCGAGGGCCCGCTCCCAGGCGGCCCCGGCGGGGCTGGCGGGGCGTCCCTCGAGGTAGGCGAAGGTGGTGTCGTCGGGGGCGACGAGGCCGGCGCGGGCGCCCGCCTCGATGCTCATGTTGCAGATGGTCATGCGCCCCTCCATGGGGAGGGCGCGAATGACCTCGCCGCGGTACTCGACGATGTGGCCGGTGCCGCCGCCGACGCCGATCGTGTTGATGATGGTGAGGATGACGTCCTTGGCGGTGACGCCGGGAGCGAGCTCGCCGTCGACCTCGATGGCCATGGTGTTCTGGGCGGCCTGGGGGAGGGTCTGGGTGGCGAGGACGTGCTCGACCTCGGAGGTGCCGATGCCGAAGGCGAGGGCGCCGAGGGCGCCGTGCGTGGAGGTGTGGCTATCGCCGCAGACGATGGTCATGCCGGGCTGGCTCAGGCCCTGCTCGGGTCCGACGACGTGGACGATGCCCTGGCGGGGGTCGTCGATGTCGTAGAAGGGCACCTCGAACTCGGCGCAGTTGGAGCGCAGGGTCTCGACCTGCTGGATGGAGAGGGGGTCATCCCAGGGGCGGTCGCGGCCCTCGGTGGGCACGTTGTGGTCGACGGTGGCGAGGGTGCGGTCGGGGCGGCGCACGGGCCGGCCCGCCAGTCGCAGGGACTCGAAGGCCTGGGGGGAGGTGACCTCGTGGACGAGGTGGAGGTCGATGTAGAGGAGGTCCGGGAGGCCTTCCTCGCGGCGGACGAGGTGCTCTTCCCAGATCTTCTCGGCGATGGTCGGCATGGGCGTTCCTCGGCGGCGAACGGGTGGGGAGGGGCCGCGCGCGCTATTCTCCCCCGCCGGGACGAATCCCGCACGTTTCCGGGCGGGGCGCGGGGATCAGGAGAGGGGGCAGGAGCCGCAGCCGCCACGCGAGCAGTGGCGGGCATGGAGGCGGAGGGCGCCCTGGAGGGCGGCGGCGCGGGCGAGTGGATCGGCCTCGCCGCGGAGCCAGCCCGCGAGGGGGCGGAGCTGGCCGTAGGGAGCGGGCGCGGGCAGGGCGCGGAAGCGATCGAGCGTTTCCGGCTCTGGCCAGAGGCCGGCGCCCAGGGCGACGGGCAGGGCGGCGTTGACGGCCAGCTCGACGGCGGCGCCGGCGCCGATGCCAGGGGCGCGCAGGGCGCGGGGCACGGCGGCGGGGCCGGCGAGG
>JAJDYW010000014.1 GCA_022824925.1 Dehalococcoidia bacterium | reverse complement strand
TGCCTTTAACCACTCGGCCACCCCTCCACCTGGTGAGCCCAGGAGGGGACTCGAACCCCTAACCTGCTGATTACAAATCAGCCGCGCTGCCAGTTGCGCCACCTGGGCAGGGGGTCGACCCCACCTGCCGGGGGCCGTGTGACGCCACGGTACGGTGGCGACCCAGCGAGTATCGCCCCGCGCACTCTCACCCGCAAACAGCGCCTCCGCCGGCGACACCGGGGGCTTGGCGCTCGGACCCCGGGCGGCGAGCCTCGCGCGCATCCTGTTCCGTGGAGGAAGGCAATGAGCGAGGAACCGGTCATTGGCGCGGAGAGCGTGGCGGAGAACGATGCGGAGGAGCCCGCCGAGCCCGTCATCGGCGAGGTTACGGACGACGACGAGGGCGGGGACCCGAGCGAGGGGGAGCTTGCCGGGTTGCTGCGCGAGACCCTGCTCGCCGCCCACGACGACCTGTCGGCGGACGACCTGCCGGGGGAGAGCGCCGCGGAGGTGCGCGAACGCTACGTCGCTGCCCGCGCCCGCATCGAGCGCGAAGCCGCGGAGGCGCGGGCCGCGCAGGTGCCGGCGGGCGCGCCCGGGCGTTTCGCCCCCGCCCCGGCCAGCGCGTTCGAGAAGATCCGCGAAGGGCTTACGCGCCTCGGCGCGTAGCCGCCCGGTCGACGGCCGGGAGGAGCGGGGCTAGCCTGACCCACTGTCGTGCGCCGCACCATCGAAATCGTCGACTACGACCCGGTCTGGCCCGAGGCCTTCGCCGCCATCAGCCAGGCGGTGGCGGCCGCCCTCGGTCCGCTGGCGCTTCGAATCGAGCATGTCGGCAGCACGTCGGTGCCCGGCCTCGGCGCCAAACCGATCATCGATCTCGACGTCGTCATCGAATCCCCTCGCCTCCTGCCCCTCGTGGTGGAAGCGCTGGGGACGCTGGGGTACTCCCACGAGGGTGACGGCGGTATCCCCGGCAGGGAGGCCTTTCGCCGGGACGGATCAACCGCCCCGGAGGACGGGTCGGGACGCGCGTGGCCCGACCACCACCTGTACGTCTGCGCCAGGGGTAGCGAAGAGCTGCGGCGGCACCTGCGCTTTCGCGACTACCTCCGCAGCCACCCCCACGACGCCTCCCGCTACGAAGCGCTCAAGCGCGACCTCGCGCACCGCTACCCGCACGACATCGACTCCTACGTCGGAGGTAAATCGGCGTTCGTCGAGCGCATCCTTGCGGTCGACGGCTGCGGGGCGCGGGTCTAGCATCGTCGGAGAACGATGAACGTCGCCATCCTCGGCCTCGGACGTTTCGGCACGCAGCTCGCGCGCGAGCTCGCCACCCTCGGAATCGACGTGCTCGGCGTGGACCGGGACGGCGGCCAGGTGAACGAGATCGTCGAGACCGTGCTGCTTGCCGCCGAGGGCAACGTCGAGGAGGTCGAGTTCCTCGAGTCGCTCTCGCTGCGCAACTACGACTCGGTCGTGGTGGCGATCGGCAGCGATGTGGCGACGAGCGTGCTCGTCACGCTCACGCTGAAGCAGCGGTTGCGGCTGGAGCACGTGGTCGCCAAGGCGAGCTCCGACGAGCACACGCGGGCGCTCGAGCTGGCGGGCGCCGACGTGGTCGTGAACCCGGAGCGGGAATCCGCGCAGCGCCTGGCGCACACCCTCGGCAGCAGCGACATCACGGACTACATGGCGCTGGGCGGGGCACAGGGGATCGCCCGCGTGCGGGCGCCCTACTCGGCCACGGGCCACGCCATCGGCGAGCTCGACATCGCGGGGCGCTACAACGTGTTCCTGCTGGCCCGGCTGCGGGACAACTCGGTGACCTTCAACCCGGACATGGACGAGACCGTGCAGAACGGGGACTTCTGGATCGTCGCCGGCCGCGACGACCACCTGCGCGACCTGCAGCAGTAGCGCCGGCCGCAGACCACAACGCACAGACGAAAGCCGCCCGCGTTTGCGGGCGGCTTTGCGATCCCGGCGGAAAGGAGGAAAACGCCGGGAGTCCCGTTGTGGGCGGCTCAGGCCGCCCGGCTCATGCGGTGTTCCTCGTTGGTGATGAAGTCACCCTCGGAGAGCCAGTTCTTGAACTCCTTCACGGCCCCACACTCGAAGCAACGGCCGAGGCTGATGGGCCCGTTCGGCTCGTCGATCCGCCAGCGGTGGAAGTGCTGGGGCTTCGAGGACATTCTGGTGGCGCTGCGCTTGCTCATGACCAAACCTCCGTGGTTGACGTCGTGGGGCTGAACCCCTACGCTCCTAAAGAAGAACCTCCGTTACTACGGTTTCCGAAGTTCTGGTACAAGTCTAGCAGTAGCAGCGGAAGCGTCAAGCGGGGGTTCCCGGGGGCCTCTCCCGGTCTTTACCTTTGGAGGCGGCGGCCTTATGGCCCGATCGAACGGCAACGGCGGCTCACCCCGCACCTACGGGCACCCCTGCCTCATCGCGCAGACGCTCGACGTGCTGGGAGACCGCTGGACGCTGCTCGTGCTGCGAGACCTGATGACCGGCCTGCGGCGCTACACGGACATCCTCCAGAACTGTTCCGGCCTTTCGCCCAACGTGCTCGCCGACCGTCTGAAGAAGCTGGAGGCGGAGGGCCTCGTCCACCGCCACTACGAGCGCGGCCTTCCCCCGCGCGTCGAGTACACGCTGACCGAGAAAGGATGGGCCGTACGGCCCATCCTTCTTTCGTTGGTGGAGTGGGGGATGACCTACGCGAACCGCTTCACCCGCCAATCCGTCGGAGACAGCGTCCCGACGGATTTTGCCGTGCGGATGATCCCAACGTTCGCCTTCGAGCCGGAGCTGGCAAAAGGCGTCCACGTCTCGCTGATGCTCGAAATCGACGACTGCGAGGACTGCAGCGCCTGGACGTTCGAGGTCGCCGACGGGCGGCTGCTCCCCCAGCGCGGGGGCCGGCCCGCGGACCTGCGCTTCCGCACGAACACGGACGGCTTCTTCCGCTTCTTCCGCGGCGCCGACCCGCAGGAGTGCGGCGAGCTGCTGCTCGGCGAGGTGGAGCAGGCGCGGACGTTCCAGCGCTGCTTCCAGCTGGCGCCCCCGGTCCCGGTAGGGGTGTAGGCGACAGCCCACCTTGCAGGGGTACACTCTGGGCGGTGCTCACAAAGCTCACCATCCGCAATTTCAAACGATTTGCCGATGTCGAGATTGACCTCGATAGCCCGGTCGTGTTCATAGGTCCGAATAACTCGGGCAAGACGTCTGCCATGCAGGCGCTCGCCCTTTGGGACATCGGCCTGCGGCAGTGGCGGGAGAAGCGTTCCGGGCGCAGCACGCCCGAGAGGCGGCCGGGGGTCACTGTCAACAGGCGGGATCTCGTGTCGATCCCGGTCCCGGAGGCAAACCTTCTCTGGCATGAGCTTCACGTGCGGGACGTGCAGCGTGTCGACGGAAAACCGCAGACCAGGAACGTCCTCATCGATGTAGTCGTCGAGGGCGTGACGGCGGAGGAGGAGTGGAAGTGCGGCCTAGAGTTCGACTTCGCGAACGCCGAGTCCTTCTATTGCCGCCCACTGCGATTGGAGCAGGGCAAGGCGCCGACCCGAATGCCTGTCCCTCCGCAGGCCGGATCGACGGAGATCGCCTTCCTCCCGCCCATGTCCGGGCTGGCAGCAACGGAAGACCGTCTTGATGCAGGGGCCATCAACGTCCGGATCGGCGAGGGAAGAACGGCGGAGGTACTCCGCAACCTCTGCTTCAAGATTTTCGACGAGCGGCCCGATCAATGGGAAGCGATGGCTGAGCGAATCCAGAAGCTCTTTGGGGCAGATATCAAGGAGCCACGATACGTACCTGAGCGTGGTCAAATCACGATGAGCTACGCGGAGGGAGACATCGAACTCGACCTGTCATCAAGCGGACGGGGGCTGCAGCAGACTCTGCTCATTCTTGCCTACATGTATGCCAACCCGGGGGCCGTACTCCTCTTGGACGAGCCTGACGCTCACCTGGAAATCCTCCGGCAGCGGGAGATTTACGAAATGATCACAGAGGTGGCGCGGGAGAGCGGAAGCCAAATCATCGCTGCCAGCCACTCGGAGGTACTTCTCAACGAAGCGGCCGGGCGCCACACGGTGATCGCCTTTATTGGAAACCCCCATCCCATTGACGGCCGGACGGCCCACCTAGGGAAGGCGCTCAAGGAAATTGGTTTTGAGCACTACTCCCAGGCTGAGCAGACCAAGTGGGTCCTGTACCTTGAGGGTTCAACAGACCTTGCGATCCTGCGGGCGCTGGCGGAGCGGCTGGGCCATGCGAGCGCTGCGGCTGCACTGGAGCGACCCTACGTCCACTACATCGGCAACCAGCTGTCCAAGGCTCAGCAGCACTTTTTCGGCCTCCGCGAAGCGGTCCCGGAGCTGTTGGGCATTGCGATTCTGGATCGCGACGCTGTCGATTGGGACCGCGAACCGGGTGACAGCGCCAGCTCTGCGCCGCTCACATCTCTGAGGTGGCGCCAGCGGGAGATCGAGAACTACTTGAGTACGCGGGAGGCGCTCGAGGCCTATGCAGCGGGTACAACCGAGGAGGACGGTCTCCCCGGCATGCTCGGCCAAGCGGAAGGTCTCGATAGGCTAAGCGCAATGCAGCGTGCGATCGATGAAATAGAGGGCGCCCAGCGCACTCTCGGGAACGACCCGTGGGGTCCCGAACTGAAGGTGAGCGACGAGTTTCTGCCCCAGGTCTTCAGGAGGTACTTCGAGCTTCGTAACCTTCCTAGCCTGATGAGCAAACGCGACTTCCACGAACTGGCCAGATTCGCGCCAGAGGACGCCATCGATTCAGAAGTGGGCGAGAAGCTAGACGCAATCGCAGAGGTGGCCTCTCAGGCCCGGGGGCCCCAGCCCCCTACTCCGTGACCACCTGCAGGGTGGCGTGCCCGAAGAGGACGGCGAAGCGCCGGCACCAGACGACCGCGCTCTTGAACTCGTCGATGTCGACATCCGACGGGATCTCGTAGTTGAAGGCGCCGTCGGTGGCCTTCAGGTCGCCGAGGTTGATGGCGCCCTCCTCCTCCCAGCCGTCGGGGTTGCGGGAGAGGTAGACGAAGAGGTCGGGGCCGTTGCGCACGGAGAAGTTCTCGACGCGCAGGATGTAGACGCCCGGCTCCGTCTCGATGATGAACGCCTGTCCTTCCGCGAAGTGGAACTCGTCGGAGCCCTGCCACTCGCCAAAGGCGACGAGCGTCGCGCCCCCGTCGTCTTCGGTCGCTTCGCCGGCGCTGTCGGCCGTCGCTCCACCGGATGCGTCCGCCGCCGCGTCGGCGGGGGTTTCGGCGGCGGACGCACCGGTCTCGGTCGTGGTGGCGGTCTCCGTGGCGGAGGCGGCCGCAGTCGGGGGCGGGGTGGCGGTCGCGTCCTCGGTCGTGACCGCGACGGCGCTCCGGTCGAACTCGGGGGCGGCCTCCTCGAGGAAGCTGCGTTCCCACAGGGGCGAGAGCAGGTACCAGCCGACGGGGATGGCAATCGCGAGCAAGGGGATGCCAACGCCGGCCGTGATGTACTTGTGGTCCAGCAGGGGCCGGTAGAGGCGCAGGCGCCAGGCGGCCGCCAGCGCCCCCACGATCAGCACGATCACGATCGGGAGGACAATCCAGCGGTTGGGATAGATAAATTCAGAGCCGAAGCGTTCCAGTTCGCCGAAGATCTCTTCCATGTTTCTATGCCTCACCACCAGTCTAGCCGGGCGGGCGGTGAGGACTTCGCGGCCGTCTTTACCTTGCGGCGACCCCTTGCCTCCCCCTTTTCCGAGTGGCTACAAGGGGGGTGGCCCGCGCCGGGCCGGGGAGGGCGCCATGAAGCCGGTGGTCGACCACACCCGCTGCGAAGGGCACGCGCGCTGCGAGGAGACCGTCCCGCAGGTGTTCCGGGTGGACGACGACGACAGGAGCCAGGTGCTCGTCGAGGCCGTTCCGGAGGAGCTGCGCGACCGCGTCGATGTGGCCGTGCGCATCTGCCCGCGGCAGGCCATCAGCCTGGAGGAAGGGGTATGACGAGCGGCATTCCCACCCGCGACGGCGAGGCCCTCGGCCTCGACACCCTCTCCATCACCGACACGCAGCGCTACGTCGAGCGGGGCTACCCGTGGGCGGAGTGGGACCTGCTCCGCCGCGAAGCGCCCGTCTACTGGTACGACCGGCCCGATATCGACCCGTTCTGGGCGCTGACGACCTACGAGGACACACTCACGATCTCGAAGCGTTCGGACATCTTCATCAGCTCCGACCGGCTGCGCATCTTCCCGCGCACGCAGGAGGAGTTCTCGCGGCGCCGCAAGGAGGAGCTGATCGCGCGCTTCGGCCCGGAGCGGGCACGGCGGCATTACACCCTCAGCTTCATCGACATGGACGACCCGGAGCACGCGGCCTACCGCAACCTCACGAACCGCAGCTTCACCCCGCGCGCGATGCGCCTCCTGGAGGGCCACATCGCCGAACTGGCGGAACAGTACGTGAGCGGCTTCGCGCGGCAGCTCGTGAACGCGGTGGCCGAGCAGGGCGAGTGCGACTTCGTGCACGACCTGGCGGTGAAGCTGCCGATGGCCGCCATCTTCGAGATGCTCGGCTTCCCGCGCGAGGACTGGGACGAGCTGTTCGACATCCGCGAGGTCCAGTTCGGCTCCGACCGCGAGCTCGCCCTCTCCGGCCTCACGCCGGAGGAGCTGCACGAGGAGCGCCAGAGGGCGAACAAGGCCGCGACGGAGTACGGCTTCGCCTTCATCGACGCGCGCAAGGCGGCGGGCGCCCCCGGCGACTCCCTCGTCGACGTGCTCCTGCGCGCGGAGCTGGACGGGCGCACGCTCGAGGATGACGAGATCAACTCCTACATCAACCTGCTCGTGGCGGGCGGGCTGGAGACGACGCGGAACGCGACGACGGGCGGGGTGCTGGCCCTGCTCGAGCACCCGGAGGAGCGCGACCGGCTCGTCGCGAACCCCGAGTTGCTGCGCACGGCGGTCGAGGAGATCCTGCGGTGGACCTCGCCGGTCATCCAGTTCGCGCGGGTGGCCACGGAGGACTTCGAGCTGCGCGGCCACACCATCCGCGCGGGCGAGACGGTGGCGATGTGGTACCCCTCGGCGAACCGCGACGAAGCGGCCTGGGAGGACCCGTACCGCTTCGACATCACCCGGGACCCGAACGACCACCTCGCTTTCGGCGGCTTCGGCGCGCACTTCTGCCTGGGGGCGAACCTCGCGCGGTGGGAGCTGCGGGGCATCTTCAGGGAGCTGCTGCGGCTACTGCCGGAGATGGAGCTGGTGGGCGCGCCCTACCGGCAGGACAGCCTGCACGTGGGCGGCATCGTGAAGATGCCCGTCCGCTACCGCCCCGTCCCCGCCGCCTGAGGGCAGGGATGCGGCCACTGGCATGCGCGTCCCGCACGGCAGATCCCAGGGCTAGGGTGAAGAAGAACGCCCACTGAAGGCCTCAAGCAAGGCATCAATGACACCATCGAGGAAGGCACCTAAGACCCGCCTACCGGTCGGGTTCTGCAACTCCTTCAAGACAATCTCCTGCTCGGCTGGAGGGAGACGATCGAACCGGCGCCGTACAACCTGATCGCTCCAGAACAGACCGACTGTCCGGCGCCGGACGAAGTCGACCGACTCGTCCTTGCTGATGCTGCCATCGGCAACACCAAGCGCGAGAGCCTCAGCCTCCTCAGCGCTAGCGAGCAGCACTGCGCGGTTCAGGAGGAGGAACGTCTCCATTGCCGTCAATGCGAACCGCTTGTTGCCGTCGGCGAACGGATGGTTCTTGTTGAGGCCGTAGTGGAGGATTCCGGCCTTGACGGGAAGCGTGCGGTAGTAGGGCCAACGGGCCTGATCGAGGGCGCTCAGGAGCGCATGCCGTCCCTCTTCGCCTCGGAGCTGGAATGCAGGCGAGCCGGGGAAGACCTGCTCCGTGAGGCTGATGACGACTTCCTGGGCGAGTTGTTCGTCGAGGTAGTAAAGCCGAGGCACGGGCTAACGCTTGGCGAGTTCCTCAAGGACTTCTCGCCGCCGTTCGATGACCTTCCTGGCAGCCTCGCGCACGCGGTCGCGCTTGCGGCGGCTCGTCGCCTGCTTTCCAGCCGCACCCTCGGCCTGCCCGCGCTGGCGCTTGTTGTTCGACCGCAGGTTGGTCATCGGGGTGTTCACCGCTGCCTTTCGGGTCGAACCACCCTATCACTTATCGCAGGATGGCCGAAGCCCTACAGGCCCTCGTTGATCTCCGCGATGCCGAGGTCGAAGTACTCGTTCAGGTTCGTGACGGTGCCTGCCAGGAGGAGCGCGCCGAGGGCGATGAGCATGGCCGCGCTCGCGATCTCGACGGCCGGCATGAAGCGCTGCATCTTGCGCACCGCGCGGGCGGCGTCCCCGACCGCGAGACCGGCCAGCAGGAAGGGGATGCCCAGCCCGGCCGAGTAGAAGGCCAGCAGGTACGTCCCCGTGAGCGCGTCGCCGGAGGTGGCGGCGAGCGTCAGGATGAAGCCGAGCACCGGTCCCACGCAGGGCGACCAGCCGATGGCGAAGGCGCCGCCCACCATCGCCGAGCGGGTGTAGCCGACGCTGCGGGAGCCGCCGAAGTCGGCCTTGAAGGTGCGCTGCAGCAGGTTGAACTGGATGTAGCCCGAGAACTTCGCCCAGGCCACGAGCCCGGCCAGCCCCAGCAGCGCCATGCGCCAGGGCTCATCGCGCAGCTCGGCCAGCTCGACGATGCCGAAGAAGGCCGCGGCCACAACCGCCAGCGCGAGCGCCGCCACCAGCGGCGGCTTCTGCCCGAACGAGGGGATGAGAAGCGAGCCGAGGACGATCAGGAGCACGCCCGCGGCGGTCTCCAGCTCCGGCTGGTAGTCGAGCAGGGCGACGCCAAAGAGGCCGGCGCTGGCGCCCAGCGCGATGAAGACGGCGCCCAGCCCGATCACGAAGGCGAGTGCGTGCGTGAACGTCCTCGCTCGGCTGGCGCGCACCTCCCCGCCCTCGACGGTCGCGCCGGCGAGGTTAGTCAGGTAGATGGGGACGATCGGCAGGACGCAGGGGGAGAGGAACGAGAGCACCCCCGCGGCGAAGGCGATGAAGGGTCCGCCCGCGCCCTTCAGGGTCTCGCGGGGGTCCACCTCGACGCCGCCGACGGTGAAGATGAGGAACGGGGCGGCGAACAGCGCGGCGAACAGGAGGTAGATCCACCACGCGCGCCCGCCGGGCAGCAAACGCCGCCCGGCGCCGATGCCCGCTGTCTGCCCTGAGGCCACCGCTTCCTCCCCTCGGGCCATTATGGCCCGCCCCCGCTCCCGTGCCAGACAGCGAAGGTAAAGGCGGCGAGCCGCTACTCGGGGGCCAGGTCGACCGTCTCCGTGCTGAGCGTGACGGCGTTCCCGCCGTCCTGCCAGGTGTGGATGCTGTAGACGGCCACGGTCGGGTCGCCCTCGGGGCTGAGGTTGATGGGTCCGCTCACGCCGCTGTAGTCGACGTCCTGCCCTTCGTCGATGAGGGCGGCGCACTCGGCGTAGCTGGTGCACTCGACGCCGTCGTGCGTGAGGCCGTTGATGGCGCGCATCATCGCCTCACCGTCGGCGGGATCCCCCACGATACGGGCGGCGAGGGCCATGAGGATGACGCAGTCGTAGCCCTCGGCGCCGTAGGCGAGGTAGTCGCCCGCCTCGGCGCGAAGCCGGTCCTTGAACTCACCGGCGCCCTTGGCGGTCTGCGAGATGCCGAGCATGCCGTCGAGGACGGATGGATTGGACGCGTCGACCGACTCCCACAGGGTCGGGCTGTAGAGGCCGGTGGCGGCGAACTGCCGCTCCGGCCCGACGCCGGACTCGATCAGCTGCCGCACGGTCTCGGAGCCGTCGCTGCTGAACCCGAGGTTGATGACCATCTCGGGGTTGTAGCTGACGACGGCCGCGACCTCGGCGCTGTAGGAGGCGGTCTCCGGGTCGTAGAGCACGGACAGCGTCTCCGCGCCGAGCTCCTCGAACTCGTCCACGAGCAGCGACTCGAGGGCGTTCCCCCAGGCATCGGCCCTGCCGATGATGGCGATGCGCGAGTGGCCTCGGGCGACGACCACATCGGCGATGAGGGGGGCCATGGCGGTGTCGGGTGGGATGGTGCGGAAGTAGTAGGCGGCGTTCTCCTGGTCGGTGAAGACGGGGGAGGTGTTGGAGGGCGAGCACTGCGGGATCTGCTCGTCGAAGAGGGTCTGCACCATGGCCTGCGAAACGGCGGAGGCGCCCGCCCCGACGATGACGTGGGCGCCTTCGCCCAGCAGGCGGCGCGCCCCCTCGAGTCCGGCGGCCGGGTTTGTTGCGGAGTCGGCGAGGGAAAGCGTGACCCGCCCGCCCTGCGCGTTCACGTCGTCCACCGCCAGGCGGACGGCCGCGATGATGGGGACGCCGAGGAACGCGAGCGACCCGGTCTCGGGCAGCACCGCGCCGATGTTGATGGCGACCGTCTCGGCGACCGTCCCGGCTTCCGTCGCTTCGGGCTGGGTGGCGGTGGGGGTCTCGGTGGCGGTGGTCGCTTCCGCAGGGGCCGTCGCTGGCGGCGGAGCGGGGTCCTCCCCGCCGCCGCAGGCGGCGAGGGCAACCGCCAGCAGCGCCACCACCACGAGCGTCAGGCTGAGCCGGGCCGCCGGCCACACGATCGTTGCAGTCATACGTCTACTCTCTCCAGACCATCGGCCTCACGATACCAAATGCGATCCGCCTCGCCCGTCGCACTCCGCTAGACTGCGCCCCGCAAACGGAGGTACCACGTGAACGAGTTTCGGGGCAAGACAGCAGTGGTGACGGGGGGCGCCGGGGGCATCGGGCGGGCGATGGCGCTCACCTTCGCCGGCGAGGGCATGAACGTCGTCATCGCCGACGTGGACATGGAGACAGCCGCGAACACGGTCGCCGAAATCGAGGCGAAGGGCGTGCGCGCCATCGCGGTCAAGACGGACGTGGCGGACCGCGCCTCGGTGGGGAACCTCGCCGACCGCGCCTTCGCGGAGATGGGCGGCGTGCATGTGCTCTGCAACAACGCCGGCGTCGTCTCGATGGGCCCCTCCCACCTGCTCACGGACCAGGACTGGGACTGGGTCATCGGGGTGGACCTGCTGGGGGTGATCTACGGGATCCAGGCGTTCCTGAAGCGGATGGTCGACCAGGACGACGAGGGCCACATCGTGAGCACGGCCTCGATCGCAGGGCTGGTGGCGCACCCCGGCATCGCGCCCTACAACGTCGCCAAGTTCGGCGTGGTCGCGCTCACGGAGTCGCTGCGGCTGGACCTGGCGGAGACCAAGGTGAGCGCCTCGGTGCTCTGCCCGGGCGGCGTGCGGACGCGGATCATGGAGTCCGACCGCAACCGCCCGGAGGACATGGGGGGGCCGGGCGACTTCGAAGCGCGCGCGGGGGCGATGCCGCCGGACCCGATCGACCCGATGATCGTGGGCCAGCGGGTGCTGGACGCGATCAAGGCGGACGCGCCCTACATCGTCACCCACAAGCCGCAGAAGGCGATGGTGGAGGGCCGCTTCAACCCCATCCTGGAGGCGTTCGACCGGCTGTAAGCGTGCTGCAAGGGTTGACACGTCGCCCTTGTCTGCGACCATGAGGCTCGCCCAGGGCGCAAGCCGCGCGGAGGCCAGGCATGGCAGACCCGGTGACCGATACGGTCTTCTTCACGGTAACGGTGCGTACCCGCGATCGAGGCGGCTACTGGTTCGCGCAGACGGTCGAGACCGGCCTCATCGCCTATGGGGACACCCGCGAAGAAGCGGAGCAGAAGAACGCCGAAGCCAACATCCTGCTCGTACAGCGGATGAAGCGCGAGGGTGTCGCGGCTCTCACCCAGTTCATGCGAGAGCGCGGCCTGGAGTTTGTAGTCGGCGGCGAACCGGGCGGGAACCCCGACACGGGATGGCAGTACGCGACCGTCTCCAGCGAACCGCGGTCCCTTGCCGCGTAGCCCTGTCTTCGCGCTCCTCGCCAGCGCCTTGGCCGAACTCGGATACGCCGAAGACGGGACGATTCCCTCCGGCGCCTACCTGTTCGTCACCTACCGGGCAGCGCATACCGTCGTGCTTCCCGACGACAGTCGCCTGACGATTGAGGACGCACTCGACTCGCTCTCCGAGCAGGGCGTCGATATGAGCACGCTGCTGCGGGCCCTTGACAATCTCCAGGACGGTTGACCGAGCTTGCAGCGCCCGTACTAGCGCCCCTGGAACTCCGGCTCGCGGCGCTCGAGGAAGGCGGCGGCGGCGTTCTTGAAGTCCTCGGTCTTCGAGGCGGCGATCATGTTGCCCGCCTCGAACGTGAGCGTCTCGCCGAAGGTGTGGGTAGCGCCGTAGGCGAAGTTGCGCTTCATGCGCGCGAAGGCGGCGGTGGGGCCGGCGGCGAGCTTCGTCGCGAGGGCCATCGCTTCGTCGCGCAGGGCAGCGTCGGGGACGACGCGGTTCACGATGCCGAGGCGCAGGGCAGTGGCCGCGTCGACCTGGTTGCCCAGCAGGTAGAGCTCCTTCGCCTTCGCGACGCCGACGATGCGCTCGAGCTGCCAGCTCCCGCCGAAGTCGCCCGTGAGGCCGACGCGCCCGAAGGCCGTCATGAAGCGCGCGCCCGCGCCCGCGAGGCGGAAGTCGGCGGCCAGCGCGAGGGAGAAGCCGGCGCCCGCGGCGGCCCCGTTCACCGCGGCGATCGTGGGCTTGGGCATCTCCGCCAGGAGACGCGAGATCTCCTCGAAGCGGCGCAGCTGGGCGGTGCTCGCGAGCGGATCGAGCTCGTCGCCCACGCCGATGCCGCGCAGGTCGCCGCCCGAGCAGAAGGCGCGCCCCGCGCCCGTCACCACCACGCAGCGGACGGCCTCGTCACCGGCCGCCTCCTGGCCCCGCCCGACGAGCGCGTCGAGCAGCTCGCCGCTCATGGCATTGAGCGCGTCGGGCCGGTTCAGGGTGATGACGCCGACGGCGCCGTCGGTCTCGTAACGCACGGTCTCGGACATGGCAGGGCCTCCTTCGGGGGGAGGCCATTCTAGCGCGCGCCCGCGTTCACTCCCGCCAGGTGATGTCGACCTCGCCGAAGCGCACGGTGTCGCCCTCGACGGCACCCTCGCGCCGGAGGGCGCGAGCCACGCCCCAGCGCTGGAGGCGCCGCTCGACCTCATCGCGGGCACCCTCCATCTCGAAGTCCATCATCTCAACGAACGTGACCACGCGCTGCCCCTCGACGACGAACAGTCCGGGGCCCCGCCGGGCGACGGTGAAACGCTCCTCCGGCTGCGGCCGGACGACGGGCAAGACCTCCGGCGGACGCGAGGCGGCACGCTCTCGCTCAGCCGCGACGAGAGCCATGAGCTGGGCGACGAGCGCATCCGTGCCCAGCTCCGCCACCGCCGAGATCACCGCCACGGGCGTCCCTGCGTGCGCCTCGAGCGTGGCGGCGGCGTCCTGCGCGATCTCCTCGTCGAGGTCGGCCTTCGTGACAGCGATGACGCGCGGGATACCGGACAGGGCGTCATCGTAGGCGCGCACCTCGGACTCGATGAGCTCGTAGTCGGTGACGGGGTCGATGGAGCTGCAGTCGACGACGTGCAGGAGGACGCGGCAGCGGCGCACGTGCTTCAGGAACTCGAAGCCGAGGCCGTACCCCTCGCTGGCGCCCTCGATGAGGCCGGGGAGGTCGGCGAGGGTGAACCGCTCGTAGCCGACGCTGACGACGCCGAGCATCGGCTCGAGCGTGGTGAACGGGTACTCGGCGATCTTCGGCCTGGCGTGCGAGACAGCCGCGAGGAGGGTCGACTTGCCCGCGTTCGGGAGGCCGAGCAGGCCCACGTCGGCGAGGAGGCGCAAGTCGAGGCGGAGGGCCACGGACTCGCCGACATGCCCGCGCTGTGCGTAGTGCGGCGCCTGGTTCGTGCTCGTCGCGAACCGCTTGTTCCCCCAGCCGCCGCGGCCACCCCAGGCGACAAGCGCGGTCGCGCCCGTCTCCGCGAGGTCGGCAAGGGGCTCGCCGGTCTCCTCATCGAAGGCGATCGTCCCGGCGGGCACGTCGAGCGTCAGGTCGTCGCCCTGGGGGCCGGCGCGGAGCTTCGGACCACCGGGACCGCCGTTCCCCGCCCGGAAGCGCCGCTTGCTGCGGAACTGCTCCAGCGTGTACACGTCGTCGACCGCCCGCAGGTAGACACGCCCGCCCCTGCCGCCGTCGCCGCCGTCGGGACCGCCCAGGGGCACGAACTTCTCCCGGTGGAACGTTGCCGCTCCATCACCACCTGCTCCACCTTCGACCGTGATCCGAACGCTATCGAACATCGAGGATGATCCTAGCCGGGTCTGAGTAGATGGGGATGAGGATGGTGGTGAGCCGTGCGGGAGCGTGCGGGTTCCGTCGCAGAACCCGGCGGGAGCGGTCGGGGGGAGGGCTCCCGGGTGTGCGGCACCCGCGCGGCTCCTCGTGCCGGGTTGCGGCGGTTTCGGCACGGATCTGGCGGGCAGCGCAGGGAGCCGTCGCGACCCGAACGCCGTTCCGCACGGTTCCGGCCGGGTTTCCGAACGGGGCTAGTTGCCGCCGGCGGGCTGCGGGGCGGTGTCGCCGACGTCCCCGCGACGGCGCCGGATGACGGCCTCGTCCTCGCCGAGGGAGGCGTCCTGCTCCTGCTCGTAGGTCATCTTGTAGAGGCGCGCGTAGACGCCGTCCTTCGCGAGCAGCTCGTCGTGCGAGCCGATCTCGACCATGCGGCCGTTCTCGAGGACGACGATGCGGCTGGCCTCGCGGATGGTGGAGAGGCGGTGGGCGATGACGAACGAGGTCCGGTTCTGCAGGAGGTTACGCAGGGCGCGCTGGATGATCACCTCGGTCTGCGTGTCCACGTAGGCGGTGGCCTCGTCGAGGATGAGGATGCGGGGCGCGGCGAGCACGGCGCGGGCGAAGCTGAGGAGCTGGCGCTGGCCCACGGAGATGTTCTGGCCGCGCTGGTGCAGCTCGTGGTCGTAGCCGCCGGGCAGGCGCGAGATGAAGTCGTGCGCCCCCACGGCCCGCGAGGCCTCCTCGATCTCCTCGTCCGTGGCGCCCGGCTTTCCGTACTCGATGTTGTCGCGGATGGTGCCGCTGAAGAGGTACGGAGTCTGGAGGACGACGCCCATGAACTGCGTGAGCGAGCGCCGCTTGATGTCGCGCACGTCGTGCCCGTCGATCTTGATGGAGCCGTCGGAGACGTCGTAGCCGCGGCTGATGAGGGTGGTGACGGTCGTCTTCCCCGAGCCGGTATGGCCCACGAGCGCGATGGTCTCCCCGGCCTCCACGTGGAGGTCGAAGTCCTGGAGCACGGGCACGCCCTCGACGTAGTGGAACTGCACGTTCTCGAAATCGACGCGGCCCTCGACCTCGTTGAGCTCGAGCGCGTCGTCGCGATCGCGGATGCGGGGCACGGTCTCGAGGACCTCGAAGATGCGCTGGCCGCCGGCCATGGCGCGCTGCAGCATCGTGTACTGCATCACCAGGTCCCGGATGGGTTCGAAGAAGCGGAGGATGAGGAGGATGAAGAGGACGATGGCGCCCACGATGGTGGCCGCCTCGGCGCTGGGGAGGGAGCCGCTGCCGAGGGCGCGCAGGCCGGCGGCGATGAGCACGGCCGCCGTGGAGATGGCGATGCAGAGCTCGATGAGGGGCACGACCACGGCGGTGAGCGTGCCCGCCCAGATATTGGCGTTGCGGTTCTCCTGGTTCATCACGTCGAACCGCTTCGCGTTCTCTTCCTCGCGGTTGAGGGACTGCACGGTGCGCACGCCGGCGAGGCTCTCGCCGAGGTTGCCGTAGAGCTGGCTGATGCGGATGCGGACGTTGATGAAGGCCTCGCGGGCGTAGCGGGCCCAGATAGTCAGCACGAAGATGAGGGGCGGCACGACCGCCAGGGTGTAGAGCGCCAGCTCCCAGTCCGCGTTCAGCAGCAGGGTGATGGCGATGGCGATGCCGACGATATCGGCGGCGAAGGTGAGCGAGCCCGTGCTGAGGAGCTCCTGCATGACCGTCACGTCGCTGGTGAGGCGGGAGATCATGCGGCCCACCTCCATCTCGTCGTAGAACGAGAGGGAGAGGCCCTGCATGTGCTCGTACATGCTGGAGCGGAGCTCGAAGAGGAGCTGCGTGCCGACGCGCGCCATGATGAGCTGCTGGGTCATCCCTGCGAGCCAGCCGGCGACGCCGAGCACGGCGAGGCTGCCCGCCCACACGGGGATGCGGCCGGCGTTGCCCGTGAGCGCGTCTTCCGTGGCCTTGGCGATGAAGAAGGCGGGCACGTAGATGGAGACGGAGACGAGGAGCATGCAGGCGAAGGCGATGAGCAGCGCCCGCCGGCGGTGCCGCAGTAGGGGGATCATCTTGCGGACGACTTCGGCGTCGTAGGGCTTGCCGAGGTACTCCTCGTCCCAGCCATCGGAGCCGCGCGCGCCGCGCATGCCGCCGCGCTGGCCGCCGATACCGGAGCTGTAGCCCCCGGCCATGCCGCCCCCCCACATGCCCATTAGGAGGCGCCTCCGCTGCCGCCCGCGGGTTCGCCCACGGTGGCTCGCTCCGCCTCGGAGCCGTCCTGCTGGGCGGCGCTGGCGGCGATGTCGCCGAGCGCCTCTTCCTGGTCGCGCAGCTCGAGGTCGTAGATGGAGCGGTAGAGGCCCTCTTCTTCAAGGAGCTCATCGTGGGTGCCGCGCTGGACGACCGTTCCCCGGTCGAGCACGAGGATCTCGTCGGCGCGCATCACGGTGCGCAGCCGCTGGGCGATGACGAAGGTGGTGCGGCCCTCCATGAGGGTGGCGAGCGCCTGCTGGATGAGGAACTCCGTCTGCGTGTCCACGCTCGCGGTCGAGTCGTCGAAGATGAGGACGCGCGGGTCGAGCAGGAGGGTGCGCGCGATGGCGATGCGCTGGCGCTGGCCGCCGGAAAGGGTGACGCCGCGCTCGCCCACCCACTCGTCGTAGCCGTAGGGCAGGCTCATGATGAAGTCGTGGATGCGGGCGGCCTTGGCGGCGGCCTCGATCTCCTCCTGCGTGGCCTCGGGGCGGCCGTAGGCGATGTTGTCGCGGATGGTGCCCACGAAGAGGAAGACATCCTGCTGGACGGAGCCGATGTTCGTCCGCAGGGATTCAATCTGGAAGTTGCGGATGTCGACCCCGTCGATCGAGATCGAGCCCTCGGTCACGTCGTAGAAGCGGGGCAGGAGGTTCACGATGGTCGACTTGCCGCTGCCCGTGGGGCCCAGCAGGGCGATGATCTTGCCGGGCGGGGCGTCGATGTCGATATCGCTGAGGACGGCGCTGACGTTGTCGTAGCCGAAGGAGACGTTGCGGAAGCGGACGTGGCCGCTGGGGTTCTCGAGGGGGGTAGCGCCCTCGCGCTCCTGCACGGCCGAGCGCGCATCGAGGATCTCGAAGACGCGGGTGCCGGCGGCGATCGCGCGGGAGAAGGAGGTGATCATGAAGCCGAGCATGCGCACCGGCATCTGCAGGAGCTGCAGGGCCACGAGGAAGAGGATGAGCTCACCGGCGGCGAGGCTTCCCTGGGTGATGAACCAGGCGCCGACGCCCACCGTGGCCGCCACCTGGACGCCCGCGATGCCCTGCAGGAAGGGGGCGTGCCGGGCCATGAGCGTGGCCTGGCTGAGCTGGAGGTTGCGCTGCTCCTCGGCGGCGCGGCCGAACTTGGCCGCCTCCACCGGCTCGCGGCTGAAGGCCTTGACGACGCGGATGCCGCCGAGGCCCTCGTCGGCGACCTCGGTCATGCGCGCCTCGCTCTGCTGGATCTCCACCCAGAGGGGGCGCATGACGCGCTGCACGGCCCACGAGCGCCAGGCGATGAGGGGCAGGGTGATGCAGCTGACGAGGGCGAGCTGCCAGTGGAACCAGAACATCCCGCCCACGCCCACGACGATCATGATGAGGATCATCAGGAGCCGCAGCGAGGCCATCGACATGAACATGCGGATGGCCTCCACGTCCTGCGTGGCGCGGGACATGATCTGGCCGGTCTGCACCTTGTCGTGATAGGCGTAGCTGAGGCGCTGGACGGTGTCGTAGATCTGGTTGCGCAGGTCGTAGGCGATGCGCTGGCCGAGGCTCTCGCTGATGTACGTCTGGGCGAAGGCGGAGATGCCGCGGGCGATGGCGAAGCCGATCACGAGGACGGCCGCGATGATGAGCGTGCCACGGTCGCCGGTGAAGCTGATGGAGTCGCCTTCGAGCACCGGATCGAGGCCGACATCGACGGCGATCTGCGCGAGGAAGGCGGAACCCATGCCGAAGAGGGCGGCGCCCAGCATGGAGACGAGCCCGATGCTGAGCATTTTCCAGTACGGGATGGCGTAGCCCCAGAGGCGAAGAATGATCCCCAATCCGCAACTCCTTCGAGCCTCTGACGCTACCACACCTTGACGCGAAGGTGAAATTTGCCCGGCGGGGGCCTGCTGGCACTCTCAACGGGAGAGTGCTAGCATGCGCGGCACGCTCAAAACACACGAAAGCGTTTGGAGGAACTCCGTGCCCGCAAAGACCGCCACCAAGACCGAACTCGTGCCCCTGGCCGACCGTATCGTCGTGACCGCCCTGAAGCAGGAAGAAGAGACCGCCAGCGGGATCATCATTCCCGACACCGTGAAGGAGAAGCCGCAGCAGGGGGAGGTCATCTCCGTGGGCCCCGGCAAGATGGACGACCACGGCAACCGCATCACGATCGACCTGGCCGCGGGGGACCGCATCCTCTACGCGAAGTACGCCGGCACCGACGTGAAGCTGGACGGCATCGACTACATCGTCCTCAACGAGAAGGACATCCTCTGCAAGCTCGTCTCCTAAGGGAGCGCACGGGAAGGACCCTGATACATGGCCCCCAAGCATCTGCTCTTCGATGAAGCCGCGCGGCGCCAGCTGAAGGAGGGCGTGGACGCCCTTGCCGACGCCGTGAAGGTAACGCTCGGCCCGCGCGGCCGCAACGTGGTCATCGAGAAGAACTACGGCCCGCCCGTCATCACCAAGGACGGCGTGACCGTGGCCCGCGAGATCGAACTCGCGGACGCCTTCGAGAACATGGGCACCCAGCTGGTGAAGCAGGTCGCCACCAAGACGAACGACATCGCCGGCGACGGCACTACCACGGCCACCGTGCTCGCCCAGGCGCTCGTGCGCGGAGGCGTGAAGGTGGTCGCTTCCGGCTCCCACCAGATGAACATCCGCCGGGGCATCGAGGGCGCCCTCACGGTCGCCACCGAGAACCTGCGCGACCGCGCCGAGCCCGTGCTCAGCAAGCAGCAGATCCAGCACGTCGCCTCCATCTCGGGCAACGACCCCGAGATCGGCGAGATCATCGCGGACGTGATGGAGATGGTCGGCAAGGACGGCGTCATCACCGTCGAGGAGTCCCGCGGGATCAAGTTCGAAACCGAGTTCGTGGACGGCCTGCAGCTCGACCGCGGCTGGCAGTCGGCCCAGTTCGTGACGAACGTGGACCGCCAGGAAGCCGTCATCGAGAACCCCTACATCCTCATCACCGACAAGAACATCTCGGCCATGCAGGACCTGCTCCCCATCCTCGAGCAGGCGCTGCAGGTGACGAAGAACCTCGTCATCATCTCGGGCGATATCGAGGGCGAGGCCCTGGCCACGCTCACGGTGAACAAGATGCGGGGCACGATGAACGTGCTGCCGCTGCGCGCCCCCAGCTTCGGCGACCGGCGCATGGCCATCCTCGAGGACATCGCCATCCTCACGGGCGGCGAGCTGATCACCGAGAACACCGGCCGCCAGCTGCAGACCGCGACGCTGGCCGACCTCGGCCGCGCGCGCCGCGTGGTGGCCAGCCGGGAAGCGGCCACGATCATCGAAGGCCAGGCCAGCGATGAGGCCATCCAGGCCCGCATCAAGCAGCTCAAGGCCCAGATCGAGGACATCACCAGCGACTTCGACCGCGAGAAGCTCCAGGAGCGGCTCGCGAAGCTCGCCGGCGGCGTTGCCGTCATCAAGGTCGGCGCGGCCACCGAGATCGAGCTGAAGGAGAAGAAGGCGCGCGTGGAGGACGCCCTCAGCGCCACCCGCGCCGCCGTCGAGGAAGGCGTCGTCCCGGGAGGCGGGGTCTCCCTCATCCGCGCCCAGAAGGCCGTCGAGGCATACGCCGAGACGCTGGAGGCGGACGAGCGCACGGGCGCCCTGCTGCTGGCCGAAGCGCTCGAGGAGCCGACCTGGATGATCGCCGACAACGCGGGGCTCGAGGGCTCCGTCATCGTCAACCGCATCAAGCGCCGGGAGAACGAGAACGAGGGCTGGGACGCGGCCAGCGATCGCTGGGGCGACATGTTCGAGCTCGGCATCGTCGACCCCGTGAAGGTGGTGCGCTCGGCCCTTGAGAACGCCGCTTCCGTAAGTGCTATGGTGCTTACGACGGAATCGCTTGTGGCGGAGGTGCCCGACCTGGCCACCGCCGCCGCGCCTATGCCGGAGGAGTACTAGGCATGCTGGAACGGCTGCGCTCGGGCCCCATCAAGTACATCGCCTTCCCCATCATCCTGATCGGCCTCGCCTTCGTGGTCGTGCGCAGGTTCATGGGAGGAGAGTCCTCCGAGGAGGCCTAGCCGCCCCCGGCCGACCGCTCATTGACAGGGCGCGATCCCCCGCAACGGGGGGACCGCGCCCTGTGCCTTTCGGAGGCCCGCGCGTGAGTGCTGGCCCGCCCCGAGCAGAGGCGTACGATTGAGCCCGTGCGAATGAGGCGCGAGCGCGGGCGGCGCTGGCGAAGGCGAACCGGTCGCCTGCGGCGCCGGCTCGGGCGCGTCACCACGCAGGATGTCATCCGCGCGTTGTGGCTGGGCGCACTCATCGGGCTGGTCGCCGGCATCGGCGCCATCCTGTTCTTCGAGGCGCTCGAGTTCTCGACGCGCTACATCCTCACGGAGCTGACGGGCTACTCGCCCCCGCACCCGCTGGGCGAGGGCGGCGGCGAGGCCACGCGGCCCACGCACGTCTGGGCCTTGCCGCTGGTTGTGGGCATGGGGGCGCTCGTCTCCGGACTGCTCGTCTACTCGCTCGCGCCCGAGGCGGAGGGCGCGGGCGCCGACCAGGTCATCGACGCCTTCCACCAGCGCGGCGGGCGCATCCGCCTGCGCGTCATCCCCGTGAAGCTGGTCGCCTCGGCCATCACGATCGGGAGCGGGGGGGCGGCCGGCAGGGAGGGGCCGGCGGCGCAGATCTCGGGCGGTATCGGCTCCGTCATCGCCGACTGGCTGCGGCTCGACGCGGTCGAGCGGCGGCGGGCGATGGTGGCGGGCATGGGGGCGGGCGTGGGCGCCATCTTCCGCGCCCCCCTGGGCGGCGCGATGATGGCCGCCGAGGCGCTCTACCGCGACGACTTCGAGGCAGACGCGATCCTGCTCTCCCTCATCTCCTCGATCGTCGCCTTCGCCGTCTACGGGGCCTGGTACGACTACACGCCCATCTTCGAGGGGACGGCGGGCTTCTCCTTCGGCAACCCGGAGGAGCTTCCCTACTACCTCGCCCTGGGGATCGCCTGCGGGCTGCTCGGCATCCTCTACGCGCGCGGCTTCGAGGGCGCGCAGGCGCTGTTCCAGCGGCTCACGGCCCCGCGCTGGGTGAAGCCCGCCATCGGCGGCGTGCTCGTCGGCTGCATCGGCATGTTCGCCCCGGAAGCGATTCACATCGGGTACGGCTGGGTGCAGCGCTCCATCACCCCCGAGGACGTGATGGACTTCTCCCTCTGGCTGATCATCGCCCTGCCCCTGCTGCGCATCGTCGCGGCCGCGCTCACCGTGGGGTCGGGCGCCTCGGGCGGCATCTTCGCCCCCGGGATGGTCGCCGGGGGGATGCTGGGGGCGCTCTTCTGGCGGCTCTTCCACGACCTGCCCGGCTTCCCCGAGAACCCGGCGCCGCTGGTCATCATCGGCATGATCGCGGTCTTCGGGAGCATCGCCCACGCGCCCCTCGCGATGATGCTGATGGTGGCCGAGATGACCGGGAACCTCTCGCTGCTGGCGCCCGCGATGGTGGCCGTGGCGGTGGCGACCCTGCTCGTGGGGAACACGACCATCTACCGCAGCCAGGTGGCCACGCGCGCGGACTCGATGGCCCACCGCCACCGGTTCGCCTTCCCCCTGCTGGACGCCTTACCCGCGCAACGGGCGGTCGTGCCCCTCGCGACCGTGCGCGATTCCGCCACCGTGCACGAGGCCCTCGCCACGCTCGAGCGAGCGCGCAGCGACGAGGGCGTGCTCATCGACCAGCGGGGGAAGCTCGTCGGGGAGCTCCTCGGCGAGACCCTGCGGGCGGCGCCGAACCCGGAGGTGCTGGTCGGGCCGTTCGCGGCCGACATCCCGACCGTCGTGCTCGCCGACATGCCCCTCGACGAAGCGCTCGACCGGCTCGCTGCCCACGAGCGCCGCTGGCTCCCCGTCCTGGACGGCGCCGACGGGCCCGTGCTGGGCGCGATCGATCCGCGCGGGCTCGTGCGCGCCTACCGCCGCGCCGTGGACCAGCAGGTGCGACCCCTCACGCCCGTCGACGAGGAGATCAGCACGATCGAGCTGACGGTGGCGGCGGGCGCCCCCGTGGAGCACAAGACCCTGGCCGAGGCGGGCCTGCCGCAGGGCGTGCGCGTGCTCACCCTGGAGCACGCGGGGCGCCTCTCGGCGCCAACCGGCGACACGGTCCTGCGGCGCGGCGACCGTCTCACCCTGGCGATGACGCGGGGCACGCGCGCCGAGGTCCTCGCGCTCGTCCTCGGGGACTGACCCGGCCGGCCGGGCGGCGGGCTTGCGCTAGCCGAAGGCGAAGCGCAGCACGACCGCGATGACGGCGACGAGGCCCACGCCCCCGGCCACGGTGAGGAACGCGCGCCGCGAGCGCCGGCGCTCCTCCTCGGCGGAGCGGTAGGCGACGAGCGCGCCTCCGCCCCCCAGCTCGGCGATGACGTTGCGGGCGTCGCCGATGCGGTCGCGGGGCACGAGCACGGCGTAGGAGCTGCCGAAGACGCTCGCCCCGCCGAGGGCGCCGCCGGGGCCGCGCTCCACGAAGGCGGCGTCGATCTCCTCGTCGCGGAGGGCGTCGATCCAGATGCGCGCCTCGGCGATGTCGCCCGCTTCGGCCACGATCGTGACGCCGCCGCCGTCCCCGGCGCTCGCGGGGGCAGCGGTGGTGTCGGTGGCGTCGGGTGGGGTGTTCACGTAGCGGCAGTGTAGCCCGCCGCACGGTCACGCTCGCGTACAGTTGCGGCGATGCCGAAGCGGGACGGCTCCCTGAAGGCGCGCGAGTTCGTGTTCTTCTGCGAGGACCAGATTCTGACGCGCCTCCCGCCCGCCATCCCCCAGCCGGAGCGGCGCGTGCGCTGGACGATGCTGCAACTCCACTTCGGCGACCGGAACGTGCACTTCGAGCTGCAGCCGCAGATGGGACGGGGCGTGGTCGAGGCGGGGCTGCACTTCGAGGGATCCCTGGAGGCGAACGATGCGTGGGTCGAGCTGCTGGCCGCGAACGCGGCCGACGTCCTCGGCGAGCTCGGGCCCGCCTGGGAGCTGGAGGAGTGGACCTCGAACTGGCGGCGGCTGCACCGCCCCTTCCCCTTCACGCGCCTCACGGTGGAGCTGGCGAACGAGGTCGCGGGGGAGGTGTCGCACGCGATGACGGTGCTCCACCCGCTGATCGAGGAGGGCGCCGACGCCATCGCCGCCG
>JAJDYW010000033.1 GCA_022824925.1 Dehalococcoidia bacterium | reverse complement strand
CGGCTCGCCGTACTGGATCACCTTCGACGATGACACCAAGGAGGCATTGCGCACCTGGGTCCGGAACTCCTCACGACTCTGAAGACCGCACGAGAATCCTGAAGCCGTCTTGCAGGAGGTGCAATATGAAGCCGGCGTCGGAATACCCAACGGCCGAAACTTCCCACGCTGCTTCTTCGGGATGAGGACCTGCCGCACCGCTTGCGGCCGGTAGGTCCCCGCCTTCAGGTCCCGCGCCAGTGCTCCCAGCCACCGTTCGACCCCGAACGATTCGATGTCCGCGACCGTCTCGCCGTCTACCCCGGCCGTGCCGCCGTTGCGACGAACGGCCTGCCAGGCGACCACGAGCACGTCGTCGCGCCACACCTTGTCGCTCAGCGAGTAGAACCGGAAGCCCGGAGCTTCCTTCGCTTTCGCATGTAGCGCCGTCTGGAGTCGCTGAACTCGTTCTGAGGCTGTTAGGCTCTCGCCAGTCCCCATGTCCCGTCCTCCGTGATGCGCTGCTCTCGAACCAAGGCCCCTTCCCTCCACCGGAGTTACCCGGCTTCCCCGGTACTGCGGGCCTCTCCGCCACCCTGGCCGGCCCGACCTGACCCTCGCGGGTTGTCGGTTGGCGCGTGCCGCGTCGCCGGCAGGGCTTCCCGTGTTGCGTCCATTCCCCTCTTCCACACGTGCCGTCGCCATTACCCCGGCGGAACCGGTCGGTGCTCGCGTCGCTCGCTTCCCGACCGCTGGCAGCCTTCCCCGTGATCGAGGCGGGTCGGCTTCCGCATTAGACGTTTCGAGGCCTGCGCGGCGTTCACGTCGTTACGGCCCGCGTGCTCGCTGAACCGCCCGAGGCGGCCTTTGTCGTCGGAGTGCTTCAGCCGACTATGCTGAGCTCAGCATAGTCGGCTTTATGCCGAGTCGGGGATTATGCAGAGTCGGCTCGGCGGGTCGCGTCCGCGCCGGTGTTCGGATGGATCGGTACTCCGCATAATCAGAGCGCTTCGAGGAAGTCGAGGAGTCGGTCGGTGGCAATGAAGCGAAGCGGCTCAGGTGCAGGATCGGCCACCCGCCGGAGTGCAGCCTCCTTCATGGCCAGGTCGGCTTCGACGTACTGGTGGGTCGTGGCTGTGTCCTCGTGGCCGAGCCAGAGGGCAATGACGGTGATGTCGACCCCGGACTGGAGCAGATGCATCGCGGTCGTGTGGCGTAGGGTGTGGGGCGAGATGCGCCGCGTCGCGAGGGAGGGGTGACGCTCGGAGGCCTTTCGGCAGGCCACCCGCAGTTGATGCTCGACACCGGAGCGGGACAGAGGTTGACCTGTGCGATTGGGAAAGACGGGGCGGTCGGGGCTTCGATCTATTCGGGGAAGCCACCTCCGGAGCTGTGCAGCGGTACTCCTCCAGAGCGGCACGGCACGCTCCTTGCGTCCCTTGCCGTGCAGAAGCACGGCGGAGGCCCGATCGAGGAGGACGTCGTCGACGCGAAGACGGGTAATCTCGGAGACGCGGGCGCCGGTGTTGTAGAGCACGGCGAAGAGGACGGCGTCGCGCTGGCCGCTCCAGGTGGACGGGTCGGGGGCGTTGATGATCGCGGTTACCTCCCCACGGGACAAGTAGCCGAGCACGGGCCGGTCGAAACGTTTGGCGGGAATCGCGAGGACGCGTTGCGTGACGGTCAGGAGGGTCGGCTCGCGCAGCGAAGCGTAGCGCATGAAGGATCGGATGGCGGCGAGCCGGAGGTTGCGCGTGCGTGCGGAATTGCCGCGCTCGCTCTCGAGGTGGTCGAGGAAGCTGAGGACCATGGGCGCATCGAGATCCGAGAGGGTCAGCGCCGAGGGCGTGCGTCCGGTGCGCTCTGCGGCGTATCCAAGCAACAACGTGAAGGTGTCGCGGTAGCTGGCGATGGTGTGGGCGCTGGCGCCACGTTGTGCGATGAGGCGCCGGTGAAAGAAGTCCTGCAGGAGTGCCGGGAACGGGCGCTCGACGCGGGTCATGACGGTCGCTCCAAGGTGGGGTGGGCGAATCGCTCGAAACGCTGCGAGGTGCTGCCGAGCAGCTCCGGAACGGCGGTGCAGTACCAGTAGGTGTCGGTGACCTTGGCGTGGCCGAGATAGGTCGCGAGAGCGAGGATCTTGCGATCGACGTCGGCGCCGTCTTGACACCAGCGCAGCAGCCGTCGCGTGACGAAAGTGTGGCGAAGGTCGTGAATGCGTGGTTGGCGCGTGCGTCCGTGCCCGGCCCAGCCCAGACGCTGCCTGATCCCGGCAAACGTCTTCTCTACGGCATGGCGCTGGAGTCGAGGCGAACGCTCGGTGCGGAAGAAGTACTCCGACCTGGGTGCAGCGCGACATCCGTTGCGGCGGTCGGCGTAGCGGGCGAGTGCCTCGGTCGTGGACGGATGGAGCGGAACGAGTCGGGACTTGCGGAACTTGGTCTCGCGGATGACGAGGACGCCGTTGACGAGGTCGACGTCGTTGGTCGTGAGGAGGCAGGCCTCGGAGAGCCGCAGGCCGGTCGAGACCAACAGGGAGAAGTACGCGACATAGGTGGCGGGCCGCAACCCGTGTTCGGGCCGCAAGCGGCTTGCCTGCTGCAGCAGCGCAGCTACTTCCGCCTCGGTGTAGATGTGAGGCGGCGGTCGGCGTGGGATGCGGCCCAGGAGCCCGGCTGGAGGGACCTCGGTCGCTGGATCGAGGAGCGCGCGGTGTCGCGCGAACTGTCGCACGGCCGCGAGCCGGCGTACGGCCTGGGCCGGATTGCTCGATCGGGAGGACTGCGCCCACTCGACCGCGAGCTCAATCGTCACGGCGCCGCTGTGACCGATCCGGTCGGCGTAGGTGGCGAAGTCCCGCAACTTCCACTCGGTCGATTCAAGGTCGAAACCCAGTCCACGGCGCACCCTCAGGTAGTCGTCGACCAGACGATGGAAGCTCGGGGGCATCATCGAAGCACCTCCGGCCAGGGGAGGGCGACCTCACGCAGTCTCGGCAGATCGAGCTTGGCGTAGATCGCGGTGGTGTCGAGGCTGCGATGGCCGAGTACGTCAGCGACCTCTTTGAGGCTGGCTCCCTGCTGCACCATGCGGCTGGCCACGGTGTGCCGGAAGACGTAGGCGCCGGCGAGCGGCGTGTCGACCGCCGCCCGGCGAAGGGCGCGGGCCACGACACTGGAGACGGCGGTGCTCGAAATCGGCATGCCGCAGTGCATTCCCAAGTGCTTCACGAACACACGCCGCTCGTCGGTCGCCGGGCGCTCCCCGCGCAGATAGTCGACCAACGCCTCCCCCACGACGCGAGGCAGCGGCAACACGGCGCCTCGACGGTTCTTCCGGGTGGGCACCTCGATAGTGCCGCCGCGCCAGTCGATGTCATCCAGGCGCAGGGAGGCCACCTCGCCGGGCCGTAGCCCCAAGGTCGACAGGCACTGCACGATCGCATGGTCCCGTTGTCTGCACGGACGGGGAGCGTCGAACGACGCCAGCACCTTCCCGACCTGCTGATCGGTCAAGGCACGAGGCAGCGTCGCAAGCCGCCAGTGGGCAACCGCTGGAAGGGCAGCTTCGAGCTCGTGGCCGCAGAAACCCTGGAAGCGCAGGAACCGGAAGAACGAGCGTAGCGTCGACCGCACGGTCTGCATCGACGCGGGAGAGAACCGGCCTCGTAGCGACGTGATGAACGCCACCACGTCGGCCGGCGCAAGGCGGCTGGGCTCGACCGGGTCCTCCCCAAGAGCGGCCCGGACGAGCATCCGGACGAGCCGGGCACGGCCACATAAAGTCCGAGGCCGCAGCCCGCGCGTACGTCGTTGGTGCTGGGTGTACTCCTCGACCAGACGGTCGAGGGTCCACGAGCGGTGAACGGTCATGAGATGCTCCTTTCAGGCCAATCCAGGCCGGAAAGAGCATCTCCCGATTATGCGGAGTCTCGAAGACCGATCAACTGACGTAAGCTCCTGGATTCACATGCACTTGAGGCGCAGCCCGCTGGACCAACTCTGCATAATCCCCGACTCGGCATAAAGCCGACTATGCTGAGCTCAGCATAGTCGGCTGAACTCGGTCCGATTGGCCCGGGCGCTGAGACGCAAGATGCGACTGACGACGATGACGAGACGACGAAGGCGACGCAGGACGAGGGCGACGCGCTGCGGGCGGGCCCGGGAGGCGACGTGCCGCACTCGCCAGGTGCCTCGCCGAAGGGCGAGCCTCAGGGGCCACATAGCGAGGGCGAGGAAGTTCAACAGCCTGCTGCGCAGCCAGTTGCCCGGACGCCCGGCCAGCCGAGACGTAGCACTGCACCAACCAACCCGCCGCCACCTGCTTCCACGCGGGTGACCGGCGGTCCAGTCATTCCCGGAACCGGGGCGAAGAGGTCGCGGCCGAAGCACAAGGTTCGGCGCGACAAGCGCCTGCTGTCGTACGTGAACCACGCAGGCGGCAACGATGTTCACGGCGAGGACGGCGGCAACTCGGAACACAACATGGCCATCGAGGCAGCCGCGCGGGATGCCGTCTGCAAGCACGAGGTCGCGCGTGGCAGAACGCCCAAGCAGATGGCGCTGACGCATCCAGGCTACGACATCGTGTCGCAGGATCTCGTGCGCGGAACGCAGCGGCTCATTGAGGTGAAGGGCGTTGCGGGAGAGTGGAACAAGACGGGTGTCGGACTCTCGAAGCTGCAGTTCACGAACGCCCAGGAGTACCCGGAGCAGTACTGGCTCTACGTGGTGGAGTTCGTGAGTGATCCGTCGAATATGCGAATCCACCCGATCGCCAAGCCCGCAACGCAGGTCTCCTCGTTCATGTTCGACGGCAACTGGCGGGCGGTCGTCGACGAGGAACCAATCGATCCCGTCATCGCGTTCCGACCGGGGGTCCGCGTGAAGCACCGGAACTGGGGTTTCGGGCGCATAGCCACTGTCGACGTGCGTGGCTCAATGCGCCGACTAGCGGTGGACTTCGAGAAGAACGGTCGTCGAACGGTGACGCTCAGCGTCCATGCGATGTCAATTGTTGGCGAAGAGGACGACGATGGCGACGCTCCTGCCTGATCTCTCGGAGTCGCAGCTGGCGGCGCTGCGTTCGCAGGCTGAGGCCAAGGTCTATCGGGCACTCCGAGACCGGCTTCCGGACCGCTACGTCGTGCTCTTCGAGGTCAGCTGGATTCTTCGGCGTGAGGACGAGCAGGCGAAGGACGGAGAAGCCGACTTCCTCGTGTGCGACCCTGACAGTGGCTACCTGTGTATCGAGGTCAAGGGCGGGGGAATCGCCTTCGATGGCATCAGTGGACAGTGGTACTCGGTGGACCGCAATCGTCAGAAGCACCAGATCAAGAACCCCATTCAGCAGGCCCTGAGGGCGAAGTACTCCGTCCGGGCGAAGCTGTCGGAACATCCTCGTTCCCGCGAACTCCGCCTGAACAACGCGTTGCGTGGACACGCCGTATGGTTCCCGGACGTCGGCGACACTGCCGTCCTCAGTCGTCCCGACATGCCGCCGGCTCTGATCGGCGGTGCCAGGGACCTCAAGGACCCGAGGCGCTGGACGGAGCAGGCATTCGAGTACTGGTCGAACGACGTGCCAAGCCATACGCCGCTTGGCCGCCGAGGCGTTGGGGCCGTTCGCGATGTGTTCGCGCGGACGGTGACTGTGGCACCGCTCGTGTCTTCTCGCCTAGTGGAACAGGAGGCGCGCCGCATCGCGCTCACGAACGACCAGGTCAGGGTTCTCGACCTGCTCCAGTCGCATCGACGCGTGGCGGTGAGCGGCGGCGCTGGCACAGGCAAGACCGTTCTGGCTCTGGAAAAGGCCCGTCGCCTCGCGTCCGAGGGTTTCCGAACCCTGCTGACCTGTTACAACCGGCAGCTTGCTGATCACCTCGCGGGCCTGTGCGCCAGCGCGCCGAATCTCGAGGTGATGAGCTTTCACCAACTGTGCTATCGCCAGGCCGACCGCGCGAATTGTCAGTCGGGCCGGGACCTGGTCGCTGAGGCCAAGGCAACGTACCCGGGGAAGGATCTGTTTGACGTCCAGCTGCCAAACGCGCTCGCATACTCGCTGGAAGTCCTGCCGGACCGGTTCGACGCCATCGTCTGCGACGAGGGCCAGGACTTCCGCGAAGAGTTC
>JAJDYW010000037.1 GCA_022824925.1 Dehalococcoidia bacterium | reverse complement strand
GAACTGGATCGGGCCGCGCGCCGATGCCCTCATCAATCGCTCCCGCCAGTACTTCGGGATCATCAACAAGAAGCTCGTGCTGGAGCAGCCCGAGCAGGATGCCCAGGTGCACGTCAACGGCATGGCCGCCGGCCCCTTCATCCTCTCGGAGCGCAACGCCGAGGGCACGCACCTCGTGAAGAATCCGAACTACTACAAGCACCCGAATCCCGATGACGGATTCGTGGAGGACGGACCCTACATCGAGGAGTACGACGTCCGCATCATCCCCGATGCCGTCACCGCCCGCTCCCTCCTGGAGAGTGGCGACCTCGACGCCTACGGCTCCGTCGATGCGCTCGAGGCCGAGGAGCTCGAGGGCAACCCCAACGTGTCCGTGCAGGCCGCGCCCGCGGGCGGTTGGTCCGTCCACGGCTTCGACGGGGGGAAGTGGTACGACGAGCGTGCCCGGCGCGCCATCTTCAAGGCCTTCAACTATCAGGCCTTCATCAACAGCATCCATGCCGGCAGCGCCATCCTGCAGGCGCCGGTCACGGTCATCAATGGGCGCTTCCAGCAGCTCACCCAGGAAGAGCTCGCGGGCTACTACCAGTACGACCCCGACGACGCCCGCGCCCTCTGGGAGGCGGCCAAGAGCGATGCCGCAGCCGGCGAAAAGTACGACTCCATCTACGAGTACGTGGATATCCACACCGTCCAGAGTGACGCGCTTGTCGCCATCAGCGAGTTCACCAGCCAGAACCTGTCCGAGGTGCTCGGCACCACGTTCGAGATGTCCACCGCCGACGTCCAGACGTGGGTGAGCGCCGCCAACGATCGCACCGACGACGTGAAGCCCTGGGGCCTGCTCCAGGTTGGCAGCGGTGTCGGTGGAGGCACCGACGGTACTCCGGGCGTCAGCTACCTCTCCTGGTTCGACCCCGCCCAGTACGGCGACAGGGCCTTCAACTTCCGCCAGGACTCGCCGCACACCTCCATCGCCGAGGGCTCGGCCTACGTCGGGGCCGAGATGGTCAAGCAGAACGAGACCGTCGACCACGAAGAGCGCGTCCAGGTGCTTGCCGACCTGCAGCGCTGGATCTTCGACCGCGCCTGGGGCATCTTCATGATGCCTGTTGCGTCGGAGGCCTTCCTCGCCGTGAGCAATCGCCTGCGCGACTACGGCAAGGACGACTGGTTCAACGCCTACACCGGCAACAACACGCCTCGTCGCGAGAGCGCCTGGCTGGCCGACGTCTAGACCGGCTTCTGCCGGCAACACCGGAACGACCGAAGGCCCCGGGGATACTCCCCGGGGCCTTCCCCGTTGGCGGCGGCTAAACGCGAACCCGCTACACTGACCGAAGGCCATGTCAGACTCCGTAACCGCCCCGCCCTCCGCGCCCCCCGTCCCTCGCGCCCGCGGCATGCGCGACCTTCTCCCGCACCAGATGCGCGCCTTCCGCCGCGTCGAGGACGCCTTCCGCGAGGTCGCCGGACGCTGGGGCTACGAGGAGATTCGCACCCCCACCGTCGAGAGCTACAGCCTCTTCACCTCTGCCGGCGCCCTCTCCCCGGAGATGCTCGCCGGCGCCTACACCTTCCTCGACTGGGATGGCTGGAGCGGCGAGCGCGTCATGCTCCGCTACGACTCGACCATCCCCGTCGCGCGCGCCGCCGCCGATGCCGGCATCGACCTTCCCGCTCGCCTTTTCTACGTCCAGAGCGTCTTTCGCGGCGCCGAGGGCGAGGACTGGCAGTGCGGCCTTGAGTACCTGGGTGCACCACCCGTCGTCGGTGACCTCGAGGTGCTCGCCGTCGCCACCGGCACGCTCGCTGCGCTCTCCCTGCCCGTGGACCTGCGCCTGACGCACGCGGGCGTGGCCCGCGCCGCCGTCGACGCCGCCGGCCTCACCGATGTGCTCGCGCGCCGCGCCCTTCTCGACGATGTCGCCGGGAACGGCCTCGCGGCCGTCCGCGATGCCTTCGCCGGCCGCCCCGCCGCGCAGGCCTTCATCGAGGCCGCTCTCGGTGCCGCCGGGGACCTCCCCCTGGTCGATAACTTGCTCGCCCTCGCCCGGAACGGCCTCCCCGACGCCGTCGCCCCGCTCGAGGAGTTGCGCGAGGTCGCCGCCGCGCTCATCGCCACGGGCCGCGGCGTCGCCATCGACTTCGCCCTCCCCTTCGACTTCGACTACTACTCGGGCGTCACCTGGGAGCTGCGGGGCGACGGCCGCGCATGGGGTCGCGGCGGCCGGTACCAGCCCGCCGGCCCGGGCGCGCCCGGGAGCGCCTGCGGCCTCGCCCTCGATGCCGACCGGCTCTCGGAGCGCCTCGGGGCGCCCGCGCGGGGCGCCTCCGTCGCCGTCGTCGCCGACCGCGAGGCCGGCCTCGCCGATGCCCTGCAACTGGCCGGCTCGCTGCACCGCCACGGCATCTCCGCCGCCCTTGGCGATGCCCGTGACGCCACCGTCCGGCTCGTCGTCGGCCCCGAGGGCATCTTTGCCGCCGCCGCCGACTCGACCCTCGAGCGCGCCACCCTCGACGAGGTGGTGCAGTTCGTGCTGCAGCACAAATGAGCACGGCCGTCCCGCCCCTTGGCCTCGCCGTCCCCACCGGTTCCCTGCGCGAGCCCGTCGGTGAATTGCTGGCTTCCTGCGGCCTCTCCATGGAGGGCTACGAGCCCGGTTCCCGCCTCCTCCGTGCCGAGGCCAGCGACCGCGGCTTCCGCTTCCGCATCTTTCGTGAACGCGATATCCCCATCCAGGTCGCCCTGGGGAACTACGACCTCGGCATCTGCAGCGATGTCTGGATCGCCGAGCTCCAGGCTCGCTTCCCCGGTCAGCGGGTCGTGCGCGTCGGCGCCCTCCCCGGCCCTGCCACCGAAGTCTGGCTGGGCGCGGCCCCCTCGGCCGGGCTCGAGGCCGGCCAGGTTCCCGACCCCGCCTCCCTCGAGGGCGTCCGCCTCGCCACCGACCTCCCCAACCTGACCGACCTCCTCGCCTCCCGCCTCCGCCTCCCGCGCTACGCCCTGCTCGATCTCTACGGGTCCGTCGAGGCCTACCCCCCCGAGGACGCCGACCTCGCCGTCGTCGCTGCTGCCGATGCTGCGGCGGTCGAGGCGCTTGGCCTCGTGCCCCTCCACCGCCTCTTCCGCGGTGGCGTCGCTCTCGTCGCGAACGCGGATGCCCTGCGCGCCCGTGACTGCAGCCCCATCGTCGGACCGCTCACGCCCGCCTTCGTTCCCAGCGAGGCGGCCCTCACCCTTCCCGACCGCGCCAGCGACACACCGCTGGAGCGCGTCCACCGCGACACCGGCGTCCTCCGCCTCGCCCTCCCCGATGGGCACGCGCAGCGCCACACCTTCACCGCCCTCGCCGATGCGGGACTCGCCTTCGAGGGCTACGGCGAGCGCGAATTCGTGCGCCGTCCGCTCTCGCCCATCGAGGGTCTCGAGGTGAAGGTCGTGCGCCCCCAGGACATGCCATCGCTGGTGGCCATGGGCGCCTTCGACATCGCCGTCAGCGGCGTCGACCGGCTTCGGGAGCACCTGGCCTTCTTCCCCGCCTCGCCCGTCGAGATGGCGCTCGACCTGCGCCGCAGCCGTTATCGCATCGGCCCCGTGGTCCACAACGACTTCCCCGCGCAGACCACGCAGGAGGCGCTCGCCATCTGGTCGCGGCTCGGCCGCCCCGTGCGCATCGCCAGCGAGTTCCCCGGCCTCGCCGAGGAGTGGGCGCGCCAGCTGCGCCTGCCCCACACCGCCATCATCCCCATCGCCGGCGCCAGCGAGGCCTTCGTCCCCGAGGATGCCGACATCCTCGTGGAAGGCACCGAGACCGGCACCAGCCTGCGCGTGAACAACCTGCGCATGCTCGACCCCTTCCTCGACTCCACCAACTGCGTCATTGCCGCCACGAACCCGCTCACCTCCCGCCGCGACCTCCTGGACCTCCTGCTCGACCGGCTCCGCGAAGGCGTGCGCGTGGCTGCCGCCGGGGAGGCCGGGGTGGTGGCGCAGGGGGCCCGGGGAGGCGCCTGATGCCGCCCATCACCCTGCACATGATCCTTGCCCGGGGACTCGCCGAGGCCTTGCCCGGCGAATGCCTGCCCATCGAGTCCGGACACTACCTGCTCGGCGCCACCGCCCCCGACATCCGCATCCTCACCCGCGCCGACCGCCGCACGACTCACTTCTTCGACCTCTCCGTCTTCGACCACCAGGATTCCGTCGCCGGCTTCTTCGCGGCACACGGTCACCTTGCCGACCCCTCCCGCCTGAACGAGGAGACGCGCGCGTTCGTCGCCGGCTACCTCACCCACCTCGTGCTCGATGAACAGTACATAACGGGCATCTACCGGCGCTTCTTCATCCCCCACGACGCCATGGGTGGGGCCCTCCGCGCGAACGTGATGGATCGCCTCCTCCAGTTCGACCTTGAGCGCGCCCACGGCGACCCCGAGCTCCGGGACGACCTCTGCGCCGCTCTCGCGTGCACCATCGACACCATCGACGCCGGCTTCGTCGACGCCGAGACCCTGGAACGCTGGCGCCAGGTCGCCAGCGACATCGCCGCCCGCGGCATGGACTGGGATCGCGCCCGCGGCATGATCGAGAACCACCTCCGCCGCGGCGGCGTCGACGACTCCCGGGGCGAGCTCTCGGGCTTCCTCGATTCGCTCCCCGACCTGCTCGGTGAGACAATCGGCCACGTCACGAGCGCGGAGGTCGACGCCTTCATCGAGCGCTCAACCGAGGCCGCAGCCGCAGCCGTCGCGAGGTACTTCGAATGCGAATAGTCCGGAACGCGGAGGAGGGCCGCCGCACGCTCCTCGCCCGCACGCCCCTCGGCGCCGGCGAGGTTCCCCTCGAGATCCAGGAGACCACCTTCCGCACCTTCGGCAAGGAGCTTGAGCCCGACGAGGTCGTGCGCCGCATCCTGCGCGACGTGCGCGAGGACGGCGACAACGCCGTCCGCTACTACAACGGCCGCCTCGACGGCTCGCAGGTCGAGGAGCTGCGCGTCTCCGGCGAGGAGATGCGCGCCGCCCGCGATGCCGTTGGCGCGGAGGTCGTCGAGGCGCTCAACTTCGCCGCGGGGCGAATCCGCTCGTACCACGAGCAGCAGCTCCGCGGCGCCTTCGTCGACTTCCAGCTGAACGGCCTCGGGCAGCTGACGCGCGCCATCCAGCGCGCCGCCATCTACGTGCCGGGCACCGCCGCCCCGCTCCCCAGCACGGTCCTCATGTGCGTCATCCCGGCCCGCATCGCCGGCGTCGACGAGGTCTACCTCGGCAGCCCCGTCCTGCCCGATGGCTCGGTGCCGCCCGTCAAGCTCGTCGCCGCCGAGATCGCCGGCGTTGATGGCGTCTTCAAGGCCGGCGGCGCCCAGGCCATCGCCGCCTTCGCCTACGGCACCGAGACCATCCCCCGGGTCGACAAGATCTGCGGCCCCGGTGGCCTGTTCGTCACCCTCGCGAAGAAGCAGGTCTACGGCGACGTCGGCATCGACGCCGTCTACGGCCCCACCGAGACGATGATCATCGCCGACGAGAGCGCCGACCCCGAGCTCGTCGCTTCCGACCTGCTCGCCCAGGCCGAGCACGACCGCCTCGCCAGCCCCATCCTCCTGACCCCCTCCCGCCGCCTCGCCGAGCAGGTCGGCGCGGCCATCCGACGCCAGCTTCGGGACCTCGAGCGCGGCAAGATCGCGAACGAGGCGATGGAGACACGCGGCGGATGCGTCCTCGTGAACGACATCGACCACGCCATCGAGCTCGCCAACGAGTACGCCCCCGAGCACCTCTGCCTCGTCGTCGAGAACCCCACCGCCTACGCCATGAAGGTGCGCAACGCCGGCGGGCTCTTCCTCGGGGAAAACTCCCCCGAGGCCGTCGGCGACTACACCGCCGGCCCCAGCCACACCATGCCCACCGGTGGCAGCGCCCGCTGGAGCTCGCCCCTCGGCGTGAGCGACTTCCTCAAGACCGTCAGCCTCGTGAACATCCCACCCGACGAGGTCGAGGAGCTCGCCGAAGCCGCGAGCATCATCGCCCGCGCCGAAGGGCTCGGGGCGCACGCCGCATCCGTCGAGCGGCGCCTGCAGGGCCGCTAGCGAGCAGCCGCGTGGACCCCCGCCGCTACCTCCGGGACGACATCGACGAACTCGCGCACTACGCCCCGGTGCAGCCGCTCGAGGTGCTGGCCGCGGAGATCGGCGTCCCCGTCGACGAGATCGCGAAGCTCGACGCGAACGAGAACCTCTACGGTCCGCACGAGGCCGTGCGCGCCGCCGTTGCCGCCGCCCCCCTCCACATCTACCCCGACCCCGACCAGGCGGCCCTGCGCGCCGCTATTGCCGACTACGCCGGAGTGCGCCCCGAGCAGGTCGTGGCCGGCACCGGCTCCGACGACCTTCTCGACCTCGTCCTGCGCCTCGCCCTCCCCACCGCGACCGCCACCGCGACGCCGACCTTCGGGATGTACAGCTTCCTCAGCGGGATCGCCCGCATGAAGCACATCGAGGTGCCTCGCACGGCCGCCTACGGTCTCGATCTTGCCGGCCTCCGGGATGCCGTCGGGCAGGGCGCCGGCGTCGTCTTCATCGCCTCGCCGAACAACCCGACCGGCAACGCCGCCTCCCACGAGGAGATCGAGCGGCTCTGCGCCCTTGAGGCCCTCGTCGTCGTCGACGAGGCCTATGCGGAGTTCTCCGGCACGACCGCCGTCGACCTCCTCGACTCCTACCCGAACCTCATCGTCATGCGCACCTTCAGCAAGTGGGCCGGGCTCGCCGGCTTGCGCGTGGGCTACGCTCTCGCGCACCCTGACCTTGTGGAACCCATGCTCGCCATCAAGCAGCCCTACAACGTGAACGCCGCCGCCGACGCCGCCGCGCGCGCCGCGCTCGCCCACCGCGGCGACCTGCTCGCGGCCGTCCGGGCGATCGTCGCCGAGCGCGATCGCCTGTCCCGCGAGGTCGGCGCCCTCGGCTGGCTGCAGCCCCACCCCTCCGACGCCAACTTCGTGCTCTTCGACGTGAAGGCGGGCGACTCCGGCGAGGTCGCAGCGGCCCTGCGGGAGCGCGGCGTCCTCGTGCGCCGCTACGACCGCCCCGACCTCGCGAACAAGCTCCGCATCAGCGCCGGGCGCCCGCAGGATACCGACCGCCTGCTCGATGCCCTCGGGGAGGTCGCGCCACGATGAGCGACCGCCGCGCCACCGTTACCCGAGAGACCGCCGAGACGACCATCGCCATCACCGTCGATCTCGATGGAACCGGCCGGTTCGAGATCGCCACCGGCCTCGGCTTCTTCGACCACATGCTCAGCCACATCGCCAAGCACGGCGTCTTCGATGTCGAGATCCGGGCGGAAGGCGACCTCCACGTCGACGCCCACCACACGGTCGAGGACACCGCCCTGGCCCTCGGCCAGGCTTTCTCCGAGGCGCTTGGCGACAAGGCCGGCATCGTGCGCGCCGGTTCCGCCCACATGCCCCTCGACGAGGCCCTCGCCTTCGCCGCCGTCGACCTCAGCGGGCGCCCCTACGCCGAGCTCGACCTGCGGCTCCTCGGCCGCACCGTGGGCGAACTGCCCGCCGACCTGCTCGCGCACTTCCTCGAGTCGTTCGCCGCCGCCCTCGCGGCGAACCTGCACGTCCGCACCCTCGCCGGGGCCAACGACCACCACAAGGCCGAGGCCTGCTTCAAGGCTCTTGCCCGCGCGCTCGACTCCGCCACCCGCATCGACCCCCGCCGTGGCGGCGACGTGCCTTCGACGAAGGGCTCACTCTGAGCGCTCCCACCCGACTTCTCATTGACAGGCCGCCCGGGCCCGTTGACCATGCCCCGCGAGTCACGACATGGCGCTCCAGGACCGGACCGCGGCCTCGCTGAGAGAGCAGTTGCGCGACGCGCTCGCCACGTACGAGCCGGGCCGCAGCGATCGCCGTGGCGCACGGCCCGCCGCCGTCCTTCTCCTCCTCTACGAGCGGGACGATGGCCTCCACCTCCTCTTCCAGGAGCGCTCCCACCAGGTCGAGCACCACAAGGGCCAGATCAGCTTCCCCGGCGGCGCCCGTGACGAGGGCGACGACAGCGCCGCCTTCACCGCCCTCCGCGAGACCCACGAGGAGGTCGGCGTCGACCCCGAGCACGTCGACCTCCTGGGCGAGATCGACGAAATCTGGACGATCAGCGACTTCCGCGTGCGGCCCTTCGTCGGCTGGCTGCGGGAGTGGCCCTACCCCTTCCGCTACGCCCCCCGCGAGGTCGCCTCGCTCCTCGAGGTGCCCGTCGCCCACCTCGCCCACCCCGCCACCCTCGTCGACGACATCCGTGAGGTCGACGGGCGCCGCGTCGTCTTCCCCTCCTATCGCTGGGGAGAGCATCTCATCTGGGGCGCCACCGCCCGTATCCTTACCAACTTCCTTGATGTGTGCCGTACCCTTGAGGCTGATAGCTGACATGCTCGGCGCCGGACGCGACCTGTGAGTGACGCGCGGATCCTCGCTTCGCTCATCGAGGAGATTCCCGGCGCCGAGCTTGTGCGTGGCGATGCCGCGACCGTCATCGAGCACGTCGACCACGACTCCCGCAGCGTCCAGCAGGGTTCCCTCTTCGTCGCGATACCCGGCTTCACAGTCGACGGCCACGCCTTCCTCACCGATGCCATCGAGGCCGGCGCCGCGGCCGTCGTCGTGGAGCGCGGCCGCCGGGGAACGTGGCGACACCTGCCCGGCGACCAGCCCGTCGTCGCCGTCGACGACTCGCGCGTGGCCCTCGCGCAGGCCGCCGCCGCCCTCCACGGCCACCCCGGCCGCGACCTTACCGTCATCGGCGTCACCGGCACCGATGGCAAGACGACGACCGCCTACCTGCTCACCTCCATCCTCGAAGCCGCCGGCGCCCGCGTCGGCCGCCTCGGAACGGTCGATGCCTACGTGCCCGGCACGGACATCGACAGCCACACCGCCCGCATGACCACCCCCGAGGCGCCCGAGGTCCAGCGCCTCCTCCGCGCCATGGTCGACGCCGGCTGCGAGTACGCCATCGTCGAGGCCACGAGCCACGGTCTCGCCCTCCACCGCCTCGATGGGGTCGACTTCGATGTCGCCGTGCTCACGAATCTGACCGGCGACCACCTCGATTTCCACGAGAGCTTCGAGGCCTACCGCGAGGCCAAGGGTCAGCTCTTCGCCGCCCTCGACCGCAACACCGGCGGCCCCGCCCGCCCCGGTCGCGCCGCTGTCGCCAACGCCGACGATCCGTCCGCCAGTTTCCTGCTGGGGCTCACCTCGCAGCGCGCCATCCGCTACGGCCTCGACACGCCGGGCGTCGATGTCACTGCCCGCCACATCGAGCTCCACGCCGATGGCAGCCGCTTCCGCCTCGCCCTCCCCGGCGCGGAGGTTGGCACCGAGATCCGCCTGCCCGCGCTCTTCAACGTCGCGAACTCCCTCGCCGCCGCCGGCGCCGCCACCGCCGTCGGCATCGAGCCCGAGGCGATCGCCCGTGGGCTCGCCGCCTGCCACGGCGTTCCCGGGCGCATGGAGCGCATCGATGTGGGCCAGCCCTTCAGCGTCGTCGTCGACTACGCCCACACGGGCGACTCCGTGCGCAAGGTGCTCTCCGTCCTGCGGGAGCTCGCCGAACGCGACCTGATCATCGTCGCCGGCGCCGCAGGCGAACGCGACCCCGGCCGCCGCTTCGGTGTCGGTCGCGCCGCCGCCGAGGGCGCCGACTTCGCGGTCTTCACGAACGAGGACCCCCGCGGCGAGGATCCCGCCACCATCGTCCGCGAGATCGGCCGGCACGCCGAGGAGGCGGGCCGCATGCGGGGACGGGACTTCATCGAAATCGAGGACCGGCGCGAGGCCATCGCCGCCGCCCTTGCACGCGCCCAACCCGGCGATAGCGTCGTGATCTGCGGGAAGGGCCACGAACGGTCCATCGAGCTCGGCGGCGAGTCCATCCCCTGGGACGACCGCGAGGTCACCCGCGAGGAGCTCGCCAGGCTCGGGCACACCGGCGCCTGAGTGCCTATGTTTCGCCTAGCGGGGGCGTTCGTATACTCGCAACCGCAGCCATGACACCGAGCCCGCGAACGCGCACCGAGGGGCGCCATGCCTCCTAACCGACGACGCCAGCAGCACCGGGGCCAGCGTCAACGCCGCCAGCGGCGGTTCGTCAGCGGCGGCCAGGGGCAGTCGTACAAGCCCGGCTTCCCCATGAACCTGTTCTCGGGGCGAGCGGCGCTTGCGACGTTCGCCGCGGTCGGGGTCGTGCTCATGGTTGCCGGCATCTCGCTCGCGGCTTTCTTGCCGAACACCGGCGGCGACGCCGATATCGACGATCTGCCCACGCCGGTTGCCACCGAGGAGGCCATCGCGGAGGAGCCCGACCCCGAGGCCACCCCCGAGGTCGTGCGCAATTTCCCGTTCGCCGAGTACGTCATCGACGAAGCCGCCGAGACCTACACCGCCACCATCTCCACGGCGAAGGGCGACATCGTCATCGAGCTCTTCGCCGATATCGCGCCCAACACGGTCAACAGCTTCGTCTTCCTCGCCGAGAACGGCTACTTCGACGGCATCATCTTCCACCGGGTCGAACCCAACTTTGTCGTGCAGGGCGGCGACCCGACGGGTACCGGCAGGGGCGGTCCCGGCTACAGTACCGGCGACGAGCCCAACGAGATCCGCAACGAGACGGGTACCGTCGCCATGGCGAAGGGCGCAGGCCAGTCCTCCTTCGGCAGCCAGTTCTTCATCAACCTGAAGGACAACCCTGCCCTCGATTTCGACGCCGACAACCGCGACGCCTTCTACCCCTTCGGCCGCGTCGTCGAGGGCATGGACGTCGTCAACGCCATCGAGGTCGGCGACGTCATGGAGTTCGTGACCATCACCCGCACCCCCCGCCCAGACGCCCCTGCCTCCGAGGCCGAGGAGGGCGAAGAGGGCTCGGAAGAAGCCGAGGGCGAAGAGGGCGAAAACTAAATCTCCGCGACCCTCCCCGAGACTTGTTGCCCGCTAGCAGTAACGCCATACTGGATGTGTGGTAGCCGTGCATCAGCAACAGGCGCGCGAAGCGGTCGAACGCGGCAAGTACGCGCCTCTCTACCGCTACCTGACGCGTCAGGCCGGATCCGAGTGGTGCACGTCCTTCGCCCGCATTGAGGAGATTCTGCGCTGCAGCCTGCCGAAGTCGGCGCGTTGCCATCGCACCTGGTGGGCGAATCCGAAGGCGGGGAACGACCACGGCCACGCTCGCGCCTGGCAGCTTGCTGGCTGGCGGACCCGCGCGGTCAACCTCGATACGGAGACGCTCGTTTTCGAGCTCGACCCCAACCGTGAGCGCGCGCCACGGGCATCTCGGACCATCGACGAGCTCATCCCCGTCCACGACCCTGGTCCCTGGCCGGAAGGCTTCACCGTGAGCCGTGAGCAAATCTACGACTAACCGCGGCGGCCGCTGATGTTCGTCGACACCAATGTGCTGGTGTACGCGCGGTTCGGCACGGCCCCCGACCATGTGCGCGCCCGTAGCGCCCTTGCTGAAGCTGGTCGTGGCGGGGAGCGAGTCAAGATCAGCCGGCAGATTCTCCGTGAGTACCTCGCGACGGTGACTCGCCCGCACCCGTGGGGCGAACCACTGGCAATGTCGACTGCCCTCGCGGACGTGGCGCGCTACGCCGAGGAGTTTGAGATTCTCGAAGACGGAGCGGACGTCAGCGGCATGCTCGCCGTGATTCTCCGAGATGTGCCCGTGGCCGGCCGGCAGGTCCACGACGCCAACATCGTCGCGACCATGCTGGCGTCGGAAGAACGGCGCTTGCTGACCTTCAACGCCGCTGACTTCGTCCGTTACGGCGACCGACTGGAGCTCGTCGACCTGCCCTAGGTGTGCGACTGCACGTTCGGCTCGTCGGCCGTGACGCCGTCGGCGTAGAGACGCGCGATCGCCTCCTCGTCGAGCCCCAGCACGTCCCGGAACACGTAGGCGTTGTGCTCGCCGAAGCATGGGGCGGGGAGACGCGCGTGTCCCGGCGTGCGCGGCAGGTTCCAGGGGGGCGTCTCCACCTCCCAGGCGCCCGCGTCCGGGTGGACCTGCTCCGACCAGGCCCCCCGTGAGCGCAGCTGCGGGTCGCTCATGACCTCGGGGATCGTCAGCACCGCCCCGGCCGGGACGCCGTGGCGCTGCAGGACGTGCATCGCCTCGTAGTGCCCCAGCCGCGACGTCCACGCCTCGATAACCTCGTCCAGCTCCTGCTCGTTCGCCTTCCGCGATGCCGTCGTCGCGAAGCGTGCGTCGTCGGCCAGCTCCGGCTGCTGCATCGCCCGGCAGAGGCCCGCGAACTGCTCGTCGTCCTCGCACGCGATCGCGATCCAGCGGTCGTCCCCGGCGCTCCGGTAGACCCCGTGCGGGGCCATGTGCGGGTGCGTGTTCCCCGCGGGCGTCCGCGGCTCCCCGTTCATGCTGTAGTCGACCAGGTACTCCCCCACGAACCCGGTCAGGTTCTCGCGCTGGGCCAGGTCGATGTGCACCGCCTCGCCCGTGCGATCGCGCTGGCGCAGCCCGAGCGCGACCGCCGCCGGCACCGCGATCCCGGAGGTCGGGTCGCCGTAGCTGAAGCCGGTCTTCAGCGGCTCTCCGCCTTCGTACCCGGAGATCGACACGAGCCCCGCCAGCTGCTCGACGTTCGTCCCGTAGGTCACGTAGTGCGCCTCCGGGCCGGTCTTGCCGTGCCCGGGCATCGAGACGTACACGATGCGGGGATTCGCCTGCCGCACCTCCTCGAAGCTCAGCCCGAGGTTGTCCATCACGTTCGCGCGGTAGTTCTCGACCAGCACGTCGCTCTTCGCGAGGAGCTGCAGCAGCAGGTCGCGTCCCGCCTCCTGCCGCAGGTCGATGGCCGCCGAGTACTTGTTCCGGTTGTTGTGGTTGAAGTAAGCGGCGCGGTTGTACCAGCGCGGCTCCGTGCGTGGGATGCCGCCCAACCCCCGGAGCAGGTCCCACTGTCCCGGACCCTCGACCTTGATCACCTCCGCCCCGTAGTCGCCAAGCAGCCGCGTGCCCAGCGGCCCCGCCCAGACCATCGTCAGGTCGACCACGCGGATGCCCGCCAGCGGCGCCGTCACGGGGTACGCTCCCGGCGCGCGAGGCTCGGCGGCCCCTCCCAGCCCTTGCCGTCGTCGAGCTCGACGCGGAGCATGGTCCCCGTCGCCGCGACGGTGCCGGCCACCCACTCGTCGGGCGGCGGGAACGCGACCCGGCTGGGCACTTCGATGCGCGCTCCCGCCGGGAACTCCGCCGAGGCCGCGATCTCCAGCGTTTCCGTGCGCCTCCCGATGGCGCGCGCCAGCGCCTGCAGGTCGCCGAAGTCCCTCGTGCGCTCCACCAGCCGGCGCGCCTCCCGCTCGCTCGCCGGCGAAGCCGGCGGCGGCTCTGGCGCCGGCGCCGGGATGGCGTCCTCGCCGCCCCGGGCCATCGCCTGCGCCACGAAGCGCTTCGTCCGCCGCGCCACGACCGCCGACAGCTCATGCAGGAGCACGGCGTCGTCGCAGGCCTCGAAGAAGGCGACCGCTTGCGCCAGCGCGCTCATGCGGGCCCTCCGGTGGCCGCGGCAACCTCCGCCGCCGACAATCCCGCCTCCCCCAGCACCGCCTCCGTGTGCTCGCCGAGCAGGGGCGCGGGGCCGTCGCGCCAGGCGTCCGGACCCATCCACCAGGGCGGTCCCGGGTAGGTCGCCTCCCCCGCGACCGGGTGATCGATGCGCCGCAGGTACCCGCGCGAAGCCAGCTGCGGGCTCTCCAGCAGGTCCTTCATCGTGTGGATGAACGTGATCGGGGCTCGGTGTTCCCCGCCGAGCGCGTACGCCTCCTTCTTGGTGACGCCCGCCGCCCACGCGATCACCTCCGCCATGAGCACGTCGTCGTGCTCGCGCCGCGACTCCGCCGTGGCGAAGCGCTCGTCTTCCAGCCACTCCGGGTGGCCCGTGGCCCGCGCGAAGGGCGGGAAGTTGCGCGCCATCACGTGCACGCCCACCTGCCCGTCCAGGCACGGGTAGACGCCCATGAAGCTCGACATCAGGTTCCCCCGGCGCTGCCCGAGCCACATCCCGTTGTAGGAGTAGAAGGGGATGCCCGCCTCCAGGATGGGCCCCATGCAGTGCTGCACGCTGATGTCCACGTGCTGCCCCTCGCCGTCGCGCTCCGCCGCCAGCAGCGCCAGGTTCGCGGCCGAAAAGGCGTTCAGCCCCCCCTGGTAGTCCGCCTGGTAGCCGCCGTTCTTGACCGGCTCCCGGTCGGGGTCGCCGGTGATGAACATCTGGCCGCCCATGGCGAACGCGATCAGGTTGTTCGAGCGGTACTCGGCGTACGGCCCTTCCTGGCCGTAGGCCGTGATCGAGACCAGCACCAGCCGCGGGTTCACCGCCCGCAGCCGCTCGTACTCGAGCCCGAGGGCGCGGGCGTCGCCGGGCCGGAAGTTCTCGATGATCACGTCGGCGTCCGCGGCCAGCCGCAGGAGCGCGTCGCGCCCCGCCTGCGACGCCAGGTCCAGCTCGACCGACTGCTTGTTCGTGTTCAGGTAGAGGAAGAGGGCGCTCGTCTCGGGGTTGGGCTCGCCGTCCTTGAACGGCCCGTGCGCCCGCGCGAGGTCGCCACCCGGCGGCTCGACCTTGATGACCTCCGCGCCGTACCCCGCGAACAGCCGCCCGCAGTAGGGCGCCGAGACGAAGGTGCCCACCTCCAGCACGCGGATGCCTTCGAGCGGGAGGGGCATGGCGGCCTGCCTACGACCGCGAGGGGACTTCGACCTGCACGTTCCCGCGCACGGTGGGCTGGTCGTCCGCCAGCGTCACGACCTCGAGCTCTATGATGTTGCAGCCGTCTTCCTCGCGCTTGTCGACGACCCGGCCCGCGATGGTCAGCGGCTTTCCGGCGATGTCGGGCCGGCGGAAGGCGACGCGCACGCTGCGCAGGTTCGCCTCCGGCCCTGCCCAGGAGCCGACGTAGTTCGTGATCCACGAGAGCTTCAGCAGCCCGGGCACGAGCGCTCCGCCGAAGCCCATCCGCCGCCCCGCCTCGGCATCGCCGAACGCGGGGTTGGTGGGGTTGTCGCGCCCGAAGAACTCGACCGCCTTGTCCTCGGTGGGGAGCTGGTCCTGGGGCTCCAGCTCGTCGTCCGGCGCGATGTCCTCGAAGTACAGCTGGCTCATGACTGGGGCCGGTCGAACTGGGTGATCGTGCGCAGGGAGGCCGCCGCCTCTTCGCCGTCGCCGGTCAGGTAGGAGGTCTGGAACATCACCAGCACGCTGTACCCGTAGCGCCCCCCGAGCCGGTCGCGCACGTCGATCAGCTGGGTGACGGCCTGCAGCGGCTCCTCCAGCTTGATCGGCTGGCTGAACTTCCACTCCGTCTGCGTGAGGATGCCGCTCGAGAGCACCTGCGGGGAGAGCTCCGCGGGCAGGCGCGGCTCCAGCATCGCGAGGATGTACGGCGGCGCGATGCCCGTGCCGTCGGCCCAGCGCGGATCGGTGTCGCCCAGCAGGTCGCGCATCCGCTGCGCGTCCGCTGTCCGGGGCACGACCTCGATGGGGTCGCTCTTCTGCCCGAGCATGGCGCGGTGTTCGTCGGTGATCTTGCTCTCGGTTACGTCAGCCACGGTCGCTCCTCGGCGGGAGAATAGCACGCTGCTCCGCGGGCGGAGCGGGGAGGCCCTAGCGCGGCAGGCCCACCAGGACTTCGTCGTTCTCGACGCGCACGGGGTAGGTCTGGATGTCCTCCGCGCCCATGTTCCAGAAGAACAGCTTCGACTGGAGCGTTCCCAGGAACGGGTGGTTCGCGTTGAACTCGCTGGCGAAGGGCTGGCGCACGGCCTTCCCGTTCGAGACCTCGAAGCGAGCGCCGTGGAAGGGACACATCACGCAGCCGTCGCGCACGGGTTCCGGCTTGATGGGCGCGCCCGGGAAGCTGCCCAGGGGCAGCCGCGCGTGCGTACAGAGCGCGTTCATGGCGTGGAGCTCTTCGCCCTGCCGCACGATGGCGACGCGCAGGCTGCGCAGCCGCACCTCCGTCGCGATGCCGTCGGGGAAGTCGCGGAGGGCGCCGGCCCGCGCCCACTCCTTCATCTTCTCGTGCGGGATGATGCTCTTCGCCTTGATCGGGAGCGGCGGATCGAGACCCATCAGCGGCATCGCCACGACCTGCATCAGGCCCCCGGAGATGAGGCCCGCCACGAGCAGGAAGATGCCGACGGCCACCCCGCTCGATGTCGTCTCCGCATCGCCAGGAGCGACCAGGAGCACGATACCGCTCACGATGAGGGCAATCGTCGCGATGCCCCACGTCCCGAGGACCGAGGCCCCCACGATCGCCAGCGCTACGGACACGGTCTACCCTCCACGGGAGCGGATCGTACGCGCCTGCCCGCACCTGTGCAAAGCATCACGAACGCCCGATTCCCCCGGTCTCAGTCCAGCCCGTGGTAGCCCCGCCGGAAGTAGAGCAGCGGCTCCCGATCGGGATCCGAGGCCGCTCCCACCACCCGCCCCAGGGCGATGACGTGATCGCCGCCGGGCAGTACCGATTCCAGCTCGCAGTCGAGGTGGGCGATGGCGCCCGTCAGGATCGGGCTGCCCGTCTGGTCGGTGAACGTCTCGAAGCCGTCCAGCTCCGGCCCGGGGTCGCGCCCGGAGACGGCGAAATGGTTCGAGATGGCGTCCTGGTCGCTCGCCAGCACGCTCACCGCGAACTTTCCCGAGGCCGGCACCATCCGCTCCAGGTGGTTCCCGTTCTGGATGCACACCAGCACCAGCAACGGGTCCATCGAGAGCGTCGAAAAGCTCGACGCCGTGATGCCGTACACCTGGCCCTCGTGCTCGGTCGTCAGGATCGTCACGCCCGAGGCCCAGGAGGCGAGGGCGTCCTTGAAGGTATCCGCATCAACGGGCGACATACGACCTACGCATTCTCGAGCGCCGGGCCCATGTCCCAGAGCGCGTTCGCCGTGACGCTGCTGAAGTAGCGGCCCATCGGCAGACCCGCCAGGATCTGGTCCATCTCCGCGGCGTCGGCCACGTCGAAGATGGCCAGCACGCCGACTCCCGTCTCGCGGTAGATGGCCTTGATCTTGCCCTCGTCCCGGAGGGCCTTGGTCGCCTTCAACTGCTCGGCGACGACGCCCTGCCATGCCTCCGGGTCGAGGTCCGCGGGCTGCCTCGAGACCAGCCGTACCGAAAAGAGCACTCCTGCCACCCCTCGCTCCGGGGCTCGTGCGCCCGGGCGTGATGCCGGAAGGCTACCGCACGCGCGCCGTAGAGCGCCAGACGCAATCGTTTCGTAGCATTGCCCCGTGGTCCGCACGAAGCGACTCGTCACCTTCGACATCGACGGCGTCCTCTGCCGCAACCCCTTCGGGATCAACCCGGGCGGGTTGAGCGCCGACGCCACCTCCCCCTCCCGCCTTCCCCGTCCCACCTGGCCGCTGGAGCGCTGGCTCTACCTGCGCCGCAAGCCGATGCCCGGCGCCGTCGAGGGGTTCCGCGCCGTCTCCGAGCGTTTCGACTGCGCCGTCGTCTCCGCTCGCGGCGAGGGCGCCAGGCGCCTCACCGAGGACTGGCTGCGGCACACCGTTGGCGTTTCCCCGCCCCTGCGCCTTCGTTCCTCCTGGCGCGAGCGCTCCTCCGCCTTCAAGGCGCGCGTCATTCCCCCGCTTCGGCCCCTCGCCCACTTCGAGGACGACCCCAACACCGCCCTCCTCCTCGCCGAGCGCATCCCCCACGTGTTTCTCGTCGACTGGCCCCGGAACCGCGGCGTCGAGCGCGAGAACATCCACCGCATCGACTGCATCGCCGATGCGCTGCCCGTGCTCGAGAAGCTGGCGCGGAACTCGGGACCGTCGGGGGCCTAGCCCCCCGACATCTGCTTCTGGAACGTCGCCAGGTCGAAGTAATCCCGCCAGGACGCGATCTTGCCGTCGCGGAGTTCGAACACGCCCATTACCGGCAGCGCGACCGCGTTCCCGCCCGCGTCGAACTTGTCGACGCGTTCGGTCATAACCACGTCGCCTTCCGCGACGATGTTGAGCACGTCCCAGCCCTTGCTGACCATCATCCCCGCCATGCCCCCGAGGGCGTTGCGGATGTTGTCCCGCCCGCTGACTGGGTCCATGGGGATGTTGTGGTAGAAGGCGTCCTCGGTGAAGTACGAGGCGAGCGTGTCCCCGTCGGGGGCGGGCGCGTCCCACTCCGCGCAGAAGTTCCGCACGATCTCGGCGTTGTCCATGGTGCTTACTCCTCTTCCAGCATGCTGCCGCGAAGCAGCATCAATGCCGTGGTGATGGCGCGCCGCTTCGTCGCGCCGCGCCCCTGGGCCATGACCATCTTCATCGACCGCGTTCCGCCGGGGCCCGTCACGGCCACGAAGAAGGTTCCCGGCTGCTCGATCGTTGCGTCCGGCCCGAGCGCTGCCGAGATGCCGACGCCGTAGTCGCTCCCGAGCCGCTCCCGCGCCGCCGCCGCCATCGCCTCCGCTGTCTCCGCGGCGGGCGGCCCGAACGCCTCCGCGCCGCCCGCGACAAGCCCGCCGGCGAAGGCCCCGTCCGCCTCCGGCGCGTCGCTGAGCGTGCTCGCGAGTAGCCCGCCCGTCGCCGACTCCAGCGTCCCGACGGTCTGGCCGCGCTCCCCCAGCGTCCGTGCGATGAACCCCTCCAGCGTGTCCTCGTCGCGCCCCCAGATAGCGTTCCCGAAGATCGCGTCCAGCTCCCGCTCGACCGGTTCGATCAGCCGCTGCGCCTCCTCGCGCGTCGCCGCCTTCGCGCCGATGCGCAGGTGCACGCCGTCCGCCCGCGCGTACGTGCCGACGCCGATGCCGGGCATGTCGAACACGGGCCGCGCCATCTCGTCGACCGTGCCTTCGCCGATGCCGGCGGTCTTCAGCGTGCGCGTCACGAGCACCGACCCGGAGCGTCCTTCGAGCTGCGGCGCGACCTCGTGCACCCACATGCGCTCCATCTCGGGGGGCACGCCGGGCATCGAGACGATGATGCGGCCGTCTCGCTCGGTCCACCAGCCCGGCGCCGTGCCGCGCGGGTTGTCGATGGCGCGGGCGCTCGCGATGAGCCAGGCCTGCTTGATGTTCGCCTCCGGCATCTCGATCCCGCGCCGGGCGAAGAACCCCCGCAGCCGCTCCTCCAGCTCGGGCACGACGTACGGATCCTCGCCGAGGAGCCTCGCGATCGCCTCGCGCGTCAGGTCGTCCTCGGTCGGGCCCAGCCCGCCCGTCGTGATCACGAGCTCGGAGCGCTCCCAGGCCCGCTCCAGCGTCCCCACCACGCGCCCCATGTTGTCGCCCACCACGCTCGTGTGGTTCAGGTCGATGCCGAGGGCGGGGAGCTGCTGCGCGATCCAGGCGCTGTTCGTGTCGACGATCTCGCCCAGCAGGATCTCGGTGCCGATCGCGACGATCTCCGCTTTCACGCGCGCGAGTCTAGCAGCCCGCCCCTGAACGGGGTGGCCACGCTCAGACGAGGAGTTTGAACGAGTGCCCGCTGTGGCCGATCAACTCCTCGACCTGCTCGGCGAAGGGCACCTCCGCCAGGTCGACCCCGCCACTCGCGTCGATGAATTCGATTCCGACGACGGAGCCATCCTCCGAGTGGTCGATGATGCGGAGGTCGTCGAGAAATGTCTGCCGGGCAACGTTGCCGTCGTCGAGCAGCTTCACGTAGAGGACGTCGGCGTCAGCGTCGTAGGTCGCGTTCGGCATCCTACTCCTCGTTCGACAGTCCTTTGAGGAGAGATCGAAGCTCTCTTCGGTGCTGCTCCAGCGAACGCGGCGAGCCCATTTGCTCCAGCAGGTCTCGCATCGTCCAATCGATGAAGACTCCGTACCGTGCTAGGTACAGGCCTACCTTCTTGAGTCCGAACGCGTCGGAGTAGTCCAACAGGGCGTAGCCGAGTAGTTGGTACAAGTCAACGTTCAATCCTCTGGTTGGATCCTTCGTGGCTTTGATGTCGAGCAGCGTGTCACTGAGTATCAAGTCTCCATCGGCTCCACCGATGTCCGCCGACCCGTCAAACCCAGGGTTGAGGTGGTACGGTTCTGTCAGCCGGTCGGACATCCCTACGTAGAACGCCTCCGACATCTTGCATAGGTCAAGAATCCACACCTGTTCTGGTATGGAGAGCGGGTCGAGCGGATCCCGATCCAGCCACGTTTCGATGAAAGGCCCTCGCCGGAAGAGCTGTTCGAACAACGCAAGGACCACACATCGCCGGTTCAACTCCTCCTCGTCAGCTTGGGCCAGTTGCCGACGTTGGGGCTGCAGGTCGGCTACGTAGCGGTCGTGGGTGACAAGGAACTCCTTGTAGCACGCCAGTCGTGCCGGCGAGAAGGCCCCAAGAGTTTCAGCTCGGTGGATCCCAGCTGCCGCGACGGTCGGCCGGTCGGTAGTTGGCTTCGTGTCGAAGAAGTAGCGGATCCGGTAGTCGATGGCCATTCCCATGAGGCCGAGCTCACCACTACCCATGCCAGAAGGCGGCTGCACGAAGGTCGATGCACTCACGTGTGCCCTTACGGCCTTCGGAAACTGGCGCGTCTTCGGAAAGGCCTCGTTGAAATACTGGCGAACGGGGCTCTCACCGTCTTTCAGGTGGCTCGTGAGAGACATCGTTTCAGAGTACCGCCCAATCCACTCCGCTCCACCCCCTGTACAGTGATCCCATGCCCTCCGCCCTCCCCGACCCCTACGTCGCCGCCGCCGTGCAGTGGGCGCCCGCGTACGGCGACCTGCAGGCGGGACTCGGGCGGGCGGTCGACGCCATCGCCGAGGCGGCGCGCGAGGGCGCGACGCTCATCGTCCTGCCCGAGGCGTGGCTGCCCGGCTACCCCTACTGGTGCACCGAGCAGCGCCCGGCACGGGCCGTCCGCGAGCTCTTCCGCACGCTCGCCGAGAACAGCGTCGAGATTCCCGGCCCCGAGACCGAGGCCCTCGGCGAGGCCGCGAAGCAGGCCAGCGCGACCGTCGTCGTCGGCGTGACCGAGCGCGCCGGCGGGACGCTCTACAACACCCTCTGCTACTTCGGACCCGATGGCGCCCTCCTCGGGAGCCACCGCAAGCTCGTCCCCACCCTTTCCGAGCGCACCGTCTGGGGCATGGGCGACGGCTCCGACCTCGACGCCTACGACACCCCCGCTGGCCGTCTCGGCGGCCTCATCTGCTACGAGCACTTCATGGCCCCCGCCCGCTACGCGCTCGCCGGCCTCGGCGTGCAGGCCCACGCCTCCGTCTGGCCCGGCTATCCCTCCCTCCACGCCAACATCGACGCCGCCACGCGCATGCTCGCCGTCGAGAACGCCTGCGCCGTCGTCGTCGCGCGCGAGGTGATGTCGGCCGACCGCCTTCCCGCGGGGACGCCTTTCGCCGAACACCCGCGCATGTGGGAGATGAACGGCGGCAGCGCCATCATCGCGCCCGGCGGGAAGTACCTTGCCGAGCCCGTCTACGACGAGGAGACCATCGTCTACGCCGAGGTCGACCCCGCCGCCCTCGTCGAGGCGAAACGCTGGGTCGACGGCGTCGGCCACTACAGCCGCCCCGATGTCTTCCGGTTGCACTGGGACCGCAGCCCCAGGCCACCCATCGTCCGCGAGTAGCCCCTCCCCGACTCAGCGCCCGCCCGGCGTTGTAGAGTGCCCCGCATGCCCGACGGGACGGCCCCGATCGAGTTCCGTGTCCTCAACCTCGCCCGCGGTGTTGCCGGCGCCTACGCGGCGCGCCTGCTCGCCGACCTCGGCGCTGATTGCTCCTGGTGGCGCTGGTGCGAACCCCGCCCCGGCGACTGGCCCCCCGGCGACCTCATGCGCGCCTACTTCGAGGACGGCATCGAGCTCCGCGACGACCACCTCGACCGCGGTGCGCTCCTCGCCGCCCTCCCTGCCCTCGCCCCCCACTTCGACCTCGTCCTCACCGATTTTGCCCTCCCCGAACTGGAGCAGGACGGACTCTTCGAGCTGCTTCGCCCCGCCAACCCCGCCATCGTCGTCGCGAACGCCGACCACTTCGGCCGCAGCGGCCCCTACGCCCGCTGGGCCGGCGACGAGCTGACCGACTACGCCCTCGGTGGCTACTGGTCGATTGCCGGCCACCCCGAGCGCGAGCCCCTGCGCGTGCCCGGCCACCAGGCCCAGTTCCACGCCGGCCTCCAGGTGGCGTTCGCCTCGCTGGCCGCCCTCCGCCACGCCCGCCGCACGGGCGAGGGCCAGGAGGTCGAGGTGAGCGCCGCCGAGGCCATGCTCGGCGCCCACTGGAGCACGACCGTCGCCTGGACCCACGAGGGCCGCGTCTTCATGCGCTCCGGCTCCGACCTCGTCCGCGCGAAGGACGGCTGGGTGCACTTCTTCAATTTCCTCGTTCACCAGAACATCCTCGTCCTCTGCGAACGCCCCGACCTCGCGAATCACGAGGACTACCAGACCATCCTCGGGCGCCGCGACCACCTCCCCGAGATCGAGGCCGTGGTCCGCGAGTGGTGCGCCGCCCACTCCGTGAAGGAGATCGCCGGGAAGGGCCAGTCGCTGCGCGTGCCCGTCGTCTTCATGGCCGACGCTCCCGGACTGCTCGCCGACGACCATCTCGCCGACCGCGGCTACTTCCGCGACTGCCGGGGCAAGCCCATGCCCGGCCGCCCCTACCGCTGGACCGACCCCTGGCCCGAGGCGTCACCGCCCGACACGCTCTCGCGGGCGCTCGCCGGGGAAGGGTCCCCGCCCCGCGAGAGCGAGGGAGCGCCCTCCGACGCGCCCTTCGAGGGGCTGCGCGTCATCGAGGTCACCAACAACTGGGCGGGACCGATCGCCTGCCGCCACCTCGCGGACCTCGGCGCCGAGGTCATCAAGGTCGAGCTCGCCACGCGGCCCGCCACCCGCGGCAGCCACTACCCCGGCCTCGACCCCGGGAAGTACCACTACAACCGCTCCGGCTACTTCAACGAGATGAACCGCAACAAGCGCGACATCGCCCTCAACATGGCGACCGACGAGGGCCGCCGCGTCTTCCTCGACCTTGCCGCGAAGGCCGATGTCGTCATCGAGAACAACAGCGCCCGCGTCATGCCCAACCTCGGGCTCTCGTACGGGGAGCTGAGCAAGGTCAACCCGCGGCTCGTGATGGTCTCCATCAGCGGCTTCGGGGCGACCGGCGTGCGCCGCGACTGGATCGCGTACGGCTCGAACATCGAGGCCGCCAGCGGCCTCGCCTCCACCACCGGCTACCCCGACGACGACCGCCCCTACCGCACCGGCTCCTTCATCGCCGACCCCATCGCCGGCGCCCACGCTGCCATCGCCGCCGCCGCCGGGCTCGAACGGCTCGAGCGCACCGGGCGCGGCTCGCACGTCGATATGGCCCTCACCGAGTCCGCCATGACCTTCATGGTCGCCGCCTTCGCCCACGTCCACGAGCACGGCGAACCCATGCCCCGCCGCGGCAACATCGAGCCGGCCGATGCCCCCACCGGCGCCTATCCGGTCGACGGCCGCGACGACTGGATCGCCATCGCCGTCCGCAGCGACGAGCAGTGGCGCGCCCTCTGCGAGGTCGCCGACCTCGGCGACCTCGCCCCCCTCGACCGCCCCGCCCGCGTCGCCCGCCGCGACGAAATCGATGAGCGCCTCCGGGAGTGGACGCGACCCCGCACGCGCTTCGAGGCCGTGCGCCAGCTGCAGGCGGCCGGGGTCCCCGCCGCCTCCATCCTGCACAACTGGCAGCTCCACGCCGACCCCCACTTCCACGCCCGCGGCTCCTTCATCGACATCGAGCACCCCGATACGGGCGTCTACCCCTACCCCGGCTTCATGTGGCGCTTCTCGAAGACGGCGCCGTCCGTCCGCGGCCACGCCCCGCGTTTCGCCGAGGGCAACGACTACGTCTTCCGCGACCTGCTCGGCCTCGACGATGATGCCATCGACCGCCTCTACGAAGTCGGCGCTACCGCGCACGAGCCCGGCGTGCCCGCCCCGCCCTTCGTCATCGCCCCCCTCACCACGCCCTGACCCCCTACAATCCCGCAACCTGCAGGAGGCCCTCCATGCCCGAGTACGAGAACATCCTCTACTCCACCGATGATCGCATCGCTACCATCACCCTCAATCGCCCCGAGAAGCTGAACGCGCTCAACCGCGACCTCCGCGGCGAGTTCGTCGACGCCCTGAAGGTCGCCGAACGCGACGACGACGTGACCGTCATCCTCGTCCGTGGCGCCGGCCGCGCCTTCTGCGCCGGCTACGACATCACGCCGAACCAGCCCGCCGACGCCCGCGCCGGCATCCTCGTCTCCGAGAAGCACTTCGACACCTGGACCGACCCCTTCGCCCGCAGTTGCGTGCGCGACTGGATGACCATCTGGGATCTGCTCAAGCCCGTCGTCGCCATGGTCCACGGCTACTGCCTCGCCGGCGGCTCGGAGCTGATGTCGATGTGCGACATCGCCTTCGCCTCCGACGACTGCAAGATCGGCTACCCGCCCATGCGCGGCATGACCACGCCCGACGTCATCTACTTCCCCTGGAAGCTGCAGATGGGCCGCGCCAAGTACCTCCAGCTCAGCGGCAACAGCCTGACCGGCAAGGAAGCCGCCGAGTGGGGCTGGATCGCGAAGAGCTTCCCCGCCGAGGACCTCGAGGACGAGGTCATGAAAGAGGTCCGCGCCCTCTCCAGCATCGCCCCCGACCTGCTCGCCGCGAACAAGCTCGCCATCAACCAGACCTACGAGATCCAGGGCATCCGCACCGCCCTGAACACGGGCCCCCAGTGGCACGCCCTCAGCGGCCGCATGCGCCCCGGGGCCGGCGAGTTCGGCCGCATCTCCAACGCCGAAGGTCTCCGCGCCGCCCTCGCCTGGCGCGACGAGCCCTTCAACCGCGAGGGCTTCCGCCCATAGGGGGTAGTCCCTGGTGGCTGGTGGCGCAATGCACCACTCACCAACCGCTACCCACTTATCCACCACGCCTAGTCCGGCCGGTGCACCATGACCGGACCCGAGTGGTGGTGCGTCATCCGCCACGACCCCTCCTCCCGCACGAAGACGTTCGTCGCGTAGAGGGGGCTGCCCGAGACCACCTCCCGGCAGAGCACGACGGCGGTGTCGCCGGTCACGGTGACGCTGGCGCCCCCGCCCACGATGCGGGGCTGGTTCGGGTTCGAGAGGATCGTGCGCCAGCTCTCCAGCACCTCCTCGCGGCCCGTCAGGAGGGTCCAGCCGGGGTGCAGGCAGGTCACCGTCGTGAGCCGCGCCCAGACCTGCTCCATCGCACCCATGTCGGACGCTCCCAGTGCGCGGTAGAAGCCCTCGTTCGCCACCAGGGCTGCCTGTTCCGCTTCCGTGTGGGTTCGGGGCTCGGACACGCGCCAAGGATAGCCGCCCCGTCGTGTCGTCGCCGCCCGTGGCTCCGCCCCGGACGTGAAACGGGGCCCGTGGAACGGGCCCCGTTCGTTCGTGCCGTGAAGCGACGGCCCGCTACTGCGTGCCGGCGGCGATGCCGGCCTCGTAGCGGTGCGCCAGCTCGTCCTCGAAGAAGAACTTCTCCTCCCCGAAGGCCGGGCGAAGCTCGTTCAGCCACGTCGCCGACTCGTCGTACTGGGCGAAGAACGGGCGCCCCACCCAGTCCGGATCGCGGCCCTGCAGGAAGTTCAGCGTGAGCACCTTCTGGCCGGCGACCTCGGCCGGGCCGCTGACGGCGACCTTGCCCGGCTCCGCCGACATGCTCGGTCCGCGCACCGTGCGCGCCAGCCCGCTGACCTGGTTGTAGGCCCCGCGGAAGATCTCCCACGCCCGCACCAGCGGGATCTCGAAGAAGTGCTTCGCGCCCGTGTCCCGCGCCACGAACATGTAGTACGGGATCATCCCGAGCTGGACCTGCTCCCGCCACATCTGCGCCCAGGCGTCGGAATTGTCGTTGATGTTCCGCATGATCGGCGACTGGGTCCGGATCTGCGCGCCCGTCTCGCGGATGCGCTCCGTCGCTTCCTTCACCGCCGGCGTGCTCAGCTCACGCGGGTGGTTGAAGTGCGCCATGATCGAGAGGTGCCGGCCCGTCGCCGTGACGCGCCGGAAGATGTCCAGCATCTCCTCGGCGTCGTCGTCCGTCGTGAACCGGTAGGGCCAGTAGCCCAGCGCCTTCGTGCCGATGCGGATCGTCCGCAGGTTCGGCGGATCGTCCTCCAGGATCGGGTCGATGTACTGCTTGAAGCGCCGCGTCTTCATCACCATCGGATCCCCGCCCGTGATGAGCACGTCGCTCACGCGCGGGCGCGCCCGCAGGTAGGCGACCAGCCCGTTGGCCTGCTTCGTCGCGAACTTCAGGTCGTCCAGCCCCACGAACTGCGGCCAGCGGAAGCAGAACGTGCAGTAGGCGTGGCACGTCTGCCCGTTGCTCGGGAAGAGCAGCACCGTCTCCTCGTACTTGTGCTGCAGCCCCTCCACCGTCTCCTCGTAGAGCACGGGCACGTTGTGCTCGAGCTGCCCCGCCGGGTGCGGGTTGAGGGTCATGCGGATGCGGTTCGCGGCCTCGTCGATCTCGGCCCGCGAGGCCTCCCGCGAGACCAGCGTCGCCACCTCGTCGAAGTGATCGTCCTGCAGCATGTGCTGCTGCGGGAAGGTCAGCGTGAAGATGGGGTCGTTGGGCACGTCGTCCCAGTTGATCAGCTCGTTCACGACATAATTATTCGTCTTGAACGGCAGCACCCGCGAGACCACGTCGATGGCGAAGCGCTGATCCTTCGACAGCCGCTCCGCCTGGGGAAGCCCCTCGATGTTGTGCAGGGTAATCGCGCGGTATTTCGCCCGTTCCGGGGCTTCCTCGGCAAGGTCCACCACGTTGCTCGTCATCTAGCGCCTCCTCTTGGCATCTAATCGATCCGCGCCACCCGGGGTGGGGCGGCCGGCCCCGCTCCGGGGCCACGGTCAAGGAGGCGGGACACGCGGTCCCGAGCCTCCGAACGCCTGCGGGGTTAGCTGACGGGTTCGGCGTCGGAGTCGCCTATGCGCGGCCGCGCAATACACCCCATGACCGGTTCCCCCGCTCCCCGGCGACCGGCTGATCGCGCGGGGATTCGGCTCCTCCAGTGTAGCACGGCGCCTTAACCGTTCCCGTGGGGCCCCTCACGCGAAACGCCCCCGGCGTCGTACACTCAGGGGCGCTGCCGACATAAGTTGCGCAGCGCTGGAGACGTGTCATGCCTCGAGCCATCTGGAGGGGAGCCATCAGCTTCGGCATGGTGAGCATCCCCATCCGCCTCTTCCCCGCCACCGAGAGCAAGGACATCGGCTTCCGCCAGCTCCGCCGCGACAGCAACACGCGGGTGCGCATGCTCCGCTGGGATCCGGTCGAGGAGCAGGAAGTCCCCTACGACGAGATCGTTCGCGGCTACGAGTACGCCAAGGACCGCTACGTCGTCCTCGACGAGGAGGACTTCGAGAAGCTCCCCCTGCCAACCAAGCACACCATCGAACTCACCGCCTTCGTCGAGGAGTCGGAGATCGACCCCGTGCACTACGAGAAGTCGTACTACCTCGCCCCGGACGATGTCGGCCTGAAGCCGTACTCACTCCTCATCCGCGCGATGCAGGCCAAGGGCCTCATCGCTATCGCCAAGGTTGCCATCCGCACCAAGGAGCGGCTCTGCGCCCTCCGCGCCCGTGGCGACCAGCTCATCCTCGAGACCCTCTACTACCCCGACGAGATCCGCGACCCGGGCGAGGCGGCCGCCGTGGAAGAGATCTCCGATCAGGAGATGGAGATGGCCCGCGCCCTCATCGAGATGCTCGAGGAGCCCTTCGACCCGGAGAAGTACCACGACGAGTACCGCGAAGCGCTCATGACCATCATCGAAGCCAAGCTCGAGGGCCAGGAGGTCGCCACGCCGGAGGCCGCGGCGCCCCAGCCCGCCGTCGACCTGATGGCCGCCCTCCGCGCCAGCGTCGAGGCCGCCAGGGCGCGCGAGGAGAGCGATGCCGCCACGGGCGACAACGGCGCGACCGCCGGCGAGAAGGCCGCCGTCGCCGCCGACTAGCGCATCCAGGGGCGGCCGCGTGAACGACCAGCTCGACACCTACCGCGAGAAGCGCGACTTCGCCGCCACTCCCGAGCCCCCCGACGCCGTCCCCGAGGGGCGCGCCGGACCCCTCACCTTCGTCGTCCAGAAGCACGACGCGACCCGCCTCCACTACGACCTCCGCCTGGAGATCGGGGGCGTCATGAAGTCCTGGGCCGTCCCCCGCGGCCCCTCCAGCGACCCCGCCGTCCGCCGCCACGCGGTCATGACGGAGGACCACCCCGTCGCCTACTCGGCCTTCGAGGGCGTCATCCCGAAGGGGCAGTACGGCGCCGGGCAGGTCATCGTCTGGGACGCCGGCACCTACGCCCCCGAACACGAGCGCGTCTTCGACTTCTCGTCGCGCGAAGAGGCGGAGGCGGCCATGGAGGCGGCCGTCGCCGCCGGCAAGATCTCGTTCCAGATGCGCGGCCGCAAGCTGAAGGGCTCCTGGTCCCTGGTGAAGACCTCGACCGACTGGCTCCTGCTCAAGCACGACGACCCCCTCGCCGACCCCGATCAGGACCTCACCGAGCTCGACCGCTCCGTCGTCTCCGGCCTCTCCCTCGATGACATCCGCGCGGGCCGCCTTCCCCGCCACCGCAAGGCCCCCTCCGACTACACGCCGGCCGCCCTCCAGGGATCGCGCGCCGCGCCCCTCCCCGACGCCCTCACCCCGATGGCCGCGAGCGCCCGCGAGCCCTTCTCCCACCCCGACTGGCTCTTCGAGCCGAAGCTCGATGGCATCCGCGCCCTCGCTCGAATCTCCGGCGGTGAGGCGCTCCTCACCTCGCGTCGCGGCACCGAGCTCACCGCCACCTACCCCGGCCTCGCCGCGACCCTCGCCGCCCAGCCCGTCGCCGAGGCGCTCTACGACGGCGAGATCGTCGCCTTCGACGAGCGCGGCGTACCCTCGTTCGAACTCCTCCAGCAGCGCATGAACCTCGCCGGCGAGATCGACATCGCCGCCGCCGAGGAGCGCGTCCCCGTCACCTACATGGCCTTCGACCTGCTCCACCTCGACGGCTACGACCTGACCGATGTCGCCCTCGAGGAGCGCAAGGAAGCGCTTGCCCGCGTCCTCCTCCCCGCCGGCCCCATCTCCCTCGTCGAGGAGCTGCCCGCCGGGGGGAAGGAGGCGTACGAGGGCGCCGTCGCCCTCGGGCTCGAGGGTGTGGTCGCGAAGCGGCGCGGGAGCCGCTACCTGCCCGGCAAGCGCTCCGACTCCTGGGCGAAGGTCAAAGCCCGCACGACAGCCGAGTTCGTCGTCTGCGGCTTCACCCCCGGCGAGGGCCTCCGTGCGCCCACCTTCGGCGCGCTCCTGCTCGGCGCGCGCGACCCCGGTGGCGGGGCGCTGGTCTACCGGGGCCGCGCCGGCGGCGGCTTCACCGACGCCCTGCTCGCCGACCTGCGCGCCCGCCTCGACGCCCTCGTCACCGACGCCTCCCCCTTCCCCGAGACCCCGCCCGAGGCCGCCGGCGCCACCTTCGTGCGCCCCGAGATCGTCGTCGAGGTCGAGTACACCGAGGTGACCTCCCAGGGACTGCTGCGCGCGCCCGTCTTCAAGCGGCTCCGCCCCGACAAGGCCCCGGCGGAGGCCGTGTTCGTCGCGGACGCCGCCGCTCCGCCCGCCCCCGCGAGCCCCGCCGCCCCCTCGCCGACGGCGCAGGCCGCCTCGGTGCTGCGCCAGCTCGACGACCCCCGCGACGAGTTGCGCCTCGAGGTCGGTGTCCACGAGATCCCCGTCACCAACCTGTCGAAGGCGCTCTGGCCCGAGCACGGGGCCCAGCGCGCCGTCACCAAGCGCGACCTCCTGCGCTATCTCGCCACCGTCGCTCCCGACATGCTCCCCCACCTGCGCGACCGCCTCATCACGCTCACGCGCTACCCCAACGGTATCGGCGACCTGCACTTCTACCAGAAGCACTCCGAGGGCCCGCCCCCCGGGTTCGTCGAGACGGTGCCGGTCCACTCCGAGGGAGCCGCCGGCGACCGCGACTTCCTCCTCTGCAACAACCTCGCGACCCTCCTCTGGCTCGGGCAGCTGGCCAATCTCGAGTTCCACGCGACCATGGCGCGCGTCTCCCCCGACCCCGACGCCACCGCCCTCCCCACGGACTTCACCGCCTCCCGCGCGAACGTCGAGGACTCCGTCCTCAACTACCCCGACTTCCTCCTGTTCGACCTCGACCCCTACATCTACCGTGGCGATGAGGCCGCCGGCGAGGAGCCCCAGCTCAACCGCAAGGCCTTCGTGAAGACCGTCGAGGTGGCTCGCGCCCTCAAGGAGATCCTCGATGCGGCCGCCCTCCCCTCCTACGTGAAGACCTCGGGCGCGACCGGGCTCCACATCTATGTGCCCGTTCTCCGCCAGTTCCCCTACCCCGTCATCCGCTCCCTCTGCGAGACCGTCAGCGGCGAGCTGCTCGCGCGAATGCCCCGCGACGTCACCCTCGAGTGGGCCTCGGAGAAGCGCACCGGCAAGATCTTCCTCGACGTGAACCAGAACGCCCGCGCCAAGAACGTCGCCGCCATCTTCTCCCCCCGCGCGAAGCCGGGCGCGCCCGTCTCCGTGCCCGTCCGCTGGGACGAGCTCGACGATCTCTACCCGACCGACTTCACCGTCCTCACCGCGCCCGAGCGCTTCGAAGCGACCGGCGACCTCTGGGCCGGCATCCTCGACGCGAAGCAGGACCTGACCGCCCTCCTCGGGGTCGACCCATGAGCGACCGACGCCCCCTGGACCTGCGCGGCCGCGACCGTGGCGAGGCGATCGAGATCGTTCAGCGCGCCCTCGTCGAGGCGGGCTACGAAGCCAGTGACTGCGTCGACGTGCTCGGCGGCGCCTTCGTCAGCGCGGCCGTGGGCCGCTACTGGGCGGAAGGCCTGAGCGCCGCCGAGGCCCACGAGCGTCTCTGCGCCGAGGACCCCGAGCTGGCCCGCGCCATCGAGGCGCTCGCGCCCATCCTCCTCGACCGCGCCGAAGCCCGCGACCAGCGCGAGGCCGCGGTCGCCGCCGTCGAGCTCCTGCTGACCGGAGCTGCCCCTGAGCGGGACCAGCTCCGCCTCCCGCTGAACCCCGACGCCCCCTAGACCTTCGCTCCCGCCACGATGTCCTCGACCACGGCGGGGTCGGCGAGCGTGGTCACATCGCCGACGTTCTCCGGCTCGCCCTCGGCGATCTTGCGCAGGATGCGCCGCATGATCTTCCCCGAGCGCGTCTTCGGCAGCCCCGGCACGAACTGGATCTGGTCCGGCGTCGCGATCGGGCTGATCTCCGTGCGCACGGCCATGCGCAGCTCCCGCTCGATCTCGTCCGACCCGCTCCACCCCTGGTTGAGCATCACGTACGCGTAGATGCCCGTGCCCTTCACGTCGTGCGGGTAGCCCACCACGGCCGCCTCCGCGCACGCTTCGTGGCCCACGAGGGCGCCCTCGATCTCGGCGCTCCCCAGCCGGTGCCCGGCCACGTTCATCACGTCGTCCACGCGCCCCGTGATCCAGTAGTACCCGTCCTGGTCGCGGTGGCACCCGTCGCCCGTGAAGTACTTGCCCGGGTAGGTCGTCAGGTACGTGTCGATGAAACGCTGGTGGTCGCCGTAGACCGTGCGCATCATCCCCGGCCACGAGGCGACCATGCAGAGCCGCCCCGTCACGCCGTTCCCCTCGATCACGTTCCCCGCCTCGTCGACCACCTCGGGCTGCACGCCCAGGAACGGCAGCGAGGCCGAACCCGGCTTCATGTCGTTCGCGCCCGGCAGGCCCGTGATCATGTGGCCGCCCGTCTCCGTCTGCCAGTACGTGTCGACCACCGAGCAGCGCCCGCCGCCGACCACCCCGTGGTACCAGCGCCACGCCTCCGGGTTGATCGGCTCGCCCACGCTGCCCAGCACCCGCAGGCTCTCGCGGCTGTACCGGGTGACGTGTTCGTCCCCCTCCGCCGCGATCGCCCGGATCGCCGTCGGCGCCGTGTAGAAGCTGTTGATCCCCAGCCGGTCGACCATGTCCCAGTAGCGCCCCGCGTCCGGGTACGTCGGCACCGACTCGAACAGCACCGAGGTCGCCCCGTTCGCCAGCGGCCCGTAGACGATGTAGCTGTGCCCCGTGATCCAGCCCACGTCCGCCGCACAGCAGTAGATGTCCCCGTCGCGGTAATCGAACGTGTAGCGGTGCGAGAGCATCGTGTAGAGCAGGTAGCCCGCCTGCGTGTGCAACACGCCTTTCGGCTTCCCCGTCGAGCCGGACGTGTACAGGATGAAGAGCGGATCCTCCGCCCCCATCTCCTCCGGCGCGCACTCGGTCGATTGCCCCGCCAGCGCGTCGTCCCACCAGACGTCGCGGCCCTCGGTCATGGCGATGTCGGCCTCCGTGCGCCTGTAGACGATGACGAACTCGATGCTCTCGCCGCCCATCGTCAGCGCCTCATCCACGTTCGCCTTGAGCGCTACCCGCCGCCCGCCCCGCAGCCCCTCGTCCTGCGTGATGATGGCTTTGCAGGTCGAGTCCTCCACGCGGTCGACGATCGAGCGCGGGCTGAACCCGCCGAAGATGACGGAGTGCACCGCCCCGATGCGCGCGCAGGCCAGCATCGCCACCACCAGCTCCGGCACCATGCCCATGTAGATGGCGACGCGGTCGCCCTTCCCCACGCCCCGCGCGCGCAGGGCGTTCCCCAGCCGCCCCACCTCGTCCGCCACCTCCTGGTACGTCAGCGAGCGGTTGTCGCCCGGCTCGTCGCCCTCCAGCAGCAGCGCCACCTGGTCCCCGCGTGTCGCGAGGTGCCGGTCGAGGCAGTTCGCGCTGACGTTCAGCGTGCCCTCCCTGAACCAGGCGATGTGCCCCGTCGTGAAGTCCTCCTCGACCACCGTCTCGAAGTCGCGCATCCATTCGAGGTTGGCCCGCGCCTGCTCCGCCCAGAACGCCTCGCGGTCCTCGACCGAGCGGCGCCGCAGTTCGTCGTACTCCTCGCGGGAGCTCACGTAGGCGCCTTCGCGCACCCGCGCCGGGGGCGCGTAGCTCTCGTCGACCGGCAGCCCGATCTCGCTCGTTGCGTCGCTCACGTCGGCCTCCTCGCGCGCCCCGCCGGCGCGACCGTCCCTGGTGGTGCGCGCGATTCTACCGACCCATGCCTTCGCTATCGTGCGACTCCCGCGCGCGGTACGATCCCCGCGATGAGCTCCCGCCGCCCCCGCCGCCAGCGCCGCCGCCGCGAGCGCGCGTCGACGCTCCCCCGTCCCGGCCAGACGGCCGCCCCCCGGCCTGCGGGCGAGACGGCCGCCCGCATCCCCGACCAGACCCGCCCCGAGCACCACGTCGCCACCGACTACGGCTACGTCCGGCGGGACCTCGTCGTCGTCGGGGCGGTCAGCGCGATCACCCTTGCCTTCGTGATCGCGGCGGCGTTCATCGCCTGAGGGGGGCGCTCCGCCCTAGCGCAGGTTCTGGTAGGCGAACCACACGCCGATACCCGCGGCGATGAGTCCCCACAGCGCGAACTGCGAGCCTCCCAGCAGCACCAGCACCGCCCACGCCAGCACGATCCCGCCGACCGCGAACGCGATCATCCCGGGGCCGCGCTTCCCTCCCGTGGCGAACTCCAGCAGCCGCGTGAAGGCGTACCCCAGCCCCACCCCGACGATGAGTCCGAAGAACCCGCGCGTGAACGGCAGCAGGATCAGGGCCCACAGCAGGCCCATCACGATTCCGCCTACGCCGGCCGCCAGCCCCGCCCGCACCATGTTCTGTCCCGAGAGCACGTACATCGGCGCCCGCACGACCCGGGCGCAGTCGGGGCAGCGCGCCCCCACGGGCGACTGGATCAGGCAGGACGGGCAGATGGGCGTCTCGCAGCGGCTGCACCGCAGGGCCGTCTCGACGCCCGGATGGCGGGCGCACTCCACCGGTTCGGGCATCGCCAACCCATGCTAGCAGACGCCCTCGCGGCCCCCGGGAAGCAAAACGTGAGGATCCCGGGCCCCCCGGCTAGCCGGTCGGGCCGTCCACCAGCGCGAAGGAGATGGTCCCGGCGGCGACCACCTCGCCATCGACGGTCGCCTCCACGGCCCCGCGTCCCACCGGCCCCCGCAGCCGCTCCAGCGTGAACTCCAGCCGGAGCTGGTCTCCCGGCGTGACCGGCCGTCGGAAGCGCATCTTCTCGATGCCCCCGAACATGGGGATCTTTCCCGCCTGCTCCATGTTCCGCAGCAGGGTGATGGCCGCTACCTGCGCCAGCGCTTCGACGATGAGGACGCCCGGCATGACGCGGTTCCCCGGGAAGTGCCCCTCGAAGAACCACTCGTTCGCGGTCACGTTCTTGATGCCCACCCCGCGTTCGCCGTCCTCGATCTCGACCACCCGGTCGACCAGCAGCATCGGGTAGCGGTGGGGGATGATCCTCTCGATCGCGTCGGCGCCCAGGTTGACCTCCATCAGCTCGCTCCCTCCTGCCTGAAACTGTGGACCCCGCGGCTGTTGAGAAAGGCCACGAAGCCGGCCACGGCGTCGTCCGAAAAGGCGATGTCGCCGATCTCGCGGTCGTTCGCGTTCCCCAGTCCGTGGTAGTCGCTCCCGCCCGAGCGGCCCAGCCCGAGCCGGTTCGAGAGCTCCTCGTGTATGGCCACGGTCTCCTCGTCGTAGTTCTTGTAGTACGTCTCGATGCCGTCCAGGCCCATTGCCGCGAGCGCGGCGACGGCCTCCCCGTACTCCTCCCCGAGGAAGACGGGGTGCGCCACGAAGACCGCCCCGCCCGCCTCGTGCAGGAGCGCGATCGCTTCCGCGGGCGTGAGCCGCGTGCGCGTGATGTGCCCCGGCCGGCCATCCCCGAGCCACCGGTCGAAGGCTTCCTGCACGCTCTCCACGTACCCCGCCTCCACGAGCGCCCGCGCCACGTGCGGCCTCCCCACGCTCGCATCTCCCGCGATCTCCAGCACACGTTCCGCCTCGATCGTCACGCCGTGCTCGCGAAGCACGCGCACCATGCGCGCCATCCTCCCCATGCGCCCGTCCCGCTGCTCGCCCAGGTAGGTCTGCAGCGGCGCGTGGTCGACATCGAAGCCGTACCCGAGCAGGTGCGCATCGGCTCCGTCCAGGTCGACGCTGAGCTCGATGCCCGGGATGAGCCGAACACCAGCGGCGCGGGCGGCCGCGCCCGCTTCGGCGAGTCCCTCGGTGGTGTCGTGGTCCGTCAGGGCCACAACGCGCACACCGTTGGCCGCGGCCGTCTGCATCACCCACGTCGGACTCCGCACTCCGTCCGAGGAGGTGCTGTGCAGGTGGAAATCGCCGCTCGCCACCGTGGCCGCCTAGCGCGCGTACTCGGTTGCGCGCGTCTCGCGCACGACGGTGACCTTGATCTGGCCCGGGTAGTCGACGCTCTCCTCGATCTTCTGGCTCACGTCGCGGGCGATCCGCATCGACTCTAGGTCGTCGACCTGGTCGGGTTTGACCACGATGCGGAGCTCGCGCCCCGCCTGGATGGCGAACGCCTGCTCCACGCCCTTCTGGTCCTTCGCGATCTGCTCGAGGGTCTCCAGGCGCTTCACGTACGTGTCGAGCGACTCGCGCCGGGCGCCCGGGCGGCCGCCGCTGATGGCGTCGGCCATCTGCACGATGACCGCCTCGACCGTCCCCAGCTCGACCTCCTCGTGGTGGGCCTCGATGCAGTGCGCGACCTCCTCCCGCACGCGGTACCTCCGCGCGATGTCGGCCCCGATGAGTGCGTGCGTGCCCTCGACCTCGTGGTCGACGGCCTTCCCGAGGTCGTGCAGGAAGCCTCCCGCCCGCGCGATGTCCTCGTTGGCGCCGATCTCGCGGGCGAGCATGGCGGCGATGTGCGCCGTCTCGATCGAGTGGCGCATCACGTTCTGGCCGTAGCTCGTCCGGTAGCGCAGCCGGCCGAACACCTTCATCACCTCCGGGTGCAGGTTGAGGATGTCCGCCTCCGCCGCCGCCGCCTCGGCCGACTCGGCCATGGTCGTCTCGACGTTGCGTTGTGCCTTCGCCACCGCCTCTTCGATGCGGGTCGGGTGGATGCGCCCGTCCTGCACCAGGCCAGACAGGGCAACGCGCGCCACCTCCCGGCGTACGGGGTCGAACGAGCTGACGGTCACGGCGTCCGGCGTGTCGTCGATGATCAGGTCGACGCCCGTGGCCGCCTCGATGGCGCGGATGTTGCGCCCCTCGCGCCCGATGATGCGCCCCTTCATGTCGTCGCTGCCGATGGGCACCACGGAGACGGTCGTCTCCGCCGTGACTTCGCCGGCGTACCGCTGGATCGCCGTCGCGATGACGTCGCGCGCGCGTGTCGCGGCGGTCGCTTCCGCCTCCCGCTCCATCTCGCGCACGCGGCGGCTCGCTTCGTCGCGGATCTCGTCGTCGACCGCCGCCAGCAGGTGCTCCCGCGCTTCCTCGCGGCTCAGGCCGCTCGCCCGCTCGATGGCGCGCTCCTGCTCGGCGCGCAGTTCCTGCATTGCATCTTCGGCGCCTCGCAGCGCCTCCGACCGCTCCTGCAGGCTGGTCTCGCGAGAGTCGATAACGTCCGTCTTGCGGTCGAGGTTCTCCTCGCGCTGGGTAAGGCGGTTCTCCACCCGCGAGAGCTCTGAGCGCCACTCGCGGATATCGGCTTCGGCTTCGTTTCGGAGCTTGAGCGCTTCCTCCTTCGACTCCAGGTCAAGCTCGCGGCTGCGGGTTTCGGCCTCAACGACTATCTGCCGGGCTTCCTCCTCCGCCTGCTGCAGCGAGTGCTGCGCAGAGCGGCGACGCAGGACGTAGCCCACGCCGATCCCGATCAGAATGCCAACGAGGCCGGCGATAACGGCAATGATCGCCGGCATGGGGTTGCTCCAGTTGAATCGCGAAATGCGACATTGTGGTTCCCGGGGCGGCGTAGACCGCCTGACCGGGATAGTACGGCCCGCTCTCCGAGGCCGTCAAAGATTTCCCGCTTCATGCTGCGGGCGATGGGCGGGCCTGCTACCGCCGCTCGTCCTCCGGCGCGTTCTCATTCCAGGTTGTCCGCACGGCCTCGGCGACCACGTCGTACCCGAAGCCGCGGCGCTCGAGAAAGCCGGCCAGCCGCCGGCTGAACTGCTCGAAGGGCAGGTCGCCCAGGCGGCGCGCCCGTCCTCGCGCGAGGAAGAGGGCGGACGTGCGGTCGTCGACCGACTCCACCGCCGCCTCGGCGAGCTCGGCGCGCACCCCCCGCCCGAGAAGCTCGTAGCGAAGGAGTCGCTGTCCCCGCGGCGCGTTCGCCTGCCGGTCCTCCACCCACGACTGCGCGAACGCCTCGTCGTCGAGCAAGCCCGCCCCCCGCAGGCGCTCGATCTCCTCGTCGACCACGTCGCCGGTGATGCCCCGGAGGCGCAAGCGTTGTCCCAGCTCGCGCTCGCTTCGGGGGCGGTACGAGAGCAGCCGCAGGGCCGCGTCGTGCGCGGTCCAGCGCTGCTCCTCGCGCTCCAGTCCCGCACGGATGCCGCCGTCGAGGGCGTCGCCCTTCCGCAGCCCCGCCCGTTCGACCGCTTCCGCGCGCAGGGTCAGCGTTTCGCCATCGCTCGTCGCGACGACCACCCGGCCCCGAGCGCGGCGGCGGATCGCCGTCACCCGGGGAGTTCCGTCCGGGTCGTCCGCGGTCACTGGACCTAGGAGGCGCCCGCCGCGAGCGCCGTCTCGGCAGCGTCCGGGTCCGCGGCATCCGCGACGGGAAGGCCGGCCTCCAGCCGCAGGTCGCGCTCGATCGCATCGAGGATGTCGAGGTTCTCGTGGAGGAAGGCCTTGGCCGCCTCCCGCCCCTGCCCGATGCGCAGGTCGCCGTAGCTGTAGAACGCCCCCGACTTCGTGAGGATGCCCGACTCCGCCCCCAGGTCGACCACGTCCGCCGTGCGGCTGATCCCGCGCGGGTTCGCGAACATGATGTCGAACTCGGCCGTGCGGAAGGGCGCCGCCACCTTGTTCTTCACGACCTTCGCCCGCACGCGCCGCCCGATGACGGTCGTGCCCTTCTTGATGCTCTCGATGCCGCGGAGCTCGATGCGCACGGACGAGTAGAACTTCAGCGCCCGCCCGCCCGGCGTCACCTCCGGGTTCCCGAAGACCACCCCGACCTTCTCCCGGAGCTGGTTGATGAAGATGACGGCCGTGCTCGTTCGCGAGATCGTCGCCGTCAGCTTGCGCAATGCCTGCGACATGAGCCGCGCCTGCAGACCCACGTGCGTGTCCCCCATCTCGCCCTCGATCTCGGCGCGGGGCACGAGCGCGGCCACGGAGTCCACCACGATGCAGTCGATCGCGTTGGAGCGCACGAGCGCCTCGCAGATCTCCAGCGCCTGCTCGCCCGTGTCCGGCTGGCTGATGAGCAGGTCTTCCGTGTTGATGCCGAGGTCCTGCGCGTAGGAGGGGTCGAGTGCGTGCTCGACGTCGATGTACGCGACGGCCCCACCTTCGCGCTGGGCCTGCGCGATCACGTGCTGGGCGAGCGTGCTCTTCCCCGCCGACTCCGGCCCGTAGATCTCCGTCACGCGCCCGCGGGGAATGCCGCCGATCCCGAGCGCGATGTCCAGCGAGAGCGACCCCGTGGAGATGCCCGCGACGGTCATGTTGGCGCTCGCCTCGCCCATCTTCATGACGGCGCCCTGGCCGTACTGCTTCTCGATCTGGCCCAGGGCCAGGTCGAGCGCGCGCTTCCGGTCCTCTTCCTGCTTGGCTTCCCGCTTGGCGTCTCGTGTGGCCATGTCCCGCTCTCCCGTCGTGTTGGATGGAATCCTACGATGCTAGAACAGGCGTTCGCAACCCCTGTGGCCGCCGCTTGACTCAGTCAACGGCTTGCAGGATGCCGACGAGGAACCCGATGACGGCAACCCCTCCCGCGACGGCCAGTCCGGCGGACCAGCGGATCAGGCGCGTCTCCACCCCGGCTATCTGCCGCTCCAGCCTGCCCTCCATCGCCGTCATCTCCGTCCGCAGATCGCCGATCTTCCTTTCGAGCCGGGTCTCCATCTCGGCCATCTGCGTTTCGACGCCTGCGATCCGCACTTCGGTCGATTGGCGCGCGTGCTCGACATCCCCCCACGTTGCGGGGCTGCCGTAGTCCCTGGCGTGTTCGCCTGATTGCTGCGCTGCTGACATCTCGGTCGGGTGTCCTGCCGTGGCGCAGCTATGCTAGCACAAGGTTGTTGTTGTCCGCTAGAACACGTCGAAGAGGTTGAAGCGGGGCCCGTCCTTGCAGCAGAGTCGCACCCCGTGGCGCGTGAAGATTGCGCAGCCGTAGCACAGCCCCCAGCCGCAGGGCATGTTCTCTTCCATCAGGATCTCCGGGTTCTGCCGCCGGCCGTTGTCGCGCAGCGCCTCCGCCATCGATGCAAACATCGCGTTCGGGCCGCAGGCGTACAGCTTGCTCGACCACGCCACGTAGTCGTCCAGGTGCTCCGTGACCCTCCCCCGCAGCCCCTGCGACCCGTCCTCCGTGACCACCACGTACTCGACCTCGCTCGGCCAGCAGGAGGCCGGCAGCAACTGCGAGGCCGTGCGCGCACCCATCATCGCCGTCACCTGGTGGCCCCGGGCGAGGGCCACTTCCGCCAGGTCGACCATCGGCGCGACGCCCACGCCCCCCGCCACCAGCAGCAGGTTGCCCGTGCCTTCCGGCAGCCGGAACCCCTTCCCCAGCGGACCGTAGAGCGAAACGGGATCCCCCCGCCGCCGGTCCGCGAGCCAGGCCGTTCCCTCCCCCGCGACTGCGTACAGGAGCGCGATCCGCCCGTCCTCCGCGCGGTGGAAGCTGAACGCGCGCGAGAACTCCGGCTCGCCGCCCTCCGGCGAACAGCGCACCATCACGAACTGCCCCGGCGTGTGGCCCGCCGCCGCGACCCCCGGCGCGTCGAGCCAGACGACGTAGCCCCCCTCGTAGCACGGTTCGTTCGAGAGGACCGTCGCCCGTTCCTGAATCATCGCGCCACGTACTCGTCCAGCCGCGCGACCTCGGGGGTCGCCGTGCCGCTCATCGTCTGGATGGCCGCCCGCGCCGTGTCGATCGAGGTGAAGCAGGGGATGCGCTTCTCCGCCGCCGCTCGCCGGATGTGGAACCCGTCCCGCAGGGAGCCCGTCAGCCGCCCCTCGGAGGTGTTCAATACGCAGCCCACGGTCCCGTCCTCGATCACGTCGACCACGTTCGGGTGGGTCCCGCTGAGCACCTTCGTCACCACCGTCGCGGGGATCCCCAGCGCGTCCAGCATCGCCCCCGTGCCTTCCGTCGCGTAGAGCTCGCAGCCTGCGTCGTGCAGCGCGTGCACGAGGGGCAGCGCTTCCGGCTTGGTGCGGTCGCTCAGCGAGAGGAGGACGGGGATGCCCGGCTCCAGCGCCAGGTCCGAGGCCACCAGCGCCTTCGCCAGCGCCGCCTCGTAGGTCACGTCGACGCCCATCACCTCGCCGGTGCTCTTCATCTCCGGCCCGAGGTAGGTATCGACGTCCGCCAGCTTCGACATCGAGAAGACGGGCGCCTTCACGGCCACCAGGTTCCGCTCCGGCCACAGGCCCCCCTCGTAGCCCTGGCTCTCCAGCGACTCCCCGCACATGGCGCGTACCGCGAGCTGCACCATCGGCACGCTCGTCACCTTCGAGATGAACGGCACCGTCCGGCTGGCGCGCGGGTTCACCTCGAGGACGTACACCTGCGGCGTTCCGGAGCCGTCTGGCGGGAGCACCACGTACTGGATGTTCGTGAGCCCGATGGCGCCCATCCCCAGCACGATCTGCTCGGTGTAGCGGCAGATCAAGTCGCGCTCCTCCGCGTTGAGGTGGACGGGTGGGTACACGGCCATCGAGTCGCCCGAGTGCACCCCGGCCCGCTCGATGTGCTCCATGATGCCCGGGATGAGCACGCGCTCCCCGTCGCAGATGGCGTCCACCTCGACCTCCCGCCCCTCCAGGTACTTGTCGATGAGGATGGGGCGCCCCTCCGCCGCTTCCGCCGCCTGCGCGAGGAAGCCGACCATCTCGCCCGCGTTCTGCACGATCTCCATCGCCCTCCCGCCGAGCACGTACGAGGGCCGCACGAGCACGGGGTAGCCGATCGTCTGTGCCGTCTTCAGTCCTTCCTCCAGCGTGCGCACGGCCGCGCCCGGAGGCTGGGGGATGCCGAGGTTCTGCAGGAAGCGCTCGAACAGCTCGCGGTCCTCCGCCGTGTCGATCGCCTCCGCGCTCGACCCGATGATCCCCTGCCCCGCGCGCCACAGCGGATCGGCAAGGTTGACCGCCGTCTGCCCGCCGAACTGCACGATGCTCGTGGGCGCGTCGCCGGTCTCGCCCGCCTCGTTCTCGAGGATGTTGCGCACGGCCTCCTCGTCCAGCGGTTCGAAGAAGAGCCGGTCGCTCGTGTCGAAGTCGGTCGAGACCGTCTCCGGGTTCGAGTTCACCATGACCGCCCGGCGGCCCGCATCCTGGAGCGCCCAGGCGGCGTGCACGCTCGCATAGTCGAACTCGATCCCCTGCCCGATGCGGATCGGTCCGCTGCCCAGCACCACCGTCGATTCACCCGGCTCGGGAATCGCCTCGTTCTCCTGCTCGTAGGTCGAGTAGAAGTACGGCGTCGCTGCGTCGAACTCGGCCGCGCAGGTGTCGACCATCTTGTAGACGGGCCGCATGCCGAGCTGCAGGCGCAGCTCCCGGACCTGCTCCGGGAGCCGGTCGGCGAGCTGGCCGATCATCTCGTCGCTGAACCCCATCCGCTTCGCGTCCAGCAGCAGGTCCCGCTCCAGCGGCTCCGAGAGCAGCCGCCGCTCGACCGAGACGATGCGCTGCAGGCGCTCCAGGAACCACGGATCCACCCCCGTGTCGGTGGCGATCTCGTCGACCGGCACATCGCGCCGGAGCACGGCCATCAGCGCCCACAGGCGCGTGTCGGTGGCGGTCAGGTCGATCGCCTTCGCGTCGCGCCAGGCGGCGTCCTCCCAGAGCAGCGTGCGCCGCCCGAACTCAAGCGAGCGCACGGCCTTGTTCAGCGCCCCCTCGAAGGTGCGGTCGATGGCCATCACCTCCCCCGTCGCCTTCATCTGCGTCCCCAGCGCCCGGTCCCCCAGCGCGAACTTGTCGAACGGCCAGCGCGGGATCTTTACCACGCAGTAGTCGAGCGCCGGTTCGAACGCCGCCGTCGTGCGCTCCGTCACGGCGTTGGGGATCTCGTCGAGCGTCTTCCCGCAGGCGATCTTCGCCGCCACCCGCGCGATCGGGTATCCGGTCGCCTTCGAGGCCAGCGCGGACGAGCGCGAGACGCGCGGGTTCACCTCGATCACGTAGTAGGGGAGGGGCTCGCCCGTGTCCCCCTCCCAGTCCCGCACGTCCTTGCGCGGCGCGAGCGAGAACTGGATGTTGCAGCCTCCCTCGATGCCCAGCTCGTCGATGATGCGCAGGGCCGCCGAGCGCAGCATCTGGTAGTCCTTGTCCGTCAGCGTCTGCGAGGGCGCGACCACGATCGAGTCGCCCGTGTGGACGCCCATCGGGTCGAGGTTCTCCATGTTGCAGATGGTCACGCAGTTGCCCGCGCCGTCCCGCATGACCTCGTACTCGACCTCCTTCCAGCCCCCCAGGTAGCGCTCGACGAGCACCTGCGTGATGGGGCTGGCGGCGAGGCCGCTCGTCGCGATCGTGCGCAGCTGCTCGGGCGTGAAGGCGATGCCCCCGCCCGTGCCCCCCAGGGTGTAGGCCGGCCGGATGACGACCGGCAGCCCGATGCGTTCCGCCGCCGCCTCGCACGCGTCCAGCGTCTCGCAGGGCTCGCTGTCCAGCACGGGCTCGCCGATCTTGGCCAGCAGGTCGTTGAAGAGCTCCCGGTCCTCCGCCCGCCGGATCGACTGCAGCGGCGTGCCCAGCAGCTCCACGTTGTACTTCTCGAGGATGCCCGCGTTCGCCAGCTCCACCGCCAGGTTCAGGCCGGTCTGGCCCCCGAGCGTCGGCAGGAGCCCGTCCGGACGCTCGCGCGCGATGATCCGCTCGATGACGGGCACGGTGAGCGGCTCGATGTAGACCGCGTCGGCCACGTCCAGGTCGGTCATGATCGTGGCCGGGTTCGAGTTCACCAGGATGCTGCGCACCCCCTCCTCGCGCACGGCCTTGCAGGCCTGCGTGCCGGCGTAGTCGAACTCCGCCGCCTGCCCGATGACGATCGCCCCCGACCCGATGATGAGAACGTTCTCCGGCTTGCTCATCGCCTGCTCCCCCTCGTTCCCTGTCGCCTCAAGATCCACGCCAGCGCGCCCCGCACGGGCGGCGTCGCCAGCAGCAGGAGCAGCAGCGGCAGGACCGCTTCGCGGCCCGCCCCCTCCAGGAGCAGCGCCCCCACGACTGCGCCCGTCGCCACGCCGGTCGCCACCGGCACGACGTGGCGGCTGCCCGACGGCGCGCCCTCGCCCTGCAGGACCAGGCCCAGCGCCGCGAGAAAGAGCCCGCAGAGCGCCAGCGCCCCCGCGAAGAGCAACGCCCAGAACCGCCCCGCTTCCTCCCCGGCCACGTTCTCGCCGGCGAACGCCGCGACGAACGTGAGCGCGGCCATGGTCAGCGCCGTCGCCGCCAGCGCGACCAGCACGCCGGCCCAGCTCGCGGCCTGGCCCCCCGCCTGCGTGTCGCGGGGAAGGGGGCCGCTGCGGGTTGGCGGCAGGGGGCGGTGCTTGCTGCTCACGGCTGCCATCTAGAGGGGCAACTCGAAGGTCATGTCGGGGTTTCGCAGGGGAACCATCCCCCCGATGGCGGAGAGGAAGCTGAGCGCGGGCTCGTTGCCCTCCGGCAGGCGCCCGCGGATGCGCCGCAGGCCGCGCTCCCGGGCCAGCTCCAGCAGCTCCTCCGCGAGCTCGGTGGCGATCCCTCGGCGGCGGTGGTCGGGCACCACCCACACGCCCAGCTCGGCGATCCCGGGCTCGTCCGCCGTCTCCTCGACCGCCCCGAAGGCGACCGGTATCGATCCGTCCAGCGCGAGTACGGCCGCCCCGCCCTCCTCCAGCCGCCCGAGCCAGGCCCGCGCGCCCTCCACGTCGAGCTCGGGAAGGCTCGTGTTCGCCTCCCCCCGCAGCGCGTGCGCGATCGACGCGACCGCGGCTGCGTCGGCGCTCGTGGCCAGCTTCGTCTCCGTCGCGCGCGTCATGCCGTTCCCTCCGCTGTCGCCATCAACTCCACGAAGCGGTCGAACATGCCCATGCTGTCGAGCGGTCCGGGGCTCGCCTCGGAGTGGTACTGGATGGTCATCACCGGCTCGCTGCGCATGGTGAGCGCTTCGACCGTGCCGTCGTTCAGGTTCACGTGGCTTACCTCCGCCGAGGCCGCCAGCCCCTCGGGGTCGACGGCGTATCCGTGGTTCTGGGACGTGATCGTGACCGTGCCCGTGCGTGCGTCGCGCACGGGGTGGTTCGCCCCGCGGTGTCCGAAGGGCAGTTTGAAGGTGCCCGCCCCCAGCGCCCGTGCGATCACCTGGTGCCCCAGGCAGATGCCGAACAGGGGCACGGCGCCGATCAGCTTGCGCGCCTCCTCCACCTGAAAGTTCTGCACCTGTGGATCCCCCGGGCCCGGGGACCACAGCACGCCCGAGGGCTCCAGCGCGAGCACGTCCTCGGCCGTTGCGTCGATGGGGAGGACCGTGATGTCGCAGTTGCGGGCGGTCAGCGAACGCATGATGTTGCGCTTCACCCCGCCGTCGATGAGCGCGACCTTCCGCCGCGCGCCCAACCCCTCCCCCGCGACTGCCTTGTTCGCCCTCGGCTCGACCGCGGGGCGCAGGTCGTTCGCCCGGGCGAACGAACCCCAGCCGTACCCCTCTTCCGTCGTGACCTGCGCCGCCCAGTCGATGCCGTCGTAGTCCGGCAGGGCGCGCACGCGCTCCAGCGCCGCCTCCGGCGGATCGGTCGTGATCACGCCCAGCATGACGCCGTGCTGCCGGATGCGGCGCGTCACCGCGCGCGTGTCGATGCCGTCGATGGCGACAACGCCGCGCTCCGCCAGGAACGTCGCGAGGTCGCTCGCCGCGCGCGGGTGGCTCGCGACGGGCGCCACCTCGCGCACGATGAGCCCCCGCGGCTGGATCTGCCCCGACTCCTCCACCGCCGCGTCCACCCCGTAGTTCCCGATCATCGGGTACGTCAGCGTCAGCAGCTGGCCCGCGTACGAGGGGTCCGTGAGCATCTCCTGGTACCCTGTCATGGAGGTGTTGAAGACAACCTCGCCGCCCGCGTGCCCGGGAGCGCCCACCGCGCGGCCCTCGAACACGCTCCCGTCGGCGAGCGCCAGCCGAGCGTCAGACATGCGCTGTCTCCACCGCGTGCCGCAGCTCGCCCGCCACCACGACCGCGCGTACGCGGCCTAGCAGCTCCATCCCCGCCAAGGGCGTGTTGCGTCCCTTCGAGGCGAACCGGGAGGGGTCGACCGCCCAGCGCTCGTCCGGGTCGAAGATGGTCACGTCACCGGGCGCCCCGGCGGCGAGCGTCCCGATGCCGGAGACGTGGTCACCCAGCGCGAAGGTCGCTGCCGGACCCTGCGTGAGCGCTCCGAGCGCCACCCCCAGGTCCAGCTCGCCGCGCGCCGCCAGCGTGGTCACGGTCGCGAGCGCCGTCTCCGCGCAGCTGATGCCGAACGGCGCGAGGTCGAACTCGCACAGTTTCTCCTCGGGCGCGTGCGGCGCGTGGTCCGTCGCGATCGCGTCGATGACGCCCGCGTTCAGGCCTGCGAGCAGCGCCCGCCGGTCCGTTTCCGTGCGTAGTGGCGGGTTCACCTTCGCCGAAGTGTCGTAGGCCGGCGTGGGGTCGCTGCCCGCCACCGCCTCGTCCGTCAGGAAGAGGTGGCTCGGCGTGACCTCGCACGTGACCGGCAGCCCGCGCTCCTTCGCGCGCGCCACCAGCTCCACGCCCCTCGCCGTCGTGATGTGCATGATGTGCAGCCTGCCCCCGGTAAGCTCGCAGAGTTCGATGTTCCGGGCTATCGCCGCCGTCTCCGCGGCCACCGGCTGCCCCGGAAGCCCGAGCCGCTCGCTGACGGCGCCCTCGTGCATCGAGCCGTTCCGGCTCAACGAGGGCTCGTCGCAGTGCTCCGCCACCACCAGCCCCAGCGCCGCTGCGAGGGTGAGGGCGTTCCGCATCAGGTCGGCCGCGATGGGGCTGCCGTCGTCGCTGATGGCGACGCAGCCCGCCTCTGCCAGCTCGCTCAACGCCGCCAGCCGCTCCCCGCGCCGCCCCGCCGTCGTCGACCCCACCGGCAGGACGCGCACGCGCGCATCCTGCGCGATGATCTGCAGCAGCCCCTCGACCGCCGGCGCGCTGTCCGGCGCCGGCTCCGTGTTCGGCATCGAGCAGACCGTCGTGAAGCCGCCCCGCAACGCTGCCTCCGTCTCCGTCGCCATCGTGCCCTTCTGCTCGAATCCCGGCTCCCGCAGGTGGGCGTGCAGGTCGATGAACCCCGGCGTCACGATGCACCCCGCCGCCTCGACCACCTCCGCTCCGCTTGCCTCGATGGTCCCGCCGGCCGCCTGCACGAGGCCGCCCTCGATCAAAACGTCGCCCGGCTGGTCCAGGCCCGCTGCGGGGTCGATGAGGCGTCCGCCTCGAATCAGGATGGTGCTCATGACCGCCTCGCCGTCGCCATCAGGTAGAGGATGGCCATGCGGACCGCCACCCCGTTCGTGACCTGCTCCTCCACCACCGAGCGCAGGCCGTGCGCGACCTCGGTGGCGATCTCGACGCCTTCGTTCATCGGGCCGGGGTGCATCACCAGCGCCCCCGGATTCGCCCGCGCCAGCCGCTCCTCCGTGATCTGGTACTGGCGGACGTACTCGCGCAGGGAGGGCAGCAGGCCCTGCTCCTGGCGCTCCCGCTGGATGCGCAGCGCCATCACCACGTCCGCCCCCAGCAGCGCCTCTCCGAGGTCGCTCGTGACCTCGCAGCCGCCCGGCCCCTCGTACCCCGCCCGTGCTCGCAGCGACCGCGGCAGGAGCGTCGCCGGCCCGCACAGCGTGACCTGCGCCCCCGCCGCCCGCAGCGCCCACAGGTTCGAGCGCGCCACGCGACTGTGCAGCACATCCCCCACGATGACCACCTTGCGGCCCGCGAGGTCGCCCACGTGGCGGCGCATCGTGTACAGGTCCAGCAGCGCCTGCGTGGGGTGCGCGTGGGCGCCGTCCCCGCCGTTGATGACGCTCGCCTCGGTATGGCGCGCGGCCAGGGCCGCCGCCCCCGAGCTCGGGTGGCGCATCACGAGGATGTCCGCCCCCACCGCCTCGATCGTGCGCACCGTGTCGATGAGCGACTCGCCCTTGCCCACGCTGCTGCCCGCCGCGGCCAGGTTGATGACGTCCGCGCCCAGCGCCTTGGCCGCGATCTCGAAGCTCGCGCGCGTGCGCGTGCTGTTCTCGTAGAAGAGGGTTACGACCGTCGTGCCCCGCAGCGTCGCCACCCGCCCCACCGGCCGCTCCCGCACCTCCGCCATCGCCTCCGCCGTCTCCAGGACCAGCTCGATCTCCTCGCTCGAAAGCACGTCCGTGTCGAGCAGGTCCTTACTCGTCCACACGGGGCCCGCCCCTGCCGAAGACGAGCCCGCGGGCGCGGGCGCCTCCTCCGTGACCGCTTCCGGGGTCGCCGGTTCAATGCTCACCATGACGTTCGGCTCCCTCCATCAGGTAGATAGCGTCCTCGTCGTCGATCTCCGCCAGGCGCACGTCGACCGTCTGCGACGGCGCCGTCGGGATGTTGCGGCCCACGAAGTCGGGCCGGATGGGCAGCTCCCGGTGCCCCCGGTCGACCATGACCGCCAGGCGCACCCGCGCCGGCCGTCCGAAGTCCATGATCGCGTCCATCGCCGCCCGCACCGTGCGCCCCGTGAAGAGCACGTCGTCGACGAGGACGACGGTCGCGTCGTCGAGCCCGGCCGGGATGTCGCTCGGACGGACGGGGGGGAAGTGCTCGCGCTGGCCGAGGTCGTCGCGGTAGAGCCCGATGTCGAGCCGGCCCACCGGCGGTTTCAGGCCCTCGAACGCCTCGATTGCCGCCGCCAACCGCTCCGCCAGGGGAACGCCGCGTGTCAACAGTCCCACCAGCACCAGGTTCCGCGCCCCGCCGTTGCTCTCCACGATCTCGTGCGCGAGCCGCCGGATGGTGCGCGCCACCTCGGGGCCCCGCTGCAGCTCAACGGGACTCATCGGGGGAACACCGGGGTCAGGTGGGGAATTCGCGTACGCGCGCAGCGCATGCCGCTCATGGCGGCGCCTCCTCCCTTGGCAGCCTCTCGGGACCGCCTTAAAGGGCTCAGTTAGGTTAGCGGATTCGGCGGACTAGCGTCCAGCCCCGGCTGCTCATGGGGACGGGCTCGTCAGCGCCGCCAGCGCCTCGACGAGTTCGGCCACGCTCTCGATGTCCCGCCCGATGACCTCGGCGTTCAGGTGCCGCTTTCGACGGTAGTAGTTGCCATGCAGGTCGTTCGCGATGCCGCGGAGCGCTCGCAGCCGATCATTCCCCGTCGCCTGCCACGCCTGGTTCAGCACGACGCTGAAGTCGGCGTGCGTCTCGTACTCCCAGCCCTGGGCGACTGCCACGGCCTTCGCCATGTGGGCCGCTGCCCCCCAGCCCTTCTCGGACGCCTGGTGCAGATCGCCCCCATTCAGATAGTCGCGGGCCTTCCCCAGGAACTCCCGGGCCTGGTTCTCGTGGTCGGTGATCACAACCGCGTCGTTGACCGGCATCTGCCCCTTCGTCTCTATTGTTTCGGAAAAGCTTACAGCTTGCAGGGGCCGGATGCCACGCCATCGCCCTCTAGCTGGCCCCCGCCGCCTCCCCCGCGACCTGCGCCTGTGCGAACGGCGTGATCGTGTCCGCCACGTCGACCGTGCTGTCGAGCCGCTTCTGCAGCCCGCTCATCAGGCCGAGCACCCGCAGGATCAGGAGGATGTCCGAAGGCACCTCCGTGATCGGGTTCTCCGAGAGCAGCCGCGAGAGGCGCTCGTTCACCTCGCCCACCACCTCCGCGTCGGCGTAGGGGCGCTGCTCCGGCCCCGCCGACTCGAAGAACGAGCGTCCCAGCGCCACCAGCAGCTCCGGGTCGTCGTGGCGCGTGCGGAAGCCGAGGTCCTGGAATCCCTTCAGCATCGCCGAGTCGTTCTGGCTCAGGACCGCCAGCGTGAAGCGGTTGTAGGTCCGCCGGAAGTCGTCCGGCAGGTTCTTGCTCATCCCGAAGTCGAGGAACACCACCACCGGCCCCGGCAGCACGAGCAGGTTCCCCGGGTGCGGATCCGCGTGGAAGAAGCCGTTCACGAGGATCTGCTCGCAGTACGCCTCCATCATGATGCGCGCCACCACGTCCGGGTCGACTCCCGCCGCCACCAGCTCGTCCGTCGCCGAGATCTTGATCCCGTCGATGTACTCCATCGTCAGCACCCGCCGGGACGTGTGCTCCCACACGATCTCGGGCACGCGCACGTCCTTCCGGTGCGCCAGCTCCCGCGCGACCCGCTCCGCGCTCTCCCCCTCGACCACGAATTCGAGCTCCCGCGGCGTGTAGTCGGCCATCTCGCTGATGAGCATGCGGAAGTCGTACTTCGGCTCGATCCGCGCGAGGATGCGGATCAGCAGGGCGATCGATCGCAGGTCCGTCTCCACCACCCGCGCGATGCCCTGGTACTGGACCTTCACCGCCACGTCGCGACCATCGTGCGTCTTCGCCCGGTGCACCTGCGCCAGCGAGGCCGCCGCGATCGGCTCCCGCTCGAAGCTTCCGAAGACCTCCTCGGGCGGCCCGCCGAGCTCCCGTCGAATCTGCGCCGCCACCTCGTCGTACGACCGTGGGGGCACGGCGTCCTGCAGCCGGCTCAACACCGCCACGAGCTCCGGCGGGGCCACGTCGGCGCGACTGCTGAGGAACTGGCACGCCTTGATCAGGAGGCCCTGCAGGCGTACCGCCAGCCGGTAGAGGCGCTCGCCCGTGACGCGGTGCCGGGCACGGTATCGCTCGGTGCGTTCCGCCTCGCTCAGCCAGGGCGTCTTCTGGATGCGCTTGTACCCCAGGTAGATGGCGAGGAAGTTCCAGGCGACGAGCCAGAACCTCCAGATCCGACGGGGCCAGGGAAGGGGTCGATGCCCCGTGGGCGAGGCGGCCATGCCTCCACTGTAGCAGAGGGCAACGAAGGGCCAACACGCAGGCGAATGGCGGGGCCGGCCTGTTGCCCGTTCTCCCCCGCCGCCCGAAACTGAGAGCCCGTTCCCCGGTAGCTCAACGGTAGAGCGAGCGGCTGTTAACCGCTAGGTTCGAGGTTCGAATCCTCGCCGGGGAGCACCCCCTGGGCCGGAACGAGCGCCAGGGCTGGTGGCGACGCGATGCCCTAACCGATGCAGCCCGTCCAGATTCCACTGTTGGCCTCGGCGCTTGTCCCGTCTCTCAGCTGGCCAGGAGGCTACGAAGACGCCTTCATCACTCTATTCGACGCGTCGAGCGTCACTATTGCCCCTGTTGTTCGTTGGAAGAGAAGAGGTGGTGAACCTGCCGATCGACTGGGTGGCACGGGCAACGTGGGTGAGCCCTAGCTGCGGCGGCTCCGCTGATCGTTTTCCTGTCGGGGGATGAGCTGCCGCATACGAGCGTCGTCGTCGCAGCGGGCGCCGGGCCGGCTTTGCCGCCTGGCCTCTGGCCATAGGGTTGCGACGCCGATTGGGCTCCAAACCGGACCGATATGGATGCTGCCCGTGAGTGAGTGGGCTTCCGATGAGAGGGACGAGTCCGTCGTGCGGCGCTGGCAGCGGGGTGACCTTGCCACCGCCAGCGTCGTCATCCACCGATACGAGCGCCTGGCCTCATGCCTAGGGCGTGGTACATCGCCCCGCATGCTCATAACGGTCCTAGTCCTCTTCCTCGTACCGCTCGTTGACCTCAAGGTGGGCTTCCTCCTCGACTTCACCGGCGAAGAGGTCGCCGCCTCGTTCATCGATGAGGCGCAACTGAACGTCCATCACGTCCGCTTCCCGGATCATCGTCTGCCCCTGCTTCCTGATTCTCGGCGCTAGCCAGGCTAGCTCAGCCCGTGTCATGTGCTCACTTCGCTTCCAGTAGACCTGTCCGCGGACGGAGCCAACGGCCTGATAGACACGCCGCCCCTGCGCCCTCGTTGTCCGCAAGAGGTCCCTAGCCGTGCGCTTTAGCTCGTTGATGAGGATCTGCTCACCGCCAAGCGATGAGAACTTTGGCTGGTCTAGAGTCTCCCGAAGCTCTTGGAGGGCCGGGTCGTTGAGTGCCTGAAGGGCAACGTCCAAGACGGGGAACGGTGCCCCCTCACGCTTTGCAGCAATGTCGTTCGTGGCCCGCTCGACGCATCGCTTGAGCTGGTAGATCACCGGGTCCTCCCCCGTACAGACTCGAGGAACCCACAGCACCAGCAGTCCGCACCCTCCGGCGTCGCCAGCGGTACCCGTTGACAAGGGCCTGCAGCGTGCAACTCGGGACTCCGGAGGTGCACGTTTCGCTGGAAGCTCGGTTGCTTGATACGCAAGTAGCCCCCCGATTTAGCCAGGATCCGTCTGTCGAGCAACGTCTCTGACAACCGCTGTTTCGGATCGCAATGCTGACATCCTAGCTGGCGTTAACCACGGCTTCGGCGTGTTGGATCTGCTCGAGAATCCACCCGAACTCCGGGGACTGTCCGAGAATCATGCCATCCATGGCGCGATAGTCGCGTTCTATCACCGTGAGCAATTCAGCCTGGGGGACGAGTCTGACCGAGCCCGGAACAGCCTCATCGAATCGCTTCCAGGCCTGCGGGAAAGCGATGAGGTTGTGGTTCCGGACCGAGTCCAGGAGGCCGATGTTCAGTAAGGCGGACTGGCCAGCATCCGTCGCGGTTATCACCGCCACGTCGTAGTAGTGGCGCGAGATGCGATCCTTGTCGACCGGCAGCCGCTGGGCGTCGCGGTACCCGTAGTGCAGGCCGTGCAGGATCAGCAGTTTCTCCCAATACGTGCGTTCCGGCGCTAGCACTCGAATGTCGCCCACGGCGAGCGACCAATCGGGTAGCTCGCCGACCACGTAGGGCGTAACGGTACGGTCCAGACTCGGGTCCAGTGCCGACCTCGCGCCCGCCTCGATCTTCACCCGCGGGGCCACGTAGGAGCCATCGCCGGCCGGATAGAGCGTTGGGTACTCCACCAGGAGCGTCGTCTGATCGGCGTCGTCCTCGTCCCGCAGGATCTGACAACCTTCCGCCACTTGGGCTATCAGGGCGGCCAGTTCGACCTTCAGTTCTCCGAGGACATAGCTGCTGCAGGCCTCTCTGAGCTTCTGGAAGAGGGCCTCTCGCCGTCGGTTCGAGAGGCCCTCGACTACGGTGGGGTCCTGGTCGCCCACAAAGCCAAGGTCTCCGCGGTAAACGACGATATCGATGTCTTCGGAGAACCGCCGGATGAGTCCGAAAGCCTTGGACAACGAGGTGCCGCCCTTGAATAGCAACCTCGGATGGCTGCTTGGCAGCCGGTTGAACAGCGTGTCGAGGACAAGACACACCCAGAGGTCCTTCTCGATGTAGCTGGGCGGCGTGTTCAGCCGGTTCGCTGCTGCCTCGAACACATCGCGCTTTTCTTGCTCCGGGAGGGCGAGAAAGGCCTGAAGGGCTCCACTCATGCGGCAGGAGCCTGATCACCTGCGATGCTGCGGGCCAGCGGCACCGCCCAACCGGGAAGATCCTGACTGTTCTGCCGCAGGTCACGCTTCACATCGTCCGGGAGGCGGCGCCCCAAAGTCATGACGACCTGAGGGTCTGCGGCCACGTCCGGTCCAAGCCACCGCAGTGCCTGCGCGACGGGAGCCGCTGACTTTCCGGCCCACTGCATCACGCCAGGTCCGGCATGTCGAAACTGGACCGTTCGTCCGTCGATCTTGAGCGTTCTCGTGGATCCGTCCGTCAGGTACGAGGTCTTCGCTGGCACAGCGTTGGTGAGGCCAAGTTGGTTCGCGGCCACCAGACCATCAGGCATAAACCGGAACCCATCCCGGCGTGCTAGAGCCTTGATGGCGGCATCCAGGTCAACCGGCGCAGGCCGCTTCAACACGGTGCTCATCCTGGGCATGTCGTACAGCCCATGCCCGGCCCGCCGCAATTGACCCGCTTTGACGAGGCGCGACAGTGCCTGGTCGACAGATCCACGGCTGCCAAGATCGAGGAAGTCCTTCGGTGTGCACACCCACTTTCCTCTACCGTGCGCGGATACCCTCTTCATGATTTTGTCGGCTATGCGAGTCACTTCGTCACACCCTTCGCGTGGCACTCCTGATGTCAGAATTTTAGCGTGAATTTCTTACAATCTCAAGATCGTTCGCAGCGGTCCCAATTCGCCGCCACGAGACCGACACTGGGCTCTTAGACGAGAGGTGTGCGGAGATGGGTTGCGTTTGCAGCGTGACAACTGTCGCCGCATCAACGACGAGGCTGTGGGATCTGCCACAGGGTCAACCATCCGGGAAGTGATATCTAGTCTTCGCGTGCCTGCTCGACCAAGCCCACAATCGTCCGGTCCCGTACCTCTGCGAAGGCTGCGTTCTTCAGGTGCTCCACATCGGGGACGAGTATGAGGCCACCAAACCTTGCTTGACCGCCCTCATCCAACTGTACGGCCCCCGTGCGAACCAGTTCTGCCAAACCGTCCGCTACGGCCGATCGAGACATCGTAGTGAGACGTGCAAGGTCCTTTTGCTTCACCTCGATTCTCCTGTCCTGATCGAAGTCAGCACCATCGAGGGCAAGGCGCGAAACGAGCGCCGCCGCGACTCGGGAGGGCGGAGTGCCCGTAGTCGCCAAGGATGTCCAGTAGAAACGCGCAAGGCGCCTCATGACGAGTTCATGCATACGCTCGCGCACACGTGGAATGGCTTCGACGATAGATCGCATCGTGTTGATCGGAATATCGACTATCACCGCTTCTGTGACAGCGGAATAGCTTCCCACCCATCGCTCAGCCTTCATGAGGAACTCGTGCTCTCCGATGAGGAAGGGGGCGCCCAGTTCAGCATGTGGGTACTGCCACGGGACAACAACGCCCTGTTGGACGAACGCAAGGTGCTCAAAGGGCGTGCCCGATCGGATTAGTGGCGGATCGGCGCATGGCTCGACAAGAGAGAGCGTCAGCGGCTCACGAGCATGAGATAAAGCGTCCTCAAGCTCTTTGGGGTGAACTGTTTCGAAGTCCAGGCACCGAACGAGCGCTTGCGCGAATCCGGCAATCTCGACAGGCATCTCGGCGGTCCGATCCAACCAAGGCTGCCGCCATCATAGTTGCTGCGTAACCGATTGCAAAGATTTTGACGTTACCTCCTTGACATGGTTTCCTGAGCATCCAGAATGACACTCTGCAGACATTCCACTTGAATTCAGGACTGCCTGCTCAGGAGTGAACGAACCGCAATGACCACTGGCACAATGGCTCAGCCAACCAATTCCGCAATCCCTGGGATCGCGAACGAGAGTCAGCTCCCCTGTGAGGCCTTCTCCAAGCAGTGGGACGCCATTCACGTGGAGGGTGACCAGAAGACCCGCCTGTTGGCGCAGGCAGTCCTGGCATTCACTCTACGACCTCACATCGATCCTGCCCTGCTGCCGCTTCACGGGTTGATTCTGCTTGTGGGTCCGCCAGGGACCGGCAAGACATCGCTGGCGCGAGGGCTGGCAAGCCGCACTGCAGAGAGCGTCGAACCGGGGTCGACGTTCAACTTCCTCGAGGTTGAGCCACACACGCTCGCGAATGCCGGGCTTGGGCGCAGCCAGCAGGCAGTCCGAAGACTCCTCGGCGAATTGATTCCGGAGAGGGCAGCCCTGGGCCCCCTCATCGTGCTGCTGGACGAAGTCGAAACGCTGGCAGCTGATCGGATGAAGCTGAGCTTGGATGCCAATCCGGTAGATGTTCACCGCGCGACCGACGCCGTCCTCGCCGGCCTGGACAATCTCGCGTCCAAGTACCCGAACCTGCTCTTCGTGGCCACCAGCAATTTTGAGGGGGCCATCGACCCTGCGCTCCTGTCTCGAGCTGACCTCGTGGAGGTCGTTCCCTTGCCAAGCCGGAGCGGAGCAGAGGTGATCCTGCGTTCGGCCGTCGCGGAGCTCGCCCGGATACATCCGGCCGCATCTCAGATCATCGATGACCCGGCCTTTGCTCGCGCTGCTGCGGCGTGCAACGGCCTCGACGGTCGACAGATTCGGAAGTTGGTGGTCTCGGCATGCACCTTCGACAAGAAGGTAGCGCTCGATCCTGGCCTGCTGGGGGCGAGCGACTTGCTGAGGGCAGCCGAACAGGCGCGGGTTATGCGCAACAAGAAGGGAAATGGAGCATGACAGCGACGGTTGTAGTCAGGCGGATCGTCGCCACTCCTGGCAGGCCAGCGGCGGAGGCCTGGGGCGTTATCGCCGACCTGATCGCTCCACGCGGCGGTGACCCGCGTGATGAGGTTGACGCTGCGGCAGGCGTCGGAATCTCGATGATCGCTGCGGAGGCCATGCGTGACAGTGCGATCGTTGTGCATGGGGTCGGACCACGACTCCGCATCTACTGCCTGTATGACGAGGACGCCATGCTCTCCGAAGGTGCGTCCGAGGAGCCCTTGGCGTGGTGCCCAACAGGTGGCGATTGGCAGATGTCCATACCGTGCCCACCCGAGGATCTTCCGTGGGTGGAGGAGGCACTTGCCCAACACACGGTTCGCATCACTGCCCGGGACTGGAAAGAAAGTGGGCCGTCCGAACCAGAGGCAGAGCGCGCAGAGCGCGGCAAGGCCGCCTCGGCCACCATCAACCGTGAGGGATTTCTTCGACCATGACCACACTCGTCCGCGCCGACACCTATACCTATTCGACCACGTACATCACGGACAAGATGCTGCGCTCGATCCAGTACATCGTCCGCGAGAGCGGCCTCAACCCCTCCAAGCTCGCGGGCGAGTGGGAGTGCCTGGAACGTGGCATCCGCGAATGGCTCGGCACTCACGATCTTGAGGCGGTCACGCTGGAGGTCTTTAGCCCAACAACCGGGCGGCTCGTCGGACGATGGGATTTCGACATCATCTATGGATACGGGAGCGATGGCGATGGCGAAATGTGGGTCGACACGGACGCGATTCGGTACTCGATCCGAAAGGCCGGGATCTGGCCAAGCCACTGCGAGTACCGCGTCGTTACGACCACGAAGCCAGGTAGGCCCGAGGTTGATGGCTGGTCTCCCACGACGATGCTCTCGACCGATGGCTTCGTTCGCCACAGCATCGGCACCACCATCGGGGCAGTCGGGGCCGGTACCGCAACGGCTTACTGGAGGAACACCCAATGATCACGATCGATGAGGCCTTCGCCAAGTTTCGCCACCGTCAGGAACTCACGGACCGCGAACAGGCCGACGTCTCGCGCCGACACGCGGAAGTACGGGCTGTCGTCGCGGAGGAAGTACATGTCGCACGGGACTTCCTCTCGGGTTCATACGCCCGCTGGACAAAGACACGCCCCCTCAAGGATGTCGACATTTTCTGTGTCTTGGACGACGACGAGCAGCCCTATAGGAGCAAACCCGCAAGGGCCATTCTTGATCGAGTTCAGGAGGTCTTGGCGCCCAAGTACGGGGAGGAACGCGTCCGAGTCGACGGAATGGCGGTGACGGTTGATTTCGGAGTTGCTGTCGGCGAAGACGACGAAACCGACGACAAGGTGATGAGCATCGATGTCGTTCCCGCGTTCCCGAGCGGGAGTCACTACGAGATTCCCGACGAGTCGAGGGGCATCTGGCTCAAGACTGACCCGGAAGTTCACGCACAACTGGCGGTCGACGCTCACGAGTCCTACCAGCGCGAGTGGAAGCCCCTGGTCCGGATGCTCAAGAAGTGGAACCGTCAGCAAGGCCGCCCCGTCGTGCCATCGTTTCTCATTGAAGTGATGGCGCTTCAGCTGTTAGTCCCTCCCTTCTCAGGTGGGTACCCCTATGAGTTGAAGTCCTTCTTTGCCAGTGCGGCCGACCGCATCCACGAGGCCTGGAAGGATCCTGCTGGTCTTGGGCCTGACGTAAACGGACAACAGACTAGGGCGCAGAGAGACGCTGCCGAGGCAGCGCTACGGGAAGCGGAATCGATAGCGACACAGGCCATCTTGCTGGCTAGAAAGGGCCGCAACGGCGACGCGCTGCGCACTTGGCGTGGCCTGTTCGGTCCACACTTTCCGCTCTCATGACTGCCGGTGCCTTGCGCCAGTACCACCAGGACCTGCCGCATCACTCTCCAACGCAGGCTTAACCTCCCAAGCCTCCTTCAGTGCTCTGAGGTAAATCCATGACCGATAGCGAACTCAAACGAGAACTGCATCAAGAGGCGAACCGCGTTCTCATCGACGCGGAGTACACGGGGCGGCAGCACATGGTTTATGCCCGCCACTGGCGGAGGTGGGCCGTGTGGATGGGATTGCCTAGTGTTGTTGTGGCTGCCTTGGCCTCAGGTGCTGCCGGCGTGACGGCTCTTCTGGGCATCGAGGCGTGGGTCACCGCGGTGTTGGCCCTCGTCGGGGCCACCGTCGGTGCCGTCCGTTCCTTCTTCCGGCCGGAGGAACAGGCAGCGCAGCACGGCACCAAGGGAGAGGAGTGCATCACGATACGGAATCGAGCGCGGTTGCTCATGAACATCGAGCTCCGCTTGCCCCTGAGCTTCGATGCACTCGCCGACCGGGTGCAGGTTCTCCGAAGCACATACGATGCTCTGCGGAGCCGAGAGCCCACAGGCTTGCCCGAATGGACTTACCGCAAAGTCAAAGAGGAAGTCACGGCCGGGAATTACGACTATGAGAACGATCGCCTGTGGAGGGACTACGACGAGGTCAGACAAGTCCCAGAGGACTCCTAGACGGTTCCCTCTGGATCGTACGCGTGGCCGGGCTGACGGACCGACGCGGGAAGTAGATGCGGCGGCAGCGAGACTCTTGGACACAAGGAGACTGGGAACGGCGCTCGTCGCCCCCACCTTTCAAAGAACACTATGGGAGTTCACGACACCCCAGGTGGCGAGCACGAGCCGCCCGCTCCGCCACCTTATCCGGTAGCGGGCCAGTGTGGGCGGGGGTACAAGATGCCACCAAGCGAGCAAGAAGAGCGCTGCGCGGACGCGATTTGCCAGCACCTAAGGCAGACAACGGGTAATGACTGGCGAGTGGAGAGTTGGCTTGACGACGAGTACCCCAGCGAGCCTAGTCCAGACGTTGTCCTGAGTGATGGCACGGACGACATTGCGATTGAGTTCAAGCAGCTCACTGACGGGACGAGCTTCCACACATATGACTGGGCCCAGCGGTCTCTCTATGAGCGACTGGCTCCCGACTCAACCCGTGTCTTCACGTTACTTCCACCGCCCTCGATCAGGCTTCCTCTTGACCCCGGCTTGGTCGAACAGATCAGGTCTCGAATAGCTGTCGCCGCTACCGATCTCCAGGTGGGAGGGTCCGCGACGGTTCTAATCCGACGGCGGGCGACAGTCAGGTTTCTGCAGCAATCCCACGATGGACTCGTCATCTGCTTGCACGCAAGAAGTGACGATGTACGGGCAGTCTCTCCTCAGGTCTCAGGGCTTTACCTTGTTGAGGATGATGGCCCGGACCACCAATTCCTGTCCGGGGAACGCCGTCTCGAGTTCCACCGGGCCCTAAGCCAAGCCTGTGAGGAAAGCAAACACTCTGAACAAGCGGAAGTGGAGTGGTTCGAAGAGTGGGAGCTGCGAAGAGACGAGGATTCTGTCGAAGGCGGAGGTGGCGTGCTAGTCATCGCAGTAGTGGCAGAGTTCCTGGAGGCTGCAGCGATTGAGAGCGTCAAGAGGGAGCTCGGCAGGGCCAAGAAGAAGTTCGAAGGGAGGAAGTGGGCTGGGCGTTCGGCAGTCGCGCTTCACGCCGGCGAGCAGCAACACACCCTGTCACCTGCACTCTTCCAGGCCACGATCTCAGGGTTGGAGCCCGCGGATGTGCAGCTGCTCGATTCGCTGTTCCTCGTTAGCCGCAACCGAGTGGGCCAGTTCAACTTTCCTAGGTAGCTGTCAGGCGCCCGGCCTCAGAACGAGAGCACGACGTAGAACCTAGCGCACCCCACCTCGCCCGTCTGCGCCGTCATGCCAGTGACTGTGCCGTGGGACAACTCTGAGGTCAGCACCGAGGAAGCTCGGTGAGACCATGCGGCCTTGGGCGACACTTACCTTCTCCCCGTCTCTAGTGTTGCCTCGGGGAAGGCCCTAACCGGTCGGTCTCTAGAACGCCACCGTCAGCTCGAAAGTTCGTCGTACAGTCTCCTTTGGTGAGCACCCACCAAAGCGAAGCGTGCTCAGACGAGGTGTTGAGCACTCGGACTTAATGCCGATAGTCGACGGCGATCGCCACCCCAGCGACGATTTCTTCGACAAGCTCCGCATCGACATCGCCAAGCCGCTCGACGAATCGTTCCAGGGCTACGCTCCGCACCTGCAGAAAGTCCGCTGCGGAGTCAGCATCCAGACCGTTTCTCTCGCTCGCCTCAACCAGCAGCTTGTTGACCCTGCCGTCGAATTCCTCGAGCCAGCTGGTGAGCGGGACGATGATTCGCACGGGCGCCGAATTGAACGCCGGCGAGTTGACAACCACCGCCGGCCGATCACGCTGCAACTCCGCCCCAACCGCGCGAGGCAGGCGGACGAGCCAGACCTCGCCACGCGTTGGGGGATCGTCCACCATGCCAGCCGCGCTCACTACTCCAGATCGTCGCCCACGGTTCCGTCCCACGCCTCGATCTCATCGGCGTCGACGGTGAAACCTGCCGCCTCGATGGTCTGGTAGCGCTCTTCGAGAGACCGCCTGGCGAGTTCGCGGAGCGACCTGCCGGCGGCGACCGCTTCGGAATCCTCGCGTGAGGAACCGGGGTGCAGGCGGTTGGCTTCCTCGGCGGTGATGATTCGTTCCGCCAGGGCGCGGAGCACCAGTCGCCGCAACAGGGTTGGCGACTCCGTCGCCTCGTACGCGAACGGTTCCTTGCGGTGCCAGCCTTGCTGACGGAACCGCATGTTAAGCCTCCTGTACAACTCATTGCTGATGATCTCGAGGTCATGGGCTCGGCGGACCCAGGCCTGCATACTCAGCCCCCATCGCTGCTTGAGGAGTCCCAGTTCCTCCAGCTCCAGCCCATGGCGCTTGTGTCCGAGTTCCCGCCTCGCCGCCTCCGCTGGCACGAGGAAGGAGGCTGCGAACCGGTGGGCGAACTTCTCATCGGTGCGGGGGTCTTCAGTGGCCTTCATCACGAGATGCCCTAACTCGTGGGCCGCGTTGAAGCGCAGACGATCCGGCGGCGCCGACTGGTTGAGCACTAACACGGGAGTCTGATTTGCCCGTCCCGAGAGACCGTCGAATCCCCATTCTTCGGGCCACGTCACGACAGCACAGCCATGCTCCTCAATGCGCTCGATGAGACTATCGATCGGGCGATCGCCAAGGTCCCACCGCATTCGCACCGCCGCTGCCGCGTAGTCGCAGTCGTGGAGCTGCTCCACGTCGATCGGTCCGGGCAGGTCGTGCCGCTCCCCGAGGTGGAAGAGTTCCCGGAGCCTGATCTCGCCCTCCAGCCGCTGCCTGGCGACGGCCGTGACCTGCGCCTGCCGGGACTGGCTCAGGCGCTGGAGCTTCCTGTAGGCAACCCACTCGATTTGGACGTCGGACTCAGCCAGCAGCGAGGACGTCCGCACGTGCAGCGCTGCCGCAAGGTCGGCGATCCTGCTCGGAGGCGGTTGGGACAAGCCCCGCTCGTACTTCGAGAGCGCTTGCTTGGTGATCGGCTGCTCTAGCCGTTCAACGAGGCCCTCGAGCGACAGTCCTGCCGCCAGTCTTGCCTGACGTAGCCGTTCCCCCAGCATTTCAGGCTCCCTCCATTGTTTCCCCCTCGGGCGACCACGAATTCTCGACGCCGTGGTCAACCACCAGTTGACATCCTACCAGAATCGATCAACGATCGTCACCTACGGCCCACGGGGCATCGCCCCCGTGAGGACCACGGTCGCGAGGAGGATACCAGTGACCCAGGAAATTGCAGCCCCCCAAGATGCCGGCGAGGTCGTCAAGTACTTCGTGAACGACGAGGAGGTGACGCACACCTTCGAGAAGCCCCCGGAGCGGAAGAGGTTCACGCTGAGCGTGCGCGAGATCCTTGCGAGTGCCGGTTTTACCCCCGTCGAGGAGTACGAACTGACACGCGACTCGGATCCCCACCCCTTCAAGTCTCTGGACGAGGAAGTCCCCGTCGAGAACGGTGAACGCTTCACCGCCACCTTCAAGGGGCCGACGCCCGTCTCCTGACCGATGACCGTTGACGAATACGAGGAGTACGTCAGGGGGCTCGGTCATGCCGTCGAGGTGGTCGCTGGCGCGGACGGCAACACATACTCGGTCGTCCGGGACTTCGAGCTGCCGGGTGGGGCCCTGCGGGGACGGCGCTGCGACATTGCAGTCCAGCGTCTCGAGATGGTCCCGTATGTGCCGCCTGCTGCGATACACACGCGGCCCCACCTTGTCCCCATGGACATGAGTGAACCGTTGAGGACCATGAAGAGCGGGATCGGCCCCGAGTGGCAGTACTGGAGTCGCCGCTACGACCATCGCTCCACTCCGCGAGACCTCTGGGCGCACATCCTCACCGTCCTCACCGACGACCGGTGGCCGGCGACATGATTGAACCCTGTGGGCGAGATCTATCCGTCGCGATGACGTCCGAGCACGATGCGGTGCTCGAGGAGCACCTGCACAAAGAGGGGCTTCAGGAGGACTTGGCCTTCGCATACTGGAGGCCGAGCGCTGGGCAGCACCGCTTCACGGCCATCGTCACGGAACTCGTTCTCCCCGCGGATGGAGATCGGCTCCTGCACGGCAATGTGGCTTTCCTCCCTCAGTACCTGCACCGGGTCCTGGCTGGAGTCCCGGAAGGGTGCGGCATCGCGTTCCTGCACGGCCACCCGGGAGGCGGGTGGCAAGGGATGAGTGACGACGATGTTGTGGCGGAGCGTGACCGGCTTGCAGGCGCAGTAGGGGGCCGCACGGGCCTGCCTCTGGTCGGCCTGACCCGGGGTCTCGACGGGACGTGGAGTGGGAGGGCCTGGATAAGAAACGCGCCACGCTCCTATAAGAGACGGGAGACCCTATCGGTCCGCGTGGTCGGCCCCCAACTCAAGACCTCGTTCCACCCCGACGAGCCCCTTGCGAAGGTCACCGACAGTCAAGTCGCCACCCTGAGCGTTTGGGGCGAGGCTGCCCAGCAGCAGCTCGTACGCGCGCGCGTCGGAGTCGTTGGACTCGGGAGCGTGGGCAGCCTCGTTGCCGAGTCGCTTAGCAGGATGGGGTTGCGGCGTCTGACGTATATCGACTTCGACAAGCTTGAACGCCGGAATCTCGATCGAACGGCTGGGTCCACGGATGCGGATGTCGAGGCCGGTCTCCTCAAGGTGCAACTGGCAGCGCGCAATGCAGTCCACAGCTCCACAGCGACCGATCTCGAGCTGCGCCCGGTCCCGGAGAGCGTGCTTTCGCCGGCAGGGCTCGCCGCCGCGCTCGACTGCGACGTGCTCTTTTCCTGTGTTGACCGGCCCTGGCCGCGATACCTCCTCAACACGCTCGCCTATAGCCACCTGATCCCGGTCATCGACGGTGGCATCACCGCGCGGGTGAAGTCTGACGGGACACCGCAGCACGTGGCCTGGCGAATCCACACCGTTGGGCCGGGCCACGCGTGCCTGGTCTGCCTTGGCCAACTGCGGCTCAGCGACGTTGCCCTTGACCGCGCCGGGAAACTTGACGATCCCGACTACATCGAGGGATTGAGTGACGAGGACAAGGCAGCCCTGTCTGGGCGGAATGTCTTTCCCTTCAGCATGGCCGTCGCCGCTCACGAGGTGCTGCACCTGGTGGGCCTCATGACAGGGTTCACTCGGATAGGGGGAACCGGCGCCCAGACCTATAACGCCTACCCCGGCACCATGCGGGTGCGCGAGGGTACAGCCTGCGCCGAAGGGTGTGAGTTTGCCGCGCTGACCGCCACGGCAATGGGTCTCACTCCGAATCTCGAGAGCTCACCACTAGGTCAGGGCTGAGACGTTGTTGGATCCCAGGCGGATGGCAATCCTGGGGCAAGCTGCTCCAGCACTTGACGGCGTAGTCTTGGCTTGGCAGGCGGCGATGCGGGTGGTGCGGGGACGGACCAAGCCCTCTCACCGGGTGAGAGAGGTGCTGACCGTCGCCGCGGACGAGGACGAGTGCGCTCAAGGGGCCGCTAGGAGTGCTCTTGCATGACTCACTACTGGGTCCACTTGATTGGCAATCGCCGCCTGTCCTTGGTCACCCGGAGGTGCTGGCGGGGAGGAGGCGGAAGCCCCTCAGGCAACTCCCAAAGTCCGCTCCCTCCCCGCCACACCTACAACTCCACCCTCAGCTCGAAAGTTCGTCGTTCAGTCTCCTTTGGTGAGCACCCTCTTTTCCGGTGCAATGCCCGCTGCCGAGCCGACGGGACTCAGTGCCGCAGCAGGAACTCCTGGGCAATCTCGTTGAATTCGGCGGGGCATTCGTAGTGGGGGTTGTGCCTGGCCGGCGACAGAAGCCGAAACTCGGCGTTGGGGATCTCCGAGGCAAGTGCTTCCTGGGTCTCCGGCGGTCTCAGCTCATCCCGATCGCCTGCCACGATCAAGGTCGGGATGCGGAGGTCGTTCATGTTTGGCTGGGGAGGAGGAGGGGAAGCCTCGGTGCCCGGCCTCGCGAGTCGTGGCGCGCTCAGGGCTTCCCACGCTCCGGGCTCGATGCTCGCCTTCCAGCGCTCCACCACAACCTCGTCGGAGTGCCAGCGCTCGTCGTAGCACAGCACTCGCATCAGGTCACGATAGCTTTCGAGGGTTCCGTCGTACCCAAAGAGCGTTCGCCGGGCCGGTGAGTCCGGGAAGGCGCCCCCTCCGCAGCTCGAGATGATGGAGCGGATTGGCCATGGGCGAGGGGCCATCAGTCCCACGCGTTGAATGACTCCTCCCGCGTAGGAACTACCAACGAAGTGCGCCTCCTCGATGCACAGCGTGTCGAGGAAGTCTCGAATGTGCTGGACCCGAAGAGTCCACTGGTCCGTAAAGCTGTGCAGCTTGTCGGTATACCCGAAGCCGACCATGTCCGGCGCTACTACCCGGAAGTCCCGTGCCAGGTACTCGATGTTGGCGAACCACGAGAACGCGGCGCGGCCTCCGTACTCGGCGCTGTGCAGCAGAACGACGGTTGGCCCTGAGCTGCCCGCCTCGAGATAGTGCGTGCGAATGTTGCCCACGCGAACGAAGCGCTGCGCGACACTGTCGGGAAGGCTGGTTCCACTCGTTACGGATGGAGTCGACGAAGTCACGGCACGCCCCTGGGAAAGGATGGGATGATTGTGAGTGAGTGATTGCTCGCTCGTCAACGCGAGGTTATCGTCGATCAAGGGATGGTGCGCAATTCATGGATCCGGTGCGGGCCCCACTCCGTGCTTGCTCGCCGAGCGCTCGACGCCCGGACATCCTGCCGCGCTTTGCCCTGGTTGCCGGCAACCTGAGTCGCGCCATCTAGGACATGTACCGGGACGCACGCTTCCAACGGATCTGGGTCTCCGGCCTGTTCTTCCAACTGGGTCGGTGGTGGGACTTCACGGTCCTCGCGTGGATTGTCATCGAGCTCGACGGTTCTGTCTTTGAAGTCGCGTTGCTGGGGGTGTTCCGGCAGGTTCCCCTGGCAGTCGTTGGCCCGGTCTCGGGCTCGCTCTCTGACCTGGTGCCAAAGGGGTGGCTGCTGATTGTCGCGGGCTTCGTCAGCGCCGTGACCGGCGCCTTCCTGGCGGCGGCGGCCATCACGGACTTCGTCACAATCCCGCAGGTCTATGCGGTGTCTACGATCCTTGGTATCGCGATGTCCCTCGAGATTCCCGCCCGGCGGGCCCTGATTCGCGAGGCCCTGCCCGACAACGAATTCGTGCCTGGCCTTTCCCTTGACCAGCTCGCGCAGACCATCACGCGCATTGGGGGGCCGGTTGCCGCGGGCGTCTTGATTGCCACGGCCGGATCCGGAGTAGCGTACGCCTTCTCGGTTGTGGCTTTCCTCGCCGCCGGTGTGGTGGCGCTGGAGCTACGCCGGATCGGGACCGCCGCCGGCGACGGCAATGACGCTCTCGCGCATTCGCTGCGGACCTTCGCCGGCTCGCTGAGGTCGTTGGCCGGGTCGTTCAGGGGCTTCGTCAGCTCCCTCGGCTCTGGTGCGAAGCACGCCAGGGACAACGAGATCGTTCGCGGGATTCTGATCCTCACCATCGTCTGGAACGTCTTGATCTTTCCGCACCAGTGGCTGTTCGCGGTGTTCGCCGAGGATGTCCTGAGGGTTGGACCGCAGCTCTACGGTCTGATGGGTACGGCGCAGGGAGTGGGCGCGTTCGTGGCTGCTGTTGCATTTGTGATGCTGCGATCGACGCCCTACCCGGCCCTCTGGTTCGGCCTGGGCGCGATCGGCTTTGCGGGCGGTGTGCTCGCTTTTGGTTTGGCTCCCTGGTACGAACTGGCCGTGGCCGGGTTGCTGATCGCTGGCATCGGGCAGGGGACCTATTTCATCTTCCAGACGGCCACTATCCTGAGCGCCGCGGACCCGGCCATGCGCGGACGTGCCATGGGGATGCTGACGCTGTGCATCGGAACAGCTCCCATCGGCGTCGTCCTGGTTGGGGCCCTTGCGGATGTGGTTGGACCGCGGTTGGCCGTCGCCGGTCCGGCGGTGCTGGCCCTCGTGCTCCTCGGCGTCGTTGCGGCGGCGAGCCCCAACCTGTTCCGCTACCGGCAGGGCATGTCCGCCACCCGCGCCGTGCAAACCCACGCCAGCGCGCCCGATCCATGAGAGGCAAACGTGGCGGTCTGTTGTCCCTTCAAGCCCGGCTCCGTAGGCTGCAAGCCGTACGAAGGCTTCACGGGGCGTTGGGCGCCGTGTGGGAGTTCCGGGAATGACAGGGGAGCAAGGGTCGGATAGCGAACGGCCGTCGAGGCTGGACCCGACGGCCTTGATCGACTCCCGGATACAGGCCCGCGAGCTTGTTCCGGATCGGCACAAGCGAATCGCGGAGGCGGCGCTGCCGCTGTTTACCGACAACGGGTTCCACAGCACGACGGTGCAGATGGTTGCCCGGGCTGCGGGAATGTCCATGGGGAGCCTCTATCAGTACATCAGGCAGAAGGACGACCTCCTCTACCTCGTAGGGCTCTATGTCATCGATGATCTGCTGGCGGTAATCCCCGACAGGCGGCCCGGCGAGGCCAACCGCGACCTTCTGGCCCGTTCCCTGGTCGAGCTCTTTGGCTTCGCCGGGGACCATCACCGCTGGATTCGGCTCATGTATCGCGAGTCCGCCAGCCTCAAGGGCAATCCCGAAAAGCTGCAGGCCATTCAAGACCTGGAACTGGAGGTCGTCGAGCGCCTGCAAGCGATCATCGAAGCTGGCTTCGAAGATGGTTCGGTTCAGGAATGCGACGCCTTCCTGCTGGCCTACGACCTGCTCATGCTTGTCCACGTCTGGGCCATTAAAGGCTGGGCCGTGCGGCGGCACATGGGCTTCGAGGAATTCAGGTCGAGGCAACTGGACGCGGCGATGCGGATGGTATTCGGAGGCTGATAAGTCCCCGGGGCTCCGACTGCTTGACACGCACTCCGCAATGGGGCGATAGTCGCCCGCACTACGAGTGAGCCGTCGCTCATTTCGGAGGGGCCGCTCCGGGACAAGGGAGTTCCCAGTTGCCACAGGTCATTTCGGCGTCGCAGGCGGCTGGCCTTATCAAGTCCGGCGATGTCTTGACGGTGTCCGGACTCGGCGGGATGAACGTTGCCGAGACCGTCCTGGAGGCCCTTGAGCGCCGGTTCCTGGAAACGGGGCAGCCGGACCAGTTGACGGAAGTTCATCCCTGGTTCTACGGCGGCCCCCCGGATACGGGACTGAACAGGTGGGCCCACCCCGGGTTCTTGAAGCGAATCATCGGCAGTACGTTCATCCTCCCGGGGCTGGCCGACGAAGCTCCCATCAACGACTTGATCCTTCGCAACGAGGTGGAGGCGTACTGCTGGCCGGCCAACGCCATCCTCCAGTGGCTCCGGGCGGTGGGAGCGAAGCGTCCGGGGTTCGTAACGGAGGTTGGGGTCGGCACCATGGTCGATCCGCGGCAGAACGGGACACGGTTTAACGACGCCGCCCGTGACGACGTGGTCTCCCTTGAGCGCGTAGGCGGTCGTGATGTCGTGATGTACGACAGCTTCCCGGTGGACGTGGCCCTGATCCGGGGCACAACCGCAGACGAGGAAGGCAACATCTCGATGGAAGAAGAGGGCCTTTCCCACGGCGTGCTTGTACAGGCAGTGGCGGCGCGCAATTCGGGTGGGATCGTCATCGCCCAGGTGAAGCGCCGCGTGATGACCGGGACCCTCCATCCGATGATGGTCCAGGTCCCCGGTGTGCTCGTTGACTACGTGGTCGTGAACGAAGAGCAGAAGCAGTGGGAGTACGGCTTCTTCGCGGGTGACCTGCCGGCGACCATGGGGGAGTACCGCGTCCCGCTAGGGGACATCGAGTTCCTGCCATTCAGCGAGAAGAAGATCATGGGCCGCCGGGCGCTCATGGAGACGAAGCCGGGTCAGATCGTCAACATCGGCTCCGGCACCCCCTATCAGATCCTGCCCAACCTGATCGAGGAAGAGCTCGTTGCCGATAAGTTCGTGCCCACCATCGAGCACGGCGCCCTCGGCGGGCGTGTGCTCGGTTCGGCCCACTGGAACGTTCGCGCGATCGTCGACCAACCCTCGCTGTTGGACTGGTACAACGGCGGTGGGATCGGCACGTCGGTCCTCGGGTTCGGCGAGGTCGACCGATTCGGCAATGTGAACGTCGGACGCATGGGGCCAACCATCCCCGGGGTGGGAGGCTTTGTCGATATCGCAGCCTCGACGGGCAACCTGGTCTTCTGCGGGCCCTTCATGCGCGGTGCTGACATCGAGCTTACCGGAACCGGTATCCAGATCCGCCACGAGGGCAACGCCTGCAAATTCGTGGAGAGCACCGACTACATCTGCTTCAGCGCCGAGCGAGCGGTGGAGCGGGGCCAGCACGCCACCTACGTCACCGAGCGGGCGGTCTTCGAGCTGCGCGACGGCAAGATTACCGTGATTGAGGTGGCCCCGGGCGTCGACCTGCACAGGGACGTGCTCGAGCACATTCCATTCGAGGTTGAAGTGGCCCCCGACCTATGTTTGATGGATGAGCGGCTGTTCGCCCCGGAACCCATGTTCCTCGGTCTGGATGAGTCCTGGTTGCGAGCCCGGGAGCCGGTAGCCGTCTAGCACCTTGCAGGTCTCTCTCCGATGAAGGTTGATTGTTGGTCGTCGTCGGCGCTGCGGGACGTTCCGGCGGCAGTGGATGCGGCTCGGCAGGCGGGCTTCGACGGCATCACGTTCGGGGAAACCTACGGGGATGCCCTGCTGGCGTGCGGCGCCGCTGCCCAGCGGGGCCGCCTTGACCTGGACATCGGCACCGAGGTGCTGATCGCCTTTCCCCGGAACCCCATGATCACCGCGAACGCGGCGTGGCAGATCCAGGACCTCTCCGGTGGCCGGTTCTTCCTCGGGCTTGGATCCCAGGTGAAGGGCCACATCGAAGGCCGCTTCTCGACGGAGTGGTCATCGCCCGGGCCCTGGCTACGAGACTACATAACCGCCCTGAAGGACATCTGGCGGTCCTTCGAGTCCGGCGATCCCCTCGACCATCACAGCGAGCACTACGACTTCTCCCTGCTGCCGCCGCTCTTCCGGCCGCCACCCCTGGAAGGCCCGCCTCCTTCCGTCCACCTTGCCGCGGTGAACCCGTACAACGCTCGCGTCGCTGCCGAAGTTGCGGACGGGATCAAGGTGCATCGCTTTCACACGCTCCAGTACCTGCAGGAGGTGCTCGTACCCAGTAGCCAGAAGGGACTGAGCCTGCGGCCGCCTGGAAGCGGCCGGGGGTTCGACGTCTGCGTCATGGTGTTCGTGGCAACCGGCGCGACCGAAGCCGAGGTGCGAGAGCGAGTGGACGAGATTCGCACCAACATCGCGTTCTATGGGTCCACCCGCACCTATGGGAGGGTCCTGACCGAGAGCGGATACGGCTCCCTGATCGACCCGCTGCACGAGCTGTCGGTGCAGGGGGGGTGGGACGCGATGCCGGGGCTGGTTCCGGACGAGCTCGTGTACGAGATGGCGGTGGTCGGCACCTACGACCAGGTGGCCGGGCAACTGTACGAGCGGTACGAGGGTCTGGCCGACCGGATCAGCGTTGGAGGGTGGCAGTGGTCGCCGGCCAGGATCGAGGGGTGGAAGGCCATCCTGGCGGAGTTGGGCACGCTCGGCGCGCGGCCGTAGTGGGTTGACAAGGTGGCCGGGGGAGGGGCATGCTCGCCGCGACGAGTGAGTGCTCGCTCGGGGAGATCGGCTCGTGAAACTGTACAACTTCGACTTGCTCGCCTATCCGAGTGTGCCCGTTGATGCTCCGCGGACACCGGTGCCGAGTTCGTTCTTCGATCCCGAGGTCGGAGCCAGGAACTACGAGGAGCATCTGGACGAGATGACGTACTGCGAGGACCTCGGCTTTGACGGCGTCGTCTTCAACGAGCACCACTACAGCGCCTACGGCACGATGCCGTCGCCCAATCTCATCGCCTCGGCCCTGAGTCAGCGAACCCAGCACATGAAGATCGGCGTCCTCGGCAGCATTCTGCCCCTGCGCAGTCACCCCATCCGCGTTGCCGAGGAATACGCCATGATCGACTGCATGACCCGCGGCCGGCTGATAGCCGGCTTTGTACGCGGGATCCCGGCGGAGTACATCTGGTACAACGTCGACCCCGGCGAGTCGCGGGGGCGGTTCCAGGAAGCGTACGACCTGATCATCAAGGCCTGGTCCGAGCCGGTCTGGTCCTACAGCGGGCGCTACTACCAGTTTGAGGACTGTGCGACCTGGCCCCAGACCTACCAGCGGCCTCACCCGCCCGTGTGGGTCGCCGCCCGCAGCGCCGAGTCAATCGAGTGGTGCGTGGAGAGAGAGCTACCGATTGCCCAGGTCTACCAGACCACTCCGCAGATGGAAGACACCTTCAACTACTATCGAACCGTTGCCGCGGATTCGGGTGTAGGCGCTCCGCCGGAGTCATTCATCCTGACGCGCCACATCTGCGTAGCGGAGTCGGATGATGCCGCCCGCGCCATAGCGGAGCCTGCCATGGAGTATTTCTTCACCTTGCTCAACGCGGGGTTCAATGAGGGTGCTGTCAACCCTGCGGCAAAGGATGGCGATGCGCTCTGGGCTGCCCTCAACACGTCCCGGTCGTTTTCGTATTTCCGGCCCGAGAACGCCGGCCGGATCGACTTCTCCACGATGTCGTACGACGAGCTGATCGAGTGCGGGTACCTCATCGCCGGCAGCCCGGAGTCCGTCCGCTCCCAGCTGAGCGAGCAGATCACGCGCACGGGGTCCGGGCAGTTCATGGGCATGTTCCACATCGGCAACATGGACCACCGCGACGTGGTCACGTCGCTCGAGCTCTTCAGTCGCGAGGTCGCCCCCGGCTTGCCGCCAGACGTGGGCGTCGCCCACCGCGAGTACCTGGCTCGCACATCGGGCACGTGATGGTGGGGAGGGTGGAGAACCGGGTGGCGCCTTCCGTGGTGGACTTCCGGGGATTGACCACCCGGGGGGACGCTCGTAGAGTCTCGGGCCGAGCGACCAGTCGGTCATCCCGTGCGCGGCTCGAAGGACAGGAGGACCCATGGCTGAGGAGACGGTAACTCCAGACGAGGTAGCCAGGGCGCTCGCGGCAGCGCAAGAGCAGATAGGCACTGAGGCCCCCCCGCTCGCGGGGAGGTATCCGGTCGAGCACGACCCTATCCGGCGCTACTGCGCTGCGGTGGACGACCTCAACCCGCTGTTCCTGGATCCTGAGCACGCGGCCGGCACCAGGCATGGAAGCGTCATCTGCCCGCCCCTGTTCGTTGGCTATTTCGCCTGCCCCGGCGTGTGGCCTCCCTTTTCGGACGAGGAGGACGAACAGAGAGGGGCGGGGACCTTCTGGGGGAGCGGTCCGAGGATCACGACACCCGGCACGCGCCCCATCAATCTGACCACCGAGTATGAACTCCTGAAGCCCGTCAAGGTCGGGGACTTGCTCTCCGTCGTCTCCCGGTTTGCGGACGTCTACATCAAGCCGATCCGCATCGACCCGAACGCCTTCTGGCGAGTCACCGAGCGAACCGTCACGAACCAGGATGGCGACGTTGTCGCCATCGTTCGGAGCACCGGCATCACCTACAAGGAGCCAGAGCAGGATGACTAGCGCAGGAACCACGCAGTCGAAACAGCGCCACTGGGACGATGTCAGTCAGGGCGACGAGTTGAGCGCCTTCTCCATCGAGCTCACCGAAACGCGCATCTTCCAGCAGGTAAGCGGCACCCAGGACTGGAACCCCTCGCACCACAACAGGGAGTGGGTGCGCGCCGGTGGCCAGCCGGACATCTTCATGTGCACGGACTTCATGCAGGCATGCTTCACCCGCCTGCTCTTCGAGTTCATCGGAGACGATGGCTGGCTGCGCAAGTTCCGCATGGAGATGCGCAAGATGAACCGCCCGGGTGACATGTTGACGTTTGGTGGTTCGGTTGCGGACAAGTACCTGGACGACGAGGGCGAAGGCGTTCTCGATCTGGACCTCTGGTGTTCGAACGAACGTGACGGAGTCACGACTCCGACGAAGGCAACAGTGACGCTGCCACGTCGCTGACTCGCGGGGCGGATGCACCCACCCTCCTCGTGCTCCGCCCCGCAGCTCTCTGCGAAGGCCAGGTGCCACCCGCATCGTGGCCTCGGGGCACCCTGCGCGGTCGCATGACGATACGGGATTTTCTTGCAACTCGGGGTAACCGCGGCCGGAGCCCCGTTCGTACGTGTCCTCCCACGTGCGTCAGTGGGGTGGATACCAGGGTTCCACCCGGCCGATCCGGGGGTGATCAGCGGGTCTGAAGCCCACTCGGGGCCGTCGAAATCATCGTTGACAGGGGCCGTGCAGCGGAGTACGTTCTCGCCAATGCCACCGAGCGAGTAGTCGGTCGCATGGATCCTGGAGGCAGAAAGATGACTCGGAAAGATAATTACTGGCTTCGGCGGTCGGTCTCTCGCCGTCGTTTCCTGGGTACGTCTGCAGTCACTGCAGCCGGCGTTACGGCCCTCGTGACCACTGGCTGCGGTGACGACGACGATGACGACCAGGCTCCTCCCCCCACCGCTGCAGCCACTGCCGCGGCTGAAGCGACGGCCGCCGCCGAAGAGCAGGCCGCTGCCACCGCTGCCGCCGAGGAAGAAGCCGCTGCCACCGCTGCCGCCCAGGAAGAGGCCGCCAGTACCCCCGCCCCCAGCGCCGCCGAGGAGCCGAAGCGGGGCGGCATCTTGCGCATCAACAACAACGTGCGCCCGCCGCACTTCGATCCCTGGCTCTCCACCGGCGCCGGCGTCTCGACCTCGCTGGGCCTCTTCTACAGCCGCCTGACGCGGCACATTCCCAGCCCGGATCGACCGCCCACCGACTTCAGCGATCCCCAGCCGGACCTTGCGGACTCCTGGGAGGTCTCCGACGACGGCCTGACGATCACGTTCCACCTGCGGGATGCCCGGTTCCAGCAGGGGACGGCTATGAACGGTCGCGCCTTTACGTCCGAAGACGTGAAGTTCACCCTCGAGCTCATCGGTTCAGGCCCTCACAGGGTCGTTGTCGCGTCGATCGACCAGGTCGAGACTCCCGATCCCAAGACGGTGCGGCTCTCGCTGAAGAGTCCGAATCTCGACCTCGTCCCGCTCCTGGGCACCGAAGAGGCGCTGATGACCGGTCCCGAAGGGATGGAGGAGACCGGTGACTACCGCACGACCGTTGCGGGCACCGGCCCCTACATGTTCGGTGGCTACGACGAAGGGCAGGAGCTCCGCTTCGACCGGAACCCGGACTTCCACTTCAAGGACAAGCCGAACTTCGACGGCATTGTCATGAACTTCGCCTCCGATGCCGCCGCCTCGAAGGCGGCCGTCCTGAGCGGCAACGTGCACATCGCGGGAGGCGTCGGCCTTGGCGGCTACGACAAGCCCACGTTCGACGACCTCTCGGGAACCGGCAACTTCAACACCTTCCAGTTCGTTCCAGTCACCCTGACACACAGCCTCTTCATCGGGCCGGGCTGGGCGCCTGGCCAGGATCCAAGGGTTCGCGAAGCACTCGCCCGGGCCGTCGACCGGCAACAGGTGATTAACATCGCGTCGTTCGGTGAAGGCAACATTTCCGGTCCCGTCCCGCACGCGTTCGACGGCGCCCTGTCCCAGGACGAAGTCATGGAGTACTACGCGTTCGATCCGGGGCGCGCCCGCTCCCTGGTCGAGGCCTACGGTGGCGACGTTGCCGGCGAGATCGAGATCAGTTTCTACCTCTACAGCGAGGCCACCAGGACGGTGTCCCAGCTCATCCAGACGCAGCTCCAGGACGTGGGCCTCGACATCGTTCTGCGCGAGCTCCAGTTCGGCGAGCACTACCAGACGTGGACCGGCGGTGACTTCGATCTTCGCGAGTCGGCCCAGTTCCTCCAGACGACTGCGGCCGGGTATCTCGACATGTTGCACTCCCAGGGAGGGCAGAACTACCAGAAGATCAACGACCCGGCGCTCGACGCAATCATCGACAAGTTCAGGGTGGAATTCGACTCCGAGGCGCGCCTCGCCCTTCAGAACGAAGCCGAGCGGTACATCCTCTCGAACTACTACTACCTGAACCTGGTGAACGACATCAACCGGATGGCGTTCCCGAAGGTGGTGCGCGAGTGGTATCCGCAATCCCCCGGCTACGCCTACCCACAGGCTGTCACCACGGCCTGGCTGGATGCCTAGGCAGGACGTGGCTGATGTGACCAGCGTCTCGAAGTCCCGCGACGGACCGTGTGGGGGTAGCTGGATGTAGCGTCTCAGGCCTGGCTTTCCGGCGCCCCGGGGAGGACCGATGACTGGATACACGATTGGGCGGCTGGCTCAGATGGTACCCAATCTGTTCATCGTGTCCGTCATCGTCTTCCTGGTCATGCGGGTACTTCCGGGCGATGCGGTGAACACCATCCTTGGGGAAGGTGGTCACATCTCGGATCAGCAGCGTGAGGAACTCGAGGAACGGCTTGGGCTGAACCGAGGGCCGTTCGAGCAATACGGGCTCTGGGTTGGCGACCTGCTCCAGGGAGACCTGGGTACTTCCATCGTATCGGGCCGGGACCTTGGGCCGGTCTTCTGGGCGCGCGGGAAGCGCACGGCCGAACTGGCCGCGATCGTGCTCGTGCTGGCGGTGCCGCTGGGGATAATGCTGGGAGTTGTTGGGGCGGTCTGGCGCGGCACGCTCCTCGACACCACCACCAGGATAGTCGCCGTCTCGGGACTCTCCGTGCCAAATTTCTGGCTCGGCACCCTGATCGTCGTCCTCCCGGCGTTCTGGTGGGCCTGGAGTCCGCCCTTGTCGCCGCCCTCCATCACCGAGGATCCCCTTGGGCACTTCACGCCCTATCTCCTGGCGGCAGGCGCGCTCGGGCCGGCCCTGGTTGGGTCGATGTCCAGGCTTACCCGCACGGCCATGATTGAAGCCCTCAGCCAGGACTACGTGCGGACGGCACGCGCCAAGGGCATTACGGAATACCGGGTTGTGGCCCGGCACGTCGTCAGGAATGCACTGCTTCCGATCGTGACGATCATCGGTCTGGACATCCGCTTCCTCATCGGGGGCACCATCATCATCGAGGCCATTTTCAGTCTCGCCGGCGTTGGCAGCATGCTGTTCACGGCCATCCTCGAGAAGGACTACGTCATCGTCCAGAGCGCGACCATCCTGATTGCGGTGTGTGTCCTCCTGATCAACCTGATCGTCGATATCTCGTACGGCGTGGTTGATCCGCGGGTCAGGGTCGGAGAAGCCCGATGACGGCGGCGGAAGGCGCTCTCCGGACGGACTTCGCGCGGGAAATTCAGAGACTGCGCCGCATCGGGCACGCGACGTGGCTCTTCGTTCGGCAGTATCCGATCGGCGCCTTCTCGGCGGTCTACATTGCGGCGATCATCGTGCTGGCGGTCGTCGGTCCGTGGGTCGCCCCGCACGACTACTACCGATCGGTCGCCATCCCCATCCAGGAGCCATCAGGTCAGCACTGGTTCGGTACCGACGAAGTTGGCCGTGACATCTTCTCGCGGATCATCGGTGGAGCTCGCATTACGGTTCGCATCGGCTTCATCGCGCTGTTCGGTGCAACCGCGCTCGGGTCGCTCGTCGGCCTGGTCTCGGGATACTTCGGCGGGATCGTCGACGCGCTCATCCAGCGGGTGGTCGATTCCCTCATGTCCATCCCGCTGATCCTGCTCGCCCTGATGATCGTGTTCGTGTTCGGCAGCAACACGAACAACGTCGTCCTGGCCCTCTCGCTTGTGATCGCCCCGTCGGTCTCTCGCGTGATCCGGTCGGCCGTGCTGGCGGAGCGGGCCAAGGACTACGTGCTCGCCGCGGAGGTGGTCGGAGCCAGCCAGACACGAGTCATGTTTCGCCACGTGGCGGTCAACCTCGCACCCCTGGTGATCGTGATCATGTCCATCAACGTTGGGCAGATCATCATCGCCGAGAGTTCACTCAGCTTCCTGGGCCTGGGCACCCAGCCACCGGAGCCGAGCTGGGGGCGCATGCTCAGTGGGGCGTCCCGCCTGTTCATGACACAGAACCCCTGGATGGCGGTGTTCCCGGGGCTGGCTCTGTTCACCGTCGTGATGGCGTTCAACTTGCTGGGAGACACCCTGCGGGACTCGCTCGACCCGCGCCTGCGGGGTTCTCGATGACCCAATCGAGAAGAGGATCGAAAGGGGGCCAAGAGTGGCAGTAACGGAGTACCGAATAGCGTTCGCGGGCGCCCACCAGGTCATGCGGGGTGTCCTCGCGTTTCCTGATAACGCCGGCGAAGGAGAGAGGTTGCCGGGTGTCCTGGTCCACCCGGAAGCGGGCGGGATGAACGAGGGGATTCTCACCTTCTCTCTTCAGCTGGCCGGGGAAGGGGGCTTCGTCTGTCTCACCATCGACCCCTACTCCCACACGCCCGAGGACGACATCCCGTACGGGGCGGGCTTCGAAGCCCTGGCGCCTCTCTACAAGCAGATCGATGAGCGATCTCACCTGATCTCGCTGGACAACGCCTTGTCCTACCTTGCAGAGCTTCCCATCGTCGATGGTGACAGCATCGGGGTCACGGGCTTCTGTTCCGGCTACCCGATCGTCTTTTCCTGTCACAACGCGCGGGTGAAGGCGTGCCTGTCCTTCTACAACCAGATCTACTACGACGACTTCGTCAACGCGGACACGTCGGTCCACCCGATCGACAGAGTCGCCAATCTCTGGTGCCCCTGGCAAGGGCACTACGGAGAAGAGGATGAGGCGGTTCTGGTTTCAGCGGCTCGTGAGTTCGTCGAGAAGGCGAGTGCCTACAACAAGTCGGTCGAGCTCCACACCTACGAGCAGTGCGGGCATGGGTTCTTCGACTTGTCCGGCCAGGGGGAACACCCTCGTTCGAAGGCTCAAGCCTGGGAGCGCGGCCTCGAGTTCCTGCAGCGTCACCTGAGAGGGAAGGAGTAAAGCAATGCGAGGAACGTCCGCAATTGTCGGCATCGGCGAGTCGACCTACTACAAGCCCGGCGGCGCCACTGAGACGGAATTCCAGCTGACCATCATCGCCATCAAGAGAGCGCTGGAAGATGCCGGGCTCTCGATGAAGGATGTGGACGGCCTTGTCGGCTACGCCGAGGACCGCAACGAGCCCAACCGGTTGAGCGCAGCCCTGGGCAACGAGCGCACGCGCTACGCAGCGCTCGCCTGGGGTGGTGGAGGAAACGGGGCAGCTGCCCCTGTGGCTCTCGCCGACATGGCCATTACCGCCGGCTACGCCGATTGCGTAGTCGCGTTCCGGGGGCTGGCCCAGGGCCAGTTCGGCCGCTTCGGGCGAGCCCAGCTCGTGCAGCGGGTACCCGGCGAGCGAGCGTATCGGGCGCCGTACGGCCATGCATCGGCACCCATGAGCTACGGCATACAGGCCCAGCGCTTCATGTACGAGCATGGCGTCACCTACGACGCCCTCGCCGAGATTTCGCTCGCCAGCTATGCCCACGCGCAGCACAATCCACGGGCGATTGCCTACGGAAGGCCCCTCACGCGCGAGGACTACTTCAACTCGCGGTGGATAGCCGATCCCTTCAGGCTCTTCGACTGTTGCCGCGAGAGTGATGGCGCCGCGGCGGTGGTCCTGACGTCAGCGGAACGCGCACGCGACCTTCCCAACCCACCCGTGTACGTGCGGGCTGCAGCCCAGGGCATGGAGCGTCGCGCCAACGCCGGCGGCTCCGACGGTTCTGGCTACAACGACCCGGACTTCCCGACCGCGCACTACCGGACAGTCGCCGAGGACCTCTGGCGCCGCGCCGGCTACGGCCCCGGCGATGTCCAGGTCGCGCAGTTCTACGAGAACTTCACCGGGATGGTCGTGATGGCTATCTGCGAGATGGGCTTCGTCGAGCCCGACGAAGTGGAGAGTTGGCTGAAGGCGGGCAACATCCGCTGGCCCGATGGCGCCCTTCCCATCAACACCTCGGGAGGCAACCTGGCGGAAGCCTACATCCACGGCATGTCACTCGTGAACGAGGGCGCCCGTCAGATCCGGGGGGAATCGACGTGCCAGGTCGACGACGTCAACCTGAGCCTCGTCGTGGCGGGCCCCGGGGCGATTCCCGCGAGCACCGTCCTGCTATCAAAGGACCCCTGATCTGAGCGAACCTCCGACAACGCCGCCTGCAAGAGAGGAGCATCCAATGAGCCGCTACATGCCGGAAGGCTGGAATCTTCCCGAGATCGACGACCTCAACAGGCAGTTCTTCACGTCGGGAAAGCTGCTGGTCCAGCAGTGCACCGAGTGCGGAACCGTCCAGCACCTTCCCGAGGACGTTTGCCACGACTGCCATGCGATGACCTTCGACTGGGTCGAGGCATCGGGAAATGGCACCATCTACAGCTACGTGATCGTCCATCATCCGGTTCACGACATGCTCAGGGAGCGCGTGCCGTATGGGGTCATCCTCGTCCAGCTGGACGACTATCCCTCAATCAGGATCGTCGGCAACCTCGTCGACGTTGACCCGAGCGAGATTGCCATCGGAAAGCCCGTGTCGGTCAGCTTCGAGGAGGTCGAGGGGGCTGACGGTGAGATGGTGACGATCCCCCAGTGGGTTGCCGCCTGAGAGTCGGCAGGGTTAGCGATGAGTGACGCACCTCTTGCCAATCTGCGCTTTACCGACTTCTGCTGGTGGGGTGTCGGGGCGCTGGCGACTCGCTTCATGGCGGACTTCGGCGCCCAGGTCATCAAGATTGAAGACAGGGTGCGACTGGACCTCACCAGAACCCTCCCGCCCTTTCACGGCGTCGTGGCAGCCATGGGCGACATCGCGACCCTGCCCAGTCCCGACCAGAGTGGCTTCTACAACAACTACAACCGGAACAAGCTCAGCATGACGATCAACATGCGGCTCCCGGCGGGCCGTGACATCGTGCGCAAGCTTGTGGGCGTCTCCGACGTGGTCAGTGAGAACTTCCGCCCGGGCGTGATGGAGAAGTGGGGCTTCGACTACGAGTCCCTGCGCGACTTGAAGCGCGACATCATCTTCATGCGGCTCTCGGGACTGGGCCACTCCGGTCCGGAGAAGGAATACCGGACCGCCGGGCCAGTCGTCCAGGCCTTGTCGGGGTTGAGCTTCATGGCCGGTCTTCCCGACCGCGAGCCTTCCGGCTACGGCTATTCGTACATGGACAACACCGCGGCGTACTACGGCGTGATGGCCTGCCTGCTCGCCCTCTACCACCGCGGGGAACATGGATGTGGGCAAGAGGTCAACGTCTGTGCAGTCGAGGCCGGCATCAACCTGCTCGGCCCCGATCTCTTGAACTACACCGTCAACGGGATCGGGACGCGCGCGGCAGGGGTACCCCGGGGCAATCGTCTCGGCGGTGGCAGAGCCGCTCCTCATGGGGTGTATCCGACGGTCGACGAGGACCGTTGGCTTGCGGTTGCCGTCTTCAACGACGACGAGTGGCGGGCGCTCCTGAGCGTGACCGGCCAGAACGGCGCGACGCCCGAGCGCTGGGCCACCCTTGCCGGCCGCGTCGCCGACCAGGATGCGCTCGATGAGTGGCTCGTTGGTTGGACCCGCACCATGGATCGCCACGAGGCCATGCGTCTTCTCCAGGAAGCCGGCGTTCCTGCGGGCGCCGTTCAGACTGGCGAGGACCGTGTCACCGGAGATCCCGTGTTGGCCCGGGCGAACTTCTTCCGCGAACTCGATCATCCGGTGATGGGCACCAGCTACATCGAGGGGATGCCCCTCCAGCTCTCGGAGTCTCCCGTGCGGGAGGAGTGGTCCCACGGGCCAACCCTCGGCCAGCATACGCAATATGTCCTCCATGAAATCCTGGGCATGGGTTCCCAGGAGGTGGCGCAGCTTGAAGCGGACGGTGTGATATGACGAGCACTGCCGACAGTCGGCACGTTGCGCGTCCGCTGGCCGGCCTTCGGGTAGTGGAGTTTGCGAGCGAGCTCTCCGCGTATGCGGGGAAGCTCCTCGCGGATGCTGGCGCCGACGTCTACCTGATCGAGCCCCCCGGTGGGGCCGCCATGCGAACGTGGGAACCCTTCGCCAACCAGGCTGAACAGGCGGAAGGCGAGGGCTCCCTCTACTTCGCTTTCTACAACACCAGCAAGAGGTCTGTGCTCCTGGATCCGGCCAGCGACGACACACTGGGCCTCCTGCTCGGCTTCGTCGAGACCGCAGACATGGTGCTTCTGCCTGCTGACTCAGCGTTCCTGTCGATGAACGAACTGGATCCGGAGACCCTCCACAGCGAGCACCCCGAGCTCATCGTGGGGCGCATCACATCCTTCGGCAGAGACAGTGAGTGGTCCGACTACAAGACCAGCGACCTCATAGGCCTCGCCACAGGCGGACTGCTCTTCGACTGCGGGTACGACGACCACTCGATCCCGCCCATCCGCCCCGAGGGAAACCAGACCTACAACACCACCGCCCACCTTCTCGTTGCCGGACTCCTGACGGCGCTTGTGTGGAGGCAGGCCTCTGGGCGCGGACAGATTGTCGATATCTCTGCCCATCAGGCTGTGGCCGCAACGGTGGAGTTCTCCAACCTGTACTACCTGTACAACCAGGTGGTCATCGACCGCCAGACGAATCGCCAGGCTGCCCCATCGCTCTCCTCCCCATCGTCGTTGACCTGTGGCGATGGCGTCGATGTCTTTTGCTCGGTCCGCTGGAACGACGACCCGACGTGGGAAAAGGCGAAGGCATGGCTGACGGACCGTGGACTGGGGCTGGATTTCAATGAGAGCCAGTGGGACACGCCGGAGTATCGGCGTGCCCACTACGACCAGATCAGTGCGGCCATGGATGCGCTGGCGGCGATGCTGACTGCCGAGGAGTTCTACCACGAAGGGCAGAAGCGCGGCATGCTGGTCGGCGTGATGCGAGCCCCCGAGGACACGGTGAATTCGCCCGGAATCAAGGCCAGGGAGTTCTTCGTCTCGATGGACGTACCGCAGGTGGGCGGTGATGTGCTGGTGCCCGGGGCGCCCTATCGCTTTAGCCACATGATGACGGGACCCAATCCGCCGCCCCTCCTGGGCGACAGTAACGACGAATTCGTGGCGATCGCGCTCGGGGGAGCGCCGAGCCATCAGGACGACCAGTAGGACGTTCACTGGGGGAAGAAAAATGAGTATGTCGCCAGACCCTGAAGAGATGGTTGCCAGCGCACGTGAGTTCATCGAGTCGAGTGAGAACCGCTCCCCCGAAGTGCAGGGCCGCTATGCCGTTGAGCATGACCCGATTCGGCGCTACTGCCATGCGGCCGACTGCACGTTCCCGCTGTTCCTCGACCCGGAATACGCGGCGCGGACATCGCATGGACGGGTTGTCTGCCCGCCCCTGTTCATTGGCTACTTCGCAACCCCGGGAACGTGGCCTCCCGTCGACGACGTTTCCGACCCGCAGCGAGCACGGGGCACGTTCATTGCCGTCGGTCCGCGGCTTCCGGTCCCGGGGGACCGGCCCATCAACCTGACGATGGAGTACGAGTTCTTCGAGCCGGTCCGAGTCGGCGATCGCCTCTCCGCTTCCGGGAAAATCGTCGACGCGTTCCTCAAGCCGATCAGGCTCGATCCCGAGGCGTTCTGGCGAATAACGGAGCGAGAGGTTCGCAACCAGGACGGCAAGCTGGTGGCGAAGGTCCGGAACACAGCCTTGAGCTACCGAGAGCCTGAGTCGGACGAGGGTCCCCAATCAGCCTGAGGGTCAACTACAGCGCCACCGTCAGCTCGAAAGTTCGTCGTACAGTCTCCCTTGGGGAGCCACCCGCTATCCGTCCCGTCGCATCAGGCTGAACCGCTGCGCGGTGGGGCCGACCAACGGCTGCGAGGCAAGAAACAGGGCAAGTGGCACGACGTCCTCAGGACGCTTCACCCACTCCGATGGGCTCTCTGAAGCGACTGAGGGTCGATCGGACTTGTCCTTGGCCCCGTCGCCCGTGTCCACAGGGCCCGGCACCAACTCGTTCACCGAGATCCGCTTCTCGGCGAGTTCTTGTGCGAGCACCCGGGTGAGCATGGAAGCCCCGCCTTGGACACGGCGTAGGCCGAGTGGCCAGGAGAGCCACGGTGTCCAAGCCCCGATCCGATGGTGATGATGCGGCCACCGCCCCGTCCTGTCGGGTGGGGAATCGCCGCCTCGGCACCCAGGTAGACGCCGATCAGGTTGAGTTCGATGGTGTGGCGCCAGTCACTCGTGTCGCACTCCTCAACGGTCGCTGCGACAGGGTCGCCGCCAGCGTTGAGCGAGTATCAGAATGGGATCAATCACCGTAGCGTGTCGAGAATCGTTCGGTAGCTGTGGTACCTGCTTTCGGGCACAGCGCCTGAAGCTCTCCCAGCTACAACGGCGCAGCCCGGCTCCTCGAGGTGGGCGCAGTCGGCGAATTGGCACTCGGGCGCGAGCGCCGATATCTCGGGAAAGAAACCGGCCAGCTCGGGCCGGTGCAGTCCGCGGAGGCCGAACTCGCGGATGCCCGGCGTGTCGACCACGAAGCCGCCCATCTCAAGCCCGTGCATCTCGACCATGGTCGTGGTGTGGCGGCCCTCTCCCAGGTGCTTGGTCGACGTGCTCACCTCCGAGGTGCGCACGTCGAGACCAGGCTGCACCGCGGATATGAGCGATGACTTACCCGTCCCCGACATGCCGGTCAGCGCGGTGGTCTTGTCGCGAAGCACGTTCCGCAGGTCGTCGATCCCCTCCGTTGCGACCGCGCTGGTCCTGATGACACGGTGCTCCAGAGCGAGGTACGGCGCAATGGTCTTGTCGAGTTCAGCCTCATCGTCGACGAGGTCGACCTTGTTGACACAGACGATGGGCACAAGGTCGCTGCGCTGGGCGGCGATGATGCACCGGTCGACCAGCTCCGGCCAGAAGAAGGGCTCGCGCCACGACGACACGATCAGGACCTGCTCCGCGTTCGCCACGATGACCTGGCTGCGCGGACCACCGGTCTCGGGCCGGACCAGCGTGGTGCGGCGTGGAAGCACCTCCTCGATGATCCCGCCGCCGGCGCCGTCGTCGGTCACTACCACTCGATCACCGGCGGCTACGGCGTTGGTGTAGGCCGACTCTTTCGCCGTCAGGCCGCTCCTGATGCGGCACTGGAGCCGTTCGCCGTCGCGTTCCACGATGCAGAGCCCGCTGGCCACGGAGACCACCGTCGCCGGCGCGACCTCGGCCTCTAGTTCGTGCGGTGCCGACGCTCTGGTGCCTCCGAAAGCGGCGTTTTCGATGGCCCGGCGGCGGTCGAGCTCATCGATTGGCATGATCCGCTCGCGCGGGTCCAGGTCGAGCTCGTCCCACTCGTCGACGGATGCGACGTCCCAGTTTTTTCGGCGAGGCGGCTTGGGCTCCAGGTTTCGCCGCTGCCCCTTACGGGCCGACTTCAAACGCTGGCGACGCGCGCTTTTCTCGACTGCACGCTCGTAGTCCCTGACCACCTTGTCCGAAGACCGGTGGCTTTTCGGTTGTTGTTCATCAGAAGGCAAAGTCAATTCCTCCCGATTCTATCGTGCATACAACGGGCTCCACCGTGCAGATGACGGTCGCTACGTGATCGCATAGCCCGCGCCGAACAAGCGAGGCCCGAGCCGTTGGGCAACGCGTTGTGAAGAGACGTTCTTCGAGTCCGTTCTGTAGAAGAGGACATGGTCGCTCAGCTCCGGACGCAAAGCCCACTCGGACACGGCCGCGGCGGCGAAGCCACGTCCTCGCCACTCGGGGACTGTAACTGTCCCCGATTCAGCCCCATCTGGGATCAGCCTGACGGTCTGGGCCACGGAGGCAACTCGCCATCGTGGAGGGCAAGGCACCATGGTTCGTCGAAGTCGAGGTACTCGTTCCCGTCACTATTCGGCGCTACTGCCATGCGGTCGATTGTACGTTTCCACTGTTCCTCGACCCGGAGTACGCGGCCCGGACATCGCACGGACGGGTTGTCTGCCCGCCGCTGTTCATCGGGTACTTCGCAACACCGGGGACATGGCCTCCCGTCGATGACGTTCCCGACCCGCAGCGAGCACGGGGCACGTTCATTGCCGTCGGTCCGCGGCTGCCGGTTCCGGGGGACCGGCCCATCAACTTGACGATGGAGTATGAGTTCTTCGAGCCAGTTCGAGTCGGCGATCGCCTCTCCGCGTCCGGACGGATCGTGGACGCGTTTCTCAAGCCGATCAGGCTCGATCCCGAGGCGTTCTGGCGAATAACGGAGCGAGAGGTTCGCAACCAGGACGGCAAGCTGGTGGCGAAGGTCCGCAACACGGCCCTGAGCTACCGGGAGCCTGACTCCGACGAGGACTCTTGATCGGCTGAAGAATCACCGTGAGCCCCCTGGCCAGGGGGCGTTTCCGAGTTGGGGAGGCCTGGGGTAGCGGGGCGGGGAGCCTCGCCCCGGGCAAGTCGGCGCCCGCTAGCGCCTGCTGTGCGCCGGGAAAGGCGGGGGTGCGGCAACGCCCTGCTCCGTCACGCCCGCTTGTGGCTGAGTCGGTAGCCTGTAACGACGCCGAGGGCGACGGCGGCGATGAAGGCGATCACCCCTGCGGGAACGCCGGAGTCCTGAACGATCCCGAGTCCGGCGGTGCCTGTGTCCGACACGGCCGGCGCCTCGGCGCTGCTTGCCACGATGGTGAGGGTTGTCGTCGCGACCCGGTCCTTCACGCCACCGCCGAGGCCAACGGTGCCACAGGGTGCGACGCCGTCCTCCGGATAGTCCCCGTCGGGCCCCGCCCAGCACGAGATTGCGACCAGTTCGTGATCGCCCGGCGGCAGGTCGTCGGGCAGCACCAATGTAGCGGTGAATGCGCCGTCGGGCGGCGTGTCGACCGGGTCGACGTGGATGTGCTCGGCGATCCACATGCCGGACTCGTTGAACCTGCCCGCGTGGAGGGAGCTCGACGCAAGGTCGACGCTCGACACGGCGGCAATCGGCACGCCGCCGATGGTGATCGTCGAGCTGTAGATGAAGGACCCTTCTGTCTCCGCCCGGAACCCGGAACCCTCGACCGTGATGGTCTCGCCCGGACGCGCCTCGCTCACGCTCACGACCAGCCGGGCCTCCGGTTCCTCGGCGCCGTCCTCCGCCTGGGCAGGGCCGGCCGGGATGGTCAGCGCCACGGCCAGCATCGCGACCACGGCCGGCAGTGAGATCAGGACCCGCGCGGACCGCTTCTTCAGGCGCATGACCGGTAGCGTCTCTCTCCTGTCGAGGTGGCTGCCTGGCGGCCCCCCTCGCGGGACCGGCACGCTGCGGCGGGACGTTGGTGGCCATGTTATACGCACGTCTCGCCGACCGGGCGCGTGTCCACGGCCGGCCCGTCCGTGGCGACTCAACCCTGTGTTGAAGGTCGCCGCACGGTCGCAGGCCCTGCGCCGTCTGAACGCGACTCCCCCGGCGGGCTCACCGCCCGGCTAGCCGAGCAGGTAGCGCAGCCACGGGCGGTCCCGGACCATCCCGATCCGCTCGACGAACGCGTCGAGGCCGAGGATTCGCCCCGCGCCCAGTGCGCCGAGGACCAGGTACACGACGATGTAGACCAGGTAGTAGTCGACAAACAGGTCGTGTTCCGGCGGGAACTGGGACAGGTAGAAGAGGAACATCATGATTCCGGCGAAGAAGAGCGCCGACCGCGTTGCCGCGCCGAAGAAGATGGCCAGGCCCATCAGGATCTGGCCGTAGGTCACCAGCGGTTCGATCACCGACAGGGCCGTGGCGCTCGCGCCGAGGTCGGTGAACCAGCCGTGGAGGGGCCCGCTGGTGGCGTGCGTCAGGAAGCCCTCGGCCGAGAAGCCGTTGATGGCCTTGTCGAACCCGGCCCAGAGGAAGATCCAGCCCATGAGCAGCCGCAGGAGCAGCGTGAACGGCACGACGATCCGGTGGAAGAGGAACGCTACTTCCTCGCCCGCAACCGACAGGGTGAAGATGCCCTCCGCCCCTCCTGCTCCCCGACCGCCCCCGTTCGGGCCGTCTTGACTTGACACGGTGCACCTCCGTCTCGTGGCAGACGTACGGGTGCACTCTTCCCGCCACTCCTTCCAGCGTAGCAGCATGCGTACGCAAGTTTTGCAGTGGTTCGAGTTGCCCGGCCCCCCCTGCGTCGAGCCAGAGGATTTGAGGCGGGCCACGCCGGTGTGACCTGCGGCTACTCGGCTTCGTAGATGGTGAACCGGCTGCTGTCGCTCCTGCCGAAGACCTCGGGGAAGTAGGTTTCCTCGGCGTGGACGGGCGCCACGAAGAAGTCGCCGGGAGTCGTCGCGCGTGCGTAGTAGACGTACTCGTGCACGCCCTGCGGCAGGCGGCTGGCGAGCAGCGTCACGCGGTCGTCGCGGATGTCGACGTGATTCCAGGGGTTGTAGTACCACCGGAACCACGGGGCGAAGTACCTGGGCGCGTCGCCCGGGAACGCCTGCTGCCGGTCCTGTTCGAGCTGCTCCCGCAGCTCCGGCGAGACGATGTTGAGGCGCGGGTCGATCGGTTCCAGCCCCGCCGGCAGCCCATCCTCGACCTTCGCGTACAGGCGCTCGTGTGGCGCCACGACCGTCACCGTCACCCGCACGACCGCGCCCAGCGGGGCGCTCGAGACGGGCGTATCCGGGTCGTCGAGCAGGGTGTAGCGGTGGGAGACCGCGAAGCCCCGGTTGAGCGCCTCGATCTCCTGCGCTGGCGTGACGTAGCGCAGGTTGAGGCCGTAGTAGAGACGCCCCTCGCGGCTCGCGTCGCGTTGGAACTGCACCCGGCTGACCTCGCCCAGCGGCAGGTCCTCCAGCGCGATCGCCGTGCCGTCCCGGTAGTCCCCGGCAGGCACGTCGAAGGCGCCCTCGAGCACCACGGCGGTGTTCAGCAGGACGTTGTAGTCGTACACCCCGCGGTTCTCGCCCGTGAGCTCGGCGAAGGCGCCGAGCGAGGCCATGCCCTGCGCCCGCTCGACCGTCGTCTTCCAGCGTCCCGTGGAGTGCGCCACGACGAGCCAGCGTGCCGTCTCCTCGATGAGCGGGTGGCGCGGCGATGCCTCCGTGAGGGCGCGCAGCACGAGGGCCGTCGAGCGCACCGGGCGCCCGTGCATCGACCCCGCCTGCCGTTCGTCCTCCCAGTGGTTGCCGTTGGCGCTCGCGACCGTCGTCGCCGTGAGGTCGTTGAGGAGGATGCGCACCGCGGTGTCATCGGGCTCGTGGCCGGTGGCCATCAACCCGAGGATGGCGTAGGCCCGCCCCCAGCTTGTCAGGCTCGTGCGGTCCTGCTCCACGAGTGCTCGCAGCCCCCCTGCCGTCATCCCCGACGGGTCGCGGGTGGCCGCTCCCCCCTTGGTCAGCGCGTAGAGGAGGAAGGCATGCCGGTTCGGGTCTGGCGGGCGCTGGTAATCGCTCCAGCGGTTCACATGGCTCCAGATGAGCCGCCTCGTTTCTGCCAGCGTATGGACGGGGACGGTGTGGCCGGCGTCGTTCGCCTCCCCCAGGGCGACCAGCACCCAGGCCGTCACCCAGAGGCTCGTGTCGCAGTAGGTTCGGCACCACGGCCACCCGCCGTCGTAGCGCTGCCCGTTGACCAGCGCCGTCAGGTCGGTCCTGAGCCGGCTGGCCTGACCATCCGTCAGGGCGCCGTGCGCCCGCTCCACCGCGATTGTCGCGATCACGCGGCTGGCGATGCGCTCGTAGCCCTCCCACTGTCGTGGCTGGAAGTGCCGCAGCTCCGTGTCTAGGGCGCCCACCAGCGAGGCCTGCACCGAGAGCTCGAGCGAGCCGCTGTCGGGGATCACGTAGTCGGGCAGGTAGACCGCCTCGACCGCCACGGCCCCGTCCACCACCCCGCCCGTGGCCGTCGTCTCCGGCGTCACGTCGAGGTGAACCGGGATGCTCAGCTCGACGGCGTCGCCGTGACCGCCCGAGGTGACGGCGGTGAACCGGATCGTGGCCGTGCCCGCCTCCACTACGCGCGCGGGCCACGCGAACATCGTCGACCCATCCGGTTGGATGCGCGCCGTGCGGGTTGCGGCGTCGTCCAGGACGACGCCCTCGGCTGCGAGCGTCACGGTCACGTCGCGGGCGGCCGTCGTGCCGTTGCGGACGAGCGTGCGCAGCGTCACCTCGTCCCCGACCCGCAGGAAGCGTGGCAGGGCGGGCCGGACGAGCAGTGGCTGCGTCACGAGCAGCTCGCTCGTCGCCTCGCCGAACTGGCGCGCCCCGCTCACGGCCCGCGCCTGCGCCCGCCACGTGGTCGCGTTGTCGGGGAGCTTCAGCTCGAAGCTGGCCCGCCCGTTCGAGTCGGTCGTGAGCTGCCCGATCCAGAGCGCCGTGTGCCGGAATTCGGACCGCACCCGCGGGTCGGCGCCCGCACCCTTCCCGACCGCCTCCTCCTCCGGCTCGCTGATCACGTCGTTCGTTCGGTCCACCGAGACCGACAGCGACGAGGCCGTGAAGACGCCCAGGGCGCGCTGGAACCAGAACGCCGCCATCCCGTCGGGGCCCACCTCGTCCGCGAGCGAAAGCACTGCCTCGTCGACGATCGCCACCGACACCTCCGTCTCCACGCCCCGGCCCAGCCAGTCGGTCACCTCGACCTCGTACCGAACCGTCTCCCCGGGGATAGCCCGCTCGCGATCCGGCTCGATGCGCACTTCCAGCTCGCGCGAGGCCGTCGAGACCGGCAATTCGACGTACCCGACGTGGTAGCGCGGGAGCGGGTCCTCGTCCGTCGGGGGCCGGTAGAGGACGACGCCCACGTAGATGTTGGGCACGTGGTGGTCCTCGATGGGGATGCGCAGCACCTCGCTGTTGGTCTCGAAGGTGCGCACCTCGCTGCTCAGGACGCGACCCCGCTCGACCGTCACGAGGGCGGTCGCGCCGGGGAAGGGCGCCGGCACGAGGACCTCGGCGACATCGCCCACCTGGTAGCTCTCGCGGTCGGCGATGAGCTCGATGGTGTCGTCGGTGCGCACCCGCCAGCGCGCCCACTGGCTGCCGCTCACCCACAGGAAGCGCGACGACCGGGCGACCCGCCCCTCCTCGTCCACCGACTCCGCCACCAGCCGGTACGTCCCTGCCTCGGGCGGGGTGAACTCGACCGCGGCTTCGCCGTCCGCACCCGTCGTCACCGTCCAGGTCTCGATCTCCGTATCGACCGGCTCGCTGTAGTAGCGGCGCCCGCGGGAGGTGCGTTCCTTCGTCGTGACCCACTCCCGCTGGATGGCGCGCACCGTGACCGGCCGGTTGGGGGCGACGTTCGCCTCGATGTCCGCCGTCACGAGGTGCACCGTCGTGGCCTCGCCCGCCTTCGCGACGTACGACTCGGGCCGGATGCCCGCGTACCAGCGTGCCGGGTGAACCGTCACGTCCGTGCTCCCCGCGACTGCCTGCGCGTTCGCGTCGATCACGGTCGCGCTGATGGTGAACCGCTGCGGACCCTCCGAGGCCCATATCTCGGCTGGAACGTCGAAGCGAGCGACGCCCGAGGCGTCCGTCCGGGCCGAGCCCTGCGAGCGAACGGACCGGTCGTACCAGTAGTCGTAGTAGTAGTCGTAGGCGTGGAACGAATAGCCCCAGTAGCCGGGCACGGAGAAGCCGGCGGGGGAGGCCAGCGCCGCCCACTCAACGTCCGCCTCGCCCACGGGCCCGCCGAAGAAGAAGCTCGCGATCGCCTCCGCCGGGATCGTCTCGCCGTTGATGAAGTGCCTGCCCGCCGCCTCGACTTCCACGCGGAACTCGGGTACGCGGAACTCGGCCACCGTGAACGAGGTTCCCCTGATCCAGTACCGGCTGCCGTTGTCGTCACGTTCCAAGTCGACGTAATAGGTGCCCGTGGGCGCGTCCTCCGGGAGAACGATCGAGCCGGCGACGGTCCCCAGGTCGTTCAACCGCACCCGTATCTCCGGGAGTTCCGTGTAGCGGGGGTCGCGCACGGTCACCACGAGATCGAGGTCCTGGGAGGGCAGCGAGTACGCGGCGTCGTCATCGAAGCGCACGACGCCCTTGAAGTGGACCGTCTCCCCCGGCCGGTAGATGGGCCGGTCCGTGTAGAGGTGGCCCCGCAGGCTTGGCCGGAACTCGTACACGGGGATGTCGAGCTGCCACGGCTCACTGCCGTAGTCCCAGTCCGACAGGCTCGTGCCGTGCCGCCCGCCCGCCGTCGTCCGGGCGAGGTACCTGCTCCCGTAGCGGTCCCGCCCGTAGCCGAAATCCAGGCGCGCGAGCCCGTCGCCGTCGGTTGTGGCCACGTCCCCCTCCACCGCGACCGGTTCGCCCGGCAACGGCTCGCCCGTCTCGTAGTCGAGCGCCCAGACCAGCAGCTCGTCGTACGACTGCTTCGTCACGATTGCCGTGTCGACCACGCTGAGCACGTACTTCTCGCCACCGGCGACGAGCAGATAGTCGCCCTCGGGGAGAGGCTCGCCCTCGCCCAGGGAGGTCGAGTGGAGCTGCAGCGTTTCCTTCTGCTCCGCTGGGATGTCGTGCCACCAGCTCCGCCGCTCCGGGAGCGAGGGTTCGAAGGGGATCCAGCGGTAGTCCCCCTCGTCGTCGTATCCCCACCTGTCGATGTACCCGCGGCGCAGCAGCATCACCGCTTCGGCATCCGTCAACGGGTGCAGCTTGAACAGGACGCGCGAGTAGTGCTGGGAGTGGAAGTAGATCTCCGCGTCGGCCGAGGCCGAGTAGGTCACGAACCGGCCCGGCATCGGGAACCAGAGCCGCGGACTCGGCTCGGGAGGCGCTTGCGTCGTGAAGGAGAACTCGTACGCGGGCAGGACGCGCCCGCCCCGGTCCCGCACCCCCTCCGCGATCGTCACCGTGTAGCCCGTCGAGTACTCCAGCGGGGCCTCGATGGACACCCTCCGTCCGCCTGTGGAGATCCAGATGTCCTCCTCGTCGATCCCGCTGATCGCAACCCTTCCCTCGAAGGACTCGCCGTCCATCGGGTTGTTGTATTCGAGCTCGATGGAGTTGTAGCCGTCGTAGTAGTAGGAGTAGTAGAGGCGGGCGGAGGTCTCCCCTCTGCCAGGCCAGGTTCTTACGAGCCTCGGGTAGTCCACCGTCCGGAACTGCGACTCCAGGCCCGTGGGCGTGGCCCAGCCGCTGGCCCCCAGCAGGCCCGCGGGCACGACCACCTCGTACCTCCTGCTCAGGTCGAGCTCGGCGACCGGCCGCAGCGTGACGCCCGTGCTCGTGTCGTCCCACTCGTACTGGATGGAAACGGCCTCGCCCAGCGTGGGGTCGAGCTCGAACAGGCCCAGGGGGTCCAGCAGCTCGTCCGTCGTGGAGTACAAAGGCAACGGCCGCCGGAGGCTGACGCCCGCCTCCACCGAAGCCCGGTCCATTGGCTGGTTGAACCGGATCACGACCTCGGTATCCAGCTCCACGTACCTGGTGTTGTCCCCCGGCCAGACGCTCGTGACCGCCGGCCCGATCGTGCGGAAGCTCCACTCGTGATCCTCCAGCAGCACGCCGTCCGCAGCGGAGGTCAGGCCGGCGGGGATGCGAATCCGGTACTCCGTGCTCGCCGCCAGCGCCGTCGGGATGAAGCGGTAGAGCGAGGTATTGAGCCACTCGCCCCGCCCCTCCAACGGCGGATCGATCTCGAGCACCTCCGGCCCCGGCCCCTCCTGCAGGACCGTCAGCGCCGCCACCGAGCGGTTGAACTGCACGAGGATCTGCGCGTTCGCCGGCACCTCCCGGTCCCCCTCGGCGGGGATGACGTACGCCACCTCGAGCTGCCCTTCGACCGTGAAGGCGTGCACGTGGTCGTCGGGCAGGCCCGCCCCCGCCGCCTTGACGGTGACCTCGTACGACTGGCCCCGCAGCCAGCCCGGCCATGCAGGCTGGAACAGCAGCGTGCGCTCGTCCACCCACGCGAAGGAGCCCTCGATGGGCGGCTCGATCGACACGATCCGCGCTCCCTCGGCCGTCTCCGGGGGCTCCTGGAACGCGACCGTGATCGTCGCCAGGCGTGGCACCAGCCCTCCCGGCGAGACCGATACCAGCGCTGGTTCCTCCTCCGCGGGAGTCCCGGCCGCGGTCGGCGACTGCGCCGCCGCCGGGGATGGCGTGGCCGCGCGGGCGGCGGAGGCCGGGGAGGCCGTTGCGGCGGGGTCTGCCGCCGTCGTGGCGACCGGGGTGGCCTCGGCCGCGGCGGCGGGCGCGGGCTCCTCCGTCCCCAGGCTGTTCCGCCAGAACGCGAGGGCCAGCAGCGCCGCCGTCACGACGATCGCCCCCGCGACCGCGGCCCCCCTGCGCCGGGGCACTCCCCCGATTCGCGATCGCAACGCGCCCATCATGGCTCACGCACCTCGAAGCGCGTCGTTGCCGTCTCCGTGCCCCCGCTCGCGAGGACGGCCACGACCCGGAGGGTGTGCACGCCCGGTGTCAGCTCCCAGAGGAGACGGGCGTCGGGCCCGCTGGCGCGGCCCACGAGCTCCCCGTCGATGAGGAACTCGATGCGCTCCGCGGCGGCGGGCGCGGACACGCGCAGGACCGCCTCCTGGGCCGGTAGCTCCGGCGCCAGGAAGAGCACCGCGCCCCGCGCCGGCTGCACGATCGTGAGGCCCGTTCCCGCCGCGCCGTCCGCCACGCCCGCCAGGCGCAGACCCGCGTCCGCGGCCCAGGCCCGCGCCTCCACCGGCGGGTCGATCACGAGCCTCCCGCCGGCATCGCGGAGGTAGTACGTCTCCGTCGTGCCCGGCTCCGTCCCCGCGATGAACCACTCGCCTGCGGGCGACGGGCAGTGCGGGCCGGGCAGCAACCCGGTGGGCTGGCAGACGGTCACGGAGACCATCGAGGGCGGGGGCACGAAGTCACGCTCGGGCCGGTCCGCCGAGACCGCGACCATGACGTCGCGCCAGATCGGCGCCGCCCCCTCCAGGCCGGGCAGGTCGATCATGGGCTCGCCGTCGGCGTTCCCCACCCAGACGCCCACCGCGTGCTCCGGCGTGAACCCGACCGCCCAGCTATCGCGGAACTGCGAGGTCGTGCCGGTCTTCACCGCCGCCGGGAACGGCGTGTCGAGGGCGGTGTGGAAGCCGAACGCGGGCGCCCGTGCGAACGGGTCGCTGAGGATGTCGGCCAGCAGGAAGGCGTGCTCGGCGGCGATCGCCCGCTCCCGCACGGGCGCCTCGCGCTCGTAGAGCACCTCGCCCGTCGCCGCCACTCGCACCCGCTCGATCGTGTACGGCTCGGCGCGGAGGCCTCCCGCAGCGAGGGCGCCGTACGCGGCCGTCAGGTCGAGCAACCGCACCTCCGCCGCCCCCAGCACGACCGCGAGGCCGTACGCCTCTGCCGCCCCGAAGTCGCGCAGGCCGAGACGGTGCGCGACCTCGAGGAATGCCTCGATGCCGAGGTCGTCGAGTGTGCGCACGGCGGGGACGTTCAGCGACGACGCCAGCGCCGTGCGCAGCGGCGTCGGGCCGCGGAAGCGGTGGTCGTAGTTGATCGGCCGGAAGGCGCCATCCGCCGTGGCGAAACTTGACGGCACGTCGAGCAGGGGCGTCGCCGCCGTATAGCCCTGCTCGAAGGCGGCGCCGTAGAGGAACGGCTTGAGCGCCGATCCCGGCTGCCGCAGCGCGACCGCCATGTTGACCTGCCCCGCCTCCTCTTCCGCGAAGTCGGCGCTGCCCACGAGCACTACCACCGCCCCGCTGTCCGCATCGAGCGCGACGACGGCCCCGTTGCCCGCGTTGCGGTCGGCCACGCGTCCAAGGTGGGCGCCCACCGAGCGGTTGGCCTCGCGCTGCAGCGTCGCGTCCAGCGTCGTTTCGACCACCAACCCGGGCCGTCCCGCGAGATCGGGGCGGATGGCGGCCAGCTCGTCCTCGACCATCCGGGTGAAGTGCGGCGCGAGCTCCGGCTCAACCGTCGCCACGAAGCCGAGCGTCGCGGCGGCGGCTTCGTCCGCCTGCGCCCCCGTGATGGCGCCCGTTGCGACCAGACGCTCCAGCACGTACTGCTGCCGCGCCAGCGCCCCTCCCGCGTCGGCTGCCTCCCCGTAGATGCCGGGCAGCTGGGGGAGCCCCGCGAGGTAGCTCGCCCGCGCGAGGTCGAGGTTGCGCGCGCTCACCCCGAAGTAGACCCGCGCGGCCGCCTCGATGCCATACGCCCCGCGCCCGTAGTAGACGTGGTTCAGGTAGGCCTCGACGAGGGCGGACTTCGGGTAGCGCGCTTCGAGCTGGAATGCCGTGAGCGCCTCCCGCGCCTTTCGCAGCAGCGCGGGCGACCCGTCATCGAGGTAAAGCTGCCGCGCTACCTGCTGCGTGATCGTCGAGGCCCCGCGTGGCCGCCCGCCGTCGGTGAGAGACTCGCCCAGCGCGCTGGCGACTGCCAGCGGGTCAACGCCGAAGTGGTGCCAGAACCGCTGGTCTTCCGCCGCGATGGTGGCGGCCACGGCAAGCGGCGCAACCTGATCGAGCGCCACGGGAACGCGGATCCCCTCCGAGCTGTCCCGCGCAAGGAGCGTCCCGTGCCTGTCGACCATGAGCGTGCCGGCAACCGGCGCTCGCTCGTCGAGAGGGTCGAGCGGAGCGAGGAAGGCGTAGGCGACCAGCGCCCCCGCGACACCCACGGCGGCGGCGGTCGCGACGAGTCCGAGGCTGGCAGCGATCCGTATCAGCCTGGGGAATCCGGCTCGACGCTGGCCCTTGCCGTCCATGGCGGGACTCTAGCAGCAGTCCCCCCGAATTACCCCGTCCGTTCGGAGGGAATGTCAGGACGAAACCGCAGGGGCAGGGCCCGGCGATCGACGCGGCCTGCGCCGGGAGCGCAACCGGCCGCTCGAGCGTTCGTTGTGCAGTCTCCCGGGCCAACGCACCGGTCACGGACGGTGGCGTGCGCAGCCACTCAGGGGGGTCCCCCCTTGACCGCCCTCCCCGTGCGCTGGTAGGCATGAGGGCACTATCCAAGGAAGGTGGGAACGATGGGCAAGTACCTGTTCCAGGCGAGCTACACGCAGACCGGGCTGGCGGGCCTGGTCAAGGAAGGGGGCACCGGCCGCAGGGCCGCCCTCGCCGAAACGATCGAGGGGGCCGGTGGCGCCCTCGAGTCCCTCTACTACGCATTCGGCAAGAACGACCTCTTCATCACCGCCGACCTCCCCGACGACACGGCCGCGACCGCCGTGTCCCTCGCGATCGGCGCTGCCGGATCCCTCGACGTGAGCGTCACGGTGCTGGTCACCCCCGAGACCGTCGACGAGGCCATCGCGCGCGACGTTCCCTACCGTCCCCCCGGCGCCTAGCGGCGGCAGTCCGGGGCGGTCGCGCCCCGTGTACTCGCTTACCTCCGGGGCGCATCGGGTTCCTGTAGTCTCCCGGCACGCCAGGGGAGGGCTCTCGATGAGCGCCATAGTCAGTCGGTATCGTCTCCCGGTCGCCATTCTTGCCCTCGTCGGCGCGGGCGGTGCCGCGGTCCTGATCGGCCGCCCGGCCATTGCCGAGGCGGCGGGCGTCGAGGGCGAGACCGCTTTCGTCCTGAACACCTTCGCCTTCCTCCTCTGGGGCGCGCTCGTCATGTGGATGTGCGCCGGCTTCACCATGCTCGAGTCCGGCTCCGTGCGCACCAAGAACGCCTCGATGATCTGCCTGAAGAACATCGGCCTCTACTCCATCGCCGGGCTCGCCTACTTCGTCATTGGCTACAACCTCATGTACGTCGATGTCGTGGGCGACTTCATCGGGTCCTTCAACCTCCTCTACCAGGCCTCCGACGCCGAGATCGCCCTCCTCGATGGCGCCGACAACGCCGGCGAGGTCGTGGGCGATGGCTACGCGACCATGTCGGACTGGTTCTTCCAGATGGTCTTCGTCGCCACCGCCGCCTCGATCGTCTCCGGCGCCCTCGCCGAGCGCGTGAAGATGTGGCCCTTCTTCCTGTTCGTCCTGGCCCTGACCGGCGTCATTTACCCCATCGTGGGAGCGTGGACCTGGGGCGGCGGGTGGCTCGCCGACCTTGGCTTCCAGGACTTCGCCGGTTCCACCATCGTGCACGGCGTAGGCGGCTGGGCCGCGCTCGCGGGCATCCTCGTCGTGGGGCCGCGCCTCGGCAAGTTCCGCGCCGACGGCACGGTCAAGCCCACCCCGCCCTCCAACATCCTCGTGGTCACGCTGGGCGTCTTCATCCTCTGGTTCGGCTGGTTCGGCTTCAACGGTGGGTCGCAGCTCGCCATCGCCAGCGCCATCGACGCCGTCTCCATGTCCCACGTGCTCGTCAACACCAACCTTGCGGCGGCCGCCGGGGTCATGGCCGCGCTCGCCATCTCGCGCTTCGTCCTGCGCCGTATCGACCTCTTCGCCGGGCTGAACGGCGCTATCGCCGGCCTCGTCTCCATCACCGCCGGCCCCACCATGACCGACCACTGGTGGGCGATCATCATCGGCGCCATCGGCGGCGTCATCTGCACCCTCGGTATCAGGCTCCTCGAGAGGCTGCGGCTCGACGACGTCGTGGGCGCCGTGCCTGCCCACCTCTTCGCCGGTATCTGGGGAACGCTCGCCGTCTGCATCGCCGCCGGAGGCGACTTCGGCGCGCAGATCGCGGGCGTCGCGGCCATCGGCGCCTTCGTGTTCATCGTCTCCTACGTGCTGTGGCGCGGCCTCGCCATGACCGTCCAGGCGCGTGTCTCGGCCGAGGTCGAGCAGCTTGGCCAGGATGCCGGCGAGCTCGGGATCGAGGCGTATCCGGAGTTCATCCTCATGCCCGAGGAAGTCGCCGAGATGGCCCCGCCACCCCCGCCCGAACCGGACCAGGAGCAAGCCCCCGCGGAGGCCTGACCGCGTCCGGTTCGGCCGTGCATGTGCTCCACATGTGATAATGTGGAGCACATGCCGAAGATGATCCAGATCCGCAACGTGCCCGACGAGCTGCACCGGGAGGCCAAGGCCCGCGCCGCCCGCGCCGGCATGACCCTCTCCGACTACCTGCTGCGGGAGATCAGGCGTTCGCTCGAGGTTCCCGAAATCGAGGAGCTGATGGCACGGCTCGACGCGCTGGAGCCCGTCACCACTACCGAGACGTCGGTTGAGATGATCCGGGCGGAACGTGACTCGCGGTGATCGTTGCCGACGCCTCGTTGGTGGTCGAGCTGCTCCTTAATCGCGACGAGCCCGCGGGCATGGCGCTGAAGAGGCACATCGACCAGGGCAACGAGGTCTGCGCCCCGCACCTGGTTGATGCCGAGGTTGGACAGGCGTTGCGGCGCCTCGTGCTTCGGCGGGAGGCGCCGGCACCGCGGACCAGCGCTCATCTCGACGTGCTGATCGACCTTCCAATTCGCCGCTACGCCCACGGATGGCTGCTGCCGCGCGCCTTCGAGTTGCGCGACAACGCGACGGTCTACGACGCCCTCTACCTCGCTCTCGCCGAGGTCCTGGACGCTCCCCTCCTGACCTGCGACGCCAGGCTCCGCGACGTGCCCGGCTGCTCCGCCACCGTCGAGGTCCTGCCGGTTACGCCGGCAGGCGCCGGGGGGTGACGGCGCCCCCGTCAGGCCGCTTACTCCCCCCTCCGGGCCGCTAGCCGGTGGCGGTGTAGCATTGCTCCTGTAGGGAGGCGCTAGATACCGATGCTGCGATTCGCCGAAGAGATCATCCTGCTCCTGCTGCGCGACGAAGACGGTTCCTTCGTCCCCGTGCCCAACTGGTCCGTCGACCGGGCCCTCGCCGGTGCCGTGCTTATGGACCTTGCCCTGGAGAACCGCATCGATACCGACCTGGAGAACCTCATCCTCGTCGACTCCACCCCCCTCGGCGACAGTCTCCTCGACCCCACCCTCGCCGAGATCGCCGCGGACGAGACGCGCGATCCCCGCTACTGGGTCGAGAAGGTCGCCCAGCGCGCCCCCGAGCTGCGCGAGGAGTGCCTCCGCCGTCTCGTCGAAGGCGGCATCCTCGAGCGCCAGGACGACCGCTTCCTCTGGGTCTTCCGCTCGCGCCGCTACCCCATGGTCGATGGCAAGGCCGAGCGCGAGGTGAAGCTGCGCCTCATGGGCGTCCTCTTCAGCGAAGAGATTCCCGACCCCCGCGACGTCGTCATGATCTGCCTCGTCGATGCCTGCCAGATCTTCCGCGAGCTGCTCTCCAAGCGGGAGCTCGAGCAGGCTACGCCCCGCATCGAGCAGGTCCGCAAGCTCGACCTCATCGGCCAGGCCATGGCCCAGGCCATCCGCGATATCGAGGTCTGGATCACCACGGCCCAGATCGAAGGGCGGATGCTCTACTAGGCCGCGGCTGAGCCTATGGCCGTCTCGCCCGACGATCTGATCGAAGGCTGGCTGCGGGAAGAGCAGCAGCCGTTCGCCGGCTGGGACTTCTCCCACCTCGACGGACGCATGGTCGTGGAGCAGGAGCCCTGGTCGTACCTCGACCGTGCAGCCGAGCTGATGCGACGGTACTCGTCGGTTGTCGACCTCGATACGGGCGGCGGCGAGCAGCTCCTCACCCTGCGGGACCACTGGCCCGCGAAAGTCGTCGCCACCGAGGACTATCCGCCCAACTACGAACTGGCTTCCGCGCGGCTGGCGCCCGCTGGCGCGACGGTTGTGAGGGCGGCAGTCTCCGACACGGCCCCCATGCCCTTCGCCGATGGCGAGTTGGACCTCGTTCTGAACCGGCACGCCGCCTTCAACGCACACGAGGTCGCTCGCGTGCTCGCAGGCGGTGGGTCCTTCCTCACGCAGCAGGTCCACGGGATGTGGGCCTGGGATCTGCTGGCCGCCTTCGATGCCGAGCCCCGGTGGCCGGATGCAACGCCGGCGAAGTACGTGCCCTTGCTGGAAGCGGCCGGCCTCACCATCGCCCACGCTGAGGAGTGGGAGGGCAGGCTCGCGTTCACCGACGTCGGCGCCATCGTCTACTACCTCAAGGCCACGCCCTGGGAGGTGCCCGGCTTCACCGTGAAGACGCACCTTCCCTACCTGCTCGCCCTCCAGCGGAGACTGGACGCGGGCGGGGACCTGGCTTTCCACGCCGCCCTCTACCTCATCGAGGCGACGAAGCCGTAGCGCGCGTCCGGTCAGCCTTCATGCGCCCAGCGGGCGAGCGCCTTCCCCGGGTCCGCCAGTTCCTCGACCGACTCGTACCACGAGTCGCGCCAGCCCTCCTGGGGCAGCCCCGTGAAGAGCATCAAGTTGAGCGGGTACTCCTCGCTGTCCGTTGCCCGCCGGAAGTCGTCCCGGAAGAGGAACGTCGGCTTGCCCAGCGCGATCGCCATCCCCAGCTCGACCATGACCCCCTCGTCCGGCGGCACCCCGTTCACAACCGCGAAGATGCCGTCCGCCTCGCGCACGTCGCGGAAGTCCGCCTGCCCGATGCGCCACGCCCAGCCCTCCTCGCTCAGGTCGACCTGGTTGTTCCGCGCGAACGGCTCCCACACCTCCAATCCCAGCCCCTCCAGCGCCTCGACGAGCCGCGGCAGCAGCAACGACTTCTGCTGCTCCGAGAACCCGTACGGGCTCGCCAGGTAGACGGTCTTGCGGCTCGAGTCAGAGGCGGCCATGGCGGGCGCCAGTATAGGCGGCGTCCTCGTCCCCCTTGCCCCCACTGCTACCCTGCCCCTATGCGACGTTGGCTCCTCCCTCTGCTGGCAGTCGCGCTGGTGGTCGGCCTCACAGCGGCGGTCCGGCCACCCTCAGCCAGCGCGTGCTTGTTGGAATATTCACGGCCGGCTCCCAGGGAAGCGTTTGAGCTGGCTGATGTGGTATTCGTCGGTTACCTGGTGTCGATAGAGGCTCTCCCCGCCTGGGGAGAGATCCTTACCTTCGAGGCGTCTCAGGTGTGGAAAGGGCCCGTGGCCGAGACCCTCTACGTTGTCTCCGGCCTGCCTTGCGATTACCCCCTTGAAGAGCGACGGACATACCTCGTCTACGCCTCCATTCGCCACGACACATACCACGTTGCCTCTCGTTCGACGGCTTTTGTTCTTGACGCACAGGAGGACCTGGAGAGTCTGGGGGGAGGACAGGTTCCTGAGCCCGGCACGGTTGGTCCGCATCCCTGGACGGGGGAGATCAGGCGGATGGCGGAAGCCACGGAGGCTCCCGGGGTTGACACCGAAGCCGCAAATGCGGTGGACGAGCCAGAGCCCGTGCCGAGCCCGGAAGTCTCGTCCTCCGAATCCCGAAGGGAAGGGGGATCCACCCCGCCACCATGGGTCACAGGTTTGATGGCGGCTGCGATCGCGCTTCTCGGTGGCGCCGGGGTTGTTGGCATCCGCCGCCGCGCACGCCAAACCTGAGCGGCCCCCGGCCGCTCAGGGTCAAACGCTTGGTCTCTGGTAGGACCTAGACCGGGACCGCGATCTTCGCGAACTCGCCGCTCAGGTCGGCCGGGCCCCGGTACAGCGCCTGGAACTCCCGCGTCTGGATGTACCACTGCCCGTCGATGCGCGTGTACGTATCCACGTAGCAGATCGAGTTCATCGAGCGCGAACCGTCCGCCATGTTCAGGAACTCGCCCATGTACCAGCGGCCCCGCGCCGTGTCCCCCGTCACGTCATCGACGACGCCCGAGTACACGTGCATGTAGACGTTCGGGATGCTGCCCATGATCTGCGTCCAGAGCGGCACCATCACCTCGCGGCCCTTGTGGACCTCGCCCACGTTCCACTCGCCGTCCGGCGCCCACGTCTGGCCCCAGGCCTCGGCATCGAAGCGGTTGACCGCGTCGACGTAGCGCTCGGCCACCATGCGGATGGCGGTGTAGTCCTCGACTGTTGGCTTCCCCATTGCGTTCCTCCGGATGTCGTGTGCCCTGTGCGCTCTTGCGCCAGCGGGCCGCTGTTGGTCGCGTTCAGCGCGGGTCGTAGGGGTAGAAGGATCCCTCCAGTTCGGCGCTGAAGAGCACGTAGTGCTCTCGCAGCGCGAAGCGCCACTCCCCGTCGATACGCACAACATTGTCTTCGTACAGGGTCAGGCCGGTCAGGGGTGTAGCCACGCCCCGCTGGACGTACTCCGTGTGGTACCACCGTGCCTTGGCTGTGTCACCCTCGACGCGCTCAACGACGCCGGAGGTGACGGACATGAGAACCTCCATCCCCTCCACTGACATGTCCCAGAAGCGGGCCAGCGCGTTGTGGCCGCGGGGCGGATCGTCGCGCCCGTAATCGAACACGCTTTCCGGCGCCCACGTCGCCAGCCATGCGTCCTGGTCGCGGCGGTTGACGGCGTCGACGTAGCGCTCGGCGAGCTGGCGAATGGCGGAGTACTCGTCCGGCATGGGCAGCGCATGGTACAGGGTTCGCGCCGCCGTTGGGGTGGTGGGCCGGGATGGCGCGCCTTGGACACCGCCGTCGCGAGCAGGCA
>JAJDYW010000008.1 GCA_022824925.1 Dehalococcoidia bacterium | reverse complement strand
GACATTCAATCTGGGTGCGCCCTCCAGATGCTGGCCGGACCGGCCGGCCGGTCTCAGGATCAGAGGGTCCGGTGCCTGCCTGCCGTTGTTGATTGACTGACCGGAGCGCACGGCGACTCCTGACCGTTGACCACGAGGCAGGCGGGGCCACCGCCGGGGACGAAGCGTCCTGTTGGGAACCCGGTGACCGGGCGCATCTGCCCGGATCCCTGTTAGCGAATGTCCGGTACGACGTCCTCTCCCGGTGGCCAGCACGGACCGACGGCACGGCGGGGGTGCATGAGAGGACGGAGCGTATGCAGTACTGGCTGGGGATCGACGTCGCATCCCGCGCTGCCCACCAGGCGAGCCTGAGCGACGCGAGCGGACGATTCCTCTGGAGTGGACGCCGCTTCCGCACCGGAGCCGAGGACCTCGAACGGCTGTGGGCGATGCTGCCTGACGAGGTCGACGCCGGCGAGCTGGTCGTGATTCTCGAGCCCACGCGCAACGCCTGGGTTCCGCTGGCCGCGTGGTTCCGCCGCCGCGGCGCGCGGGTCGTGCTGGTTCCGCCGGAACGCGCGGCGGACCTGCGCGACTACTACCACAAGCACGCCAAGACCGACCGCCTGGACTCGCGCCTGCTCGCACGACTCCCGCTGCTCCACCCCGAGGGTCTACACGATGAGCACGGCCTCGGGCCGGGCGACCCCCTGCGCCGCGCAACGAGGCTGCGCCAGAGCCTGGTGCAGCGCCGCACGAAGTCGCTGGCACGGCTCGACGCGCTGCTCGAACTCCTGGGGCCGCAGTGGGTGGAGGCCTTCCGCGCCGACCTCGCCAACAAGACCCCGCTGCGCTTCCTCGCCGCCGGATATGCCTGTCCAGACACCGTGAGACGGCTCGGGCGGACGCGGCTCGGACGCTTTCTCCACCGGCACTCGCGTGGCCAGTGGGGCATCGAGCAGGCGGAGGCGCTGCTCGCCGCGGCGGCGGAGACGCTCGCGCTCTGGGAGGACGCGTTCGACTTCGACCAGCTCGCCGAGGACATCGCCATCGAAGCCAGGATCGCCCTCTCCCTCGGTGAGGACGTCGCCGCGCTCAGCGAGCGCATCGCCATCCTCCTCGACGAGGCCGACCCCGAGGCGATCGTCACCTCGGCGCCCGGCGTCGGGGCCGTCACCGGCGCCCAGATCCTCGCCCGCCTCGGCGACCCCAACCGCTTCCGCACCCTCGCCGGGGTGCGCTCCTTCAGTGGGCTGGTGCCCTCGCTCAACGCCTCCGGCGTGAGCGGCCGTCACGGCCCACCGACCCGCCGCGGCGACGCCGCGTTGCGGGAGGCGATCTTCATCGCCGCCGACCACGCGCGGCGCATCGATCCCACGCTCGCCGCTCGCTATCAGCGGCTCATGGTCACGGCCGGCAAGCATCACAACTCCGCGCTCTGCCACATCGCCACGACGCTGCTCACGCGCATCGTGGCCTGCTGGCGGCGCGGAGAGCGCTACGTCATCCGAGACTGCAACGGACGCCCCGTCTCCGCAGAGGAGGGCCGCAGCATCGTCGCCGAGCGCTACAGCGTCCCCGCCGAGGTCCGCCGCCAACGCCGCGGTCCCCGCGCCGGCGCGAGCAAGAGGACGGGCCGCCGCGGTCAGGAGTCGCACGGCGCTCCGGCGCCGGCCCGTCCGCCGGCTACGCTACAGCCTCTCGTCGGGGCTTGACATCCGTTAGGAACTCAATGGGCCCGCCTACGTGTCGGACGCCTGGCGGGCACGCTGCGCCGAGCGCGGCCTCAGGCACCTCCGCACGCGTCCCTACACGCCTCGCACCAACGGGAAGGCGGAGCGCTTCATCCAGATCCTGCTGCGCAGCTGGGCGTACGCCTTCGCCTACCCGACGAGCGCGCACCGTACGCGCGCCCTCCCCGGGTGGCTGAGGTGGTACAACAGGCGCCGTCCCCACGGCTCACTCGGCGGCCTCCCGCCCGTCAGTCGTGTCTCAGACGTCCGTGGGCAGTACAGCTAGCGCCTGACGGCGGCGGGGGCCGTGCCCTGCATCGCCCTGAGCGTCCGGAGATGGCGCCGCACGACGACCATCGCGCCGTCCTCGGTGACGGCGAACTTCGGCGCCACCCGCCAGAACTGCGGCAGGTAGTGCCGCCAGTCGTTGAGGATCTGGGCGGCGCGGGCCGAGCCCGTGAGCTCGAGATGGCGCTGGATCAGCGTCTCGAGCAGCTCCACGCCCTCCGGCGTGGTCACCTGCTCCAGCCCGACCAGCTCCGGGTTCACGCGCGTCCGGAAGTCGCCCGCCTCGTCGAGAACGAAGGCGACGCCGTTCGACATGCCGGCACCGAAGTTCCGGCCCGTCGTGCCGAGGATGACGACGACGCCGTCGGTCATGTACTCGCAGCCGTGATCGCCGATCCCCTCGACCACGGCGCGCGCGCCCGAGTTGCGCACGGCGAAGCGCTCGCCGGCCCGCCCCGCGATGAAGAGGTTCCCCCCGGTGGCGCCGTAGAGGACGGTGTTCCCGACCAGCACGCCCTCGTGCGAGGGGAAGCCGGCCTCGGCGGCCGGGCGGATCGTGATCTCGCCGCCGCCCATCCCCTTGCCGACGTAGTCGTTCGCCTCGCCGACGAGGTGGAGGCCCACGCCGCGCACCAGGAATGCGCCGAAGGACTGGCCCGCCGAGCCGTGGAACGTCAGGTCGACGGTGCCGTCGGGGAGGCCCTCGTCGCCTCGCGGCGCGGCGATCATC
>JAJDYW010000046.1 GCA_022824925.1 Dehalococcoidia bacterium | reverse complement strand
GACCCCAGAGGGCGAGTGGCTGCGCCACCTCGAGCACGAGCGCATCGCGGAGTACGTCGAGGCCGCCCGCGAGCACGGCCCGCTGCTCTTCCTCGACACCCAGATCGGCTGGAGCGACCCCCTCACCGAGGTGCGGCGGCTGGAGCCCTTCCTGCGCGAGCCCTTCGTGCACGTCGCCCTCGACCCGGAGTTCGCGACGGAGCACCTCGGTGTGGGACCGGGACTCGCGATCGGTTCCATCACGGGCGAGCAGGTGAACGAGGTGCAGCGCTACCTCGCCGAGCTCGTGCGCGAGGAGGACCTGCCCCCCAAGATCCTGATGGTGCACCAGTTCACGGACTGGATGCTCCTCGACCGCGAGTCCGTCGAGGACTACCCGGAGGTCGAGATTTCCATCGACGTGGACGGCTTCGGGCTCGCCGCCATCAAGGTGGCGGGCTACGAGCGCTGGGCGCTGGCCGCGCCCTCGGAGCGCCCCGCCTTCAAACTTTTCTTCATCCAGGACACGCCCGTCATGAGCCCGGAGGAGGTGCAGGCCCTCGACCACCCGCCGGACATCGTCATCTACCAGTAACGTGCAGACCGGCCCTGACGGCGGGTGCCGGAGCAGTGCATAATCGATGGCGACAGCATTCCGGGCGACGGGAGGCGGCGATGGCGATCACGAACCAGTCCCAGCTGCGCGGGACCTACCGCGAGCCCGCCCCGCGGGCGCAGCAGAAGGTGCTCGACCATCTCGACCGCCACTGCCGCGCCTTCATCGAGCTCTCCCCCTTCTGCGTGATCAGCTCCTTCGGGGCCGACGGGCGGGCGGACACCTCGCCGCGCGGCGACCCGCCCGGCTTCGTGGCGGTGCTCGACGAGCGCACCCTGCTCGTCCCCGACCGTCCGGGTAACAACCAGGTCGACTCGCTCCAGAACGTCCTCGCCCACCCCGAGGTGGGATTGTTGTTCCTGGTGCCGGGGATGAACGAGACCCTGCGCGTCAGCGGCAGGGCCGAGATCGTGACCGACCGGGAACTGCTCGCGCCGCTCTCGGTGGGAGGCAAGGCCCCGCTCTCCGGCCTGCGGGTGCGCGTCGAGGAGGCGTTCCTGCATTGCGGGCGCTCCCTCATCCGCTCGCGGCTGTGGGACGGGGACGCGCAGGTCGATCGCGCCTGTTACCCCAGCTACGGGCAGGTGCTGGCCGACCAGATCCGCGGCGCCGACGCCGCCGAGATCGACGCCTCCGAGGACGAGGCCAACCGGGAGCGCCTCTACTAGCCTGACGCTCCGTCGCAGGGTGGACAGCGTCCCGGGATGTGCTTGCAGCTGGGTGGCCACGGAGAGGCGGCCACCCAGCCGGTCGCCGGGCAGACGCGCACGTGGCGGGCGCAGGGTCGGCGCGGGTGGGTCTTCGGCCGGTCTTTTTCGGCCCGGGAGGGGATGACGCCTGATCAGGGGCGGCCGTAGACGACGCGGGTGCGCACGATCTTGTCCCACAGGCACTGGTGGCTGGCGTCCCACACGCACCACAGCGCCGCCACCACGAACGCCAGCCCGTAGATCGTGCCGCCCGCCTCCTCGCCGAGGATGGCCACCAGCACCCGGTTGACGGCGCCGAAGGCGATGACGCGCACCGCGAGGTCGCGAATGAGCATCCAGCCCAGGGTGGCCACGGAGCCGCCCTCGCGGATGACACGCGTGCCCAGCAACCGCTTCGCCGGGCTCTGCCCGTTCCGCGCTGCCACCAGGTACCAGATGACCCAGCCGATACCGAGCGTGAGCACGAACAGGGCGATGTCGAGCACGGCTCCGGCGAGGCGGCGGCTCTGGCTCGCCAGCGGCGGGTCGGTCGCGCTCGCCGTCACGCTTCGTCTTGTCCCGCGCGCTCCTCAACAGGGCGCGGGCCGAAGACGGTACTCAGCGCGCACGTGAAGCCCGGCAGCAAGTCCAGCCCGTCGAGAGCATCGGTCTCGGACAGGGTTGCGGCGTCCCCATCCTGGCGGTAGGCGTCCACGGTGCGGGTATCGGGGTGCACGACCCAGACGAGGCGCACGCCGTGACTCAGCCACATATGGGCCTTGTCGTGCACCTCGCGCCGGCTGTCGGTCGGGGAGGCGATCTCTACAACGAGGTCGGGGGTCACCTCGGCATAGCCCGTGACGCGCACGTCCATGGGGATCTTCCCTGCCGAGAAGAAGGCTACATCGGGCTCGCGCACCGTGTCGGGCTCCCGCTCAAGCCACACGCCCGAGTCGGAACCCATCACCCGCCCGAGCCCGCGTGGCCCAACGAAGCCTAGCAACGCAGCCCCCAGCTTCATCGCGATCTCGCCGTGTTCCTGTCCTGCCGACATGGTCTCGCAGAGCACCCCCCGGATCAGTTCGCCGCGCAGGCCCTCGCTGCACAGCCGCAGCAGATCCTCGGCGGTGAGCAGACTCGCCTCGGTCGTCGTCGTTGTCGTCATCACTCTCGCTCCCACGCATCCTCAGTCTACACGCCGACCGAAACGCAGGGAGGCTCTCTCACCGCCACGCCGCAACTCCGACGGCATTGAAGGAGGACTGCCCTCAGACAGTCAGCCATCCGTGATCGACCCTGCGGTGAACATCACGCTCCGGGAGTCGTCTGGGAGCGGACGGCGGAGGGCGCGCAGGTCTACACGGACGAGTACGGCGCGTACGTCGGGCTCCCGCGCCCTCACGAGACGGTCCGACACTCGGGCGGGGAGTACGTCCGGGGGCAGGCCCACACGAACGGTATCGAGAGCTTCTGGGCGATGCTCAAGAGGGGCTACTACGGGACGTACCACCAGATGAGCGCGAAGCACCTGAGCCGGTACGTGGGGGAGTTCGCGGGGCGGCACAACGACTGCCCGCGCGACACTATCGACCAGATGCGGGCGATGGTCCGGGGCCATGGTGGGCAAGCGCCTCCGCTACTCGGATCTCGTTGCCTAGCAACCGCGCCGCCTAGGCGCTGACGCCCCGTCCGGCGCGGTCCCTACTCGAATCGCAGCAGGCGACACGTCCAGTGGTCTGGGGGCAGCAGGGGGTGCTCCGTAAGCTCGCAGCGGTACTGGTGCGCAAGGCCGGGCGGGCCGAGGAAGAGATTGGCCCACATGAGCCTGACGTCCTCCGGACCTGCGTAGACGTACGAGCACCCGAGGTTCTGCAGGCCGTCCTCGGGAAGCATGGTGTGAGTCTCCCAGCAGTTGTGGCTGGAGCCGTCCTCTAGCTGGACGATCACGTACAGGCTTCCAGGGGAGCGCACGACGGTCGGGACGTGCGCCGAAGCGTCGAGGAGCCCCCGGTCGTTCTCCCTCAGCACGACCACGAAGCTATCGGGCGGGGTCTCATCCGTCGGGGTCACTAGCGCCCCTGTCTCAGGGAGCATGACGTCGATGGTGTGGTCGCCATAGCGGTAGGTTCCGCCCGCGTTCTCGGCGTCGAACCGAACCCGCGTTGTTGGCTGCCAGCGCTCCCCATCGGGACGGGCGCTGACGTACACGCGCCCAAGGTCGTCGGTGCTCTGCCAGACCCGGAGCTCGATAGTCGCGGTAGGGCCGTCGGCAGCGGCGGTCACAAGCCCCGCCAGTATGGCGAGCGCAAGCCCGGCGAGGGCTCCTCTCTTCATGGCTCCTAACGGTCCTCCTTCATCTCGACGACTTGGGCGAGGGCGTGAGTTGGGACTCAGGCGACTCCACCTCCCACTAGGCGGGGTTCGATGCCCCGGTACTCTACCTAGCGCTGAAGCCGAAGTCTGCCGAATCCAGCTGGGGAGGCCCTTAGCGCTAGGCGGGAGGATAGCCGCTCGCGCTGAGCGGGGTAGGTCCTTGATGCGAGTAGGCGAGTTAACCAGAGCCCCCAGTCACCGGAAAACGAGTCGGGCTATCCGGCTTCCGGGGGCGCTGGTCGGCTTACCAGGCCTTGGCCGCTATGTCCCCGGTTGATTCTCCTCGGGCAGTGCCCGTTGTGGCAGAATCTGCCCAGGAGGGGTTCATTTGATGGCACGTGTAGGCAGGAGGTTCGTGGCGGCAGCGGCTCTGCTGGTGGTCATATTGGCGCTGACGCTTGCGGCCTGTGGCAACGAGGGCGAGGAGAAGGAGCCGATCGTCTTCTCCGACCTGAACTGGGTCTCGGCCGAACTGCAGACGCGCATCGTGGCCTACATCGTCGAGCACGGCTTCGGCTACCCCGCCGAGCTGCAGGCTGGCGATACGGTCTCCCTCTGGGCGGCCCTGGTGAACGGCGACACGCACGTGACGATGGAGATCTGGCCAGCGCAGGCCGAGTGGCTGGCGGACGTGGAGGAGGGGACGCTCGTGGACCTGGGGCGCAGCCTCGACACGGGCTGGGAGGCCTGGGTGATCCCGCAATACGTCAAGGATGCCAATCCGGGTCTCGTCTCCGTGGCCGACCTTGCCGAGTACGCCCACCTGTTCGTGACGCCGGATTCAGGGGGCAAGGCGCGTTTTGTCACCTGCATTCCCGGCTGGGCCTGCGAGCAGGTGAACGCGGCCAAGGTCGAAGCGTACGGGCTGACGGAGCACCTGGAGCTGCTCAACCCCGGATCGGGCGCGGGCCTGTTCGCCGATCTCGAAGCCGCCTACGCCAGGCAAGAGCCCTGGCTCGGTTACCTCTGGTTCCCCACGCCGCCGGCCGTGCGGCTGGACCTCTACGTACTCGAGGAGCCCCCCTACACGGACGACTGCTGGGCCACGGACAAGGCCTGCGCGTATCCCGAGGCGGTCGTCAAGATCATGGTCAACGCCGCTCTCGCCGAGCGCGCCCCGGACGTGGTCGCCTTCCTCGAGCAGTGGTCCTTCCGGGCGGCCGACCAGATCGAGGCGGAGCTGTGGCTGGAGGAGCAGAACGAGACGCCTGACGCGGGCGCGCGCTGGTATCTCCGCACCTACCGCGACACCTGGGCCGCCTTCGTCTCCGCCGATGTCGCCGAGAAGGTGGACGCCGCCCTCGAGGATGGCCGTTGAGGACTCCAGCCGAGAGCGCCGCCCATCCCTGCGAAGCGGGAC
>JAJDYW010000025.1 GCA_022824925.1 Dehalococcoidia bacterium | reverse complement strand
TTCAATCCCCGCCCGGCCCGCGGGCCGGGCGCTACTTGACTGCCACGTACCGCTGGCTCTGCTGGTTCGGCGAGTTTCAATCCCCGCCCGGCCCGCGGGCCGGGCGCTACTCTACAAAACCCCGCTTCCGAGGCTCGTAGGCCGCGATTATTGTCGACTCAGCGCGCCTTGTCATGCCCCACAGAGCCTCCACCGTCGTCTCAGCCCTCCAATCTGCCTCTTCTACCGGCAGAAAGTGCGCGGACGCACGGCCTGAAGCCGATCGCCGAAGATTCGCGCACCCCATCCTTTCTCAGAACACCAGCGAGCCGCGCTGGTCAAACGGCGGCTTCGCCCCGAACGTGAGGAGGTGCCGAGTCAGCGGCTCGCGCAGGCGGTAGATGCGGATGCTGTCCACGGTCTCATCAATCTCTGCGCGCAGCCGGGCGACGAGCATCTCCATGTCCGCTTCGCTCAGCACGCACTCGAACACCGACTTCTGGACGCGCTGGCCGTACGCCTCGCAGGCTTGCGCCACGCGACGCAGCCGTCTCCGGCCCGCAGCGTCGTCGGTGGCCACATCGTAGGCAACGAGGATCTCCATCGTCCTCCAACCCTCCGGCGCCGCTCAGCGCGCCAGGTATGGCAGATAGTGCCGTAGGTCCCCCCGCAGGTGGCGAGCCAGTAGTCGTGCCTGCACGTGCGGTATGAGCCCCACGGGGATGCGCTCCTTGAGGAGCCGGTGCGGTACCGCGCTCTCCTTGCGGCGCTCGTACTCCGCCAGGGTCGCGCGACGCCCCTGCTCGTTGAGGCTCACCGCGCCCCCCGGCGTCTCCTCGAAGTGGTCGGCGCGAATCTGGCGGCGGTTCACCAGGCGGAGCACCAGCCGGTCTGCGATCGCGGGCCGCAGCTCCTCCATCAGGTCGAGCGCCAGGGCGGGCCGCCCGGGGCGGAGCGCGTGAAGGTAGCCCACCTGCGGGTCGAGGCCGACGCCTTCAAGCGCCGCCTCGCACTCGGCGCGGAGCAGAGCGTAGCAGAACGACAGAAGCGCATTCGCTCGGTCCCGTGGGGGCCGGCGGGTGCGTCCGTCTGGCGAGAACGCGGCCCGATCCGCGCGGACCATCCTGCCGAAGCCCCCGAAGTAGGAGCGCGCGGCGATGCCCTCGAGCCCGCGCAGCACGTCGAGATCGCCCGCATCGCGTATCTCGTTCAAGAGAGATGCGAGGTTGTCCGCGACTGCGCGGAGCTCGGCTTCGTCGTCCGCTCCCACGCTGTCGCGCGCTGAGCGGAGGGCGAGCGTGCGTGCGTTCTGCACCTTGCCGGCCACGTACTGTCTGGCGAGAGCCAGCGTCCGGCCAGAGTCGCCCAGCGCTTCGTGCTGCGCCCTGCGCAGCAGGACGTTGCCGAGCGTGCGTCCGGTGAGGCGCGCGCGGAACCGGCCATGCCTGGTGAGCCAGACGACGCCCCGCCCGTCCTCGGCGCAACGGTGAATCAGCGGGGTCGTGATCGTGACGCGGCCGAAGACGACGATCGACTGCAAGCGCACGAGGGGCAGCCGGGCGCGCGTCTCATCCTCGACGATGACGCGCACGGTGCCGTGATCGAGGCGAAGCGTCGCTCCCTGCGTCGTGACGTAGAGGGTGTTGAGCAGCTCATGCATCGTCGCCTACCGGACCCAGCGGTCGGAAGAGCGAGCCCTGCATGCCGCGCAGGCGGTACGGCTGAGCGGCCACCTGGGGCAGGCAGGCGTTGACGAGCGAGCACGGCGGACAGCGGGCATCGTCGACCGCCGGCGGCAGGCTCTGGTCGCGGAGCTGCTCCCTGATCTCCGCAACGAGCGCGACCGTCTGCTGCCGCAACGCCTCGTCCAGGGGCACTCGATAACGTCGCCGTTCGGCGTGCGAGTAGATCGCCCCTTCAGGAACCTCGGTCCCGAGCATCTCCTCAAGACAGAGGGCCTGCGCGCAGAGTTGCAGGTCGGCGTGCGGGGGCCGCCTGCGTCCGACCTTGTACTCGACCGGGAAGGGCGGCGCGCCGGGCCGCAACTCGACGACGTCCGCCTTGCCGCGCAGACCGAGGCGTTCCGACCACAGCGCCAGTCCGCGCAGCACGCGGACGCCGGGCCGGTTCTCCGTCTCGCCGCTGTCGACGCGCTCATGGGAGATACGTCCCCGAACAGTGAAGACGTTCTCCTCGAAGGTCTGCTCAACGTGGATGAGTGCGCACTGCCGGGGGCAGTAGGAGAAGTGCTCGATGGCCGAGATCGGCACGTCGAGCAACTCCTCCTCATCCCAGGGCGTGGCGGCTCCCTGCACGGCGTGGCCCCGCGGCTCAGCCCACGAGCGTGGTGAGCGTCACGCCCGGGATACCCTCGATGGGGCCGTCTGCTGGGCCGGCAACGGCGTAGTCGGAGAACGATCGCGGCGCATCCGATGCGCTCGGCGGCGTCTGGATGAGGTCGAAGAGGCGATGCGCGGCCGCGTTGCCGAGCTTGCTCTCGTGGCTGAAGACGTAGAGGCCCCGGCAGGCCATCTCCCCACGCGAGGCGGAGCGGTCAACGTCCCACATCATCTCAAGGGCGTTCCAGAAGAGCCCGAGGTCTTCGCCGTCCACGCCCGTCTTTTCTGCGAAGTGGGGATTGAAGAAGCCGTGCGCGCGGTAGAGGCCATACGGCACGGTGGACTTCCGGCCCATCGTCCCATAGTTGGTCGCCTGCCCCTCGGCGTCCTCGCGATTCACGTCGCGCTCGTTCTGGGCGGGGCCGACGATGCTCGCATCGAGCGGGACAATGGGATCGATAGAACGCGCGAACGTGAGTTGCATCGGGCCGCGCACCTGCCCTGCGTTGCGTTCGGTCATCGACATGACGGCGCCGAACATGCGCACGTCGAAGAACTCCTCACACATCCAGCTCTGCGCATCGCCGACGCTGGGCGCCGCGTCCCCGTTGCCGCGCTCCTCGAAGACCATCTTCCGGCGGTTCGTGAGGAACTGGCCGTGCTGGACGTACACCTTGAAGCGTCCCTCACCGTGCGACATGTCAACGAAGTCGCGCACCTTGCGCTTGATTGCGACGTCCGTGACGAGCCCCTGCATCGTTTCGGGATCGACGCGTGGCAGGTTGCCGGCGTCGGGGTCACCGTTGGGGTTGCCGTCGCGCACATCGAACAAGAGCACGAAATCGTGGCGGCGGCTGACATCGGTGGTCGAGATGGTGGCGCTGGTCATGACTGGTGCTCCTGTCCGGTGTCGGTCTTCGGGTCGTCGGCGTCCGGCTCGGTGTCACGCGCCGCGCGGCGGCTCGCCATCTCCGCTCTGCCATGCGCCCGCTGGTGGTAATAGCCAAGCGAGAACAGCGCCTGTTCCTTGAGCGCGAGGGTCGCTGGCCAGTCGCCGATCTGTGCCATGACTTCCTCGAGGCGGCGTTGCAGATTGACGTAGGCACCTGGGCGGTCGCGCTCCAGCCTCGCGAGATGGGGCTGCGCGCCCCGCAGCAGCGCGCCGAACACGACGGCGGGCGTGGACGACGCGGCACCGTAGTAGCGGTCGACGATGGTGGCGTTCACGCCTGGAAGGGCGGCGCGCTGCACGTCTTCGATCACGGCGAGCAGACGACCGCAGTGGTAGGCAGGCGACGGGTGTTCGGTCTCAAGGGCAACCATGTAGTCCTCCCTGGTCAGTTCCGGCTCCTGGCTGAGCAATACCAGCTTGATGAGGGCGGCGCGGCGGCGAACATCGAACCAACTGCCCTCCCCACGGCGGCCTTCTCCGCGGGGTTTCGCCCGACATCGCCGGACAGCCTGGTAGGCGATTTCCAACGGTAGCGGCGTAGCCGAGAGGGCGGCCCGGAACAACGCACGCGGCGTCGTGACGGGAAGGTCGCGGCGCGCATCCCGCACCGTCGAAGCGGCAAGCTGGAAGAGACTCAGAGGACGTGGATGCGTGCCGTCGGGGTCTTCGTCGCGGGGGTCAACGATCCGCTGCAGCCTGAACCACCGCGCGACGCTCTCCTCGACGCTCCCGACGGTCGTATCGATCCAGTCCCGGACGACGGCCCGGCCACCGCTCGCCGAGAGCGATGCGGCATAGAACGCCGTCTCGTCCTCGATCGCTGCCGAACGCCCCCTGCGCGGAGAATCAATGAGCGCCTGTACCTGTGCGGCGTCGGGTTGGCGCATGTGGCTGGCGAAGTCGAATGCCACACGCTCACGCGTCCAGAAGGCGAAGGTCGTGTCCGCTACGACGAGGCTGGTGCGCTCATCGGCGAGAAGGCTGTTGAGCGCGCGCGTGAACGCCTCCCCGCACTCCCGGCAGGTAGGCGCGATCCTTGATGCCTCCAGCCCGTACGATTCGAACGCCGATGAGTTTGCCGAGATCACATCAGTGCCAGCTGGCTGACCGCCACGAATACCCTTGATCTTGGTCTGTAGCCGGTCCAAGACTGGCTTGCGCTCGCCGCACACGAGGCACTGATCGCTGGTGGCGGTGGCCGGTGCGTTCACGGAGAGCCAGAACTCCTGCACGGTGGGCAGGTCGATCGGTCGCTGACGCTCCCCGTTCGCGAAGATCACCTCGAACGTAATCTTGAGCGCGTCATCCCAGTCTTCGCCGAGATCGAGCTGGTCCGCCCCGCCACGTTCGTAGAACCGCCTCACAGCGAGTACCGCAGGCTCCTCCGTCTCGATCGCACAGCGATCGAGGAGTGCTCGGTAGGCGGTATGTCGTGTCCGAGCGCGGTCCGGCTTGTCAGGATTGCGAGACCGTCCGAGCGTGTACTCACTGTCGTCCGCCAGGAGCAAAGGCTTGGTACCTGAAGTGCGCTTGACCTCTGGAGCTGCCATGTCGCGGCCACGCTTCCCGCGCGTGGTGCTCGAGTCGACACGCGAGATCGGCCGGGGCGAGAGCACGCGGCCGTCCGAACCGAGCACGACGATCGAGGCGACGGGCGTGTACGCGTAGAGCGGCGGGAGTTGACCATCGAGTCGCTCGTCGTGGTACTCCTTGAGCTTACTCAGTAGCGTCATGCGACCTCCGCGAACCGATCCGGCACGCGTAGCACACCGTGTTCGAGAGACGCCCGGAAGAACCGTGGCGTACCCCGGCCGCTGCGATCCGGGTCGTAGTCGATGTCCAGCAGCATCAGCCCGAGGTCTTCGCTGCGTTCGATTGGGCCATCGCCCAGCTCCGGTTCGCCGAACGAGGCGCTGAACTCCCGGCAACCGAGGTACGGTGTCGCGAAGCACTGGCCCCGCGCGACACGTCGGCGGAACTGGTCGCGGTACTTCGCGATGTCGTCTCCGACGCCGTCCCGCAGCTCGAGCTGCGCTCGCACGACGTAGCTCACGTCGCGCAGCGCGAGCGTGTGTCGTTGGGTCCGGTTGCGCTGGTCGTCAGTGTCGGCAGCGTCATACCCACCACCGTTCCGCGCCCAACCGCGCGCTGTGCGCTGGCTCTGGCGGTCGTTGATCTCGTTGCGGAGGATGGATGCGTAGGCAATCGGCTTGAGGATGTGAATCTCCTCGATACGCCAGGCGACCTGTGGCCTCCAGAAGATCGCCTCCAGCGCGCCGCGGGCCGCGGATGGCGTCATGACGGGATAGGTGACTCGCTCGACCTTCATCTCCGGGCGTGTGAAGCACGCGTAGTCGCCCCACAGCTTGACCTCCAGCGGCGGCAGGTCACGGTTCATGGGGCACTCCTCCGACCAGCAATCGCGGGCCGTACGCGCATCTGTCGGGTGAATGGGCAGTCCACACCCTCAGGGCCCCGATGTTGCGGCCTCAGACGATGGTGTCGGGGTCCGCGTCGGTAATGCCCCGCACGGGGTCATAATACCCGAGCGGCCAGCGCCCAACGCCTGGCAACAACTCGTCGATGAACCTGTCCCGGAGCCGTCGGTCGTACTCGCTCCGGTAGATCGAGACCATGTACGGCTGGAGTTCACGCAGTATCTCTCGGGCGGGCCGCTCTCGCGCCCGTAGTTGTTCGACGAGGCTGTCGATCTTCTGCGACTCCCGCACGGGGTAGTCGACGATGACGTCGCAGGCGTCGTCGTCAATCATGCGGAACCTGTCCGCCACGGCCGGGTAGTCGAGGTTCCCACGGGCGTGCTGCACCCCGTTGCTATCGGGATCCACGGCAGTCCCGAACAAGAACTCGAAGTACCGCCTCACGGCCTCGGGGTCGTGAGGATCGAAGCCGGGCAGATCTCGGACGACTCGCGCGATGTCCCTGCCCGAGCGATAGACGCCGGGTGGCGACGCGTCGTCCGGGGGCCTGAACACCACCACACGTCCCAAGTCGCCGAGCCGCCCCTCGCGGTTGCACCGGCCAGCAGCCTGGATGATGGAGTCGAGCGGTGCCTCCGCCCGAAACACCGTTGCGAAGTCGAGGTCAACTCCCGCCTCCACGACCTGCGTGCTCACGACCCGGCATGGGGTCCCAGTGGAGAGTCGCTCCCTGATCTCAGTAAGCACCTCGTCGCGATGCGCGCGGCAGAGGAGCGTCGAGAGGTGCAAGGCATCCGGGTCGCCGAGCGCATCAAGCAGTTCGGTTGCGTGTCGCTTCGTGTTGACGATCGCGAGCGCGCTGGGCTCCGCTCGCATCCACTCCGCAACGTCCGACCACTCGTTTGGCTCGTTGGTCTTCGAGAAGTCGTACTCGACGCGTTTGAGCGCCTCGAAGTGACTGGCGTGGCCGGGCACGATCTCACGGGCCTGGATGTCCTTGAACCCGTCAATGAGGTCGAACGCGGGCTGCGTGGCCGTCGAGAGCACGACAGTGGCGCCGTAGTACTCCGTGAGCTGCCGCAAGCCATCGAGGATAGGCGCGAGCAAACCTGCTGGCAGCGCCTGCGCCTCGTCCAGGACGATAACGCTGCCTGCGAGGCTGTGCAGCTTCTGGGTCCTGCTGCGACGGTTCGAGAAGAGGCTCTCGAACAGCTGCACTGTTGTCGTAACGATGAGGGGCGCGTCCCAGTTCTCGGCAGCCAGGCGCTGCCAGACGGCGTCGGGTGCGGGGCTCTGGTCGTCGCTCGCACTGCCCGCGCCCTCCGCGCCAGCCGAATGGTGCTCGAGGACGACAGGCCCGGAATCTCCGTAGCCCTGTTCGAAGATGCGCCGGTACACCCCTGCGGTCTGCTGGGTGATAGTCGTGAAGGGAACAGCAACGACGACGCGCCGCATTCCATGCTCGAGCCCATGGCGGAGGGCAAACGCCATCGCCGAGCGCGTCTTGCCGCCACCGGTAGGCACCGCCAGCCGGAAGATGCCCGACGGCTCGGTCGCAGCGCGCAGGCACGCCTCGTACACCTCGTGCCGAACGCGGTTGATATCGGTGTCTGGCGCTAGAGGCTCGCTTGCCAGGAAGGCCTCGTAGCGACGCCAGAGCTCCAGCAGCGTCGTGGTGCTGCCACGGCCGGAAGCCCGCCCTCCCAACCTGTGCGCTTCAGTGTCGATGCTGTCGGCGTCGACGAGCGCTGAATAGGTCATGCGAAGGAAGAACTCCGCAGCGAGCGCGTTCTTCACGTGCGGGGGCATGTCGGGGGCCGGCTGGTCTAGGAGGCCGGGCATCTCCGCCCGCAGGGCTTCGAGCGCCCGGCGCGGCCCGGGCAGGTCACGCCTCTCGCTCAGCCAGGTGCGAAAGTCCGTCTGGGGGTCGGTGAGACCGCCGTGGTGGGCATGGATCAGGTGCCCGACGTACCAAGGATGATCGTTCGCCTCTGCGAGCAGCACGCCCGCACACTTGTGATCGGGACCGGTACCGCGTCCACGCGTGCCGGCCTCACTCTCGCGAAGATAGCGCTGCCACTCGGGGTCAGCCTTGCCCGCGTCATGCCAGAGGCCTGCGAGATGGGCAAGGTCGCCTCCGCCAAACGGGCGTGCCCGCTCACGCGCAAGCTCGGCGACATTGCGCAGGTGGTTGGCCAGAGGTTGACGCTTCCCCTCGGCGTTTTGGGAGTGCGCATAGAGCGCCATGGGTACGATACCCCCTCCTGCTGATCAAGTGCGGTGGACCCGAACGCTCGCGCCAGCCTACCGCATGCCTTTCAGCGGCCAGTCGGCAGGTTCACGGCCCACGAGTAGCGGAGCGTTTGGTGTGGATTAGGAAACCGGTAACTCCGTCTCGTACCAGCAGATCGTCGGGAACTCCACGAGGTCGAGGCCCGTCTGCACGAGCCGGGGATGGCAGACGAGCACGTCGACGCCCTCCTCGACCCGCTGCGCCACCCACGCCTCGCGGCGCTCGGGCGGCACGGCGTCCGCCTTCATGACCGCCACGCGGAAGCCGTGGCGACCGAGGAACTCCTCCATCCGCCCGGTGATGTCGCGGGTGCCCGTGTGGGTGACGTAGACCAGCACCCGGCGGCCCGCCAGCCGCTCGGCGGCGACGAGGTCGACCAGCGCCTGCTCCTTGGGGTAGAGCTTCCCTTCCGGCAGCGGCGGCACCTGCACGAGCAGCTCCCCGCCCTCCGGGTCGAAGACCGTCTCGCCGTTCGTGCAGGCGTCGGGGTAGGCGAGCAGCGTCTGCAGGTAGGTGGCGAGCAGCCGCCTGGAGCCCCGTGAGAGGGCGTCGGCGAGCGCCGCCCTGAGCGTTCCGTACAGCTCGTCGTAGCCCGAGCGCTGCGAGAGCCCGTCGGGGCCGGGCTCCGTGTCCATCGAGGAGAGCAGCACGCGCTCCTCGATGGGCGGGAGCCCCGAGGCGACGTCGTAGAGCCGCAGGAAGACCGAGTTGCCGATGAGGTGGAACAGGGCGGCGGGGGCGAGCCCCGGGCGCTCCCGCACCACCTTGCGGAACTTCTTCCTCCGGCTCGTGCGCCCGTCCTCGAACGACTCGCCGTCGTCCTTGCCGATGGTGTGCTCGACGAAGCCGTAGCGCTCGATCCAGCGGCTCTCCTCGCCCCGCCCGAACTCCCCCCGGATCTCCGGGCTGAACCGGTAGAGCAGGTGGAAGAGGGTCGAGGAGTAGCCACCCATGAGCGTGCCGCTCAGCGAGAGCGACTTCCCGCAGGCGTCGGCGAGGACGCCGGCGGCGATGCCCTGGGCGGAGCCTCGCGCCTTGAATTCATGCACCTCGTCACCAATGAGCAGGTCGAAGAACCGCTTCATCCGGAGCTTCACGTAGTCGCTGAGCGGGTAGCGCTTCGGCCCCGTGCGATCGGCCTGCCAGAGCGCCGCGCCGCACTCCGGGCACCAGCGCTTGCGGCGCGCGAGGTCGCGAGCCGTGAGCGGCACGCCGTCCTTGTCGACGATCTGCGCGTGGCAGTCGGGGCAGCACGGCACCCGGAAGGGCTCGCCCGTCTCCTCGTCGCGCACGAGCCTCGTGCCCGCCGTCGCCCAGCGCTCCACCACGGCGGGCTGCCAGCGGTAGGAGAGCTTGGCGCGCTCGCGCGACATCACCGCGAAGAGCGGGCCGTTGCCCGTGGCGGTCCGCAGCCGCTCGAGGTCGGTGATCGAGGCGACGATCACGGCGCGGGCGCCGGGGACCGTCTCCTCGACCTCGCGCTTCCACTTGCGGGTCAGGTGCGGCGGGCAGAGGACCAGCACGCGCTCGAAGCCCGCCATGTGCGCGGCAGCCGCTGCGATGAAGGTCTTGCCCGTGCCCATCTCGCCGACGACGGTCGTGCCGCGCTGCGCCTCGAGCGAGAGCGCCGCGCCGCGGATGGCGTCGGCCTGCGCGCCCAGCGGGGAGCGCAGCAGGCGAGGGAGCGGCCGGCCCTGCTCGGAGGGCCGGTAGCGGGGCGGGTAGGACTCCACCACCCGCTGGGCGATGGCGTCGCGGTACGTGTCGATGAATCCTGCCAGGTCCATGGGGTCCGTTCCTTCCTTTGTGTCCTGGTCGTGACGTGGCGAGGCCCCGCGATCGCATGACCGCGGGGCCTCGTGGATGCGGCTCCGCGAGGAGCTGTCTATGCGCGCTCGGCGGCGAGCTCGCAGCCGTTCTTGAGATGGATGGCCGTCACCCGGGAGGAGACGGCCCGTCCGCCGGCGAGGTCCACGGACGCAGTTCGCTCGACGGGGTCTCCGGGACGGATGGGGAGACCACAGCGGGTGCAGGTCTCCGGGTCGAGCGGCATCTGCATCGTCCTGTCTCCCTGCGTCATGCCGCGATGTCCGTGATCTCGCCGAGGTCGAGGTCGAGCGCGACGACGGTGGTGCGCAGCCGCTCGCGGTGCACCTCCTTCTCGCGGGTGGTCTCGACCAGCACCATCTCCTTCGAGGTCTTGCCCTTGACGAGGATGCGGCGGCCGTCGGCCTCGAGCTGGAGGTTGTCGAGGAAGCCCGCGGCCACCAGCATCGCCAGGTGCCCGCGCCGCAGCGGCATGAGCGGCCGCGTGCGCGAGTCCTCGGCGGGCCAGAGCGCGTCGGTGACCGTGGCGGACACCCAGAGCCCTGAGCGCCGCGACTCGGCAGCCGCAGCCACCGGGTCGATGGTGCGGGTGGCGAAGAGCACCTCCCCGCCCCCCGTCGCCCGCGCGTTGTAGACGGGGTAGCGGTGGCGGCTCAGCTCCTCGATGTTGCCCTCCAGCGCCTCCTGCAGCCGCACGGCCTCGTACTGGTCGTGCTGCACCTCGGCCTTGCGGATGCCGGTCACGACGACCTGGTCGAAGGCCTCGCGCTCCGGCTCCGGGAAGGCCCAGACGCGCAG
>JAJDYW010000047.1 GCA_022824925.1 Dehalococcoidia bacterium | reverse complement strand
GGCGAGCAAGTCGATGACCTGGAGAGTCGCCCCGAAGCCGGTGGCGGCATCGAGGATGAGCGACTGCACGCCGCCGACGACCTCGCGGGCGATGGCCTCGCCGTCGGCACGGAGGCCGTAGCGCTCGAGCGTGAGCGCGAGGAGGGCGGTCGAGGCGCCGGCGCTGGGGGTGGCCTGGTCGAAGCGGGGCTTCTGGCGGAAGAGCAGCTCCTCGGCGCCCTCAGCCGTCTCGAAGAAGCCGCCGCCCTCCTCGTCGCGGAAGCGGGCGACGATGACGTCGACGAGCTCGTTGGCCCAGTCGAGGTGCTCGCGTTCGCCCGTGAGGCGGTAGAGCTCGACGAGGCCGAGGCCGTAGTAGGCGTAGTCCTCGAGCATGCCCTCGACGCGGGCGACGCCGTCCTTGTAGGTGTGGAGGAGGACTCCCCCGGACCACATGCGGTCGCGCACGAAGCGCGCGTTGCGCTCGGCGATCTCGCGCAGGCGGGCATCGCCGAAGACGCGGGCGGCCTCGGCGAAGGCGGCGAGGGCGAGGCCGTTCCACGAGGTCAGCACCTTGTCGTCGGTCTCGGGGGGGATGCGCCGGGAACGGGCCTCGAAGAGCGTCCGGCGCCAGCGCTCGATGCGTTCGGGGGAGACGGCGGCGCCGGGGACGGGGTCGGTGCGGCGGGAAAGCACGTTGCGGCCGAAGAGCTCGGGGTTGTGGGGGTCGTAGAAGTTGCCCTCGCGGGAGACGCCGAAGAGCTGGTTGAAGGCGTCCGCCTCATCGCCGAGGAGGTCGGCGACCTGGTCGGCCGTCCAGAGGAAGAACTTGCCCTCGATGCCCTCGCTGTCGGCGTCCTGGGCGCTGAAGAAGCCGCCCTCCCCGCCCAGCATCTCGCGTTCGAGGTAGGCCAGGGTCTCGCGCACGACGCGCTCGTGGTCGGGATCGCCGAACAGCTGGAAGGCGTGCAGGTAGACGCGGGCGAGGGCGGCGTTGTCGTAGAGCATTTTCTCGAAGTGGGGCACGAGCCACTGCACATCGACGCTGTAGCGGGAGAAGCCGCCGCCGATCTGGTCGTACACGCCGCCGCTGGCCATCCCCCAGAGGGTGCGTTCGAGCATGGCGCGGATGCGGGGCTGGTCGGGGTCGGCGGCGCGGGCGGCGCGCCCGAGGAGGAACTCGAGGTTGGCGGGGGCGGGGAACTTGGGGGCGGTCCCGAAGCCGCCCCAGACGTCATCGGCGCTGCGCAGCATGGCGCTCACGGCGTTGCCGGCGACGGCCGCGTCGAAGGGCTCCTCGGGAGCAGCCTGCGCGGAGGCCTCGGCGAGCTGGCTGCTGATCGACTCGGCGGAGTTGACGATGTCCTCGCGGCGTTCGCCCCAGGTCGCGCTGATGGTCTCGAGGAGGCGGGGGAAGCCGGGGCGGCCGTGGCCATCGACCGGCGGGAAGTAGGTGCCGGCGAAGAAGGGCTTCTTGTCCGGCGTGAGGAAGACGGTCATGGGCCAGCCGCCCTGGCCGGTCATGGCCTGCACGGCGGTCATGTAGACGCCGTCGATGTCGGGGCGCTCCTCGCGGTCGACCTTGATGTTGACGAAGTGCTCGTTCATGACGCCGGCGATCTCGTGCGACTCGAACGACTCGTGGGCCATGACGTGGCACCAGTGGCAGGTGCTGTAGCCGACGGAGAGGAGGACGGGCTTGTCCTCGGCGCGAGCCTTCTCGAAGGCCTCGTCGCCCCAGGGGTACCAGTCGACGGGGTTCTCGGCGTGCTGCAGGAGGTAGGGGCTGGTTTCGCCCGCGAGTCGGTTTGGCATCGGGGTCAGTGTACGGGGACTCAGGCTTTGGCGATTGCCCCGAGGGGTCGCGCCCCCCACAGTGGGGCGGTGCTTGAACGGGAGCTGGAGGTGGCGACGGAGGCCGCGCGGCAGGCGGGCCGGGAGGTCGTGCGCATGCGCGAGGAGGGGCTGCGCTACGGGCGGAAGGCCGGCTACGAGCTCGTCTCGGAGGCGGACCTGCACGCCGCCGAGATCCTGCGTGACGAGCTGACGAGCGCCTTCCCCGAGGACGGCTGGCTAAGCGAGGAGGACCGCGATACGGCGGAACGGCTCGACCGCGAGCGGGTGTGGGTGGTGGACCCGATCGACGGGACGCGGGAGTACCTGCAGGGCCACCCCGAATACGCGATCTCGGTGGGGCTGGTGGTGCGGGGGCGGCCGGCGCTGGGGGTCGTGCACAACCCCGCCACGGACGAGATGCACGCGGCCATCTGTCCCGAGCCCCCGCCGGAGGCCACCAACGGAAGGCCGGGAGGGGAGTACCTGGCGCTGGTCGGGCGGGGGGAGGACATGCTGGGGGAGGTGCCCCCGCTGCCGGGGGCGGCGCGCACGCGCGCGGTCGGGAGCGTGGCCTACCGGCTGGCGCTGGTGGCCGAGGGGCGGGGCGACGTGGTGGTGACGTGGTACGCGCGGCAGGAGTGGGACGTGGCGGCGGGGGCGGCCCTCTGCCTGGCGAAGGGGCTGGCAGTGACGGACGTGCTGGGCGACCCGATCGCGTTCAACCAGCCGCGACCGCTCGTCCGGGGCCTGCTGGTCGCGGAGGCGGGACTGCACGCGCGCATCCTCGACTACTTCCGCCGCATCGCCCGGTAGAAAGGCGCGGGAGCGGCTACGATGCGGGAGGAGGCATCACGATGAGCGTTCGCATCGGGCTGGGGGCAGGCCTGCTGCCGGGGACGACCCCGCGGTCGTTCTACCGCTGGGTCGACCTGTGCGAGGAGAACGAGGTCGACTCGATCTGGTTCAGCGAGCGCCTGGTGGGCCCGCAGAGCGCGCTGGAGCCGATGACGGCGATGGCGGCGATCGCGGGGCGGACGGAGCGGATCAAGTTCGGGATGAACGTCGTCCTGCTGCCGCTGCGCGACCCGCTCGTGCTGGCGAAGGAGTGCGCGACGATCGACTACCTGAGCGACGGCCGCCTGCTGCCGGCCTTCGGGGTGGGGGCGCTGAACGCGCCCGAGTGGCGGGCGACGGGGCGGGAGCCGCGGGGACGGGGCGCCCTCGCCGACGAGATGATCGACCTGCTGGTGCGGCTCTGGGAGGAGGACGGCGTGACGTTCGAGGGGAAGCACTTCTGCTACGAAGAAGCCTCGATCGCGCCGAAGCCCGTGCAGCAGCCGCTGCCGCTCTGGATCGGGGGCAGCAGCGACGCGGCGATCAGACGGACGGCGCTGCGGGGGACGGGGTGGCTGGCGGGGATCCAGACGCCGGCGCAGGTAGGGCCGGTCGTCCAGAAGATCCGGGCGGCCACGGCGGAGGCGGGGCGCACGATCGACGAGGACCACTACGGGGCAGGCTTCCCGTTCCGCTTCGGAAGCTGGGACGACGAACCGATCGCGCGCACGGCGAAGGCGTACGGCCGTTTCGCCGCGCTCGACCCGAAGGCGCTGTTCGCGGTGGGTGACGCGCAGGCGATCATCGCGCGGGCGCGGGAGTACGTCGCCTGCGGGATCAGCAAGTTCGTCCTGCGGCCCCTGGCGGACTCGGACGAGGACGCCTACGCGCAGACGCAGCGGCTGATCGAGGAAGTCCTACCCGCCGTCCACACGTAGCGACGGCGCGGGGGGCGGGGGCGCGAGGCGGAAGTAGTAGCAGTCGTCGTCCGCGCCGCCGTCGGCGAGGGCGAGGTTCGGCCCGAGGATCGCGACCACGTCGTCGCGGCCCGCGAGCGCGATGAGGTCGCCGCGTTCCCAGGCGGGGACGCGGGCGTTCTTGAGGATGCCGCTGACCTTGCGGCGGTAGCCCCGGTACTGCATGCGGTCGCCGGGGGCGAGGGGGCGGAGGCGGAGGGCGCCCTCGATGCGGTCGGCGGGGACGGCGGCGGCGGGCGGGTCGGGGTCGGGAAAGGGGTCGGTGGCGGCCTGCAGAACGCGCTCGCCCGCGCGGGTGATGCCGGGGAGGTTCACGAACTGCTCGGCGAAGGGCTCTACCTCGTCCTCGTCGGCGTCACCGGCGGAGAGGCGGGCGAGGCCGGTCGAGACCTCGACGGTGAGGCCGCCGAAGGCGACCCGGCCCGTGCCTCGTTCGAGAACGCCGTCGAGGTTGCGGAGGCGGGTGCGGTTGGCGTCGACCTCCGCCTTGAGGAACGTGGACTCGCGTTCGAGCACGAGCAGGCGGGCCTCGCTGCCGAGCGCGCGGAGCGTGTCGAGCTCGAAGAGGACGTATCCGGGAGTCCGATCGCGGGGCTGGGCGGAGTCGGCGGAGCGCTCGACCGTGCGGAAGAGGTCACGGGCGCTCTCGGCGAGACCGAGGATGGCATCGTCGAGGGCGGGGTTCTCCTCCCGGAGCTGGGGCAGGACGACGTGCCGGATACGGTTGCGGGTCGCGCCGAGCTCGTCGTTGGTCTCATCGCGGCGGTAGTCGATGCCGGCCGCCTCGCAGACGGCGACGGTATCGGCGCGGGCGAGGGGGAGGAGGGGGCGGATGAGCTTCAGCGAGGGCATTCCGGGCAGGGGGGCGCTCGGGAGCAGGCCCCGCATGCCGCGCACGCCGCTGCCACGAACGAGGTGATGGAGCACCGTCTCGACCTGGTCGGCGGCGGTATGGCCGGTGGCGACGGCGCCCGCCCCCTGGCGCTCGGCGGCAAACGCGAGGAACTGGTAGCGCAGGCGGCGGGCGGTCTCCTCGATGCCCAGGCGCATCTCGGCGGCGGCGAGGGGCACGTCGCCCTCGCCGGTCATGCAGGGCACGCCGAGGCGCTCGCAGAGGTCGGCCACGAACTCGCGGTCGGCGGTCGAGCCGGGGCGCAGCTTGTGGTCGAAGTGGGCCGCGACGACCTCGAATCCAGCCTCCTGGCCGAGCTCGTGGAGGAGCAGAAGGGCGGCCACGGAGTCGGGGCCGCCACTGACGGCGACGACCAGCTTCTCCAGGCGGCGAAAGAGCCGCTCGCGCTCGGCGAAGCGCCGGACGCGCTCGGGGGGCGAGGGGGTCCGGGCGGGCACTACCTGGGGAACAGGCGCTCCCACCACTCGCCGGGCACCTGCTGGTCGGCGGGGGGCGGAGGGCTGAGCACGATGAAGGCGGTCTCGCCCTCGCGGATGTAGCCGAGCTCGCGCCGCGCCGCCTGCTCCACGTAGGCGTCGGAGATGACGTAGTCGTACACGGCGAGGAGGTGGTCGCGCTGGGACTGGAGCCGTTCGATCTCGGTGAGGGCGGCCTCGTGGTCCTCGTCCTGCTGTTGCTGGCGGACGGCTCCGGATGAGGCGGTGTAGACGAAATAGGCGGTCAACAGCAGGCATCCGACGACAAAGAGCGTCGTCTTAGTGACCACCGGGGTAGGCATGTGACCATATTCAAGGCGCCTTCGTGAAGATTCAAGCGGATGGAGCCGAATCGCCGGCGAGGTGGCAGCGGTCGTTGAGGGTGCGGAGGGAGGCCTGTCCACCCCTCAGGCTGAGCGTCGAGACCGATGCGAGATCGAGGCTGAAGGCACGGAAGGCCGCTATATCGAGGCCGAGCAGGCGGCACACGAGGAGGCGCAGGACGAAGTTGTGGGAGACGGCGACGACGGAGGCATCATCGGGGAAGGCGTGCAGCTCGGCGACGAGCGGTTCGAGGCGGGCCGCAACCTGCGCCAGGCTCTCGCCGCCGGGCATGGCGACGTCGGCAGGGTCGGGGGCGCGCCACCGGTCGAGGAAGCCGGGGAAGCGCTCGCGCATCTCGGCGAAGGGCAGGCCCTCGGTCTCGCCGACGTCCATCTCCGTGAGTTCCTCGCGCACGTCGAGGGGCGCCCCCGTTCGCTCCGCGAGCCCGCGGCCGATGGCAGCCGCGCGGCCGAGGGGGCTCGTGAGGATGCGGTCGGGAGGCTCCGCGGCGAGTTGCTCGACGGCGGAGGCGGTCTGGCGCAGGCCGAGGTCGGTGAGGGGCGGGTCGGCGCGGCCGAGGCCGAGGCCGTCGCGGTTGTAGGCGGTCTCGCCGTGGCGGACGAGGATGAGCCTCACTCGTACTGCCCCCGCTTGCGCCAGGCCGCAAGCGCCGCCGAGGGCTCGTCGAGCACGAGGCCGGCGCGTACGTAGCGGTCGACGGTCGCCTGGGAGAAGAGGGCGGCGACGAGCTGCTCGGGCCGGGCCGTCAGCTCCTGTCCGCAGCTGAGCCGGGCGTTCACCACCACCGTCTCTTCCTCGCCCTCGACGGCGAGGGAGGCGACGGCGGTGCGGAGGTCGTACTCGCGGGCCTTCTTCCCTTCGCGTTCCTGCCGCCAGGGGAAGGTCGCCGTTGCGAGGAAGGCGTTGATGGACTCGGTTGCGTGCTCGAGGGTGACCTCGCGCAGGGGGATGCGGTAGTCGGCCCAGCGCAGGAGGGTGGGAAGGGCGGGAAGGCCGAGGGCGACCTCGGTCACCTCGCGCAGGTCGAGGTCGGGGGTGGTCTGGGTGCTGAGAGCGGCGGCAAAACGGTCGGGGGGGATGCGTTCCTCGAGGAGGACCTCGACGATCTCGCGTTCGCCGATGAAGCCGAGGGGGAGGGGCGCCGCGAAGGCGATCTTGGGATGGGGGGTGAAGCCCTGAGAGTAGCAGAGAGGCAGGTCGGCCCGGCGGATGGCGCGCTCCCAGTAGCGCAGCACATCGAGGTGGGAGATGTGGCGCACGCGCTCGCCCTTGCGGAAGCGGGCACGGATGCGCTGGCGGGCCTCGCTCACACGCCGTGCCCTTGCTCGATGAGCTTCTCGGCGGCGCTCTTCGGATCGAGGGAACGGTCGGCGACCTGGGCGACGAGCGCGCCGAGGGTGTCCTCGGACGTGGCCGCGCGGATGCGTTCGAGGAGCATGCGCTGGGCGACGGACAGCACCTGGTGGCGCGCCTCCTGGCGCCGGTGCTCGGCCAGCTCGCCCGAGCTGTCGAGCCAGGCGCGGTGCCCGTCGATGGCGTCGACCAGCTCGGGCACGCCGTCGCCGGTCGTAGCGACGGTCGAGAGGATGGGCACCTCGCGGCCCTCGCTGGGCGCCAGCGAGAGGAGGGCGCGGAGCTGGCTCACGAGCACGTCGGCGCCGGGGCGGTCGGCCTTGTTCACGACGAGCACATCGGCGATCTCGATGATGCCGGCCTTGAGCGCCTGGATGTCGTCGCCCGTGCCGGGGTTGTTGACGAGCACGGTGGTGAGGGCGGTGCCGGCGATCTCGACCTCGTCCTGGCCGGCGCCGACGGTCTCGATGAAGACGTAGGGGAAGCCGAAGGCGTCCATGACGGCGACGGCGTCATCGATGGTGGGGGCGAGGCCGCCGAGGGCGCCGCGGCTGGCCATGCTGCGCACGAAGACGCCGGGGTCGAGGATGAGGTCCTGCATGCGGATGCGGTCGCCGAGGATGGCGCCCTGGGTGAAGGGGCTGGATGGGTCGACGGCGATGATGCCAACCTCGTGACCGCGCTTGCGCAGCTCGGCGGCGAGCGCGCCGGTGAGGCTGCTCTTGCCGGAGCCGGCGCTACCGGTCACACCGATGGTGTGGGCCCGCCCGGAGCGGGGATAGAGCCGGCGCAGGTACTCACGCCCCTCGGCCGTGCCGTTCTCGACGCGGGTGAGGATGCGGGAGAGGGCGCGGCGTTCGCCCGCGAGGAAGCGGTCGATGAGGTCGCTCACGCGGCCGTGACGTTCTCGTAGACGAAGGAGACGATGTCCCGCGTGTTCGTGCCCGGCCGGAAGATGGCGCTGAAGCCCATCTCCTCGAGGGCATCGGTGTCTTCCTCGGGGATGATGCCGCCGCAGAAGAGGAGCACGTCGTCGAGACCGCGGGACCTGAGCTCCTCGACGATGCGGGGGAAGAGCTCGAGGTGGGCGCCGGAGAGGATGCTGAGGCCGACAACGTCGACGTCCTCCTGGAGGGCGGCCTCGGCGATCATCTGCGGGGTCTGGCGGATGCCGGTGTAGATGACCTCGCAGCCGCCGTCGCGCAGGGCGCGGGCGACGATCTTGGCGCCACGGTCGTGGCCGTCGAGGCCCGGCTTGGCGATGAGGACGCGGATCTTCTGATCGCTGGATGACTCTTGCGTTGCGCTCATGGTGCTGCTCCTGTGTGTCGTGGGGTCAGGATCGCTCGACCAACTGCAGGGTGACGCCGAAGGACGAGCGGGGAGAGACGAAGGCGACGCCGTTGTTCGGATCGGCGACGCGGGCGCCGCGCTCGCGCAGGGTGGCGACGGCGGCCTCCGCATCGTCGACGGCGAGCGAGAGGAGGAACGAGCCCTCTCCCCGCTCGGCGGCGAATTTCGCGACCGGCCCCTCCCCGGTGGTGGGCCGGATGAACTCGAGGTGGGCGTTGCCCGCGAGCATGAAGGCGTTCTCGATGCCCAGCGCCTCGACGTTGCCGCCGAGGTCCGGGTCGAGGGAGAAGCCGAAGTGATGCTCGTAGGTGGCGGCGGCGGTGGGGATGTCCTTCACCACGATGCCGATGTGATCGATGCGCCGGGCGATGGCGTCCTCGCCGGGGCCGACGTGGGCCTCCTCCACTGGCGTCGCGTACTCGATGAGGACGCCGTGGTTCGACTTCGGGTGGAGGAAACCGATCGTGCCGGCGAGGCCGGCGCGGGGCGCCCCGTCGATGAGCTGCACGCCCTTGTCGGCGGCGGCGCGCAGATCGGCGGCGCAGTCGTCGGACTCGAAGCAGACGTGGTGCTGGCCTTCGCCCCGCGACTGGAGGAAGCGGGCGACGCCGGTGTCGTCGCGCGTCGGCTCGAGGAGCTCAATCTCGGCGCTGCCACAGGGGAGAAGGACGCCGCGGACGCCCTGGTCCTCGATGACGCGGTCGACGCTGACGGGCAGCCCGAGGGCGTCGCGGTAGAAGCCGAGCGCATCGTCGGCGCTGCGGACAACGATGCCGACGTGGTGGACCTTGCTGAGCATGGGGCTCCTTTGCGTTGCTAGCTGCCGCCGCCGGCGGGCGTGGACTCGCGGACCCCGGCCATCCCGGCAAGGTAGGCGGCGATGACGTGCCAGTGTTCGCGGTCGTGGTTGGCGACCACCTGGAGAAGCTGGTTGGGGACGCGGCCCTCCTCGCCGATGGCGGCATCGTCGAACTCGCCGACGATGGCGAGCAGACGGTCGCGGCCGGCCTTGAGCTGTTCGAGGACGCTCCAGAAGGTGAGGCTGCGCTTGCGCTCGACGTGATCCTGGTTCCAGGCGTCGGTGCGCTCCTCCTCGAAATCGAGGATGGCGGGGCGGCGACCCTCCTGCACGTCTCGCAGGGCGCTCACCACCTCCGCCTCCCAGCTGGCCACGTGGCCGATGATGTCCTTCAGGGACCACTCGTCGATCATGGGGCGCTCGATGTCGCGGATGCGGCAGGTCTCGATGTTGCGCAGGAGCTGGTTGCGCTCCAGCTCGAGTTCGCCGAGCAGGCGGCGGCGGTCATCGGCGAAGCTGCGAGTGTCGTCCTCGGGCATCAGACGACCACGATCTCGCGGTACTCGCCCCAGGCGCGGCGCAGGGCGTGGCTGATCTCGCCGAGCGTGGCGCGCGCCTCGACGGCGGCGACGATGAGGGGAACCAGGTTGTCCGTGCCGCGGGCGCCCTCCTCGAGGGCGGCGATGGCGGCATCGGCAGCGGCGTTGTCGCGCCCGGCGCGGAGGGCCTGCAAGCGCTCGACCTGGCGCCGCCCGATGGAGGGGTCGACACGCAGAAGCTCGGGGGGCTCCTCGCCGGTGATGGCGAAGTCGTTGACGCCGACGATGACGCGGTCCTTGTCCTCGACCTCGCGCTGGTAGCGGTAGGAGGCCTCCTGAATCTCGCGCTGCTGGAAGCCCTGCTCGAGGGCGGCGGGGGCGCCGCCCAGGTCCTCGATGGTCTTCAGGTAGTCGCGCGCCTCGCCCTCGAGGCGGTCGGTCATGGACTCGATGTACCAGGAGCCGCCGAGCGGGTCGATGACATCGCCGGCGCCGCTCTCGTAGGCGATGACCTGCTGCGTCCGAAGCGCGATCTGGACGGCTTTCTCGGTGGGCAAGGAGAGGGCCTCGTCCATGGAGTTCGTGTGCAGCGACTGGGTCCCGCCGAGGACGGCGGCGAGCGCCTGCAGGGTGGTGCGCACGATGTTGTTCTCGGGCTGCTGGGCGGTAAGGGTGGCGCCACCGGTCTGGGTGTGGAAGCGGAGCATCATCGAGCGCGGGTTCTGGGCCTCGAAGCGCTCCTTCATGATGGTCGCCCAGATGCGGCGGGCGGCGCGGAACTTGGAGACTTCCTCGAGCAGGTTGTTGTGGCAGGCGAAGAAGAAGCTGAGGCGCCCGGCGAAGGCGTCGACATCGAGGCCGGCGGCGACGGCGGCATCGACGTAGGCGATGCCGTTCGCGAGGGTGAAGGCGATCTCCTGGGCGGCGGTGCAGCCCGCCTCGCGCATGTGGTAGCCGGAGATCGAGATGGTGTTCCAGCGGGGCACGTTCTCCGAGCAGAAGCGGAAGACATCGGTGATGAGGCGCATGCTGGGCGTGGGCGGATAGATCCACGTCCCGCGGGTGATGTACTCCTTGAGGATGTCGTTCTGGACGGTGCCCCCGAGCTTGTCGAGGGGGACGCCCTGCTCCTTCCCCACGGCGATATAGAGGCCGAGGAGGACGGCGGCTGTGCCGTTGATGGTCATGGAAGTGGTGACGCGGTCGAGGGGGATCTCCCGGAACAGGGTGCGCATGTCGTCGATCGAGTCGATCGCAACGCCGACCTTCCCGACCTCGCCCATGGCCATGGGGTCGTCGGAGTCGTAGCCGATCTGGGTGGGCAGGTCGAAGGCGACGGAGAGGCCGGTCTGGCCCTGGTCGAGCAGGTAGCGGTAGCGCTCGTTGGACTCCTCGGCGGTGCCGAAGCCGGCGTACTGGCGCATGGTCCAGAGGCGCCCGCGGTACATGGTGGGCTGCACGCCGCGCGTGAAGGGGTACTCGCCGGGGAAGCCGAGGTCGCCGTTGGAGGGGATGTCCTCGGGGGCGTAGACGGGGTCGAGGACGGTTTCGCCGGTGGTGCGGAACGACTCGGCGCGCTCTGGGTTGCGCTCGACCGCCTTGCGGTACGTCCCTTCGAGCCATTCCTGTTTCGATTGGCTGGGCATGTCGCTATCCGTGGTCCTTCCGGGCATGCGACCGCGACCGGGTGTCGCGGCAAAATCCGCGCGAGGCAGTATATCCCGGCGGGGGCTTAGGGGCGGGGCCAGCGAACCTGGCGCCAGCCTGGTGACCTGCTAGGCGGTGATGCGAAGACGCATGCCCAGTGCGCGCGTGATCTTGAGCACCGTGGCGAAGCTGGGGTTGCCGCTCTCCGAGAGCGCCTTGTAAAGCCCCTCCCGGGTCAGTCCCGCTTCGCGCGCCAACTGGCTCATATTCTGCGCACGAGCAATGTCACTCAGGGCCGCGCGGACGAGGCTGCCATCGCCCGGATCCTCTTCCGTACAGGCCTCGAGGTAGAGCGTTACCTCCTCCTTGCTCTGCAGTCGCTCGGTGACGTCCCAGCGGGTGAACTCCTCAGGCATGGCTTACCTCCAATCCCGCGCGATCCGCTTCGCCCGTTCGATGTCGCGCCGCTGGGTTCCCTTGGCGCCTCCGCAGAGGAGAACGACAACGGTCGCTCCTTCACGAAGAAAGTAGATGCGGTACCCAGGGCCGTAGGCGATTCGCATCTCCGCGATGCCATCGCCCAACGCCCTCGTATCGCCGAAGTGTCCGAGCGCGACGTTGCGCAAGCGAGCGTCGATGCGGGCGACAGCCCGCTTGTCCCGCAGGCGACGAACCCAGCGCTTGAACGTGGCGCTCTCGATGATCTCGACCACAGAAACTCGACCATACGCCCACTATGAACTGTGGTTCACACCTCGTCAACGCACCCGGCGGAAGAAGGCGCGGACGTCCTGGAGGAGGCGGTCGGGTTCCTCGATGGCGGCGAAGTGGCCGCCGGCCGGCATGTCCGTCCAGTGGACGAGGTTGTAGGCGGCTTCGACCCAGTGCCGAGGCGACACCAGGATCTCCCCGGGGAAGGCGGCGAAGCCGGTCGGGACGGTGATGGGTCCGGCGCCCGCGCCCCGCCCCATGCCGCCCTCGGCGCGGGCCTCGTAGTAGATGCGGGCGGCGGAGGCGATGCTGTTGGGCGCCCAGTAGAACATGATGTTGGTGAGCAGCGTGTCCTTCGAGAAGCGCGACTCGACATCGCCGTCGCAGTCGCTCCAGGAGCGGAACTTCTCGGTGATCCAGGCGGCGATGCCGGCGGGCGAATCGGCCTGGGCGATGCCGAGGGACTGGGGCTTCGTGCCCTGGACATTGCTGTAGCCGGTCTCCTGGGCCTGGAAGGCGCGGCGCGAGGCGAGTGCGGCCTCGTCCGCTTCGGTGGGCGGATCGGGGGGACCGGCGAGGGCCATGTTGAGGTGGATGCCGCTGAGGTTGCCGGCGTGGGCCGCGCCCAGGCGCGTGCTGATGATGGCGCCCCAGTCGCCGCCCTGGGCGCCGTAGCGGTCGTAGCCGAGTTCGGCGGTCATGAGGTGGTCGAGGGCATCGGCGACGCGGGCGGGGCCCCAGCCGCGCTCGGCGGGCTTGCCGCTCCAGCCGAATCCGGGGATGCAGGGGATGACCACGTCGAAGGCGTCGGCCGGGTCGCCGCCGTGGGCGGCGGGGTCGGTGAGGGGTCCGATGAACTCGAGGAACTCGAACATCGAGCCGGGCCAGCCGTGGGTCAGGAGGAGGGGGTGGGGGTCGGGGCCCCGGCCGCGCACGTGCCAGTACTGGATATCGACCCCGTCGACCTCGCAGAGGAACTGGGGCCAGGCGTTGAGCGCGGCCTCCTGGGCGCGCCAGTCGTACTCGTTGCGCCAGTAGTCGCAGAGCTCACGCACGTAGGCGACGTCAGCGCCGTAATCCCAGCCGGTATCGGGGATAGCGTCGGGCCAGCGCGTGCGGTCGAGGCGCTCGTGGAGGTCGTCAAGGACGGAGTCGGGGACGTCGATGCGGAAGGGTCGTGGCGGCATGGGGGGACTATAGGTGGGGCTGTTGGCCGTTGGCTATTGGCCGTCCGTAGGCAGGGCGACGAGGGCGCCGGCGACGGTCTCGAAGAGGTCGCGGTCGACGAGGCGGGCGGTACTCGTAAGGTCGGCGAGGGGGGCGAGGCGGATCTCGTTCGCCTGGAGGACGGTGGCCTGCCCCCAGCGGCCGTCGTGGACGGCGTCGATGGCGGCGATGCCGAAGCGGGTGGCGAGGACGCGGTCGTAGGCGGTGGGGGTGCCGCCGCGCTGGACGTGGCCGAGCACGGTGAGGCGCGTCTCGAAGCCGGTGCGCGCCTCGATCTCGTCGGCGACAAGGCGGCTGATGCCGCCGAGGCGGACGTGGCCGAAGGCGTCGCGCTGGTCGGTCTGCACGATCAGCTCGCCGCCCTGGGGGCGGGCGCCCTCGGCGACGACGACGATGGAGGCGGAGACGTCGCGGTCGTGGTGCGCGAGCAGGCGCTCGCAGACCCCGCTCATGCTGAACGGCTCCTCGGGGATGAGGATCTCGGTGGCGCCGCCGGCGATGCCGGCGTACGTCGCGATCCAGCCGGCGTGGCGGCCCATCACCTCGACCACCATGACGCGGTGGTGCGACTCGGCGGTGGTGCGGAGGCGGTCGATGGCATCGGTTGCGGTCTGGACGGCGGTGTGAAAGCCGACGGTGACCTCGGTCACGCCGAGGTCGTTGTCGATGGTCTTGGGGACGCCAACGATGCTCGCTCCTTCGGCGGCAAGCTTGCCGGCGACGCCGAGGGTGTCGTCGCCACCGACGGCGACGAGGGCATCGACGCCCTCGCGCTCGAGGGTCGCGCGGACGGCCTCGACGCCGCCCTCGGTGGCGTAGGGGTTGGCGCGGGAGGTACCGAGGATGGTGCCGCCGAGGGGGAGGATGTCGCGGCAGCGCTCGGCGCTGAGCGGCGCAAGGTCGCCTTCCATGACGCCCTTCCAGCCGTTGCGGAAACCGACGACCGCGTGGCCGTACTGGCGCTCGCCCCTGGTGACGACGGCGCGAATGACGGCGTTGAGCCCGGGGCAATCGCCCCCGCCGGTCAGGATTCCTACACGCACGGCTCTTCCCCCGCGAAGAAGGTCGGGATCGACCGTACCGCGCGAACTTGAACGAGGCGAGAGGGGCCCATGCCCCTCTCGTTACGGAATCGAGAAGATGCAGCCGGCGTCAGGCGAGGCCGCGGGACTTGAGCTCCTTCTCGAGGCGAACGGCGTCGGAGCTGAGCATGGGGCCCTTCTTGTCATCCGGCAGGACGCCGGCGGTGGCCATGCCCATCTTGGCACCGTCGAAGGTGATCCACTTCTCGGGCACGAGCTCCATGACGACGCGCAGGGGCGAGTCGAGGCTCTTCTCGAAGGCGGCCGCCTGCTCGGGGTCGGCCCCGGGGCGGAAGGCGAGGGCGTGGTAGAACCAGTCCTTCGTCTCGCGGTCCTCGTACATGACGCAGCGGCACTTGGCCGTGATGGTCTTGCCGGGGCCGAGATGCGTGCCCGTGCTCGTAAGGACGACGGAGCAGCGGGGGTCGCGGCGGAGGGCGGCCATGCGGTGGCGGTGGGCGGCGGCGGTCATCCAGAAGGAGCCCTTGGCCCAGACGACGGCGTGCATGACGCCGACGGGCCAACCGTCCTTCGTCGACCAGTTGAGGACAGCCTCCCCGACGGTGTTCAGCAACTCCTCCTTGACATCGTCATCAAGGGGGTAGATGGAAACGGTTTCGTGATCCTTGGTGGGGTCGGGCGCGTAGGCATCGTCGGCCATGGGGTACCTCCGGCGTTCTGTGCGCGCACGTTGCCCGCCGCGACGCTCCGTGTCAACGGCCGGGGGAGGACTGGCCCCTGGCCCGGGGCGTCGCCCCGAGGATGCGCTTCCGCAGGCGAATGCTGCCCGGCGTGATCTCGACGAGCTCGTCGTCGTTGATGAACTCGATGGATTGCTCCAAATTCAGGAGCCTCGGGGGGATGAGGCGCAGGGCCTCGTCGGCGGCGGCGGCGCGCATGTTGGTGAGCTTCTTCTCCCTGGTGACGTTCACGTCCATGTCGTTCGAGCGGGCATTCTCGCCGACGATCATGCCCTCGTAGACGGGCGTGCCGGGGCCGATGAACAGCTCGCCCCGTTCCTGCAGGTTGTGGATGGCGTAGGCGGTGGCCGTGCCCGCCCGGTCGGCCACCAGGGCCCCGCTCGGGCGGCCCGCGATGGGTCCGTTCCACGGCTCCCAACCGGCGAAGAGGTGATTCATGATGCCGGTGCCGCGGGTATCGGTGAGGAACTGGGAGCGGAACCCGATGACCCCTCTCGTCGGGATGAGGAACTCGACGCGGATGCGGCCGCTGCCGTGGTTCACCATGCGGGTCATCCTGGCGCGGCGTGCGCTGAGCTTCTCGATGACCGTGCCCTGGTAGTCCTCGGCCACATCGATGACCAGCTCTTCGAAGGGTTCCTCGATGCGGCCACCCCGCTCGCGGGTCACGATCCGGGGGCGGCCGACCTGCAACTCGTAGCCCTCGCGCCGCATCATCTCGATCAGAATGGAGAGCTGGAGCTCGCCACGTCCTACTACCTGCAACTGGTCGGCCGACTCCGTGTCCTGGACGCGAATCGAGACGTTGCTGACCAGCTCCCGCTCAAGGCGCTCGCGCAGCTTGTTGGACGTGACGTGCTGGCCCTCCCGCCCGGCCAGCGGCGAGGTGTTCACCCCGAAGATCATCGAGACCGTCGGCTCATCCACGTGCATGGGCGGGAAGGGCCGGGGGTTGTCGGGCGCGGTAATGGTCTCGCCGATGGTGATGTCCTCGATACCGGCAAGGCAGATGACGTCGCCGGCCTCCGCCTGCTCCACGTCGGCCCGCTCCAGGCCGTCGAAGACGAACAACCTGGTGACGCGGGTGCGCACGTCCGAGCCGTCGAGCTTGGACACGGCGATCTCGTCGCCCAGGGCCACGCGGCCGTTGACGATCCGTCCGATGGCGATGCGGCCCAGGTAGTCGCTCGAGTCGAGGTTCGCGACGCGCATCTGGAGGGGGGCGTCGGGGTTGCCGCGAGGGGGCGGCAGGCGGTCGACGATCGCGTCGAGCAGGGGACGCAGGCTCCTCCCCGCCTCCTCCGGGTCAAGGCTGGCGACACCCGCCCGGGCATTGGCGTACACAACCGGGAAGTCGATCTGCTGTTCGTTCGCCTCGAGGTCGATGAAGAGGTCGTAGATCTCGTCGAGCACTTCCGCCGGCCGCGCATCCTTGCGGTCGATCTTGTTGATGACGACGATGGCGGGGAGTCCGTGGTCGAGGGCCTTCCCGAGGACGAAGCGGGTCTGCGGCAGGGGTCCCTCGGAGGCGTCGACCAGCAGCAAGACGCCGTCAACCATCGTCAGCGTGCGCTCGACCTCCCCACCGAAGTCGGCATGGCCGGGCGTATCGACGATGTTGACGATGCAATCGCGGTGCCGGATGGCCGTGTTCTTGGCCATGATCGTGATGCCGCGCTCGCGCTCCAGGTCGATGTTGTCGAGCGCGCGCTCTTCCACGCGCTCGTTCGCGCGGAAGACGCCGCTCTGGTGAAGCATGGCGTCGACGAGGGTGGTCTTGCCGTGATCGACATGCGCGATGATGGCGATGTTTCGCCGCAGCGCATTGGCGATGTCGGACTGGGCGGTCGCGGTCATTGAGCCTCGATTGACGCAGAGTCAGGCACTGGGTCCTGGCGGGGGTGCGACCCGGGTTGCCGGCCGGCCGCGGTGGCGGGGGTCCGTGGCGCTCCCGGACAGGAGTGCGTCAGCCCGCGCCGCCCTGACGATTCTCGCCAACGCCCGCGTAATGGGCGACTCCGGCCCCCAGTCAGGGGGTGCCGGCCTTAGGACTCACCTGGATGGGAAGGCGGGGATGACCTCCTGCGCCCAGGCCTCGAGCGCTTCCCAGTCGAGGGGCGGGCGGATGGCGATGTTGAGGAGGTCGCAGCCGAGGTCCTCGTACTCGGCGACGAGCTCCTTCGCCTCCTCGGGGGTACCCATGATGAGGCCGCGCTCGCGCCAGGTATCGATGGCGCCGCCGAAGACGGTGCGGGCGTGCTCCTCGGCGCGGGGGCGGGCGGCCTCGCTGGCGGCGAGGTGGAAGCTGAGGTTGACGCTCTTCTCGATCTCGCCGAAGTCGCGGTTCTCACGGTCGCAGGCCTCGCGCAGGACATCGGAGAGGTGACGGAACTGCCAGGGGGTCAGGTAGGGGCCGTTCCAGCCGTCGCAGAGGCGGGCGATCATGGGGAGGGTGCGCTTCCGCCCGACGCCACCGCCCCAGATGCGCAGGCGCTCCTGGAGGGGCTTGGGGTTGCAGCAGGCGTCGGTGAGGGTGAAGTGCTCGCCCTCGAAGTCCACGTGGTCCTCGGTGAGGAGGAGGCGGATGACCTGGATCCCCTCCTCGAGGATGTCCAGGCGCTTGCCGAGGGAGGGGAAGGGGATGCCGTAGGCGCGGTACTCGTCCTCGTACCAGCCGGCGCCGATGCCAAGCTCGATGCGGCCGCCGCTGAGGTGGTCCATGGCGGCGAGGGCGTTCGCGAGGACGGCGGGGTGGCGGTAGTTCATGCCCAGCACGAGCGAGCCGATGCGCAGGTTCTGCGTCTCGCAGGCGAGGGCGGTCATGATGGTGGTGCCCTCCCAGTAGTCGCCGTGGTTCTCGTGGACGAGGGGCGCCTCGTAGAAATGGTCGGAGGCGTCGATCCAGTCGAAGCCGGCAGTATCGGCCCAGGTCCAGAGGCGGCGCAGCTCCGCCATCTCGATGTTCTGCTGGATCAAATGCACCCCGAACCGCATGGCGTGGCTCCTTCGTCGGCTTGCGCGCGCTGGCCGCGAGTCTAGCGAGTTCCGTTGCGCGGGGAGGGGCTACGATGCCCGCGCAGGAGGGCGCAATGACCGAGATCATCCACCGGTTCATCGAGACGAACGGCATCCGCATGCACATCGCGGAGGCGGGGGAGGGGCCGCTGGTGGTGATGTGCCACGGATTCCCGGAGTCGTGGTACTCGTGGCGGCACCAGCTGGTGGCGCTGGCGGAGGCGGGGTTCCACGCGGTGGCGCCCGACCAGCGGGGCTACGGACAGACGGACGCGCCGGAGGCGATCGAGGCCTATACGCAGCTCCACCTGGTGGGCGACATCGTGGGGCTGGTGGACGCGCTGGAGGAGGAGCAGGCGGTCGTCGTGGGGCACGACTGGGGCGCGCCCGTCGCGTGGAACACGGCAATCCTGCGTCCCGACCGGATCCGCGGCGTGGCCGGGCTGAGCGTCCCGCCGAATGCCTGGTCGGGGAGGATCCCGCCCACGGAGGGGATGAAGCAGCGCTTCGGCGACCGGTTCTTCTACCAGCTCTACTTCCAGGAGCCGGGCAAGGCCGAGGCGGAGCTGGAGGCGGACGTGCGCACGACGATGCGGATGCTGCTCTATACGGCCTCGGGGGACTGCCCACCAAACCCGGCAGCCGCCGAGCTTCCGAAGACGGCCGGATTCCTCGACGCCATGCAGGATCCCGGAGACGACCTGCCCGCGTGGCTGAGCGAGGCCGACCTCGACGTGTTCACGGGCGAGTTTGAGCGCGCGGGCTTCCGCGGCGGGCTGAACTGGTACCGCAACATCGACCGCAACTGGGAGCTGATGGCGGCCATCAACGGCAAGCGAGTGGCGCCCCCGGCGCTGTTCGTGAGCGGCGACCGCGACCTCGTCGTGTCACTGATGGGGCCGGACTGGCGCGAGCAGATGCAACGCGCGGCCCCCAACCTGCGCGACGCCGTGATGATTCCCGGGGTGGGCCACTGGACGCAGCAGGAGGCGTCCGAGGCCGTCAACGACGCGATGATCGCGTTCCTGCGGGGCTTGTAGCGGGCGCTACTCCTCGCGGTGGTGTCCGTTGGAGCGGGGGCAGACGTGGCCTTCGGGATCGATGGGCGCGCCGCAGAAGGGGCAGGGTGGGCGCCCGGCCGCGACGACCTCGTCGATCTGGGCGCGCAGGCGCCGGGCGGTGTCGAAGTCGAACTCGATGGAAATGGCCTCGCCCTCGACGTCGGTTGGCGGCTCGGCGCCCATGATGACGATGCGGCGCGTCTCCTCGTTCAGGCCCAGGGAGAGGCGCCCGGCCCGGATGTCGAGGTCGTGGTTGGCCTCCAGGGGAAAGACGGGCTCGACCTCGCCCGGCCCCGGAGGAGCGCCCTCGGCACCGGCGTGCTCGAGGGTGGTGTCGATGGCCTCGCCGATGGCGGAGAGCTGCTCCTTCTCCATCCAGACGAAGGCGTAGGCGCCTCCCTGGCTGATGGCGCGCAGGCGGAACCGTCGCTGTCCCGGCTGGCCCACGGCATCGGCGGAGAGGTGCTGGGCGGGCCCGAACTCGGTCAGGGGCATCGCTCCGATCCTACGCAGGGGGCGGGAAACGTGCCTGCCGACCCTGCGGCTCCTACAGGCCCCCGGCGTTGGCGCTGCGCAACTCGTCGGTGAGCCTTTCGACCGAGCTGAAGACGTGGCCGTGGAAGCCGAGCGCCCGTGCCGCCTCGACGTTGGCGGCGGTGTCATCGACGAAGAAGCACCCCGAGGGCTCGACGCCCGTCAGCCGGGAGACATGCCGGTAGATCGCCGCGTCGGGCTTGGCCATGCCGAGGTCGCACGAGACGAGCAGGAGCTCGAAGCAGTCGAGCTCCGGGTGCATCGCCCGTACGACCCGCCAGTAGTCGCGGTCGACGTTGGACAGCAGGACCAGCCGGTAGTGCTCCGACAGCCTGGCGACGAGGCCGGCCATGCCGGGGATCGGCCAGGAGTAGGGCTCCAGCCAGGCCGCTTCGAACTCGGCATGGGACATCGTCAGGCCGTGGGAGTCGACGAGCTCGCGGTGGAGCTGCGGCAGCGTCACCACCCCGGTGATCACATCGCGCCAGGCGGTGAACTTGTGCAGGCGCTCGCGGGCCTCGGTCGGGTCGGCGCAGCGGCGGGCCAGGCGCTCGGTCACGAGGCCGTCCTCGAAGCCGATGAGCACGCCGAAGAGGTCGAAGATGAGGACGTCGATCTGAGAACCGGCGATTCGCACTGGGAGCCGTCCCGACCCGGCAGGGGTTGGTGCGATGCTACGGGAGGATTGCTACTGGGTGGGGAGAGGCGACTGCCACCAGCCGGGCCGTTCGCTGACCTCGACATGAACGACCCATTTCACCCAGTTGTAGCCGCGCCGCCCGGGGGCGACGAGTCGCACGGGAAAGCCGTGGCCGGAGCTGAGGCGTTCGCCGCCGACGGTCGTGGCGAGGAGGAGACGGGGCACGGTGCCGAGCCCGAAGCGGCGGCTGAACCCCGTCGCGGAGGTAACGACGATGCTGCGGGCGTCGTCGGTGAGGCCGGCACGATCGAGGACGGCCTGCAGGGGAATGCCGCCCCAGTCCTGGACGGTGTACCAGCCGCCGGTGCAGTCGAGCGTGGCGCGCCGCGTGCGATCGGCGAGGGCGGTCAGTTCGTGGTAGCCGAGGGTGAGAGGCTCGCGGACGGCGCCGCGAACCTCGAGGCGCCACTCGTCGGCGGGGATGCGCTGGCGGCTGTCGCCGAGCCAATTGGTGACGGGGTGGGCGTTGCCCTCGAAGCTGGCCTCCTCGCGGGAGCCCGTGAAGCGGCGGTCGGGGCCGGTGTGGGGGGCGGCGGCGGCAAGCCCGCGGGAGAGGGCGAAGCCGGCGCCGCCGACGGCGAGGAGTCGCAGGACGGCGCGGCGGCCGGCGAAGGCGGCGGCGGGGCGCCTCGGCCAGCGCAGGACGACGTGGAGGGCGAAGAGGGGCACGAGCGCAAGGCCGAGGATCGTGTGGAGCACGAGCGGGCGCATCTCGCCGTAGAAGGGGACGAGCAGGGAACCGCGCCCCACGAGCAGCCACCAGAGGCCGGTGACGAGGATGCCCAGGAAGAGCACGCCGAGGACGGCGGGCGCCATCGACCAGAAGCCCGCGCCCCGCCGCTGGAAGGATCGCACGACGATGCGCCACTTCCAGACGAGGAGGACGACGATGGAGAGTCCGCCGGCGCTGTGCAGCCAGAACACCCAGCGCCCCTCCGGGCTGCCGGCGAGGAAGCTGCCAAGCCCGGAGACCAGCTCCAGCAGGAGGAGGAAGAAGAGGGCGAGGTTGGTGGCGCGGGCGTTCATGGACCCTCCTGCCGCTCCACGGACGGCGCAAGCCGGGTCGCGTCCCAGCGTACACCCGCGCGGGCGTGCCTCGACGGGAGACCGCTACACTGCGCGCATGCAGGACGGTGGCGGCTTCGACCCGGCGGCGCTCGTAGCGGAACGACGCGCGCGGGCGGCAGAGCGCTGGAACCTCGACCGGGGAGTGGTGCTGGCCCCGGCGGGACTGATGCTGCCGATCGCGGGGACGGACCAGTTCCACGAGTACCACGCCCACCCCGAGCACCGCTACCTCGCCGGGGTGGGGCAGCCGGGCGGCGTGCTCGCGTTCGACGCGGGCGAGGGTTGGACGCTGTTCGTGCCGCAGCCGGACGCCGCCGAGCGTGTCTGGACCGGAGACGGCCCCTCGCTGGCGGCGGTGGGAGAGGCGGCGGGGCTGGAGGCACGGCCCGCATCCGAGCTGGGGGCGTGGCTGGAGCGGCGGCGGGGCGAACCGCTGGCGATCATCGCCAACGACGACATCACGCTGCGGGCGACCGAGTACGGGGTCGAGTCGTGGGCCGGCCTCGAGTTCGCGACCGACGAGGAGGAGAGCGAGCGGCTCCGCACAGTCGTCGCGGAGCTGCGACGGGCGAAGGACCCGCGCGAGCTCGCCCTGATGCGGGAGGCGGCGGCGGCGACGCACCGGGGGCACGTGGCGGGGATCCGCAAGGCGCGCGCGGGCATGTCGGAGCGGGCGCTGCAGATCGAGATCGAGGTCGAGTTCTTCCGGGCGGGGGCGGAGCGCACCGCCTACGGGTCGATCGTGGGGGGCGGGCCGAACGCGGCGACGCTGCACTTCTCCCCGACCGCGCGCGAGTTCGGCGAGGGCGAGCTGATCCTGGTCGATGCGGGGGCGGAGATCGGGGGGTATGCCAGCGACGTGACGCGCACGTACCCGGTCGGGACGCGCTTCGAAGGGATTCAGCGCGACCTGTACGAGCTGGTGCTGGGGGTCCAGGGGCGCGCGATCGACCGGGCAAGGCCGGGCGTCGAGTACCGCGATCTGCACCTGGCGGCGAGCGTCGAGACGGCGCAGGGGCTCATCGACCTGGGGCTGCTGCGGGGGGAGGCGGAGGGGCTGGTCGAGCGGGACGCGCAGGCGCTGTTCTTCCCGCACGGGCTCGGGCACATGCTCGGGCTGGCGACGCACGACGCGGGCGGCTGCCTCGAGGGGCGTGTCCCGAGCGAGCGCCCGACGCTGCGCTACCTGCGGGCGGACCTGCCCCTGCAGCCGGGGTATGTCGTGACGATCGAGCCGGGCGTGTACTTCATCCGGGCCCTGCTGGAGGACCCGGACCTGCGCCGCCGCTACCGCGACGACGTCGACTGGGAGCGGGTCGACGGGCTGCTGGACTTCGGCGGGATCCGCATCGAGGACGACGTGCTGATCACGGAGGAGGGAGCGGAGGTGCTGTCGGCGGCGACGCCCAAGTCCCTGGAAGCGCTCGAGGAGCTGCGCCGGGAAGGGCTCGGGGCATGACGGCCCCCTACGAGCGCATCTCGATCGAGCAGGTCGCGCGCTACCCGAGACCGGGCATGGCCGGACCGGCGCGCTGGTCGTTCACGCCCGACGGGAGGGGCATCGCCTACCTGGCGGCGCAGGACGGCGGGCTCGTGCGCAGCCTCTGGCTGTACGACATCGCGACGGGGGAGCGGCAGGCGCTGGCGGGGCCGGCGGGTGGCGGCGGACCGATCTCGCGGGAGGAGGAACTGCGCCGCGAACGCGCCCGCCTGCGCGACGTGGGCGTGACCGACTATCGCTTCGCGCCGGGGGGGAAGGAGCGCACGATCCTGCTGCCGGGCGGGGAGGGCCCGCGCCTCATCGTGGGGCACGGCGAGCCGGTCGCGATCACGGGGGCGGAGGGAGCGATCACGCCGCGGTTGAGCGACGACGGGACCCGGCTCGCGTTCGTGCGGGCGGGGGAACTGTTCGCGATGCCCGCATCGGGCGGGGAGGCGCGGCAGCTCACGGAGGGCGCGGAGGACGGGTTCACGAACGGGCTGGCGGACTTCATCGCGCAGGAAGAGTTCGGCCAGCCGGACGGATTCTGGTGGTCGCCGGACGGCTCGCGCCTCGCCTTCGTCGAGGTCGACGCGCGCCACATCCCCGACTACCCGATCGTGCACCAGGGCCAGGACGAGCTCGACACGGAGCACCACCGCTATCCCTTCGCGGGGGCGCCGAACGCACGGGTACGGCTGGGGGTGGTGGCGGCGGAGGGCGGCGAGACGGTCTGGATGGACCTCGGCGAGGAGGACGACATCTACCTGCCACGGGTGGCCTGGCGGACGGACGGTTCGCTCGCGGCAGTGGTGCTGAACCGCCAACAGACGGAGCTTCGCCTGCACCTGTTCGACGCCGGCACGGGGGCGGTCCTGCGCACGCTGGAGGAGCGCAGCGAGCCGTGGCTCAACCTCGGGGAGTTCCGCTTCCTGAAGACGGGCGAGCTGCTCTGGTCGAGCGAGCGCACGGGATTCCGGCACCTCTACCTGTACGACCCGGGCCTGGGGGAAGCGAGGCAGCTGACCTCGGGCGAGTGGGTGGTGACGCGCATCGTGGAGGTGGACGAAGCGGGGCGGTCGGTGTTCTTCAGCGCGACGCGGGAGGGAGCGGTGGAGCGGCACCTGTACCGGGTCGGGCTCGACGGCGGGGAGGTCGAGCGCCTCACGAGCGAGCCGGGGGTACACGGGTGCGCTGTCGCGCCAGACGGGAGCACGTTCGTCGACACGTTCTCGTCGCGGGAGCGGGCGGCGGTAACGACGCTTCGCCGCGCGGACGGGGGCGAGGTGGTCGCGGCGCTCTTCGAGGAGCCGGAGATGACCGCCGCGGGGCAGGGTCTGCGGCCACCCGAACTGCTGGCGATGTCGGCTGCGGACAACACGCCCATGTTCGGAGCGCTCTACCGACCCGAGGGGGCGGGGCCGCACCCGCTGGTCGTGTCGGTTTACGGGGGGCCGCACGCGCAGCGCGTGCTCGACGACTGGGCGCTGACGGTCGATCTGCGGGCGCAGTACCTCGCGCAGGCGGGGTTCGCCGTGGTGGCCATCGATAACCGGGGGAGCGCCAACCGCGGTCTCGCGTTCGAGGCGCACCTGCAGCGGCGCATGGGCACGGTCGAGGTGGAGGACCAGGTGGCGGCGGTAGAGCAGCTGGTGCAGGCCGGGATCGCGGACCGGGAGCGGGTCGGCATCTACGGGTGGAGCTACGGCGGGTACATGACCTGCATGTCGCTGATGCGCGCGCCGGACGTGTTCCGCGTGGGGGTGGCGGGGGCGCCGGTCGTGGACTGGGACGGGTACGACACGGGCTACACGGAGCGGTACATGTCGACGCCGCAGGACAACCCGGAGGGGTACGGGGACGGGGCGGTCACGACGCACGTGGAGGGGCTCTCGGGGAAGCTGCTGCTGGTCCACGGGATGGTCGACGAAAACGTGCACTTCCGGCACACGGCACGGCTGATCACGGCGCTGACGGCGGCCCAGAAGCCGTACGACATCCAGATCTTCCCGGAAGAGCGCCACATGCCGCGCGACGCGGCGGGGCTGGAGTACATGGAGCGGCGGCTGGTCTCGTACTTCCAGGAGCACCTGCCGGGATAGCGGGGCGGGGGAGGCTCGCCTATCCTCTGCGCGACCTTCGACGCGAGGAGTGAGTGATGCCGTACGCTCGACCGGAGCTGCTCGCCGAGCCGGACTGGCTGGCGGAACACGCGGACGACCCGCAGGTGCGAATCATCGATTGCGCGACGCTGGAGGCGTACCGCCGCGCCCACATCCCGGGGGCCGTCCACCTACCCGTTCACTACTACATCAAGGAGCAGGGCGAGCGCGAGGGCGGCGCGGGCATGTACGTGATGCCGCCGGCCGAGTTCGCGGCGCTCATGGGCGGGCTCGGGGTCGATGCGGACACGACGGTCGTGACGTACGACGACAACAACGCGCTCGTGGCGGCGCGGCTGTGGTGGGCGCTCAACTACTACGGGCACACGAAGGCGAAGGTCCTGAACGGGGGCTGGCATCGCTGGCTGACGGAGGGGCGTCCGGTGACGTTCCACGGGTCGCGGCCGGAGGGGCGCACGTTCGAGTCGCGCACGGTGCCGTCGCTGCACGCAAGCGCGGAGGACCTGCTCGCCGAGCACGACTCGGACTCGTGCACGGTGCTCGACGTGCGCAGCGACGGCGAGTGGGAGGGCGCGAATTCGCGCGGGAACACGCGCGTCGGGCACGTGCCGGGGGCGCGGCACCTGGAATGGACGGACCTCGTCGAGCGGTCGGACACGCGCCGCTTCCTGCCGGCGGAGGAGATGCGCCGGCTGCTTGAGGAGGCGGGGGTGGCGCCGGGAGCGCGGACGATCACGTACTGCCAGGGGGGCATCCGGGCGGCGCACAGCGCCTTCGCCCTGGCCCTGCTGGGCTACGACGACGTGCGCGTGTATGACGGGTCGATGTACGAGTGGGCGAACCGCGAGGACACGCCGCTGGTCATGTAGGCGTGCCGGAAGCGGCTAGATGGCGGCGGTCTCCGGCTCGGAGGGCGCGGCTTCGGCCTCGGTGGAGGTCGGGGGCTGGGCGTGGAGGAGCGCTTCGAGGGTGAAGCCGAGGTCGCCGGCTTCGCAGAGGTGGCTGCAGTAGGTCATCTTGAGGGAGTCGCTCGAGGACCGGCGCCAGTCGTAGCGCAGGCCGCAGCGGACGCACGTCTTGATGTGCTCCAGGTTCATGCCTTCGCTGCCGGGTCCAATCGCACCACTCATGGCAGTACCTCTTCCGGGGCCGTTCTCCGACCCGCCTATCCAGCGTAGGCGGCGGTTCCCGAAGGCGCCAGCGAAAACGGAGCCGGTTCGTTACGGGATGTTTTCAATCTTGCGGCTGACGGGCGCGCTCGCCCAGCCGGCGAGGACGGCGGAGAACTTCCCCGCCTCGCTGCCGGCCACGACCATGTGGATGAAGTCGGTCGAGCGGAACTTCGACCAGGGGGTGTCGAGCTGCTCCTCGGTGGGGCCGCCGGGACCGAACTGGGAGGGCTCGATGCCGCCGGCGTCGGCGGTGGCGAGGCGGTCGCGGAGGGGCACCCGGGTGACTTCAACGAGGTAGTCCTTCACGTCCTGCTTGCTCCAGCCGTCGCGGGAGATGGTGTCGGCGTGCTCGGGGCAGACGACGAAGAGGACGTGGCCGGTGGGCGTGCGTGCGTTCCCGACGGAGGCCATCGTGAGGCCGAGGATGCCGGTGAGGGCGCGGGCCGTGCGCGCGGTCTGGTCGACGAGGAGCTGGGGGCCGCTCGTCGCGGGGAAGACGGAGACGACGTTGTCGTCGGGCTCGAAGCCCTTCTCGACGTGCATGGGCTCCCAGGGGCTGCGCTCCTCCCACTCGGCGAAGGAGAGGGTGTACTTCATGGGGGTGCCGAGGGTGGAGCGCTCGGTGCCGCCCGGCTTCGCCCCGCCGACGTTGCGCATGACGAGGCGGAGGGCGCGGCCGATGGCGGCGTTGGCGCGGTTCCCCTGGCCGAGCGCGCCCAGCCGCATGTTCATGCCGAGGTGGTGGCGGATGGGTCCGTTGACGACGACGGCGGGGGCGGCGCCCATGGTCGTCGCCCAGACGCCGTGGGCGTTGAACTCCTCGGTTACGCAGGCTTCGACGGCGCTGATCACCACCGGCAGGTACTCGGGCCTGCAGCCGGCCATGACGGCGTTGATGGCGACCTTCTCGACGGTTGCGGGGGCGAGGTTGGGGGGAACGACGGCGACGATTTCCTGGGCGTCGCGGGTCGTGCCTGCGAGCATGCGCAGGACGCGCTCGGGGGTGGGGGGGACAACGGGGAGGCCGTCGGTGAGGCCCTGGTCGAAGAGGAACTCGTGCAGGTCGTCGCCGGCGCCGATGTCGATGCGGCGGGCGCGCAGGGGGCTGCCCTCCGCCTCTGCGGCGAGGCGCTCGGCGATGCCGGGCTCGACGGAGCGGGAGCCGCAGCCGGGACGGGAGTCGGGGTAGACCTCCCAGCCGGGGTCGGGGGCGTCGACGCCAGCGATGCCGGCAAGGTCGCCGAAGAGGTCCTGCCAGTCCTCGCGCCCGAAGCCGATGAAGCGGTTCAGCTCGTCGCCGTCGGGGCCGGCGAGGATGAGGGTGGGGACGGTGTCGAGATCGTAGGCGTAGGAGGCATGCAGGGCGCTGTCGTCGAGCATGGGGGCGGTGAGGCCGTGGCGCTCAACGAGGACGGCGTTGCCCTCCGCCTCCTGGCCGATGGCGAGCACGTCGACGGCCTCGCCGAAGGCCTCGTGGGCGGCCTGGATGAGGGGCATGGAGAGGCCGCAGGTGGGGCAGTCCTCCTTCACGAAGGCGAGGAGCGAGGGGCGGCCGGAGGGAAAGGCGCGGTCGCGGCCGTCGCCGTCGGCGAGGGTGAAGGCTGGTAGCTGGGACATGGCGCCTCCCGGGGCGGGCGTGGGAACCGTGGTGGGCGACATTCTAGGCGGGGACCGGAGCGCGTGACCCGTGGCCCCCGGATCGGGAGAATAGGGGCACCCCACCCGGAGGAGGCGCGGATGATTGGAACGGAAGCGTTTGACCGGTTCGTCAGCGAGAACCGCTGGGCCGTCATCACGACGGTACGGAAGAGCGGCCAGCCGAGCAGTTCGGTCGTGGCCTACGCGCGCGAGGACGACACGATCGTCGTGAGCACGACGGCGCCGACGCTGAAGGTGCGCACGCTCGAGAACGACCCGCGGATCACGATCACGGTGTTCAACGACGCGGCGCCGTTCAACTTCGTGACGGTCGAGGGCCGGTGCGACATCGAGCGGGAGAACCTCGAACAGGCGACGCACCTCGTGTTCGAGAACATCAAGGGCTCGGGCTTCACCGAGCCGGAGGACCTGCCCGCCTGGCTGGAGCAGCAGCGGCGCGTGATCCTGCGGATCCACCCCGAGCGCGTCTCGGGCGTGATCCGGTAGGCAGCGGACCCACGGGAGGACACGATGCCAATCACCCTGGGAGCGGGCGATACGCCCCCGGACTTCGAGCTGGTTGACCAGGACGGGAACACCCACCGGCTAGCGGACTACCGCGGCAAGAAGGTGGTGCTCTACTTCTATCCGCGGGACAACACGCCGGGCTGCACGAAGCAGGCCTGCGGGTTCCGCGACCACCACGAGGCGATCGGCGAGGAGGGCGCGGTCGTGCTGGGGGTCTCGACGGACAGCGCGGCCTCACACACCAAATTCCGGGAGAAGTACGACCTGCCCTTCCCCCTGCTGGTCGACGAGGACGCGAAGGTCGCGACCGAGTACGGAGCGTGGGGCGAGAAGACCCTGTACGGCCGGAAGAGCATCGGCATGACGCGTTCGACGTTCGTGGTGGGGCCGGACGGGACGCTCACGAAGGTGTGGAAGCGGGCGAAGGCGGCCGACAACGCCGAGGCCGTCCTGGAGCTGCTGCGAGCGGAGTGAGCGACCGGGGCGCGTGATGACGGAGCAGCCCGCGGGCGGCGGACGCGAAGGCGTCGAGGGCGTCGGGGAGGGTGACGGGCCGCGCCGGGGCGCCCTGCGGGGCGCCAACACCTGCGTCATCGCCGACCACCCGCTGGCGGCGGCGGCCGGCCGACGGGCGCTGCAGGACGGCGGCAGCGCCGCCGACGCGGCAGTCGCGATGGCGGCCGTGCTCACGGTCGTGCAGCCGTACATGAGCCACCTCGGCGGGGACTCGTTCGCGGTCGTCTACGACGCCACCAACGGGGGCGTCGAGGCGTTGAACAGCTCCGGCCCGGCGCCCGCGAGCGCGGATCCCGAGGACTACCGGGCCATGGGCGGCGTGCCCGACACAGGAGCGCTGGCGGTGACCGTGCCGGGGTGCGTGGCGGGGTGGGGAGCGCTCCACGAGCGCCACGGCAGGCTGCCATGGTCGCGGGTGCTGGAGGACGCCGAGCGCATCGCACGGGAGGGGCATCCCGCCTCGCGGGCGATGGCGCGGGCCGTGGGGGTCGGGCGTGAGCGCGTCTACCCGGCGGGGGCGTTCAAGACGACGTTCGGGCACGTCGCGGGGGACGGGGGTCAGCTCGTCGTACAACCGGAGCTGGCGGCCACGTTCCGGGCGCTGGCAGAGGGCGGCGCGGCGGCGTTCTACGAGGGCGAGGTGGCGGAGGCATGCATCGCGGCCCTGAACGGGCTCGGCGCGGGCTTCACGCCGGACGACTGGCGGGCCCCCGCGGAGTGGGTCGAGCCGCTCTCGACCACGTTCGGTGGGCTACTCGTGCACACGCAGCCGCCCCCCTCGCGCGGGCTCGTCACGATGCTCGCCCTGCGCCGGCTGGACCAGGCGCAGCCCGGTGTCCGGGAGCAGGTCGAAGCGCTGCGGGAGGCGTTCGCGGCAGTCGACGCGGAAGCGGGCGACCCACGGGTCACGGGCTTCGACGCGGCGGCACTGCTGCGCGCGGGCGGCACACCCGCGGGGACGGCGGCCGGGGGCGGGGGCGACGGCGACACGACGGCGCTGGTCGCGATCGATGGGGAGGGGAACGCGGTCTCGCTGATCCAGTCGGTGTTCTCGGCCTGGGGGAGCGGGGTGCTCTCGGCGAGCACGGGGGTGGTGTTCAACAACCGGATGCGGGGATTCAGCCTCGAGCCGGGCCACCCGAACGAGCTCGCCGGCAGGAAGCGCCCGATGCACACGCTCCACAGCTACGTCGTCACGTCGCAGCCCGACCTGCCGCTGGCGGGGGAGCCGGCGGGGCCGCGCGACGGGGCGCTCGTCGCGGCCGGGGGGACGCCCGGGGCGCACCGCCAGCCGCAGACGAACGTGCAGGTGCTCGACGCGGTGCTGCGCGGGGGCGCGGACCCGCAGGACGCGCTCGACGCCGCGCGGTGGGCGCTCGACACCGACGGCTCGCTCCACGCGGAGGCGCGCACGCCGGACACGCTCGGGGAAGCGCTGCGGGCGGAGGGCCTCGCGTTCGAGCGGCTGCCGGCCTGGGACGGGTGGACGGGACGGGCCTGCCTGGCAGTGCTGACGGGCGGGGGGATCGCGGCGGCGCACGACCTGCGCGGCGAAGGGATCGCGATCGTTACCTGAGCGGGGCTGAGCGAACGGGGACGCCGCCGTAGACTCTCGCGCTGGAGGGTACCCCAAGATGGAGGCTCAGCTTCAGCGATTCATCCAGCAGAACCGCCCCGACGCCGAGTCGGTGCGGATCGAGGACTTCCAGCTGCTGGCGGGCGGCTACTCGCAGGAGACCTACAGCGCCGACGCGGTGATCGAGGGCGGGGGAAGCAGCGAACGGCTCCCGCTGATCGTCCGGCGCGACCCGCCACCGGAGATCGACATCCTGCCGACCAAGCGGCGGCTCGAGTTCCAGATCCTCGAGCGGGTGGGGGAACGCACGGGCATTCCCGTCCCCAGGGCCTACTTCCTCGACGAGCACGGCGGGACGCTTGAACGCCCGGCTATGGTGATGGAGCGGGCCCGCGGGAGCGCAGACCTCACGCCGCTCTTCGCCCCCGGGAACGAGGACGAGGCGGAGGCGGTCGCGACCGAGTTCTGCGAACGGCTGGCCGAGCTGCACGCGACCTCGCTCGACACGCTCGACCCGGACGGCGACTTCCGCGACGCACGGGGCGTCGGTATCGATGCCTCGAGCTGGGAGTCGTACATGACGAGCTCGACCGAGTTCTTCATGGAGAGCTACAAGGGGATCGCGTTCGACCCGCTGCCGGTGTTCTACGACATGTACGCGAGCCTGCCGAACAGCCTGCCGAAGCCGGTGCCCCTGGCTATGTGTCACGGCGACTACCAGCCTTCGAACTTCCTCTACGAGGACGGCCGCATCACGGGCATCATCGACTGGGAGGCGGCACACGTGGGCGACCCGCGGGAGGACATCGGCTGGCTCTGGCAGCTCTCGGCGATCACGGGCTTCGATATCGCGGGGAGCGTGAAGGCCGACGGGGGCTTCCTGGAGCACTACACGAAGCTGAGCGGCATTCCCGTGACGATGGAGGATGTCGGCTTCTTCATGGTGTTCTCGTCGGCGGCGCTGGCGGCGCCCATCCTGGACGCCGTACGGCGCGGGCTCGCCGGCGAGAGCCAGAACTTCCTGAGCACGTACATGCTGCAGCCGCTGGTGGCCGCCCAGCCCGGCTACTGCGCGATCCTCGGGTACCCCGAGGCGGAGGAGTAGGCGCGATGTTCACGAATCCAAGTTCGGCGCGGGTGCTGGAGCTGATCCGCGAAAGCCTCGAACGCGACGTGATGCCGGAGCTGCAGACCAACGCGGCGAAGGTCACGGTGCAGATGATCCAGCAGATGCTGGTTTCCGTAGAGCGGCGGCTGCCGCTGGAGCAGCAGTGGATGGCGGACGAGTGCAACCGCATGTCGCGCGTCCTCGGCGAGGCGGCCGTGGCGGTGGCCTCGCGGGAGGGCGAAGCGGCGGCGGCGCTGCAGGCCATCGCCGAGCGGGCGGCGGCGGCCCCCGAGTTCCCGGAGCTGCCGGCGTTCACGGCCATCCACGAGAGCTACGGTGAGCTGAGCGAGCTCCTGACGGAAGCGCTCGGGCACCTGCACAAGCTTGACGGGGAGGGCTGGGAGGAGGCCCCGGAGCAGATCACGAAGCTGCGCGCCTACCTGCAGCTGCGCATCAACCGCGACATGCAGGGCATCTTCGCCATGGACGCAGGAGGGCTGCTGGGCCGCGGCTAGCACCGGTTCGTCTCCCGCGGGCGAGCGTGTGTGGCCCGAGGGTGCGACGATCGGGATCGATCAGCACCCGGAGGCCACCTCATGCCCGTCACCCGCCGCGTCACCGTTGAACGCAACCGGCTGCGCTTCGCCGCCGCCCACTTCGCCACGTTCCTGGGGGAATGCGAGCCACTCCACGGCCATAACTACGACGTGATGGTCGATGTCGAGGGCGAGCTCACGGAGGACTCGTGGGTGTGGGACTTCGGCGAACTGAAGCGGATGACGAAGGCCATCGCGGACGAGCTCGACCACAAGTTCGTGCTCCAGCTCGAGAGCCGGATGCTCACGATCGTGGAGGGTGAGCGCGACTGGGAAATCTCGTACGAGGATCAGCGCTACGTCTTCCCCAAGACGGACGTGGCCGCGCTCCCCATCGACAACTCGACGGCGGAGCGGCTGGCGGAGTGGTTCGCAGTGCGGCTGCGGGCAGCGCTGGCCGAGCGGGGGGCGATCAACATCAGGCGGCTGACGGTCGGGATCGAGGAAATGCCGGGACAGGCCGGTTGGTATACTGCCGAGTAGGCTCGCGAGGGGATTTCCGCAGGGGGAAGAGGGCGCGAATGTCGGTCGACTGGGACAAGACGATCAACGAGATCCTGGCGGGCACACTCGCCTGCCAGGCCTGCGAGAAGCTCGGCGACGAGATGATCGTGGGCTACACGCGCAGCACCGAGGCGGCGGAGTTCGCAGCGCGCTGCCAGGACTGCGCGGACAAGTCGGACTGCGACGCGCGCAAGCTCGTGGTGGTGTGCGAGTCGTGCGCGGATCGCTACCGGGTGAACGGCCGGCTGATGGACGAAGCGGGCTGGATGGGCGTGCAGCTGGACGAGTGCCGGCGGAATCTCGAGGAGTCGCTGGATTACCTCTCGACGTACTGGAAGGAAGAGGCGGAAGTCGCGTTCGCGGACATGTCGCGCAAACTGGAGGAGGTCGACCCGGACACGTTCCGGGAGGAGGACGGGTGGCGGGCGCGCATGGAGGAGGAGTACCTGCGCATCCACCGCTGGTTCCGGGACCACCATGTGCGGGTTCCCGATCCGGGCTGGCGCAGCCAATACGTCGAGGACGTGGTGGCGCTTGGGTATTCATCAAGGCTGGGCGATTAGGACCCTGGTCCGGTTCGAACCGTGACCGTCGGCGCCGTCAGGGCCGCCAGGGGCGAGGCTGCCCGTGACGGGTCATAGGTGGGGCCTTTGCTATACTCGCCCGGCTGGCGGAAGTAGCTCAGTGGTAGAGCGCCTCCTTGCCAAGGAGGAGGTCGCGAGTTCGACCCTCGTCTTCCGCTCCAGGCCTTTTCCCGCGATCCGTCCTTGACCGGGCGCGCGACGCGGGGCTACGGTCGCAGCAGCCGAAGTGGCGGAATTGGCAGACGCGACGGTCTCAAACACCGTTGGGCGTTAAGCCCGTGCCGGTTCGAGTCCGGCCTTCGGCACCAGCTCTGGCACCCGCGCTCTTGCCGAGTGGTGTAACGGTAGCACACGG
>JAJDYW010000009.1 GCA_022824925.1 Dehalococcoidia bacterium | reverse complement strand
GTGCCGAGGCCCGCCGCTGCCGCGAGGAGCTCGCCGCCTGCCAGGCCTCCCTCGCGGCCGGCGGCCGGCTCGTCTGGGGCAACGACCGCGGCCACGACGACTACGTCGTGTCGCTCGCGCTGTGCCTGCGCGCGGCGGAGTCGGCGGGCCCGCCACGGGTGGCGGTGGGCCGGGCGCGCCGCTAACCCCAATGGTTGCGCCAGGACTGATACCGCATGTAGTATCACAGGGATGGCGAGGCGGGAGCGTCGCATCGAGCGGCTTCGCCGCTCCCAGGCCGATGTCTCGCCGGAGCAGCTACGGACCGCGCTGGAATGGGCTGGCTTCGAATTGGTCCGCATCATGGGGAGCCACTATCACTACCGCCATCCTGCGTTCCCCAGGCTGCTGTCTATCCCCTATCGCAGGCCGGTGAAGCGCGCATACGTCAGGGAAGCCCTGAGAGCCATAGACGAGGTGATGAAACATGACGACGACTGAGAAGGTCGCCAAGGAACAGAAACTCCCGCTGACAGGCCCCGCGCCGGCGCACATCGCCGACAGAGTCGCGGAATACATGAAGCTGCCCTACACGATCTGCCTGTACTACGACGACGAAGCCGAGCCCGCCTGGATGGCCTACGTCGAGGAGTTCGAGGGTTGCATGAGCGATGGGTCGACCCCCGCCGAAGCCATGGAGATGATCCGTGAGGCGATGCAGGGTTGGCTTGAGGTCGCCGTGGCCTACGAGCACGAGATCCCGCCCCCCAGGGACCACTTCCCCCAGCACAGCGGGAAGTTCCAGGTGCGGCTCCCGGTCGGACTCCACGGGAAGCTGGCCGCCGTGGCCGCGGACGAGGGCGTCTCCCTCAACCAGCTCGTGACCGCCATCCTCGCCGAGGGCGTCGGCTGGCGACCCGCGGGCGAGCGCAAGCCTTCCCGCGCTTGAGCCGCCCGTCCCCTATGCTTGTGGCATGCCCGAGCAGTACGTCGCCACCGACAAGCGCACCGGCCTCGAGGTAGCCGTCACCGGGGAGTTCCCCCCGCACCACGACGACCGCATCCGCATCGCGCGCACCTGCACGCTCTTCACGCGCCTGCTCGCCACGATCCTGGACAACTCCAGCGAGAGCGACCGGCGCGAGCAGTTCGTCGCCATCGAGACCCAGCTCGAGCTGGCGGAAGCGCTCATCCGCGGCGACCTCGAAGAGGTCCAGAACCTCCTCCGCCAGACCATGGAGCGCATGGGCATGGGCCCCGAGCAGCTCGACGAGGTGGCACGGCGCATCCTCAAGGAGTTCGGCGAGGACGGCCCGCCCGACCTGAGCAACCTCGGCGACCTCCGCCCCGGCCCGCCCCCGCCTCCTCCGCCCCTCGACGACGCCCCCGACGAGCCCGAGGACGACCGTCCCCTCGACGACCGCCTTTAGCCCGGCCCGCAGGCCTCCCTACACCCCCTCGATGGTGGCCGTGAGGCCGCACCCCTCCAGAGCCTCGCGGTAGTGCTCCGCGGCCTCCTTCGGGCACTCGATCACCGTCGCCTGCCCCTCGTTGTGCGCCTCGAACATGATCGCCGCCGCCGCCTCGAGCGTGAGCGACGGGATGCAGCGCACCAGCGACTCCACCACGTGCTCCATCGTGTTGTGGTCGTCGTTGTGGAGGATGACCCGGTAGGGCGGGATCAGCGCCAGCAGCGACTCCTCGTCGACGTCCACGTCCGGGAATGCGGGCTCGGTCGAGCGGGGAAGGGACGGCGCGGTCATCGCGGGGCGAGCCTCCCCAGCGCCAGGGCCGCCCGCTCGACCGTTGGGAAGACCGCCAGCCCCGCCCCGACCAGCTCGTCGCGGACGGAGTCCACAAGCGCACGCTGCCAGCCGACCGTCATCTCCGTGGCGCCCAGCACGACGGCGATGGGGATGGGCGAACCTGCGATCGCCTCCTGCAGCCGCGTGCAGGCGTGGCGAAGGCGCGACTCCGACTCCGGGCGTCCGAGGAACCACTCCTCGCCCACGTTCGCGATGCCGAGGTCGTAGGCGCCCGAGCCCGCCATCATCGCGAGCATGCCGTTCGCGGAGAGCCCGCTGCCCGCCAGGATCGACTGGTCGACCGGGTTCCGCACCCAGTCCGCCAGCGCCGGGGCGCGCTGCGCGACCCGCTCGCGCACGCTCGGGGGCAGCGGCGGCAGGGCGAGCCCCTGGTCCGCGCAGGCGTCCGCCGACTGCACGCTGCGTCCGCCACCGCCGCCGGCCACCGCCACCCGCCGTCCCCCCGGCCGCTCCAGCAGGGAGGCCCCGACCATGAGGTCGAGGAGTTGCTCCTGGCTGCGCGCCTCGATCGCCCCCGCCTGCCGCAGCATCCCCGACCAGACCGCCGCCTCGCCGGCGAGTGCGGCCGTGTGCGAGGCGGCCGCACCCGCCCCCTCCGCCGACCGCCCCCCTTTCTGGATGACTACCGGCTTGCGCTCCGCCGCCCGCCGCAACCCTTCGTAGAACCCGCGCCCGTCCGCGACCCCCTCAACGTAGGCGCCGATGACGGCCGTGTCCGGGTCGTCGGCGAGCCAGGCGAGGAGCTCGCCGGGGGTCAGGTCGAGCCCGTTGCCGTAGTTGGCCACCTTCCCGAAACCCAGCCCCCGTGCCGCCCCCCGGATGACGACCTCGACGGCGTTGTTCCCGCTCTGGCTGAGGAAGGCGACTGCCCCCCCGCCGCGGGGAAGGTCGGGGCGGAAGGCGATGCGCCCCGCCGGGTGGTAGATGCCCATCCCGTTCGGCCCGAGCAGGCGCATGCCCCGAGCCCGCGCCTTCGCCTCGATCTCCGCCTCCAGCGCCGTCGCCTGCGCGTCCCCGGTCTCGCTCAGACGCCCCGTGAACAGGTGCAGGAAGGGGATCCCCGCCTCCCCGCAGGCCTCGACCACGTCCGGCACCCCGTTCGCGGGGATGCAGCAGATCACGAGGTCGACGGGCCCGGGCACCTCCGCGAGGGAGGGGTAGGCACGGTAGCCGGCGACCTCGCCGGCGCGCGGGTTGATGGGGTAGACCTCGCCTACGAAGCCGAACTCCCGCAGCGCGCGCACGTAGTCGTGCCCCGCCGAGTCGACGTTGGTGGAGGCGCCCACCACGGCGACGGAGCGGGGCGAGAAGAGCCGGTCAAGGTCCTGCCCTGGCATGGCGCGATTGTAGGCCCCGCCTCGCTACGCTCCCGCGCCCCGACCCGCTACCCTGTTCCCATGACCGCGATGACCGGCCGCAAGCCCGACTGGCTGCGCGTCCGCTTCCCCGTGGGGGGCGGCTACGAGCGCCTGCGCGACCTGATGCGCGAGCAGGAGCTCCATACCGTCTGCGAGGAGGCCCGCTGCCCCAACATCGGCGACTGCTGGAACCGGGGCACGGCGACCTTCATGATCCTCGGCGATACCTGCACGCGCTCCTGCGGCTTCTGCGCGGTCACGACCGGGCGTCCCGGCGAACTCGACCTCGGCGAACCGAAGCGCGTCGCCTTCGCCATCCAGCGCATGGACCTGCGCCACGCCGTCATCACCAGCGTGAACCGCGACGACGTGCCCGACGGCGGCGCCGCCATCTTCGCCGAGACCATCCGCTGGACGCGCCGCCTCTCCCCGGGCACGACCATCGAGGTGCTCATCCCCGACTTCATGGGGAACTGGGACGCTCTCGGAACGGTGCTCGATGCCGCCCCCGAGATCCTCAACCACAACACCGAGACCGTTCCCCGCCTGTACGGGCGCGTGCGGCCCAAGGCGAAGTACGAGCGCTCCCTCGAGCTGCTCAAGCGGGCGAAGGCCGCCGCCCCCGAGCGCCTCACGAAGAGCGGCCTCATGGCCGGCCTCGGCGAGACGAGGGACGAGCTTCTCGCCGTCTTCGAGGACCTGTGCGCCCACGATGTCGACATCCTCACGCTGGGCCAGTACCTCCGTCCCGACCAGGACCACCTCCCCATCGACCGCTACTACCACCCCGACGAGTTCGCGGAGCTGGGCGAGGCCGCTCGCGCGATGGGCTTCGCGCATGTCGAATCGGGCCCGCTGGTGCGCAGCTCCTACCACGCCGAGGAGCAGGCCGCCCCCGTCCTCCCCCTCCGCCCCGTCGCCCCCACCGACGAGCTCCTCCCGCTGGTGGACTAGGAAGTGGGCCGAAACGGGCTCAGTTTCCCTCTGCCGGTAGCGGGATGACCTCGTCGGCCGAGATGTTCGCTGCTCGAAGCAGGTTCGTGCGTCGCTCACAGTGAAGGTACCAGTGAGCGAGAATGTCCCGGCCGAGGAGCGCATCTACAGGAGAGCGCTGGCCTCCCGTTGCCACGACGCCCACATCCAGGTCGTAGAGATAGGCGTTCGAACCGTAGAACAGGATCTGTGCGGGGACCCGGGCTATCTGGATGTTGCCACCCACGCCGGCGATCCGGCCAGTCGAGGCGCCAAGCTGTTCAAGGTCCAGTGGCAGTTTGGCTGTGGCGGAGGGCATCAGGAGTGTTCGGTCGGAGCCTGTGTCCGCAAGGAACTCCAGGGTGACCCGGATGCCCTGCCCGGGAATGAGCAGTTCCGCTTCGAAGAGTGGCCGTCCCCTGGTATCGAACCAGCCCTCGATGGTCATCCCGGGTAATAGAACGCGTCCGGGTCACGGTCGACAAAGCGGACAAAGGTCTTCATACGAGGGATCGCTCGGCGCTCAAGTTCCTCAAACAACCCATCGAGTGTCTCGGCTGTCACGATCTCGTCCCCGTAGACGCCGACCCACTTGTCGGGGAAGTCCACGTGAGGGTTGGGGTGAGCCGCATCAAACCCGCGGATGGCGTCCCCGTAGGCACGAACGTCCCGCTCCGCTTCCCGCAGGTCTCCCAACAGTTCGAGCGTGCTCTTCCGGGTCATCTTGTAGACGATTGTCCCGGAAATGGAGATCGGGATGCAAGCGCCTGACCCCTACCCCGCACCAGCGACGGTATCTCCGCCAGCGCCTCCGCCACCCGCACCCCCGCCGCCCGCAGCATGGATGCCTTCGCCGCGGCACTGTCCTCCTCGCGCTGCACCAGCGCGCCCGCATGCCCGAAGCGCACCCCCGGCATCTCCGCCATGAAGTTGCCCGCGATGAAGCTCACGATGCGCAGCCGCGTCCCCTGCTCCCGGATGACCTCGACCAGTACGGCCTCCATCGCCCCGCCCGGCTCGCTGAAGGTCACGACCGCCTCCGTCTCCGGGTCCGCCTCGAAGAGGGGGAGCAAGCTCGCGAACGACGACCCCGTGATCGGGTCGCCGCCGATGGAGATGGCCGTCGAGACGCCGAGGCCGTTCTGCGCCAGCAGGCTCGCGATCTCGGTCGTCATTCCCCCCGACCGCGACATGATGCCCACCGACCCCGGCACGAAGCTCCGCACCGTGTCCGCCGCCGGGCCGCCCACGCTCCCGACCTTCGTCTTGCCCGGCGAGATGAGCCCCATGCTGTTCGGCCCGATGACGCGCACGCCCTCGCGCGCCGCCAGCTCCACCACCTGCGCCGCGTCCAACCGCGGCACCCGCTCCGTCACGATGACGACGAGCGGGATGCGGTAGGCGATGCACTCGAAGGCGGCGTCGCGCAGGGCGCGCGGTGGCACGGCGATGACGGCGGCGTTCGGCTCGTGGCCCCCCACCGCCTCCCGCACCGTGTCGTAGACGGGTACGCCGTGCACGTCCCGCCCGCCCCGCCCGGGCGTGACCCCCGCGACCACCTTCCCCCCGTAGTCGAGCGTATCGCGCGTGAAGGAGACGGCCTCTCGCCCCGTGATGCCGAGCACGAGGATGCGCGTCGACTCGTCGATGAGGACGCTCACGCCGGATCGCCCAGTGGCAGGATGACGTCCTCGCTGCGCCACAGGTACCAGCAGGCGAGCGTCGCCCACGGGGACCATGGCGCCCCGATGCGCTCGATCTCGGCCGGTCCCGGAGGCGCGTCGAGGCCGTACAGCCGCATCATCGCGCGGTTCAGGCCGACGTCGGCGGTCGGGAGCACGTCGGGGCGGCGCAGCTGGAACATCAGGAACATCTGCGCCGTCCAGCGCCCGATGCCGCGCACCGCCGTCAGGTGCGCGATCACCTCTTCGTCGCTCCACTCCCCGAAGCGCTCGACGCTGAGCTTCCCCTCGGCGAAGTGCGCCGCCAGGTCGCGCAGCGAGGCCGCCTTCTGCCGGGACACCCCCGCCGACCGCATCGTCTCGTCGTCGAGCGCCAGCACCTGCGCCGGCTCGGGGAAGAAGCCGCTCACCGCGTCTTCGGCGGTCGCGCCCTCGCGAAACAGCGCCACGAAGCGCCCCAGGATGGTGCTGGCCGCCTTCCCGCTGAGCTGCTGGAAGATGATCGACCGCGCCAGCGCCTGGAACGCCGTTGGCGACGGCTCGCGCAGGAGCGGCGGTCCCACCGCCTCGATCACCATGTCCATCACGCCGTCGGCCTGCCGCAGATGCGCCACCGCGCGCTCGGTATCGATCGTCGCTGCCACCCGAGGAAGGTAGCGGCTCCCGCGGGCAGGCGCGACTGACGGGTGCGACTGTTGACGCGACGCGTTATGCTCTGCGGGTGATCCGAAGCTTCCGTGACCGGGACACCGAGCGCGTCTTCGATCGACAACCGGTCCGGAAGTGGTCACTGGAATTGCAGCGTGCGGCACTTCGCAAGTTGCGGATGCTGGCCTCCGCCGAAGAGGTGGATGACCTTCGGGTTCCGCCGGGGAACCGGCTTGAACGCCTGCAGGGCAACCGCTTCGGCCAGTTCAGCATTCGCATCAACAGCCAGTGGCGCGTCTGCTTCCGCTGGGAGGAGGGTCACGCTTATGACGTCGAGATCGTCGACTATCACTCCTGACTGGAGAGCACTATGACAACCCGAAGGCTCGCCGCCGTTCACCCTGGAGAGGTGCTGCTGGAGGAGTTCCTGAAGCCCCTTGAGCTCAGCCAGTACCGGCTGGCCAAGGACATCAGCGTGCCGCCCCGGCGGATCAACGAGATCGTCCACGGCACCCGCGCCGTCTCCGCGAACACGGCCTTGCGCCTCGCCCGCTACTTCGGCGTCTCCGAGCGGTTCTGGTTGAACCTGCAGGCCCAGTACGACCTCGACATGGAGCGCGACCGCCTCGGCGACCGGCTCGAACGGGAGGTCTCTCCCCGAGTTGGCTAGCCCTCCCCCAGCCGGCGCAGCAGTGCCGCCGGCGCACGAAACCGCCACGAGTCCCGCAGCAGCTCCGATAGCTCCTCCCGGTCCACCGCCGCCAGCCGCACCTGGATCCACTCGTACCGGTCGTAGTGGGCAGTCCAGAAGAACTTCTCCGGCTCCGCCTGGGCGAGCGCCTCGCGCTCGTCCATGTCGATGCGCAGCACCAGCGACTCGCCGTCCTGGTGCAGTCGTGCGAAGAGCCGGTCGCGCACGCGGAAGCCGGGCGTGCCGTAGGACGGCTTCTCCGTCGTCTCCGGCAGGGCCAGGGCGAGCTCGCGCACGTCGTCGGGCGTGGCCACGGCGCGAATCGTACCTGCTCGGTACACTCCGGCGGCGGCAGGCAGCGGGAGGCGTTGGCATGGACCTCGAGGGCAAGACCGCGATCGTGACGGGCGGTTCGCGCGGCATCGGCTACGCCATCGCCGAGGCGTTCGTCGGCGCCGGCGCCCGCGTCGTCATCAGCGCCCGCGGCAGGGAGGCCCTCGACGAGGCGGCGAAGCGCCTCGGACCCAACGCCATCGCCATCCCCTGCGACGTCTCCGAGCCCGAGGCCGTCGCCGCCCTCGTGTCCGAGGCCAGCCGCCTCGGGCTCGTCGACGTGCTCGTGAACAACGCCGGCATCAGCCCCTTCTACAAGCGCGTCGAGCACACCACCGCCGAGGACCTCGACCAGCTCATGGGGGTGAACCTGCGGGGCGCCTGGTCTTGCAGCGTCGAGGTCGCGACGCGCCTCTTCGAGGCGGAGCGTCCGGGCAGCATCATCAACGTCAGCTCCATGCTCGGCATCCACCCCGACGAGCGCCAGGGCGCCTACGCCGTTACCAAGGCGGGGCTCATCCACATGGCGAAGGTGTTTGCCCTCGAGTGGGCCGACCGCGGCATCCGCGCCAACGCGCTCGCCCCCGGCTGGACCGAGAGCGACCTCACGGGCGCCCTGTTCGAAAGCCGCCACGGCCCACGCCTCAAGGGTGATGTCCCCCTCGGCCGCTTCGCCACCCCCGGGGACGTGGCCGGCGCCGCCCTCTACCTCGCCAGCGACGCCAGCAGCTACGTCACCGGCGCCGTCATCACCATCGACGGCGGCCGCTCCCTGCGTTAGCATATCTGTGCTGATGTCCGGTCGGCAGCTGACCCCCGAGAACCGTGACCGCGCCGTCGCCTTCGTGCTGGAACGCGGCCTTCCCCTCGACCGGGCCCTCTGCCGCCACCACGTCCTCGGCGGCGACCATGGCGGCGTGATCGCCGAGCTGGCCGCCCGCCAGAATCCCGACGGCGGCTTCCACGGCCTCGAGGCCGACTTCCAGGCCGGCACGTCTTCCGTGCTGTGTACGCTGCGGGCACTGGAGATTCTCGACGAGTTCGGTGGCGGCCCGGACACCATCACCGCCCGCGCAGTCGCGAGACTCGCCGGCCTCTACGTGCCCGGCTGGCGTTCGTGGCCGCTCGTTCCCCGGCACGACAACGCAGCCCCCCACGCCCCCTGGTGGCACTGGTCCGAGGAGTTCGACGAAGGCTGGAGCTTCTATGCCGACAACCCCCGCCCCTCCGTCGTCGCTACGCTCCACGCCTTCGCCCGGCACGTTGAGCCGGTCTTCCTCGACGAGATGACGGAGGTCGTCGTCGAGCGCGCCGCCGAGCTGGAACCGGCGGGCATCCAGAAGGACGCGCTGGAGTGCTACATCCGCTTCGCCACCACCCCCGCCGTCCCCTCCGCCGCCCGCGAGGCCGTGCTGGCCCGCCTCCCCGACTTCGTCGAGGCCACCCTCGTGACCGACCCCGCCCAGTGGGGCGGCTACGGCCTCCAGCCCCTCGACCTGGCCGATGGCCCCGCCTCGCCCCTCTACGCCCCTTTCCGCGAGCACATCGACCGCCACCTCGACCACGTCATCGAGACGCAGGGCGAGGACGGCGCCTGGGCCCCGAACTGGAGCTGGATGGGCCAGTTCCCCGAGGCCTGGCCGCAGGCGGAGGTCGCCTGGAAGGGCGTGATTGCGGTCAAGCGCCTGCGCCAGCTCGCCGCCTTCGTCCGCCTCGGCTGAGGGCGCCCCGTGCTGTTCTTCGCTTGAATACAGGCATCCGGTCCTCGCCATACTAAAGCACGGCTTTAGTATGGCCTCCGGGCCCGCTCCTTGCGAAGGCGGGCTTGAGTACAGGCCTCCCGTCCGGCCTGTGCTAAAGCGACACTTTAGTAAGGCGATCGCGCCTGCTTCGTGCGAAAGCACGCTTGAATGCAGCGCCTCACCGCGCCCTGTGCGCAAGTACAGCCTGCGAATGCGTCTCGTCCGCTGTGCCATCGGCGAACAGGTCCGCGTACTCGGAGTAGCGATACACGCGGTGGCGCGTCTGCCCGGTGATCTCCTCGAGCACTTCCAGGCGGGCCAGGCGCGTCACGAGGTTGTTCGCCGCCTGGTAGGTGATGCCCAGCAGCAGCTGCGCCTCGGGAATGTCGATGAGGGGGCGCCGGTACAGCGCTTCCAGCAGGCGCAGACCCGTCCCCGCCCCGCGTCCCAGTGCGGCCACCAGCAGATCGCGGTGGCGTTCGCGCAGGTCGACGATGCGCCGCGCCGTCTCCGTCGCGTCCACCGCCGACCCCTGGACGGCGCGCAGGAAGAAGGCTACCCAGTCCTCCCAGGCCCCCTCCTCGCGTACCGACTGCAGCGCTTCGTAGTACTCGCTCCGGTGCTGCTTGAGGAAGTGCGAGAGGTAGAGCACGGGCTGCTGAAGCGCCCCCTCCTCGCAGAGCAGGAGCGTGATCAGCAACCGCCCGACCCGCCCATTGCCGTCGAGGAACGGGTGGATCGTCTCAAACTGCGCGTGGGCCATGCCAATGCGGATGAGCAGGGGCAGGTCCCGCTCCTCGTGGATGAACCGCTCGAGGTCTCCGAGCGCCTCGGGCACGACCCGGTGGGGCGGGGGCACGTAGATGGCCTCGTTCAGGGAGGCCCCCGCCGCCCCGATCCAGTTCTGGCTCTCCCGCAGGTGGCCTGGCTGCCGTTCGCTGCCGCGCGTTCCGGTCAGGAGCCGCTCGTGCAGTTCCCGGATGAGCCGCACGGAGACCGGCAGGGAGGCCAGCCGGGCGAGCCCGTGGTTCATGGCGGCGACGTAGTTCACGACCTCCCCCACGTCGTCCGGCTGGCGCCGGCGCAGCATGCGCGCTTCCGCCGCAAGGAGGTCGTCCAGCGAGCTCTGCGTCCCCTCGATCTGGCTTGAGAGGACGGCCTCCTTGCGCACGTACATCGCCACGAACAGATCCTGGCTGGGCAGGATCTGCGTCGACCCATCGAGCCGGCCCAGCGCCTGCTCCGCCCGTGCGAGCAGGGTCATCAGGTCCGGCGTCAGGTCGAGCGGCGGGTCCGGTGGCAGGGGCGCCGGGATGAACGCGCGATAGCCCTGGGGCTGCGGCTCGTACCGGCCGGATCGCTGCGAGCGTGTCTCGGGCGCCATACTGTTCCTCGCTTGACTACAGGAGGCTGGATCCCTCCATACTCAAGTGGTGCTTTAGTATAGCGGCCGGGCGGCCTCCATATTCAACCCTGCGTGCGTAACGGCTAGCCCCGCTTCCCCTCGCCCTGCCCGTGGGGCAGGATGGGCGGGCCGCCCGCAGGCGGCGCGGAGGCCCCCGTGTCCAGACCCGTTGCTCTTGTTACCGGCGCGAGCCGCGGCATCGGCAAGCAGCTCGCCATCGACCTCGCCGCCGCCGGCTACGACCTCGTCGTCAGCGCCCGCTCCACCGCCGACGCCCCCGCGAAGCTGCCCGGCACCATCGACGAGACCGCCGAGCTCGCCCGCGCGCAGGGTGCGGATGTGCTCGTCGCCCCCCTCGACGTGCGCGACGAGGAGGCGGTCGCCGCCCTCGCCGACGAGGTCTACGGGCGCTTCGGCCGCTGCGACCTGCTCGTCAACAACGCAGCCATCGGCGTGCCCGGCGCCACCCTGGAGAATTCGACGAAACGCTGGCGGCTGGCCACCGACATCAACATCCACGGCCCCTTCTACCTCACCTACTACTTCTGCCCGCGCATGCGCGAGGCGGGCGAGGGGCGCGTGATCAACATCTCATCGGGCGCGTCCGTGAACCCCGGCTTCCGCCGCATCAGCTACACGACCACCAAGCGCGCCCTCGAAGCGATGACCGAAGGGTTCGCCGTCGAGCTCGAAGGCTCGGTGGCGGTGAACTGCATCCGCCTCGAGCTCGGCGTCTGGACCGAGGGCTATGCCTTCACCCTCGGCGATGTCGACCGCTCCGAGTTCGAGGATCCCGTCATCATGTCCGATGCCGTCCTGTGGATGGCGAGGCAGCCGCTCGCCTACACCGGCCAGGTCGTCACCATCGCCGACCTGCGCGAGCAGGGCGCCGTCCGCCCGAAGACCGTCGCGGGCGAGGTGTAAGCGGGCCGCTCGCCCCCTCGCCTGCTAGACTCGCCACACTCTCTCCGGGGGCGAACCCATGCGCTTCACGCACGAAACCGACGTCGAGTCCTTCCGCGACGAGGTCCGCCAGTTCATCGCCGACGAGCTTCCCCCCGAGGAAGAGCGCCTCGCGCGGTCCCGCAGCGGCGGCTTCGAGACGAACGAGGAAGAGTACGCCTACACGATGGGCTTCCAGCAGAAGCTGGCCGAGCGCGGCTGGCTGGCCATGGCCTGGCCCGAGGAGTACGGCGGCGGCGGCGCCTCGCACATGCGCCAGCTCGTCTACAACGAGGAGATGTCCTACGCCGGCGCCCCCGTGGGCAACATGGGCATCGCCTGGGTCGGTCCCTCCCTCATGCTCTACGGCACGGAGGAGCAGAAGCGCACCTACATCCCGCCCATCACGAGCGCCGAGCAGTGGTGGTGCACCCTCTACAGCGAGCCCGGCGCCGGCAGCGACCTCGCCTCCCTGCAGACGAGCGCCGTCCGCGACGGTGACGACTACGTGATCAACGGCCAGAAGATCTGGACCTCGGGCGGCCACCTGGCCGACTGGGGCTGGCTCGCCGCCCGCACGGATCCGGACGCGCCGAAGCACAAGGGCATCTCCCTCCTCATGCTCGACATGAAGTCCCCCGGGATCACGGTGCGGCCGCTCATCAACCTGGGCGACCAGCACAGCTTCAACGAGGTGTTCTTCGAGGACGTGCGTGTGCCCGTCGAGCAGCGCGTGGGCGATGAGAACCGCGGCTGGTACCACCTCGCCGTCGCCCTCGACTTCGAGCGCAGCGGCATCGGCGCCTACTCGGTCGGCCGCCGCAACATCGAGCGACTCACCCGCATCGCCGACGAGAACCGGCAGTTCTGGGGTAACCGCCGTGGCGTCCGCCACGAGCTCGCCGACCGCATGGTCGAGGTGAACGTGGGCACGTTCCTCGCCTACCGCGTCGCGACGATGCAGGCGCAGGGCCTCGTGCCGAACCACGAGGCCAGCGCGAGCAAGCTCTTCGGCAGCGAGCTCGGCCAGCGCATCGCCCGCACGGGCATGCACATCCTCGGAATGGCCGGCCAGCTCCGCGGCGACTCCTCGCGCGTCGAGGTGGACCAGGCGCAGGGCTACCTGCAGTCCGTCTCGGGCACCATCGCCGCGGGCACCAGCGAGATCCAGCGCAACATCGTCGCCACCCGAGGCCTCGGCCTCCCCAGGGGGTAGCGAGGCCGACCGGGCCGCTAGCCCGCCCTCTGCTAGACTCGCCGGACCCTGTTTCCGGAGCCGCCTCCATGCGCTTCACGCACGAAACCGACGTCGAGTCCTTCCGCGACGAGGTCCGCCAGTTCATCGCCGATGAGCTTCCCCCCGAGGAGGAGCGCCTCGAGCGGGCGCGGCGCGGCGGCTTCGAAACGAACGTGGAAGAGTACGACTACACGATGGGCTTCCAGAAGAAGCTCGCCGACCGCGGCTGGCTGGCCATGGCCTGGCCCGAGGAGTACGACGGCGGCGGCGCATCGCACATGCGCCAGCTCGTCTACAACGAGGAGATGGCCTACGCCGGCGCGCCCGTCATGAACATGGGCGTCGCCTGGGTTGGCCCCTCGCTCATGCTCTACGGCACCGAGGAGCAGAAGCAGAAGTACATCCCGCCCATCACCGGCGCCGACCAGTGGTGGTGCACCCTCTACAGCGAACCGGGCGCGGGCAGCGACCTCGCCTCCTTGCAGACGAGCGCCGTCCGCGACGGCGACGACTACGTGATCAACGGTCAGAAGATCTGGACCTCGGGCGGTCACCTGGCCGACTGGGGCTGGCTCGCCGCCCGCACCGATCCGGACGCGCCCAAGCACAAGGGCATCTCCCTCCTGATGCTCGACATGAAGTCGCCGGGCGTCACCGTTCGGCCGCTCATCAACCTGGGCGACCAGCACAGCTTCAACGAGGTGTTCTTCGAGGACGTGCGCGTCCCGGTCGAGCAGCGCGTGGGCGAGGAGAACCGCGGCTGGTACCACCTCGCCGTCGCCCTCGATTTCGAGCGCAGCGGCATCGGGAGCTATGCCGGCGGCCGCCGCACGATCGAGCGCTTCACGAAGCTCGTGCGGGAGCGCCGCGAGCTCTGGCGCCACCGCCAGACCATCCGCACCGAGCTCGCCGAGCGCGCCGTCGAGGTGAACGTCGGCACGTTCCTCGCCTACCGCGTCGCGACGATGCAGGCGCAGGGCCTCGTGCCGAACCACGAGGCCAGCGCCAGCAAGCTCTTCGGCAGCGAGCTCAACCAGCGCCTCCAGCTGACGGGCATGCACATCCTCGGCATGTCGGGGATGCTCCGTGGCGACTCCTCCCGCGTCGGCTTCGACCAGGCCCAGGTCTTCCTGCGCTCGGCCGCGAACACCGTCGAGGCAGGCACGAGCGAGATCCAGCGCAACATCATGGCCACCCGCGGCCTCGGCCTCCCCCGGGGGTAAGCTTGAGGAGATGACGACCTTCACGGCCTATGTCGAATGGGATGACGAGGTGCGGCTCTTCGTGGGAGTCGTACCTGGTATTCCGGGAGCCCACACCCAGGGGGCGACCCTGGACGAACTCCGGGACAACCTCCGTGACGTGCTCGAACTCCTGGCCGAAGAGGGTGAACTCTCGGCAGATGAAGCCCCGCGATTCGTTGGGCTTCAACAGCTCGAAGTGGCGGTTTGAGCCGGATACCCCCAGCAACCTTCCGCGAACTTGACGGCATCCTTCGACGGCTGGGGTTCGCTTCTCGACCGGGCAAGGGCAGCCATGTGTTCTACAGGCACCCGGACGGCCGGACCACAACCGTTCCAGACCACGGAGCACGTGAGATTGGCCCGTCGCTCATCCGCAGCATCCTGAGCGACATCAACCTGACTCGCGACGAGTACCTGGCGGCGCGGCAGGGGCGCTTTCCATCGTGACCGACCCCGTCCGCCTCTACCTCGTCCGCCACGGCCAGGCCCGCGCCGACGATGGCTCGTACGACCACGACACGCCCCTCTCCCCGCTCGGCAAACGGCAGGCGGAAGCCCTCGCCGACGGGCTCGCGGAGGCGTCGCTGGCAGCCGTTTACGCCAGCCCCATGCGCCGGGCCCGCGAGACGGCCGCACCGCTCGCGCGCGCCGCCGGCCTCGAGGTGCGCGTCGACGAGCGGTTACGCGAGTACGAGATGGCGGACTGGGGTCCCGATGAGGACCCGGAGGTCAACTGGGGCGTCTGGCGGCCGGAACACGCGGGCGTCCCCGGGGGGGAGACGCTGCGGGCCTTCGCCGAGCGCATCGGGGCAGCCTGCGAGGAGATCGCCGCCGCCCACGCCGGGGAGGCCGTGGCCGTCGTCTCGCACGCCGGGGCAACGGACGGCATCCTGCGCTGGGCGATGAGCATCCCCGCTGACAGGCCCTGGTTCCACGAGCTGGAACTGCCCAACGGTGCGATCGTCGAGTTGCTCGTCTGGCCCGAGGGCCGCCACCCCGACGGGCCTCCCCGCTACGCCGTCATCCTGCGCGCCCCCGGCATCGACCACCTCCCCGCCTCCCTCCGCAGCGACCGCTGACCGGGAGCCCCGCCGGCTAACGCTCCGAAGGGCCCGCGCGCCACGCCCGCAGCGCGGTCGAGATGGCGAGAACCGCCACGCCTGCGTCGATGAGCCGCCAGTAATGCACGTCGGGAGCCGCGTCGCCGCGCCCCCACTGCCACGCGAACCAGTTCCAGAAGAACAGGAGCGCGAAGAAGACGGTTGCGTACAGGGCCGCCTTGGCCGTGAGCCACGAGCGCGTCACGGGCGCGCCGGGTTCGTGGCCTGCGGCCCGGTTCTCGTGGATGACGGTCGCCAGCATCAGGACGAGCGCGATGGCCATCAGCCAGGAGATGATCCTCCAGCCGTCGCTCGAGGCGTCGACCGAGTCGTAAAAGCTCTGGAGCACGAGCTGTGCGGCCGTGCCCGCGCCCACAACCCCCAGGTAGATCGCCACCAGTTTCCGGAATGCCTGCAGTGCGCCCATGGCCTTGCCCCCTTGCACGGAGCCTACGCAAGAAGCAAGGCGTGCGCGTTGCCCGGGCCGGAAGCCGCGTACGATGCGCGCACCCCGCGCGAGGGAATCACAATGAGCGAGCGCGCCAGCAGTCGAGCGCACGAGCGGAGCGAGCCGAAGTGAAAATCGATGACGTCTTCCTGACCACCTTCACCTGGCCCGTGCCCCACGGCGCCTACCCCGGCTCGGCCATCGCTTACGGGGGCGAGCGGCAGATGAGCGTCCTCACCATCCGTACCGATGAGGGCGCCGAAGGTCACGCGTTCCTCGGCTCCGCCAGCCGCGACGCCACCATCGACGCGGAGCCCCTGCTGACCCTCCTGAAGCCCGTCGTCATGGGCGAGAACCCGCTCGACGTCGGGCGCTTCTGGCACGCCATGTGGAAGCGCCGGCGAGGCGTCTCCTTCCGCGCCATCGGCGCCGTGGACGTGGCCCTCTGGGACCTCGCCGGGAAGATCGCGGGCCTGCCCGTGCACCGCCTCCTCGGCTCCTGCCGCAGCTCCGTGCCCGCCTACGCCAGCTCCGCCGCGCTCCCCTCGCCCGAGGCCTACGCCGAGGAGGCGAAGTCGTTCCAGGACCGCGGCTGGACGGCCTACAAGATCCACCCCGACACCCGCCCCCTCGTCGACATCGACATCTGCCGAGCCGCCCGTGAGGCCGTCGGCCCCGACATGCGGCTCATGCTCGACTCCGTCTGGGCCTACAGCTACGAGGACGCCGTGCGTGTGGGACGCGCCATCGAGGACCTCGACTACTACTGGTACGAGGATCCCCTCGCCGAGGAGGACATCTACGGCTACGTGAAGCTACGCCAGAAGCTCGACATCCCCATCCTCGCCACCGAGTTCGCCCCGGCCGGCTTCTACGGGATGCAGCAGTGGGTGCAGCAGCAGGCCACCGACATCCTGCGCGGCGACGTGGCCGTTTCCGGCGGCATCACCGCGCTCCTCAAGATCGCCAACCTCGCCGACGCTTTCCGCATGAAGTGCGAGATCCACCACGGCGGCAACTCGCTCAACAACGTCGCCAACCTGCACGTGATCATGGCCGTTGAGAACTGCGAGTATTTCGAGGTGCTCCTGCCCGATGCCGCCCAGAAATACGGCCTCATGCAGGACATCGAGGTCGACGCCGAGGGTCTCGTGCACGCCCCCGAGGAGCCCGGCCTCGGCTACGAGATCGACTGGGACCTCGTCCGCAGCCGCCAGGTCAGTGAGCTGCGCTAGCGCCCCCGTCGGGCTTCGGCCGCCCCTCGACGCCAGCGAGGGCGTTGAGGTCGAGGCGGCGCGAGGCGTGGTCGATGTCGATGCCGGCGACCCCGCCCTCCGCGTTCACGTCGAGCACCACACCGTCCGCAACCTCGAAGGGAATCGACGCTCGGAGTGTCTTCGAGGTCGATGTAGAGGGAATCGGTGGCCTGGTCGTAGAGCAGCTTCAGGGTGCCGACCTTCAATCCGTGACGAGCGTGACCGTGTTCGGCTCCCGGACCAGCTTCGAGAGGGGGCAGCGTTCGGCGGCGTAACGGTGCAGGGTCGCGACCTGTTCGGCGGTCGCGTCGTCGGTGTCCAGCGAGACCCGCGCCGTGATGTCGAAGGGCACGTCCGGGTCGTCGCTGGCGATGCCGAGGAAGTGCGCGTCGTTGTTCGTCGAGCTGACCGTCACCTCGACGCGGTCGATGGGGATGTCGAGCGAGGCTGCCGCGATCAGGTAGGTGTGCGTGAGGCAGGTGCTGATGACTCCGCAGAGCAGCTCCGGCGAGCTCGGGCCCAGGCTCCAGCCGCCGAAGTCCGGGCTGGAGTCGCCGATGATCTCCCAGTCGCGCATGCGCAGCTTGCGCACGCCCGTCACGTCGTCGGCCACGCACGTCGCCGAGACCGTCTCGCGCCACTGCTCGGGGCGAGGCTTCGCCACGGCCGCCGCGCGCATGGCCCGCGCCTTCTGGCGGAGGTAGTCGCGTAGGCCGCGCCCCTCGCCTCCGGCCCTGCTCATGTCCAGCTCGCTTCGCTCGGTCGCTCGACTGCTTCGCGCTCGCTCAACGGAACGACCACTCGGTGCCCTCGGGGCCGTCGTGCAGCTCGATGCCCTGGGCGACGAGCCCGTCGCGGACCCGGTCCGCGAGCGCGTACTGCTTCGCCGAGCGCAGCTCCGAGCGCAGCTCCACCAGCAGGTCGACGAACGGGGCCGCGTTCTCGTCGCGGTGTGGGGGCTCGTGCAGCGTGAACCCGAGCACGCCCGCCAGCTCCCGCAGCGTCGCTTGCGCGTCGCTCGCGTCGTGGCCCTCGTCGTGCGCGCGGTTGATGGCGCGGGCCAGATCGAACAGCGCGGCCAGCGCGCGCGGCGTGTTCAGGTCGTCGTCCATCGCCTCCGTGAAGCGCTCCCGCGCCTCCGTCGGGTCGAGCGAGTGCCCGTTGGCGACCCCCTTCGCGAACGCCGCCTGCCGCAGCCGCTCCGCCCCTGCCCGCGCCGACTCGAGCGCTTCCTCGCTGTAGGTGAGGGGCGTGCGGTAGTGGCTCGTCACGATGAACATCCGCAGCGCGTCCGCCCCGTGGCGGTCCAGCACCTCGTCGATGCCGACGAGGTTCCCCAGCGACTTCGACATCTTCTCGTCGCCCAGCCGCAGCAGGGCGTTGTGCATCCAGAAGCTCGCGAAGGGCGCCTTCCCCGTGAATGACTCGCTCTGCGCGATCTCGTTCTCGTGGTGGGGGAAGATCAGGTCCGCGCCCCCGCCGTGGATGTCGATTTGCTCGCCGAGGGCGCTCGTGGCCATCGCCGAGCACTCGATGTGCCAGCCTGGCCGCCCCGGCCCCCAGGGGCTGTCCCAGTGGGGCTCGCCCGGCTTTGCGCCCTTCCACAGGGCGAAATCGAGGGGGTCGTCCTTCAGCTCGCTCAGGTCGACCCGCGCCCCGCTGCGCAAGTCGTCCACGTCCCGCTTCGAGAGCTTCCCGTAGTCGGCCTTCTCACGGACGCGGTAGTAGACGTCCCCGCCCGACTCGTAGGCGGCGCCCTTCGCCACCAGCCCCTCGATGAAACCGACGATGTTCGGGATCTCCTCCGTCGCGCGCGGATACTCCGTCGCCGGCAGCACGTTCAGGCGGGTGAGCTGGGCCATGTAGGACTCGGAGAAGCGCTCCGCCAGTTCGGCCACGCTCGTGCCCGTCTCGTGCGAACGCTCGATCAGCTTGTCGTCGATGTCGGTGAAGTTCTGGATGTGGCGGACCCCGTACCCGCGCCACTCCAGGTAGCGGCGGAGCACGTCGAACACGATCGAGAAGAGGGCGTGTCCGAGGTGCGACTCGCTGTAGGGGGTAATGCCGCAGACGTAGAGCCGCACCTCGTCCGCGATGGGCGCGAGCTCCCGCTTCTCGCCGCTGAGGGTGTCGCGAAGCTTCAGCATCGTCAGCTGCGGGGAGGCGCTTCCGCGGGCGCCGGCTCGTCGGCGTGGTGGTCGTCGTGCAGCCCGCCGACGTGGTCCTCGAGGTGCTGGATCAGCTCCCGCAGCTCGTCGACGCGCTCGTCGAGCTGGTTCAGGCGGTCCCACTCGGGGTCGGGCAGGCGCTGCATCACGCCGTTCGAGTCGTCGTGGAAGGCGACGATGTGGCCGGGCACGCCCACGATCGTCGCCCGCGGGGGCACGTTCGTGATGACGACCGAGCCCGCGCCGATGCGCGCGCTCTCGCCGATCTCGACCGCGCCGATGACCTTCGCACCGGCGCCCACGACGTTGTTGCCGCGCAGCGTGGGGTGGCGCTTCGTGCGGCGCGTGCTGGTGCCGCCCAGCGTCACCCCCTGGTAGATGGTCACGTCCGGGCCGATCTCGGTGGTCTCGCCGATGACGATGCCCATGCCATGGTCGATGACGAAGCGGGGGCCGATCGTCGCGCCGGGGTGGATCTCGATGCCGGTGAGGAAGCGCACCACCTGCATGATGCCGCGCGGGGCGAGGGGCAGCCCCCGCCGGTGCAGGCCGTGCGCCAGCCGGTGGGCCAGACGCGCGAGGAAGCCCGGGTAGAACAGGACGACCTCGATCGCGCTGGTCGCGGCCGGGTCGCGTTCCATCGTCGCGCGGATGTCGTCGCGGATTTCGCTGAGCAGGGACATCGGGTTCGCTACCTCTCGGGACTGGACCAGTGCTGGGTGCCGACGGGGCCCGCTAGGGGCGGGACCCCGCGATACAGGTGCAGCGTCGCAGCAGGCCGTCCGAGGAGTGCGTCATGGGTCGAGCTTACGTCAATGAGCGGGAAGGGGGAACGGCCGCTACAGCAGGCGCTGCTGGCCCTCGTCCCCGCTATGGTCGCCCTCCTGGTCGAACTCGCGCACGACTCTTGCATCGATGACGCCCTCGTGGATGCCACGCAGCACCACATACGGCCGAAGCAGTGGGTCCGAGAACCGATAGCGCTTCCGGCGGGCCTCTCCCGTCACCTGCAGAACTTCGCCCCTTTTACAGGGAGGAAGTGAAACTACAAACGGGAGAAGTGATACTAGACGGACGTTCGCCTAGAGATGGGTCGCGTTCGCCCTGCGTTCGCCCTACCCCAGCCGCGCCGCCACCCGGTCCAGGATCGCGTGCGCGACCGCGTACTTGCTCAGCAGCGGCAGGCGCTCCGACTTGCCCTCGCGGTGGAAGATCGCGACCTCGTTCGTCTCCGTGCCGAAGCCGCTCCCTTCCGCCGTCACGTCGTTCGCGACGATGAAGTCGGCGCGCTTTGCCTCCAGCTTGGCCGTGGCGTTCTCCCGCAGGTTCTCCGTCTCCGCGGCGAAGGCCACGCGCACCCCGCCTCCGGGCAGCGTCGAGATGATGTCGGTCGTCTCCGTGAGCGCGAGCTTCATCGCGTCCTCGCTCATGGTCGCCTTCTTGATCTTCTGGTCGGCCGCCTCGGCCGGCCGGAAGTCGGCGGGCGCGGCCGCCATCACGAGCGCGTCGCAGCGCTCCGTCAGCGGCTCCAGCGCCGCCAGCATCTCCTCCACCGTCTTCACGTCGATCCGCTCCACGCCGTACGGCGTGTTCAGCGTCGAGGGGCCCGTCACGAGCGTGACCTGCGCACCCCGGTCGCGGGCGGCCTTGGCGATCGAGAAGCCCATCCGCCCGCTCGAACGGTTGCCGATGTAGCGCACGGGGTCCAGCGGCTCCTGCGTGCCCCCGGCCGTCACCACAACGAGCCGCGCGCGCAGGTCGCCCTCGTGGCGCCCGATGGCGGCGCGCACCGCCCCCACGATGGCGGAGGTCTCGGCGAGACGGCCGGCGCCCGTGCGTCCGCTCGCGAGCCGCCCCTCCTCCGGCCCCACCACCTCGACACCGCGTTCGGCCAGCGCCGCCACGTTCGCCTCGACGGCCGGGTTCGCCCACATCTGCGAGTCCATCGCCGGCGCGAGCACGATCGGGGCGGTCGTCGCCAGCGCCGTCAGGGTCACCATGTCCCCGCCGCCGCCGTAGGCCAGGCGTGCGAGGCAGTCGGCCGTCGCGGGGGCGATCACGAAGACGTCGGCGCGCCGTGCGACCTCGACGTGCGCCTCCGCCTCCTCCGTCTCGAACATGTCGACAATGGCTTCGCGGCCCGTCAGGGACTGGAACGTGAGGGGCGCGATGAAGCGCGTGGCCGCCTCCGTCATCAGGACCTCGACATCGGCGCCCGCCTGCCGCAGCTTGCTGGCGAGATCGGCCGCCTTGTAGGCGGAGATGCTGCCCGTGACGCCGAGGACGACGGTGCGCCCGGCGAGCGCTTGCTCGCGATACGATGTGGACGGTTCAGCCAACATTGCGGTCATAAAGCAGACACAGCCCCTGTAGCGTGAGGTTTTGGTCGACGACGTCGAGGACGTCGGTCTCCGCCGCGATTTCGCTCGCCCAGCCACCCGTGCCGATGACCGTGGCGCCGCCGCCCAGTTCCTCCTGGAAGCGCGCCACCATCCCCTCCACCAGCCCCACGTAGCCGAGCAGGATGCCCGACTGGAGGGCGTGGGTGGTGTTGCGGCCGATGGCCTGGGGCGGGCGCTCGAGCTGGACCCGCGAGAGCATCGCCGCGCGGCTGAAGAGCGTCTCGCTGGCGATGCCGATGCCCGGCGCGATCGCCCCGCCGAGGTAGTCGCCGTCGGCGTTGATGGCGTCGAAGACCGTCGCCGTGCCGAAGTCGACGACGATCGCCGGGGCGCCGTACCGCTCGATGGCCGCGACCGCGTCCACGATGCGGTCCGCGCCCACCTGCCGGGGATTGTCGTAGAGGATGCGCACACCCGAACGCAGGCCGTGCCCGACCACCATCGCGTCGACGCCGAAGTAACGCGCGCTGACCCGCTGGAACGTCGGCAGCAGGGGCGGAACCGCGCAGCCGATGATGCAGGCGTCGACTGCTTCCGCCGTCAGATCGCTGGTGGCGAGGAGGTTCAGCATGAGGATGCCGTACTCGTCGGCCGAGCGTTCCGCTTCGACCCCAACCCGCCACGTCGCGGCAAGCTCGCCCCCGGAGAAGAGTCCGATGTGGACGGAAGTGTTGCCGATGTCGAGTGCGAGCAGCATGGCCCCTGGCTTCGGGCTCCGGGGAGTCCCTGGCCGTCTTCCCTGAAGGCTCGCGCGCCGCGGTCTTACAGACAACAGGAAGCCGCTACACTACCCCCATGACCACCACGATCTCCGGCGTGCGCGATCAGGCCGAGGCCGCACGCGACGCCTCGCGGCTCCTCGGGCGCGCCTCGACCGACGCCAGGAACGCCGCCCTCGAAGGCATCGCCGCCCTGCTCGTCGAGCGGGAGGACGCGATCCTCGCCGCCAACGAGCGCGACCTCGCCGCCGGCCGCGAGGCGGGCCTCGACGACTACTTCCTCGAACGCCTCACGCTCACGCCCGCCCGCATCCGCGGCATCGCCGCCGATACGCGCCATATCGCCTCCCTGCCCGACCCCGTCGGCGAGACGATCGACGCGCGCACGCTCCCCAACGGCCTCCAGATCTCCCGCCGGCGCGTGCCCCTCGGCGTGGTCGCCTGCATCTACGAGTCGCGCCCGAACGTAACCGTCGATGTCGCCACGCTCTGCCTCAAGAGCGGCAACGCCTCGGTCCTGCGGGGCGGCAAGGAGGCGGTCCACAGCAACGCCGCCCTCGGCGACGTCCTCCGCGACGCCCTCGAGGCGTCCGAGCTTCCCGCCGGCTGTGTGCAGGTCGTGCGCGATCCCGACCGCGCCCACATCGACGAGCTCCTGCGCATGCACGATGTGGTCGACCTGATGGTCCCCCGTGGCGGCGGCGGCCTCATCAACTACGTGCGCGAGACGGCTACCATGCCCGTCGTCGCGCACGGCGAGGCCGTCTCCCACACCTACGTCGACGCCGAAGCCGACCTCGCGATGGCCCTCGATGTCGTCGACAACGCGAAGACGCGCCGCTACAGCATCTGCAACGCCCTCGATACGCTGCTCGTCCACGAAGCGGTCGCCCCGGAGCTGCTGCGCTCCCTCGGCGAGCGCTGGGCGGGCACGGTCACCCTGCTCGGTGACGCCGGCGCCCTCGACCTCCTCGCCCGGCTCGACGTCCCCGCCCTCGCCGTCGAGCCCGCCGGGCCCGACGACTGGGACAGGGAGCACCTCGCCCTGCGCGCGGGCGTGCGCGTCGTTGCCTCCATGGACGAGGCACTCGCCCACATCGAGACCCACGGCAGCAAGCACAGCGAGGCCATCGTCACCGACAGCTACGAGAGCTCGATGCGCTTCACCGCCGAGGTCGACGCGGCCGTTGTCTACGTGAACGCGAGCACGCAGTTCACCGATGGGGCGCAGTTCGGGCTGGGCGCGGAGATCGGCATTTCGACCCAGAAGATGCACGCCCGCGGGCCCATGGGCCTCGTCGAGCTCACCAGCTACAAGTGGATGGTCCTCGGCCAGGGCCATGTGCGGCCCCTGTAAGCCGTTCTCTGCGACCATGGGCACGGGTCAACCCCAACCTGAACTGCAGCGGGAGCGTGAAACGTGATCAGCTTCGACCGCGAGGTGCGAACGCCTTACTCCGAGACCTACACCATCCTCGACGACGGCGAGATCGTCGGGCGCGTGGACCTGCACATCCAGGGGGCCAACATCCACGCCACCCTCTGCACCACCGCCGACGCCGGCGACGACCGCATCCGCGAGCTCATCGACGCCGTCGACGAGCAACTCGCGATGACCGCGGATCCCTACCGCGAGGACTTCATCGTGACGGTCTGGAAGGGCGTCCCCGCCGGTGTCTACGGCGACGCCACGGCGGACGAGGACACCATCGACCTGGGCGAAATCGGCGAGCGTTAGGCTCCCGCCGCCTCGTGCGAGGGGTCAGCCCCTGGGTGGGTGAGGGTCCCGTGCCCCGGGAGCGGTGTCTCTGGCCCGAATCCTCCCGTCGCGACCGTGGATGACGAGTTCGCCACGGTTGGGGCCACGCAGGGTGCGGCCATACTCGATGGCGTCTTTCTGGGTGCGATGGTCGGAATACGCGCCCTTCATGCCCTCTCGCATCACGCCCCAGCCCTTCTTGGTGGGAACGACGTGCACGTTGTTCCGATTAGGCACCGTCAGCCTCCATTCACGTTGCCTGGCCCATTGGAGTACGGGCCGGCTCGCAGCGCGTCATGGATCGCCTTCTCGAACTTCTTCTCTACCGCGAGAATGCGATTCTCGAGTCGTTCTTCCATCTCGGCCATCCGCTCCTGCATGGCCTCGAGGTGCCCCATGATGGCGATGAATTCTGGCCCATCCACGGAGCCATCGTTGATCAAATGCACGCCCGCGCGCAAGTGTTGCAGACCTTGTACTTGCCATAGAACCGGGGGTCCCCGTTGGGAAGCTGCTACGGCAGGTTGACGAGCCCGGCTGCAGGTACCGGGCGAGGTCGGCGAGCGTTAGGCTCCCGCCGCCTCGTGCGAGCCCTTCCCGGTCGACTCGGTGGGCTCGGGCAGCTCACCGCGCTCGGCCAGCGCCAGGTAGTGCTTCTGGCGCTCCTCGACCCTGAGGGCGACTGCCGCCTCCACCACGATCTCACCGTCGTCGGCGATGACCACCGGGAACTCCTCTTCGATGAGGTGATCACGGTCACGGTAGACCCGGATCATCTTGGTGGTGTGTCGCCTCGTCATGGAGTCTCCTCGCGGGCGGGATAGGCGGTGATGAGCCTCATGGGTTCTACTTCGTAGTTTACGAGGGCGATCAAGCTGGTGCCGTCGGGCGCCTCGCAGGCGATTGTGCAGACGGCGCCTCGCGGGTCGCGCTCGCCCGGTCGTCGTCGATGACCCTGGGCCGTCCGTGCGCCAGGCCGAAGATGACCTCGGAGTACCACGGTCGTCCTTCGATTCCCATCCGCTCGTGCAGGTAGTGGTCGGTGAAGTCCAACTCTCCCCGCCTCGCCGCGGCCACGATTGCGTCCAGGTCGGCGGTGGGCATGGAGGGGGCAGGCGCTACGGCAGGTTGACGAGGCCGGCGGCGCTCACCTCGAGCAGGGCCGAGGCCGCCGCGTCGGTGGCCTCGAAGACGGGCTGTGGGTACACGCCGATGAAGATCGTCCCCAGCAGCAGCAGTCCCGCCAGCGCGCCCAGCAGGGGCGCCGGCCGGAACCGCGTCTGCCCCTCGGGCGGATCGAACAGGTACATCTGCCGCATGACCATCAGGTAGTAGTAGAGGCTGACGAAGCTGTTCGCCGCCCCCAGGCCCACCAGCCAGAGCAGGCCGTCCGTCGTGCTCGCCTGGAACAGCAGGAGCTTCGTCGCGAAGCCCGCGAAGAAGGGCAGGCCCGCGAACGAGAAGAGCGAGGCCGTGATCACCAGCGCCAGGAACGGTTGCGTCTCGGCAAGGCCCCGCAGCCCCGCGATGCTGTCGTCGCCCGTGCGGTTGTAGAGCGCCGTCAGCGCCGCGAACAGCGCCAGCGTCGAGACCGTGTAGCCGACGATGTGCAGGAGCAGCGCGCTCGAGGCGCTCTCCGCCGTGGCCGCGTCGCCGTAACCGATGGCGGCGATGGCCACGAGCATGTAGCCCACCTGCCCGATGGAGCTGTAGGCGACCAGCCGTTTGAGGTTCGTCTGCTGGATGGCGATCAGGTTCCCCGCCGTCATCGTGATCGCCGCCAGCGCCGCGATGGCCGCCCGCCACTCCACCGCGTCCACCACCAGCGCGCCCGTGAAGAGGCGCAGGATGAGGGCGAAGCCGGCCGCCTTCGAGGCTGTCGAGAGGAAGGCCGTGATCGGCAGGGGCGCGCCCTGGTAGGCGTCCGGCGCCCACATGTGGAATGGCGCCGCCGAGACCTTGAAGCCCACCCCCGCCACGATCAGCATGATGCCCACCACCGTGGCTGCGTCCGTGCCTCCCTCGCGCGCCGCCAGGGCCTCGGCGATGCCCTCGTAGCTGGTCGTGCCCGTCACGCCGTAGATGAGGCTGATGCCGTAGAGCAGCATCGCGCTGGAGAAGGCGCCCAGCAGGATGTACTTGAGGCTGCCCTCGTTGCTCAGCCGGTCGCGCTTCAGGTAGCCGACGAGGATGTAGAGCGAGAAGCTCAGCAGCTCCAGCGAGATGTAGGCCGTCAGCAGCTCGCGCGAGGCGGCCATCAACACCATCCCCGTGCCGCCCACCAGCAGGAGCCCGTAGTACTCCCCGGCCGTCGTGGTGCGGTTGCGCAGGTAGTGCGCCGAGAGCAGCGCGATCGCCGCCACGATGCCCGCCGCGAGGATGCGGAAGTACGTCGTGAAGTCGTCCGCGCGGAGGACGTTCTCGAAGTCCGCGGCCGTGTCGCCGATGTAGGGGATGGCCGCGATCAGCCAGGCCAGCGCCCCCCCGGCCGTCGCGTAGGCCAGGTAGTCCTTCCGGATCTTCGGCCAGATCAGCTCCACCGCGAGGATGGCGACCGCCGACGCCACGGCGATGTACTCGGGGATGAACAGGGTGAAGTCGCGCATCAGCTCGTCACCCCCGGAAGGTTCACGATCGTGTTCGCGAGCCGGTCGGTGAAGGGCGACCACCAGAGGCCCATCGCGAGCATGGAGAGGATGAGCAGCACCGCCGCGATCGTCTCAATGGGCGAGAGGTCCTTCAGATCGCGCCAGCGCGGGTTGAGCGGCCCGAAGAAGACCACGCCGAACATGCGCAGCATGTAGGCCGCCGCGATCGCCGCCGCCAGGATGGCCAGCCCGCCGAACACCGGATACGTCTTGAAGGCGCCCACGAAGATATGGAACTCCGCCGTGAAGCCGGAGAGCCCGGGCAGACCCACGTTGGCTAACCCCGCGACGACGTAGGCGATCACCCATAACGGCATCACCTTCGCCACGCCGCCGAAGTCGCTCAGGTCGCGCGTGTGCGCCTGGTCGTAGAGCGCCCCGATGAGGAGGAAGACGAGGGCCGTCATCACGCCGTGGCTGAACATCTGCAGGGCCGCGCCGCTGACGCCGACCTCGTGCAGGGTCGCCAGGCCGATGAGCACGTAGCCCATGTGGCTCACCGAGCTGTAGCCGCTGATCAGCTTGAAGTCGCGCTGCGTGAGCGCCGCGATCGCGCCGTAGAGGGCGCCGATGGTGCCCAGCACCAGCAGCGCCGGCATCCAGAACTCCGCGC
>JAJDYW010000023.1 GCA_022824925.1 Dehalococcoidia bacterium | reverse complement strand
CGGGCAGACCCTCGTCTACCAGGCGACGGAGAGCCTCGTGACGGGAGAGCGCCGCGGCTGGGATTTTCCTCTCGATGGGGAGTTCCCGTCGGTGACGGTCTCCTGGCAGGACGGATTCGGCGAGGCGGGTGCAATGAGCCTCGAGGGGGGGCAGCTTCCCTATCCCCTGCCCTTCATCGAGGGAGAGCTCTGCTCCCTCGCGGCGACGTCGCTCTCGTGGTCGCCGGGCCGCATCGAGGGCAGCGTCTCCTCGCGGTGCGCGGACACGGTCGAGGAGCGGGTCGAGCTGCCCGTCGCCTCCGGCCACCACGAGGCCTCCGTGACGGCCCTCATCGAGGCCTCGGTGACGGATCTCTCGGGGACCCTCACCGTCACGTCCGGCACGTGGACCGTGACCGCGGGCCTCGCCCCGAACGCGAGCACGACCTTCCGCCTTCCCATAGGAAGCGGGGAAGGGATCCGGGCCGTGGCCATCGAGGCCGTCCTCGAGGCGACCACGACGGCTCCCCTCCCCGCGCTGGTCGAGCTGGTCCATCACCCCGAGCGCACCGAGCGGCTGACGGAGACGGCATCGGTCACGATCCCCGCCTTCGGCGACAGCGTCACCGAGACCATCACGGTCACCGGCGAGGACGGGGTCCCCGCGATCCACAGCGTCACGGCCAGCTGCTACGTTCCGGAGTCGACCGTCCGCCAGGATGTCGTCTTCAACGTCGTCCACGAGGAGCACGTGCGCGCCGAGGTGGTCGCGCGCGCTCCCCTCGTCCGAGCCCGGAGCGAGTCCCTCGCCCTGGCGCTGAGCGTCGCCTCCGACGAGCCCTACCGGCCCCTGGGCGCCGAGGAGCCCGACGACGAGGAGGAGATACTCTCCACCCAGACCGCCGTCAGCCCCGAGGTCCTGCAGTGGCTCCTCGGCGTCATGAACGGGCAATAGCCGTGCTGAGGAGAACAGCAACGGTCCTGCTCCTCGCCGGCGTCGCGCTCCTCTCGATGGGCGCGGCGCCGGCGCCGGAGGAGGAGCAAGCGATGCTCGAGGCCTTCAACGGGGCGCTCACGGGAATGGCCTACGCGGCCGGGGGCCTGGCCGTCTTCGCCATCGCCTGGGCGGGCGTCGTCCTCATGGCCGACGGAGCGGAGGGACGCTCCGGGCGGGCGCGCACCGCCGTCGTCATGGCGGTCGTGGGACTCGTCCTCGTCCTCTCCGCGAAGGGCATCGCCCTCGCCCTCCTTAACGGCGTCATCCCTTCCTTTTGAGGCTCCCTCCGGGAGTGCCTTTCCCGAGGGACCGTCCCTTCCGAACAACCACGCAAGCGCACACAAGGAGAACGAGCCGTGAGAACACTCACATTCAGGCGTGCCGAGCCACCCGTCATCGGGGGCAATACGCCCCCAGCACCCGAACCGAAGCCGCCACTCCCGCTACCCCTCTGCTTCCTCCTCTCCCACGTGGAAGAAGAAGCGATCGTGCGCCTCGACGGGGAACGGGTCGGCGTCTGCGAGGTGCTGGGACTGGAGCTCGACGAGCCCAGGCTGGGCGCCTTCGCGGGCGCCCTCAACGCCCTCGCCTTTCCCGTCCAGCTGCTCGTGCGCCAGCACCCGCCCGACCTCGGGCCCCTGCGGGACGCCCTCAGGGAGTCGCAGCCCGAAGCGCTGCCCCCGCAGACCGAGGCGGCGGCGCACTCGCTGCAGGGCCTGCTGGGAGAGCTGGAGACCCGGGACGGCGTCCTCGACCGCCGCTTCTATGCGGCCTGCGCGGAGGAGCACGCGGAGGAGTTGCAGGGACTGCTCGTGCGGGCGGGGCTCTCCGTTCACCCCCTGCGGGGCCGCACCCTGCGGCGGCTGCTCATCGCCTCTGCCCTCGGTGGCACGCCCACCGACCGCGATGAAGTGCGTCCCGCCCGCATCGAGATCAATCGCACCGACCTCCGCCTGGGGGAAGGGCTGGCGCGGTCGCTGCACCTCGGTCGCTGGCCGCGCTCGCTCACCCCCGGCTTCCTCCAGGGGCTGATGACGGCGGGAGTCCCCATGGACCTCGCCCTCCACCTCGGCCCCATCCCCGCCGAGCAGGCGGCGAGGACGCTGGAGTGGCAGAAGGTGCGCTTCGAATCCGCCCAGAGCCTTTCCCTTAACAGGGGCAAGACCCTCTCCTCCGAGGCCGAGATCGCCCTCGAGGACGTGACCCGCCTGCGGGACGAGGTCCAGCGCGGGCGCGAGCGCCTCTTCCACGCCTCGCTCTCCCTGACCCTCCACGCGCAGGACGACCACCTCCTCACGGAGATGACGCAGCGGGCGAAGGGCCACTTCGGGGCGACCCTCGGGAAGCTCGACACGCTTGCCTTCCGCCAGCGCGAGGGCCTCCTCTCCACCCTCCCCCTCTCCCTCAACGCCGTCGCCGCCTGGCGCACGCTCGACACGTCCTCCCTGGCACGGCTCTTTCCCTTCTCACCCCCCGACCTCGACACCCGCAGCGGCACGCTCGCCGGCATCGACCTGCGCGCCTGCGCCCCCGTCGTCTACGACGCCTTCGACGGCACCCACCTCAACGCCAACACGGCCGTGCTGGCGCGCTCCGGAAGCGGGAAGTCGTTCGCGACCAAGCTGGGGGTGCTCAGGGGGCTGATGCGGGGCGTCGTCGCCTACGTCATCGACCCCGAGGGCGAGTACGCCTCCATGGCCCGTGCCGCGGGCGGGCGCGTGCTCTCCCCGGGCGTCTCCGGCCAGGGCCTCAACCCCTTCATCATCGAGCGCCGCGACGGCGAGGAGCTGCTGCAGCGCATCGGCAGCCTGCGCCGCCTCATCGAGGTGATGGTCGGGGAACCGCTCGGGGCGGAGCGCCGCGCCGCCCTCGACCACGTCCTCGCCGCCTACTACGCCGAGCCCCGCGAGGGCGCCGGCTTCGGGGACTTCTACCGCTTCCTCCAGGAGAGCGACGAGGACCTCGCGAAGCTGCTCCGGCCCTTCGCCACGGGCAGCCTCCGCCACCTCCTCTCCGACGAGGGCGACGACCTGCTCGCCAAGGAGGCGCTCGTCACCGTCTTCGACCTGCACCTGCTGGAGCCCGAGTTGCGGCCCGCCGCGGCCATGGTCTGCACGGAGACGGTCTGGGCGGCGGCCGCGCGCGACCCCCGCCCCCGCCTGCTCGTCGTGGACGAGGTCTGGTCGATCATGCAGCACCCAGAGGGCGCCGCCTTCATGGTGTCCATGGCGAAGCGGGCCAGGAAGCACCGGCTGGGGTTGCAGTTCATCACGCAGGACGTGCAGGACCTCCTCAGCGAGGATTCCTCACGCGCCATCACCGGCCACTCCGGGCGCGCCCTCCTCCAGAACGCCGCCTTCAAGCTGCTCCTCCAGCAGGACGCCGCCGCCATCTCCACCGTGGGCGACGCCTTCGACCTGCCCCAGGACCTGCAGCGCTGGCTGCTGTCGTGCCAGCGCGGCGACGGGCTCCTCCTCGCGAGGGGCAACCGCTTCCCCATCCGCATCGAGGCCACCACCGAGGAGCACGCGCTCATCGAATGGAAGCCCGGCAGCAGGCACTGATCCGAACACCCAGAAACGAGAAGAGCGATGGGTCTTTCACCAGGCAGCGCCCGCTCGAACCACCCCACCCGCACACGGCGAAGGAGAATCCCGTGAGACTCAACCCGTTCAACCCACCTGACTCGAATCCCCCCGTCGTGCTGGCCGTGACGCCGCCGCGCACGGGCGAGCGCACCCTCCTCGGCATCGAGAACCTGCTCCAGTCCATCGCCGTCCCCGAGCCCTTCTCCCTTGAGCTCGGAGGGGATGCAGATGGCGTTACCCTCCTCGTCCGCTGCCACGACGACCAGGTCGTACGCGGCCAGATAGCCGCCCACTACCCCCAGGCGCGCGTCGAGGAGGTGCCCGAAGCGGAGGATCCCTTGCGGCTCGGCGAAGGGGAGCAGGCCTGGGGCCTGACGCTCCGTTCCAGCGGACCGGAGTACGTGCCCCTGCGCACCTTCCGCGACGACGACCTCCTCGACCCGGGCTCCGACCCTCTCATCGCCCTCCTCGGGGCGCTTTCCGCCCTGAGACCCGGCGAGCGCATCGTGGCACGACTTCTGCTGCGCTCCCTCGGTCCCGACTGGTCCCAGGCTCACCAGGAACTCGCCTACCAGCCCGCCGTCCAGCAACCCGGTCCTCCCCCATCGCCTTCCGCTTCGGGAGGCAAGAGCGGTGGCCCCGAGCCCCTCGCCCTCGCCGTCCTCGCCGTGGTCGGCCTCGTCGCCTTCAAGGGCTGGGACTGGGTACAGAGCGGCGAGCCCCTCAAGGCCGCCCTCCTGGGCCTGGGGGTGCTGGGGGCGAGCATCGCCGGCCTCTGGGTCTGGAACCGCTGGAAGGGGGGCGGCAAGCGCGTTCACGACCCCGCCCACATCAAGGAGAAGGTGTCGCGCGCGGCCTTTGACGCCGAGCTCCAGGTGACCGCCGTCCTGCCACCGGGAGCGGACGGGCGGGCACGAGAGCTGCTCGGCCGGGTGGCGGCCGCGTACCGCCACTACGACCACCCCGCCGGCGCCCGCTTCAAGGCCGGCAGGGTGCAGCCCACCGTCCCTGATCCTTCGCAACTGGCGCCCGCCGCTTCCGGCTTCTTCGGCGCCCGCAGCGTCCTCGGCGTGCGCGAGGTCGCCTCCCTCTGGCACCCGCTCGGGGCCGCCGACGAGACACCCCTCGTCGAGCGCTCGGGCGCCAGAGTGCTGCTCCCCTCGGCGGGCAGCACCGAAGGCGGCGCGCGCGTCGGCCGCACCACCTCGCCGACGCCCGCGGAGATCCGCTTCCCCGGCGACCTCGTCCGCCGGCACCACCTCTACGTGGCGCGCACGCGCATGGGCAAGTCCACCCTCATGCGCCACCTCGTCGCCCACAAGCTGCGCGAGAAGGCCGAAGGCCGCGACGGGGACGCCATCGTCGTCGTCGACCCCCACGCCGACCTCGTGACCGGAATCCTCGAGGACGTGCCCGCGTCGCTCGCCGACCGGGTGCGCATCGTGGACCTCGCCTCGGAGGAGCGCTTCCCCGGCATCAACCTCCTCGACACGCGCGTCTTCAGCGACCGCGACCGCACCGCCGACTCGGTCGTGCGCATCGCTCGCGGTCTCTGGGACCAGTGGGGACCGCGCATGCAGTCCATCCTCGAGCACACGGCCAAGACCCTGCACGAGGCCAACGCCCATCCGTCCGTCGCCGCCGACGAGCAGCACACCATCCTCGACGGCCTGCGCCTCCTCTCCGACGAGCGTTTCCGAAGCGACGTGCTCAAGCGCGTCTCCGACGGCTACCTGCTCGACTGGTGGGCGCGGGACTTCGGGCGCTGGCGGCGCGAGTACCAGGCCGACGCGGTCGCTCCCGTGCAGACACGGCTCGCCTACTACGCCTCCTCGAAGCGGGCGCGCGCCATCCTCGGCCAGCCCCGCTCCACCATCGACCTGCGCCGCACCATCCTCGACGGCGGCGTCCTCCTCGTTTCCACCGCCCAGGGCGCCGCCGGGCGCGACGTGGCCGCCCTCGTGGGGGCATCCATCCTCAACCTCGTCGACGGCGTCATCCGCGAGCAGGAGCGTCTGCCCCTGGAGCAGCGTCGCGGGGCGCTCGTCGTCGTCGACGAAATGCAGACCATGCCCGGGGTCGACTACGAGTCGATGCTCTCGGAGCTGGGCAAGTACGGCGCGAGCCTCGTGCTCGCCACCCAGAGCCTGGCCAAGCTGGCCGACCTCTCCCCCACCATGCAGGACACCCTCCTCGCCAACGTGGGCTGCCTCGCCGTCTTCCAGGTGGCCGGGGCGGACGCCCGCCAGCTCGTCTGGGAGCTGGGCCGGGACCGCGTCTCCGAGGAGGACATCGTCTCCCTGCCCGCACACCACTGCTACGTGCGTGCCACCGTCGGCAACGAGCGCAAACCCGCCTTCTCCATGGAGGTACTCAGGCCAGACTCGGGAGACCCCGCATGCGCCGATCGCATCCGCGAGGAAGCGGTCGGCTACACGACCGCCATCGGCGACATCGAAGAGCGTGCCGCCGAAGCGCGCGAGCGCATCGAACGCTACCGCAAGGGCCTGGAAGCCCTTGAGAACGGGGCCGATGCTCCCCCGAGCCCCCAGGGCGGGGATCCCCGGTCGGTCAACTCCGGGCGGCGCGGGCAGCACAGCAAGCGCCGTCCGGGGGGAGGGGACGGCGGTTCCCCCGAGACGGGAAGTGAGGATGACGCATGAAGCGGACCGGAGGCGCGGGCGACCTGCTGCGGCGGCTTGCCGCCATGCCCTTCCTCGACCGCCTGGAGCTGGTCGCCCTCTCCGGCTGGTCGAGGGGCACGGTGTACGAGGCCGTCCGCAGGCTGGAGGACGCGGGGCTCGTCGCCCCCGTCCCCCATGCCACGGAACTGACGCCGCCCACGCGGCGTTTTCATGTAACCGCCGCCGGGCTGGGCGAGCTCGCCCGGGAGGAGGACCGCCCCGTGGTCGACCTGCTGCGCGCTCTCCCCGTCTCGACCGCATGGCGTCGCCTCCTCCTGCAGCGGCTCGACGCAGTCGCCTCCGTCTACCGCCTCGCCTCGGCGGTATCCGCCCTGGCCTGGCCCATCGGCGTCCGCTGGCACCGCGCCCTGCCCGCGGACGCGACCCTCACCCTCCCCGGGGATCGCACCATCGCCATCGTGCGCCAGGGCCGCACCTCGAACCGCACGGCCTTCGCCAAGCGGCTCTGGCGGCTGCGCGAGGAGCCGCTGCCCTCCGGGGTCCTGCTGCTCATGCCCGACGGGGTGCGGCTGCGGCACGCTCGCCGCCTACTGGAGGGCTTTCCCGCACCCGCTGGCCTCGCCCTTGAGCGGGAGGCGGTGAACGCCGGTCCCGACGATCCGGTCTGGGGGCTCCCCTCCATCGCCACCACCCTCAGCCTGCGGACCGCGCTGGAGCGGATGACGGCCGAGGGAGCGCTCCCCCCGGAGCGCCCCCTCGCGCGGGTTTCCCTGCCCCCCGGCATCGACACGGCTGCGCCGGGGCGGGACCTGCCCGACCACCTGCTCCCCGCCCTGCTCAAGCCCGCCGAGAAGCGCGCCCTCGACCTGGTCGGCGACTGGCCCTGGATCGCACCAGTGCACCTGCAGGGGCTGCTCGACGTCTCCCCCGCGCGGCTCTCCCAGCTCGCGGGGGCGCTGGAGGGCTTCGGGCTCGCCGCCCGCACCTCCGCCGCGCAGCGGCGCTTCATCCTCACCGATCGCGGGCTCGCACTCGTGGCTCGCCGCGACCGCGCCTCCGTAGATGCGGCCAGGAGGCGCTGGAGCCCCACGCCCCTCGATGCCGGTGGCGACGGGGACTGGCGCGCTCTGCGCGGCCGGAACGCCCGCCAGCTGCTGCGCCACCTCGACCACACGACCTCCGTCCACGGCTTTCTCGCCGCCCTCGCCTCACAGGCCCGGGCGGATGAGTGCGAGGTCATGCAACTTGACCCTCCCCACCGGGCGTCGCGGTATTTCCGCCAGGACGGCGTCCTGCGCTCCGTCCACCCCGACGCCTTCGGCCTCCTCCGGCAGGAGGACACGGAGTGGCCCTTCTTCCTCGAGTGGGAACGCCGCGCGGTGAGGCCCACCACCATGGCGGCGCGCCTCGCTCCCTACCTCCGTTACTATGCCTCGCGTCGCCCCACCGACGACCACGGCTCCCGGCCCTCCGTCCTCGTCGTCTTCCGCGATGGGATCGCGGCAACGCACTTCCTGCGCGTGGCCGAAGCCGAGATGCACCGGGCCGGGGTGGAAGTGCCCCTCCAGATATCCCACGAGCGCCTCCTGCAGCAGCAGGGTCCGCTGGGGCGATCCTGGTTCAGCCCTGCCGGCGACGAGCCAGCCCACATCGCGCCGACAGCCTGAACACTCACCAGGAGGCGAGACCTTGAGGCTCTACTACATCGCCGAAGCCGAAGGGCGCCGTCGCCATGTGTGGTCCGCACTCGGTGTGGACGCGGAGCGCTGGAACGGTGTCGTCCGCGGGGCGCATGACTGGCGACTCGCCCTGCACGATCGCTATGGCATCGCCCCCGCCGTCGCGCTGCAGCCCCTTGACATGCTCGATGCAGGCGTACCGCCCTCCCGCGAGGGGAAGGGAACGAACTGCCTGTCTCATGAGGAGGTCGGCGAGATTCTGCGAGGGGGCCTGCGGCTCATTGAGGGTGAAGGGCGTCGCGGAGGCGTCGAGGTCATCAACGTGTGCCTCCCTCCAGCACGCCGCCGGAGAGACCTGGCAGAGGTCGCGCTCGGACGCCTCCTCACCCGCGTCAACACCTCGGCCGGGGCCACCGGACGCCACGCCTTCGTCATCTTCGCAGAGGAGCAGGAAGCGCAGGTGGCGAGGCTGTACCGGCGCCTCCGCGTCCACAACCCCATCCCCAGCCGCTTCGAGTCCTGGGAAGACAGCGCCCCCACCCGAAACATTCCCATCGACGCCATCATCGGCGGCCCGGCCTTCCGCAGACCCGCCAACGATCACCTCCTCCAGCTTGCCGGCTTCGTAGCCTGCGCCCTCCTCCTCCAGGAGGACCGCGGTGCCGCAGGAGAGGTAGGAAACGGCCAACTGGGGCATGCCTTCTCCATTCTCGCCTGCGCCCTCAACCGCGAGGCCTCCCGGCTGGACCGGCAGGGGGTCGTCAGGCGGTGAGCGACCACTGCCCTGCCCAAGTTGCTTCGAGCCGCTTCCGACCGGTTCGCCGTGGCCAAGCTCCAACCCAGCATCATGAGGCCACGAACCCCTTGGCGAAGATGGCCCCCGGTGCTAGCATCTCAACACCACCCCTATCGCTTCGCCGGTAGGGTCGAGACCGCCCTCCCGGCGGTCTCTGTCTTTCGGAGAGATGGCGGTTGATCACCAACGTCTACGTGGACGGCTTTAATCTCTACTACCGCGCCCTCAAGGACACTTCGTTTCGGTGGCTGGACTTGCGCAAGCTGGCCGAGACGCTTCTCCCCGATGATGACATTCACAAGATCTGCTACTTCACTGCCCGCCTCGATGCTCGCCCCGGCAACCCCAGTCAGCCACGTCGGCAGCTAATCTACCTGCGGGCTCTTGCCACACTACCGGACCTTGAAGTCCACTACGGAGCCTTCCGCTCTGGCGTTAGACGCCGACCGCTGGCCGAGCCCATCCCTGGTCTCCCTGCGTATGTCCGGATACGGGACTCGGAGGAGAAAGGATCGGACGTGAATCTGGCTACTCGCCTACTAGTCGACGCCTTCAATAGAGAGTGTGCGCAGGCTGTTGTGGTTTCGAACGACGCGGACTTTGCGGGCGCCATGCGCTACGTCAGGGACGGCCTCGGCCTTCGCGTCACCCTGGTCAATCCGGATTCCCGGAACGCAAGCCCCTCTGAACTCGCCAACTCCGCCACCTACGTGAAGCGACTCTGGAAGAGTCACCTGAGACGGAGCCAGTTTCCAGACACGTTGCGGGACGACGTTGGCGTCATCGCCAAGCCCCAAGGTTGGTGATGTACGTCCGAGTAGGACACCTCAGATACACACAGGGAGCAGTCGCCAAACGGGCCTTCAATCCTCCCCCACGGGACCCTCGGGAGAAGACCGACGTTATGATGAAGCTGCCCAGGCCGAAATGTAAGCGAGTAGGAAGGGGTTTGCACTGCTCTACGCACATTCCGCCAACTCGCAAGGCCAACGACAGCCTCTCGTCGAGCACCTCCGCAACGTCGCCGACCTTGCCCGCCAGTTCGCAACCCCCTTCGGCGGGGGCGACCTCGGCTACCTGGCCGGGCTCTGGCACGATGCGGGCAAGGCCGACCCTCGCTGGCAACAGCGCCTCGGCGAGTGCGAGCGAGAAAGGGGTGCGGGAGCGCATCGGTCTTGACCACAAGTGAGCCGGTGCTCTGCTCGAGGAGGACACCTTCGGCAGCGTCGGCCACGTCGGACTCCTGATTCATGCCCACCACGGTGGGTTGAAGCACTGGCAAGAAGACCTCCTCCCCTGGCTTGAGGAGAACCGCGGCCTCCCCGGCCCTAGGCGAGCCCTCGAGCAGCCGCAAGCACGGGAACGCGGTGCAAAACGGCATAGGGGAGCGGGAACCAGCGTGTGGCGGTGATCAAGGAGCCGACGCTCCGGAGTCCCCGGCCTTCGCCGCCCCGTCTCCCGAGCCGCGTTCCCAGCGGAGGTGGATGATCGCGGCGAGCAGCACGACGCCGGCGGCGAGCACGGCCAGGCGAGCGCCATTGCGCGCGTCGCCGGCGTCCGCGAGCTCGGGCGCGAACGGGAAGAACGCAGCGTAGGACCACTGCCCGGCGGCGCCCGGCCACGCGTCGGGGACCCCGGCCAGCAGCAGCAGGACGCCCGCCACGAGCAGGGCGGGCGCGAGCGCTCTCCGCTTCCCCAGGAGCGCCGCCCCGAGCGCGACCAAGGCGATCGCCGCGGCGATGTGCACCGTGCCGGTGACCGACCTGCGCTCAGCGAACTCGGAACTCGCCTCGGCGATCTCCGCTTCGGAGGGCTCGAACGCATCGAGGTTCGGCTCGAACGGACCGGCGACCGTCGCGGTCGCCCCGAGGACGAGCATGACGAGCGCGAGGGCCAGGCCGAGTTGCGCCACCCGCAGCGCCAGGGCGGACGCGCCCCCGAGCCGGTCGGCGAGCAGCAGCGCGGCGATGACGACACCGAGCGCGAACCCGGATGGGAGGCCGATAGCCCCGATGTCCATGGCTCCACCTCCGCGGACTGGCGGCAGCATAAGCGCTCGCGTCCAGAACGTCCCGGGGCCTGGCAGTCGAGCGCCGACAAGGGCAGCGGTCACCGACCTTGATGGGCGGTCGGCGTGCCGGATTTCCATCGCGCGGGTTGCCCGGGCCCGTCGATCGCGCACCGGCAGCGCCGTGCGGCGATGCCGAGGCCCGCAGGCAAACATTTCACCGATGAAATCCCTTTCAGGGGAAAAGTGCCCCGCTTGGGGCTGGTCTTATGTCAGTGGGCTGACAGAGAAAAGAGGCTGGTTGCAGAAAGGCAATCAGGTTCGAGACCCTTGCGGTACAACGGAAAACGGTTCCAATAGGAAGGCAACCCTGAAGATTCAGCGTATAGGCGGTGTTCCACCGGGGAAAGAGGGCACATTGACAAAAGGCAATCGCCAACTAGTGGCAGGTGGCCGACCAGAGACCGTCGGCGAGGAAGCGACACACGTGAACGCTGAAGGTCAGGGGCCGGGGCTCCGAGCCAGACCCCCCAGGCGACGACGAGCGGCAGTTGCTGGCGTCGCTGCGGGAACTGGTGGACCGCTTCGGCCCCGTGAAGGGCGCGGAGGTGCTGGGCGTGGCCTACCGCACGGTGACCCGCGCCATCGAGACGAACACGCTCACCGGGCGCATGGAGGACGCGCTCAAGCTTCGCCAGCTCAAGGACGGCGGCACGGCGGCGGAACCCGTGGTGCGGCGGCTCGACGCGATCGAGCGGCGTCAGGAGGAGCTGGAGGTGGGTCTGCTGGTTGCTTGCCCGCGAGGTGGGAGCGCGGTCGGCGAAGGTCGCGGGCGACTCTGGGGAGCTGCGCGATTCGCCGCGCGCACGCGGCCCCGATGGTGAACCCGAAGGGCCGGGGGAGCGGAAACCGGACGCGCCCGCCGCAGCGCATCGACAGGCTCCCACTCGGCCACCCCGAGGTCGTGACCGTAGAGCATGTGCCGGAGGAGGAGTTCGACTATGCGGAAGCCGCGCTGCTCGTCGTCGAGTGGCGATAGGCGCGTGCGGCCTTTCCCAGGAAGAGCGCGAGCCGCGTGGAACGCGCCAGGAGTGGGGTCCGCATGTGCGAGCTCGAGACCGTCTGATCGGCGCCCGCTGGGAACTGGCGTACGCGCTGCTCTAGCGCTGGGTGCGGCTCGTGCTCACGCTCGGACGTTGGCGGAGGTAGGTGAGGCCCGCACTGGTACCACCCGAGGAAGGACGCCAACGCGCCGAAGGTACCCGTCACATCCCGCGCACAGTTCGCTGAGGGCTGTGTCATCCACAATCGCCGCGTGCGACTACCGCAGAGCCGGCACCGTATACTGCACCACGCCCAACCTGAAAGGCCCCTGAGTGTGAGTGTGAAGATCGATCTCGAACGCCTGCTTTCCGGCTGCTCAGACGACTCGTTCGACGACGGAATCCGGATTGACGCCGACCTTGAGCCCTTGTCGGGGGTCGGCGGCCCGGTCAAGCCCGCGGTTTACGAGGGCGGGAACTTCCAGTTGGACGGCCGCTGGGCATCTCCCGGTGATGCGGAGGCCACGCTCGTCATCGTGATCGACAACGTGCCTTCCCAGGCCAACCGCCTTGAGCAGGCCCTGCGGCGCGACCGCGAGGCGAGTTCGATACCGGAGTTAGTGCTTGACCTGTCGGAACTGGGCAGCCTGCCTGCGCACCTGCCTCGGTCGCTGTCGAGCCTCGACTTCCCGCACCGGAATGCGGACGCGTACCTCCGCGATGCCCGCGTGGGGGACGTCGACTTCATCAAGACCGACACGGGGCGGGCCGTTTTCGGCGCCACCGCGCAGGAGTGCGGGCCGCTGATGTCGTGGTTCCCGCAGGCGCTGCTGTACGGATTCTGGCAGTCGCACCTGGGCAGGAAACGCCACAATCACAAGCACGCCCGCGCCTGGGTGTCGGAGATCATCGGATGGCAGCCGGCGTCGACGGAGACCAGGGTCTTGGGGCTCAAGGGCGACCCGCTGAACCTGAACACGGACGAGGTGGTCACGTCGAACCCGGACGACCGGACTCTCTGGGACATCGGTGGAGCCGAGAAGGTCGAGGGCGGCAAGAGAGACAGGCTCTCCGAACTCGGGCACGGCCAGGTGCCGTTCATGGGGAGCGACGCGGCCGCGTCGGCTGTCTCGTTCCAGCGCGTGACGCAGCGGGCGACCGTGTCCTTCGCCCAGCTCCGCCGCGTGAGCCTCGGACGCGATGCGTCACGAGAGGCGGATGCGGCAGCGCGAGCGCTGTTGGTCGCCCTCGGGCTCCACGCGCACCAGCTCGCCTTCGGCCACGCCTTCGCGCTCCGCTCCGGCGCCGACCTGCGCCCGTCCGCCAGGACCGTGACGTGGCTCGGAAGCGGCGGGGACGAGACGTGCGACATCGGCGGTGCCGAGGCGACGCACGACCTGCTGGCGACCGTCAGGACGCACGCCGAGTCGGCAGGCGTGCCGCTCGATGGCTGGGGACAGCCACCGATGGTGCTGCGCCCCGGCGACGCCCTCGCGAAGGCGATCCGCTCGACCTGGCCCGACCTCGACGACTGATGTTCTCGGTCTCGGTCGAGTTCCTGCACGGCACGTTTCGAGGCGACCCCGACGGTACTGCTAACACAGGCCGGCTGACACGCGGTGAGTGGCCGCCATCGCCCTCGCGCCTCTTCGCGGCACTGGTGGCCGCCGACGGGACGGGAGACGCGTGCAGAGTCACCGACGGCGTGGAGCTGGAGTGGTTCGAGCGGTTGCCGCCACCGGTCATCCATGCCGACCCGGACCCCGTCCACCAACCCCTCCACCCGAGATTCGTCGTCCAGCATGGGGGTACCCCGGCGAAGGGAACGCACCAGGAGTACGTGGGCCGCTCGGGCGCGGCCAGCCGCGCAGGCGTGCGCGTCGCCCCGCGCTCGGCTCGCGTGGTCTACGAGTGGGACGTGACGCCGCCGAACGCCACGATCGTTGAGGCGCTTCGACTCCGCGCGGCTCGTGTCGGTTACCTCGGCTCCGCAGACTCGCCGGTGCGCGCACGCGTCGGCACAGAACCGCTGACACCTGCAGCGGAGGCCAGGGCCTTCGTTCCCGATCGCGAGGGCGGCACCCTGATCAATGTGACCCAGGAGGGAGACCTCGCCCGCTGGGACCGCTTGCACGAGCAGTGGACCGAGCGAGGCGCATCCGCCAGCCGCTCGCAGTCTCCGGCTCTGAGGCATCCCGCCGCGTACCGCTCACCCCTGTCGGATGAGCTGCGGGACGAGGGCGAAGTCGTGGCGTGGCTGCGCCTCGAAACGGCTGTCTCCGGGCGGCGCGTCTCGGCGCTGACCACGGCCTTCAAGGCGGCCGTACTCAGGTGGTACCAGGAGCTGTACGGGGAGCCTCCGGTGGTGCTCCACGGGCACGGGTTCCGCGAGACCGGCTACGAGCTTGCCCGCTACCTCGCCCTCCCCGATGTCGGCTTCCAGCGGTCGCGGGGACGCATCCACGGCCTCGCTTTGTGGCTACCCCCGGGGTCCGACGCGGCGGTACGGCGCATGGCCCGCGACGCGGCGTTCTCCGTGCGGCGGCTCCGGGGTCGCGGTGTGGACGTGACAGTCGTTCCCCGAGACGACGAGGAGCGTCCCGTTGCCGCCCATCCAGGCCGGTGGCTGCGGGCATCGCACCGCTGGGCGACGGCGGTGCCAGCGATCCACGAGCGTCGCCGCCGGCTCGACCTCGCGGAGGTCGCACGCTGGTGCGAGCACGCGGGGCTCCCGGCACCGGTCGCGTTCCGGTCGGCCCGCACACCCCTCGTCACCGGGGCGATCGACCTCGCCCCCGTGGAGGTGAACAGGCCGGGCAGGCCGGCTCTTCCCTACTCGCACGTGGAGCTGCGGTTCCAGCACGCGGTTCCGGGGCCGGTCGTGATCGGCTCAGGACGGCAGCGCGGGTTCGGACTCTGCGTCCCGCTCGATGGCCGGGCTTGACCGGCGAACGAGGCGCGGTGGAACGATGACGGCTCCCGCACCGAGCTTCGCCGACTTCTACCGGGCCATCCACGGGCGCGCGCCTTTCCCGTGGCAGGCGCGGCTGGCCCAGCAGGTCGCCGAGACGGACAGATGGCCTGAGCAGGTGGGCGTTCCAACCGGACTCGGCAAGACCGCGTGCCTGGACATCGCGGTGTGGTGGCTCGCCACGCAGGCGGACCGAGACCCTCAGCGGAGGACCGCGCCGACCCGCATCTGGTGGGTCGTGAATCGCCGCCTGCTGGTGGACTCG
>JAJDYW010000043.1 GCA_022824925.1 Dehalococcoidia bacterium | reverse complement strand
CTCTGGAGCACGGAGGTCGAGCTCAAGCAGGGGGTGCAGTGGAGCGACGGCTCCGAGGTGACGGCGGACGACTTCGTCTTCACCGCCCACGTCGCGCGCGATCTCCAGCTCACGGGCAACTGGCCCTCCATCGTCGACCCGGAGTTCTTCGACCACGCGGAGGCGGTGGATCCCTACACGCTGAAGATCTACTTCACGAAGAGGCCGGGGCTGGCGCGGTGGCAGTTCGGCCTGGCCTTCCTCCCGATCTTCCCGCGGGCCTACTGGGAGCCGGTCGTCGCCGGGGCCCGGGAGGCCGGAGCGATCACTGAGCAGCAGCGGGTGCTCTACGCCCACGTTCCCGAGGGCGAGCCCTCCGCCGGGGGGTTCCTCTTCGACCGGTGGGAGCAGGGAGCCTACGCGGAGAAGGACCGCAACGAGAGCTTCTACTTCACGGGGAGCGTCGTCACCCAGTACGCGAACGGCGCCTACGGCGAGGTCAAGCCGGGGGTCTACGAGTTCTCCGCCTACGGGGCCCCCGAGGGGGAGAAGGCTCTCGAATTCACCGTGGGACCGTTCGCCGACAGCGCGATCTACTCCATCTACGGCAGCCAGGACGCGACCGTGCTCGCGCTGAAGAAGGGAGACATCGACTTCATGCTCAACCCCCTGGGCCTCTCCAAGGGGTTGCAGGAGCAGCTCTCAGGCGAGGAGGGGCTGACGACGATAGAGAACCCCTCCTCGGGGGTCCGCTACCTCGGCTTCAACGTCCGCAAGCCGCCGATGGACGACCGGGCCTTCCGGGAGGCGGTCGCCACGCTCATCGACAAGGAGTTCCTGACCGACACGGTGCTCCAGGGCGTGGCGCTCCCCGTGTACACGATGGTGCCGGTAGGCAACACGTTCTGGCACAACGGCGAGGTGCCCATGATCGGGCGGGGCATGACCAGGGCGGAACGGGTCGAGCGAGCGGTCGAACTCCTCAAGGGGGCGGGCTTCACCTGGGAGGTCGAGCCACGAACGAGCGAGGACGGCGCCTTCATGGAGCAGCGCGGCGAGGGGCTGCGCATGCCGAACGGCGAGCCGGTGCCGGCCATGAGCCTGATCGCGCCGAGCGCGGGCTACGATCCGCTGCGGTCGACCTTCGCCATCTGGATCGAGCGCTGGATGAACGAGGTCGGCATCCCGCTGCGGGCCGACCTGACGGGGTTCAACCTGATCGTGGAGAAGGTCTTCAACCAGCAGGACTTCGACATGTGGATCCTGGGCTGGGGGCTGACGCTCTTCCCGGACTACCTCGAGTCGTTCTTCCACAGCCGCTACTCGGACCTCGAGGGGCGCAACGCGGGCGGGTTCAGCGACCCGGAGTACGACCGCCTCGCCGACGCCTTCCTCGCCGAGACGGAGGTGGAGACGGCGCGGGAGCAGGTCTTCCAGATGCAGCAGTTCCTGGCCGAGGAACTGCCGTACGTGGTGCTGTTCACGACACCGATCGTCGAGACCTTCCGCAGCGACCGCCTCGAGTTCCCCTACACCGAAATCCTGGGGGGACTCCAGGAATCCGCCGGCCTCGCGAGCCTCGTCACCATCAAGTGACCCCGCGCGGTACGGCTTCGAGCGGGCGCTGAAGGGAGGAGGCGACCGATGGCCAGCTATCTGGCTCGACGCATCGCGCAGATGGCCCTCACGCTCTTCCTGATCCTGACGGTGACCTTCGTGCTGGTGCAGGCCCAGCCCGGGGACTACGCCTCGTTCTATGCGCTCAACCCCGATCTCCCACCCGACGTGAAGGAGCAGATGCGGGCAACGTTCGGCCTCGATCGACCGGTCTGGCAGCAGTACCTGATCCACATGCGGAACACGGTGACCGGGAACTTCGGCGTGTCCTTCGGCCACTTCCCGCGCCCGGTGCTGGAGGTACTCGCGGAACGGCTGCCGCGGACCATCGTCCTCTTCGGAACGGCGACGGCGGCGTCCGTCTACATCGGGTTCCTGCTGGGGAAGGCGATTGCCTGGCGCCGGGGCGGGTTGCTCGAGTACACCGCCACCATCTCCGGGACGGTCCTGTTCACCGCCTTCACGCCCGCCTTCGCGCTGACCATGATCTGGCTCTTCGCCTTCCGGCTGGGGTGGCTCCCGGTCGGCAAGTTCCTCGATCCGCTGGTCTGGCGGGATGCGGACGTCACGTCGACCTCGGTCTTCAGCTTCATGCTGCTGACCGCCGTCGCCTTCGTGGGCTTCGCCGCCCTGGTGCTGTTCATCTCGGGACGGGGGGACCGGATCGGGAGGAGGTGGCCCGCCACCCTCGCCCTGGCGGCGGGGGCGCTCGTCGCCGCCCTGGCCTGGACCCTGTCGGGCATCGGCCCCCTGGCGCTGGACATCCTGAAGCACATGGTGCTGCCCGTCGCGACGCTGACGCTCATCTCCTTCGCGGGGACGATGCTACTCACGCGCAACAGCATGCTGGAGACCGTGCGCGAAGACTACGTCACGGCCGCTCGCGCCAAGGGATTGCCCGACGGGCAGGTCCGCGACCGGCACGCGGCCCGCAACGCCCTCCTGCCGGTCGTCACGAGCCTCATCTACAGCCTCATCTTCGCGCTCGACGGGAGCGTCATCGTCGAAAGCGTCTTCTCGTGGCCGGGCATCGGGCTGACCCTGCTGGAGGCGGTGCGAAGCGAGGACCTTCCGCTCGTCATGGGGGCGATCGTCTTCATCGGCTTCCTGTCTCTGCTCTCCCACCTGATCGTGGACGTGCTCTACGCCTACCTCGATCCGAGGATCCGGTACCAATGAGGTCGTGGTCGACGCGGTCCCCTGCCCCCGGCGCCTCGCCCGAGCCACGCGGGGGCGGTCTCGGCGGCGGGCGGCTCCGGCTCCTGCAGGCCAGGGCGCGGCTGGCGCTGCGCTCCTTCCGCAGCGGGATGGCCGTCTTCCTGGAGAGCCGCCTCGGCCTCCTCTCCCTCCTCACCATCGGAGTCTTCGCCCTGATGGCGGTGGCGCACCCGATCCTGATGGGAACGGTGTGGGACGCCGACACCTACGACCCGGTGACGGGGTACGCCTTCGACGCCACTGAGCAGCCGGCGCCGCCCAGCTGGAAGCACCCGCTGGGAACCGACCCCCTGGGCCGGGACGTGCTCAGCCAGCTTCTCTCGAGTACCCGATCGGAGTTCGCCCTCGGCATCACGGCGGCACTGGTGACCGTCACCATCGCGACCACCGTGGGCGCCGTCTCCGCCTACTACGGGGGGCTGGTGGACTCCTTCTTCATGCGGTTCGCGGACCTGGTCATCGCGCTCCCGAGCATCTCGCTGCTGATCGTGCTCAGCGCCCTCTTCGACCTGAGCCTGTTCTATCTCGCCCTCGTGATCGGCGTGCTCGGCGGCTTCGGGGGGACCGCCATCGTGCTCAAATCGCAGGCGCTGAGCATCAAGGTCAAGCCCTTCATCGAGGCGGCGCGCATGGCCGGGGGCGGCCAGTTCCAGATCATCTTCGTGCACATCGTCCCGAACCTGCTGCCGCTCTCCCTCCTCTACATGATGTTCACCGTCACGAGCGCGATCTTCGCGGAGGCGGTGCTCTCCTTCCTGGGGCTGCTCGACATCAGGATGAGCTGGGGGATCATGATCCACACGGCCAACGCCGGCGGCTACCTGCTGTCGGGCACGAAGTACTGGTGGCTGGTGTTCCCCGCCGGCGCGTCCATCACGTTGCTGTGCAGTGCGTTCTACCTCGCCGGGCGTGCGCTGGACGAGGTCGTGAACCCGCGATTGAGCCGCCGAGATGGCTGAGGCGGGCGGGCGGGATAGCGCGGGCGGCGGCCGGGCCGCTCCCATCCTCCGGGTGGAGGGGCTCGCGCTCCGGTACCTGACGCGGCAGGGGGACGTGCGGGCGCTCGAGGACGTGAGCTTCGCCCTGGCGCGCGGGGAGTCCCTGGGGCTGGTCGGCGAGTCGGGATGCGGCAAGACCTCCCTGGCCAATTGCCTGATGCGGCTGCTGCCCGACAACGCGCGGCTGACCGGCGGGGAGGTGCTGCTGGACGGCGAGGACGTGCTCTTGCTCTCCGAGGACGAGATCCGAAGCGTGCGCTGGCGCCGGATCTCCCTGGTGTTCCAGGCGGCCATGAACTCGCTCGACCCGGTGTACCGGGTCGGCCAGCAGGTGCTCGAGGCGATCGAGGCGCACGGCGTAGAGACGACGGCCACCGGCGGCCGGGAGCGGGTCGCGCGCCTCTTCCGGCTGGTCGGCCTTGATGCCGGCGTGTTCGAACGCTACCCGCACGAGCTGAGCGGGGGCATGCGGCAGCGAGCGGTGATCGCGATGGCGCTCGCCTGCGACCCCGACATCGTCATCGCGGACGAGCCGACGACGGCGCTGGATGTGATCGTGCAGGACCGCATCCTGCGGGAGTTGAAGCGGATCCAGGAAGAGCTCGGGATCAGCATTATCTACATCACGCACGACATGGCCGTCGTGGCGGAGGTGACGGACCGGGTGGGCGTGATGTACGCGGGGCGGCTCGTCGAGCTGGGAGAGACAGCCTCCGTGTTCGGCTCGCCCCTGCATCCCTACACCGAGGCCCTGATGTCGTCGTTCCCGAGCGTGACGGGGGCGAAGCGGCCCCTGGCCTCCCTCGCGGGTGAGCCGCCGGACCTGGCCGACCCGCCGCCGGGCTGCGCCTTCCACCCCCGCTGCGCCCACGCGACCGCCCTCTGCCGGGAGCAGCGCCCGCCCCGCGTGGGGCTCGGAGACCAGTGGGCCGAGTGCTGGCATCCCCTGGCCGCGGACGCCGTCCCGCTCGGGGGGGATTGATGCAGGGGGACGGCGAGACGGTGCGCACCCCCGACCAGCCCCTGGTCGACGTGGACGGGCTCGTGAAGCTGTTCCCCATCGCGGGGAACGTGTTCCGGAAGCCTTCCGGATTCGTCCACGCCGTCGACGGCGTCTCCTTCCGCATCGAGCGGGGGGAGAGCCTCGGGCTCGTGGGTGAGTCGGGCTGCGGCAAGACGACGGTCGGGAAGCTCCTCGTCAAGCTGCTGGAGCCGACGAGCGGGAGCATCGCCTTCCGCTTCACGGACGCGGGCGGGGCGGACATCCCCGGCGGACGGGTCGACCCCTCCACCCTCAAGGGGCGGCAGCTCAGGGACTTCCGCCGCCAGGTCCAGCTTATCTTCCAGGACCCGTACGAGTCGATGAACCCGCGGCGGACGATCTACGACACGATCGCCGAGCCGGTCTCGGTCCAGGGCATCGGGAGCGCGCTGGACCGTGTCGACCGGGTCGCCGAGATCCTGTCGCTGGTCGGCCTCACGCCGCCATCGGCGTTCCTGTTCCGGTACCCGCACGAGCTCTCCGGCGGGCAGCGGCAGCGGGTCGCGATCGCCCGCGCGTTGATCCTCGAGCCCTCGCTGGTCGTGGCCGACGAACCCACCTCGATGCTGGACGTGTCGAGCCGCACGGGGATCATGTCGCTCATGCAGGAGCTCGCGAGCGGCCTCGGAGTGGCCTACCTCTACATCACGCACGACCTCGCCGTGGCGCGGTACATGTGCGACCGGATCGCCGTCATGTACATGGGGAAAATCGTGGAGATGGCGGAGACGGAAGAGCTGCTCCGGAACCCGCTCCACCCCTACACCCGGGCGCTCCTCTCGGCGGTGCCGGTTCCCGATCCCGGGCACCACCGCCCGCCGCCGGCAATCAGCGGGGAGGTAACGGCGCCGGTGGATCCGCCGGCGCGCTGCCGTTTCTACGACCGCTGCCCGCTCGCGACCCGGTCCTGCGAGACCAGTCCCCATCCGCCGGTGGAGGAGAAAGCCCGGGGGCACGTCGTCGCCTGCTACGAGGCGTGAGTCTGCCGGGGACCGCGACCGGCCAGGCGTGGGACCGGTCAGTCTGTTTCCGCGTAGGTGAGCAGCCACTCTCCATCGAACTGCTCGTAGATGAACGTCATGCTGACCGAACTCCCGTTGAACCGGGCCCTGTGCTTGAGCTCCCACTTGCCCGGCTCGATCTCCCGGGGCGGAGAGGTCTCCTCCGCCGTGAAGACGGTGCCGCGGCTTTCGAATGGCTGCATGTTGCGCCGGAGCTCTTCCTTCTCGCCTTCCCAGTAGCTCTCCTCGTAGAACTGCCTGAGATCCTCGACCTCGTAGGTGTTGTAGACGTCCCAGAGCTCCATGGTCCTCGCGCTGAGGTGGTCGGCAAGCGCCTGTTGCTCGGCGGAAAGCGGCTCGACGGGCGGGGGCGGTTCGTCCTCTCCGCCCCCGCATGCGGCCAGGGCGGCCAGCGATAGCGCCGCCAGCACCCACAGCGCTCTCGCTGCGCTCGCGCGGAGCCAGCGGGACGGGGCGGCTCGCAGCGTGCGCCGTCCGCCGTCGCGGCTGCGGCTGCGGTCGCGCCTGAAGGGGTGGGCAGGCTCCAGGAAGGCGGTCGTCATTCGTTTCGGGTACCTGCCAGGGCCGTCGCCGATCAACTCGAAAGAACCCATATCCGGTCCTAGAGCCCCGACGAATCGGAGCAGGAACCTCGCCCGCGCCGGGGTGTCACTCCCGCGCAGGCATACCCCGTGCGGGGGTGGGTGCCCGCAATCCTACAGCGGTGGTTGTAACCGATACATAACTATCGGCCAGCTGCATATGACTTCTTGTAACTATCTGTCGCGTGCGCGCCGCTGCTGTCCCGTCTCGTCGGGAAACCGCCCGCGGACGAGCGTCTCGGGCAGTGGGGAAGGTGGAGGAGCGCTCAGGGGGTAGGGCGAGGCCCCTCGCCCTGGGTCTCGCCCCGTGGCATGCGGAAACCGACGCGGGGCTCGGTGAAGATGTAGGTGGGGTTGGCGCCATCCTCGCCCAGCTTGCGTCGGAGCTTGCTGACGATGGTGCGCATGGGGCGCACGTCGCCGTCGCTCTTCTCGCCCCAGACCCGTTCCAGCAGCTGCTGATGGGTCAACACCCGCCCGCCGTTGGCCGAGAGCTCGGCGAGCAGCCCGTACTCCGTCGCGGTCAGGTGCAGCGGCCGGCCGGCAAGGGTCACGCGGCGTGCGGCATGGTCGATGGTGAGGTCGCCCAGTACGTACGGTTCCGAGGGCTCCCCGGCAGCCCTCCGCAGGGCCGCCCGGATCCTCGCCGCCAGCTCCGTGGCCGAGAAGGGCTTGACGACGTAGTCGGCGGCCCCCATGTCGAAGGCCCTGGCGATCAACTCCTCACGCCCGTAGGCGGAGAGGAAGATGACCGGCACGTCGGTCACCTCAAGGATCTCCTGCATCAGGTCGATACCGTCCATGCCCGGGAGCATCAGGTCCAGCAGCACGAGTGCTGGCTTTTCGTCCGCCACCAGCTGGAGCACGTCCTCCGGCTCCCCGGTCAGGATCGGGTCGTACCCCGACCTGGCGAGGGTGTCGCGGACGAAGCGCAGGTCGTTGGGGTCGTCGTCCACGGCCAGCACGCGCGGTCGCCGGGCTTCACCCTGCTGCTCCCGCCGCGTCGATAGTGCGGGGAGGCTGCCGGGCGCGCCGGCCCCCGCACCCTCGATCGAGGGCAGGGTGAAGGTGAAGCGCGCTCCCGTCCCCGGCCCGTCGCTCTCGGCCCAGATGCGGCCGCCGTGCGCCTCCACGATCCCCTTGCAGATGGCGAGGCCGAGGCCCGTGTCTTCTTCGCGCTGCCCGGACTGCCCCGTGGAGAACTTGCGGAAGAGGTGGGGCAGGCTCTCGGGAGGGATGCCGCGCCCCTCGTCGGTCACCGAGACCGCCACGTGCACGCCATCGCGAACGGCGCTCACCCTGATGACGGACGAGTGGGGGGAGTTGCGCGCGGCGTTGGACAGGAGGTTGCCGAGCACCTGGACGATGCGCCGCCGGTCCGCCATCACCAGGGGCAGGTCCGGCTCGATGTCGATGGCGAGGGTGTTCTTGCCCCCTCCGTTGGTGAAGCCGCTCCTCGCCCGGTCCAGCAGGACGGCCACTTCGGCGGGTTCGATACCGACCGCCAGCGCACCTGCCTCGATGCGGGCAACGTCCAGCAGGTCGGCGACGAGGGCGTTCATGTGGTCGGCCTGGTCCTCGATGATGCGGACGAACTGACGGACCACGGCGGGGTCGAGCTCCGTGCCCGCGTCCAGGATCGTGCTGGCGGACCCCTTGATCGAGGTCAGGGGAGTCCTCAATTCGTGGCTCACCATCGCCAGGAACTCGGCCCGCAGCCGTTCCTGCTCCTCGACGTCGGCCATGTCCTGCAAGGTGATCACCATGGACTCGAGGACGCCCTCCTCGGAGAGGATGGGGGTGGCGTTGAGCAGGGCCGTCACGCTGCGTCCGTCGGCGACCGAGAGGACGATCTCCTCGGCGCGCACGGTTTCCGCGGCCCCGAGCAGTTCTTCCATGGGGAGATCCCCCAGGTCGATCTCCTCCCCGCCGCCCCGACTGAGGATCAACTCTCCCAACAGCTGCTCCGGCGACTGGCCGGGATTGCGCAGGCTGTCCACGAGTCTGCGCGCCTCCCGGTTGAAGGACATGGGCGCTCCCGTGGGGGCGTCGAAGACCACCACGCCCACGGGGGAGGTATCGATGAGGGTCTCCAGATCGGCCCTGGCCCGCCGCTCCTCCCGGTGCCTGCGGGCGTTGGCGATGGCCATCGCCGCCTGGGAAGCGAACAGCGCCAGCGTCTCCTCGTCCTCCCGCGAGAACTCGCGGGCGCCGGCCTCGTGGCCCAGGTAGATGGTGCCGACGCCAACCCCCTGGTGGCGGATCGGGGCGACCAGCAGGGAGCTGACCGGCACCGAGGGCAGGAAGCCGGGCATCCCCAGCGCGCTCAGGTGGCTCTCGATGTCCGGCACCCGGAGGGGCTCCTCGAGCCCGCTGAGGTACTCGAAGAACCCCAGTCCCTCCGGCATCTCCCACAGCCCCTGGTGCTCCTCGCCGGTGAGACCGGAGACGATGAAGTCCGATAACTGTCCGGCTGCGTCCAGCACCGTGATCGCGCCGTAGCGTGAGGCCGTCAGCGTGCGGGCGCTGTCCACCACCTCCTGCAGCACCGTATCGAAGTCCAGGCTGTCGTTGATGCGGAGCCCAACCTCGCTCAGGCGGGCAAGCCGCTCACGCAGCTCCGAAATCTCCCGGTCTCGCTCGTCCAGTCCGCTCAACTCGTCGCCTCCAGGACTCGGAATCAACGGAGCACTCGTGCGCTCATTGTGGCATGCCCCGATTGGCCGGTCGTTACAAATCATCATAGAATATCGCCGATAAGTCACGCTTCGGTAATGTTCCCGCTGGCATAATCCCCGGAGTGCTCCCGCATGGAGGTGTCTGGCATGGACCGTATACTTAGCCCGCTCAAGTGCAGCTTCCAAACCGCTCTCACCTCCCCCGCCTGAGCGACGCTCCCATCTCCACACGTGGCGCACGACACACTCGGGGGGCTGCGCCGTTCCTGTTCCGGCGGACGCCCCTCGCGAACGGCGCAGGAGCAGCGTTCCTGCGCCGGGGTGGGTGCGAAGAGACCCGGTCGTGCAGGGGCCGGGCCCACCGGCGCCGCGGGTCTGCGACAAAGGCGAACGCCCCATCCTGCCTGCAACGGCGGAGGAAGTAACTGTCGGCTGTGAGGGATCGGCAACACTACGACGTAGCCGTCGTCGGCGCCGGCGCGGTCGGCAGCGTATGCGCGCTGGCCCATGCCCAGCAGGGCGCGCGGGTGGCGCTGTTCGAAGCAACCCCGGAGCGGCCCAGCAGGCTGGCGGGAGAGTGGCTGCATCCACCCAGCCTGAGGATGCTGCGGCAGGTCGGGGTCGGGTTCGATGTCCCGGCGCAAGCCGCGATGACCCATGGATTCATGGTGTTCCCGGAGGATGGCTCGGAGCCGATAACGCTTCCCTACCCGGATGGGACAAGCGGGATTGCCTGCGAGCATGAGTCCCTGGTCTTGCGGGTGCGCGAGGCAGCGCTGGACGAGCCCAACATCGACTTCGTACCGGCGCGCGTGCACGAGGTCCATGACGGTCGGGTCACCTTCGCACGGAACGGGGCCGAGGCATCCGCGACCGCCGATCGCATAGTGGGAGCCGATGGACGGCGGTCGGTCGTGCGGCGGTCGCTGGGACTGACGACGAAGCCGCTCGCCTGTTCGCGCATGCTTGGGTTCGTGCTGGAGGGGGTGCCGCTGCCCCTGGAGGGCTACGGGAGTATCACCTGTGGCGGACCCGGCCCCGTGTTCATCTACCGGCTCAACAAGGACAGCATCCGCATCAATGTCGATATCCCGTTGCGGTTCCCGCCGCGCAACACGGCCGACCTGCTGTTGAGCGCCTATGCCCCGCTGCTTCCGGAAGCGTTCAGGCCACAGTTCCGGGAACTGGTGCAGGAGCGGCGCTTCCACTCGACCGCGAACACGCTGAGCCCGCGCATCTCCTACGGGACACCGGGCCGCGTGCTGATCGGCGATGCGGCCGGGCACTACCACCCCATGACGGCGGCGGGATTCACCCTGGGCTTCGGCGATGCCCTGGCGGTGGCCGGGAGCCGGAACTTCCGGGACTTCACCAGGAGGCGCTTCAAGGAAATCCGGGCGCCCGAAATGCTGGCCCTGGCCTTCTACGAGGTCATGGTCGATCAGCGCGCCGAGGCCGCCAGGCTGAGACACTCCGTCTACCGGATGTGGCGGCGGAACGGCGGGAAGGCCGCGCAGAGCATGCGCTTGCTCAGCCTGGAGGATACCTCGGAGTTCAGCCTGGGCTTCGTGGGGGCCACGACGGTGGCCCAGGCCGTCGCGGCGACGATTCCCCGATCCCTGCGCCCCGCCGAGTGGGCTCGGGCGGGCCGCATCGTCGCCTCGCTCGCGGCTCGCATCGGGTGGTTCGTGCTGGGCGTCTGGCAACTGCGCCGGGCGAGACCGCACGGGGAAGCGAAGAAGAAGAGATTCCTCGACTTCGTGGCGCGCGCGCTTCCAGCCTCCATGCGGTCGAACAGCGCTGCGGAAGGCCGGGCGGCCGGGAACACGTCGTGAGCCCCGATGCCGGCTCGGCCTTGCGGATGGCAACCGAGCGCCTGCTGCACCTGCAGGGTGAGGACGGCGGCTTCGAGGGCGAGGTCGTCTGGTGCCCCATGCTCTCCGCCCAGTACGTGCTGCTGCACCACGTTCTCGGACGGCCGCTTGAGCCCGACCGCCGTCGCGGCGTGCTGCGCTACTTCGAACGGAGCCGCCTGAGCGGGGGCCTGTGGAGTCTCCACGAGCACGAACCGCCCAACCTGTTCGTCACCACCCTGGTCTACGTCGCGGCCAGGCTGCTCGGAGTCGAGCGAGGGGATCCGCTGATCGAACCGGCGCGACGATTCCTGCAGGACGAGGGAGTCCTGGGGATACCCACCTGGGGCAAGTTCTGGCTGGCGCTGCTCAACCTCTACGACTGGCGGGGCCTCAACGCCATCCTTCCGGAGGTGTGGGGCCTGCCGCGCTGGGTGCCCCTGCATCCCTCGAACTGGTACTGCCATACACGGCTCATCTACATGGGGATGGCGGTCATCTACGCGCAGCGCTTCCAGGCGCCCGTGACCCCCGTGATCGCCGCCATCCGGGAAGAGCTGTTCCCCGATGGATTCGACACCGCCGACTTTGCCGCCAGCCGCAATCGCCTGCGAGAGGCGGACCTGTACGCCAGGCCCAGCGTCTGGCTCAAGGCCGGATTTGGACTCGCGCGGCTCCTCGACCGCTTTCACAGCAAGCGCCTGCGCGGCCGCTGCCTGGACGCGATGATCGGCGGCATCAAGTGGGAGCTCCGGACCACGGCCTACACCTGCATCTCGCCGGTCAGCGGCATGCTGAACATCCTCGCCCTGTGGCTGCGCGACCCCGAGGACGCCGACGGCCGCCGCGCCCTCGAGGAGCTCGACCAGTGGATCTGGGAAGACGCCGAGGGAGGGCTGCGCGTCTCGGGGGCGAGAAGCGCCTCCTGGGATACGGCCTTCGCCTTACAGGCGCTCTCGACGACATCCGGCCTCGACGGGGTACCGCACGCGCTGCAACGGGGAGCGACCTACCTGCGCGGCCAGCAGATCAGGGTCAGCTTCGAGGGCTATCGCGAGGCGTACCGGAACGACCCTCAAGGCGGCTGGTGCTTCGCCGCGGGCTGGCACGGCTGGCCGGTCACGGACTGCACGGCGGAAGCGGTCCTCGCGCTCCTCGCCGCCGACGGCGAGGCGGCGGACGTGACGGCGCTGGGCGAGGCGGTCCGGTTCATGTTGCGGGGACAGAATCGGGATGGCGGCTTCGGCACCTACGAACCGCAGCGCTCCCTGGTTGGCCTCGAGTGGCTCAATCCCGCCGAGATGTTCGGTGACTCAATGACCGAGCACTCCTGCGTGGAGTGCACCGCCTCCTGCCTCGCTGCCCTGGCGGCTTGCCGGGAGCGGTTCCCCGAGCTCATCGGGAGGGTGGAGACGCGGGCTATCTCGCGCGCCGCCGAGTGGCTGCGCGGCGCCCAGGAGCGCGACGGATCCTGGCGTGGAGCGTGGGGAGTCCAGTTCGTCTACGGCACGTTCTTCGGAATCAGGGGCCTCCTGGCCGCGGGCGCCGCGCCGGACGACCCGGCCTTGCGCTCGGCCTGCCGGTGGCTGCTGGACCGTCAGCGGGAGGACGGCGGTTGGGGTGAGCACCACCGGGGTTGCCGTACCGGGGAATACGTCGCGCACGATACGAGCCAGGTCATCCAGAGCGCGTGGGCGTTGATCGCCCTCCTGGAGGCCGGCGAACCGGACCGAACCGCGATTGCGCGCGGCGCCCGGTTCCTGATCGACACGCAGCGGGAGGATGGAACGTGGCCACGGCAAGACATGGTCGGGATCTTCTTTCGCACGGCGCTCCTGGACTACGTGCTGTATCGGCAGTACTTCCCCGTGCATGCCCTCGGCCTCTACGAGCGAGAGCGCGCCGCCACCGAGGCCTGACGCCCCTCACTCGGCGCGGGTGCCGACCGAGGGGTGCCTGCTCAGCGGAGCACGCTCAGGCGCCACGCGGTCGCGCCAGCGACGGGGACTCGGAGCGTACGACCTGCTCCCGGGCGGCTTCAGGCCGGGATTTCGTGCCGCTTTTCCTTGATGAGGAACTTGACCTTCTGGCTGAGCGACTGCGTCGGAAAGGGGCTGGTACGCAGCTCGGCGTCGGGCGGCGACAGCTCGAACGTGAAGTGGTGCGCCAGCAAGAGCACGTTGAGGGCGACCTGCTTCTCGGCCCACTGGCTGCCCATGCACCTGTGCGTGCCCAGGCCGAAAGGCGCAAAGCCCGGCGTGAGGTGCTCGTTGCGCGGCGGCAGGTAGCGGTCGATATCGAACACGAAGGGGTCGGGAAACACTTCCTCCATGTAGTGGGGGGCGGTCTGGGCGATGATGACGGGCGCGCGCAGGGGCAGCTCATAGCCCTCCACGACGCACGGGTTCATCACCGTGCGCATCGAGAGGTTGACGTTGGGCGTCAGCCGGAGTGCCTCCAACAGCACGCGATGCGTGACGTCGAGGTTCGCCGGGGTCAGGTCATCGCCGGTGGGATCGCCCTCGGCGAACAGCGCGTCGGCTTCGGCCTGCACGCGCCTGTAGATATCGGGATTCAACGCCAGGTGGTAGAAGACAAAGCTGGTCAGATCGCCGAGGTACTGGCCCGTCAGCGTCAACGCGTTGAGCGGGAAGGCGAGGTCGGTCTCGGGGAGGAACTGCTCGTCGTTGGCGTGGACGGAGAGGTAGCCGTCGATGACGTCCGGGGGCTGGCCGGCGCGCTGGGCCGGGGTGTGGCTGGTCTTGATCCGCTCGGCCAGTCCGGCGACGACCTTCGCACGGCGCCTCATGCCCGGCGTCTTCAGCAGGAACTCGGGAACGATCCCGGTGAGGTACGTGAAGAGCAGGCGCCTGTTGAACAGGAAGATGTCCTCGAACTCGTCCTGGGTGTCGAGGCTTATCAGGAGCGGGGACATCTGCGCATTGAGGTACCGCCGGAACAGGGGCTCGGCGGTCGCGACGGCGCCGACCTCCCACGACGATGCCTGCTTCCGCGCGATGCGAAAGACCTCCTCGATGCGGCGGGTGAAGGTCTCCGGTGCGTGTGAGGGCTGCAGCGCCTTGCGAAAGCGGAAGTGATCGGCGCCGTCCATGCTGTGGGTGGTCCGGGAGCTGCCATGGGCCGCCTCGGTGGTGGCCAGGTACTCCTTGGAGCGCAGGAACAAGCGGCCATGCTTCTGGACCCAGCGGTTGACTTCCGTGCCTGCGAGGAAGATGTACGGCTGCCTTGCGAACGGAGGGCGCAGGGCGAACACCGGGCCGTACTCCCTGGCGAGGTCGGCCAGCAGCGCGGCGACGTTGCCGGATCGCAGGTGGGGATTGAACAGCAGCTTGCGCAGTGAAAGGCGCGGTATCTCCTTGGTGAGGGCCGAGTGCACCTGGGGCGTGGCGATTTTCGTGCTCACCGCATCGGCGATGGACCGGCCGATGATGTCGACCCGGCAGATGATGTCGACGCGCTTCTCCGCCTCCTCGTCGAAGGGCATGAGAAAGTGCAGCACGTTGCAGGCGTTCAGGAGGGCGATGGTGATGATGTCCCGCGGGTCGGGAATCGCATCGGAGAGGATGATCGTCGGGATGCGCGTCTTCACGAAGTCGCCGGCTATCCCGTCCTGGCGGTCGGACTGCCCTTGCCAGACGGAGCGGGAGAGGGTCCAGAAGTCGCCCTCGTGATGGCGCAGGATCTCCCGTTCAACGAGGTCGCCGAGCACCAGGTCGATAATCCCCTCAGCACGCGGAGCGAGCCTCTCGATCCAGTATTCCGTGGTGTGCCGTCCCGGCTCGGCGGCGATTTCCTCCAGGATGGGATCGAGGATGGGAACGCCGGTCGGGGTGTCGTCGATCAGGAACAGGGATTCGAGGTCGGAGTCGACTCGGTACCGGAAGGCAAGCTCCGCCAGCACGGCGCCGATGAAGGTGCAGTTGAGGGTCCAGCCGGGCACGTGGTGGAAATAGCCGCTCTCCTCGTTGAGGAGCATCAAGAGCAGCTCTTCAGGCAGGGAGAGCGCATGGTCGCTTGCCTCGGCCGGGTTCGTCATGTGAGGCAACTCCTTGGACGAGGTGAAGTCGATGCCCGGTGGGGAGAGACGGCCAACTGCTCAACTTTAAGGGGCATGGCCGGACGACGCCCCCTCTTGCTCCTCGTGGCGCCGGTGGATCGCTTCGATGGCTTCGTCGAGATCGAGGAGATCACGGGACCAGTCCTGCGCCGCCGAACGCAGCCGCATGTCCTGGTACGCGCCCCAGAGCGTCATGGCGGGGGGCACCAGCAGGACCGCGGCGATCAGCGAATAGCCGATCGCAATCACCGCCGTGATGCCGAACTGCTGCAGCGCAGGCACGGGCGAGAGGATCAACATGCCGATCCCCAGGCCCGTCGTCAGGGCAGAACCCAGAAGGGCGGAGCCGGTCGTCCGCAGGGTGTAGACGGCCGAGATCTCGGGATCGCGGATACGTGCGTACTCCTCCCGGTACCTGTGGATGATGTGGATCGTGTAATCCACGCCGATCCCGACCGATAGCGCGGTGATGGTGGCGGTGACGAGGGTGTAGGGAATTTCCAACAGGGCCATCGTTCCGATAATCCAGAACAGCACCAGAATGATCGGCCCGATCGCGATGAAGGCCAGCAGCGGCTGACGAAGGGTTATCCAGTAGAAGACGAACAGGATGGCGAGCGCCGCGCCGACCGCCGTCATGATCGCCTGCGTCTGGCTGCTCGTCATTTCTTCCGTCAACGTCACCGACGTCACGCTCTCCGACGTCACCGTGATGGCGTCGTCATCGCCAAACCAGATTCCCTCGACTTCCTCCTGTAGGACCTTCGTCGCCTCCGGGTCGTTGGTGAAGGTGGGAAACTGGAGCAGGATCGCATCGATGCCGTCGGGATCGTTCACGAGCAAGCGCGAGACGGCAGGCTCCCGCGCCTCGAGCTTATCCAGGAACTCCTGCACCAACGCCGGATCGAACCGCACCCCCGCGGTGGCCTCCTCGAAGAGCGCGGCGAGCTCCGGGTCGTAGTTGTCGCCGGGCTCGCCGGAGTCATCCGTCCAGTCCTGCGCCAGCAGCTGGAAGGAGGCCAGAATCGGTCCCGCCGCTGCCTGCGGGCGCTGTCGTTCGTCCGCGAAGCCAGTCGTCAGCTGATCGAGGCTCACAAGGGTGCGGGTGTCTGTGGCCTCCGCATGCAGGAGCATGTTGGCGATTTCCGGTGAACCGCCGACCGCGGCATTGAGCGTTTCGAGGTCATTCGTGACACTCCCGCCCCTGGGAAGAATGTCCAGCACGCTGAACCTGGATTCGATGCGCGTGGAGGCAATCCCGAGTCCGACGGACACCAGGAGGACGAAGACGAGATAGATCGCGGGCTTGCGAGCGACACTTCTCCCCAGCAATTCCGCGAACCGCTCGACACCGGGCAACCCCCTGGAGACCGACCGGGGCGGAGGCAGCTTGCCGCGCGACTCGCGCCGCCGGTCGATGATGAGGCGGCCGGCCGGCAGGAGCGTCAGCATCACGATCATGCTCATCCCGACGCCCAGCCCGGCTACGACGCCGAAGTCGCCGATCGCAGGAATGGGAGAGAACAGCCCAACCACGAAGCTGGCGATCGTGGTAACGGCCGCCAGGGCGACGGGGACGGTGACCGTGCGCAGCCCCGTCTGGCAGGCGGTCAGCACCGGCGTCTGGTTGGCCCTCGCCTCGCGGTAGTGCAACGCCACCTGGATGGCGTAGTCGACTGTGAGACTGATGATGATGATGGGGATAATCACCGATATCCCGCTCGGTCGGCCCAGGAGGCCCAGCCCGTTCGGTCCCAACCACCCCTCCGAGCCGACAATCCAGACAATGGCCATCAGCAGGCCCGCCAGTGAGAGCAGCAGGTCGGATGGCGACCGCAGCAAGAGGAATATCAGGGCCGCGATCAGCAGGAAGGCGGCGCCAATCAGCGGGGTGATGTCCTCCCGGTACGAGCGCTGGTACTCGTCCTCGATTACCGCCTTCGATACGCTGCTCACGCGCAGGGGGCCTTCAGCCCCGGCCGCAAGGTCGTAGACCTTGCGTTCCACGTCCTGGACGCGCCCGTCACCGGTGTCCTGGAGGCGGATCGTGGCGATCGCCACCGACGTGCCGTCGGAGTCGGTTCCGGTCAGCGCGGTGAGAGCGCGCTGGATGTCCGGGACGCCGCGTACGGCGTCTATCTGTGCCTGCGGAAGCGACTCGAAGCTGTCCACCTGGAGCGCGGCGCCAATGTAGAGCGAGGGCGCCGCAACCGGATGGATTGGCGCCAGGAGCGGTGCAACTTCGGGGTCACTCGCGATCTCATCGACGACTCCGGCCATCTGCGAGAGCCCCTCGGGGGTCAGGGCCTCGCCACGGAAGAGCAGGGTGATCAAGCTGATCTCGCCGGACTCCCCAAAGAGCTCGTCGATCTCATCCAGGGCCCTGGCTACGGCGCTGTCGCGGGGAAAGTACCCGTCCGTCTCGTCGAGGTCGGCGCGCAGCGTCGCGCCTGCTCCGAGCACGATAGTGATGGCGATGAGCGCGCCCACCGTCACGTACGGGTGGGCCGTGACCAGCCTGCCCATGAAGTTCAACATTCCGCCGCAATCCTACAGCGGCGCGTGTAACCACCACGTGACAGATTGCCGGGCAATTTGTGACGCCCTGTAACTTCGTCAGCGTGCTCACCCGACGCTGGCGCCGCCGACGTCCGAGCATCTCCCCCCTGGTGCCCTTGCCCCAATTCACGACAAGCAGATGGTGGGAAGTTCCCCACATCCAACCCCGCCCGCAACAACCTGGGGTGGAGCCAGAGCGCGACGCCGACCTAGCTACTCATCGCCACAAGCGCAAGGAACCACACGAAGAGGAGAGCCCCAATGGCGACGGGGCCAAGCGCGAAGCTGACTCCCAGACGCCAACTCTTCCTGGTGATCCATGCGACGTACACGATGCTGACGCTCGCAAAGAAGAGGGCGAAAGGTCCGATGAAGAAGGCGATGCCCCAATTCCACCCTACATTCCCATAATGGTAGATGTAGTGGGACCCTGCTGCTGCAGGATACGCCGCCAGCGCCAAGGCTCCGACGTAGAGGAACCCAAAGATAAGGTGCTTCACCACGGAAGTGGCGGTGGCTACAAACGGCGCAGTTTCACTTACGGAATTTCGCAGGGGTCCAACTCCCTGTCACTCATGGACTAGCAAGGTAGCACGGTATGTCTTGAGGAGGGTGGTAGCGCATAGGGGATTCGAACCCCTGATCTCCGCCTTGAGAGGGCGGTGTCCTAGGCCGCTAGACGAATGCGCCGCCGTCGTCAATCTATCGCAGGCGGCGGGCGATGGGCAAGATTCGGGGCGGCCGGGACCGTGCGGAGGGATGCGCGACGGCGGCGGGGACGGGCAAGGGTTAAGAAGGCGAGTGGCCGGGTCTGGCGGGCGGGTGGGGCGGCGGGCAAGATGGGTATCACCCATGAGGCGCACGATCGCAGCCCTCCTCGCAGTGCTTGCCCTTGCCCCGGCCGTCGTGGCCTGCGGGGGCGATAGCCCGCCATCACCGGCGCCAACGGCTGCACCGGCGGGCGCCACGACTCCGGCTCCGGCCGAGACCGGCGAGGCGGTTGCGACGGCGACGGCAACAGCCGAGCCGACTGCGACCGAAGCCTCCACGCCTTCCCCGACGGGAACGCCGGAGGCGGCGGCTCCACCCGAGACGACCACGCCCCGGGCGGAGGAGAGTGCGGGCGGGGAGGACACGCCCCCGCTGCCGGCGTCGGTGCGGGAGATCCTGGAGGAGGTGGCGGAGGTTCGGGAGCTGGAAGCGCCCGAGACCATGCGCGCCCTGACGGTCGCCCGCGCGAACCTGTACGACACGTACCTGGAGCTGGTCTCGGAGGCGGAGCGGCAGCGGATGGACGAGACCACCGTGCTCTACCGGCTGCTCGGCTACCTGGACGAGGACGAGGACCTCTGGGACATCCAGACGTCGTTCCTGGACCTCGTGCTGGGGTTCTACTCGAGCGAACACAAGACCCTGTGGGTGGTCACCGAGGAGGAGGGCGTGGGCCTGGAAGCGCTCACGCCGTCCCAGCGGGACACGCTCGTGCACGAGATCATCCACGCCCTCCAGGACTACCACTTCGACCTCAACGCGACCTTCGAAGCGGTGAAGCACAGCCTTGATGCGGAGCTTGCGTTCGTATCGGTGGTGGAGGGGGACGCCGTGATCCACACGGACCTGCATTCCAGGCGGGGGTTGACCCTGCCCGCGGCGGGGGGCGTGCACTTCCTGGGGGTCGCCCACCAGCTCCCGCGCATCCCGCCGGCCATCCTGCGGGAGCTCTACCTGCCCTATACGACAGGGGCGACCTGGGCGCGGGGGGTGCTGCAGGACGAGGGCACGGAAGGGCTGAACGCCCTCCTGCGGGAGCCGCCACCGGCAAGCACGCTCATCCTTCACCCGGAGCTGATGTCGACGGGGTGGGCGCCGGAGACGCTCGCGGAGGCGTCGCTGCCGGCGGACCAGGTGCGCGCGAGCCTCGGGCAAGGGTGGCGGGAGCAGTCGTCGGGGACGCTGGGGGAGTTCCACCTGATTAACTACCTCATCGGGCGCGCCCCGTTCTCGGGGGGCTGGCTGTACGCCCCATTGAACCGGCGGGCAGTCGACGCTGCCGGTGGCTGGGTGGGCGACCGCTACACCCTGTTCGAGAACGGCGATGAGCGCGTGCTACTGGCGCGGGTGCGCTTCGTCGACGACGGCGAGGCGGGGCAGTTCGCGCAGACGCACCGGTCGGTGGCGACGCGGCGGGCGGACGTGGTCGAGGACGGCGGCCTGACGCTCGCGACGCGGTCCGACGGCAACGTCGTGGGGCTGGTGGAACCGGTGGGGCGGGACGTGATCTTTGCGATCGGGACGAGCGCGGAGGTGGTGCGGGCGGCGCTGGCGGTGCTGCTCGGGGGCTAGACTGCTGATACCGTGACGTTCGCCCGCGCGCTGCTGCCACCGATCCTTGCGCTGGTGGCGTTCGCGGCATGTAGTGGCAGCGAGCCGACGGACAAGGCCGCAGCCCCTTCAGACGCCATTCTCGAGATGCTCGAGGAGGTGGCCACCTTGCGAGGGCTGGACGCGCCAACCGATTTCCGCGTTGAGGCGGTGGCTCCGGCGGACGCGGTCGAGGTGTATACGGGGCTCATCGACGAGGAGACGCAGGAGGCGCTGCAGGCAGGCGGGGCGCTCTACCAGATGCTCGGCTACCTCGATCGGGATGAGACCTACTGGGACGTCACGGAGTCCATTGCGGGCGGGGCGGCCGGGTTCTACTCCTATGAGGACAAGACCCTCTGGGTTGTTACCGACGAGGCCGAGATTGACCTCGAAGCGCTGAGCGACGACGAGCGGTTCACCCTTGCACACGAGATGGTCCATGCCATCCAGGACCACCACTTCGGCCTGCTCCGGAGCGCCGGCCGCATCGCACCCACGATCGATGCGGGCCTCGCGTGGACGAGCGTGATCGAGGGTGACGCCATGCTCAGCACGTTGCTGTGGGACGGGGGAGTTTCCCTGCGCCCGGCCGGGGGCGCAGGCGGCGCGGTCCTGATGCTCGCGAACGTAGCCCAGGACGAGCTCGACCCCCAGATCGAGCGGACGTTCTGGTTCCCGTACATCAGCGGCGCGGTTGCGATGCAGACCCTGGTCGGCCGCGACGGGTGGGAGGCGCTCAATACGCTCTTCGAGGTCCCACCGCCATCGACGGCGCACATCCTGCATCCGAACCTGCTTGGGTCCGGCTGGCTTCCGGAGTCGGTGGGCCACCTGTTACCGGCGGAAGGGGTGGCCCTGGGCCTCGGTTCGGACTGGACGGAGGTGGAGTCGGGGGTTCTCGGGGAGTTCCACCTCGTGAACTACCTGCTCGGAAAGGCCGGCGGCTACCCCTGGACCGACGGCAGCGATCCCCCGACGGTGGCCGCCGGGGAGGGGTGGCGGGGCGACGCCTACCGGCTGTTCGAGAACGGGGAGGAACTGGCACTGGTGGTCGTCGTGCGGTTCGACACCGAGCGGGACGCGCTGCAGTTCGACTACGCTCACCGGTTAGCGCTCGTGCGGGCAACGAGCATCGCTGACCTGCCCTACCCGCTCGTCACGCGAGACGATGGGTTCGTCGTTGGCCGCGTGGATCCCCTGGGCCGGACGGTGTTCTTCGCGATCGGGACGAGCGCGGAGGTGGTGCGGGCGGCGCTGGCGGTGCTGGTCGGGGGCTAGCGTTTGGCAGTAGCTAGCATATTCTGCTAGCATTGTGACGTGAGGCGGCGGCACCGCAGGACGTTGGGAGGCCATCTTCCGGCGCCCGGTTCCCGGAGGCCTGCTCTGGGCAGATATTGAGTCCCTCCTGCTGGCCTGTGGCGCCGACCTGGATGAGTGAGCAGGTTCGCGTGTGCGGATCACACTGAAGGGCAAACGGGCAGTGTTCCACAGGCCTCACCCACGACCGGTGACCAGCAAGGGCGCGGTTGCAGCGATGAGGGAATTCCTGGCATTGGCGGGAGTTACACCGTCGCAGGGAAAGGACTAGACGACCATGGAATATCGCGGATACAAGGCCACCGTGACGTTCGACGACGACCTCGACATCTTTCACGGCGCCGTCATCGGAACGAGTTCGGTCATCAGCTTTGAGGGGGAGTCTGTCGAGGAGCTGCGGGAGGCCTTCGCCGGGGCGGTCGAGGAGTACCTCGCGTTTTGCGAAGAGGAGGGGGTGGCGCCGGACAAGCCGTTCTCGGGCAACGTTGCCCTGAGAATGTCCCCGGACCTGCATCGAGCCGCCACGCAGACCGCCCAGGTCGAGGGCAAAAGCCTCAACGCATGGCTCGCGGAGAAGGTCGCGGAGGCGGTGGGGGCCGGCCCGAAGTAGCGGGCGGCGCTGGCGGTGCTGCTCGGGGGCTAGGCGGTGGCGGGCTCGGGTTCCTCGAGGTAGTTGGCGAGGCCGGAGTGGAGCCGGGCGCGGACGAAGCCGGCGCGGTCGAGGTTGGCGAGGTACTCCTCGACCTGGCGGCGGCGGAGGGCGTGGAGGGCGGCTTCGCCGGCGGCAGCGTGCTCGCGGCCGCCCCCGAGAAGGAGCACGAGGGGCTCGCGCACGGCGGGGTCGTTCCACTCGCGGGCGAGGCGCACCTCGGCCTTGCCGAGGTAGCGTTGCTGCTCCTCGCGCCGATCGGGCATGGCCTGGAGGTACGAGTCGAAGCGCTCGACCTGGTACTGCATGAGCCGTTCGCGGTCGGCGGCGACGAGGGCGTAGAGGTCGCGTTCGAGCTGGTTCTGGGCGATGTCGCCGGCGGCGCGGAAGAAGGTGAGGAAGGCGCTGTCCTGCACGAACAGGTAGGCCAGGAGCTCGGGGTAGCTGCGCGACTCGGTGGCGCCGCGGATGAGGTCGGTGGGGGCCTGCAGGCCGAGCCCCCCGCCGTTGGCGAGGGCGCGCTTGCGGAAGGCCTCGGCGTGGCGGGCGAGATCGTAGATGACGCTGCCCATGAAGAGCTTCATCTCGACGAAGCCGTAGCTGATCTCGGGGAGCCAGCGCCCGAGGACGGTGGCCTCGGCGTAGGCGCGCTCGCTGTGCTCGGTCATGACCTGGCAGATGGCGTGCTCGATGTCGTCGGGGAGGGCTTCGAGGCTGCGCCAGCCGAGGTCGGTGGCGGGCGCCCAGCGGTCGCGGATGGCGCGCTCGTAGAGGTCGGCGACGGAATCGGTCCAGACGACCGCCTTCTCGAAGATGGTGTAGCCCATGTCCTCCTGCCCCTCCTGGGGGTTGGAGCCGCGGGCGATCTCGGTGCGGTCGGTCCAGAGGTCGGGGATCTCGCCGTAGGAGCCGACCATGATGTCGCCGACGGTGAGGCCCATCTCGGGGTCGGCCTGCTCGGCGCGGACGCCCCACTCGGTGGGGGCGTCCATCCAGGTGAGGTCGGGCTTGATGGGCTCACGGTCGAGGAAGTCGGTGGCCTGGTCGGGGGTGAGCCTGGCGGAGAGGGCGCTGACGAGGGTGCCGGGGTTGTAGCCCCACTCGAGGGCGCGGTCGAGGAGGCCCTCGTCCCAGCCGAGGGCCTCGGCGGCAGCGCGCATCTCCGCGGTGATCGGCTCGCCGGTGGCCTCGCCCGCTTCGGCCATGGCGCTAGTCGGCGTACTGCGCGAGGGCCGGTCCGACGCGCTCGCGGCGATCGCCGAGACCGGCGACATCGAGGCGGTGCAGGTACTCCTTCACCTGGCGGCGGCGGAGGAGCAGGAACTTGGCGAAACCCTCGTCGAAGCGGTCCTTGCCGCCGCCGAGGAGGATGCAGAGGGACTCGAAGACGGGCGGGAAGGTGACATCGCCGCTGCCGCCGCCGGCGGAGCGCTCCTCGGCCTTGTCGAGGTAGTGGTGGATCTCCTCGCGGCGCTCGGGGGTCTCGGCGAGGACGTGCTTGAGGTGCATGACGCCGAAGGCGAGGTGGCGGGACTCGTCCTGGCCGGCCATGCGGAAGATGCGCTTGTCGGCCTGGGTGGGCCCGATGAGCTCGCCCATGCGGAACATGGACTGGACGAAGCCCTCGGCCTGAACGTGCATGAGCACGGACATCTCGGTGAAGTCCTGGGCCTCGATGAGGTTGCGCAGGCCGAGGCCGGCGCCCTGCTGGAGGAGGCCGCCGCCGTTGGCGAGGGCGCGCTTGCGGAAGACGTCGGTATGGCGGGCCTCGTCCATGATCTGGCTCATGAGGAAGAGGCCGACCTCGAACTCGTCGCCGCTGATGGCGGGGAGCCACTGGCCGGGCACGTCGCCGGCGATGAACTCGACCTCGGCGAGCATGGTCGCCACCTGGCACATGGCGCGCTCCTTCTCATCGGAGAGCTCCGTGAGGGTGTCCCACGGAATGTCCCGTGCGGAGGACCACTGGCGCTGGATGGCCTCCTCGTAGAGGGAGCGGCACTGGTCGGCCCAGACGTCGTGCTTGGTCTGGTAGGTGAGGCCCTGGCGGTGGGCGTTCTCGCGGGGGGCGGCGCCACGCAGGCGGGGGGTCATGTCCCGCGGCAGGTCCTCCTGCGAGGCGTAACCGCCGATGTCGATGGCATCGAGCGTGAGGCCCTTCTTCGTGGGCTCGGCGGCGGCGGGCTCGTCGTACAGATCGAGCCAGGAGAGGTCGAGTTCGGGGGTCGCGGGTTCTGCGCTCATGGTTCTTCCCTCGCAGCGAGAGCTGCACCCTGAGTGTACGGGGACGAGCGGTCGAGTTGAAGGCGGGCAAGGTCAAGACAACGGGCGCGAGGCGTGGCACGATCGGGCGCATGCCGAAGCAGGTCGCGAATGTCGCCAGCGACGACTACCTGAGCGCCATCTACCGCCTTCACCACGACGAGGGCGAAAGCGTGATCGCGGTGCGCCTCGCCGACCGCCTGGGGGTGACGCCGCCCTCGGTGGCGGGAATGCTGAAGCGCCTGCAGCGCGACAGCCTGGTTTCGATCAACCGGCGCATGATCGAGCTGACGCCCGAGGGCCTGCGCCGGGCGGAGGAGATGGTCCGCCGCCACCGGTTGGCGGAGTGCCTGCTGACGAGCGTGCTGAACGTGCCCTGGTGGCGCGCGTACGAGGAGGCGCACCTGCTCGAGCACGGCATCTCGGACGTGACGGAGCCGCACCTCATCGAGACGCTGGGGAACCCGGACCGCAGCCCCTTCGGGTACCCGATCCCGGGCCTGGGGGCGCCCTCGGCGCTCTCGATGACGACGCTGGCGGACGTGCCCGAGGGAGAGACCGTGGAGATCGAGCGGGTGTTCGAGGAGGACGAGCAGTTGCTGCAGTTCTTCGACGCCGAGGGCATCCGCCCGGGGCGGGTCGTGAACCTGCAGTCCTCCGAGCCGTACCGGGGGACGGTCACGATCGGGATCGACGGGGGGGAGATCGTGATGGGGACGCAGGTGGCGGGACGGGTGTGGGTGCGCGGGGCGGGCGCGGCGGACGCGGACGGCTGAGGCAGGAGCACTCGCCGGCAGGGCGCTCCCACGATTCCGGCGAAGCTCGTAGGATGCGCTGACGCGTGCCCCGCCGTGCGCCAAACCATGCGAAAGGCGGTCCATTCATGGCCGACGACTACAAAGGGCCCGTGCCCGTTCCCACCCCGGAGACCCAGGACTTCTGGGACGGGGCGAAGCGAGGGGAGCTTCGCCTCCAGCGCTGCGACGAAGACGACTGCGACGACGTGATCTTCCCGGCGCGGTCGTTCTGTCCGTGCTGCGGCTCGCGCTCGGTCTCGAACTTCACGGCAAGCGGGAGGGGCAAGCTCTACAGCTACGTGATCAACCACCGGCCTCCGCCGGGATTCGGTCCGGAGCCGCATGCCATCGCCATCGTCGAGCTCGACGAGGGCCCACGCATGATGACGAACATCATCGACTGTGAGCAGACGCCTGAGGCGCTCGTGCTCGACATGCCCGTCGAGGTGGCGTTCACGCCGATCACGGACGAAATTTCGCTGCCGAAGTTCCGGCCGGCGGGAGGTTAGCCATGGAGCCCCGTTCCGTAGCAATCGTGGGAGCCGCCGAGACGACCGAGCTCGGCCGCATTCCCGGCCTTTCCCAGATCCAGCTGCACGCCGACGCCGCGCTCAACGCGATGGCGGACTGCGGCCTGAAGCCGAGCGACATCGACGGCGTGGCGACCGCGGGCGAAGCGCCCGCCGGGATCGCGCACTACCTGGGCATCACGCCCACGTGGGTGGACGGCACGTCCGTGGGGGGCTGCTCGTTCATGCTGCACGTCCGGCACGCGGCGGCCGCCATCAACGAGGGGCTGTGCGAGGTTGCGCTCGTGACGCACGGCGAGAGCGGCCGCTCGCGCGTCGGGCGGGGCGGGTTCGCCGGAGCCCCGGCCTCGCTCGCGGGGCAGTACGAGGCGCCCTACGGCCTGAGCGGGCCGCCGTCGATGTTCACGCTGGGCGTGCTGCGCTACATGAAGGAGACGGGCATGACGCACGAGCAGCTCGCCTCCGTCTCGGTGGTGCAGCGCGAGTGGGCGGCGCTCAACCCGCGCTCGACCTTCAAGGACCCGATCACCGTCGACGACGTGCTCAACTCGCGGATGATCGCGTACCCGTTCCGGCTGCTGCAGTGCTGCCTGGTGACGGACGGGGGCGGGGCGCTGATCCTCGTCTCGAAGGAGCGGGCGCGGGACTTCCCCACGAAGCCGGTCTACATCCTCGGCACGGGCGAGAGCGTCGAGACGCCGATGATCAGCCAGATGGAGGACATGACGACCTCGCGCGCCTTCCGGGTGGCGGGGAGCCGGGCCTTCGAGGAAGCGGGCATCACGCACGACGACGTGGACCACGTGATGATCTACGACGCCTTCGCGCACCTGCCGATCTACGGGCTCGAGGACCTTGGGTTCGTGGGGCGGGGCGAGGCGGGCGCCTTCATCGAGGCGCGCAACACGGCCCCGGGCGGGCCCCTGCCGGTCAACACGAACGGCGGCGGCCTGAGCTACATGCACTCGGGCATGTACGGGATGTACGCCCTCCAGGAGAGCGTGCGCCAGATGCGGGGCACGGCGCCGGCGCAGGTGCCGGACGCCAAGATCAGCGTCTGCCACGGCGTCGGGGGCATGTTCATGGCCTCCGGCACGATCATCATGACGAACGAGTAGTGTTCCGGGCCGGCGCCAGTTCACCCCTCCGCAGCGGAAACGCCGCGAGGGGTGAACGCCCTGCCGGCCCCGACTCAGGAGTGAGCGGCGATGCGTGAGAACACGGTGAAGGCGCGCTGGCGGGCGGGAGAGGTGGCCCTGGGCGGGTGGCTCTCGCTGCCCAGCTCCCTCAGCGCCGAGATCATGGCGACGGAGGCGTTCGACTACGTCTGCATCGACATGCAGCACGGGGGCATCGACTACCAGACGGCGCTGACGATGCTGCAGGCGATCAGCACGACGGAGACGATGCCGTTCGTGCGGGTGCCGTGGAACGAGCCGGGGATCATCATGAAGATGCTGGACGCGGGCGCGATGGGGGTGATCATCCCCATGGTGAACAGCGTCGAGGAGGCGCAGGCGGCGGTCGCGGCCTGCCGCTACCACCCGGAGGGGAACCGCAGCTTCGGTCCGCTGCGGGCGACGCTGTACGCGGGGGCGGACTACTTCGCGCACGCGAACGCGGAGGTCGCCTGCATCCCCATGATCGAGACGGAGCAGGCGCTCGACAACCTCGACGACATCCTCTCGGTGCCGGGCATCGACGCGGTGTACGTGGGCCCGGCGGACCTGAGCATCACGCTGGGGCAGCCGCCGGGGATGGCGAACGAGGGGCGCTTCGAGCAGGAGCGCGTGCGCATCGCGGCGGCGTGCAAGGCGCACGGCGTGATCGCGGGCATCCACGCGAACGCGCAGCTGGCGGCGAAGCACGCCGCGGCGGGCTTCCAGCTCGTCACGGTCAGCAGCGACCAGGGCGGTATGCGCGTGGCCGCGCGTGCCGACCTGGAGGTGGCGCGGGGCGGCTAACACCCACGCCCGGACGCCCCACCTACGGGCCCGGTAAAGGGCCGGTGAGGGCCTGTGAGCGCGCCCACGCGCAAGTCTCCTACCATCGTCCCACCCCACCGTGCGGACTTGTACGGTGGATCCGGGAGGAGTGCGATGTGGAAGCTCGCCGGTCTGTTCTCGGTTTCCGCCCTGGTCGTGATGACGGTTCCCGCCCTGCTCCTCACGGTCGTCTTCGCGGATAGCGACGTCGATACAATCTCCGGCACCGTGCGGTACCTGGACGGGGACGTCGACCTTCCCGTGGGCGCATGCGTCGAGGTGGTCCTGGTGGACGTATCGGGCGACGACGCGGTGGCGATCGCGAAGGGACGGCAGGTCATCGAGGACGCTACGACCCTGCCGGTCGACTTCAGCGTGGCCTACCACGAGGACCGGCTGACCCCGGGCCACGCGTACGAGCTGTGGGTAGCGGTCCGCCACGACGGCGAGTTGCTGTACGCGGACGACGGCACCTACCCGGTCGACCTGGAGCGATCGGTCTCCGGGATCGACGTGGCGGTCGCCCCGCTGGCGACTCCCTAGGCTTCGAACTCGCCGGCCGTGGTGCGATCCGCGGCGACCTCCTCGAACGGGGTCGTGCGGGGAGCGACCTCGGCGCCGGAGCGGACCCAGTAGGCGCGACCGTCGCGGGCCTCGGGGGGCTCCTGGCCCTCGAGCAGGTTGCGGGCCATGCGCAGCATCATGCGGCGGAACTCGATGATGGCGACGTCGGTCGTGCCGAGGTGCTCCTTCGTGCGGTCGTAGATGGGCCCCTGGCTGTCCTGGATGCAGGCGTCCTGCTCGGAGATGCCCTGCACGCCCGTGAAGCTGGCGGTGCGCTGGGCCTCGCGGTCGATGAGGTAGTCGTTGTCGCGGTTGCGGATGGGGTGGTAGTGCTCATCGACGATGGAGTGGATGCTCGCCTTGCCGCCCTTGATGATGGCGAGCTCGTCCTCGGTGATGGGGCGGTCGGGGTTCCAGGTGTAGGTGTAGATCCAGCAGCTGTGGTCGTCGATGGGGACCCAGGTCTGGCCGTTGATGTTCTGGCCGCGCTCGGCGCCGGGGGCGAGGCTGTGGTTGGGGACGAGGAACTGGGTGATGCGCCAGTAGAAGCTGTCTTCCTCGGCGAAGCGGGCGCCGCCGATGACGAAGCCGGCGTCGGTGGGGCGGATGGTGAACTTCGGTGAGCCATCGGCCCTCATATAGCGCAGGGCCTTCGGGGCATCGGGGGGGAGCTCGCCGACGAGCATGTGGAGGAAGGAGAAGTGGGCGGTATCGATGGCGCCCTCGAGGGACTGCGCCCAGTTGCACTGCTGGAGCTTCTTGGAGACGTAGCGGTGGCTCTCGGGGACGTGCGCCCACTCGAAATCGGGCAGGGCGGGGAGGGGCAGGTCGGGGGGACCCAGGTAGGCCCAGATGTAGCCGCCCCACTCGCGCGTGGGGTAGGCGGCGATCCCCACCTTCTCCCTGAACTGCGACTCCGGCGGCTCGGAGGGCATGTCGACGCAGTTGCCGTCCACGTCGAACTTCCAGCCGTGGTAGACGCAGCGCAGGCCGCACTCCTCGTTGCGCCCCCAGAAGAGCTCGGCGCGACGGTGGGGGCAGCGCCCTTCGATGAGGCCGACGGTCCCGTTCGTGTCCCGGAAGGCGACCAGCTCCTCGCCGAGGACGCCGACGCGCACGGGGGGACAGTCGGGCTCGGGGAGCTCGCCGGCGATGAGCACCGGCACCCAGAAGCGGCGGAAGACATCGCCCATTGGGGTGTCCGGTCCGGTACGGGTGAGGAGCTCGTTGTCGTTGGCGCTCAGCATGTCTTCAGGCCTGCCCGGTTGTGCGTGTGGTGCTCATTGTGCGCTTCCTCCAGCCGTCGCGCCGCCCGGAGCGAGGTCAGACGCCGTTGTACTCCTGCGGGTAGCGCCAGGGCTCGTCCGGCTGCTCGGCGTCTTCGTCCAGGGTCCACATGGGCAGGGAGAGGCCCTCGGCGACGTCGGCGAAGACCATGCGCACGCGGCTGCCGATGCCGACCCGCTTCACGAGCTCGGGCGGGGCGAGGTCGCCGTCGGGGGTGGCGAGGTTGCCGGCGACGCGCAGGGCCTCGTGCTCGCTGGGCTGCCCCTTCTGGGTGTCCAGATCGACGATGAGGATCATGTAGGGCGCCTTCTCGCGGAACTGGGGCTGGATCGCCTGGTGGACCTCGCCGTAGGAGTGGACCGTGCCCTTGCCCTCGACGGCGGTCCACTCGAACTCGCGGTTCTGGCACCAGGGGCAGGCGGTCCCGGGCGGGTAGCGCAGGAGGCCGCAGGCCGTGCACTGCTGCAGGTGGAAGTCGTGCCCGGCGCAGTAGCCGAAGTAGGCCGTATTCTCGTGGTCGACATCGAGGATGGTGAGGTTCATCCCGCGGTACTCGCCTTCAGGCATGGCCCTATCCCTTCCGCATGACGAGCGAGGAGCCGGTGCCCGGCATCGCCCAGCCGAGGTTCATGGAGATGTTGGCGTCGCGCACCTGGCGGCACCCGCCTTCGGAGTAGTCGTAGGTATGCTGGCGGCGGCCCTGGTCGTCGGTCGGGCAGTAGCAGTCGACCTCACCCCGGAGCTGGCGCACGTTCTCGATGATCATGTTCATGCCGTGGGTGTAGCCCTCGCAGAGGTGGCCGCCGGAAGTGTTGTTGGGGCGCTCGCCGCCGAGGCGCATAATGCCGCTGCTGACGTAGTCGCCGCCCTCGCCCTTCTTGCAGAAGCCGTAGTCCTCGAGCTGGAGCATGGAGGTGAAGGTGAAGGCGTCGTAGGCGCCGGTGAGGTCGATGTCCTCGGGGCCGACGCCGGCGTTCGGCCAGATGATGTCCTTGATGTAGTAGCCGGCGACGGTGGAGATGGGGCCGTGCTGGAAATGCATGTCGATGCGCGGCTTGCAGACGCGCCCGGCCACGGCAAGGATGCGGGCGGGGGTGTTGCGGTAGTCGTAGGCGCGCTCCGCGCGGGTGACGATGACGGCGGTGGCGTTGTCGGTCTCGACGCAGCAGTCGAGGAGGTGGAGGGGCTTGACGATCATGCGGCTGTTGAGCACGTCTTCCACCGTGACGCGCTGCTTGTAGTAGGCCTTGGGGTTGTTGGAGGCGTGCTCGCTGTGGATGACCTTGACCATGGCGACCTGCTCGGGGGTGGTGCCGTAGTCGTACATGTGGCGCATGAAGCTGGGGCTGAAGTTCTGGCCGGCGCTGAACCAGCCGTAGGGGGCGGTGTGGACGGCATCGCCGCCGATGGGGGCGCGGGCGCGGGCGCCGGTCCCGCCGATGCGGACCTGGGAGTAGCCGTTCATGGAGCGGAAGACGACGACGGTGTTGCACATGCCCGCCTCGATGGCGCCGATGGCGAGCCCGATGAGGGCCTCGCTGCTGGAGCCGCCGCCGTAGACGTCCATGTAGAAGTTGAGGCGGATGCCGAGGTCGCCGGCGATCATGGGGGAGGGGGTCGAGTCGTTGTTCGAGTACGACATCATGCCGTCGACTTCGGAGGCGGGGATGCCGGCGTCCTCCATGGCGTTCCGGACGGCCCAGGTGCCGAGGGCGCGGGTGGTGAGGTTGGAGCCGCGCGTGTAGGTGGTCTCGCCGACGCCGATGATGGCGTACTTATCGCGCAGGTATTTCGGGGCCGTCGCGTCGACATCAGAGGTCATGGAGCACGCTCCCGGGCGGGAATGGGGGGCAGTCTAGCGGGGCGGGGCGGGCGGTGCAGGGTTCCTAGCGGGCGGTGTAGCCGCCGTCGACGGGGAGGGTGATGCCGGTGATGAAGGAGGCATCGTCGCTGGCGAGGAAGGCGGCCGCGGCGGCGATCTCCTCGGGTTCGCCGAGGCGCCCCAGCGGGTGCAGCGACTCCAGGTAGGCGACGGCCTCCGGGTCCTCCAGCGTCTCGCTCACGAGGGGGGTCCGGATGTAGCCGGGGGCGATGGCGTTCACGCGCACGCCGTAGTCCGCGTAGATGAGCGCGAACTGGCGCGTCAGCCCGACGACGCCGTGCTTGGCGGCGATGTAGGCGCCGGAGCCATCGACGGGCGGGAACTCGGTGACGCGGCTGCTGACGAGGCCGACGAGGCCCGCGATCGAGGCGGTGCTGATGATGGAGCCGCCGCCGCGCTCGGCCATGAGGGCGCCGCCGTGGCGGAGGCCGTAGGAGACGCCGCTGAGGTTGACGGCGATGGTGGCGTCCCAGGCGGCGCGGCCGATGCCGGCGTTGTTGTAGAGCACGTCGAGGCCGCCCAGCTCGCGGACGGTCTCCTCGCAGGCGGCCCTGACCGCCTCCTGGTCGGTGACGTCGACGCGGAGGGCGGCGCTGGAGCCGCCACCCTCGGCGATAGCGGCGGCGGTGCCCTGCGCGGAGGCCTCGTCGAGGTCGACGCACATGACGGCGGCGCCCTCGGCGGCGAAGCGCAGCGATGAGGCCTTGCCGATACCGGAGCCGGCGCCCGTGACGAGCGCGACCTTGCCTTCGAGGCGGTCCATGGGGTCCCCCTAGCCGCGGTGGCGGCGCCCGATTGTAGGCCGCGGGCGGCCCGCCCCGCGCGGGGCGTACGATGGCGGCCACCTCAGACCGGAGGGGACGGCGTGGCAGAGCTGAACGGCGGACAGATCATCGCGCGGCAACTGAAGGCGGCCGGCATCGACACGGCCTTCGGGGTCGTGGCGGGCCCCATGATCGAGGTCATGGCGGCGATGGAGCGGGAGGGGATCAAGGTGGTGAACTGCCGCCACGAGGTCTCCGCGGGGTTCGCGGCCTCGGCCTGGGGCTGGGCGCGGGGGAAGCCGGGGGTGATGGTGGCGGGCTCGGGGCCGGCGGTCACGAACGCGGTCACGCCCATGTACGTCGCCACGGAGAGCGCGATGCCGCTCGTGGTGCTGGGGGGTTCGTCGGCGGGGAACCAGCGGGGGCTGGGGGCCTTCCAGGAGGCCGACCAGGTCGCGTTCGCGGCGCCGGGCTGCAAGTGGGCGACGCAGGTCGACAGCCAGGCGCGGATCGCGGAGTACGTGCATCTCGCGCTGGGGCGCGCCCTGAACGGGCGCCCCGGGGCGGTCTACCTCGACTTCCCCGCCGAGCTGATCCGGACGCCCTTCGACGAGGAGCAGGTGGAGTGGCGGACGAGCGAGCCCGAGATCTCGCGCCCTCACCCCGACCCGGCCGCCCTCGAGGCGGTGGCGGACATGTTGGCGGAGGCGGAACGCCCGCTCGTCATCATGGGGAAGGGCGCGGGCTGGGCGGAGGCGGGGCTGCCGCTGCAGCGGCTCGTCGACCGGGGAATCCCGTTCGTGTCCTCGCCGATGGGGCGGGGCGCGATCCCCGACGACCACGCCATGTTCATGAACGCGGCGCGCTCGGCGGCGCTGGGCGGGGCCGACGCCGTGCTCATGGTGGGTGGCCGCTTCAACTGGGTGTTCCAGTTCGGAAAGCCGCCGCGGTTTGCCGAGGGGGTGCGCCTGGCGCACATCGACATCGTGGCGGAGGAGTTCTACAGCGGCGCGGACGTCGAGACCGGCATCGTGGCGGACTGCGCGGTAGCCGTGGAGCAGCTCAACGGGCTGCTGGAGGGGCGGAGCCTGCGCGTCGCGAGCAGCGACTGGGTGGGCACGCTGCAGGAAGCGCGCGACCGGAACGAGGCGGGCTCGGAGGAGGCGATGGCCTCGGACGAGGTGCCCATCAACCACTTCCGCCTGCTGCGGGACGTGCGCGACTGCCTCGACCGCGACGCGACGGTGACGGTCGACGCGGAGCTGACGATGGGGGTGGCGCGGGCGGTCATGCCGAGCTTCGGGTCGCGGCTGCGGCTGAACTCGGGGACGACGGGGTGCATGGGGACGGGTCTGCCGTACGCCATCGGGGCGAAGCTGGCGCGTCCGGACCAGCAGGTGGTGGCGGTGCTCGGGGACTACGCCTTCGGGGCGGCGGCGATGGAGGTGGAGACGGCGGCGCGGGTGGGGGCGAACGTCGTCATCGTCGTCTCGAACAACGGGGGCATCGCGGGGCACTCGATCCAGGACCGGCAGTTCGCCCCCGACGCGCCGCCCATCGCCGCTCTTCTGCCGATCGCCTACGAGAAGACGGTGGAGATGGTGGGTGGCTGGTCGCGCCGAGTGGAAGACCCGGCGGACATCACGCCCGCCGTACAGGAGGCGCTGGCGGCGAACACGGTCGCGCTGGTGAACGTGCTGACGGACCCGAAGGGGCGGCGGTCGGGGTCGGCGTACCTGGGGTAGGGGCCTCAGCCGCGGAAGATGCGGACGAGGAGTCCCTCGGGGGCGTCGATGAGGCGCAGATTGGTGGTGTCGGCGATGAGGTCAAAGACCTCGAGCGTGGTGGCGCCGAGGAGCGCGACCCCTTCATCGCCAAAGACGACCGGCGAGTTCATCTCGCGGCCTTCGATGCGGAAGCAGGCCTCGCCGAGGTCGTAGTTCTTGCGCGTGCCGTCAGCGAGCTTGAACGCTCGCGTTCGGGTCCGGGCCACACCGAGGGCTTCAAGGAACGACGCGGGCAGGAACGCATGGGCAGCACCGGCATCGACGACTGCCTCTGTCTCCCAGAAGCCGGCGTCCCCGTGGTTCGCTACGCCGACCGCGACACTGAATGGCATGCTTCGACCCTATCACCCCACCTCGCCACGGGGCCGCTAGAATCGCGGCATGACTGATACGCCTTCCCCACACATTCGACTGGCGCGCGACGACGAGCTCCCGGAGGGGCTGCAGGGTCGCGGCGACAACTTCACCCGCGTCTTCGGGCACAACGCGGAGCTGTTCCAGCGGTGGAACGACTGGTACCGCCCGCTCATCCGGGACGGGGCGGTGCCGGCGCGGCTGAAGGAGCTGGTGCGGCTGCGGGTGGCGCAGTTGAACGCCTGCGACTTCTGACAGGCCGCGCGGCTTCCCCTGTCAGGGGAAGGAGAGACCCTCGAGGAATCGACCGTCGCGAAGATCGCGACGTGGGGCGACCAGGACTTCACGGAGGCGGAGAAGGCCGCCCTCCACTACGCCGAGCGGCTGTTCATCGACCACGCGAACATCGACGGGGAACTGTTCGAAGAGCTCGGGGAGCACTACACCGAGGAGCAGATCCTCGAGATCGCGTGGGCGACCGTCAGCTACCTGGGCTACGGGCGGTTGATCCACTCGTTCGGCCTGAAGCCTTCGTAGGGAGGACAGCATGAGCTTCGACCCCAGCGTGTTCGGCGAGGACGCCGTCAGCGAGGAGACGCGCGGCTTCGTCGCGGCGTCGGTGGCGATGCGCGAGGGGGCGCCCTCGCTGCAGAACATGGACCTCGTCGATCTGCGGCGGCTGATGGACGAGGGGGGCGGGGCCTTCCCCGTTCCGGAGCCGGTCGAGCGGGCGGAGGACCGGGACGTCCCGGGGATGGGCGAGGGCGCGAACGTGCGCATCATCCGGCCCGAGGGGCGAGAGCCGGCAGGGGTCTACCTCGATATCCACGGGGGCGGCTGGGTGATCGGGCGGGCGCGGATGAGCGACCAGGCGAACCTCGCGCTGGTGGAGCAGTTCGGGCTGGCGACGGTGAGCGTCGACTACCGGCTGGCGCCGGAGCACCCGTACCCGGCCGGTCCGGACGACTGCGAGGCGGCGGCGGTGTGGCTGGTCGAGCAGACGGCGGCGGAGTTCGGGACGGAGCGGCTGCTGATCGGGGGCGGGTCGGCGGGGGCGCACCTGGCGGCGGTCACGCTGCTGCGGATGCGCGACCGGCATGGCTTCACGGGCTTCCTGGGGGCGAACCTGGTGTACGGCGTGTACGACCTCTCGATGACGCCGAGCCAGCGGCTGGGCGTGGGGCCGGAGGGGGGCCTGCAACGGGACGCCATCGAGGCGTTCTACGGGATGTTCATCCCGGAAGTGGACACGACCGACGCGGACGTCTCGCCGCTGAACGCGAGCCTGCACGACCTGCCACCGGCGCTGTTCACGGTGGGCACCTACGACCCGCTGCTCGACGACTCGCTGTTCATGCACGCGCGCTGGCTGGCTGCGGGGAACGAGTCGGAGCTGGCGGTGTACGCCGGTGGTCCGCACGGGTTCGACGCGGCGCCCATCCCCATCGGGCGGCAGGCGACGGAGCGCGCGCAGGCGTTCATCGGGGAGCGGCTGGCGGGGGGCTAGTCCAGCAGCACTTCTCCGCCGGAGGCGACGGCAACGGCGGCGCGGACGTCCGGCGCGGGCGCCCCGGTGACACGCACGCCGGGGACGGCGACGCCGAGCCAGTCGCCGATGGCGGCGGGGTCGCCGGCGAGTTCGACCCACGCGAAGCCGGCGGGTTCGACGCGGTGGGGAGCGACGCCGCGGGCGGGGTGCTGGTCGTCGGGGACATGCCAGTCGATGAAGAAGGGGCGGGAGGGGTCGGCCATGGCTTCGGGGAGGCCGGCCAGGCGCCAGGAGAGGGTGACGCCGCCGGGGGCGTCGCGCGACATGAGGAGGGGGCGCAGTCCGAGGCGCCCGGCGATCTCGCCGAGGCCGGGGCCGTCGGTGCGCAGGCAGAGGGCGGCGACGCGGTCGCCGGCGGCGGTCTGCTCGCGGAGCCAGGCCCCCATGGGGCTGGCGGCCGCCTCGGCCTCGTCGACGACGCCCATGACCTCGATGTAGGCGTCCCCCAGGGGGACGATACGGTTGCCGGTGCCGTGGCCTTCGTGGCGGCCGCCGGGCAGGGAGGCGAGGCCGTGGTCGCGTTCGAGGCGCACGGAGGTCGCATGGATGTCGGCGCTGGCGAGGATGACGTGGTCGATGGCGAGGGCGGTCATGGGGAGGATGGTAGAGAATTGCGCCGTGCCGGGCTCGACCGCTTGCGGGCGCGGCGCGGGGACGTCAGGATCGGGATATGAACGAAGAGATCTACCGCGAGATCGCGACGGCGCTCGAGCGCGAGGAGCCGGTCGTGCTGGCGACGGTCGCGCGGACGCGCGGCTCCACGCCGCGCAAGACGGGCGCGAAGATGGTGGTCCGGACCGACGGCTCGTTCTTCGGGACGATCGGCGGGGGCTGCGGGGAGGCGGAGGTCTGGCAGGAGGCGATGGAGGTGCTGGAGGACGGCAGTCCCCGCATCGTCACGGTCGACCTGACGGAGCCGACGGACGGCGAGGACAAGATCTGCGGGGGCGTGATGGACGTCTTCGTCGAGCGTCTTACCTGAGGGAATCTCCCGAGCGGCGCAAGACGGCCTTACGTGCGTCAGGCGGGTGCCAGTTGCTCATCGACAGGAATGGGTATCTCCCACTTCTCGACTCGCTCGGGCAGGTGGTCCCCTTCATCCTCGAGATGCGCCGCGAGGCACGCTTCGATCGCCTCAATGATGTTGGTTCTGAGTTCGTCGAGCGTTTCACCCTGGGAAGCACAGCCGGGCAATTCAGGTACCTCGGCCCAGTAGCCACCCTCTTCCGCGACGTGTACCAGTACCGTGAATGAGTGCATTGGGACTCTCCTTCAGCGCCCGGCTGCCTTCAGGAACTCCTCTTCGGTGCAATCCCCGTTGTGGATGGCTTTCTTCAACAATCCGACCTTTACCACGCCGAGGGGATAGAGAGGTTCCTGCCACTTGGCATCTTGACCACCCGGTGGCTGCCCTTGCCTTCCCGTTCCAGCCCTCCGAGTCGCACGAAAGCCCGGACTGCTTCGGCCTGGCGGATGTCACGAGGAAACCGGGGCAGGCAATCGCTCCCTTCAGGGCGCTGATTGAGTCACACGCCGATTCGCTTGTCAACGGACCTTACCCTGCCACGGGCGCCGCTTTCCCCCATTGCGGCATCATGTACCATTGAGTGACTGATTCCTCCGGCAGCGGCCGGGGGTGGGGAGGCTGCCATGCCTGCGCTTTTGATCGGTCCGCTTGGGCCGCTGGAGCTCGCCATCATCGTCGGGGTTATCGTGCTGCTCTTCGGAGTGGGCCGCATCAGCCGCATCGGCGGCGACCTCGGGTCTTCGATCAAGGAGTTCCGCCGGGCCGTCCGCGAGGACGATGAGGAAGAAGAGGAAGGCGCCACCCAGGAGGCGCAGGCGCAGGTCCAGGAACCCGCCCAGCAGGCCGCTCCGCCCGCAGCCACGCCAACAGAGTCCGCCCCGCGCAGCGACAGCGGCAGCCGGAACGTCTTCTAGCCCTCTCCCCGCAGGAGCCCCGCATGACCGCCGGCAGCGTTCTTCGCCACCCAATCAAGTTGCTTGCCCGACGATTGAGGAATGGCAAGCGCACGGATGGCGGTGCATCGAGCCTCGACGAGCACCTGAGGGCCGAGGGGGTGGAGGCCGAGGGAGAGGCCACGAAACCTGCACCGCTCATCGTGGGAGAGCCCTACATCGAGATCTGGGACAACGACGAGGATGCCGTCTACGACGATTTGTAGGCTCGGCGATGTTGTCATCCTCGAAGTCCAATTCATCGATCGCAGAGGGGCGAAGCGCAGGCCGGCGGTCGTCGTCAGTAACGACGCCTACAATCGGACCTCGCGGGATGCAGTGCTCGTGCCGCTCTCATCCAGCAGGGGGCCCCTGCGCCCGGGTGACTGGCGCCTGATCGACTGGAAGAGCGCTGGCCTTGTGCGCGCGTCCGTTGCCAAGGGGCGACCACTGACAGCCGCACAGAGCAGGATCGAGCGCAAGTTGGGACGTGTCGGCGAGGCGGACCTTGAAGGTGTGCTCGCAGGCCTGCGAGCGATCCTCGGCTGAGCCACCCCGGTAGCGACACAGCGAAGCCCCCTGGCAGGGGGCTTCGTGCGTTCAGCGCAGGTCCGGGGTCCGCTAGTGGGCGCCGCCGGCGACGGCGGGGACGATGCTGACCTCGTCGCCGTCGTTGATGAGGGTGGCGAGGCCATCCTCGAAGCGGACGTCCTCCCCGTTGATGTAGACGTTCACGAAGCGGCGCAGCTCACCCTCCTCGTCGAGCATGCGCTCGCGCACGCCCGGGAAGCGCGCCTCGAGGTCCTCGATGCAGGCGATGAGCGAGCCGGTGACGCCGTCGACGGTGGGCTGGTCCCCGGTGAGGGGGCGGAGGGGCTGGGGGATGAGGACTGTTGCTGCCAAGTGGTGGTCTCCGTTCGTGTCGTGGTGGTGGCTAGCCTTCGATGACGTCGCCGGTGATGGGGTCGACGCGCACGCCCCGGCTCTCGGCCCAGGCGACGCTGCGGGCGATCTCGTCGGCATCGCCTTCGAGCTCGAGGATGACCCAGCCGGTGCTCTCGTCGACATCGGCCATGCGGATGTTGGTGATGACCTCGAATTGCTGCCCGATGAGGTAGATCACGGGCTCCTTGATGAGGTCGGTGGGGAAGGTGAAGCGCAATCGCTGGACAGCCATCAGGCAGGAACCCCCTCGCGCTCGCCGTAGGCAGCTTCGAAGCTCTCCACGGTCGCGTCGATTTCGAGGGCGGGGCCGAGGTGATCGACCACGGCCTCGGCGGTCTTGAAGCCCGCGCCCGTGACGAAGGCCACCACCAGCTCGTCGGGGTCGATTCTACCGCTGGCGGCGAGCTGCTTGACGCTGGCGATGGTCACGCCCCCGGCGGTCTCGGCGAAGATGCCCTCGGTTTCGGCGAGCAGCTTCATGCCGGCCACGATCTCGTCGTCGCTGACGGAGGCGCAGGCGCCGTTCGTGTCCTTCAGCTGGACGAGGCTGTAGTAGCCGTCGGCGGGGTTGCCGATGGCGAGGGACTTGGCGATGGTGTCGGGCCGCTGGGGGCGGAAGTTCATGTTCCCTTCCGCCCAGGCCGTGGCGACGGGCGAGCAGCCGGTCGCCTGGGCGCCGCTCATGCGCGTGTGGGGTGTGTCGATGAGTCCGGCCTTCGCGAACTCGTTGAGGCCCTTGCGGATCTTCACGAAGAGGGAGCCGCTGGCGATGGGCACGACGCAGTGGTCGGGGGCGCGCCAGCCGAGCTGCTCGGCGACCTCGAAGCCGAGGGTCTTGGAGCCCTCGGCGTAGTAGGGGCGCACGTTGACGTTGACGAAGGCCCAGTTGCGGGAGCCGGCGAGCTCGGCGCAGAGGCGGTTCACGGCGTCGTAGTTGCCGGCGACCTTCACGAGGGTGGGGCTGTAGATGCTCGATCCGAGCACCTTGCCCGCCTCGAGGTCGTTGGGGATGACGACGACGGCCTCCATGCCGGCAGCGGCGGCGTGGGCGCTGACGCTGTTGGCGAGGTTGCCGGTGCTGGCGCAGGCGAGCTTCTCGTAGCCGAGCTCGCGGGCGCGGGAGCTGGCCACCGCGACGACGCGGTCCTTGAAGGACCAGGTCGGGTTGGCGGTGTCGTTCTTGATGTAGAGGTTGGGGAGCCCCAGCGCCTTGCCGAGGTTCTTCGCGTGGATGAGGGGGGTGAAGCCCGCCCCGATGTTGATGGCGGAGTCCGCATCGCAGGGGAGGAACTCGCGGTAGCGCCAGAGGTTGGCCGGGCGGGAGGCGATGGCCTCGCGCGAGACGGCGGCCCTGATGCCGTCGTCGTCGTAGGCGACCTCGAGCGGTCCGAAACAGAACTCGCAGACGTGGAGGGCTGCGAGGGGGTAATCGCGGCTGCACTCGCGGCAGCGCAGGTTTTGTGCGTACGTCATGCCTTTCTCTCGTGCTGTGGGTGTCGCGTGGGCGGGCGCCCGGGCGGGCGCTCGCCGGTGCGAGGCGGAGGGATCGCGAGGGTGGTCCCCTAGGGGACCAGGGACATGAACATTCGGCCCAGAGGTGCTGACATCTTCTCTCCTCGTGCGCGGGCCGGGTCCTTGAGCACTGACGCTCTCATCGTTCTCCCCCTCGGGGGGAATTCCGGCTTTGGCACCTTGTCTCCGGGGAGACAGGTTGCCCGGGCTTCACGGGGCCGGTTCCCTCCACCCGTCTGGATAAGGGCGGCACGCAGGCACTGCTTGAGAGCAACGGTACAACCGATTGCGGCATGGGGAAAGGGCGCGGCGGTGCCGTGGGGGGGCCGGCCATCGGCGCGGCCCCGAGTCCGTAGACTCGCGGGCATGGAGCGCGAGCACTTCCGCGAACTGGTGCGCGAGGCGCTGGAGTCCCTGCCGAGGGAGCTGATGGCGCGCATTCAGAACGTCGAGATCGTGATCGAGTGGCGGCCGACGGCGGAAGACCGGCGGCGGGCGGGGATCGGACCGGGAAGCACGCTGCTGGGGCTCTACCATGGCGTCCCCCTGCCGGACCGGGGCCACGAGGGCTACAACCTCGTCCTGCCCGACACGATCAGCATCTACCAAGGGCCGATCGAGTCCATCTGCCGGACGGACGACGAGGTGCGGGAGCAGGTGCGGACGACGGTCCTGCACGAGATCGGACACTACTTCGGGATCGACGACGACCGCCTGCACGAGCTGGGAATGGGGTAGCGAGGAGAGCGCCGAGCTGCGCTTCGCTACGCCCGGCTGAGGATGAGGAGAGCGCCGCCCTGGCGGGCGGCGGAGGGGAGAGCGGGGAGGCGGCGGCACCTGCCACCGACCACCGATCACCGATCACTCCTCGTCGAGGGCGCGGCGGGCAAGCTGCTCGATGGCGCGGTCTTCGAGCGGGGGGTTGTGGAGGCCGGCGCGCACATCGCGGTAGTAGCGTTCGATGGGGCGGCGCTTCTGGAGGCCCACCCCGCCGACGACGCGCATGGCCTCGTCGACGGCCTCGATGGCGTTGTTGAGGGCGTCGACCTTGGCGACGGCGACGCGGGCGGCGGCGGGCATGCCGCCGGCGTCGTCGCCCGACTCCCAGGCGGAAGCGGCATCGGCGATGAGGGCGCGGTTGCGCTGCAGGAGCAGGTCGATGCGGGCGACGCGGCGGCGCACGCCGGGAAGCTCGGCGATGCTGCGGAGGCCGGTGGGCGTGCGTTCGCGGGCGAAGGCGACGGCGTAGTCGCGGGCGGCGGCGGCGACCCCCGTGGTGGTGGCGGCCACGCCGAGGGCGAACCAGACGCCGCCGGCGCGGCCGCGGGGGCTCGGCTTCCCCTTGTTGCGGTAGCCGAGGAAGCGGCTCTCGGGGAGGCGCACGCCTTCGAGGACCAGGTCGTGGCTGCCGGTAGCGCGCATGCCGAGGGCGTCCCAGGTCTCGTCGATACGGGCGCCGGGATCGTCGCGCAGGACCATGAAGTCGGCGACGTCGGGGGCGCCCCCGCCGGGCGGGTCGAGGCGGGCGAGGACGGGCATGTACCAGAGCTCGGGGGCGAGGGTGACGAAGGTCTTGCGGCCCTCAAGCAGCCAGCCGCCCTCGACGGGGATGGCGGTGGTCTCGGGGATGCCGCCACCGGCGGGGCTGCCGAGCCCCTCCTCGGTGGCGGCGGTGTTCACGAGGCGGCCCTCCTCGACGGCGCCCCGGCAGAGCTCATCGAACCACCCGGGCGGGTAGGTGGGCGACTCGCGCTCGGCGCCGAAGCGGATGAGGTGCATGTTGAGGGCGAGGGCGGTGGAGCCGTCGCCTGCGGCTAGCGTCTCCTGGACGCGCACGAACCGGGTGAGGGGCAGGCCGTGGCCGCCGCGGTCGGCGGGGACGGTGAGGGCGAGGAAGCCGGCCTCGCGCAGGTCGGCGAAGTTCTCGTGGGGGAAGGAGCCCTCGCGGTCGTGGCGGGGGGCGCGCTCGGCGAAGCGTTCGGCCAGCGCAGCGGCCAGGGCCACCCAGTCGGGATCGGACATGGGCCGCAGTCTAGCGGCTCGCCGGGCGGAGGCGAGGGCCACGTTGGTATACTCCCCCTTCCTCGCCCGACCCGGCACGGAGCATTGCCTTGGAAGAGCCGAAGCTCGTTTCCCAACGAATCATCGAGAACGTCGAGAAGGTCATCATCGGGAAGGACCGGGAGCTGCGGCTTGCGATCACGGCCCTCCTCTGTGGTGGCCACATGCTGGTGGAGGACGTACCCGGCGTGGGCAAGACGATGCTCGCGCGCGCGCTGGCGCTCTCCACGGGGTGCAGCTTCAAGCGCATCCAGTTCACGCCCGACCTGCTCCCGAGCGACGTGACGGGCGTCTCGATCTACAACCAGAAGACGGGAGACTTCGAGTTCCGCGCGGGGCCGATCATGGCCCAGATCGTGCTGGCCGACGAGATCAACCGGGCGACACCGAAGACGCAGTCCTCGTTGCTGGAGGCGATGGAGGAGCGGCAGATGTCGGTGGACGGCGTCACCCACAGGATGCCCTCGCCGTTCATGGTGATGGCCACGCAGAACCCCATCGAGTACGAGGGCACGTTCCCGCTGCCGGAGGCGCAGCTCGACCGCTTCCTCATCCGCGTGAACCTGGGCTACCCCAGCGCGGAGGACGAGGTGACGGTGCTCGACGAGCAGCAGGTCGCCCATCCCATCGACGCCCTCGAGCCGGTGACCGACGCGAACGAGATCCGGCAGCTGCAGCAGGCGGTGCGGGAGGTCTACATCGACCCGCTGATCAAGCAGTACATCGTGGGGCTGGCGGGAGCGACGCGGACGCACGAGAACGTGTACCTGGGGGCCAGCCCGCGAGGCTCGATCGCGCTGTTCCGCACCTCGCAGGCGCGGGCGCTGCTGGAGGGCCGCGACTACGTGGTCCCGGACGACGTGAAGGAGCTTGCGTTCGTGACGCTCGGGCACCGCGTGATCGTGAGCCCCGGCGCGCGCGTGAAGGGCGCGACGGCGGCGGACGTGGTGGCGGACTGCCTCGGGCGCGTGCCCGTTCCGGGCGCGCGCGCTCGCGCCTAGGGGCCGGCGATGGTCCGGCGGGTGCTGGGGTGGCCCTTCGCGCCGCAGCGGCGCACGCTCACCGTGCTGCTGGCGGTGCTGGTGGCGATGGTGGTGGTGGCCACGGGGACGGGCTTCTGGCTGCTCTACCGGATCGCGTACCTCATCGCGATGGGCATTCCCTTCGCGATCGCGCTCGCCTGGCTGAACACGCGCGCGCTGGACGTGACGATCGAGCGGCGCACGCTGCGGGGGCAGGTGGGGCAGGAGGCGGAGGAGCTGATCGAGGTGGCCAACCGCAGTCTCCTCCCCAAGCTCTGGGTGGAGCTGGAGGATCCGAGCGACCTGCCCGGCCACAGCTCGCGGCGGGCGGTGGTCATCCCCGGGCGGGGGCTGCGGAGCTGGGTGGTGCAGACGCAACTCCAGCGCCGGGGACTCTACGACTGGGGCCCGCTGCGGGTACGCGGGGGCGACCCCTTCGGCATCTACTACACCGAGCGCAGCTACGGCGTTCGCCAGCAGATCCTGGTCTACCCGCGGGTGGTGGACCTGCCCCGCTTCCAGACGCCCCCGGCGAGTCTCCCCGGCGAGGGGCGCTTCCGGCGGCGCACGCACTACATCACCCCGAACGCCAGCGGCATCCGCGACTGGGTGCCGGGCGATCCGCTGAGCCGTATCCACTGGCGCTCGACGGCGCACACGGGCGAGCTGATGGTGAAGACGTTCGAGCTGGATCCCACGAGCGACATCTGGGTGATCGCGGACCTCGAAGGGAGCATCCAGGCAGGGGAGGGGGATGAGAGCACGGAGGAGTACATCGTGACGGTGGCGGCGAGCGTGGCCCAGCGCTACATCGCCTCGAACCGCTCGGTGGGGTTGATCGCCTTCGGGGAGGAGTACGTGGTGGTGGAGGCGGAGCGGGGGCAGCAGCAGCTCATGCGCATCCTCGAATCGCTGGCGGTGGCGAAGGCCTCGGGCGAGGCGCCGCTGGGGAACCTGCTGCTGGAGGAGCAGCGCCGCTTCGGCCGCCACACGACGCTCGTGCTGGTGACCGCCTCGACGGACAGCAGCTGGCTCTCGCCGGTGCAGGCGCTGGTGCAGCGGGGGGTGCGGGCGGCGGTGGTGCTGATCGACCCGAGCACGTTCGGGGGCGAGGGTTCGCCGCTGGTGCTGTACGGGGAGCTGACGGCGAGCGACATCCTGACCTACGTGGTCGCCCAGGGCGATGACCTGTCGTTCGCCCTGAGCAGCACGGCCGTGGGGGCGGAAGCATGGCAAACCTAGAGGCCGTGCGCGCGGCGACGGTGAGCGGGCGGCTGCGCCGCCTCTTCATCGAGACGCCCCGGCTGCTGATGAGCTGGGAGGACTGGCTCACCTTCGCGCCGGCGCTCGTCGTCTACCTCTCGATCGCGATCGCGATCCAGCAGGCGGAGTGGGTGCGCGACTTCCCCTCGCTGGCGCCCGCGGTGATCGGGGGGCTGGCGGTGGGCCTGCTGGCGGCGCGGGCGCGCGTGAGCCCCTTCATCGTGCACCCGACGGCGCTGTTGCTGGGCCTGATGCTGCTGACGCTGACGGCGACACCGTTCAGCGAGGCGGACTCGATCATCGCGCGCGTCGAGGACGTGGTGTCGCGCATGAACGAGTGGGTGCGGGTGGTGCGCGAGGACGACGTGAGCAACGACAACCTGCCGTTCGTGCTGCTGGTGCACGCGCTGGGGGTGTTCTTCTCGTACCTGGCGGCCTGGGCCGTGTTCCGCTGGCGGAACGCCTGGATCGCGGTCGTGCCCGCCTGCGCGGGGCTGCTCGTCATCATCTCGACGACCAGCGGGCAGCCGAGCGGGGCCTTCCTGATGTTCTCCATCGGGGCGTTGCTGCTGATCTCGCGGCTGCACCTGCAGCGGGCGTTCTCGCGCTGGGACACCACGCAGGTCGAGTACCCGGAGTGGATCAGCCTGCAGGCGGCGCAGCTCACGGTGGCGCTCACGGTCGTGATGGTGGTGATCGCCTGGCAGGTGCCGCTGGGCAAGCAGGCGGACGCGATCGACAGCGCCATCGACACGGTGACGGACCCGGTGGAAGAGGCGTTCGAACCGCTCACGCGCCTCTTCCACGACCTCGCCGGGGGCGGGGGCAACTTCCACAAGTTCGGACGGAACCTGCCCATCCGGGGGGACGTGAACCTCGGGTCGGCGGTGCTCTTCGAGGTGCGGGGCGAGACGCTGGGGCTGGTGCGGGGCACGAGCTACGACGAGTACACGGGCACCGGCTGGCGTTCCTCCGACCGCCAGGAGGAGGAGGTGAACGCGGGCGATCCCACCTCGGCCGACCTGCAGGGGCGCGCCTACCGCGAGCGCATCGTCACCACGCTCGACATCCAGGTGGTGGACGACGAGGACACGCTCTTCTCGGTGGGGCCGCCGCTGGGGGCGAACATCGACACGGTCGCGGACCTGCCGGAGGAGTTCCCCGGGGACATCGAACGCATCCGCAGCCGGGAGGACCTCCAGGAAGGGGACCGCTACCGCGTGGCGGGCTCGATCAGCATCGCCACGGCGGAGCAGCTGCGGGCGGACTCGGCGAACTACCCGGCGTGGGTGCGCGAGCGCTACCTGCAGCTTCCCGAGGACCTTCCCCAGCGCGTGTACGACCTGACGGCGGAAGTGACCGAGGGGGTGACGAACCCGTTCGACCTGGCGAGGGCGGTGGAGGCGTACATCCGCGAGTTCGAGACGGACATGGGCGTGCGCAGCGCGCCGGCCCGCCGCGACGTGGTCGACTACCTGCTGTTCGACCTGCAGCGGGGCTACTTCGACTACTTCTCGACGGCGATGACGGTGATGCTGCGCACGCAGGGGGTGCCCGCGCGGGTGGCGGTGGGGTACGTGCTGGACGCGGACGACTTCGAGGCGGGGGCCTTCGCGGTGCGCAAGAACGACGCCTACTCGTGGGTGGAGGTGTACTTCCCCACGTACGGGTGGGTGGACTTCAACCCGTCGGAGGAGCTGGCGCTGCTGGGTCCGGGGCTGGGGGGCTTCGTGGCGGCGGCGGACAACTCGGAGATGCCCGAGATTCCCCTCGACGTGCTCCCGCTGGAGCCCCTGGCGGACAGCGCAGCGGCGCTGGAGGACCTGCTCGCGCCGATCGAGCTGGAGCGTCAGAGCGAGCCGCCCTGGGTGCTGATCTACAGCGTGGGAGGCGTGGCGGCGGTGGTCGTCCTGATGCTGCTGGGGAGCCGCCTCTACTGGGTCTGGGGGCTGCGGGGCCTGAGCGGGATGCCGCGCCAGTGGGGCGGCATCGAGCGGCTGGCGAGCTGGGCGGGGCTGCGGGCGTCGGAGGCGGAGACGGTGCGGCAGTGGGGGGACCGCCTGGGCGCGGCCCTCGAGCGCCCGGCCGAAGCGGCCACGCTCAGCACGGCCTTCGAGGAGGCGCGCTACGGCCCGCCCGACCTCGACCGGAGCGATCCGGACCAGACCGGGGAGGCCTACCGGGCACTCCGAAACGCGCTCGCGGCGCGCATCTTCGGGCGGCGCACGGCGCGCCGCGACGAGGAGGAGGCGGACGGGGAGACCGCGGCCGAAGGCGAGGCCGAGGCAGCACCGGAGCCTCCTCCGGAGGGTGACTACGAGACGGAGCGCGCGACGGAGGACTGACGGGCCTCAGACGTTGAAGAGGACGTGGAGGACGTCCCCGTCCTTCACGACGTACTCCTTGCCCTCCGTGCGCTGCAGGCCGCGGCGCTTGGCCTCGGCCTCGCTGCCGCACTCGACGAGGTCGTCGTAGCGGATGACCTCGGCGCGGATGAAGCCGCGCTGGAGGTCGGTGTGGATCTTGCCGGCGGCCTCGGGGGCGGTGGCGCCCTCGGTCACGGTCCAGGCGCGGCATTCGTCGGGGCCGACGGTGAGGAAGCTGATGAGGCCGAGCAGCGCGTAGCTGCGCCGGACGGCCTCGGCCATGCCGCTGTGCTCGACGCCGGCGGCCTCGCGGAACTCGGCGGCCTCCTCCTCGCTGAGCTCGTTCAGCTCCATCTCGAAGCGCCCGCCCATGACGGCGAGGTCGCGGCCGGGGGCGCCGTGGGCGGCGCGCAGCTCCTCCTCGATCTCGAGGCGCCGGGGCAGGTCGTCCTCGCCCACGTTGACGAGGTCGAGCAGGGGCTTGTCGGTGAGGAACTGGCTGCCGGCGAGGAGGCGGCGCTCGTCGCCGGAGAGGGCGACGGCGCGGATGGGGGTCTCGGCCTCGAGCTCGCCCTTGAGGCGTTCGAGGAGGTCGCGCAGGGCCTGGAGCTGGCCGCGTTCGCCCGCCTTGAGGGTGCGCAGCTCGGGGTCGATGCGCTCGATGCGGCGCTCGATGAGGGCGAGATCGGCGAAGGCGAGCTCGAGGTCCATGATGCCGATGTCGCGGCCGGGGTCGATCGAGCCCTCGGGGTGGGGGACGGCGTCGTCCTCGAAGGCGCGGACGACGTGGATGAGCGCGTCGACGGCGGCCAGCTCGTTGAGGAAGCGTCCGCCCAGGCCCTGCCCGCCGCCGAAGTGCTCGCCGGCGGCGGGGAAGTCGACGTACTCGACGGTGGCGTAGGTCGACTTCTTCGGGTTGTAGATCTCGGAGAGCCGGTCGACGCGGGGGTCGGGGACGGCGACGGAGCGGATGTTGGGCTTGCTCGCGCCACCGAAGCCACCGACGGGGGCGAGCCCGCGGGAGACGGCGTTGAAGACGGTGGTCTTCCCCGCGCGGGGCAGCCCGATGATGCCGACCTGCATCGTGCGACCGTACCCGCGCGGGCCTCAAGGGGACAGGGGCGGGGCGGAAGCGAAGGCACACCGCGGGGCGAGGGCGCAGTCGCCGCAGCGGGGGCGGCGCGCGAGGCAGAGGCGCTTCCCGTGCAGCACCACGAGGGCGTGGAAGCGCGCGAGGGCGGGGGCGTCGCCGGGAAGCGCGCCGGCGAGGTAGGCCTGCCAGTCGCGGTAGGGGGCGTCCGGGGCAGGCCCGAGCGCGAGCCGGCCGAACAGCCGGCGGGCGTAGGAATCGACGACAACGGCGGGCTTCCCCGCGGCGTAGAGGGCGATGACGTCGGCGGTCTCCTCGCCGATGCCCCAGGTTTCGAGCAGGCGCTCGCGCAGGGCCGGCGCGGGAAGGGCGAGGAGCGCATCGAGGGAGCCGTGGGCGGCGACCAGGTCGAGGAAGGCGCGCAGCTTGCGCGCCTTCGTGCGGTACTGGCCACTGGGCCGCACGAGCTCCTCGATGGCGCCGGCGGGGAGGGCGGACAGGGCGGTGGGGTCGAGGGCGCCGGCCTCGCGCAGGCGGTCGACGGCGCGCTCGGCGTTGGTCCAGGCGGTGCGCTGCACGAGGATGGCGCCGACGGCGACCTCGAAGGGGTCGCTCTCGGCGGTCCAGTGCCAGCGCTCAGCGCCGTGCATCCGCTCGAGGGCGTCGAGGACCTGGCGGAAGGTGGTCACGGGTTCCAGAGAACCAGCGGACGGGCTTCAAGACAACCGCCCCGCCATGCTCGATGAATATGTGTATGAATATGTGGTATTCTATCCACATGAAGGCTATACAGGTGACCTTTGATGAGGATCTGCTCGCAAGGATCGATGAGCTCGAAGAGGTTCGCACGCGGGGCCGGTCCGCCGTGCTTCGTGAGGCGGCCGTGAACTACCTGAAAGAGAAGGCCGCCGAGGAGATCGACCGGCAATATGCGGAAGGCTACGGCAGATTCCCGCAGACCGACGAGGAGCTTGACTGGAGCGAGTCCCGCGTGTGGCCGGAAGACTGGCGTGAAGGGGACGACTAGCCGTGGCTCTCCGGCGTGGCGACATCTGGATGCACCGTTTCGCGCCGCCTGACAAGCAGCGACCAGTTGTGGTCCTCACGCGCCAGGGGGCGCTGCCTCACCTGCGATCAGTCACGGTCGCACCGGTGACCTCAACGATTCGCGGGATCGACAGCGAGGTCATCATCGGTCCTGACGAAGGTCTGAAACGGATCTCCGCCGTGAATCTCAACAATGTTCAGACCGTCGACCAGCGGCAGTTGCGCCACTACATCGGACACCTCGACAACGCCACGATGCAGGCGGTGTGCCGCGCGCTGGCCATCGCGACGGGCTGTGCCTGAGGGCTGCCCACTCTCCCTTCTCCTGCCGCCCTAGGCGATGCCGAGGCGGCGCTCGATGGCGGCGAGCTCGGGGAGGAGGCGGGTGGGGGCGCGGGCGATGACGCGCCCGGCGCGGGCTACCGCGGCGACGTCGGCGGGGCTGAAGGCGCCGGAGTCGCGCAGGGCCTCGAACTCGTCGCGGTCCTCCTCGATGAGCTCGCCCGCGGGGGTGAGCCACCAGTCGAGGGCGAGGTCGCGGTAGGAGACCTGACCCTCGCGCAGGCGCACGCCGGCGACGGCGTCGAAGCGGTGGGCGATGATGCGGTCGCCCGCGCGCATGCGGTAGACGGTGTAGGGGCGCGATCGCCAGAAGTAGCCGTACGAGACGGACCCCCGTGGGATATCGATGGGGGTGCCGAACACCGCGCCGCCCTGCCGCATGACGTAGCTGACGACGACGAGCGAGGGCGAGGCATACTCGAGGGCGCAGGGGTAGCGGCGCTCGCTGCCGTCGGGCTTGCGCTTGCGCTCAACCCAGGGGGTCCCGCGCGGGGCGGTCGTTGGGCTCGCGGAGTCGGTCACGCGCCCATGATGGGGGAGGGAGGGTTAAGGGCGCGAGCGCCACGCCCGGACGCGGCGGGGTAGGCTTTCCGCATGGCTCGCATCCTGGCCGGGGGACTGGTGGCGCTGGCACTGCTGCTGACGGCCGCGTGCGGCGGCGACAGCGAGCCGCCCCCGCCACCGCTCTACCTGACCGAGGCGATAGCCGAGCGGCTCTACGAAGACGACCTGCCGCAGGCGCGGTCGCTGGTGCGCGTGCGCTTCGACGGGCCGGTGGAGCCGGTGACGCCGAGGGCGATCCACACGGCCTTCCGCCTGTCACCGCCGGAGGGCTCGCCCCTGACCGGCCACCCCCTGACCGACCTCGAGATCGAGACCGTCACCATCATCAGCTCGCGCGTCGTGGAGCTGGCGGTGAACGGGCTCATCGTGCACGGCTCGACGCTGCACGTGGCGGGTGGGGCGCTGGCGGGAGCGGGGGAGGAGATCAGCATCCCGGTCGAGAGCCAGTTCACGGAGCTGGGGGTGGTGCTGGCGGGCGGCGTGCTCGTCTTTGGAGACCTCTCGCTGGTGGAACCGCTTGCCGAGGAAACGCCCACGGAAGCGGATCGCGATCCGTTCCGGATCCGCAACGCGCTCCAGGTTCACCTGGACGAGCGCCAGGCCTCGGAGCGGGTGCAGGTGGTGGCGCTGGCGCTGTACGACGGCATCGACCCGGCCGTCGTGCCCTCGGCGAAGGTGCGGGCGGCGCTGGCGGCGCTGGCCGGGACCTTCGCGGACGCGGCCGTGCGCTCCCTCCTCGGCGTCGATAACTGCACGGGCGAGCCGGCGGCGTTCATCGGGTTCCAGGAGCCTCCCGGCGACCCCGAGCTGGCCGCGCGCGTAACGTACGCTGAGGACGGCCGCCGGATCCTCTCCATCCGGCCGGACCTGGAGGCGGCTCCCTTCGAGTTGCTGATGCCCTTGATCGCGCACGAGGCGATCCACTGCGACCGGCTCGACAGCCTGGAAGAGGAGATCGTGGCCAGCGCCGTCGATATCTACCTGTACATCCACCTGCTGATCTCGCAGCCGGAGCTGGCGCGGGACGACTCGCCGCTGGCGCGAAACTTCAACATCGAGGCGCTGGCGATGCTGAACAGCGGCCGCGCCGTGCCCGAGTCGCTGGGCGTCCTCGCGAGTCCACACGGGCGGGAGGCGCTGCCGGAGTCGGGCACGACGCACCTGTCCTTCGCCGAGCTGATCGCGGCCTCCTACGAGGACGACGTGGACGCCAGCGCACCGGTCGAGCCGGTGGCGCAGCAGTACCTGGATGCCCTGGCGGAGGCGGTGGAGGCGCCGTTCGGGAGCGCGCTCGACCTGGCGTACGTGGACCTGCTGCTGGGCCGGGCGACGACCTTCGAGGCGATTTCGAACCTGCTGGACCTGTTCGACCTCGTGCCCGGCTAGGGCGCCGACGGCACCGCCAAAGGGCGTGGGTGCGGGGATGGCTCTATGATGATCGCATGCGCGGTGCGTTGCGGTTCTCCCTGACGGTTGTCCTGGCAGCGGTGCTGATCGTCGTCGTGTACCTGGTGGTGGCGGTGCTGGTGGACGGCTATTTCGGGGGGAACATCTTCCCGAACGAGGCCGAGCCCGACACATGGTCGGCGCCCGACAGCTGGAGCGAGTGGCGCGACATCGCCGTGGTGGCGTTCGGCATCCTCCTGGCGTTCGTGGGGCTGCTGGCGTGCATCCTGCTGGCGGTGCTCATCGGCGTGGCCCTGGCGGTGCGCCGAACGGTGAACGACAGGGTCGTACCCCTGCTCGACTCGACCCGCGACCTGGTGGACGAGGTGCGGGGCACGGCCGAGTTCGTGGGCGAGTCGGCGGTGACCCCCATCATCCGCGTCTACTCCGTCGTGAGCGGCATCCGCAAGGGGCTCGACTCCCTCGGGTCGCTCGGGGGACGCTTCCGGGGCGGGTCGTGAGCGCGCGGGGGTCGTCGGACGACCCCGTGATCGGGGAGGGGGACGAAAGCAGCCCCGAGGAGATGGCCGAGGAGCTACGGGCGGCCGTGCGGGAGGCGGTGGAGCAGGGGCGCGAGGGGGCGAAGCAGAAAGAGGCGGAGCTGTGGGAACGCTACCGCGAGCTGACGAAGAACCGCCGCCAGCGGCGGGAACGGTAGCCCGGCAAGCCCGAGTCGTCTCCCCTTGCTACGCTAATCCGGCCCCCGCGCGGAGAGGTGCTGGAGTGGCTGAACAGGCACGACTGGAAATCGTGTAGGGGTGCAAGCCCCTCGTGGGTTCGAATCCCACCCTCTCCGCCAGGCGCATCGTGACCAGTGGTTGGTGGTCGGTGGTTGGTCCCCGCCCCGCCGCCCAGGCGGGGAGGTGGGGGGACCAGCAACGAGTTACGAACCACCAGCCACCCCGCTAGTGGCGGAAGTGGCGGGTGCCGGTGAAGACGAGGGCGACGCCGTACTGGTCGCAGCAATCGATGCAGTCCTGGTCGCGGAGGCTGCCGCCGGGGTGGGCGATGGCGGCGACGCCCGCCTGGCAGGCGCGCTCGACGGCGTCGTTCCAGGAGAAGGGGAAAAAGGCGTCGCTGGCGAGGGCGGCGCCGCGCAGCTCGTCTCCGGCTTTCTCCATGGCGATCTCGACGGACTTCACGCGGTTGGGCTGGCCGCTGCCCATGCCCAGCAGGCGGCCAGCCTTCGCGAGGGTGATGGCGTTGCTCTTGACGTGCTTCACGCAGCGCCAGGCGAAGCGCAGGTCGGCGAGCTGCTCGGGGGTGGGCTGCGTCTTCGAGACCACCTGGTAGTCGATCTCCTCGGGCGCAATTTCGTCGGCGTCCTGGAGGAGCCAGCCGCCCCCGATCTGGCGCAGCGAGCGCCCGCCGCGGGCGCGGGGGGCGGCCTCGAGGATGCGCAGGTCCTTCGACTTCCCCTTGAGCACGCGCAGGCCCTCCTCGGTGTAGGCGGGCGCGATCACGATCTCGTAGAACATTCGCGTGGAGCCGTCGGTGGGGTTGCGGAACTCGCGCAGTTCGCGGGCGAGGGTCTCATCGAGGGGGCGGTTGAAGGCGACGATGCCGCCGAAGGCGCTGACGGGGTCGGCGGCGACGGCGAGGCGGTAGGCCTCCCGCAGGTCGTCCCGGGTGGCGGCGCCGCAGGGGTTGGTGTGCTTCACGATGACGCAGGAAGGGTCGGGGAAGTCGTTGGCCGCGTTCCAGGCGGCGTCGGCGTCGAGGTAGTTGTTGTAGGAGAGCTCCTTGCCGTGGTGCTGGACGGCGGTGGCGATGCCGCCGAGGGCGTCCTCGCCGAGGGAAGCGTCGCGGTAGAAGGCGGCGGACTGGTGCGGGTTCTCGCCGTAGCGGAGCCCGGCGACGCGCTCGAGCGGCACGCTCAGGGCGGGCGGCGAACCGTCTCCCTCCCAGAGCCACTCGGCGACGGCGCTGTCGTAGCCGGCGACGTGCTGGAAGGCCTTCCAGGCGAGCCGGCGGCGGGCGGCTGCGTCAAGGCCGCCGGCGGCGAGCGCCTCGAGGGTGGGGCCGTAGTCGGCGGGGTCGGCGAGGACGATGACGTCGGCGTGGTTCTTGGCGGCGGCGCGGAGCATGGTGGGGCCGCCGATGTCGATGTTCTCGATGCCCTCGGCGAGGGAGGCGCCCCCCTCGCGGGTCACGACCGCGCGGAAGGGGTAGAGGTTGCAGGCGACGAGGTCGATGGTCCCGAAGCCGTGTTCGGTCAGGGCCCGGCCGTGTTCGGGCAGGTCGCGGCGGGCGAGGATGCCGGCGTGGACGGCGGGGTGGAGGGTCTTGACCCGCCCGTCGAGCATCTCGGGGAAGCCGGTGACCTCCTCGATGCCCGTGACGGGCACGCCGGCGGCCTCGATGGCCCGCTTCGTGCCGCCGGTGGACACGAGCTCCCAGCCGAGGGCGTGGAGCCCGCCGGCGAAGTCCTCGATCCCGGTCTTGTCGTAGACGCCGATGAGAGCGCGCATCGCTCACCTCCGTGCTTCGCCTCCAGGGGAAGCGAAAAGGCCCGTCCGTGTGAACGGACCGGCCCAGGCGAGCGGCCAACTGTGTAGTGACTCGGGCTCCCCCGCGGTTCTCCGCGCATTCGCCAGTTACCCGAGCAAGGGGAGGATAGCAGGGCAGGGGCGGGTCGGTCGAGGGGAGGGGAGGGGACATCTGGAGGCATCTGGACAACGGCACGGCGAAGCGTAATGCTGGTTCCATGCGAACAACGTTGACGCTCGACGACGACATCGTCGCTACCTTGAAAGACCAGGCTCGCCGGCTCGACTGCACGTTCAGACAGGTCGTGAACGAGACCCTGCGCCGCGGCCTGTCCGAATCCCCCGACCAGGAGGCTAAGCCGCCCGACGACGGCGGTGAACGGCCCATCTTTCGGGTAAAGCCAATTTGCAGCGGCTTCGCACCGGGCGTCGACCCGCTGAAGCTCAACCAGCTGAACTCGGAGCTTGAGGACGCAGAGTTCTTGAAGAAACTACGGACGTGATCGTCCCGGACCTCAACCTGCTCCTCTACGCCTACAACGACGCCTCATCGCACTATGCAGCAGCACACAGATGGTGGAGCGAGCTGCTGAACGGGACGGAGCCAGTTGGCATTTCCTGGTCGGTGGCCATGGGGTTCGTCCGCCTGACGACGGGGCCCCACGTCATGGGAGAGGCGGCAACGCCCGAGGTGGCGATCGACACGGTCGAGGAGTGGTTCCGGCTGCCCCACGTGAGGCCGCTGGAGCCGGGGCCGGAGCACCTCCCACTAATGCGACGCATGCTGGCCTCGACCGGCACCGGGGGGAACCTCGTCACGGACGCGCACCTCGCCGCGTTGGCGATCGAGCACGGGGCCGAGGTTCACACGAACGACGCTGACTTCGGACGGTTTCCCGGGTTGCGCTGGCGCAACCCGCTTGCGGCCTAGCGCAGCGCGGCCGGGGGGCGGGTCCGGGCGTGGGGCTGGTTGCCCCAGCAGACGGCCTCGCCGCCCTCGCGGACGGCGCAGGTATGGGTCCAGCCGGCGCTGACGTCGACGTAGGTTCCCGCGGGGGCGTCGGACTGGCCGAAGTTGTTCTGGCCCCAGCAGACGACCTCGCCGGATTCCGAAAGGGCGCAGGCGTGGGTCCAGCCGGCGCTGACGGTGCGCCAGACGCCCTCGGGGGGCTGCGTGCGGCCGTAGGCGTGGTGGCCCCAGCAGGCGATGGCGCCGGACGGGGAGAGGGCGCAAGCGAAGTCGCTGCCGGCGCTGACGGTGCGCCAGTCGCCGCGGGGGGCGTCGAGCTGGCCGAGCCAGTTGCCTCCCCAGCATTCGATAGCGCCGGAACGGGCCACGGCGCAGGTATACCCGTGGCCGGCATCGACCGAGCGGAAGCGGCCCGAGGGCGCGTCGGACTGGCCGAACTGGTTCCAGCCCCAGCAATCGACGCGGCCGGAGGTGCGCACAGCGCAGCTGTGGCCGGAGCCGACGGTGATCGATGCATAGGAGCGCGAGGGCGGGTCGGTGCTGCCCTCGAGGTCCTCGCCCCAGCAGACCGCCTCACCGCTGTCGCGCACCGCGCAGCCGTGCCAGGCGCCGGCGCTGAGGGAGCGGAACCTGCCGTCGGGGACTTCGGTCCTGCCGGCGCCATCCGCCCCCCAGCAGAGGGCCTCGCGGGAATCGAGGAGGCCGCAGGTGTGGAGGTGACCGGCGCTCACGGTGGCGAAGACGCCGGGGGGCGGCGTGGCGGCGCCGTGATCGACGCGGTCCTCCCAGCAGCGCACGCGGCCCGATTCGTCCAGGGCGCAGGCGTGGGCCGCGCCGGCGGTCACGGTGCGGTAGGTGCCGAGGGGGGCGCGGTCGAGGCTGCCGCGGCAGGTGACGGTGCCGGAGAGGCGGACGGCGCACGTGAAGCCTTCGCCCGCGGCGGCGTGGCGGTAGCCGCGGGTGGAGGCGTTGCGCCAGTGCCTCGCCCCCCAGCAGCGGAGGCGTTCCGAGTCGCTGATGCCGCAGGTGTGCTCGGCGCCCGCCTCGATGGCGCGGAAGCGGCCGGAGGGCGGGTCGGCCTGGCCGTGAGTGTCGTCGCCCCAGCACTCGACGGCGCCGGATTCACGCACGCCGCAGGTGTGCTCGGCGCCGGCGCTGAGCAGGTGGAACGAACCACCGGGGGCGTCGAGCTGGCCACTGACGTTCGCCCCCCAGCAGAGGGCGCCGCCCGAGACGCGCACGGCGCAGGTGTGGGCGAGGCCCGCGCTGACGGAACGGAAGCGGCCGCGGGGGGCGTCGGCCTGGCCGTTGAAATCCTGGCCCCAGCAGACGACGCGGGCGGCCTCGGTGAGTGCGCACGTGTGCCACTGGCCCGCATCGAGGGAGCGGTAGCGGCCGGGCGGGACGTCCGTCTGGCCGTGGGCGTTGTCTCCCCAGCAGACCACCTCGCCGGAGCCGAGGAGGGCACAGGTGTGCTCGCCGCCGGCGCTCACGAGCAGGGCGCGGTCGGGCCCGGGGGAGGGCAGGGAGAGGGCGAGGTCGCCGAAACGCCAGGTCCGGGACGGGTTGGTCTCTGCCAGCTCCACCTCGATGGTGCCCACGTCGTCCCAGACGCCGCCCACGCGGCGCGCACTGACGTAGTGGATGTCACGATCGAAGGTGGCCTGCCAGACCCGCACCTCGACGCCGAGGAAGACGATGCCGGCGTACTGGTAGTGGCGGGAATCGCTGTGGCGGCTCAGATCGAGGGAGACCGTGCCGAGGTGGCCCCAGCGGCCCCCCTCGAGGCGAAGGCTCAGTGCAAGGCTCTCCGGGTCGTCGGCGGACTGCCAGACGCGCACATCGAGACTGTGGGCATGTTCCCACCGGGCGTCGGCGGGAAGGGCCACGAAGCCCAGGGCGAGCAGTACGAGGGGTGCCGGGAGGAGCCGCCAGCTCACTGTTCGCGCCGCCTCCTCAGGACCTCCAGGCTCGGGCGATGGTACCACCCCCCAGCACTTCCTGGCCTGCGTAGAAGGCGACGGCCTGACCGGGGGTGAGGGCGCGCTGGCGGCGGTCGAAGCGCACGGTGGCGCAGGCGCCGCCGGCCTCGACGAGCGCGGCGGGGGCGGCCTCGGCCTTGTAGCGCGGCTTCGCCTCGATCGGCTCGCCGGGGGCGGGGGGCTCGCCGGCGACCCACGAGACCGCCTCGACGGCGGCGTGGTCGGCGTAGAGGTCGTCCTCGTCGCCGACGGTGACGACGTTGGTGTCTGCGTCGATGGCGGTCACGTAGCGGGGCTCGCCGACGGCGATCCCGAGGCCCTTGCGCTGGCCGACGGTGAAGCCGGCTACGCCCTCGTGGCGGGCGAGCACGGCGCCCCCGGCATCGCGCAGCTCTCCGGGGCGGGGCTCGACGCGCTCGGAGACGAAGGCGCGGTAGTCGTTGCCGGGGACGAAGCAGATCTCGACGCTGTCGGGCTTCTCCGCAACGTCGAGGCCGGTGCGCCGGGCGACCTCGCGCACGTCATCCTTGCGCAGGTCGCCGACGGGCAGGAGGAGCTTCGCGAGCTGCTCCTGCCCGAGCATGTAGAGGACGTAGGACTGGTCCTTCGAGTCGTCGACGCCCTTGAGGAGGCGGTGGGGGCGGCCGTTCTCGCCGCGGGCGACGCGGGCGTAGTGGCCGGTCGCGAGGAGGCCGGCGTCGAAGGCGGGGAGGCGGTCGAGGAGGGCGCGGTACTTGATGTGCTCGTTGCAGCGGGCGCAGGGGTTGGGGGTGCGGCCGGCGGCGTACTCGTCGACGAAAGGATCGACGACGTGCTCGCGGAAGGCGTCCTCGAAATTGAGGACATAGTGGCGGATGCCGAGCTGTCCGGCGACGCGGCGGGCGTCGTCGATGTCCTCGACGCTGCAGCACTGCTGGTGGCCGCGGAGCTCGTCGGGACGCTCCTCGGTCCAGAGGCGCATGGTGACGCCGACGACGTCGTAGCCCTGCTCGACGAGGAGGGCGGCGGCGACGGAGGAATCGACGCCGCCGGACATGGCGCAGACGACACGGGGGGCGCTCATGGCGTGCTATTCTCCCTGAGTCCGCACCGGCGGACTGGAGGGCGCGCTCTGGAATCCGAGCCACTCGCCCACCGCATTATCGACCTACTCTCCGAGCTGCAGGCTGAGGACATTGCGCTGCTGGACATCGCGAAGGCGTCCAGCTTCGCGGACTACTTCGTGCTGGCGACGGCGCACTCCCCGCTGCAGTTCCGTGCCATCGTGGAACGGCTGGGGCATGAGCTCAAGGAGGCGGGGGTTCCGCCGCGCCACGAGGAGGGCCGCAAGGAGAGCGGCTGGGTGCTGATCGACTTCGGCGACGTGATCGTGCACGTGTTCTCGCCGGAAAAGCGGGAGTACTACCGGCTGGAGGAGCTGTGGGGACGGACGACGCCGGTGGTGCGGTTCACGGGGTAGGGGTCGGCGTGGCCCTACTGGAGGTCGTCGGGGACGAGGACCGCGCGGTCTCGCTTGCCCCAACAGTGGACCTCGCCCGACTCACGCAGCCCGCACCCGAAGAAGCTATCGCCTGACAGCGCTTCGAAGCGGCCACTCGGTTCCTCCCGGTATCCGGCGGGGGTTCTCCCCCAACAGACAACCTCGCCGTCCTCGCGCAGGGCACACGTGTCGTACTCCCCAACACTTACGGACCGGTACGTGCCGCTCGGCACATCGAGTTGGCCCTCGCTGTTCTCCCCCCAGCAGACCACCTCACCCGTCTCGGCCAGGGCGCAAGCGTGATCACCAACGCTGACGGAGCGGAAGGTCCCAAACGGTGCGTTCAACATCCCGTAATAGGTGCTGCCCCAGCAGACCACCTTCCCGGCATCGCTAAGGGCCTCGCTAACGGCGCAGGTGTTGAATGACCCAGCGCTCACAGAGCGGTAAGGCCCCCATGGCGCATCCGCTACGCCAAACCAATTGGCCCCCCAACAGACCACCTGGTTCGACTCACGGAGGGCACAGGCATGCGAATTGCCGGCACTCACCGACAGGTATGTTCCTGGCGGCGCGTCGGTCTCGCCGAAGACGTCATGACCCCAACAAGTGAGTTCGCCGGACTCGGCAAGAGCGCAGCTGAACCCACCGCCCGCGCTGACGGAGAGGTAGCGACCAGGGGGTGGAGGGGTCGTGGCACCCCAGCACACCATCCCGCCCGGCGCACGGATCGCGCAGGCGTGGTTCGTACCTGCACTGACCGAACGAAAGACCCCCGACGGGGTGTCGAACTGGCCGTAGTCACCCCTGCCCCAACAGTCGACAACTCCAGATGCCCGGATGGCGCAGGTGTGTTCGTTTCCCGCGCTCACCTGGTGGTAGAGGCCCTGTGGTGCGCGCTCCTGCCCACTCGACCCGTACACGGTATCACCCACCGCTCGGGCGTCGGCATCACCCGAGCGTTCCCATGCATCGGGGTTGTACTGCGCTCCCCAGCAGACCAGCTCCCAGAACTCGTCAACTGCGCACGCGTGCAACCCTCCAGCGGAAACGGACTGGTAGCGCCCCCGAGGGGCCTCAGTTTGGCTGTAGTGATTGCTTCCCCAGCAAACCACCCTGCCCGACTCACTGATCGCGCAGGCGTGGTTCCTACCTGCGCTGACCGACCTGTACCTTCCGGACGGGGCGTCTGTTTGGCCGTACCTGTCAAAGCCCCAGCACGCAATCTCGCCCGATGCTCTCGTCCCACACGTATGCCAACCTCCGGCGCTGACAGAAACGAAGGCTCCTGAGGGGGCTTCCGCCTGGCCGTTGGAATTGTCGCCCCAGCAAATCACGCCCCCCGACTCGCGCAGGGCGCAGGTGTGCTCGATGCCGGCGCTAAGCGAGTGGTACGTTCCAGGGGGAGCATCTGTCGCACCGTAGGAATTGTCCCCCCAGCAAGCGATTTCGCCCGAGTCCCGCAACGCGCACGCGTGGGAGTGGCCAACGCTTACCGAGCGAAATGTGCCAGCCGGCACTGCCAACAAGCCGTATTCATCGTAGCCCCAGCAGACGAGTTCACCGGACTCACGCACCGCGCACGTATGGCTCCAGCCCGCGCTTACCAAGGGCCCAGCCGGGCGCTCCGGGGGGGTGTACGGCTGTTCCTCTCGATCCAGAAGCATGAGCAGCAGGAGCGCGACAACCACCACAACTGCCACGCCCGCCACGATGCCCGCGGCCACCAGCGGCCTGAGCAGGAACGGCGCCAACAGCCAGCGGCGTCGGCGGGGGCCGTCTCCCTCGCGCCAGGCGGCGAGCTGCTGGCGGTCCTCCAGTTCGAGCTTGGCGAGCATGTGGGAGATGTGGCTCTTGACGGTCTCGGGGCCGATGCCGATGCGGACGGCGATCTCGGCGTTCGTGCCGCCCTTCCGCAACTCCTCGAGGACGCGGCGCTCGGCGGGCGTCAGGAGGTCGGGGTGCGGGGGCCGGCCACGACGGCGCTCGGGCATGGGGGAACGCTACCAGCCGCCGGGGGCGATTTACCTCCCCCGACCTTGCCGGGGCGGGTGGGAAGCGCGGGGCCTATACTCGGGCGCGCGCCGGGGAGTCCGGCGACGGGGGAAACGATGGAATACCGGCGGCTTGGACGGTCGGGGCTGCACGTCTCGCTTGCGGGGCTGGGCTGTAACAACTTCGGGATGCGGATCGACTATGGGGCGGCGGAGAGGGTCACGAACGCGGCGCTCGATGCGGGCATCACGCTCTTCGATACGGCGGACGTGTACGGCCGGGGCGCCTCGGAGGAGATGCTGGGGCGGGCGCTGGGGGCGCGACGCCACGAGGTGATCATCGCGACGAAGTTCGCGGCGCCCATGGGGGAGGGGCCGATGGACCGGGGCGGGTCGCGCCACCGCATCACGGAGGCGTGCGAGGCGAGCCTGCGACGGCTGGGCACGGACTACATCGACCTGTACCAGATGCACATGCCCGACCCGGACACGCCCATGGAGGAGACGCTACGGGCGCTCGACGACCTGGTGCGGTCGGGGAAGGTGCGCTACACCGGTAACTCGAACTACAAGGGCTGGCAGATCGCGGAGGCGCACTGGACGGCGGAGACGCACCACCTGACGAAGATGGTCTCGGCGCAGAACCACTACAACCTGATGGAGCGGGCGGTGGAGACGGAGGTCATCCCGGCCTGCAACCAGTACGGGCTGGGCATGCTGCCCTATTTCCCGCTGGCGAGCGGGTTCCTGACGGGCAAGTACCGGCAGGGGCAGGCGGTGGCGGAGGGGACGCGGCTGGCGGCGTGGGGCGACCGCGCCCAGGGCGTCCTGACCGACGCCAACTTCGCGACGCTGGAGAGGCTGGAGTCGTGGGCGGACGAGCGCGATCACACGGTGCTAGATCTGGCGGTCGGGTGGCTGTCGTCGCAGTCGCACGTCTCGAGCGTGATCTCGGGCGCGACGAAGCCGGAGCAGGTCGAGGCGAACGCGTCGGCGGTAGAGTGGGTGCTGACGGGGGACGAGGTGGCGGAGGTGGCGTCGCTGGTGGAGTAGGGGTTCAGGCGGGCTCCTCCCGCCGGACCGTGCCAACGCGGTCGAAGTCGCGGTCGAAGGACGCGATAACGGCGACCCCGGTGCTTTCGGCGCTCGCTACAAGATAGGCGTCGGCGAAGTCGAGACCCTGAAACTCATACAGCTCGATTGTGCGCAGGAGGAGCACCTGGTCGATCACTCGTACGGCGGGAAACGTGAGGGACGCACGCAGGGCGTCGGCGGTTGCTCCGCGGGGCATGCGGTAGAAGGACTCCAGCACATAGGCGACCTCGGCGAGGATGAGGTCGGGCAGGAACAGTTGGTCGGCCTGCTGCAGGTAGCGGGTCGCCCTCCGGGCCTGATCCGGCGGGGCGCCGGTGATGTGCCGGACAAGAACGTTCGTGTCCAGAAAGGCGGTCATCGGCGGGCGGCGGTCCGAGCCTCCCGGGTCTCACGGAGAATCTTGTCCCAGGGCGTCGCTCTCTTCTCCAGAGGCACGTCCACGGATCCCGCGAGTTCAAGCAGGTTGGGAGTGCGCGCGATGACGGCGCGTTGCCCCTGCAGCCGGAACAGGACTTCATCGCCCTCCTTGATGCCGAGGGCCTCACGGACGGAACGGGGAATGGTGATCTGGCCTTTCGAACTGACCCGCGCGGCGACTTCCATGCCGGGCTCCTTACCCTTGTGGTTAAGTAAGGATAGCAGGCTGGGCACCGCCCCGGTTAGCCGTAGCGGGGCGGCTGGTACACTGGGTTGGAGACCCGCGGGGAAGGAGCCCTGTCCCTTGGCCTACGCCGACAAGCAGATCGTCTGCCGCGATTGCAGCACCAGCTTCACCTTCACCGCCGGCGAGCAGGAGTTCTACGCGAACAAGGGGCTCATGAACGAGCCCTCGCGTTGTCCGTCCTGCCGCCAGGCCCGTCGCTCGAACCGCAGCTCCCTGGAGGAGATGGACGGGTACGTGCGCTACGGCAACTTCGCCAGCTTCGGCGGGAAGACGCCGCGCCAGATGCACCCCGCCGCCTGCGCCGACTGCGGCCAGATGACGGAGGTGCCGTTCCAGCCGCGGGGGGACCGTCCCGTGTACTGCAGCACCTGCTACAACAAGATCCGTCCGCCCCGGCAGGAAGCCCCGCCTCCGCGCTAGCCACCACCGCGGCGGAGGCGCCCGTGTCCGACGAGATCCGCCTCACCCAGCTCCGCAGGATGCTCGCGGAGCCGTTCGCCGATCTCCAGGCGGCGGCGGTGGCCATCGCGGCCGACCCCGCGCGGCTCGCACGGGCGCTCGTCGCCGAGGCGGCGGCGAGCGACGACGTGTCGAGCGTGGAGTCGGCGCGGGCGTACATCGAAGCGCGCCTGGGGGACCTGGGGGAGGCGGTGCCGGGGGAGGCGGGGGAAGCGGTCCGGGAGGCGGTGGAGGCGGCGCTGGCGGGGTGGGCGTAAGCGGCGGCGGTGCGGGCGTGACCGTGGGGCGGTGAGGGCCGATACTGGCTCGCGCACCTTGCGAGAACCCGAACTCCAGATACGTCAGGGAGGCGTTCCAATGCCCCGACATCCGAACGAGGCGCTCTTCGAGGGCGAGCCGCTGATGCCGATCATTCCCGTGTGCGAGCACTTCGCGGGGACGGAGCAGCGCATCGCGAAGGCGTTCGAGCTGCAGAACGAGATGGGCGGCGTCTTCGACATCACCATGGACCTCGAGGATGGGGCGCCCACGGGCGAGGAGCGCGAGCACGCGCACATGGCCGCGCGCATGCAGAACAGCCCCGGCAACGAGCACAACATGGCCGGGGTCCGCATCCACGACTACACGCACGACCACTGGAAGGCGGACGCGGACATCGTGGTGGGCGAAGCCGGCGAGCGAGTCGCCTACCTGACGATCCCCAAGTGCACCGAGGCGAGCCAGGGCGACGAGATGATCACGTACATCCGGGAGCGCACGCAGAAGGCGGGCATCGACCGGGAGATTCCCATCCACGTGCTCATCGAGACGCACGGGGCGCTGCACGACTGCTGGGAGCTGGCGGCGCTGCCGAACGTGCAGGTGCTGGACTTCGGGCTGATGGACTTCGTCTCCGCGCATCACGGGACGATTCCCGCCTCGGCGATGCGTTCGCCGGGCCAGTTCGACCACCAGCTCATCCGGCGGGCCAAGGGGAACGTGGTGGCAGCGGCGCTCGCGCACGGGGTCGTGCCGGCGCACAACGTCACGCTCGAGCTGCGCGACCAGGACGTAATCTACGGAGACGCGCGGCGGGCGCGCGAGGAATTCGGGTTCATGCGGCAGTGGTCGATCTACCCGGCGCAGATCGAGCCGATCACGCGCGCGCTGGCGCCGGAGCTGCCGGAGGTCGAGCTGGGCGAGGCGATCCTGCTGAAGGCCTTCGAGGCGGACTGGGGCCCGATCCAGCACGAGGGCGACCTGCACGACCGGGCGACCTACCGGTACTACTGGGAGGCGCTGCAGCGGGCGCACATCATGAACGTGAAGCTCTCGGACGCGGTGCTGAAGCTGTTCTTCAGCAACGGGTCCTGAGGGCGGCATGACGCTCTACCTGGTCCGTCACGGTCTGGCCGCCGCGGGTCTCGACGACCTCGACCCGGGGCTTGCGCCTCTCGGCCACGAGCAGGCGGCGATCGCGGCGCGGGCGCTGAGCGGCCGGGAGCCGTCGCGGCTGGTGGTCTCGCCGTTGCGGCGCACGCGCGAGACGGCCGAGCCGATCGCGAAGACGTTCGGGCTGGAGCCAGAGATCCGCGCGGAGGTCGCGGAGGTGTTCGACCCCAGTGTGCCGCCAGAGGAGCGCAAGGCGATCATCGGGCCCTTCATGGAGGGCACCTGGAGCGACCAGCCGGAGACGCTGCGGGCGTGGCGGCAGCGGGTGGTGGATACGCTGACGGAGTTCGGCAGTGGCGACGGGGACGTGATCGTGGTGAGTCACTACATCGCCATCTGCGTGGCCATCGGCGAGGCGACCCGCAACGACCGGGTGGTGCCGGTGAAGCTCGGGAACGCTTCGATCACGGCCCTCGACGTGGTGCGCGACAAGCTGGTGCTGGTCTCGGCGGGGTCGACGGACCACCTGTCGGACGGGCAGATCACGGGCATCGCGTCGGCGCTACCGGGCGGTCCGTAGGGGCGACTCCCCCGCCCTCAGTCGTCTGCAGCCTCTTCCGCACGCTTCACGAGAACCCTCCAGAGGGCGTTCATGTCGACGCCCTGCTCCAGCAGCGACGCCACCTGCTGCTCCATGGACAGGGCGTCGCTGGCGTGCAGCACGACGGAGTGGGCGTTGCGGTAGGTGGTGAACAGGTAAACGCCGTCGTCGTCGCCGTCCTCGTGGTAGCCGAGTTCCTCAAGAGCGGCCGCGAGGAGGGCGAAGGTGCGGCTAGGCGGCAAGCGGCAGTTCCTCGACCGCCGGGTTGAGGGGCGGGCGCCGCTCCTGCGACGGCGGAGGGGAGCCGAGTTCGTACGTCAGGCCCCGGGCAGCCATGAAGGCCGCCAGGGCCTCGGGGCCATCCCCCTTGATGCGCCTGACCAGAAGGACGTGGGCCTTGCCGTTCCTGGTCTCCGCCTCATCGCGCGTGTTGCCCGCGGTGACGATGCCGGTCTCCAGCGCCTTGGTGATCCACTGACCTTCCTGGAGCACGCTGCGAACGGTCACCGTGAAGTGAACGGTCGCCTCAACCGGGTTGCCCATGCGCCACCTCTTCCGACTGTTCGCAATGTACACCACGCCGGCAACAGGTGTCCGTCCCACATTTATGTAGAGGCCGCCGAGCTTCCCCGTACAGGCGGGCTATCGTACGCTCGACCGCGAAAGCGATTGCCGGAGACCGCAGGTCCCCCGTGGGGATAAGCCGCAAGCGGCGCCTGCCGAGGTGATGCGCGAGGCGAGCGCCTTTTCTGCGCGCCCCTCGCATTCCTCTCTCCCCAACGCTGGACTGGAGTTTCGTTCGTGCCTGCCGCGAAGAAGGTGGCGCTCGTCGCCGACATCAAGCAGGACCTGGAGCGCGCGGAGGTCGCCATCGGGAGCGACCACAGCGGGCTCGACGTGCAGGCGTTCCAGGCGCTGCGCCGCGCCCTGCGGCCCGCCGACGTGCGCGTGCGCGTGGTCAAGAACTCGCTGGCGAAGCTGGCCGCGGAGGAGGCGGGCCGTCCGGAGATGGCCGAGCTCCTGCAGGGGCCGACGACGCTGACGCTGGGCTACGGGGATCCCGTGGCGCCCGCGCGGGCGCTCATGGAGTACCTGCAGTCGGCGCGGCTGGACCTGTCCATCCACGGAGGCTGGCTGGAAGGGAACATCCTCAGCCCGGCCGAGGTGGAGGAGCTCGCGAAGACGCCTTCGCGGGATGAGCTCATCGCCCAGATCGCGGGCAAGCTGCGCTCGCCCGTGCAGAACCTGGCGGGCCTGCTGCAGGCCACGCTGCGGGACTTCAACGGCCTCATCGAGGCGCGCGCCAACCAGCTCGAAGAGGGCGAAGCCGCCTAGGGGCTTCGCCTGCCAGAAACGCCACACACCAACCAGAGGGGAACTGCAATGGCCACCAAGATCGAAGAAGCCATCGAGATCATCAAGGGCATGACGCTGCTCGAGCTCCGCGACCTGAACAAGGCGATCGAAGAGGAGTTCGACATCACGGCCGCCGCGCCGATGATGATGGCAGCCGGCGCCGCTCCGGCCGCCGGCGACGGCGCTGCCGCTGCCGCCGAGGAGCAGACGGAGTTCGACGTCGTCCTGAAGAGCTTCGGCGAGAAGAAGATCAACGTCATCAAGGCGGTGCGCGAGGTCGTGAGCGGCCTGGGCCTGAAGGAAGCCAAGGAGCTCGTGGAGAGCGCCCCGGCGAAGGTCAAGGAAGGCATCGCGAAGGACGAGGCGGACGAGATCAAGGGCAAGCTCGAAGAGGCCGGCGCGACGGTCGACGTCGAGTAGAGCGCCGCGCTGCCGCGCGGCTGAGGAGAGCGCTCGGGCCTGCGGCCCCTCGCTGAGGAGAGCGCTTGCGCCTGCGGCGCGTCGCCGAGGAGAGCGGCGGCTTCGCCGCCTGAGTGGGGCAGCGGCCTGTAGGTCGGCCCGAGTCGCTAGAATCCGGCGCGCGGAGGTGGCGCATGCCGGATATCGAGCGGCCCGACGGGGCGGTTATTCACTACGAGACGTTCGGGGAGGGGTTCCCCTTGCTGTGCTTCGCGCCGGGCGGCGTGAACAGCGAGATCGACTTCTGGTCGGTGAGCGCGATCAACCCCCTCACGGAGTTCGCCTCGGACTTCATGGTCGTCGGGATGGACCAGCGCAATGCGGGCCAGAGCCCCGCGCCCGCGGCGCCCGCCCCCTACGACGTGATGGCGGCGGACCAGATCGCGGTGCTCGACGACCTCGGAGTCGAGCGGGCGCACACCTTCGGGGGATGCATCGGGGTCGCGTTCATCCTGCGCATCGCGGAGGAGGCGCCGGAGCGCATCGCCTCGGGGGTGGGGCAGGACCCGGTGGGGCTGAACCACACGAACTCGGTCGACACCTTCATGGACATGTTCAAGCCGACGCTCGCGCTGGCGCGGGAGGAGGGTGTGGGGGCGGTGGTCGCATCGGCGATGGAGAATCGCGTCTTCATGGCGAACAACGCGGCGGGGCCGTTCGCGCGGCGCATCCACGACGACGCGGCCTTCCGGGCGGAGATCGGGGCGATGAGCGCGGAGGCGTACATCGACCTGATCGAGCGGTACGCGGACGCGATCTGGCCGGACCGGCCGCCCTACTTCAGCGTCGACGAGGCGTTCGTGCGGGAGTGCGAGACGCCCCTGCTCATCCTGCCGGGAAGCGACGTATTCCACCCGACGAGCATCGCCGAGCAGATCTGCCGGGATGCGCCCAACGCGCGCTGCCTGGACGTGGACTGCCGGAGCGAGTCGAAGCTGCCGGACACGATCGAGACGGTACGCAGCTTCCTGAAGGAGCACACGCCATGACGAGGCCGGGAAACATGCCGGGGATGGGGGTCGATGCGACGCTGCAGGCGCAGTACTCGCGGCTGGTCGAGCGTGTGCTGGACTACTGCCGGCGGGGGGTCGCGGACCTGACCATCGAGGAGCTGAACGACACGCAGGGGCGACGGTCGAACTCCATCGGGTTCGATGTGTGGCACGTGCAGCGGACGATCGACAACATCATCCACTTCGCCTTCGAGCGGGAGCAGCCGGTGTGGCTGACACAGGGCTTCGACGAGGCCTGGGACCTGCCGCGCGTGGAGCAAGGCACGAACCTGACGCCGGACGAGGCGTACGACCTGCGCTTCCCCCCGGCGGAGGAGTTCGACCGCTACGGGGATGCGCTGCGGGAAACGGTCGTGCCACGCATCGCGGGGATGAGCGACGAGTACCTGGCGACGTTCCAGCTGTTCCGTCCGTGGGGCGAGATCTCGCGCATGGAGGCGATCGGGCACGGGCTCATCGGCCACGCCAACGGACACCTGGGCCGCGTCACCTTCGCGCGCGACCTGCTGGGGAAGCAGGGGTTGCCGTTCTAGGGGTCGGTGATCGGTGGTCGGTGGGGGTTACGCCCAACAGCCACTACCCACGATTCACCATCCACCACCTCACCCCAGCGCCTCGACGAGGGCGACGATGACACCCACGCCACCGATGACGATGCCGGCGAGGATGATGAGGGAGCGGTGCAACTCGGCACGGAGCCCGGCCATCTCGGTGCGGACCTCGGCCATCTCGGCGCGGAACTCCCCACGGAACGTCTGAAGCTCAGCGCGCAGGATGTCGGCGGTGACGACTGTGCTGGTCGCGTCCTCGACGACTTCGACGGCGGCGGCCGCGAGGGGTTCGGCCATGCCGTTCTCGCGCAGCTTCTGCACGGCCTCGCGGGGGTTGAAGGTGAGCGCCATGCGCCGAGTTTAGGGCATGACGGTTGTGGTCCGCAATGGGGGGCGGGGGCGGGGCGTAGTGAATAGTGGCTGGTGAATAGTGAATGGTGGGCTCGCTGCGCTCGCCGGGGCGGCGGCGGGGCGGTCACCAGCCACCAGTCACTATTCACTATCCACCGGGGGGAGGAGCGGCGGCGGGGCAGCGTCCACTCAGGCGGCGGAGCCGCCGCTCTCCTCAGCAAGCCGCGCAGCGGCGAGCGCTCTCCTCAGCCGCGCACCGCGCGGCGCTCTCCTCAGCGAGCGCAGCGAGCGCTCTCCTCGCCCCGTACACTCGGGGCGTGAAGCGCTGGATCATCGCCGGCCTCGCCGCCGCCATCGCGCTGACGCTCGTGGCCGGCGTCGTCGTCGCCCGCACGGGCACCGCCCAGCCCACCGCCGAGGTCCAGCTGCGCCTCTGGGAGCACGAGGACGACGCCGCCCGCAACTGGATCAGCATCCGTCCCCACGGCGGCCCCTGGCTCCCCGCCACCACCCCCCTCCTCTTCGATGACGGCCACAGCCCGGACGGGCGCTACCGGCTCGCCCGCGTCGTCATCGAGAGCCCCGTCCCCGAGCCCGTCCCCGCCGGCGTGCGCATCACCGATACAACCTGCTATCGCGGGCAGTTCAACGCTTTCCTCACCCTCCACGGCACCATCGAGAACGTCACCGACGCCACCATCCGCGAGGTCACGGTCACCGCCGCCCTGCGGGACCGCACGGGGGTGGAGGTGGCGCAGGGGTCGGCGGTGGTGCTGCACGGCATCTCGCCCTGGGGGAAGCGCGAGTTCGCCATCAACTTCTACACCGCCGCCGGAACGCGGGGCACGTGCCACGTCCTCGCCCTCGAGTACCGCGCCGCCGTCGGCCACGAGACCCTCGCGGAGGCCCCGCGATGACCGCGAACGCCGTCATCGTCGCGCTCGCCGCCGTGCTCGCGCTGTCCATCGCCGGCGTCGTCGCCCAGTCGCAGCGCACCTCCACGGTCGAGGTGCGCATCTGGGAGGACGTCGAGGATCCGTCCGCGCACCTCGTCTCGCACCGCCCCGCCGGCGGCGAGTGGAGCGTCGCCCAGCCCCTCCCGGACCTGTACGACGGCTTCGTGCAGGGCGGGCGCTACCGCTACCGGCACGCCTTCGTGAACGCCACCGCCCCCGAGTCCCCGCCCCCCGCGATCGAGCTCGTCGACGTCACCTGCGAGGACCACGGCCATGAGCGCAACGCGCACCTGATCCTGCAGGGATCGCTGCGCAACGCCGGCGAGGCGACCATCCGGGAGGTCGTCATCACCGCCGCCCTCGTCGACGAGGACGGCGTCGAGGTCCTGCGCGCCACCGACGAGATCGCCGGGGAAGGCAGCGGCGACGCCATCGCCCCCGGCGGCGTGCGCCCGTTCGCGGTCACGTTCTTCCGCGCGCCCGGCGTCGCCGGCACGTGCCCCATCGTCAGCATCGAGTACCGCGCCGCCGTCCGCTACGCCGCCCCGCTCCCCTAGCGCCGGCCCCGCTACGCCACCGTCTCGACGATCGCCAGGAGGGCGCCCACGCCCCCGAGGATGACGCCCGTCTGGATGGCGAAGGCCCGGTACATCTCCGAGCGGAACGCCTCGAGGCGCGAGTCAAGGAAGTCGCGGGTCACGAGGTCGGCGGTCGCATCCGCCACGACCTCGACGACGGCCTCGGCCAGGGGCTCGTCAGCGCCCCCCGAGCGAAGCCTCCGCGCACCCTTCAGCGTATCGAACGCCACGTTCGCGCCTCCTCGTCTTACGGTAACACAAGTGCCCCCGAACAAACACCGATCACCACTCACTCTCCACTATTCACTATCCATCACCCACTACACTGACCGCATGGACCTCATCCTCGCCAACCGCGCCCTCCTCGACCACCACGCCCCGCCCGGGGTGGTGGGAGGCGCCTCGCCCGCCGCCGGGGGGCTCGTCGAGGCCGTCCGCCCCGTGCTCGTCCCCTGGGACGGCGCCCGCGGGACCACCTGGATCGGCGCCGGCCGCGGCCCCCACGACCGCGCCTGGACCGACGAGCGCGGCTTCGAGCTGCTCGAGACCCCCGCCGGGCCCATCCGCCACCAGCGCCTCTACTTCCCCGAGGCGGACTGGCGCGGCCACTACGCCGAGGTCGCCAACGGGTTCTTCTGGCCCCTCCTCCACCTCGTGCGGGTCGACCTCCCCGAGGCGCGTCCCTACTACCCCGTCCCCGAGCCCCCCGGCGAGGCCGCCTGGGGCGCCTTCGAGCGCGTGAACCGCGCCTTCGCGGGGGCCGCGCTCGCCTCGGACGGGGGCGTCTGCTGGGTCCACGACTACCAGCTCGCGCTCGTGCCGGCCATGCTCCGGGAAGGCGGCTTCGAAGGCCGCACGGGATTCTTCCTGCACACCCCCTTCCCCTCCCTCGCCGTCGCCGAGCCCTCCCTCCCCCCGCCCGCCCGCGAGCGGTTCGCGGCCTGGCTGGCGGGCATCCTCGGCGCCGACCTCGTGGGCGTCCAGACCGAGGCCGACGCCGACCGCCTGCGCGAGGCCGCCGAGCGCCTCTGCGGCGCTCGCCCCGAGGGCCCCGACCTGCGCGTCGGCGGCTGCCTCGTGCGCATCGCCGCCTTCCCCGCCGGCATCGACACGGAGTCGCTCGCGCGGCAGGCCCCCGCCGCCTCCCTCCCCGCCGCCGTCCCCCTCGACCCGGCTCTCCCCCTCGTCGTGGGCCTCGAGCGCGCCGACTACACCAAGGGCGTCCCCGAGCGGCTCGCCGCTGTGGGGGCGGCGCTGGAGGGCGGGGCGCGCTTCGCCTACGCCGGGTTCTCCGCCCCCACTCGCCCCGGCGTCCCCGCCTACGACGCGCTCCAGGCCGAGTGCGACCGCTGGGCGGAGGAGGCCGCGGGCATCGCCGCCGGCCTCGGCCTGCCCTTCGTCCAGAGCCGCGAGGCGCTCGCCTGGAGCGAGGTCCTCGCGCTCCTCCGCGAGGCCGCCGTCGTCTTCACCGCCTCCCTCGCCGACGGCATGAACCTCGTGCCCCTGCAGGCCGCGATCGCGCAGGCCTCCCGCCCCGCCCCCGAGCGCGGCGTCGTCCTCGCCGGCCGCGACGCGGGCGTCGCCGCGGCCTATGCGGGCTTCGAGGCGGACGGCCTCGTGCCCTTCGACCCGCTCGATGCCGACGCCGCCCGGCGGGTGCTGCGGGCGGCGCTCGAGGGCCGCCCGGGGCGTGTCAGCGACCGGCTCGTCGCGGCCGTCCGCGAACGCGACGCGCACGCCTGGGGGCGAAACTTCCTCGGCGCCCTCGGCGCGGCATGACCCTCGACGAGGCGCTCGCCGGCCGCCTCCGCGAGCTCGCCCGCGGCCCCGCCCCCCTCCTCGTCGCCACCGACCTCGACGGCACGCTCGCGCCCATCGTCCCCCGCCCCGAGGACGCCCGCGTCCCGCCCCCCACGCTGGCCGCCCTCGAGCGGCTCGCGGGCGCCGCGCACGTCGCGGTCGTAACCGGCCGCGATCTGGCCACGGCGCGGGCGCTCGTGCCGGTGCCCGGGGTTGAGTTCGTCGCCAGCCACGGCCACGAAGCCTCGTTCGGCGCGCCCGCGCCCCCAGCCCCCTCCCCGCTCGACGACCGCCTGGAAGCACTCGCGCTCGCCGTCGGGGAGCGCCTTTTGGGCACGGCCCTGCGCATCGAGTGGAAGGCGCGTTCCGTCGCCTTCCATTACCGCGCCGACCCCTCCCTCGCCGCCCCCCTCCGGGACGCCCTCGCGGACCTGCCCGAAGGGTTCCGCCTGCAGCCCGGACGGCTCGTGCTGGAGGTCCTCCCCGACGGCGCCGGCAAGGGCGCCGCCGTCGAGGCGCTCGTCCAGCGCTTCCGCCCCGTGTCCGTCATCGTCCTCGGCGACGACCTGACCGATGTCGCCATGTTCGAAGTGGCCCGCACCATCGGCCACGCGGGAGCCCGGGCGCTCTCGCTCGGCGTGGCCGGCGGGGCCGAGACCCCGCCGGAAGTGGTCGCCGCTGCCGATGCCGTCGTGCCGCAGGGACAGGTGGCCGCCATCCTCGCGCTCCTCGCGGACGCCCTCGCCGCCCCGGCCTGACGCGCCCGGTATACTCGAAGCGATGCAGGTTCCGCCCGACCCCATGACCGGCCCCGACGCGTCGCAGGACACCTTCGACTTCTCGCAGGGGACGCCCGGTGTGCCGGCGGAGCTCGCGCGACAACTCCGCGAGGCCGCCGAGCGCCTCTCCGGGATGGATTCGGAGCAACGCCGTCACCTCGCCATCGCGATAGGAGCCATCGGCGCGACGGTCGTCCTTCCCATTGCCGCCGGCCGCCGCCGCCGCAAGCGCCGCCGCCGTCGCTCGGCCTAGCCCGGCTTCGCTACACTGGCCCCATGGCCCAGGACTGGCAGAACTGGCTGGGGATGGCCGAGCGCGAGCTTGAGGACGCCCGCGTGGCGCTCGCCGACGGTCTCTTCCAGATGGTGGCGTTCTTCTCGCACCAGATTGCCGAGGCGTCCCTCAAGGCCCTCTGGATTCGCGAGGCCGATGGCCTGCCTCCCCGGACCCACGATCTGCTCGATATGGCGGAACAGCTTCAGGCTCCGGAGGTGGTCCTGGGTGCGGCGCGGGACCTGAATCCCCTGTATAGCGCTACCCGCTATCCTGATGTTGCCAACGGCAACCCGGCCAGAAACTACGACAAGTCCAATGCGAGCAGAGCCCTGGCCGGGGCGGAGGAGGTGTTCGAGTGGTGCTCACGCCGCCTGCGGAACTGAAGCGCGCCGCCCTCGCCGAGCATGAGGCGACCCTTGAGGCCGCCCGCCGCCTGGCCGCTAGGGCCGTGAGCGAACTAGGCGCTTCGAGGGTCCTCCTCTTCGGCTCGCGTGCGCGGGACGACTGGCGGCGCGGCAGCGACTGCGACGTCATCGCCGTCTCCGCGCGCTTCGAGTCCATGGAGCACGGCGCCCGGTTCAACGCCATCTACGACCTGTGGGATGGCCCCGTCGCTATCGAACCCATCGGTCTCACCCCCGCGGAGTTCGACCGGAGCGCTGCCGGCGCCGGGATCGTCGCCATGGCCCTCAATGGTGGCGTGGTCGACCTCGCCTGAACGCCCCTTGACCGACGCCCGGGCTCTCGACTCCCTGAACCGCGAGATCGCGGACTGCCGCGCCTGTCCGCGGCTGGTCGAGTGGCGCGAGCAGGTCGCCCGCGAGAAGCGCGCCGCCTACCGCGACTGGACCTACTGGGGGCGCCCCGTCCCCGGCTTCGGCGACCGCGATGCCGAGCTCTACGTTGTTGGCCTCGCCCCGGCTGCCCACGGGGGGAACCGCACCGGGCGGGTCTTCACCGGCGACCGCTCCGGCGACTGGGTCTACGGCGCCCTCCACCGCGCCGGCTACGCCAACCAGCCCACCAGCACCGATATCGACGACGGCCTGCGGCTCGCCGGTGCCTACATCGGCGCGATCGTGCGCTGCGCACCCCCCGACAACCGCCCTTCCCGCGAGGAGCGCGCCGCCTGCATGCCCTACGCCCGCCGCGAACTCGACCTGCTCGCCCGGGCGCGGGTCGTGGTGGCGCTCGGCGCCTACGCCCACGATGCCGTCTGCGACCTCGTCGGGATGCGTCCCCGCGCGAAGTTCGGCCACATGGCCGAAGCGGTCCTGCCCGACGGGCGCACCCTGCTCGACTCCTTCCACCCCAGCCAGCGCAACACCTTCACGGGGAAGCTGACCGAGGACATGTTCGACGCCGTCTTCGCCCGCGCCCGCGAGCTAGCCGCGAGCGCCTAGCTCCGCGCGAGCACGACCGCCACCACCGCCGCCGTCTCCGTGCGCAGCGTGTTCGCCCCGAACGAGGCGACCGCCGCCCCCGACGCCCCCGCCCGCTCGACCTCCCCCTCGCTGAAGCCGCCCTCGGGCCCCACCGCGATCGCGAGCCGTCCCTCCTCCGGCAGCCCTGCCGCGACCTCCGCCCACGCCGCCCCCTCCCGGTTCGCGAGGACGAGCGCCCCCTCCCACGCCTGCAGCGCCGCCTCGAACGGCGTCACCGGCGCGACCACCGGGAGGTAGAGCCGCCCGCACTGCTCCGCCGCCTCGACCGCGATGCGTTCCCAGCGCTCGTGCCGCCCCTCCGAAAGCTCCCGGCCCCGTGCCGAGCGTTCCGTCGTGGTCGGCCGGAACACGTCGACGCCCGCCTCCGTGCACTTCTCGATTGCCCACTCCATGCGGCCGGCGCGCACGTTCGCGCACCACACCTCGACCGTGCGCCGAAGGGGTGGCTCCTCCCGCACCAGTTCGAGGACCGTCGCCGCGACGTGTTCGCGCGACGCCTCCTCGACCCGGGCGCGGTATTCGCGTCCGTCGCCTGCGAATGCGAGGAACTCATCGCCCCTGCGCAGGCGACGCGAGCCGGCCAGGTGGCGCGCACGCGCACCCGTTAGCGTCAGCACCCCCACCCCGACGCCCTCCGGCACGCAGACGCGCGGCAGTACCTCCATCAGCCCGCCGCCAGCTCCAGGAGCATCCACTCGTGCTCCTCGCGCTCCCCCTCCGGCGCCAGGCCGTGCTCTGCGAAGGCGGCCAGCACGTCGTCGCGGTCGCTGGCAAGGAACCCGCTCGCAAGCAGACGCCCCGAGGGCTTCAGCGACGCCGCCAGCACCGGGGCCAGCTCGATGTCCGCGCGGGCGCTCACGTTCGCGACCGCGAGGTCCGCCGCGGGTACACCCTCGCCGGGAAAGGCGCCGTGCACCGTGACCCGCGCCTCGGCGCCGTTCGCCGCGCAGTTGGACCGCGCCACGTCCGCCGCGATCGGGTCGATCTCGAAGGCGTCGACACGCGATGCGCCCAGCTTCACCGCCGCAATCGACAGGATTCCGGACCCCGCCCCCACGTCGAGCACGTGCATGCCCGGCTGCACAGCCTCGTCGAGGGCGGCCAGGCAGAGCCGCGTCGTCTCGTGGTGGCCCGTGCCGAACGCCTGCCCGGGGTCGAGCCGCACGATGACCTGTTCCGCCGCCGCCTCGTACTCGACCCACGAGGGCACGATCGCGACGCGCCCCGCCTCCACCGGCCCGAAGAACTCGCGCCAGCTCACCGACCAGTCCTGCTCGTACAGCGGCCGCGCCGTCAGCTCGACCTCGGGGAAGTCGCCCAGCTCCTCGCGCAGGCGTTGCGTGAGCACCGCCCCCAGCTCGCTCGCCGGCAGGTAGACCCGCAGCGCCACGGGCTCCCCGGCCCGCACCGCGAACCCCTCCTCCGGCCCCAGCAGGTCGACCGGTTCCTCGACCGAGACCCCGCCCGGCGCCGCTCCCCGCAGGATGTCGGAGACGCCTTCGACCAGGGACGGTGGCGTCTCCGCCGTGATCTCGTACCAGAGGCCGGTCATGCCAGCGCGCCCGCCGGCGCTACCCGGCGACGGCGTCGCGCAGCCGCTCGAGGAGGCTCTTCTGGCGGTGCGGCAGGGAGGGTGTGCCCAGCGTGTCGGCGAGCTGTTCCAGGAGCTCCCGCTGCTCCTCCGTGAGCGACTCCGGCACGACCACCGTCGCCCGCACGATCATGTCGCCCCGCCGGTTTCCGTTGAGGCGGGGAATGCCCCGGCCGCGCAGCACGAACTCGTCGTCGCTCTGCGTGCCCGCGGGCACGTCGAAGTCGGCGTCGCCGTCGAGCGTGGGGACCTTCAGGCTCGTGCCGAGGGCCGCCTGCGCCATGTTCAGGGGCAGGTCGTAGAGGATGTGGTCGTCGAGCCGCTCGAAGACCTCGTGCGGTTCCACGTCGAGCAGCACGTAGAGGTTCCCCGGCTGGCCGCCGCGCTCCCCCACCTCCCCCTCGCCCGAGAGCCGCACCTGCTGGCCGTCGTCCACGCCGGCGGGGATTTTGACGCTGATCTGGCGCTGGCGGCGCACGCCCCCGCGTCCCCGGCACTCCTCGCACGGGTTGGTGATGACCCGCCCCTCGCCCCGGCAGCGCCCGCACGTCGAGACGTTCACGAACTGCCCGAAGACGCTCTGCTGCGCCCGCCGGATCTCACCGGCGCCGTTGCACTCGGGGCAGACCTCGGGCGAGCTGCCCGGCGCCGCGCCCGAACCCGAGCATTCGTTGCAGTGCTCGAGCCGCATGTACTCGAGCTCCTTCTCCGTGCCGAACGCCGCCTCCTCGAAGGTGAGCGTGATGCGTGCGCGCAGGTCGGCCCCGCGCGCTGGACCCCGCCGCCGTCCGCCCCGTCCCCCGGCGCCGCTGAAGAAGGCGTCGAAGATGTCCCCGAAGCCCTCGAACGTCTGGAAGCCGTCGAATCCCGCCGGCCCGCCCGCCCCGTCCACGCCGGCGTGGCCGAAGCGGTCGTAGGCGCTGCGCTTGTCGCCGTCGGAGAGCACCTCGTAGGCGCGGTTGATCTCCTTGAACCGCTCGGCCGCATCGCTGCTCGAATTACGGTCCGGGTGGTACTCCATGGCGAGCTTCCGGTACGCCCGCTTGATCTCGTCCGCGGACGAATTTCGGGCGATCCCGAGCACCTCGTAGTAGTCGCGCTGAGCCGGAGGCATAGGTTCAGGCAGTGTAGCACCGGCCCCTCATAGGAGAGCATGCCGATTCGCCTTGACGAGCGGGCCTGGGCCGTGTGATAACCGAGCACCCGTGAACGGCGAAGAGTTCATCAGGAGGGCGAGGCGCTACGCGAGAAGAAGGAGCCTTGAGTTTGAGGTCGACTATCGACAGGGCAAGGGCAGCCACGCCACCCGGTACGTGGGAAACAGGCAAACGACCGTGAAGCGGTCGGAGATCGGGCGAGGGCTTCTGGCATCTATGTTGCGAGACTTGGGGATTGAACGAGAGGATTGGTAGCCGTGCGATACGCCTACCCCTGTGAACTGCACCCGGAAGATCCCGATGGCTTCTTCGTCACGTTCCCCGATGTCCGCGGCGCCCTCACGGGCGGGACGGACGCGGAAGAAGCCCTCGCGATGGCTGAGGACGCGCTCGTCGCGATGCTGGCGACCCATGTCAAGAAGGGTGAGTCGCTTCCCACGCCGAGCTCCCCCCGACCGGGCCAGCACCTTGTCCCCGTGCCTCCCCTGGTTGCGGCCAAGCTCGCCCTCTACACCGCCATGCGGGAGCAGGGCGTGACCGCCGTTCAGCTCGCCCGCCGCCTCAAGATTAGCGAAGCCGCTGTTCGCAGGCTCGTCGACCCTGACTACGGCTCACACCTCACTCCTGTCATGAACGCCCTGCATGCGGTTGGCCGTGGACTCGTCGTCGAGGACGCCGCTCCTGCGTAGCCGGCCCTCTTGCAGGTGACCGTGGCGTCTGCGACCCAATGGCTCGAACTCCACCTGCGCGCCCTCTACGTTCACGATGAGCGCGGGCGCATGGTCGAACGCAACGCCCTCCACCGCGACCCCGCTCCCCGCTTCTTCCTCGGCCGCACAGTGGACGGCAACCGCTGGCGCTTCCGCCACGACCTCCCCGATGACCTTGCCACCCGCCTCGAAGCCCTCGTCGCGGACGAACCTGCACCCGCCGACCTGCGGACGCCGCCCCGCCACGACGCGCGTTACCGCGAGGTCCTCGACGCCCCCGCGGGCGAGGCCTGGGCCGGCCCCGCCTACCGCTTCCCCGCCGACCTCCCCCCGCACGGCGCAGGCATCGTTCGGCTGACTCCCGCCAACGCCGGGCTCCTCCGCGGCGCCGACCTCGAACCGTGGCTTGAGGACATCGGCAAGAGCGAGCCGCTGATCGCCGTGGTCCGCGGAGGTCGCGCCGTGTCCGTCTGTGGCAGCGTGCGCATCACGCCCGAGGCTCACGAAGCCGGCGTCGAGACAAGCGCCGCCGCGCGCGGGCACGGCTTCGCCGTGGCCGTCGTTGCCGCCTGGGCGGGCGCCGTCCGCGAACTCGGCGCCGAACCCCTCTACAGCACCTCCTGGGAGAACACCGCCTCCCAGTCCGTCGCCCGCAAGCTCGGCCTCATCCCCTACGCCTCCGACTACTGGCTCACCTGACCGCAACGCCCACTCAGGCGCGCAGCGACGAGCGCTCTCCTCAGGCGCGCTCGCGCGGCGCTCTCCTCAGCGAGCGAAGCGAGCGCTCTCCTACACTGTGCCGATGCCGCGCATCCCCGAGCCCCACGCCGACGCCTTCGAGCGCTTCGTCCGCGGACCCGCGCTCGTGCGCGAGGCCCTCGCCGGGACCGGCCCCGCCACCCTCAATCGCCGCCCCCCCGGCGAGGACTGGTCCATGCGCGACGTTGTCATCCACCTCGCCGACTCCGAGCTCGTGGGGGCCGTCCGCATCCGCCTCGCCCTCGCCGGCGCCGAGCCCGACCTCCCCGTCTACGACCAGGAGGCCTGGAAGCGGAAGCTCCTCTACGTTTTCCGCGACGCCGAGGCCGCCTTGAGCGCTTTCCAGCAGGTCCGTTACGGGACCGCCGAGCTCCTGCGCGAGTGCTCCCCCGAAGCCTGGGAGCGCACCGCCAACCACCCTCAGATTGGGGTGGTCACGGTGGCCGACCTCATGGTCTTCGGTGCGGATCACTCCGACGAGCACGCTGCGCAGCTCCGCACCATGCGCGCCGCATCAACCTAATGGTCTAGACCAGTTCTGCGACTGTGATCGCAACCGCCGCCATGGCCAGCATCATCCCGCCAATCGTTAGCTCTACCCGCCGGAGCTCTGCCCGCAGGTAGTCCCTCCCCACCAGCTGGTCCGCAGCCTCTTCGACGACATCCACAGTAGCTGCGGCAAGCGGTTCAGACGCTCCTGCGTCCTGTAGTCTCTTCATTGCGCGGTGCGTGTCGAGTGTCGCCACGGTCCCTTGCCCTGCCGGTTGTTCGTTGCTGACGTGCAGCCACTACTCTAAGGCAAGCAAGTTGTTTGTGGAAGATACCAGGGCGAGAGCGTGAACCCTCACGCGCCATCGTTCGCGCCCCCGAGTATTCGTACGAATACCGTTACGCCCAGACCTCGTCCACCACCGCATCCTCGATATCGAACACCGAGGGGCCGTCGGGCATGGGCAGGGGCTCCTCCCGGAGCCACTGCGGCAGCCGGTCGTCCTCGCGGTCGAAGCCGGCGCGACGGTTGAATTCGCGCTCCGTCTCGATCGCGTCCCGCGAGAGGGCCAGCAAATCCTCGTCCGTCATCGCCTCGCCGAAGCGCTCGCTGATGAAGGCCGCCATGTCCCCCGGAAGCGCGTTCGTGAACTGGCACACCCCCACCGAGTCTACCGCCATCATCACGAGCTGCTCGTGGCGGCTCTGCTTCACGAGCGTGTCCGCCGTGGCCCCGCGAGCGGTCACCATGCCGGCGGTGTGATCCGCGCCCTGCGGGCTCGTGCTGTAGGTGATCCCCATCCCCTTGAGCGTGCGCGGCTCCCAGGCGGGGAGCCCCTGGCCCTTCACCACCGGTACCCGGTCGATGCCGTAGGTGGCGGCCACATGCGCCGTCCCGCCCCCGATGATGCGTCCCAGCGGCGTGCCCCCGCGGACATCCTCGTCGAGCAGGCGCTTCGTCCCCTCCCAGTCGCCCCACCCCAGCACCCCCGCCTCCATCGCCACGCCGATCGCGTTCCCCACCTCGATCGTGTCCAGCCCGATGTCGTCGCAGAGCCGGTCCAGCTCCGCCACCGCGTCGGCCGGCCCGATCTCCAGGTTCGAGCCGAGCAGCGCGATCGTCTCGAACTCCAGCGCCGTCGTCACGTGCTCGCCGTGCTCGTCGTTGTAGAGGATGGCGCACTTGATGATGCAGCCCGCCATGCAGGGCAGCATCTTGCCCCCGCGCTCCTTGCCCAGCTCCTCGATCACCTGCCCGCTAATCGAGTCGGCCCGCTCCCAGCTCCCCTCGCGGTGGTTCCGCGTTGGCATCGAGAGCACGTTGTCGCGGTTGACGAACTTGATGACCCCGGCCGTGCCGTAGCGGCTCGTGTTCTGGACGCGCGGGTCCTCCAGCACCATCTTGCTGAACTTCACGACCTCGCTCTTGAACGCCTTCGCGTTCTCCCCGGGTACCGTGCGAACGCCCTCGGCGTCGTCCACGACGATCGCCTTCAGGCCCTTCGCGCCCATCACCGCCCCCGGACCGCCGCGCGCGGCGTGGCGCGTCGGGCGACCCTCCGGGTCCGTCACCGCCACCGAGGCCGAGGCCATGCGGTGCTCCCCCGCCGGTCCGATGGTCGCCGCGGCGCGCGTCCGCAGCGCCTCCCCCACCAGCTCGCGGTGAAGGTCGTAGTTGCTGCGCCCCGCCAGGTCCTCCGCCGACGAGAGCCGCGCGCCCGCGCCGTCGATGTCGAGCCGCTTCCAGCCGTCGGGCGAGGCCCCCGAGAGGACGATCGCCTTGATCCCGAGCCGCGCCAGCCGGTGCCCGATCTGCCCGCCGACGTTCGCCTCTTTCGTCCCGCCCGTAAGCGGGCTCTTGAAGCCGAAGCTCGTGCGGCCGCTTGTCGTGACCGCCGTGCCCGCCAGCAAGCCCGGCGCGATGAACAGCTTCGCCGCCTCGCCCAGGGGATGGATGCGGGCGTCCGTCTCCTCCAGCAGCATCCGCGAGGTGAGGGCGCGTCCGCCGAGGAGCGCGTACGCCTCCGGCGCCCGCTCCTCCGTCACGTCGCCCGTGGTCATGTCCACGCGGATGATGCGGTCGATGGCCATGGTCGGCCCTGCTTTCTCTCGTCCGTTAAGGTCGGCGGGCTGGTTATCGTACAGTAGCCCTCCAACCGGGCGAGCGATCCGCTGCCTGCGCCCCGTATCGAACCCCTCGGGGAACGTGTTACCGAAATCCGACTATTCGAACACCCGGCCCATCATCTGTTACAGAAATCGCGGTTCTCGAACATCCTGAGAGGTGCGTGTTACAGAGTCGCCGTTCCTGTAACACATGCCCTCTAGAAGAACGGGTCGTACCAGCGCGGGGCGACCACGTTGAGCGCCAGCCAGACCGTGCCCGCACCCAGCCCCGCGACCACCAGCTCCGGCAGCAGACGCAACGGCGCCGCCTCCCCCGCCAGCCGGACGTAGACCGGCCATCGCCGCGAGCCCCACAGCACCCCCGCCGCCAGCGCCCCCAGCAGGGCCCCGCCGAGGTGCCCTCCCAGCGAGATCCCCGGGATCGCGAGGGAGATGACGATGTTGATCACGAGGAAGCCCAGCACCCCCGTGTTCTGTCCCCGGAACCGCGAGGCCCGCTCCGCTACCACCACCGCTCCCCCCAGCCCGAACACCGCCCCCGAGGCGCCCGCCGTGAGCGAGTTCGGGTCGAGCAGGAGCGCCCCCAGTGACCCGCCCACCAGCGCGACGGCATAGATGAGGAGCAGCCGCGCCCCGCCGATGCCCGGCTCCAGCAGCCGCCCCAGCCACCACAGCACGAACATGTTCATCCCCAGGTGCAGCAGCCCGTAGTGCAGGAACCCCGAGGTCACCAGGCGGTAGGTCTCGCCGTCCGCCACGAAGCGCCCCAGCAGCGCGTAGTCGAGGTGCACCGACGTGATCTGCCCGCCCCACAGCGAGACATCGCCCGTGACCGCCGCCGTGATGAACCAGATGACCACGTTGATGGCGATCAGGCTGTGCGTCACCACCATCGGCGCGCGCGCCCCGATCGCGGGCTGCCGCGTCCGCCGCTGGCCCTCCCGCACGCACTCGGGGCACTGGAACCCGACCGCCGCCGAGACCATGCACGCCGTGCAGATGGGCCGCTCGCAGTGCTGGCAGCGTACGCGCGCATCGCGACTCGAGTGGCGGTAGCAGGTGTCTTCGCGAACGGTCACGCGGAGAGTATAGGGAGGGCGGCCCTGCACCTTGGAGCGCGCCTGTCGTTCCCGGTACCCTGCCCGCACGCAAGTGGGAGGATGCGCTCGATGGAGATTCCGGCGGCCGCGGCCTTCCAGGCCTGGCTACGAACCCTCGACGGCTTCGGCGAGGCCGAGGTGCTCGCCCTGCGCCCGGTCGAAGGCGGCGCCTCGAACCTCATCCTGCGCGCGACCCTCGCGAACGCACCCCTCCCCGACGTCCTCCTCCGCCTGCAGCGCGACCGCGGCATCTTCGAGCCCTACGACATCCTCCGCGAGGCGGCCGTGCTGCGCCTCCTCGCCCCCTCCCCCGTTCCCGTCCCAGCCGTCGTGGGCGAGGAGCCGGGCCGGGAGGCGCTCGGCGCCCCCTTCGCCGTACTCGAGTGGGTCGATGCGCCCCACATGGGTGTCGCCGGCCCGGAGGCGAGCTTCAGCGCCTACGCCGAGATGGTCGTCCGTATCCACGCCCTCGACTGGCGAGCGTTCGGCCTCGACTCCGTCCTCTCCGTCCCCGACTCTGCCTCCGCCGCCACCCGCGCCGAGCTGGAGGTTGTCGGCGAGCGCATGGCCCGCTTCCCCGGCGCCGACGCCCCCATCCTCCGCCGCGCCCTCGACGTCCTCCTGGAGCATGTCCCCGGGGGCGCGCCCGTCGGCTTCTGCCAGGGCGATATCAACATTTTCAACTACCTCTTCCGGGCGCGGGAGGTCGCGGCGGTGGTCGACTGGGAGCAGGCGCGGCTCGGCGACGTCCGCAACGACGTCGGCCAGGTGATGGCCCTCGGGCACCTCAAGGGCGCTCCCTTCGCGCCCGCCCGCGACACCTACTTCGTGCAGACCTACGAGCATGCCCGCGGGGGCGAGGCCCTCGCCCGGATGGAGTTCTTCCGCGCCCGCTGGCTGTTCGAGCTGGGCGTCATCTACCACGGCTGGCGCGCCTTCAACGACACCCTCCCCTGGTACGGCTGGGACCACCTCGCGGAGCTGCTGGAGCTGGCCCTGGATGAGGTCGCAGGCGCCCCCGCCTGACCCTCCCCCGCTGTGTTAACGACCCCTTAATCGTCTGTTCATACTGTCCGCGCGAGTGCTCAACCCGGAACCCCTTCCCCGTCTGTTAACAGCGACCGCGCACCCTCGTGCCGCGATGAGCAAGCCTGATCCCGAACCCCGCGGAGGCTCCGCGTGGCGTTAGCGAGCTCTCCCGACGGCTCCGATCTCTCCCGTGCCATCCGCAAGCGCCCTCTCTCCCGCCCCGGCGAGAGCCTCATCATGCTCTCGCTCGTTCTGTGCGCGGCCGTCTCCATCGCCACCACCTTCGCCATCGTCTACGTGCTCTTCGCCGATGCCATCGGGTTCTTCCAGGAGATCTCCTTCTGGCACTTCTTCAACCCCGGGAACGAGTGGCAGACGCTCTTCAACCCCCGCAGCTTCGGCGTCTGGGAGCTGGTTCTCGGCACGGTCAACGTCACCCTCTGGTCGATGCTCATCGCCCTCCCCCTCGGCCTCGCCGCCGCCGTCTACCTGAGCGAGTACGCCCATGTCCAGACGCGGCGCTTCCTCAAGCCCCTGCTCGAGCTCCTCGCCGGCGTCCCCACCGTCGTCTACGCCAACTTCGCCCTCACCTTCATCTCCGACGACGTCCTCCTCCCCCTCTTCGGCGATAGCGTCTCGTTCTTCAACTCGCTCTCCGCCAGCATCATGCTCGGCGTGATGATCCTGCCGATCATCGCCTCCGTCTCCGAGGACGCCATGGCGAGCGTCCCCCGCGACCTGCGCGAGGCCGCCTACGGCCTCGGCGCCACCCGCCTCGAGGTCGCCTTCCGCGTCGTCTTCCCCGCCGCCATCTCCGGCATCATGGCCGCCATCCTCCTCGCCATCGCCCGCGTCATCGGCGAGACCATGATCGTGGCCGTCGCCGCCGGCTCCACCCCCACCCTCTCCCTCTCCCCCCTCGAGAGCATCCAGACCATGACCGGCTACATGCTCCAGGTCGCCCTCGGCGATGCCGCCCGCGGCACCACCGATTACACCTCGCTCTTCGCCGTGGGCGCCCTCCTCTTCCTCATGACCTTCGTCCTGAACGTAGCGGCCCAGATCATCGTCCGCCGCTTCCGGGAGGCGTACGAGTAATGGCCGTCGCCGGAACCACTCCCGATTCCGTCACCCTGCGCGCCGAGGGCGGCGTCGCCCGCCGGCAGGCGTGGTCGCGCGCCTCGCGCTACATCCTCCTCGTGGCCACCCTGCTCGGCCTCGTCGTCCTGGTCATCCTCGGCATCGATAACGCCATCGTCGGCATCCCCTCCCTCGATTGGGACTTCCTCTCGAACTACCCCTCCCGCTTCGCCGAGCGCGCGGGCATCCGCTCGAGCATCCTCGGGTCGGTCTGGGTGCTCGTCTTCACCGTCATCTTCGCCATCCCCGTGGCCGTGGGCGCCGCCGTCTGGATGGAGGAGTTCGCCCCCCAGAACGGGATCCTCACCACCGTCCGCCTCAACATCGCCAACCTCGCCGGCGTCCCCAGCATCATCTACGGCATCCTCGGCCTGGCCGTGTTCGTGCGGCTCATGGAGCTCGGCCCGAGCATCCTCGCCGGCGCCCTCACCCTCGCCCTCATGATCCTGCCGATGACCGTCATCACCTCCGTCGAGGCCATCAACCAGGTCCCCCCCAGCATCCGCGAGGGCTCCCTCGCCCTCGGCGCCACCCGCTGGCAGACCGTCTGGAACCACGTCCTCCCCGGCGCCATGCCCGGCATCATGACGGGCACCATCCTCGCCGTGGCCCGCGCCGCCGGCGAGACCGCCGCCCTCATCATGATCGGCGCCTTCACCTTCATCGCCTTCGACCCCTCCCTCAGCTTCCATGGCCTGCTCGACTCGTTCACCACGCTGCCGATCCAGGTCTATAACTGGACGATCCGTCCCCAGCCCGAGTTCCGTGCGAACGCCGCCGCGGGAATCATCGTCCTCATGATCGCCGTCATCGGGCTCAACGCCCTCGCGCTCGTGGTCCGCGACCGCTTGCGCCGAAACTGATCCAGTAGGATGTGAGGTCCAATGTCGATCCGGGTCCGTTCCACCGCCCCAACCGATGAGCGCAGCCGCGAGGCCCTTCGTGGCCGCCCCGCCGCCGAGCACCGGCCGTCCGAGAACGTGGCCAGGCCCGAGGGCGATCTCGCCTTCTCCATCTCCGATCTGAACCTCTGGTACAGCGGCAAGCAGGCCCTCACCGGCGTCGGCCTCGATATCCCCCGCAAGATGGTCACCGCCCTCATCGGCCCCTCCGGCTGCGGCAAGAGCACCCTCCTGCGCTGCCTCAACCGCATGAACGACCTCATCCCCGGCGTCACCATCGAGGGCACCGTCACCTACCGCAACGCCAACATCTATGGCTCCGAAGTCGACCCCGTCGAGGTTCGCCGCCGCATCGGCATGGTCTTCCAGAAGCCGAACCCGTTCCCCAAGTCCATCTACGACAACGTCGCCTTCGGCGCCCGCGTGAATGGCTTCCGCGGCAACCTCGACGACCTCGTCGAGAGCTCGCTCAAGCGCGCCGCCCTCTGGGAGGAGGTAAAGGACGACCTGAAGAAGTCCGGCCTCGCGCTCTCCGGTGGCCAGCAGCAGCGCCTCTGCATCGCCCGCGCGCTCGCCAACAACCCCGATGTCATCCTCATGGACGAGCCCTGCTCCGCCCTCGACCCCATCGCCACCCTCCGCATCGAGGACCTCATGCGGGAGCTGGCCACGGACTACACCATCGTGGTCGTCACCCACAACATGCAGCAGGCAGCCCGCGTCTCCGACTACACCGCCTTCATGCTCACCGACGAGGAAATCACGGGACAGCTCATAGAGTATGCTCCCACGGAGACGATGTTCACTCAGCCGGCCGACCAGCGTACGGAGGCCTACATCAGCGGGCGCTTCGGCTAAGAAGGGCGGTATCACGTGCCCCGAGAGCTCTTCGAGAAGGAGCTCGCCGAACTCCAGGATGACGTCCTCATCCTTGGCTCCATGGCCGAGAAGGCCGTGGTCGATAGCGTCGAGGCGCTTCGTTCGGCGGACCTCGAGTGGTCCCAGCGCATCATCGAAGAAGACCTGGCGATCAACAAGAAGCGCTTCGACATCGAGGAGTCCGCCCTCTTCGTCATCGCCTCCCAGCAGCCCCTCGCCACCGACCTCCGCGCCGTCATGAGCGCGCTCATGATCATTACCGACCTCGAGCGCATCGGCGATCATGCCGAGGGCATCGCCAGCATCAACCTCCGCCTCGGCGAGTCCGAAGACCTCCCCCGCCGCATGGGCTACATCCCCGCCATGGCCGATCGCGCCATCGCCATGCTGCGCGATAGCCTCAACGCCTACGTCGAACGCAACGTCGACGAGGCCCGCCGCGTCTGCGACGCCGACGACGAGGTCGATCGCCTCCAGGATGCCGTCTACGACGAGGCCTTCCGCGGCATGATCGAGGATCCCACCAAGATCGAGCGCAACACCTACTACCTCTGGACCGCCCACAACCTCGAGCGCATCGCCGACCGCTGCACGAACATCTGCGAGCGCGTCATCTATCTCGTCACCGGGCGCATGGAGGAGATCAACGTCTCCAAGTACTAGGGCCCGCCCGGGACCGCTCCCTGCTCAAGCGTTCTGCACCGGTTGAGGCGCCGGCACTGCCCGTGGAAGTGAAGGGCGCTCCGCTCCCGTTCCCTCCGCGGTGGGCGTAGGGTTCGGCGCGAGGACTGAGTGAACAGAAGCCCGTCCCTGCTGGCGCGCATCACCGAGCGGCACCCGGCCTTGCTCTACGCCGACTTCCGGCGCGTCTTCTGGAACGCCTTCTTCGCCTCGGCGGCGTTCTGGACGATGTTGCTCGCCCGCGGCTGGCTCGTGTTCGAGCTCACCGGGCAGGGCGCCTGGGTCGGCGCCGTCACCTTCGCCGGCATGGTTCAGCTTGCCCTCGCCGGGCCCATCGGCGGCGCCCTCGCCGACCGCCTCGATCGGCGCCTGATCGCCATCGGCGCCGACGCCGTCGGCATCGTCATGGCCGCGGGATTGGCCGCCGTCACCTTCGCCGGCGTCGTCGAGCCCTGGCACGTGCTCGTCTTCGCCAGCGTCGACGGGGTTGCGCGCGCCTTCGGCACGCCCGCCGAGCAGGCCATCGTCCCCAACGTCGTCCGCGAGGAGCACCTGCTCAACGCCGTCGCCCTCTCCGGCATCACCCGCCACGGATCCCGCCTCGCCGGGCCGCTCCTGGGCGGCGCCCTCCTCGCCACCATCGGCGCGGGCGCGGTCTTCGCGCTCTCCGCGGTGTTTCTCACACTCGCGCTCCAGCAGCTCCTGCGGCTCGAGTACCGCAGCTCGTGGGGCCCCGGCGCCGGCGGGCGCGGCCTTGCCGTCGGCGCCGTGGTCCGCGACATCCGGGAGGGCGTTCGCTACGTGGTGAGCGAACCGCGCCTGCTCGTCGTGCTCGTGCTCGTCGGCTTCCACTGCGGGGCCACGATGGCGTTCGACTCGATGATGCCCACCCTCGCGACGGCCGTCGGTGGCGCCGACGTCACGTTCAGCGCCATCATCGTCGGCATCGGCGCAGGCTCCATCGTCGGGACGCTCGTCGTCTCGATGATCCGCAACGACGCCGCCCTCGGGCGCGTGTTCTTCCTGGTCGGCCTCGGCAGCGGCCTCGCCATATTCGTCCTCGGCCTCGCCACCACGCCGCACCTCGCCGTTACCGGCGGCGTGCTCGCCGGGGCCACCCAGGCGAGCTTCATGGCGGTCACCGTCGTGTTCGTGCAGCGCGTCACGCCCGACGCGCTCCGGGGCCGCGTGATGTCCCTCTACATCATGCTCGCCGCCGGACAGATGGCGTTCGTGAACTACGGATTCGGGTGGCTCTCGGACTACACCGGCGTGCGCCCCTTGCTCATCGTGGCGGGCACGCTCTGGTGCGTCGGCTTCACCGCCGCCGCGATGGTGTTGCCCGAGGTCCGCTCGCTCGTGCGCAGGGGGGACTTCCGCCGGACCCTGGTGCCCGTGGATGTCGCCGATGCCGGCATGCGCCCCCTTGCCGCGCGCGAGGAGTAGCGTCCCGCGGATGACGAAGGCGGGGTGAAGGCATGACAGGGAGCGGGGAAGCGGTGACGCCGCGGCGGATCGCCATCATCGGCGGGGGCATCTCCGGGCTCGGGGCCGCCTGGGCCTTCAGCCAGGATCCCGGCCGCTTCGACTTCCACCTCTACGAGGCCCGCGACGAGATCGGTGGGAACGCCATCACCGCCGACATGCCCCAGGACAGCGGCGGCTCCATCCCCTTCGACATCTCCGTCACCGCCCTCATCCCCTCCGTCTACCACCACATCCTCCTGCTCATGGAGCGCTTCGGCATCGACCTCCTCGAGACGCGCTTCAACTACAGCGTGAAGTACCACGGCCAGCTCTACGCCCACGACTTCGACTCCGAGATCCGGCGCCAGCTCCAGCCCGAGATCGCGCGCTTCCAGCGCCTCCTCCGGCGCCTGCACCGGTTCGGCGCGCTCACCCGCGCCCGCTCGAAGCTGCTCAACCTCCTCAACCCCTTCAACTACGTCAGCATGGGCACGGTCCTGAACCTCGGCGGCTTCTCCGGCGACTTCCGCTACAAGGTGCTCAAGCCCATGTTCGTCAACTTCCTCATGGCGACGAACGTGTTCGATATGCCCGCCGCCCTCTTCTCCCGCTACCTCGAGTTCTTCGATATCGAGACCGCCACCCCCATGCGCACGTGGGACCAGGGCACCCGCCGCATCTACGAGAACCTGACCGCCGGCTTCCGCGACCGCATCTCCCTCAACCGCCCCGTGCGCAAGGTCTACCGCCGGTCATCCGAGGTCGTCGTCGAGGACCACGAGGGCGTGCGCGAGACCTTCGACGACGTCATTTTCGCCTGCAACGCCAACCAGACGCTCATGCTCCTCGACAACCCCACGATGCTCGAGCGCCACATCCTCGCCTCCGTCCGCTACGAGAGCGAGCTCCACAACCACACCGTCGTCCACTCCGACGCCTCCGTGCTCCCCGACAACGAGATGAAGCCCCTGGAGACGCGCAGCAACTTCATCGAGCAGTACGGCTCGCGCCCCGACAACTACGAGATCACCTACATCATGCATAACCAGCAGCCCTGGGCGAAGGAATCCGACAAGCCCTGCCTGGTCACCTACAACCCCATCACCCCCATCGCCGAGGACCGCATCGTGAAGCGCTGGTGGTTCCAGCACATCGTCCACGATGTCCGCCACGTCGTCCTCACCGTGCCCCTCTTCCGCTTCATCCAGGGCAAGCGGCGGACCTGGCACTGCGGCGCCCACACCCTCATCAACAGCCAGGAGACCTGCTTCGTGACCGGCCTCGCCACCGCCCGCCAGCTCGGCGCCGCCTACCCCTTCCAGGACCCCGAGGCGCGGCGCTGGTTCAACTACTACGGGGGCCTCCTCTACGGCTGGCGCTTCCGCCGGGCCCGCGCCTAGCGGCTGGCCCTTCCCCGCGTTGCCCGTGTCCCGATGCTGGCCGATACTTGGCGAGCCCGCCGGAAACGGCGGGCAATCCGTCTGCGAGCGAAGGCGCTTCCGCGGGCACAGAAAGAACCGACAGGCATGGCGAAGAAGGTCCGCGCAGTCCTCACCCTCCAGATCGAGGCGGGGAAGGCGAATCCCGCACCCCCCATCGGCCCCGCGCTCGGCCAGCACGGCGCCAACATCATGGAGTTCTGCAAGGAGTACAACTCCCGCACACAGGCCCAGGCGGGCAACATCATCCCCGCCCAGCTCACCATCTACGAGGACCGCTCCTTCAGCTTCGTCCTCAAGACGCCCCCGGCCGCCGACCTCCTGCGCAAGGCCGCCGGCGTGGAGAAGGGCGCCGGCGCCTCCAAGATCGAGAAGGCCGGCGCCGTCACCAGCGCCGATATCCGCCGCATCGCCGAGACCAAGCTCCCCGACCTCAACGCCAACGACATCGACGGCGCCATGAACATCATCGCCGGTACCGCCCGCAGCATGGGCATCGACGTCCAGGACTGACCCGGAGTACCCGCCATGAAGCGAGGCAAGCGCTACACCACCGCCACCGACAAGTTCGACAGCAACGAGCGGTACTCCCCCGAGCAGGCCATCGCCCTCGTCAAGGAGACCGCCACGGCGAAGTTCGACGAGACCGTCGAGATGCACATGCTCACGGGCCTCGATCCGCGCCACGCCGAGCAGCAGATCCGCGGCAGCACCGTCCTTCCCCACGGCATCGGCAAGGAAGTGCGTATCGCCGTGTTCACCGAGGGCGAGCCTGCCCGCGAGGCCCAGGAGGCGGGCGCCGACATCGTCGGCGGCGACGACCTCATCCAGCAGGTTCAGGACGGCTTCACCGAGTTCGACACGGCCATCGCCACCCGCGAGATGATGGGCAAGGTCGGCCGCCTCGGCCGCGTCCTCGGCCCCCGCGGCCTCATGCCCAACCCCCGCTCCGGTACCGTCGTCGCGCCCGAGGACATCGGCCGCACCGTCGCAGAGGCGAAGCGCGGCCGCGTCGAGTTCCGCCTCGACCGGCTCGCCAACATCCACGTGCCCCTCGGCAAGGCCTCCTTCGAGGAGGAGAAGCTGCGCGACAACATGGCCGCCCTCATCGAGGCCGTGAACGAGGCCCGCCCGGACGTGAAGGGCGCCTTCATCCGCTCGGTCACGCTGACCAGCACCATGGGCCCCGCCATCGGCGTCGACGTGAACCAGACGCTCGCGCTCAAGCCTGCCTGAGCGCCCCGCCAACGCTCGCGCTGACCCCACGCGCCCGACGGCCCCCGTGTCCCGCCCGCGCGTATCATGTCCCCCGCGATAACCGCCGGAGGTGTGGTCATGCCACGACTCGACGACAACGATGCGGGCTTCGCCGGCATCTACAGCAAGCACCCCGAGCTCTGGGAGGCGTTCCAGGTCCAGTGGGGCACCCTCTGGGAATACGGCTCCCTCGAGCCGCGCATCCGCGATCTCATCCGCATCAAGTCCGCCACCCTCCACGACTGCGACTTCTGAGCGCCCGCGCGCACTGCTGCGGCGCAGCAGGACGGCATGGACGAGGGCACCATCGCGGCCATCCACGACCCCGGGCGCTCCGACCTCGAACCCCGCGTGAAGCTCGCCATGCTCTTCGTCGAGCGCTGGATCGCGGACGACGCCCGCTCCATCGACGACGCTTTCTTCGCCGAGCTACGCGAGCACTTCAGCGAGCGCGAGGTGCTCGAGCTGGCGATCACGGCCGGCACCGTCGAGCTCTCGCACAAGTTCAATACCGCCTTCGGCGTCGTTCCCCGGCACGAGGGTGACACCTACCAGGTGGGCACGCCCGGCGCCCCCCAGTACATGCGCGATCACCTCGCTTCCCTCGGCATCGAGTCGCCGCGGGCCACGGCGGAACGCTAGCGTGACCGCGGCGGCGACGGTGCCCGAGCTGCTCGCCGCCGGCGCCCCCACCGCCACCGCCGTTCAGGTCGCCGCCGGTCGCGACGCCACCTACGCCGAGCTGCGCGCATCGGTCGAGTCCCTCGCCGGGCAGCTCCGCGGCGCCGGCATCGGCCCCGGCGATCGCGTCGCCCTCGTCCTCTCGAACAGCCCGGGCATGGCCGCCGCCTTCCTCGCCGCCGCCACCGCCGGAACCGCCGCCCCGCTCAACCCCCGCTACCGCGAGGAGGAGCTGGCCCTCTCCTTCGAGGAGCTGGGTGTGCGCGCCATCGTCGCGAGCCCCGGCGCCGGGGAGATCCCGGCCCTCCCCGGGGTCCGCCGCCTCGACCTGCAGGGCGACGGCCTGGACCTGACCCTGACCGAGAACGGCGAGTCCGTTCCCGCCGCCCCCGGTCCGCCCCCCTCCCCGGGCGATGTCGCCCTCGTCCTGCAGACCTCCGGCACCACCTCCCGCCCCAAGACGGTGCCCCTGACGCACGCGAATCTCGCCGTCTCAGCCGCAAACATCGCGGAGTCCCTCGCCCTCACCGCCGCCGACCGCTGCCTGATGGTGATGCCGCTCTTCCACATCCACGGGCTCATCGCCGGGCTGCTGGCGCCCCTCGCCGCGGGCGGCGCCATCGCCTGCCCCGGCGACTTCAACGCCTTCCGCTTCTTCGAGTGGCTCGACGCCTTCCGTCCCACCTGGTACACGGCCGTCCCCACGATGCACCAGCTCATCCTCTCCCGAGCCTCACGCCACGCGGAGACGCTCGAACGGGCGAGTCTGCGCTTCGTCCGCTCCTCCTCCGCGCCCCTCCCGCCGGTCGTTCTCGAGCGCATCGAGGAGACGTTCGGCGCGCCCATGATCGAGGCCTACGGCATGACCGAGGCCACGCACCAGATGGCGGCCCAGCCCCTCCCTCCGGGCGTCCGCAAGCCGGGCTCCGTGGGCCGCCCCACCGGTATCGAGCTGACCATCCTCGATCCCGCCGGCGACCCCCTCCCCGCCGGGGAGCGCGGCGAGGTCTCCATCCGCGGCGATAGCGTCACCGCCGGTTACGAGGCCAACCCCGCGGCCAACGCCGACGCCTTCACCGGCGCCGGCTGGTTCCGCACCGGCGACGAGGGCTACCTAGACGGGGACGGCTACCTCTTCCTCACCGGCCGCCTCAAGGAGCTCATCAACCGCGGCGGCGAGAAGGTCGCCCCCCGCGAGGTCGAAGAGGTCATCCTCCGCCACCCGGCCGTGCGCCAGGCCGTCTGCTTCGCCCTCCCCCACGCCACCCTCGGCGAGGATGTGGCCGCCGCCGTCATCCGCAACGAAGGCACCGCTCTGGACGCGGCAGCCGTCCGCGACCTCTGCGGCGAGCACCTTGCGCCTTTCAAGGTCCCCCGCACCGTCGTTTTCGTCGACGAGATCCCGGTCGGCCCGACGGGCAAGCTCCAGCGCATCGGCCTCGCCGAGCGCCTCGGCCTGGGGTGAACGGGTCAAGTACCGCTGGGAACGCGCCGGCCCGTCTGCTACAGTAAGGGCATGGCAAGCGTGTCGCGAAGCAAGGAAGTCGTCGTCATCGCCCCGGACCTGCGCGAGAAGTTCGGCTGGGGCGACGAGGGCGAGATCATCGAGGTCGAGTGCGACGGTGAGATGGTCGCCTTCCTGCTGCCCCCCGTGCACAACGAGTCGCTCGCAGGAAGCCTCGCGCCCTTTATCAAGAGAACCCTCTCAGAAGATGAGTGGGACGAAGCGCGCGGACGCTTGGAGCGCACGGACCGCATCCGGCCGAGCGGCGAATAGGTGAGGGCTCTCCTCGACACCTCCGTGGTTGTCCGCTACCTCACCAGGGATCCGACACATCTCTTCCCCGCGAGCGTCCGCCTCATTGAGGGGGGAGATGAATTGGTGGTGACCGACGTGGTAGTCGCTGAGACAGCCCACGTGCTCATGTCCTACTACGGCGCTTCTCGCAGTGAAGTCGTGGATCACCTGCTTGCTCTGCTCCACAGGACAATCTTGAAGTGCTCGACCTTCCCAAAGAGGTCGTCCTCGGGGCACTGGCGAAGTGCCAGCCTTCTGGACGCGTGTCTATTCCGGACGCGCTGATCTGGAGCGCTGCTCGCGCTGGGAACCTTCCCGTCTACACACTCGACCGGCGATTCCCCGCCGACGCGGTCACCGTCCTCTCGCCCTAACCCCCGCATCCCCCGCCTCCGCCCCTCCTATAATCCCCGCACCCCAACCTCCAGGAGACTCCCCATGCCCGACTACGAAACCCTGCTCCTCGACCGCGTCGGCACCGACGGCCGTGTCGGTCGCATCACCCTCAACCGCCCCGAGAAGATGAACGCCCTCTCCCAGGAGCTCCTCTTCGAGTTCAGCGAGGCCCTCCACGACTACGAGGCCGACGACAGCATCCGCGTCATCATCGTCAAGGGCGCCGGGCGCTGCTTCAGCGCCGGCTACGACCTCACCCCGCCCCAGGGCCGCGGCGCCGACGCCGTCGTCCGCCGCCACCGCGCCGTCGACGACCAGGGCCGCCGCCTGCTCTGGAACATGCGCACCGGCATGCAGCAGATCACCGATATCCAGATGTACTACTGGAACATGGCCAAGGTCACCATCGCCCAGCTCCACGGCTACGCCCTCGCCGGCGGCTGCGAGATGGCGATGATGTCCGACATGGTCACCGCCGCCGAGGACGTCCGCATCGGCCATCCCGGCGTGCGCGGCCTCGGCGTCGCCCGCAACGGCGCCATCTTCCCCCTCGTCCTCGGCATGCGGAAGGCCAAGGAGCTCTACTACACCGGCGACAACATCACCGGCCGGGAGGCCGAGGAGATCGGCATGGTCAACTACGCCTGGCCCGCCGACGAGCTCGAGGAGCGCACCACCGCCTTCGCCGACCGCATCGCCAACCTCAGCGCCGACCACCTCGCCATCGCCAAGACGAGCATGAACCGCTTCTACGAGAACATGGGCATCTACTCGTCCGTGCGAAGCTCCACCGACCTCGACGCCGCCGGCCAGTTCACCGCCCAGGCGTACGAATGGCAGGACCGCACCCGTCAGGCCATGGAGAGCGGCGGCGGCCTCAAGGAAGCCCTCGACTGGCGCGACGGCCCCTACCGCGACTACCGCGCCAGCGGCCGGTAGTCGCGAGTGGCTGGTGGATAGTGGCTAGTGGTTCGTGGTCCCTGTTGCGCAATCGGCACAACACCCTCATCGGCCTCTTCATCGGGCGGGATGGCGAGCGTGAGGGTGACCTTATTCTCACCGTCGATCGTCGCTTCTTCCAGTAGCAGGTTGAGAAGTTCGCGACGCTCCTCGTCGGGCAGGTCGTCTAGGCGACCGCCAACGCGACGCGTCCACTCCACGGCCCGCTCCAACACGTCCCCCTGGGCAGCCTGCGCCGACGCTCTCGCCCGGTACTCGTCCAGCCTCGCCCGGAGCCGTTCCAGCCGCTCGCCGATGAAGCGGCGCTGGTGGTCGAGTTGCTCCTCGCTGATCTTGCCCATCACGTAGAGGCGGATGGCGCGGTCCTCCTCCGCCTGGACGCCGGCCAGCTCCCGTTCCGTGTGCGCGACCTCGCCGGCCACGTCGCCATCGGCGTCGTCCTTCAGCGCGCCGAGCCCGGCCACGATCAGGTTCGGATTCTCAAGCACGTGCCTGACCTCGTCCCAGACCAGGTTCTCGAGTCGCTCCGCACGGATCATCGGATGCTCGCGACAGCGCAGCGAGTGAGGCGCCTTCATCCCGTAGCACTGGTAGTAACGCCTGGGCGGATCGAACTCGTAGCGGTACGTCTTCCCGCCACGCCTGGCGGTCTGGAGCCGTTTCGCGACGGGACCCATGAGCATCCCGCACTCGCTGCAGCGGACGAGGTGCTGGAGCAGGTGGAACACCTTCGTGTTGCGAGGGGAGCGGGTCCGCCGCCGCGCCCGCACGGCCTGCGCCTGCTCCCAGGTCTCGTCGTCCACCAGCGGGGGGAAGGGCACGTTGATCCAGGTGTCGCGGGGCTGCTCGTGGATGCGCGTCCCGTCGTCGGTGGCGATGTGGCGGGCCTTGCCGTACCACCACGTCCCCTTGTAGGTCTCGTTGCGCAGCATGCGGTTGACCGCGGGCGCGTGCCAGCGCGAGGCCGACCTCCCCGTGGGGACGCCCTCGCGGTTGAGTTGCTCGGCGATCGCGAGCCCTCCGAGACCTTCCTTGACGTACTGCCTGAAGATGCGGCGCACCACCTCGGCCTCGTGCTCGACGACCTCGGGCCTGCCCTCCCCGGTGATGCGGTAGCCGTAGGGAACCGTGTTGACGGGGATGCGCCCCTGCCTGGCCGTGCCGCGCTTGCCCATCGAGGCGCGCTCGCGGAAGTTGTCGAGCTCGATCTTGCCGATCGCGGCCATGAGCCCGAACGTCTTCATGTCGATCGCGTCCATCACCGCCTCGATCCCGATACGGTGCGCCTCGACGACCTCCATGAGGGCGGCGGCGGGGTACATCCCCCGGCTGAGGCGGTCGGACTTCCAGCAGACGATCGTGTCGAAGCGCCCGGCCTTCGCATCGGCGAGCATGCGCTGGAACTCGGGCCGCTTCTTCGACCAGCCGCGCCCGACCTCCTGGTAGCGGGCCGCGACTGCGTAGCCACGCTCCTCGCAGTAGGCCTCCATGTCGCCGACCTGCTCGGCGAGGGAGGTCTTGTCGTCCTCGGCCTGGCTCTTGTCGGAGACGCGCGCGTAGATGGCGGCGCGATGCGTCTCGGGCTTGATGTTGGTGTTCGTTCGCGGCATGGCTGCCTCCTCGAAAGACAAACGACCCGCCTCCTGCGGGGGCGGGTCTGCGAGCGGTAGCATGCGGCTCGCGTCACCTGCTCATACAGGGGGCGCCACGGCCCGGGGTGTTGACCGCACCGCCGGGCCACGTCGTCCCCGGCAGCGTAGCGGGGCCGGAGCGAGCGGGTCAACGCAGCGTCCTACCCGCCCTCGCATTCCTCGCCCTCGCCGTCCACCGGCGTGGCGCGGGTCGCGTGTTCGAGCAGGATCGCGGCAATGCGCCGCAGGCGCGCCTCCGCGTCGGGGGTGGGCCGGTACTCGATGGCGACCACGCGCGGCTCCGGGCCACCCCGGTGGCCGCGGTTCGTGCGCTCCCGCTGCTCCGCCGATTCCATCTCGTCCGACCTCGTACGCCTGGTCCCACGGGCAGAGCGTGATGGGCGGGAGCGCCGGGCGTAATCCCATGAAAGGCACTGCACCGATGCAGTGTCTCGGCCCTCGTTCGTCCGTCGTGCCTGCCCGTCGCCTCCCGCCGCCAGGTTCTGGCGACCGCGATCGAGTGTTTCGCGGCGGGCGGCGCGGCGGAATGCCGCGTAGGGGAGGGCGCGCGCACCCCCCTATATGAGGCGTGAGAGGGGAAGAAGCGTTGTGATGCGGTAGCCGTGTAAGGAGAAATGACGAATGTCAGCGGATGGGGCACTGCCGAAGAACCCAGTGTTTACGGGGGGAAACGCCCCCTACAGGACGTGACGGAAAAGCCATCGGATGTGCGGTCGTATTCCACTTCTATGGGTTAGAAACCCCGGGATTTGGGTCAAACGGGAACGTGGCGGACGCGGCCTCATGGGTCAGAATCCCCGGGAAATGTGTCAAACGGAAACATGGACGCAGGGGACGCGACGAGCGGGAAGGGGTCGCAGGGAGATGACTACCTGGGGTCCACCTCCATGATGAACAGGTCGTCGAAGTCGCTCAGCCCGAGGACTCGCAGCAGCCGTCTCCGCACCGGTGGGGCGGGACAGCGCGCGCCGCTCATCAGTTGGGAGAGGTAGCCCGAGGAGATGCCGCTCAGGCGCGCGACTTGACGATGAGTGTAGGGAAACATGGGCGGCAACGGCGGCTCGGACGGGCCGACGGGCGTCACAGCCGGCACCCCCGCCGCTTGCAGCCTATCTCGCGCCGATCACCGAAAGATCAGCACCCCCCTTTTCTACAGGAAGCTCGTGACCGCGCTCACGCCCGTTCTGCACCATCTGCCCCAATGGGGGCTGTTGGGGGCAGACAGAGGCTGTAAAGAGAAGAACGTAGGTAGCTCTGCCCCAAGGGCACGGCGAATGTTCAGTGGGGACAGGCGTTTTGCATGGGGCAGAGGGCATGACAGTCTGTCGCGGGCAGTCCCCCTACTGGAAGTGCCCCGCACGGCGTTCTGACAAACTGTCACCCCACGCGAGGTAGTGCAGGGAACGGCGTTCGGGTGCAGCAGGCGCCGGCTCACGCCAGATGGGACCGAGCGCCCCGTGCCACCCAAGCGATTCCGTCGTCGTGCTCGCCAGCGGTACTTCGGACAGCCCGGATGCGGCCCTGAGGAAGCCCTGCTCTGCGGGTTCCGACTCGAACACGAACAGCACCAGGGGGAGCTGACCTCCGTGGTCGCGTCGCGGGTAGCCGCTCCCGAAGTAACGGCGGTAGGCCCGGAGGCGTTCCGGCAGGCGCTTGGGCGTCGTCGCGCGCCGCTCGTACTCGAGCAGGCACCAGCGGAACTCTCCCCGGCACCCGAACTGGAACGAGGCGTCGGGGTGGATGACGTAGCCCTTCTCGTTGAACCGGTAGGCGATCTGCGAGCGGTGGGTGGGCAGCAGGTCCAGCAACTCGTAGTCCTGCGAGTACTCCGCCTGGCTGCAGAGCATGTCGAAGAACCCCGCAATGCCCCGTTGGTGCGCGCGTTGTCCGGCGACGGCGCGCAGCGCGCTGCCCACGTAGGCACCCGAGGCGTCCTGTTGGGCGGTCCAGCGGTCGAGCGTCCTGCCCACGGCGGCGCGGTCACGGCGGGCGAGGGCGGTGAGCGCCTCGTCCGTGAGCACGAGCGCGTTGCCCTCGCGGCGCACGAGCCCGCGTTTGCGCAGCGGTCCCAGCGCCTGGTTCGCGCGCCGGTCGCTCACGCCCCCCATGAGGCCGCCCAGCTGCTCCGTCGTGCAGAGCGGCCACGACGCGAGCAGGTCCAGCGCCTGCTTCTCGGCGGCCGTCAGCTGGACCGCGAGCGCGTCCTCGAACCCTTCGCCTGCGGGCGGCGTCGCCCGCACGTCGCCCGCGTAGAGCTGGTCCGGGTGCCGCGCCGACCGCACTGCGTGCCGGACCTCCCGTCCCGCGAGGTCCACCAGCCAGGCCAGGCTCGAGTCGGGGGCGACCGTCGTCGGCGTGTCGCCGCGACCGTAGCGGGCGGGTTGCCAGACGCGCTCCCGCGCGCCCCCGGCGAGCACGTCGCCCAGCGTGGCGACGGCGCTGTGGTGATGGCCGGAGGGTTCCCCCAGCGCGCGCAAGGCGCGCCGCCTGTCCTGGTCGGAGTCGGTCACGACCAGCGTGACCCGGGGACGTTCGCGGGTCTCCAGCCGCTCGATGGTCCGGATGCGATAGCGCAGGCTGGCGGAGGTCAGCATCGGCCCCTGTCGCAGCACTCCCAGGGAGCGTTCCTTGGAGAGCGTCACGAGCGCGTCGTACGGCCCGTGCCGGTAGTGGTCGACGCGCACCCGGTCCTGCTCGGGGTCGACGTCGGCGATCAGCGCTGTCAGCGCGTAGACGAGGGCGACGGCGTCGAGACGCTCGCTCAGCAGCCGGAACCACTGCCGCGACACGGGGTAGAGCCGCGGCACGTCATCTTGCGTTGTCTCCCCCAGGGCGGCGACGCCGGCGGCTGTCGGGAAGTAGCGCTGCTGCGGACGCCCGCTCAGCATCGCCAGTCGGTGTGGTCGGGCGTCGGCGAGGCCGCGCTCGCGGAGCCGCGCCAGCCGCCCGCGCAGGGTGGAGGCGGGAACCCGGCTGATGCGCGAGAGCTCGTCCACGGTCGCGAAGGGCGTCTCGCAGAGCGCCCGCAGCGCCCCCCGCAGGCCGCGCGTCAGGAGTGGCGGAGCGGGACGCTGAGACGGCGCAGGGAGCGTTTCACCGGCGAGTGCGCGCGTCGCCCCGGCGAGCGCCTCGGGGGTGTCGCCGATTTGGGCGATCACCGCGCCGGGGAGGGACCGCCCGGTCTCGCCGCGCTCAAGGAAGCGCCAGAGCGTGTGGCGTGACACGCCGAACGCCGCCGCCGTGCGCCCGTGGCCGTGGCGCTCGACGTGCGCGTGCAGATACTCGCCGATGGCGTCGATCAGTTCCCGTTCCACCGCGCTGCTCCGGCATGTGCATCTCCAGCGTAGATGGGTTCTGCGCCCCGGGCATTTCCCATGGCTTCACGAACGACCCGGAGCAGGAAGCGACCACGCTGCTGGCCTAGAGCGTGGCGTTCGCGCGCAACACAGACTCCAGAGAATCCGGTCCGTGGGCGGTTCGGGCGGTGCCTTGAGTTCGAGGAGCTCCACTGCCACCGAAGAGAAGCGCTTCCAGAAGCTGGACACCGCGGCCAGAGTGCCGGGAATCCGAAGCGCCGCTCTTAGGAAGCTCCGCGAGCGCCTACCCGTGTTCGTCCAATTCCCCAACTACTTCAGGGGCCATCCGAGGCTTCATCTGAGCATTTGGCCGACCGGATCGAGCAGGACATTCTCGACGACGATGAGTACGATCGAGGTAGCGCACCGCGGGCACCGCAGTCGTGGCAGAATTCTGAAGGGGCTGGGGCGCACCTCGGAGAGCCGGGATGACTGAGCAGGCGAGTGACAGGGACGAGGTGCTGGCCCTCCTGCGCGAGCACAAGCCAGTGCTTGTCGAGCGCTTTGGCGTCGTGGATCTGGCGCTCTTCGGCTCTACCGTGCGCGACGAGGCGGGGCCCGACAGCGATGTCGATATCCTCGTCACCTTCAGGCGGCCGCTCGGGTCGAAGCGGTACTTCGGCACGTGGCACTACCTAGAAGACCTGCTCGGCCGCCCGGTCGACTTCGTGACGGACAGGGAGCTGCGCGCGGAGTTACGGCCCTACGTCGAAGCTGAGGCGGTGCATGTCTGAGCACCGTTGGGCGATCTACGTGAGCGATTGCTACGATGGCGTCCTGACGTACGCGGCGGGGACTCAACCTCGAACTGGTCTTGACGAAAGGAGTTACTCCCTGCCACTCGCAGGGTTGGCAAGGCGGCAGGCCATCGGGTAAGCCCTCGTGCACCTTCCTTTCACTAGGGAACCGGACTCACATCAGCGACCACAACCTCGATCTTCAGGGCTTCATCCTCGCTCAGAGTCGATTCGAGGCGCGTTTGCAACTCCTCTGGGGTCGCCGGGCGCCGGCCGGTTGGCGGCGGCGGCAATCCCCCCTCACCGAACCAGAACACCAGGTAGATTCCGTACCCACCTGCCTCGATGTCGCGCGTGTACTTCCCGATCAGCTGATTCCTGATGGCGCTCCAGAGCTCGGCGTTGTCGTCCCTCTTGATCTCAACGGGGACGTTCCAGTCTCCGCAGGCGATCCGGATGTCGGAGCGCTTGTCGCCTGCGTACTGGCCCTCAGGCTGAGCGTCCACACCTTCCGGCAGCATCGTGGCCAGCCGGGCCAGAAGGGCATCCCTACAGGAATCCTCGTGCTTTCGCTTCTTTGGTCGCCCCCATGAGTCCTCGTTCCAGTACTGCCGCCACTCATCCGTGTTGGTCGTGCGAAGGCGTGAAACCAAAGCAGTCAGGCGATCGTGGACGAGGGCGGCGAGGTCACCTGCGTTGGCAGGCTCCCCGTCGTTCAAGGCTCGGTGGAAGTGGTCAAGGTCCGGGTGGCGGTAGGCAGCATCCCTGTGAACGACTCGCTGGTCATCGCGAGCCCGTTCAAGGTGGTCGTGCCAGTGGGCGAGCGCGGGGTCGGACACCAGTGAGTCCAACGCCTGCAGGGCGTCGTCCCCGGGCAGGGAGGCCAGTTGCTGGATGAGGTGTCTGATGTGTCCGGCAGCGGTCATCGCGACGGTCACGCTGCCGGATTTGGTGGACTCGTCGGGTGCGAACGAGCGGCCCATCAGGGCGATGAGGGCCTCGAGGACCGGGCCGCATTGCTCCTGGCTCGGGAACGGCAAAGGCTCCAGGGCGTCACGGGAGTCGAAGAAGGCGGCCAGCGCCCTTACTCGCCTCTGCCCCTTGCTGACGAACGCCCTCAGACCCGCTCCATGAGCGTCCGGAGCAGCAATGGCACCTGCTGCCAGCCAGCGGACTCGCTGGGCGACCCCCATGCTCCTCAGGGAGAGCTTCTCGCCGATGAGGTCGAGGAGAGCCGACCGGTCGGGAGAGGCGAGAGCGCTCCAGAGCAGGCTGTCCAGCGTCCCCGACGCCTTCAGGGCCGCTCCCGCTGGAAAGCCTCGAAGCAGCCTGAGAACGGTGGCGTGCTTCAGGGGCAGGCGCCCTTCGAGCCCCCTGATGGTCTCTAGGGCCGGGGAATACCCGTTGCCGTACCGAACCGCGGAGAGCGTGCACCGGGCAGCCACGTCCGCCGCGACCTCGGGAACGAGTTCGATCCACTCCGTGACCCACTCCGGGGTCTCGGTGAACCCCACCGCCGTGCAGTAGTAGAACGCCAGCCCCGTCTCTACCTGACGCTGGGTGAGGTCCTTGAAGCGGGCGGGGTCTTCCCGCCGGAGGATGTCGAGGCCAGCGAGGCACGCGAAGTCAAGGCGGTGCCGCATGGACGTTTCCTTGAGCCGGACGATCTCGTTGGAGTCGGGCACGTCGTCCCGCCACAACGTCCCTCGCAGGCCGGCCAGCGCCGCCTGGAGCAGACCCGGGTCATCCCCCAGGGATTCAGAGAGTGCCCCTTCGGGGGCGTCGTTCTTCGCCGAAGCCCGTGGGTAGAGAAAGTAGGCCCTGCCCAGGCCATCGAGGAGCCCTATCGGGGCCCGGTTTTTGCGCAGGGCCTCGGCATGGGAACGGACATAGGCGATGTCCTCCTCCCGCTCGCTTGCTTCCTCTTCGCTCGCCTTTTGCTGCTCAATTCTGTCTCGCACCGCTTCTTCTTCGGAGGAAGCCGCGCTCTCTTCGAGGGCCGACAGCCTCGCCGCCAGTGCGGGATGCGGACGAACCCTGTCCCTCATGAGAGAGAGGGACAGGCCTTCGTCGTGTTGCCATGCTCTCAAGAGGAGGTCGTCTGCTGCTCTGGAGTGCACGGGCGCAAGGTCGACAGCCTGGTCCAGGCACCACCGCCCGAAGTCGGGTGGCAGCGAGCTCCGGTAAAGCGCGCCCCAGACCTCATACGACTCAGGGCTGTAGCGGTCACCGTCAGGGCACCGCGTCAGCCCCTCCAGGAGCACCGCCTTCTGGGCCTCTGGGCGCTGCTCCAACCAAACGCGGACCCGGCGCCGGGTGTCGTCATCCTCGGGACCAAAGCCCCACGTGACGGACGGTACAGCTGCACGCAGCCAGCCGTGGAGGCGCGGTACAGGGGCGCGGTCGCCTTGATCCTCAAGGCTTTGAGCCAGCAGCTCCAGGGGCAGGGAATGCAGGCGATGTGACTCGAGGGCTGGCAGCAGGTCGGACCGGCGCTCGTAGAGCTTGTCCAGAAGCTCAGCTACATCCTCCTCCGAAGACCGACTCAGGAGGTCACGTTGCCAGAAGGACCAGTAGCGCCCGCCCAGGTGCGTGTTTCCACTTTCAGTCAGGTGGTCCCAGATGTCGGAGGCGGGGACCTCCCCCGGATAGAGGCGGGTCAGGAGTGCTGCCCTCATCCCGTGGTCCGGGTCCGGGATGGTCCCTTCGCGAATCGCGCCCAGCAGGCCCCTGAGCTCGTCCGCATGGTCGGCGTCCTCATCTATCACGCGGAGGAACGCGTCGAGGGCGGAGGAGGTCACTCGGGGCGGCCAGCTTGCGTCTCGCACCATGGAGAGCAGCCGCGAGGCCAGGGTCGCAGGAGGGGAGCCGCGCCACAGCAGGGTCAGCACGAACTGGACGAGCTCTTCATGGTCGGAGTCGCGGGACGGGTCGGACAGGATGGCGTCGATCGCCGGCCCCATGTCGGGAGAAGCAAGGGCGCCGAAGGTGGCTCCCAGATCGAACCAGCTCACTTCCCTCCAGAGGGGACCGAGCACCTCGTGCCGCCCGAGCGCCTTCAGGAGGGTGCCCTTTTCTTCCGTCGAGAAGCCCTCGATGTCGCCGTACAGCGCCACCCCTATCGGGTCCCGCTCGATGAGAAGGCTGCGGGCGGTGGGCGACTTCGCCGCCAGCCAGCCCGAGACCCCTCTCATCTCAGTAACCACGACTCCGTCAGCGCCGCTGATCAACGCCAGCACCCGTCTCGGAGAGAGCCCTTCGGTGATGTGTTGGGCGAGATGACGTGCACCCAGAAACTCCGCCACATGGCGATGCACCGGAAGGAAGTGCCTGTCATCGACCGCCTTGAACAGCTTCGTGGCAAGCGCCTGCTTCAGGACGGCCGGATCCAAGTGGCCGCAGTCATCGAGGCCAATGTAGTCGGCTGCGACCTGCGCGGGACCGAGGGAGAACCCGACGGCGCCCGTCACGAGTTGAGCAGCGCAGAGGTACCCGGCAGCGTCCAGCAACTGCTCACAGGTCGGTAGCCGGGCCCCGTACGAGTGCTCCTCGTTGTGCTCCGTGACCATCCGGCCGCATGCCAGTTCAAAGGTCTCGAGACGGCTTTCGGGCCACTCTCCCTCACTGCCAACCACATCCGCCAGCAGGTTGAGCGTCTGCGGATTGGCGAGGAGGCCTTCAATACCCCGGCCCTCCGCTTCATCGATGAAGGCTTGGGGGTCGTCGATCTTCGCGTGGCCGGCGAGGAGCTGCTTCACCCCGGAGCCGGTAAGGGGATCGAGCCGTAGGGTGGTGACCCTGCCCTCTGGAGCCACCAGTTCCAGTGCTCGCCGGTCGTTGTCGCCCAACCAGTCGGCTTCCCTGCAGGACAGGCGGAAGGATGGGCATCGAAGACTATCCAGGCGGCCGCGGATCGCGTCGAGGGGTGTTCGGACGTCGGAGGAACCCGTACGCACCTCGTCGAGGCCGTCAATAAAGAGCGTCTTCTCCCGCCACTCCGGATGGCTGTTCAGATCGAGGGCCAGAAAGTCGCGGGCGGTGACGAAGTAGGCGGACTCTCCTGTCATCTCGCATTCGTGCTCAAGAGCGGTGGTCTTCCCCAGGCCGGGGTCACCCAGCAGGACGTAAGCGCGCTCGGACCGGTAGGCGCTCAGCGGTTGGGGCTCTGGGTCGGAATCGTGACCATCCCTGTCCGGGGATATCTCCGTGCAGGTGCGCGCGACGAGGTCCGTCATAGCTGGTCAAACCATTCCTGGGCGGGAGCGGAGAGGAACTCGTTGAGCGGCGTCGCGTTCTCACCGACTACGAGCGATCGTGGCGCCCGAAACCTGCTCTCGAACTCCCCGAGGGCGCGGTCATTCGGGCGGCTGTCCCCGCTCTTGACCTCGACCGCCCGGACGCCGCCGGCGTGCCTGAGCACGAAGTCGACCTCGTCGGAACCCTCGCGCCAGTAGCAGACCTCCAACCCCGGGCGGGCCGTGTTGACCAAGTGAGCGCCGGCTGCGCTCTCCACCAGCCTCCCCCAGAAGGTGCGGTCGGCCCTAGCCTCGGCGAAGGAGTAGCCAGAGGTAGCCGACATGAGGGCCGTGTTGAGCACATTGAGCTTGGGGCTCGATCTCCTGCGCCGCTGTGCGCTTCCGGAGTGCTTCTCCAGTCCCGTCAGCAGGCCGGCCGTGGAGAGCAGGTCGAGGTAGTGCGCGAGAGTCGTCGTGTTGCCGGCATCCTGGAGTTGGCCGGTCATCTTGTTGTACGAGAGGATCTGGCCGGAGTAGGAGGCCCCCAGCTCGAAGAGGTTCTTGAGCAGTGCCGGCTTGTCGACACGGGTCATGGCGAGGATGTCACGTTCGAGGTGCGGCTCCACGAGCGCGTGCAGGATGTAGTCCCGCCAACGCTCTTCATCCGTGATGAGGCCCGCCGCGCCCGGGTAGCCGCCAAAGAAGATGAACTGGTCGAGGGTGAAGTCGAAGGCAGCGGCCATCTCGGGGAATGACCAGTGTGTGACGCGTATGGGCTCGAATCGGCCGGCGAGACTCTCGCTCAGTCCCGACTGCATCTGGAGTGGCGCGGAACCGAGGATGACAACTTGAAGTGGACAGCCTCGAGCGCGGTCGGCGTCCCAGAGCCCCTTCACGGTCTCGGACCAGTTGGGCACCTTCTGAATCTCGTCGAACACGAGCACCGAGCCCTGCGGTGACTGCTCGGCCCGCCGCCGGGCGTCCTCCCAATTCCTCCTCAGCCATGTTGCATCCGGCTCTTGTTCAACCGGGACCGTGGCTGGCGAGGGCTCGCCAGGCGCGATGCGGGAAGTGGGTGCCTCCGGTGCGTCAACCGCCAGGTACCGGCTTGGACGGTCAATCCTGCTCAGTGCCTGGTGTACCATCGTGGTCTTGCCGGTCTGGCGGGGCCCGAACACAGCGATGAGCCTGCTCGGCGGCTCGCGGAGACGCTCGGTGAGGGTGTCAACGCCTGAGCGTTGAAATGCGTTCATCAGCCCATAGTACTGCTATTGAGTAAAATTACTCAATAGGGTGTTGTCCAGAATCCTCGGGGTGAACCTCGCCTGCCGGGGGACTGTCGATCTCGCCGGCCAAGGTCTTCGCCTCCGTCTGAGCTGGCTCGATCTCCGGAAGCCGACAGCCTGTCCAGGGGCGCCCTATGTACTCGCAGTACAAACGCATGCTCGAAGAGACACAATCAGGCCACGCACACTTCGCCTGTCCTTCGACAGTCGTTTTGAAGCCGATGCACATCAGGTCGCCGTCGACGTCCCCGAACAGCTTGATCAGATAGAACTCTTCTGGGTGGTGGTAGAGATGCACCTTGTGGCACTCCAGCAGGTTGACGACCTCGGAGACCCACTTTGGGACGGCCTCCATGAACGCCCCATAGTCAGTCTCCTTTCCCATGGGGTTCTCGGCATGAAGGATGTTGCCCAACCGCCCGTAAACCTTCCTTAGCTTCCCTTCGTCCATGAATCCATCCCTGCGAACCGCCGGCTCCTCGCCTGGGATGGCCCCTTCGATAGCTAACGGCGTTGGGTAGAAGTTGGCGTGGAGGCGTTTCAGCTCCCTGAGTTTCTTGCTCATGTCCTGGGAGCTCTGCAGCTCCTTCTTTGACCTCTGCCACACGTCCTTGTTGGATACCAGAGAGCTGAACACGATGAGTTCGAGCACCATCCGGAGCTGGAGGCAGATCGACTCCACCCGGGTTCGACCGGTGATTCCCGGCGCATCCAGCAGCTGACTGATGGATTCGAGCCTAGATTTGACCTCTTCCATCAGGTCGCAGTACTGGCCGATGTCAAGGCTCTCGGCCTGCTTCTTCTCCCAGCCGCAGCCCAGGCAGACGATCTTCCATCCCCAGTCGACAATGCTCTTGCCCTGAAGCTCCAAGGCGTCCTCCCCGCACTGGGGGCAGATGCTGTACTCCCGACCATCCACTCCCTTGACCGGGCCATCCGATCGGAAGTCCAGGCTCATCGCCGCGCCATCGAACTCGGGCACCTCGCCGCACTCGGGGCAGGGTTCGGTGGGCCGCACCCCCTCGATCAGGAAGGCGAGCGCGGCCTCCCTGTGCCCAGAGCGACAATCTCCTGGAGGCTCACGCAAGGGTTCTCCTCTCCCTTCTTGTACAGGCAAGGCCAAGACCTCCCTACAGGCCATCACTCCGAACGCAGATTACTCTCCGGCCTCCGCACGGACTCGGCGCTCCGTTCCCGAAGTCAGGCTGGGTCAGGTGCACCGTGGCGGTCCAACACCTAGACAAACAGCCGCCGGATGGCCCGGTCGAGGTCGTCTTCGACCTTGAAGCGTGTCTCCGGGTAGTAGTAGGTAATCGAATTTCTTCAAGTCAGGGGGCAGTAGGACTCTGGGATTGTGTGGGGCTGCCCATGTTGGCAACTCACGGCTTGGTGGGCACTGTGGCTGGGCGGAGGGTACGTCGCGACAGCCACAGTGCTGGCCTCGGAATCGGGCGCTCGTGAACTAGCCGGGCACATCGAAGACGAGCACGGTGAGCGTCAAATCCCTGTTCAGGTCGTCACGATGGCCGAAGACGTATCGGAAGCCGGTCTCCGATTCGTATGCCCGGTCAGCCTTGAAGCGCGGGTGGGCCTTGATGGTCTCTGGGATGGCATTGAGAACGGTTGACATGTTCCTGTCACGGTTAAAGAGTAGAAGCGCCGTCTTGGTGTCCCTCCAGGCCGCGTAGCCGAGCAGCTGGTCGAGCGCTTCGATCAGTCCTGCCGGGCCAGACCAGAACTTGCACTCCGCAATGAAGATGTTCTTGCCCTCGGCTCTCACAAGAAGGTCCGTCTTGCCTTCGAAGTTGAAGGTCTCGCCGGTGGCCTGCCCTTCATAGTGTCCGTTCAGCTGAACCAGGAAGTGCTGCCGTAGATCCTCCTCGGCCATGCCTCGGAACGCCTGCGGACTTCGCTCCATCACGGTGACCATGTTGAAGATGACCGACAGGATGTGGTCGTAGTCATCGGCGGCGAGGGCAGGCTCGGGCTTGTAGGCCCCTCGCGAAGCCGGAGGGAGTCCGGGAGCAATGCGGCGCCTCACCCGCGGTGCCACATAGGTGTCGGGCACGGCCGATCGGCTCTTGAGGGGGAAACCCAGACTCTCGACGAGGCCCCTGTCCTCAAGCAGCTTCTCGCGGCGCTCCTCTAGCCGGCGGTTGGCGGTCTCGCGCAACGACGAATTGAAGGCCGCGACATCACTGGCAACGAAGTCGACGTATCGCCTCACGTTTGCCAGGTCCCTGTCGAACTCGCTGCGGATGGTGGCGGCACCTTCGCGTGTGCGCTCGTAGACCAGCACCAGTTCGCCATCACCGACGGCTCCGCGAGGCGGGCTGAGGGTGGATCTTGATGGTCGGCAAGAGAAGAGCTCCCGGTCACCCGTATACGGCACGAAGAAAGTAATCCTCGTGCCTGTCACATAGAAGGGGTCGGTTCGGTCGGAGACGAAACGGTCAAAGTGGTTAGTGACGTCGATCCGAGCATCGCCGTAATCCATGTGGACTTGCTCCTCATAGATGTGGATCTCATCCACATAGAACTTCTCGACTAGGTAGGTGGATAGATCTTCCGGGGAAGCACCCAGCACACGACTCTCATCGAGTGACTCGACCTCTCGGGAGAGGGACCGCTCAAGGCCAGACAAAACATCCCTGAGGTCGCGGCTACTGAACAGCGCCTCACTCACCAGCTTCAGCTCCACCAATTGATGGGTAATTCTGACCGTGCGCACGGCGACCGCAGAGCACTACGGGGAGAGGCGCCACAGCCCAACCTGATACGGCTTCTTGTCATCCAGTTTTGTCCTTCGGCGGGTTCGGATCGTTGCCGTAGGAACGGGAGTCCCGAATCTTGCCGTCGCGCCCGTGGATATGTACCTCGCGCCGTCCTCCGCCACTTGGCTTGTTCTTCTGGGTCTCCCTCGCCTTCTCGAGTGCCTCTTTCTGTGTCTCGTGTTTCGACGACACACGCTTCGAGTTCGGCTTCCTCACCGCCCACCCATCGTCGTGCGGAACCACATGCAGATCGTCCTGACCCATGGGGCTTGAGTCCCCTCCTGTTCGAACAGATGTCCGCATCTAGTCTAGGATGCCAGCGCGCGCCGTCAACCGCAGGCCACGAGCAGACGGTCGAGCGATAGCAAGTCCGGCTGGGATCCGGCCTCCTCAGGCATCGGGACCCGTTCCCCCTGCCGCCTTCACCGCTTGAAAGATCTCGCGGGCAAGGACGGCGAAGGCGATCTCCTGGAACTCTTGGTCGCTGAGGTAGCGCGTGACGAGGGTGTCGTTTTCGCCCGTGCGCTCGACCATCAGCTGCTTGACGCGTTCGCGGATACCGAGGCTGAACTTGTCCAAGGGGTTGGCGACGGCTATCTGGCGAACGTCTTCGTCGCGGAGGGCGCGCTCCTTGATTTGCTCGAAGAACAGGCGGTCCTCGTCCGTGAAGTCAGTGCTGAATCGCTCGTTCAGGCGCTCGATGATCTCCGAGAGGGGCGCCTTCTCCTCCTCCGGGTTGCCGGTGCCCACGGCGGTCGGGCTCACCACGTAGGTCTCCGGCTCCTCCTGGAAGATGGTGCCGGACGAAACGCGCTCCAGGCGGTAGTACTCAAGACTCACGTCGTCGCCAAGATCGATGGGCCCTTCCCGATCAGGCTGGAGGGAGGGGAGGAGGAGGCGTCCGAACGAGGCGAGACGCTCCAGCTCGCTGTCGCCGTACGGGATGATCTGGCTGAGGAACGAGTAGAGGTTCACGAACGCGCTGAGCCGGTCGCGGAATGCGGTCTGGTCGTCCTCGTCGCGACCCTGGAAGCGGTCGCGGGCAGGTTGCAGGCACTCCTCCAGGCGTGCGTGGTCGCCCGGCTGCTGTTGGGCTGCCGGCAGGTAGAACACCTTCGCGAACGCCTCCACCTCGCTCGCGTGGTAGACCTGCAAGCCGTCGAGCTCGTGCTTCAGCTGCTCAAGCTGATAGGGGTCGGAGGCCTCCAGCAGTTGCGTGCGGTCGTAGTAGGGAGCGAAGGCGGCGTTGATGTCCTCGGGGTCGTTCACGAAGTCGAGGACGAAGGGCGCTTCCTTGCCGGGTTCGACTCGGTTGAGGCGCGACAGTGTCTGCACCGCCTGCACGCCGTCGAGGCGCTTGTCGACGTACATGGCCTGGAGCAGCGGCTGGTCGAATCCAGTCTGGTACTTCTCCGCCACGAGCAGGATCTGGTAGTCGGGCGAAGCGAAGCGGGCCGGGAGACGGGCCTCGCTTATCGGCTTTCCCGTCACGATGTCGGTGTTCATGCCGGGCTCGGTGAACTCCAGGCCGGTGTCCGGGTCGGTGACCGTCCCGCTGAAGGCGACCAGCGGCCGGATGTCCCCGTACCCGTGCTCCGCGATGTAGCGCTCGAAGGCCTGCATGTAGCGGACGGCGTGGAGCCGTGAGCCCGTGACTACCATCGCCTTCGCCCTGCCACCGATGCGGTGGCGCACGTGTTCGCGGAAGTGCTCGACGATGACCTCCGTCTTCTGCTCGATGTTGTGGGGGTGGAGGGTCATGAACTTGGCCAGGGCGACGGCCGTCCGGCGCTTGGGGACATCGGGGTCGTCCGCGGCCTGCTTCGCGATGCGGTAGTAGGTGTTGTAGTCGGTGTAGTTCTGGAGCACGTCGAGGATGAAGCCCTCCTCGATCGCCTGGCGCATGCTGTAGACGTGGAAGGGCTCGGGCTTGCCGCTCGGGCCGGGCCGACCGAAGAGCTCCACGGTCTTGCCCTTGGGCGTGGCCGTGAAGGCGAAGAACGAGAGGTTGGGTTGCGGGCCACGCGACTCGACCACGGCGGTCAGGCCGTCCTGCCAGTCCTCCGGTTCTTCGTCCGTCTGGCTGCGCGACCCGAGGATGGCCTTCATCTCTCGCGCGGTCTCGCCCGTCTGGCTGGAGTGCGCCTCGTCGACGATGACGGCGTAGCGGCGTCCGGCGATCTCGCGGCGCCACTCGGCCGCCTGCGACAACTCCGCCTCGGTGGGGCTCTCGGACGGGCCGGCTCCGGCGATGGTGAGGAGCCCCTTCAGGACGAACGGGAACTTCTGCAGCGTCGTGATGACAATCTTGGTGCCGTCCACGAGCGCCTTTGCGAGCTGCTGCGAGTCCTCGTCGATGGCCTTGACGACGCCCTGGGCGTGCTCGATCTGGTAGATGGCATCCTGGAGTTGCTGGTCGAGCACGCGACGGTCGGTGATGACGATGACGCAGTCGTAGACCTTCTCGTCGGCGGCGTTGTGCAGGCTCGCGAGCCGGTGGGAGAGCCAGGAGATACTGTTCGTCTTGCCGCTGCCTGCGGAGTGCTGGATGAGGTAGTTGCGTCCGGGGCCATCCGCTGCGGCAGTAGTGACGAGGCTGCTGACGGCGTCGAGCTGGTGGTAGCGGGGGAAGATGACCGACTCGCGCTTCTCGGTGCGTGCGCCCTTCGCGTCGTCGACTTTCTCCTCGCGCGTCTCGAGGAACACGTAGGAACCGAGGATGTCGAGGAAGCGCTCGCGTTCGAGCACCTCCTGCCAGAAGTAGCCGGTGCGGTAGCCCGAGGGGTGCTGCGGGTTGCCCTTCCCGCACTGGACGGCGCCGGGGTTGCTGCCGCGGTTGAAGGGGAGGAAGCGGGTCGCCTCGCCGGCGAGCCGCGTGGTCATGTGGACCTCTTCGGGATCGGCGGCGAAGTGGACGAGGGCGCGCTTCTGGAAGCGGAAGAGCGGGGCGGCGGGATTGCGGTCCTGCTGGTACTGGCACACGGCGTGGCGGCACGTCTGGCCGGTCATCGGGTTCTTCAGCTCGCAGGTGGCGACCGGCACGCCGTTGAGCGCGAAGAGGAGGTCGAGCTCGTCGCCTGCGCCCGGGTGGCACCGTGCCTGCCGCGTGACGGTCAGGTGGTTCCGCTCGAAGCGAGCGAGGGCGTCGGGGTTGAGGCCGGACGCCGGCTTGAAGTACGCGAGCCGGAACGTCTTGCCCGAGAAGCGGAAGCCGTGGCGAAGGACGTGCAGCGACCCCTTGAGGTCGAGCTCCTTGACCAGCGTCTGGGTGATAGCGGAGTCGAGGTTCGCGCCGTGGAGGGCGACCATGTCGGCCCAGAGTTCCGGTTGCGTGTCGCGGACGAACGCGAGGGCCTCGGCGGGGAAGAGGGCGGTGTCGACGTCCCACTCCGCACGGTCGCCCTGGCGCCACCCACCACCGAGCAGCATCGACTCAACGGTGGACTCGAATGCCGCCTCGTTCGTCTGGCTCGTCATGGCTGGTGGGTGGCCGCCAGGCGCACGCTAGAGTTGAGGCATTGACGTGCCTACACAGCGGTCCGTCAGACAAGGTGACCGTTCCTCGCTACGCTCGCTTGCCAGCCGCCGCACCCCGGACGAGAGTCCTGCGGAAGGGTAGGGATTCCGAACCGCCGTCTGTGACAGGCGAGCAGTGATGCCGATGTTTGGGCACCCGTGAGAAACGGCGCTGCAGAACCGACAGAAGCCAATCCTCTCGAGTCCCGGTCCATTACCCGCCTCGCGGCGGCAATGACGCTTCCCATGAGTAGCGCAGAGTTTGGTGCGGATTGGAAAACCGGGAACGTGAATAGTGCCCCGCGCCGCCCCGGCGAGCGCAGCAAGCCCACCATTCACTATCCACCATCCACTACCCACTACACTGACGGCATGGACGAACCCCTCACGCGCGACTACCTCGACCTCCGCCTCGACGCCAGCTTCTCCAAGTTCCGCGCCGAGATCGCCGAGTTCCGCGCTGATATCCACCGCTCCCTCCTCATCCTCGCCGGCTTCATCGTCGCCGTCGCCGGCGCATCGCTCGCCGCCTCCCAGGCGCTGGGGTAGCCGCCGCCCCGCCCTAGCCCCGACCCCGCCACCCCCGCTTCCGGCCGTCCACTCAGCACCGCGGCAGCGGTGCGCTCTCCTCAGCGATGGGCCGCAGGCCCGAGCGCTCTTCTCAGCACCGCGCGAGCGGTGCGCTGCCCTCAGCGAGCGAAGCGAGCGCTCTCCTCCGTTAACGCACGAAAGGGGCCCCGCGAGGGGCCCCTTCCGGGTTAGGCCGTTGCGACGCGCTTAGCGGCGCCGGCGAGCGAAGGTGTAACCGCCGAGGGTGATGGCGAGTGCCATCACGCCCAGGATGGCGGCCAGGGACGTGGTGTTCGACGTGGCCAGGCCGGTGCCGGTGTCGGCAACTTCCGGAGCCATGTCGGTGTCGTCCATGTCCGTGTCGTCCATGTCCGTGTCGTCCATGTCGGTGTCGTCCATGTCCGTGTCGTCCATGTCCGTGTCGTCCATGTCCTCGTCGGTCGGGCAGTCGTCGGCCATGCCGTCGCCGTCCATGCCGTCGCCGTCCATGCCGTCGTCGCCGTTCATGCCGGGCTCAGGCGGGTCGTCGTCGCCCATGCCGGGCTCAGGCGGGTCGTCGCCGTTCATGCCGGGCTCGGGCGGGTCGTCGCCCATGCCCTCGTCGCCCATGTCCTCGTCGCCCATGCCTTCGTCCATGCCGTTCATGCCCTCGTCGGGGCAGTCGTCCATGGGCATCTCGGGCTCGGGCTTGGGCTCGGGCGTCGTGGCCGTCAGGTCGACGACGTTGAGGGCGGTGTTGTTCCAGGTGCCCGTCTCCGCGGCGGCAACGCCACCGACGTGGAACGAGACCTCGTCGCCGACCTCGGCGCACTCGGCGGGCGAGTTGAGGGTGTAGCGCGAGCCGTTGGCGCCGGTCGTGACCGTGCCGGACCCGCACTCGGCGCCGGCGACGATCGCAACGACGGCGGTGCCCGCGGCCGCGGGCGCGCCTTCGAGCGTCACCGTGCCGGTGAACCGCGCGTCGGGCGTGGCCGGCTGGGACTGGGCCTGGGCCTGGTCCCCGCCGCTGAAGACCCCGGCGAGGCCGAGCAGCAGTGCCGCCGCGACGCCTCCCCCGAGCCACTTAAGAGTCTTGGTCATTCCCTTGTTACTCCTTGGCTAGCTGTCCGTTGAGGCTGAGCGCCCGGACCGCTCCCATCCCCCATCCCCGCGCGAGGCGGGGACGGGGGCGGGGGCGATTGCGGACAGGTTACTGGGAGTAGACCCAGTAGATGCCACCGTTCTCGAGCTCCGAGAAGTCGTTGACGGTGGTGGGAACGCCTTCCGCCCCGGCGAACCAGGAATTGAAGTCCTGCGCGCCCGGGTTCCACTGGTGGACGGAGGAGACGCCGTCGCCAACGTTGTCGGCGACGGAAGCGCCGTCCTCACCCTGCCAGACCACCTGGTTCCAGCCCGAAACGATCGGGTCGGACCACGTGAGCACCGGCGCGGGCTCGGGCTCCGGCTCCGGCTCCGGCTCAGGCTCGGGGCCGATGGCGATGGTGACGCGGTGGTTGACCGCGCCGGCGGTGATCAGGATCTCCGACGAGCCCGGGTTGGTGGGGGCGATGAAGGTGAACTTGGACTGACCGTTGCTGGTCATCTCCGAGCCGCCGTCGCCCTCGTCCTCGATGAGACCGCCACCGTCGACCTTGCGGGTCTTGACGCTGGTGATGCCGACGAGCACGCCCGTGTCGTCCCAGACCGAGACGGTGATCTCGGTGACGCTGCCGGCCTCAACCCGCTCCGGGGCATCGGTGGTGATGCTGTCCGGAGAACCAGCAACCTCGATCTCGGCCGAAGCCTTGAGCGTGGCGCTGATCTGGAAGTTGAGCGTGTGCAGGCCGCGCGTCGCAGTCGCAGCGGGAGCAACGCCAGGACCGCCGGGAGCCGTCACATGGACGACACACTTGCCTGCATCGTTCGTGCCGTTGCTGGCGAAGTCCTCCGTGGTCGGAGGCGTCGCGGAGGTATCCGTCACCGGATCCTTGTCGTCACCGCACGCCGGGAGGTTCTGGGTTGCATCCGTGGGATGGATGAAGTCCATGTTGTACCCGGTGCCATCGGCGGCGTCATCTGGCGTCGTGTCCTTTGCGGTCGTGACAAGCACGGCGTCGTCGGCAGGACCAACCACTTCCTTCGAGGCGACAGGCGCGATCACCTGGCCCGAGACCGGGTTGCCCGCGTTGTCGGTCACGGTCAGCACAACGAACACCGACCCGCCGATCTCGATCGAGCCCTGGTGAGGCTCGGCCGTCAGTTTCTTGGCCGTGCCGTACATGGTCACATCGACGGTCTTGGACAAGCCGGCAAGGGTCGCCGTGATGGTGGCGACGCCTTCGACGCCCCCGCCACGCAGGCTAACGTTCGCGTAGCCGGCAGTGCCGTCGGTTACGTTGGGAACACCGGAACTGTTGGCGGTATCAACGGAGCACGCCTGCGCGAAGTTGGTACCGTCACAGGAGATGGTGCCAAGCGTCGTGAAGAGCGTCACGCTCTGGTCGTTCAGGCCCGCCGGCGTGGTCGCGGCGTTCTTGACGTTGACCCTGAGAGTCGTCTCGTTCGGGCCACTGTCCCCGGCGGTGGTGTTGTCGTCATTCGCCGCGATGGTCTTCGAGTCCACGCCAAGCGTCAGCGAGCCGACCAGCGTGCCCTTGGAGACCGTGATCACCTTGGTGACTTCGGTGGGGCTGCCGATACCCAGGCGGCTGACCCGGACTAGGATATGCCCCTCGCCAGCGTCCGCGTCCACCTTCAGGTCGACCCGGACCGAGCTATCGTCGGCACCGTCAGCGTCGCACGAGTTGCCGTCAGCACACGAGATGGTCTGACCGTCGTTCGCCACGAAACTGGCGCCGACGCCGTCGGCGGTACCGGTGATCGTCAACTGTGCGAGCTCGGCGGTCACCGTCAGCTGGACGGTGTCGCCCGGTGCCGCGGTCGCGGCGTTGGCGCCATCGCCCACGGGGACATCGGCGGCCTCGGCCGTGTGGGTGGTGGAGAGGACGCCGCTGAAGGCGACGGCCGCCACCATTGCTACAAGCGCCAGGAGCGCGGCGGACTTCCAGCCGGCAATGGCGCTAATGAGGTTCTTCTGCAAATCAAGTACCCCTTTTGGTTGGGTGTTTGAGTTTGTGTCGTCTGGCGGCCCGCTGGGGCCTGGTTCGTGTTCCGGACTCGCCCGGATCGTGCGGGCGGTAAGCGGGGGGTGCTCCGCTTTCCCTGTGGGGCCGCCCGCTCGTTCTGCCGCCAGTGCCTGGCGCAAGGCTCCAGGCGGGTCCGGGCCGTTCCCCTGTGCGTGGTCTGTGGTAAGTGAAACCCTCGCGTCTCACGCCTCTCGCGCGGGTCCCGTTCGGGGCCGGCGCGCGCGCCTCGCTCAGCGGGGGAGAACGGCCTCCTTTCTCCGTGGTTCCAGGTGCGGACAGAGTTGCGCTGAGCCTACGTTTCGCACGTCAGCCGGTCAACCTGTTTCCGCCCGCGCGCAGGCCCCACGGAGCCAGCGCGCACGCTGGGTGTGACGGGGATAACGCCGGAGTCGGAGAAAGGTTACCGGTGGGGTGGTGATCGGTGGTCGGTGGCTGGTGGTCGGTGGGGGCGAACGGCTCTGCCAACAGCCGCGAGCGAAGCGAGCCCACCGGCACGATCTGGTCACCGCGATCGGCTATGCTGCGCAGGCCACGGCGGGGGGCCGGCATGAAGAGTGCGATCATCGCGGCGCTGATCGGGGCGCTCGCCGTCGGGGGGGCGCTGGGGGCGTTCGCGGCCACGCGCACGGTGGAGACGACGGCCGGGGTGGACGTGCGGGTCTGGCAGCGCGTCTCGGACGGGGAGCTGTACATCAGCACACGTCCGGAGGGAGCCGGCAATGAAGCCTGGGTGACGAGCGCAGCGCTGGACATGAGCAACCGCAGCAGGTCCGGCAACTTCTACCTGAGCCCACAAGTGACGGTGTCGGTGCCTGTGCTGGTGGATGTGGACGTCCCAGACGCGGTAGCGGCGACGCCTATCCCACAGCAGATCCCAAAGCCCGTGCCCGGCACCTGCTGCCAGGTGCAGGGGATGCCAGACGACACCGACGCCCGAGATGGCGTCGTCGCTATCGTGGAGGAGGTGATCGAGTTCGCGGAGGACACGTACGGTTTCACCCACAGCGGAGGCATCACGATCCACATCGCGCACACGATCGGTGGCCTCTACGTGCGGTACGAGGAGGCGTTCGGAGAGCGCCCCGCGTCACTGCCAAACTCGTGCGCATTCCAGGATGGCGAGCACCTCTTCATCGGCCCCCTTTGCCGGACGGACAGGGCGGCGATCGCGGCGGAGTGGCTCCGCCTCTCGTACGGAACTCCGGATTTCGAGCCAAGCTGGCTTTCGGACTTCGCCCACGAATACTTCACCACGCACTTCGGCGGTGGGACCCCGCCCAGCATCGGCGAGCATCGCTTCCGCAGCACGCTCTTCTTCGAGCGACCTACGGACTTGCGCCGGGCCCGAGCGAGCGAGGACATGCGGGAACTGGCATTTGTCTACCTCGTAAGGGAAGTTGGGGACTACTCAGACTGGGTGCGATTCCACCGCCACATCGAGGCGGGCTGGGATGTGGATACCGCCTTCCTCGAGGTATTCGACATTGCCCTACCGGACTTTTATTCGATTTTCGAAGAGTGGGCCGACTACCAGAAGATCCTGCTCGTCGCAAGCGCATACGGGTCCTGTACGGAGGCCTACCTCAATATCGCAGGATACAGGGGCGGCTTCCCCGACTACCGGGTGCCGCTGGAGACGGACCACGACTATGATGGCGTCGTCTGCGAGGGTTTCGGAGCCCAGCGCTAGTCCACCGTCGCAGCGCTACCATTGCGCTCTATGCAGCACGCCGTTATCGCAGGCCTTGTCGCCATCATCGCGATCGGGGGGGCGCTAGGAGCGTTCGCGGCAACGCGCACGGTCGAGAAGACGGTCGAACTGGAGATGAAGTTCTGGGTGGGAACGCGCGCCTCGACGGCGTACGTGAGCACGCGGCAGGAGGGGGAGGAGTGGGTCACTCACGACTTCCTCGTGGACCTGGAGCCGTACCCGGGGGTGCCGACGCTGCTGGTGAGCGAGCCGGTCACGCTGCGGCTGCCGGTGCGGGTGGAGGTGGAGCCGGAGCGGCTACCGCCGTTGCTGGACCCGATGCCGGCGGCTATCCCGCAGCTCACGCCGGGAGAGGCGCCGTCGGGGCGGGCGTCGTGCTGCACGGTGCGGGGGATGCCGGAACAGCGGTCGGCGCAATCGGCCATCTCGCGGGAGCTGCGGCGGGTGATCACGTACGCGCGCACGAACCTGGGGCTCACGCACGAGGGGCGGATCACGGTGAACATCGCGTACCAGGACTCGGGTCTGCTGGTGCGCTACGAGGAGGCGTTCGGGGAGCGGCCGCAATCGCTGCCGGACACGTGCTCGTTCCAGCGGGGGACGCACCTGTTCTTCACGCCCGCGTGCCGGACGAACACGGAGGCGATCGCGCACGAGTGGTTCGAGTACGCGGTGCAGACGCCGTACCTGGCGGCTCGCTGGGTGGGGGTGGGCACGCTCGACTACTACTGGACGCTGTACCGGACGGGGGAGCCGCCGACGCTGCGGCAGGACCGGTACCGGTCGGCGGTGTTCCACCAGCCGGCGGTGGCGTTCCGGGAGGGGCGGGGCCACGAGGACCTGATGGCGGCGGCGGCGCTGTACGCGGTGGAGTCGTACGGGACGTGGGGGGACTGGGTGGGGTTCTACGAGGCGGTGCGGGAGGGGGCGGAGCCGCACGCGGCGTTCGAGGAGGCGTTCGGGGTCTCGCTGGCGCGGTTCTACACGGACTTCGAGGAGTGGGCGGCGTGGCAGCGCACGATCATGCTGGCGACGGCGTACAAGTCGTGCGAGGAGGCGTCGCGGTTCCTGCGTCCGCGGCGGGCGGCGGAGGGGGGCGGGTTCGCGGACTACCACGTGCCGCTGGAGTACGACGACGACGGGGACGGGTACGTCTGCGAGGAGTACCGGCTGTTCCACCGGGAGGAGGATCTGACGTGCGTGGTGGTGGGGGAGGGCGGGGGGGAGTAGGTCGCGGCTGTTGGCTGTTGGCTGTTGGCTGTTGGGGGGAGCCGGCGGGGGCGGGGCGGCGGCCACTATCCACTAGTCACTCTGCACGACCCACAGGAGGTCGGGGGGCCTGGGGGTGATGTACTCGATCTCGACGTCCCGGCGGTCGAGGCCTCGGGCCTCGACGGTCTCGAGGAGGGAGACGACGTCGGAGTCGGAGGCGACGACGGAGTAGTCGCCGAGGGGGTCGGTGACGGCGACGTAGGTCTGGCCGTAGGTGGCGTGCAGCTCGTCGCGGTGGTCGGCCCAGAAGTGCATGAGCGCGTAGAGGCGGTCGTGCTCGGCGCGCACCCGTGCACGCTCTTCCTCGCTCGGCATGAAGGTTCGGCCGGCCATGGCGGTCTCCGTCCCCAGTATCGCCTACGCCAACGCTTCGACGAGGACGATGATGGCGCCGATGCCGCCGATGGTGACGACGGTCTGGATCGAGAGGGCGCGCGAGAAGCGGGCGTCCATCCTCGACTCGAACGTCTCGAAGCGGATATCGAGGTAGTCGCGCGTGACCAGGGGGCTGGTCGCGTCCTCGATGACTTCGACGGTGGCGTCGGCGAGGGGTTCGGCCATGCCGTGGTCGCGGAGCTTCTGGACGGCCTCGCGGGGGTTGAAGGTGAGCGCCATACGGCGAGTTTAGGGGATGACGGTTGCGGTCCGCAAGGGGGGCGGGGGCGGGGGCGGCGGCAGCGAACGGCGGGGTCGTGAGTACGCTCCACCAGAGAGCGTGCTATAGGCCGCTCCCCCGCCGCCGCTGTCCATTTCAGTCTTATAGCCGGGGATCGGGGTGTCAAGACGCCGGGGCGGCGGCGGGGGGCACCAGCCACCAGTCACTATTCACTATCCACCAGGCGGGGGGCGGGGCGAGGGAGGGGCAGGACCATTCCCTATCCACCATCTACACTGGCAGGCATGTGGAGAACGATCGGGATCTTGAGCGTCGTGTGCCTGGGGTTCATCGGGCTGCTGGTGGGCCTGTCGCGGGGGGGAATGGGATAGGGGCGGCGGGAGCTGCGCGCCCGGTAGTGGGTCGTGAATGGTGGATAGTGAGTAGTCCGCGCCGCCGCCCCCACTATTCACTACCCACGAACCACCAGTCACCATGACGGACGGGATTGTCTCGCGCTACGTGAACCGGCGGGTGAGCCGTCCGCTGGCGGCGGCGCTGGCGGGGACGGGGGCAACGCCGAACGGGATGACGGCGGTGACGCTGGCGTTCTCGCTGGGGGTGGGGGCGCTGGTGGGGCTGGGGTGGCAGGTGGCGGGGGGCATCGGGATCCAGCTGGCGAGCATTATCGACGGGGTGGACGGGGACCTGGCGCGGCTGACGGGGCGGGCCTCGCGCTTCGGGGCGGCGCTGGACGCGGTGGCGGATCGGTACGCGGACGCGGCCATCCTGGCGGGGATGACGGTGTACGCGGCGCGCTTCGAGGAGTGGCCGCGGCCGGAGGTGGTGGGGGCGCTGGCGCTGGCGGGGGCGCTGACGGTGAGCTACAGCCGGGCGCGGGCGGAGGCGGAGGGGCTGTGGGGGGAGGTCGCGGGGGGCGGTGGGGGGCGGTGGTCGGTGGGGTCGGTGCTGGGGATGCTGGCGACGCGGGACGTGCGTCTGCTGGGGGCGGCGGCGGGGACGGTGGCGGGGGAGTGCTACTGGACGCTGGTGGGTCTGGGGGTGGCGAGCGGGGTGACGGTGGGGGTGCGGCTGGTGCGGGGGCGGCTCGCTAGCTGAGGACGTTGGCGAGGGTGGTGATGACGCCACCGGCTGCAACGATGCCGGTCCCGAAGATCCAGAAGGCGCGCCACATCTCGGCGCGGAACTCGGCGAACTCGGCGCGAAACTCCCCACGGAGCGTCTGAAGCTCAGAACGCAGGATGTCGGCGGTGACGACCGTGTTGGTGGCTTCCTCGACGACTTCGACGATGCCATCGGCGGCGCGCTCGGCGAGTCCCTGCTGGCGCAGCTTCTGGACGGCCTTGCGGGTATCGAAGGTGAGGGCCATGGCGGGCACCATCGTAGCACGTCGATTGCGGTTGGCAAGGGGAGGATCGGCGGCTACCAACCGCCACGGGATACCCTGTAGGGACTGTGACGAGTGCGGTAGCGGACGCGGTCGGAGCGCCGGGGCCCGGGGCGGGGCTGACCGAGGCGGAGGCGGCGCGGCGCCTGGAGGCGGGGGAGGGGAACGTCGACACGACGCGGCAGCGCTCGGACTGGGACGTGGTGCGGTCGAACGCGGTCACGTTCTTCAACGTGATCCTGCTGGTGATGATCGTGGCGCTGCTGGTGGTGGGGGAGTTCCGGGACGGGCTGTTCGTAGGGGTAGTGGTGTTCGCGAACGTGGTGGTCTCGACGTACCAGGAGCTGCAGGCGGTGCGCACGCTGCGATCGCTGGTGGCGCTGACGGCGCCGCGGGCGGCGGTGGTGCGGGGCGGCGAGGAGCGGGAGATCGCGGCGCAGGAGGTGGTGCGCGGGGACCTGGTGCACCTGCGGCCGGGGGACCAGGTGGTGGCGGACGGGCCGGTCGCGGGGCGGTCGGGGGAGGTGGACGAATCGCTGCTGACGGGTGAATCGGACTCGGTGCGGAAGGTGCCGGGGGACGAGCTGCTGTCGGGGTCGTTCTGCGTGGCGGGCGACCTGTACTACACGGCGGAGCGGGTCGGGACGGAGGCCTACGCGCTCAAGCTGACCGCGGACGCGCGCCAGATCGTGCGCCGCATGACGCCGCTGCAGATCCACCTGAAGCGGCTGCTGCGGGTGCTGGTGGGGGCGACGATCGTGCTGACGGTCGCGCTGCTGATCTCGTACAGCGTGGAGGACGAGGGGCTGACGGAGTCGCTGAAGGCGACGACGGCGACGGTGACGACTATCGTGCCGGTGGGGCTGCTGCTGGGGATGACGGTGGCGTTCGCGGTGGGGGCGGTGCGGGTGTCGCGGTCGGGGGCGATCGTGCAGGACATCCAGGCGGTGGAGGCGCTCAACTACGCGGACGTGGTCTGCCTGGACAAGACGGGCACGCTCACGGCGAACCGGCTGACGGTGCAGGGGATCACGTGGGCGCCGGGCGTCTCGGGGCTGGAGGGGTGGCTGGGGGCGTTCGCCGCCGCAACGGCCGACGAAAGCAAGACGGCCACGGCGCTCGCCGACGCCTTCGCGGGGCGGAAGAACGCGGCCGTCGCGGAAGCGCAGGTGCCGTTCAGCTCGGCGCGGCGCTGGAGCGCGGTGCGGCTGGCGGCGGGAGGGGAGCGGCGCACCTTCGTGCTGGGCGCGCCGGAAGCGCTGATCGCGGCGGGGGAGGCGGACAGCCTGCTGACGGCCTACCAGCAGGCGAGCGCGCGGGGCCTGCGGGGGGTGGCCCTCGCGGAGGTAGCGTCGCTGCCGGACCCGGAGGCGCCGCTCGAGGGCGTGCGGCCGCTGGCGTTGATCACGATCGGGGATGTGCTGCGCCCGGAGGTGAAGGAGGCGTTCCGGCTGATGGCCCAGCTGGGCATCGAGCCGAAGATCATCAGCGGGGACAACCCGCAGACGGTGGCGGCGCTGCTCCAGCAGCTCCAGATCGAGACGCCGGGCGGCGCGATCGCGGGGTCGGATCTCGAGGGCCTGTCGGGGGAGGCGTTCGCGGAGGCGGTGGAGGCGAACAGCATCTTCGGGCGCATCTCGCCGCAGCAGAAGCGTGCCATCGTGGAGTCGCTGCGGGAGCAGGGGCGGTTCGTGGCGATGGTGGGGGACGGCGCCAACGACGTGCATGCGCTGCGGGCGGCCGACATCGCGGTGGCGATGGAGTCGGGCACGTCGACGGCGCGGGGGGTAGCGGGGATCGTGCTGGTGCGGGACTCGTTCTCGGCGCTCATCCGGGGGGCGCAGGAGGCGACCTTCGTGCTGGGCAACTCGGCGCGGCTGAGCAAGCTCTTCGTGACGAAGAGCGTCTACGCCTACCTGCTCATCTTCACGACGGAGCTGCTGGGGCTGGAGTTCCCGTTCCTGCCACGGCACGGGTCGCTCACGGCGCTGCTGGCGCTGGGCATCCCGGCGGTGTTCATCTCGATCAGCATCCCGCCGCCGAGGGCGGGCAAGGACTACCTGACGACGGTGCTGCGCTTCGCGCTGCCGGCGGGCATCTCGCTGGCGATCGTGGCGATCATCGTGCAGTTCTTCGTGGAGTGGGCGTTCGGGCAGGGGGTGGAGGAATCGCGCACGCTGGTCTCGCTGGTCATCGGCTTCACGAGCATCGGCTTCATGATCCAGGTGCTGGGCTTCGAGGGGGCGTCGTTCCGCAGCCTGACGCGCCCGGTGCTGACGATGTTCCTCGGCGGGCTGCTGGGGCTGGCGCTGGTGCTGACGGTGTACACGCCGTGGCTGCGCGACTTCTTCGACTTCACGCCCATCAATGCGGGGGAGTGGGCGGTCGTGGGGGTGGGGACGGCGGCGGCGCTGGCGGGGCAGTACTACGTGAGCCACCACTGGCGGGAGATCATCGCCTTCATGCTGGCCACGCCGGGGAAGAGCGAGCGCCTGCGGGGCCGGCCGACGTAGGAACTACCAGCCGCGCTTGGCGAGGACCTCCTCCTCGGGGAGGGAGGCGACGGAGAGGCCGCGCATGGCGGGGCCGAGGCCGCGCGAGACTTGCGCGAGGAGCTCGTCGTCCTCGTAGTGGGTGACGGCCTGGACGATGGCGTTGGCCACGGCGGGCGGGTTGTCGGACTTGAAGATGCCCGAGCCCACGAACACGCCGTCGGCGCCGAGGCGCATCATCAGGGCAGCGTCGGCGGGGGTGGCGACGCCCCCGGCGGCAAAGTTGACGACGGGCAGGCGGCCCTCGTCGCGGACGCGCTGCACGAGCTCGACGGGGGCGCCGAGGTTCTTGGCCGCGGTGTAGACCTCGTCCCCGGAGAGGTTGCGCAGGCGGCGCATCTCGTCCTGGACGGCGCGCATGTGGCGCACGGCCTCGACGATGTCGCCGGTGCCGGCCTCGCCCTTCGTGCGGATCATGGCGGCGCCCTCGGCGATGCGGCGCAGGGCCTCGCCGAGGTCGCGGCAGCCGCAGACGAAGGGGACGGTATAGGCGTGCTTGTCGATGTGGTGGGCTTCGTCGGCGGGGGTCAGCACCTCGGACTCGTCGATGTAGTCGACACCGAGGGCCTGGAGGACGGAGGCCTCGACGAAGTGGCCGATGCGCGCCTTGGCCATGACGGGGATGCTGACGGCTTCGGTGATACGCACGATGATCTCGGGGTCGCTCATGCGGGCGACGCCGCCGTCCTTGCGGATGTCGGCGGGGACGCGCTCGAGAGCCATGACGGCGCAGGCGCCCGCTTCCTCGGCGATGCGGGCGTGCTCGGGGGAGACGACGTCCATGATGACGCCCCCCTTCAGCATCTGCGCGAGGCCGGCCTTGACCGTCCAGGTTCCGCGCTCGCTGGCTCCGTTCTCACCGACGTTGTCGAGACGCTCGACTGCTTCGCGCTCGCTCATGACGTACTCCCCCGCCTCCCGGCGGCTGTCTCTATCTCGTGCTGCTAGCTTAGGCCGTTTTTTCGTCAGTGGCTGGCGCGGCGGCGGACGAGCGTGAGGCCGTCGCGGACGGTGAGCATGACGGCCTCGACGCGCTCGTCGCGGGCGAGGCGGGCGTTGAGGGCGCGGATGGCGGTCGTGTCCGCCGTGTCGTCCTCGTCGTCGAGGACGCGGCCGGACCAGAGAACGTTATCGAAGGCGAGGAGGCCGCCCTCCGCGAGCTTCGGCAGGACGGCGTCGTAGTAGGCAGGGTAGTTGGCCTTGTCGGCGTCGATGAAGACGAAGCCGAAGGGGCCGTCGAGGCTGGCGATGGTGTCAAGGGCGGGGCCGAGGCGGAGCTCGATGCGGTCGCCGAAGGGGCTGGCGTCGAAGTTGCGCCGGGCGATGGCGGCGTGTTCGCGGCTGATCTCGCAGGTGTAGAGCTTGCCGCCCTCGGCAAGGGCCTCGGCCATGGAGAGGGCAGAGTAGCCGGTGAAGCAGCCGATCTCGAGCACCTGCTGGGGCTTGATGAGGCCGACGAGGAAGTTCAGCAGGCGCCCTTCGAGCCGGCCCGTGAGCATGCGCGCGCGGTCGCCGAGGGCCTCCGTCTCGCGGGCGACCTGCTGCAACAGCGCGGGCTCAGCCGTGGTGCTGGCGGCGGCGTAGTCCTCGATGTCGGGGCGAACGAGCGGGTCCATGGGTCAGGCCTCCCGGCGAAGGGGCCACGGTAGCGCGGGCCCGTGAACGCCTAGGCGTCCTGGCGCCAGATCTGCGGTTCCGCGCCGGTCATCAGGTCGCTCAGGGCGGAGAGCTCGATGCGCCAGGGGATGAGCTTGAGCGCGCCGAACTCGGGGTTGTCGACCGACTGGAAGAACATGGCGGGGTCGTAGCCGACGGGCGGGGGCGCGTTCTTGATGAGGTCCCAGACGCGCTGCTTCTCGGCGGGGTCGTCGTCCCACTCGGCCTTGCACTCGGCGTAGATCTGCTGCTGGCCGAGGGGGTTGCCGGCGGGCAGGTCGAAGTAGGTGACGGAGACGTAGGGGTTCTCGGCGATGTGCTTCGACTTGAGGGAGGTGCGGCCGGTCGCGATCCAGCCGGTCGAGCCTTCCCAGACGGGGTGGAGGATGCGGGAGCGGGGCCTGCCCTTGCGATCAACGGTGGTGACGGTGCACCAGACGAGGCGGTTGACGCGGTCGTTGAACGGCTCGGCGATGTCCGCGAAGGAATCGACTTCCATGAGCTGGTTACCTCCGGCGCCTCGCTCCGGGCGGGCGCGCGAGGGGCTAGGATACGCGCTCACTCCGGGGAGGGCGCGGGCGATGCCGGTGTACGCGGTGGGGGAGAAGGTTCCTGTGATCCACGAGAGCGCCTTCATCGCGCCCACGGCGACGGTCGTGGGGGACGTGCGCATCGAGGCGGGGGCGTCCATCTGGTACGGGGCGGTGGTGCGGGGGGATACCTCCTACGCGGTCATCGGTGCCGGGGCGAACATCCAGGACGGGGCGGTGGTGCACGGACGCGCGACCGCGCCGGCGCTCATCGGGGAGGAGGCCTCGATCGCGCACAACGCCGTCATCCACGGGGCGACGATCGGGGCGCGGGCGCTCATCGCGAACGGGGCGCAGGTGCTCGACGGGGCGGTGGTCGAGGAGGGGGCGCTGGTGGCGGCGGGGTCGGTGGTGCTGCCGGAGACGGTGATCCCGGCGGGGATGCTGGCGGCGGGGACGCCGGCGGAGGTGAAGCGTTCCATTAAAGGGACACCCTCGCAGGAATGGGTCGAGAACAACCCGGGTCGGTACGAGCGGCTGGCGGCAGAGCACCTCGCCGGGTTAAGGGAAATCACCCGCGAGGATGCGAGACTGCCTGAGTCATGACAGCGATGGGAGCTCGTGGCATCGCCACCAGGGGAGAGCACTCCGGGTGGTACGGCGGCATCCCGCTGCTGGGGCGGCTGCCGGTGGAGTGGCAGCCCAACCCGCGCATCTTCCTGACCATGCTCCCGGTCCTGCTGTTCTACGGACTGACGAAGGTGGCGCCCACCGAGGTCGCGATCGGGGGCGGTTTCGCGGCGGTGACCGTCGTGTTCCTGCTGACCAAGGAGACGCCGCTGCTGCGCCTGATCGCCATCTACGGCTACGTCGTCACGGCGGGGTCGGCGCTGGCGGGCATCCTGCTGACGAGCGAGAAGGCGTACCTCGCGGCGGGACCGATCGGGGACGCGCTCATCCTGCCCCTGTACGCATGGACGCTCTGGCGGGGGTGGCCCCTGATCGGGGCCATCGGGCGGGAGATCTCGCCGCGGATGGTGGGGAACCTGCCCGTGAACGCGCCCATCTTCGTGAAGGTCACGGTCGTGTGGGCGGCCTACGAGGCGACCAAGGCGCTGGTCCTGACCTGGATGCTGCTCAACCTCTCCATCGGCGAGTACCTGGTGTACGGGCGGCTGTTCGGCTGGCCGACGACCGCCGCCCTGGTCTTCATCTGCGGGACGTTCATCCTGCGGGAAGCGCGGCGCCACCGTGCGGAGGACGGTGGGTCCTCCGACTATCCGTCGGGTTCGAGCAGACCCGCGGCGGCCACCTCGTAGCCCAGCGGCGAGACGGCCACGTGCTTCGTGAGGGCGTGTACGTCGCGCCAGGCGCGGGCGAGCGGCGAGCCGGCCTCGAGGGCGGCGGAGCCGCCCGCCTCGAAGAGGAGGGTGGCGGCGCGGGCCGCGCTGGTGGCGGCATGGATCGAGGCCAGCGAGACACGTGCGGCCTCGCCGCCGTCGAGGGCGTCCCCGGCAGCGACCGTGTTCCAGCTCGATCGGGCGACCTCGAAGAACCAGGCGCGGGCGGCGCTCACCAGCGCCTCCGCTTCGCCCAGGCGGACGCGCGCGCCCTGGCGGTCGGCCAAGGGCTCGCCGGTGAACAGCGAGCGGCGTGAGCCGGCGAGCGCGAGGAACTCGTCGATGGCGTGGCGGCCGATGCCGAGGGCGACGGCCGCGAACGAGGTCTCGGCGTGGGCGGCGAAGGGGTAGCGGTAGAGGGGGCCAGTCTCGTGGGTCCACTCGCCGAAGACATCGAAGCTTCGGCGGAAGGGAACGAGGCTGCTCTCCACGGTGAAGTCGTGGCTGCCCGTGCCGCGCATCCCGGCGGGATCCCAGGTCTCGACGACGTCGACCTCACCCGCGGGGAAGGCCATGGCGCGGATGACGGGGCCGTCGCCGCCGCCGGCGGGGCGTTCGCCCTCGAGGATGCAGTTGGCGGTGAAGAAGGTGGCGTGGTGGGCGCCGCTGGCGAAGTTCCAGCGTCCCCCGGCGAGATAGCCGCTATCGACGGGTTTGGCCGCGCCGCCGGGCTTGCCGGAGCCGGCGATGAGGGCCTCGCGCGGCCCGAAGATCTCGGCGGCGGTGCCCGGTTCGAGGGCGCCGGCGAAGAGCCCGCCGCCGCTCCCGATGGTGACCGCCCAGCCGAAGGAGCCGTCAATGCGGGAGGCGGCCTCGAAGACCTCGAGGGCGGGCGCCAGGTCCAGCTCGGGGGCGCCGATGGAGCGCGGCAGGTAGAGCCGGTACAGCCCCGCGTCGACGATGCGCTCGGCGACGGCGGGGGTGGTCCGGGCCTCGCGCTCGGAGCGCTCCGCCTCGGCCGCGACGAGGGGGACCATGGCGTCGAGTGCGTGGAGGTAGGGGGCGGCGGGGTTCATGTGGGGGAGGGTACTGCGTACAGAGACTAGGTTCGCAGGCCCGTTCCCCTCTACGAACATCCGTTCTATACTAAGATGTGCCCAACCATAAGGGCGGGGGACCGTGAAGATGAGTGCTTCCTCGTCGATCGAGTGGACGGAGGCGACCTGGAACCCCGTGACCGGATGCACGAAGGTCAGCCCCGGTTGCGCGCACTGCTACGCCGAGACGTTCGCCGAACGCTTCCGGGGCGTCCCCGGACATCCGTACGAGCAGGGCTTCGACCTGACCCTCCGTCCGGAGCGGCTGGACCTTCCGCTGACGTGGCGAAAGCCGCGGATGATCTTCGTCAACAGCATGAGCGACCTGTTCCACGAGGACGTACCGGTGGACTACGTCGCGCGCGTGTTCGCCACGATGGAACGCGCCGACTGGCACACCTTCCAGGTGCTGACCAAGCGCCCGGAGCGGGCGCTCGAGCTGGCGCCGGACCTCCCGTGGCCGGCGAATGTCTGGATGGGGACGTCGGTCGAGAACCGGCGCTTCCTGCACCGGCTGGACACCCTGCGGAGGATTCCCGCGGCCGTGCGGTTCGCCTCGTGCGAGCCGCTCCTGGGCCCGCTGAGTGGCATCGACCTGAGCGATATCGGATGGGTTATCGCGGGCGGGGAGTCGGGGCACCGGGCGCGTCGCATGAAGCCGGAGTGGGCCTGCGCCCTTCGCGACGCCTGCGTCTCGGCGGGCGTGCCGTTCTTCTTCAAGCAGTGGGGCGCGCACAACGAGGTGGGGAAGCGGGTCGGGAAGGGGAAGGCGGGGAGGGCATTGGAGGGGCGGCTGTGGGGGGAGATGCCTAGAGGCGTAGTGGCAGCTGGCCTGCATACGCCGACTTCAGCGCATCCTGCATGATGTTCCTGCCAGCATCGTTCGTCGTTGCGAAGACGAGGTGGTAGATGAGGTTACGACGGGACGTGCCAATGGACGGCCGGGACATGACGTGCTCGTAGCCAAGCTTCTCAAGCTGCGTCTTGTACAGGTCGAGGTACTCGCTCCCTGCATCCTTCCCCGATAGCCCTCCGGCGCGCTGCCTATCTGCAATTGGGCGCCAGCTGTCGTTCCCGAACACCCTGCGGAGAGCCTGTTCATCTCCTTCGACCATCCGCTGGTCAGTTACCGCCGCGGTCCGCATGACGCCGGGGGTGGAGAAATAGATCAATAGCTCGTGGAGGGCTGGCTTCTCGTCATCCAGGTTGTACTTCTCACGGGCCTTTGCACAAGTCTCGACAGTCTCCCAAGCAAGCTCCATGCCCTCCGGATCCAAAACGCAGAACGCCGGAAGCTGACGGTTATCAAAGTGGCTCAGAGCCCACCCAATCACCTCGTTGCAGTCCCCCGCGATGACCACCGCATCGGGCCGTTCCCGTTCACACCGCTTCCTCAGTACTTGAACATTCCGTTGCCCCTTCTCGACAAGAACAACGCGCTTCGCCTCGGGCTTTGCGGTCGCACCGATGAGGGCCGAACCTTTGAATCTGCCCAACTGCCCAGCGTTGTTTGCTCCGCTGCCGGCGAAACCATCCAAGAAGTACCAGCCTCGTTCCTCCCCCGCGCGCACCTTGGCAAAGCCATCTAGGTAGTAGGAGATGAGAGCGAGTTTGTTCGGGGTCCACTCCCTGACTGACCGCATGGGGAGCCGATCGTCGTCCATTCGGATTCGATCCAGCAGCGCCTCGTAGTCTGTGCCTCGCGATTGCCGCATTCGAACGTTTGTACGCTAGTGGCCTCTCTAAGGCCACCCACGACCCGCTGCGGCTTGCTGCCCCCACCCCTCCCGCTTATCTTTGTGGCGCAAATCACAAGGGCCTCGGGGGCGGCTTTCGCGGCTCGTCCTGCGCGGCCCGCGGCGCCCTTCCGGCGCCCGTCGGCGAAAGCGGGGCCATGAGCTTCTACGACACCTGGTCGGCTGTCTTCATCGCTTCCGTTGCCGGGTTCATCCTCGTGTTCACGGCGCTCGTGGCGGCGCGGGGGCTGGGGCCGTTCGCGCGCGAGCGGGGCAAGGGCGTCTCCTACGAGTGCGGCATGCTGCCGATCGGCCGCAACTGGGCGCAGGTCCACGTCCGCTACTACATCTTCGCGATCATGTTCCTCATCTTCGACGTGGAGACGATCTTCATCTTCCCCTGGGCGGTGGTCTTCTTCGACCTGCCCTCCTACGCCTTCTGGTACATGTTCGTCTTCATCGTCGTGCTCAGCGCGGGCCTGGCCTACGCCTGGCGGCGCGGCGTGATGGAGTGGCGATGAGCGACGACGCGGCCTCCACCCCCGACGGCCCGGCGATGCCCGCCTACGTGCCCGACTTCGGGAACGAGGCGGAGCGGCTGACGCCCATCGACCTGCCCGATCAGACGGCCGCCTACCGCATCGTGATGCCCGGCATCTTGCAGACGGGCGTCGACACCGTGCTGGCGATGAGCCGCAAGAGCTCGCTCTGGCCGATGACGTTCGGGCTGGCCTGCTGCGCGATCGAGATGATCGGCACCTTCATGGCGAACCACGACCTCGACCGCTTCGGGATCGTGCCCTGGCCGAGCCCCCGGCAGAGCGACGTGATGGTCGTTTCGGGAACGGTGACGAAGAAGATGGCGCCGGCGATCAAGCTGCTCTACGAGCAGATGCCGAACCCGAAGTACGTCATCTCCATGGGCGCCTGCGCGACCAACGGCGGGCCCTACACGGAGTACGACCGCGTGCTCCAGGGCGTCGACAAGATCATCCCGGTGGACGTGTACGTGCCGGGCTGCCCG
>JAJDYW010000028.1 GCA_022824925.1 Dehalococcoidia bacterium | reverse complement strand
CGAGGAGGGGCGAGACGACGAGCGTGAGGCCATCGAGGAGGAGGGCGGGGAGCTGGTAGCAGACGCTCTTGCCGCCGCCCGTGGGGAGGACGGCGAGCGTGTCGCGCCCGGAGAGGACGGAGGCGACGACCTCGGCCTGGCCGGGCAGGAACTCGCCGTAGCCGAAGACCTCGCGGAGGTGGGCGCGGGCGGGGGCGAGGGCGCGGGGGTCGTGGGGCGGGGAAGGGGAGGCCGTGGTGGGGGCGGTCACGCTGCGCAGTCTAGAACATTTGAGCGCCGGGCGGTCAATCGTGGTTGCCAGAGGATAGGCTTCCGGAGGGGCGACTGCGTCGGGAGGAGCCTCTTCGAACCGAGCCCAGGGAACATAATTTCGCAAGATGTGCGTTCTTCAGGCATTAGTGATACTATCTTTTAGTGACCCAGGCAGAGCAGTCCGTTACGTACGTGACGACCGAGGAACTCGCGGATGCGGTTCAGGCGATCTGCGACCACGTGGACTCACAACTGGGCCAGGTCGACTCGCAACTGGGGCACGTGGACTCACAGCTAACCTCCCAGATGGCATTCAACCGGCGCTTCTTCCTCATCATCCTGAGGAAGCTGTTCGAGGATCCTGCTGAACTCCGCGCCGCACTCGACGAACTGGAAGAACGCTAGGACGACAGCTCGATCCCTCGGGACCCATCCGGGCAGGTCTACGGGGCAGCGTGGAAGGCTGCCGGGTACGCTAGCACCATGCCCGACGGCGACGGCAGGCGGTTGCGGCTTGCGCACCTCTACGCGGACGTGATGAACGTCTATGGCGACCGCGGCAACGCCATCGCCCTGCGTTACCGCTGCGAGGCGCGCGGCATCGGCCTCGACATCGACGGGGTCGGCATCGGAGCGGCGTTCGACCCGGCGGCGTACGACCTGCTCATCATCGGCGGGGGCGAGGACCGCGAGCAGCGACGCATCGCCGACGACCTGGCGGCCAGGGGCCCGGCCATCCGGGCGGCGATCGAGGGGGGATTGCCGGCGCTGGCGGTGTGCGGGGGGTTCCAGCTCTTTGGAGAGCGTTATGTCGATTCCGAAAGGGGCGTCCTGCAGGGCATCGGCGTGTTCCGCCTGGAGACACGCCATCCGGGCGAGGGGGCGGAGCGGGCGATCGGCAACGTGCTCCTGCAGACGGAACTCGGCGAGGTGGTGGGGTTCGAGAACCACGGGGGGCGAACGTGGCTGGCCGACGGGCAGGAGCCGTTCGGCACGGTGATCGCGGGGCGGGGGAACAACGGGCGGGATGGGTCGGAAGGGGCGCGCGCCGGAAACGCGATCGGGACGTACCTGCACGGCAGCCTGCTGCCCAAGAACCCGGCGGTCGCGGACTTCCTGCTGGGGAAGGCGCTGGCAAGGCGCTACGGCGAGAGCGCCACGCTGGAACCGCTCGACGACGGGCTGGAAGAGGCGGCGCGGCTGGCGGCGAGCGCGATCACGCGACGGGGACGGGGCGAAGGGGTCGGGAGGCGGCTGCGGGGCCTGCTGCGGAGGTGAGGCGGGGGCGCCGGGGGCTGGATTAGCACTCTTCCCACAAGAGTGCTAACATACGCGCCATCGAAATTCGGAGAGGTATTCGAGAGCTCCATGGCCAAGCAACTGCTTTTCGATGAAGACGCCCGCCACGCGATGAAGCGTGGCATCGACGCGCTTGCGGACGCGGTCAAGATCACGCTGGGCCCGAAGGGCCGCAACGTGGTGCTCGACAAGAAGTTCGGCGCGCCGACCATCACGAACGACGGCGTGACGATCGCCAAGGACATCGAGCTTGAGGAGGCGTTCGAGAACATCGGCGCCCAGCTCGCCAAGGAGATCGCCTCCAAGACCAACGACATCGCCGGCGACGGCACGACCACGGCGACCGTGATCGGCCAGGCAATCGTGCAGGAGGGCCTCAAGAACGTGGCCGCCGGCGCGAACCCGATGTCGCTCAAGCGCGGCCTCGAGAAGGCCTGCGACGCGGTTGTCGCTCGCGTGAGCAAGAACTCCATCAAGGTGAACGCGCGCGAGCAGATGGCGCAGGTCGCCTCGATCTCGGCGAACAACGATCCCTCCATCGGCGACCTCATCGGCGAGACGATGGAGAAGGTCGGCAAGGACGGCGTGATCACGGTCGAGGAGTCGAAGGGCATCCAGACCGAGGTCGAGTACGTCGACGGCATGGCGTTCGACCGCGGGTTCATCAGCCCGTACTTCGTGACGAACCCGGACCGCATGGAAGCGGAGATCGAGGATCCCCTGATCCTCATCACCGACAAGAAGCTCTCCTCGGTGCAGGAGCTCCTGCCGCTGCTGGAGAAGATCGTCTCCCAGTCCAACAACCTGCTCATCATCGCCGCCGATGTCGACGGTGAAGCGCTGGCGACGCTGGCGGTGAACAAGCTGCGCGGCACGATGAACGTGCTCGCGGTGAAGGCGCCGGGCTTCGGCGACCGCCAGAAGGACAACCTGGGCGACATCGCGACGCTGACCGGCGCGCAGGTCATCTCCGAGGAGATCGGCCGCACGCTCGACAGCGTCACGCAGGCCGACCTGGGCAGCGCCCGCCGCGTGGTCTCCACCAAGGAAGACACCACGATCATCGAGGGCAAGGGCAAGAAGAAGGACATCGACGCGCGCGTGGGCCAGGTCCGCGCCATCCTCGGCGAGGCGAAGAGCGACTGGGACCGCGAGAAGGCCCAGGAGCGGCTCGGCAAGCTGGCCGGCAGCGTCGCCGTCATCCGCGTCGGCGCGGCCACCGAGGTCGAGCTGAAGGAGAAGAAGCACCGCGTCGAGGACGCCCTGAGCGCGACACGCGCGGCGGTCGAGGAAGGCATCGTGCCGGGCGGCGGGGTCGCCCTGCTGAACGCCATCTCGTCGCTTGACCGCGTGAAGCTGCAGGGCGACGAGGACACGGGCGCCCGCATCCTCCGCCGCGCGCTGGAGGAGCCCCTCCGCCGCATCGCCATCAACGCCGGCAAGGACGGCTCGGTGGTGGTCGAGGAAGTCAAGGATCTGAACAAGGGCCTGGGCTACGACGCCCAGCTCGACGAGTTCGGCAACATGGTCGACAAGGGCATCATCGATCCGGCGAAGGTCACCCGCGCCGCCATCGAGAACGCCGTTTCCATCGCCGCGATGGTCCTGACGACGAACTGCCTGGTCACGGAGAAGAAGGAGGCGGCCGCGGCCGCCGCTCCTGCGGCTCCGCCGATGTACTAGGCCCAACCCTCCAGCCCGTCGCTCGCGGCGGGCGAACGAGGAACACCGGCGAGGGGGCCCGGCGAGAGCCGGCCCCCTCGCTTCACATCCGGGGGGCGCGCCACCCATGGTTCACTCGGAGAACGGCCTGCAGGTCGACCTGGAAGCGCTCAGGGAGCGGCTTGAGAACGCCGACCTGATCGTCATCGGATTCCAGGCGTTCGCCGAGCGGCTCCTGCTGGACGCCCGCAGCTCGCCCACGGAAGGGCCGCTGGTGGCGGTGGTGGCGCCCGTCTCGAGCGTGCAGGAGCGGTACGCCTGGCTGGGCAAGCATCGCAGCTCCTTCGGCCTGCCGGAGGACTTCACGTTCGCGATGTGGCCCCACTCCATCTCACTCATCCGCGACCAGGACGTGCTCGGCCCGATGGGCGCGCGCATGGCGGCCGTCTCCAACGAGGCCGATCTGGCGATGTCACGCGCGCTGGCGCGGCTGGAGGTGCTCGAACGCCGGGCCGTGCGGGAGGCGGTGCTGGGCGGCCCTGCCTGGGAGAGCCTCTGGCCGGACGAGGACGAGGACTGAAGGCGGCTCAGCCGCCGATGTGGGACATCTCGACGCGCTTGAGCTCGTGCGTGGCCTCCGTGCGGAGGTCGGAGTAGCGATCGTCGCGGATGCGCCAGACGCGGGCGATGGCGTCGGCGATCTCGTCATCGGTGAAGCCTCCCCGGAGGAGCGCGCGCAGGTCGAAGCCACTGGCCCCGAAGAGGCAGGTGAAGAGCTGGCCCTCGGGGGAGAGGCGGCCGCGGGTGCAGTCGCCGCAGAACGGCTCCGTGATCGAGGTGATCACGCCGACTTCCCCGCCACCATCACGGTAGCGGTAGCGGCGCGCGACCTCGCCCCGATAGTTCGGGTCGAGCGGTTCCAGGGGCAGCGCCGCATCGATCCGCTCGACGATCTCGGCGGCGGGCACGACGTGGTCGAGCACCCAGCCGTTGGTCGTGCCCACGTCCATGTACTCGATGAAGCGCACGATGACGCCCGTGCCGTGGAAGTGCTTGGCGAGGTCGACGATGCCGTGATCGTTCAGGCCACGCTTGACGACGGCGTTCACCTTGATCGGCCAGAGGCCCGCCTCGCGGGCGGCGTCGATACCCGCGAGGACCACCTCAACCCCCACGTCGACATCGTTCATGGCGCGGAAGGTGGCGTCGTCGAGGGAGTCGAGGCTGACCGTCACGCGCTCGAGCCCGGCCTCGCGCAGGGGGCCGGCCTGGGCGGGAAGGAGGGCGCCGTTGGTGGTGAGGGTGAGGTCGCGGAGGCCGTCGAGGGCGGAGAGCTTTTCGATAAGGAGGGGGAGGTCGCGGCGGACGAGGGGCTCGCCGCCAGTCACGCGGATCTTCTCGACGCCGTGCGCGATGAAGAGGCGCGCGAGCCGCACGATCTCCTCGTAGGTCAGCAGCTCCTCGCGATCGAGGAACTGGAAGGACGGCCCGAAGACTTCCCTGGGCATGCAGTAGACGCAGCGGAAGTTGCAGCGATCGGTCACGGAGACGCGGAGGTCGCGCAGGGGCCGGTCGAGGGTGTCGCGCACGGACATGGCCGATAGCTTAACGGTCCGCCGGCTTTCGTTGTGCCCCGGTGAGCCGAACGTTCAGTCGCCGGCGGCGACGGGCGGGGCGGCCTCGGTAAAGCGGCGGAGAAGCTCCTCGTGCCGGGCAAGGCGCTCGGCGAGCTGGACGCGCATCTTCTCCATCTTCTCGGCCTTCTGATCGAGGAGAGCGATCTGGCGGAGGGTGACCTCGCGGGCGATGCGGATCTTCTTGGCCTTCTCCTCGGCCTCATCGTCCCGGTTCCATCCGGCGCGGATCTGCATGCGCACGTCCTCCGCCTCGAGCATCTCCTTGATGTCGGCGAGGGAGAAGCCGAGGAGCTCCTTGAGCTCCTTCACGCGCTCGATGCGCTCCATGTCGTCCTGCGAGTAGAGGCGGAAGCCGCCATCCATGCGGCCCGGTGGCGGCAGGAGGCCGCGCTCCTCGTAGTAGCGCAGGGTGCGCTGCGTGAGGCCCGAGCGTTCGGCCGCTTCGCCGATCTGGAGATAGCCTTCCTCGCGGTCCATGACCCTTCGGCTAGTCTAGCGGCAGGGCAACGCGCGTCAATGCACGCCGTTCACGGGAGCGGGGGGAGCGAGACCATAAGCGGGATCGGGCCGTCAAACATCCGTTAACGAAAGAGCGCGCGCCGCCGAAAGCGGTTGCCGCGATCTCGGGCCGGACGCTAGCCTCTGGTGGTCGCGCCGGAGGGCCGCGACACCACGACGAACACCACCGACGGAGAGGCGGCCGGGAGCGCGCGAGCGTTCCCGCGGAGGGAGCGCGCGCGTCAGTGCCAGGCCATGGCAATCGTTCACCGGAAGCGCTGAGGCGCACCTGGCAGGCCGTGCTCGGGCGGCTGGAGCTCGAAGTGAGCCGCGCGAACTTCGAGACGTGGCTGGCGGGCACGACCGCCCGGGGGCTGCGCGGCGGCGAGCTCCTGGTCGAAGCGCGCTCGGCCTTCCGCGCCGACTGGCTCAACGAGAACCTGGTCCCCATCGTCGAACGCTGCCTCGGCGCCCTCACGGAAGAGGGGATGCCGGTGCGGTTCGTGGCGCCGGGGACGGACGGGGAGGCGAAACCGGCCGGCGCCGACGCAAGAGCCGCGGGGCCTCCTCCTACGCAGGCGCATGTGCTGGGACAGGTGAACGGCGCGTTCACGCTGGCGCGGTACTTCCGCTCGGAGGGGAGCGCGCTCGCGCTCGGGAGCTGTCTGAGCCTCGTGGAGGAGGGGGAGCCGGCGATCAGCCCGGTGGTCGTCCACGGGCCCCCGGGGGCGGGGAAGACGCACCTCCTGCACGGGCTGGCGGCGCTGGCGAGGGGGCAGGGCCGGCGGGTCGCCTGCCTGAGCGGGGAGGCCTTCACAACGCACTACCAGCGCGCGCTGCGGGAAGGCACCGTCGAGGCTTTCCAGGACGAGATCCGGCGGGTGCACCTGCTGATCATCGACGACCTGCACGACCTCGCGGGGAAGACGGGCACGCTGCGGGAGCTGGTGCACACGCTCGACGCGGTCACGCACGCGGGCGGAGGGGCGGCCGTGGGGAGCGAGCTGCGTCCGCGCGACCTGGGGCTGCCGGAACGGCTCTGCTCGCGGCTGGAAGCGGGCATCGTCACGAGCGTCGAGCCGTTCGCGGGGCCGGAGCGACGCGCCTTCATCGAGCAACGCCTGCGGGAGCTGCGGGTCGCGCTGCCGGCGTGGTGCCTCGATCGGCTGGCGGGGGGGTCGGGATCGGTGCGGTCGATCCTGGCGGGGGTGCACGCGGCGGTCGGCCTGCAGCGCCGGGGGCTCCTGAGCGAGCTGCGGCTGGCGGCGGAGCTGGGCGCGCTCGCCCTGCACGACCGGGGCGAAGAGACCGCGAAGGCGGTCACCGAGCGGGTGGCGGGGCACTTCGCCCTCACGGTGGGGGAGGTGGAGGGGCGGAGCCGGGCGGCGAGGCCCTCGCGGGCGCGGGCGGTGGCGGCGGCGGCGCTGCAGGCCCGCGGCGCCAGCTACAGCGAGATCGGGGCGCTCCTCGGGGGACGCAGCCGCAGCACGATCAAGGGTCTGGCGGAACGGGGACGGTCCCTCGCGAGCGAGGATGCGGCCGTTGCGAACCTGCTGAGGGCCGGCTAGGCGCCGTCTCCCAGGAGCGCGACGGCGGCGACCACGCCGGCGACCCCGAAGCCCGCGACCACGCCCCGGCAGGCCGCGCTCACGGGTGAGTGCGCCTCGCCATCCCACGCATCCTGCTCGACCTGGATGACGGAGCCGCGAACGGATGCAACCGCCTCCGCGATCTCCGCCGCGCCCCCGAGGCCATCGACGCAGAGCACGACGTCGCCGGTGGCGGCGGCGAGGGCGGCGACGGCCTCGGCAGGGGTCGCGCAGGTGCGCACCTCGACGCCGTCGGGGAGCGCGGACGGGGCAGCGCCGGCGGGCAGGAGGACGAGGACGGCGGCCATCAGAGGCTCGGCCCGGCGGCGTACCGGGGATCGTCGTGGGTGGCATCGGCGGCGTAGAGGGCGGCGATGGCGGCGTCGCTCATGCCGAGGAGCCCGGCGAAGACCTCCCGGTTGTGCTCGGCGAAGAGGGGGGCCGGGCGCGTGATGGCGCCGGGCGTCTCCGAGAAGCGCCAGGGGAAGCCGGGGAAGACGTGCGTCCCCGCCACGGGGTGGCGCACGGGCACGAAGTAGCCGCGATCGTTGAGGTGGTTATCGCTCACGACGAGCCAGTTGGGCATCACGGGGGCGGCGGGAACCCCTGCCGCCTGGAGGGCCGCGGCGGCGGCGGTCATGGTCTGCTCGCGCGACCACCCGGCGATGGCGGCATCGATGGCGGCGGCGTTGGCGCGGCGGGCCTCGACCGAGTCGCAAGCCCCGCCGGCAGCAAGCCCGGGCTCCCCGATGACCCGGGCGAGGGCGGCGAAGTCAGGCTCGTCGCGGACGGTGAGGGCGAGCCAGTTGTCCTCGCCGGCGCAGGGATAGACGCCCTGGGGGGCGTGCACGGGCGAGGCGTTCCCGGCGGGCTCGGGCGCCTCGCCGGTGACGGCGTACGTCAGCAGCTCCTGGCCGAAGAAGGGGAGGACGGCCTCGAACAGGGACATGTCGATCCAGCGGCCGCGCCCGGTCGCGCGGCGCCCGTGGAGAGCGGCGAGGATGGCGACGGCACCGTGATTCCCGGTGACGGGGTCGGCGTAGTAGCTGCCCGTGCCGAAGTACTCGCCGGGGCCGTAGCCGAGAACGCTGGCGAGGCCGCTCATGGCCTCGATGTTGCTGCCGTAGGCGGAGTAGTTGCGCTCGGGGCCGGTGGCGCCGAAGCCCGCCATCGAGCACATCACGAGGCCGGGGTTCACCTCGCTGAGGACGTCGTAGCCGGCGCCGAGCTGCGTCATGACCCTGGCGGCGTTGTTCTCGAGGACGACATCGGCGCGCTTCACCAGCTCGAAGAAGACGGCGCGTCCCTCGTCGGTGGCGAGGTTCAGGCAGATGGCGCGCTTGTTGCGATTGAGCTTGTTGAAGTAGCCGGCGCGGTGGTAGTGGTCGGGCCAGATGTCGGCGGGAACCCAGGCGAGGGTGCGGGTGGCGGGCTTCGTGTGCAGCTCGACCTTGATGACGTCGGCGCCCAGGTCGGCGAGGTGGCGGCCGGCGATGGGTCCCGCCCAGTTGGCGGTGACCTCGATGACGCGCAGTCCCGCCAGCGGTCCCTGGCCGGTGGGGGAGGCGGCCGGGGGCGGGGCGACCTCGGCGTTCGCCCAGGCGAAGTCGTCACCGAGGACGGCTTCGGTGTGCTCCCCGGGGGCGGCGGCGGTCGTGGCGGCGTCGAGGGCGGTGCCGGGGAGCTGGTAGGGGAGGCCGGGCGCGAGGAGATCGCGATCGCCGGTGCGGAGGGCGCCGAACCAGTCGCGGGCCGCGAGCTGCTCGCTGGCGGCGACGTCGGCCATCGTGTTCACGGGCGTGACGGCGATGCGGAGCTCCTGGGCGGCGTGGTAGATCTCCTGCTTCGTGCGGGTCCTGGTCCACTCCCCGAAGGCTTCGAGCACTTCGCCGAAGCGCTCGGTCCACACGAGCGGTTGCTGCAGGGACTCGTCCTCGAGCAGGTCGAAGCGCTCCATGAGGATGAAGAGGTTGGGATACGGCGCGAGGTTGAAGAGGAAGACGAAGCCATCGGCGCAGGGCACGAAGATGCTGCCGGTGCGGCTCTGCACGACGCCCTGGTGGGTCCAGATAGTCGTGAGCCAGGCGTGGTCGTTGAGGATGGCCTCCTGGTGGGAGACCTCGATGCGCTGGCCGCGTCCCTGCCCGCGGGCGCGCCAGAGCCCGGCGAGCACCGCGACGGCTCCGTGCAGGCCGGCGTGAAACGGCACCTGGTGGCCGGGCAGGGCGAGCGGTTCACGTTCGGGGTCGCCGCCGAAGTAGTGGTAGCCGCCCGTCGCGTACTCGGTGAACGAGGTCGACTGCCAGTCCGCCTTCCCGCCGCTGCGGCCGTACGGCGAGAGCGAGAGCACAACGGCGCGCTCGCCGGCGGCGGCGAGACGCGCTTCAAGGCGCTCGGCGACCTCGCCGCGCTCGCTGTGCACCACGATGTCGGCGTGGGCGGCGAGCTGCTCGATGCGGGGGTCGTCGAGGGGAAGGGTTACGCTGAGCTTGCCCGCCGCCAGCCACGCGAAGAAGGCACTTTCGCCACCAACAAGCGGCGGTTCGGCGCGAGCGGGATCGCCCCCGGGCGGCTCGACCTTGATCACCTGCGCGCCCAGGTCGGCGAGCAGGCGGCCACAGTAGGGGCCGGCTACGCCCGTGGCGAGCTCGAGCACGACGACGTCGGCCAGGGGCGGCGGGGCCAGGGCGGGCGCGGAGGCGGGGGCGGGATCCGTCACGGTGCTGCCTCGGGGGACAGGAGGGCGAGGGCGGCGGCGGCGGCGGCGTCCGGGGCGGGAGCGTCGCGCCCGATCACGGTGATGCGGGGTCCGCCCGCACCGAGGTGGGCGGCGAGGGCGGCGTTGAGGGCCTTCTCGTCGGCGGGATCGCGTTCCGGGGCGACGAAGATGACGGCGCCGCTCCCCTGGTCGCGCATGAGCTGCCCGAACGCCTGGGCGGCGAGGAGGGGCGTGCGGTGGCGCCCGGCGAAGGCGCGCTTCTCCTCCACGGCGGAGTCGGGGGAGGGGGTGGGCAGGGAGGAGACGACGGCAATCGCGTCGCAACCGCCAAGCTGGTCCCACGTCTTCCGGGCGAAGGCGCCCATCTGGTCGGGGTCGGAAGCCTCGATCACCTCGGCGAAGTGGTCGCAGCCGATGGCCCAGACCTCGTTCGCGACGGAGTTCACCGAGAACTCCTGGGCCGGGAGCGTGTTGAACGTTGCTAGGGCAACCGAGGCGCCCGCCTCTGCGGCGGCCACGGAGACGGCACGGTGGTGGGGGTCGCCGCCCCCGATGACGGCGATGACCTTCCCTGCGAGCTGGTCGGTGGGCATGTGGCGGCTACCGGAGGGCGAAGAGGATGGTGGGGAGGATCATGCCCATTACCAGCAGGAGGGCGATGCCGACGGCGATCGCGTTCCAGTCGCGGGGCGCGCGCTGGCTGCGCGCGTAGTACTCCTGCTCCCAGGAGCCGTCGAGGAGGTCGCGATCGCGCTCGTCAGGGCCGAGGAGGACATCGTCCTCCTCGTCTTCGTAGTCGTCGTAGGGTTCGGCCTCGGGCATGGCCCCATGCTAGCGAACGGACTCGCTGTGGTCGTCCGAGCGGAAGTCCCACTCGAAGCGAGTCGGGAACCTCACGCCGGGCACGCCGAAGTGGAGCGAGCCGAAGACGAACGCGAACACGGCGAGCCAGTGGTGGCCGTCGAGGGCGACGATGGCGGCGGCGGCGACAACCCAGGCAAGGATGGCGAGGACACCACCACCGCCTCCCCGGCCGATGTTGGCGACGGCGCCGGCGGTGAGGAACGAGAACACGGTGATCCAGGCGCCGCCATCGGTCGCGACGACGGCCACCGCCGCGGCGGCCCAGCTGACGGCGATGCCGAGCCCGGACAGGAAGGCGTCGCGCTCCATGGCGCTGTACACGACCGCCCCCGTCGCGAGGAAAGCGAAGACGGTGACCCAGGCGTGGTCCGCATTGCCGGCGGTGACGGCGGCGGCGCTCCCCCAGATCCCCGCGATGGCGAGCACGCGGGCAAGCCCCACGCTGCGCCGAAAGCCAACCGCGCCGGTCGCGAGGACGGCGAAGACGAGCGTCCACCAGGCATCGGCGTGCAGGGCGACCGCGCTGACGGACGCCCCCCAGATGGCGGCGATGGCCAGGAGCGCAGTCGCCTTAAGGGTCAACGAAGAACCCCTGTTCATCCCGGAGCTCGGGGCGATCGACGAGGGCGCGCTGGTCGCCGAACTTGGTGTCGCGCCACTGGAGGGCGGCCTTGAGGCCGTGTTCGCGGGAACGGGCGCCGAACTCGGCCACGCTGGGGGCGAGGTGGGCGCGGGCGTCGTTCTCGGTGGCGAGGCGCTGGAGCGTGCGCGCGCCCATCAGCTCGAGGCCGATGTTGATGATGCGCTTGTTCGCGGAGAGCAGCTCCGTGTCGATCATGGAGAGGCGGTCGGCGAGGGTCTCGACCTCGCGTTCCAGCAGCTCGAGGGGGACGGCCTTCATCACGAGGCCGATCTTTGCGGCATCGGCGCCGCTGACGAAGTCGCCGGAGAGCATGAGCCGCTTGGCCCACTGGGGCCCCACGTTGTAGAGCCACATGTTGTTGGGCAGGGCGCCCTGGGCGCGCGCGGGCGGGAACCCGATGAGCGTGTCCTCGGCGGCGATGATCATGTCGCAGAGGAGGGCGACATCGGTGCCGCCGGCGACGCAGTAGCCGTGGATCTGGGCGATGACGGGCTTGTGCATGTCGAAGATGGCCATGCGCAGGCGCTGACCCTGCTCCATGCGCCAGGCGTCGTCGTCGAAGGAGCGCCCCTCGCGGGTGTGGTCGTCGGGATCGCGCTCGGCGAGGGGTCGGGGGGTGAGGTCGTAGCCGGCGCTGAAGGCGCGGCCGGCCCCGCGCAGGATGACCGTGTGGACGCGGTCGTCGTTGTCGGCCTCCCAGAGGGCGTGGTTGAGCTCCTCCTGGAGCTGGATGGAGAGGGCGTTGAGCTTCTCCGGCCGGTTGAGCGTGATGCGGGCGCGTCCGCGCTCGACTTCGTAGATGAGGACCTCGTAGTCCATGGGGCCTCCCGGAAGACTGCCGTGACGGCGGGTGTGGGGCCATTCTAGCGCCCGGTCCGGGGCGTTAAGGGCCGCGTGTGTTATGGTCAGGGAGAACGCGGGCGCAGCGCCGATGCTGCGAGGCGGGCGGAAGAGCCGCCCGAAGCTCCGGCGCACGACTTACAGACGCCCCACCCCCGCGGCAGAAGCCGCGGCGACGAGAGGACAGACTTCCCTTTTGCCACTTCGATTGTTCCGGCGAGCGACGACCAAGACCGAACCCGAATCCAACGACCGACCCTCGGACATCCCCCCGACCAGCACCGCCGCGACCGCCACGGCGGAGCGGCCCCCAGCCGCGCCTCGCGAGGACGAGCACGAACCTTCGCAGCCGCGCCGCCGCCGGCGACGCTCGCGCGGGGGAAGGCGCCGACGCCCCGAGGGCGCCGCGCCGGAGGTCCACGAGAACGGCTCGCGCGCGGCTACGCGGCAGGCGCGCGGCCCGCAGCCCGATGACGGCGACCTGACGGAGCCCGCAGCCTTCCACGCCGCCGGAGTGCGGGGCGCGGGACTGCGCGCCATCGCCGCCCTCGGGTTCGACCAGCCCACGCCCATCCAGGAGCGCTCGATGCCCCTCCTCTACGAGGGCCGCGACGTGGTCGGCCTGGCGCAGACGGGCACGGGCAAGACGCTCGCCTTCGGGGAGCCGCTGGCGCGCTCCATCGACCCCGGACGGAACGAGGTCCAGGGGCTCATCCTGCTGCCGACGCGCGAGCTCTGCGACCAGGTGACCGACGTGATGGCGCACCTCGGCGACTACTACGGCTTCACCACCATCCGGCTGGTCGGCGGGAAGCCGATCAACCGCGACCTCGAAGCGCTCGAACGCGGCGGCCACGTGATCGTGGGGACGCCGGGGCGGGTCATCGATCACCTGAAGCGGCGGACGCTCTCGCTGCGGCGGGCCCACTTCGTCGTCCTCGACGAAGCGGACGAGATGCTCGACATCGGGTTCGCCAAGGACATCGACCAGATCCTGCGGCAGGCGCCGCTCGACCGGCAGACGGCGCTCTTCAGCGCGACCATGCCGATGAGCATCAGCCGCCTCGTGTGGCGCTACATGCGCGACTCGGAGCGCGTGGAGGCGGCGCCGGCGCAACTGCAGCCGGTCGAGACGGTCCGGCAGCTCTACTGCGAGGTCGCGGCGCGGGACAAGTTCGACGCGCTGGAGCACCTGCACGACACGATGGACCTCGGCCGCTCGCTCATCTTCCGGCGGACGAAGGTGGGCGTCGACCGGCTGACCGAGGGTCTGCGGCGCGACGGCATCCATGCGCGCGCCATCCACGGCGACCTGCGCCAGGCCGAACGCGACCGCGTGATGCGCGACTTCCGCAGCGGCAAGCTGGAGTGGCTGGTGGCGACGAACGTGGCCGCCCGCGGGCTCGACATTCCCGACATCGCCCACGTCGTCAACTACGACGTGCCGCAGAACGCCGAGGAGTACATCCACCGGGTGGGCCGCACGGCCCGCGCCGGCAAGGAAGGCTCGGCGATCACGTTCGTGGGTGAGTGGGAGCTGGGTGAGTGGGAAGCGATCGTCGAGCGCGTGGGCGATGACGCCCTCGAGCACCTCGACGTGCCGACGCGCTTCGACTAGCTACCCGCGAGAGCGGCGTGGGCTAGGCGTCCTCGATGGTGATGGCGCCGCTGGGGCAGATCTCGGCGGCGTCTTCCGCCGCCTCCACGTCGTCGTCTTCCTCGGGGAACTCGATGAGGATGTCGGGCCAGCCCTGGGGATCGGCCTTGAAGATGGTGGGCTGGAGGTAGTAGCACTGCCCGGCCTTCAAGCAGATCTTCAGGTCGACCACGACTTTCTTCATTGCGACGCACCTCGTGAGGGTTTCCGAAGCATAGCCGATACAGGGCTCAGGAACCGGCGACGACGGGGTTGCTGAGCACCCCCGCACCCGTCACCTCGACCTCGACGGTGTCGCCGGGATTGAGGGCCTGGGGCTGGCCGGGGGTGCCGCTGTAGATGATGTCCCCCGGCAGGAGCGTCATGACGGCGGCGGTGTAGCGGACGATCTCGGGGATGTCGAGGATGAGCTCATCCGAGCGGCCGTGCTGGGTCTCAACGCCGTTGACACGGGTGCGGACCTCGATGGCGTCGTGGTCGAGTCCCGTGGCAATCGCGGGGCCATAGACGCCGAAGGTGTCGGTCCCCTTGGCGCGCCACCACTGGCCGTCGTTCGCCTGCCAGTCGCGGGCGCTGACGTCGTTTCCGGCGGTGTAGCCGAAGATGCCGGCGAGCGCCTCCTCGCGCGTTGGGGCGCTGAGCTCGCGCCCGATGACGATGACAATCTCGCCCTCGGGGTCGACGCGGTCGGAGGCGGCGGGGAGGCGGATGGGATCGCCGGGGCCGGCGATCGAGGAGAGGGGCTTGAGGAAGAGGGTGGGCGGGTCCGGGGCGGGCCGGCCGCCGAGGTGGCTCGCGTAGTTCAGCCCGACGCACACGATCGAGCGGGGCTCGCAGGGCGGCAACAGCTGCACGTCCGCGAGCGCGACAACCTCGCCGGTCCGCTCGGTGCGCTCCCAGAAAGGCTCGGCGATGACGGCGATGCGGTCATCCTCGAGGAGGCCGGCGCCGGTGGAGCCGTCGGGGCGGGCGAAGCGTACGTAGCGGTCCATGGGAGCCTCCGTGGCGGGGTGCTAGAGGAGCACGAGGTTGTCGCGGTGGATGACCTCGTCGCCGTAGGCGTAGCCCAGGGTCTGAGCGATGAGGTCGCTGCGAAGGCCGCGAATGCGGAGCACCTCGCTGCTGCCGTAGTTGGTGATGCCGGCGGCGACGCGGCGGCCTTCGGTGTCGCGCACCTCGATCGTCTCGCCGCGCTCGAAAGCGCCCTCGACATCCTTGACTCCGGCGGGAAGGAGGCTGCGCCCGCGATCGCGCAGGGCCGTCACGGCGCCGCCATCGACGATGAGGTGGCCAGTGGCGCCCGCGCTCCCCATGATCCAGCGCTTGCGGTGTTCGAGCTGGTTGGCGGCCGGGGCGACGCGGGTGCCGATGGCGGTCCCCTCGGCGGCCGTCACGAGGGCATCGGGGGTGTGCCCGTTGGCGATGACGACGGTCGCGCCGCCGCTCGTGGCGACTCGCGCCGCGGAGACCTTGGAGGTCATGCCGCCGCGTCCGGGGCCGTCGCCGGCGGCGTCTTCGTGCGACTCGTCGATGTTGCCGACCTCGGGGATAAGGCGGGCGGTGGGGTCGAGGGAGGGGTCGGCGGTGTAGAGGCCGTCGACATCGGTGAGGATGACGAGCAGGTCGGCGTCGATGAGGTTTGCGACGTAGGCGGAGAGGCTGTCGTTCTCCCCGATGCGGGAGGCGAGCACCTCGTCGAGGGCGACGGCGTCGTTCTCGTTGACGATGGGGACGGCGCCGCAGTCGAGCAGGTCGCGGAGGGTGGTGCGGGCGTTGAGGTAGCCGAGGCGGTCGCTGAGGTCGCGGCGGGTGAGGAGCACCTGGGCGACGACGACATCGTGCCACTCGAAGAGCTCGTCCCAGCTCTGCATGAGGTGGCTCTGGCCCACGCTGGCGAGGGCCTGGCGGCTGAGATCGCGGGCATCCGGGGGGCGGTGGGCGAGGACGTGGCTCCCCGCGGCCTGGGCGCCGCTCGAGACGATGGCCACCTCGCAGCCGGCCTCCCGCAGGCGCACGACCTGCCCGACCAGGCGCGACATCGCCTCGAGGTCGAGGCGGTCGGAGCCGGCGGTCAGGAGGCTCGTGCCGAACTTGGCCACGATGCGTCGGTAGCGCATGGCTCCATGGTAGCGGCGCGCGGGGATGGCGCTACGTGGGCGGGGCGCCACACCCCGGATGGGGAGGCCGTACCATGCCCGCCATGGCCGTTGGAGGATCGCCCGGGGGCAGGCTGGGGGGGGCGCGCGAGGGGCTCATGATCGCGGGCGCGATCGTCGCCTTCGGGTTCCTCGGGTCGCGGCTGCTGGGGGTGGCGCGGACGGCGGTCATCGCCAACGAGTTCGGCGCGACTCCGGAGCTCGACGCCTACTGGGTCGCCTTCCGCGTGCCCGACCTCATCTTCCAGGTGCTCGCGGGGGCGACGCTGGGAAGCGCGTTCATCCCCGTCTTCACGCGGCTCTACCGGCGCGAGAGCACCGACACCGCCTGGCGGCTGGCCAGCAACGTGCTCACGATCGTCTTCCTGGCGACGGCTGCGCTCTGCCTGGTCGCGCTGGCGCTGGCGCCGTGGCTCGTGCCGGTGTTCGCGCCGGGACTCGGGGAGGACATCGGGCGGGGGGACGAGCTCACGGCGGAGGCCGTGCGGCTGACGCGGATCATGCTGCTCTCGCCGCTGCTGCTGTCGGTCAGCGGGATGGTCACGGGCATCCTGAACGCGCGGCAGCAGTTCTTCCTGCCGGCGCTGGCGCCGTCGCTCTACAACCTCGGCATCATCTTCGGGGCGGTGGCGCTCTCCGGGCAGTTCGGCGTAGAGGGGCTGGCGATCGGGGTGGTGGCCGGGTCGGCAGCGCACCTGGTCGTGCAGATTCCGGGGCTGGTGCGGGAACGGATGCGGTACGGCCTCCGCGTGGACATCTTCGACGGTCCCACGCGGGAGGTGGCAAGGCTCATGGGGCCCCGCGTGCTGGGGCTGGCGGCGGCGCAGATCAACTTCGTCGTGACGACCACGTTCTTCGCCTCGCAGGTGGGCGCCTCCGCGATCTCCAACCTGACGTTCGCGTGGCTGATCGCCAACCTGCCGGTGGCGCTCTTCGGGGTGGCGCTCTCGACGGCGGCGTTCCCGACACTGGCGGAGCATGCCGCCGAGGCGGACGACCGGCGCCTCCTCGACACGGTCTCGCGGGTGTTACGGACGATCCTGTTCTTCGCGGTGCCGGCCGCGCTGGGGCTCGCGTTCCTGCGCGAACCGGCGACGGCGGTGCTGCTCGAACGGGGGGCGTTCGGGGCGAGCGACACGGCGGTGACGGCGGCGGCGCTGGGGTTCCTGTGCCTCGCGATCGTGCCGCAGGCGGCCATCGAGATTCACAGCCGGGGGTTCTATGCGCTCGGCGACACGCGCACGCCGGTTGCGCTCGCAATCGCGGGGATGGTCGTGAACATCGTGCTGAGCGCCCTTCTCTGGCAGGACTACGGGGTGGAGGGGCTCGCGATCGCGATCTCGGTGGCCTCGTGGCTGGAGTGGGTCTTCCTGTACTGGCTGTATGCGGTGCGGACGGGGTCGGCGGCGGACGCCTTCCGGGATCTGCACGCGATCTCGCGGATCGCGGTCGCGGCGGCGGCGATGGCCCTCTTCCTCGGGCTGGTGCTGCCGCTCATCGAGGAGCCGGGCTCGGCGGCGGCGTGGGTGACGGTATTCGCAGCGACCATCGCCGGGCTGGCGGTCTACCTGGGGGCCGCGATCCTGCTGCGGGTGGAGGAGGTGGAGGAGGCGCGGGACCGGCTGGTCGCTCTCTTGCGTCGCTGAGCGGACGCGCTTAGACGCTGATGAGCTCGGTCTCGATGTCGACGACCTCGGCATCGAGCCGCCAGCCCTCGACCGCGCCCGCGATGGTCTGGAGTTGCGAATCGGCATGGCCTGCGTCGTTCGCGAGGCAGGCGACGGCGATGGTGGTGAGGTCGAGGGCGTCGAGGTCGCCGGCCTCGGTGACGGCGGCGTTGTAACGGTGGCGAAGGCGCTCGACGACGGACTTCACAAGGGCGCGCTTCTCCTTGCGGGAGTGGGCGACGAAGCGGAGGCGGATGCGGAGAAGGCCGAGGACCATCAGGGGGCGGCGCTCACATCTCGACGGTTTCCGTGGGCTCGTCCTCGGGGAGGGGCGGGAGGTCGGAGGGGCCGAGGAGGCCGAAGTGCTCGTAGAAGCGCGGCGCCGGGCGATAGAGCCGGGGCCGTCCGGGGGAGTGCGCGGTGCCCACGCTCTCGATGAGCCCGCGCTGCTCGAGCGTGGCCACGATGCGGTCCGAGTTCACGCCGCGGATGGCCTCCACCTCGCCACGGGTGCAGGGCTGGCGGTAGGCGACGATCGTGAGGGTCTCGAGGGCGGCGCGGGAGAGCCGCACGGACCCTTCGTCGCCGAGGAGGCGCCCGACGTAGGGGGCGTACTCGGGGTTGGTCACGAGCTGGTAGCGACCGCCCTCCTCGAGCAGACGCAGGCCCCGCGCCTCGTAGTCGTCGGCGAGGCGATCGAGCCCGGAGCGCACGGACCGCTCGCCGACGCCGGTGGCGCGGGCGAGGGCGGCGGGGCCGAGGGGTTCCTCGGCGGCCAGGAGGAGCGCTTCCAGCACCCAGGGCAGCTCCTCGCGGGAGGGGGGCGGCGGGGCGGCGGGTTCGGTCATGCGGCAACCCCCACGGAGGCGGCAAGGCCGTCGGCGAGAGGATCGCCGAGGGAGGCGGGCGTAATCCGCCCCGCCAGGTCGGCCTCGGCTTCGCCGTAGACGGACACGTAGTTGTCGGTGAGGCCGTGCCAGCGGGGACCAGCGGGAGTCGTGCGCGTTTCCTCCCAGAGCACGGGCCTGATGGTACCGGCGAAGCGCGCGCGGAAGGCGGCGCCGAGCTCGTCGGCGAGGGCGAGGAGGCGGGCCATACGCTCCTTGCGCACCTCGACCGGCACCTGGTCGGGCATCGAGGCGGCGGCGGTGCGGGCGCGGGGGGAGTAGGGGAAGGCGTGGATGCGGGCAAACGCAGCCTCCTCGCAGAGAGCGAGGGTGGCGGCGAAGTCCGCCTCGGTCTCGCCGGGGAAGCCCGCGATCACGTCCGTCGTGACGGCGGCATCGGGGACGGCGGCACGGATGCGCCCGAGGGCGTCCCGGTAGGCGGCCACGTCGTAGCGGCGGCGCATACGCGCGAGGACGGGGTCGGCCCCCGACTGGAGTGCGAGGTGGAAGTGGGGCATCAGGCGGGGATCGGTCCAGAGAGCGACCAGCTCCGGGGTGATGTCCTGCGGCTGGAGCGAGCTGAAGCGCAGGCGCGGTGTCTCCGTGCGGGCGAGGACGCCGGCGATCAGGTCGCGGGGGGTGAGGGTCTCGGGGAGGTCGCGGCCCCAGGCGCCGAGCTGCGTGCCCGTCAGGACGACCTCGCGGGCGCCGCGGGCGTGTGCCGCGGCGACGTCGCGCGCGACATCCTCGATGGAACGCGACACCTCGCGGCCGCGCGTGCGGGGCACGATGCAGAAGGCGCAGACGTCGTTACAGCCCTCCTGGGCCTTCACGAAGGCCCGCGTGTGCAGGGCGGGGACGGGGGCGGGCAAGGAGGGCGCCTGGGCGGGAACGGCGGCAGCGAGACGGGCGACGAGGCGGGCCTGCTCCTCCTCCGTCGTGCCGGTGACGAAGTCGGCGCCGAGCGCCTCGACGGCGTCCTCGCCGGCGGAGCGCGGGTAGCACCCGGTCACGCCCACGGGGGCGGTCGGGGAGAGGCGGCGGGCGGCGCGGATGAGGCGGCGCGACTTGCGGTCGGCGGCGTGGGTGACGGAGCAGGTGTTCACGACGACGGCGTCGGCCTCGCACATGGAGTCGACGACGTCGTAGCCGGCGGCGCCGAGGCGGGCGGCGATCGACTCGCTGTCGGCGAGGTTTAGCTTGCAGCCCAGGGTGAGCACGGCGGCGACGGGGCGGCGGGGCATGGAGGTATGGTATCGCCACGGGCTGGCAGGGGGCAGGGCGGAGCGGATTCGGGGAGGCAACGTGGCAGAGAAACCGGGCCGGGCGCGGGTGACGGTGCTGGCGCTCGACCGCTGGGGGAGCGTGCTCGTCGTCGAGCGCTGGGGAGGGGGAGCGCCGCCCTCGACGCACCTGCGGGCGGGGGAGAGCGCGGACGCCGGCGCGCTGCGCGTGTTCGAGGAGATGACGGGCGCGCTGCTGGAGGAACTGCACCTCTTCCGCGACGGGGAGCGCAGCCACCACGTCTACTACTGCGACCCCGACCTGGATCCGGGGGAGCTGGAGGCGCCGCCGGGGGCGGCGTTGCGGTACGTCGCGCCGGCGGACATCGAGGGGGCGGAGCTCTCGGGCGAAGCGCGGGCCCTGCTCACGCGATTCGTGGTGAGCAGCGCCTACCGGGCGATGTTCCACTAGGCAGCCCGGTGGCCCGGCCTGCTGCGCCCAACGGCGCTGGCCGTACCATGGAAGACCGAAGGAGTCCTCCGTGTCGGATGTCGGAATCATCGTCGGCCTGCTGGCCGTCGTCGCGCTCATTGCGGCGAACGGCCTCTTTGTGGCGACCGAGTTCGCGTACGTGTCCGTGCGCCGCACCCGGATCGAGCACCTCGCGAGCCGGGGCCACGCGCGTGCGCGCGTGCTGCTGGGGTCGCTCAAGCGGCTCGACATGTGCATCGCGGCGACCCAGCTCGGCGTGACCATGTCGAGCCTGGGGCTCGGCTGGGTGGGTGAGCCGGCCCTGGCGAGCGTGATCGAGCCCGGCCTGGAGAACCTCCTGGGGGACGCGGTGGGCACCGCCGCCGCCCACACGATCGCGGTGACGGTGGCCTTCATCCTCATCACGGCCGTGCTGATCGTGTTCGGAGAGCTGGCGCCGAAGCACATCTCCCTGGCGAGGGCCGAGCGCACGGCGCTTCTCGTGGCGGCGCCCATCGAGGTCTTCACGCGGATCCTGCGGCCCTTCATCTGGCTCCTGAACACGATGGGCGTGGGAGTCGCGCGGCTGGTGGGGGTGCGGCCCGTACGCGAGCGCGAGTCGACGCTGGCCCCCGAGGAGCTCGAGATGGTCATGGAGGCGAGCGCCAGCGCGGGCCTGCTCTCGACGGCCGAACTGCTGCTGGCGCGCCGCGGGCTCGAGTTCGGGGAGATCCAGGCGGACCAGATCATGGCGCCCCGTACCGAGGTCATCGCCATCGACGCGGAGTCCTCGATGGAAGAGGTGCTGGCGCTCACGGCGGAGCATCCCCACCGCCGCTACCCCGTCTACGAGGGCGACCTCGACCACATCATCGGCCTGCTCGACTCCAAGGTCCTGATGCGGCTGTTGCGGGAGGGGGGCGAGGACTGGCGCGCGCTCGTGGGCCCGGTCGTCGCCATCCCCGAAGCCGTGAGCGTCGAGGTGGCGGTCACGGAGATGCGGGCGCAGGGGGCCAAGCTGGTGGTGCTGGTTGATGAGCACGGAGGCACGAGCGGCATCCTCAGCGGCGACGACGTGCTGGGACGGCTGCTGGGGCACTGGCAGGGGGGCGCCCGCCAGCAGGCCGGCGGGCGCGTGCGCTCGCTTCCGAACGGCAACCTGCTGCTCGACGGTCTGGCCCTCGTGACGGACCTGGAGACGATCGCGGAGGTCGAGCTCGGGGGCGCGGGCGAGGAGTTCGACACCGTGAGCGGCTTCGTGATGGACCGGCTGGGGCGCATCCCGAACGTGGGGGAGCGCTTCCAGGAGGCCGGCTACGAGTTCCAGGTGACGGCCATGGACGGGCTGCGCGTGGCGAGCGTCATCGCGCGGCGGGGGGCGCCCGCCGGGAGGGACTAGGCACCGGCGCCCGCCGTCCGCCGGGGAGCTCCGGGATCGAGCCCGGCAGCGCGGTCCGGAGCAGTCGCAGGGCCCCGGGCCGAGCACGGCGCATGCCCTCGGCGATGGCCAGTCCGGCGAGGGAGACGATCGCCCCGAAGGCGGCGTCGATGATGAAGTGGTTCGCCGTCATGACGATGGAGAAGAGCATAAGCACGGGCCAGAGCACGCCCAGGGCGACGACCCAGAGGCGCCGCCGTCCGACCCAGGCGATCGCGCCGCCGAGGAGCATCGACCAGCCGAAGTGGAGGCTGGGCACGGCCGCATAGGGATTCACGAAGGCCTGCGCCTCCTGGGCCTGGTAGCCCACGCGGTCGAGCACGGCCATGGTGTCGATGTAGCCGGCGAAGGGGACGAGGCGGGGCGGGGCGACCGGATAGAGCGCGTAGATGATGACGCCGATCGCGCCCGAGGCGAGGAACGCCGTGCGCATGAGCCCGTAGGTGGAGCGGTGCCACACCCAGAGGAAGACGGCGAGCACGATCACGAGGGGCATGTGGCCCCAGAAGTAGACCCAGTTCATGAAGCGGACGGCCCAGTACTCGTCGATGATCCAGGACTGCCACTGGATCTCCCAGTAGATGCCCATGGCCCGCTCGAGGGCGACCAGGTCGAGGCCGTTGGAGAGCGCCTCGCCGGCGCGATCGACGACGGCCCCGCGGATGAAGAAATAGACCAGGAACGCGATCACGACGACGACGGCTTCCTGGATGCCCGTCCGCCGCGTAAAGCGCCAGGCGCGGAGCGCGTGCGCTCGTGTTGATTCCGCGTTGATCGTCATGGCGAAGGGCCGTGCCTTGCCGCCGTGCCGGAGGCGGCTACACTCTCCAGCAGCGCAACGTACCAAATTCCGGGAAGAGGGCCAACGATGCAGATTGCGGTCGTCCAGGGTGACATCAGCACGACGGAGGCGGATGTCGTCGTCGTCAACTTGTTCGAGGGGGTGACGAGCCCGGGCGGGGCCACGGGCGCCGTCGACCGGGCCCTCGACGGGGCGATCAGCAAGCTGATCGGGCTGGGGGACATCCGCGGGAAGGCGGGCGAACGCACGACCATCCACACGTTCGGGAAGATCGCGGCGCCGCGCGTGGTGGTAGCCGGGCTGGGCAAGGCCGAGGACTTCGACGTGGACGCCGTGCGCAACCTCTCCGCCGAGGTGGCGCGCGCCTGCCGCAAGCCGGGTGTGACGCACGTCGCCACGATCGTGCACGGCGCCGGTATCGGCGGGCTCGACCCGGAGGCCTGCGCGCAGGCCCTGGCGGAGGGCGCCGCGCTCGGGGCCTACCAGTTCCTTCGCTACAAGGTCGAGTCGGACGACGACGACAAGGCCGCCCTGGAGCGGCTCACGGTCGTCGAGCACGACGCCGGAAAGGTCGCGGGGCTGGCGGCGGCGGCGGAGCGGGGTCGCATCCTCGCGGAGGCGACGAACCTCGCGCGCGACCTCGCGAACGAGCCTGCGAACAACCTCAACCCGACGGACCTCGCGGCGCGGGCCGCCACCGTGGCGGAAGCGCCCAACCTGGAGCTGGAAGTGCTCGAAGAGGCGGAGATGGAGGCGAAGGGCATGGGCTCGCTGCTTTCGGTGGCGCGGGGCAGCGTGCAGCCCGCAAAGCTCGTGTGCATCAGCTACAAGGGGCGGGGCGGCGAGGGGTACGACCTCGCGCTCGTGGGGAAGGGAATCACCTTCGACACCGGCGGGATCAGCATCAAGCCGGCGCAGGGGATGGAGGCCATGAAGGCCGACATGACCGGCGCCGCCTCCGTCATCGCCGCGATGCAGGCGGTAGCGGCGCTGGCGCCGAAGGCCGACATCCTCGCGATCGCGCCCTGCACGGAGAACATGCCCGGCGGGAACGCCACGCGCCCCGGGGACGTGGTCTCGGCCATGAACGGCACGACCATCGAGATCCTGAACACGGACGCGGAGGGGCGCCTCGTGCTCGCCGACGGGCTCTGCTACGCGCGCGAGCTCGGCGCCCGCCATCTCGTCGACGTGGCCACGCTCACGGGTGCGATCAGCGTCGCGCTGGGGGACCAGTGCTACGGCCTGATGACGAACGACGACACCCTCGCGAAGCGGGTCGAGTCGGCCGCCGAGGCGGCCGGCGAGCGCGCCTGGCGGCTGCCGATGTTCAAGGAGTACGGCGAGCAGCTGAAGAGCAACGTGAGCGTGATCAAGAACGTGGGCGGACGCCCGGCGGGGAGCATCACGGCGGCGAAGTTCCTGGAGCACTTCGTCGACGGGAAGCCCTGGGTCCACCTCGACATCGCGGGCGTGGACATGGCCTCGAAGGACAAGGGCTGGGTCACCAAGGGGGCCAGCGGGCAGGTGGTGCGCGCCCTCGTGAATCTCGCGCTCGGCTTCGCGGATGAGTAACGCCGGGGGCGGGCTCTTCCCGCGCAGCGCCGCCTACGACGAGGCGTGGGTGACGGAGAACCGCATGGGGCCGAACGTGCTCTGGCTGGCGGAGTCGCTGGCGGAGCGCATGACGCTCGAGCCGGGGATGCGGGTCATGGACCTCGGCTGCGGGAAGGCGCTCAGCTCGGTGTTCCTCGCGCGCGAGTTCGGGGTCGAGGTGTGGGCGACCGACCTCTGGATCAAGCCGACGGAGAACTGGGAGCGCGTCCGGGAGGCGGGCCTGGAGGGGCAGGTCCACCCGATCTACGCGGAGGCGCACCAGCTCCCCTATGCGGAGGGCTTCTTCGACGCGATCATCAGTCTCGACGCCTACCAGTACTTCGGCACGGCCGACCTCTACCTGCAGTACCTGGCGCCCTTCCTGCGGCCGGGCGGAGAGATCGGCATCGTCAGCCCGGCATTCCGTCGCGAACTCGGCCCGGACGATGTCCCCGACTACCTCGCCGACCTGTACGGGGCAGGCGGCTTCCACGCGTTCCACACGGCGGACTGGTGGCGCGACCACTGGCGCAAGGCCGCCGTCGTGGAGGTCACGGTGGCGGAAGAGCCTCCAGAAGCGGATGCACTCTGGGAGGAGTTCATCGGGCACACGCGTCCCCACGAGCAGGAAGCGTTGGGCGCCGACGCCACCGGCGCGCACGTGCTGACGTTCGCGCGGGTGGTCGCACGCCGACCCGCCGCGGGCGGGTAGCCTGTCACGGATGCCTGAGCTCTTTCCCCGCAGCGCCGCCTACGACGAGGCGTGGGTCAACGAGAACCGCATGGGGCCGAACGTGCTCTGGCTGGCGGAGTCGCTGGCGGAGCGCATGACGCTCGAGCCGGGGATGCGGGTGATGGACCTCGGCTGCGGCAAGGCCTGCAGCTCGGTCTTCCTCGCACGCGAACACGGGGTGGAGGTGTGGGCGACGGACCTCTGGATCAAGCCGACGGAGAACTGGGAGCGCATCCGGGAGGCAGGGCTGGAGGGGCAGGTCCACCCGATCTATGCGGAGGCGCACCAGCTTCCGTACGCGGAGGGCTTCTTCGACGCGATCGTGAGCCTGGACGCCTACCACTACTTCGGCACGGCCGATCTCTACCTGGACGACGTGGCCCGGTTCCTGCGGCCGGGCGGGGAGATCGGCATCGTCTGTCCGGGCTTCCGCCGCGAGCTGGGTCCCGACGGCGCGCCCGCCTACCTCGCCTCGTATCTGCGCGAGGGCGCCCACTCGTTCCACGCGCCCGCGTGGTGGCGCGACCACTGGCGGAAGAGCGGCATCGTGGAGGTGACCTGCGCGGACGAACCCCCGGAGGCGGACGCCATCTGGGAGGAGTTCATCCCGCACACGGTTCCGGAGGAGCAGGCCGTCATCCGGGACGACGCGGCGGGAGAACGCCTGCTGACGTTCTCGCGGGTGGTGGCGCGCAAGCGCTAACGGGGCAGCGGGGGCAGTCTCCGGGGTGAGGCCGCGCCTGCTAGGATTCGGCCATGGCTGACTACCAGGACATCCTCACCGACAAGCGGGACCGCCACGCGATCATCACCCTCAACCGGCCCGAGAAGATGAACGCGCTGAGCCACAACCTTCGCGCCGAGGTGTTCGACGCGATGAAGCACTTCGAGCAGGACGAGGACGTGAAGGTCATCATCCTGCGCGGCTCGGGCCGGGCTTTCAGCGCGGGGTACGACCTCTCGGGGACCCCGCCGGACGAGCGCAGCTACGTCGATACGCGCAGCGGGCTGCCGGGCGTGGGGCCGATCCATCCGGGGCAGGGCCAGTGGCCCCAGCACCTGCTCAGCGGCTACTGGCAGATCTGGGATCTGACCAAGCCGGTGATCGCGCAGGTGCACGGCTACTGCCTGGCCGGGGGCACCGAGCTGGCGACGATGTGCGACCTGATGTTCATCGCCGAGGACGCGATCATCGGGTATCCACCCGTGCGGGCGATGACGAGCGTCGACATCATCTACCACCCCTGGCACATGCATCAGAAGAAGGTGCGGGAGTTGCTCTACACCGGCGACAGCCTGACGGGGCTGGAGGCGGTGGAGGTGGGCTGGGCCAACCGCGCCGTGCCCGTCGAGGAGCTGTGCGAGGTGACGGAGGCGTTCGCGGAGCGCATCGCCAACGTCGACTCGCCCATGCTGCAGATGACGAAGCGCCAGGTGAACCGCGTCTACGAGATCATGGGGATTCGCACGTCGATGGCGGTGGGAGCCGACATCCAGGCGCTGAGTTCCGTCCGCCCCGGGGGCGGGGAGTTCGGGCGCATTTCGCGGGAGAAGGGGCTGAAGGCGGCCCTCGACTGGCGGGACGGCCCGTTCGAGGACTACGGCAAGGCGCCTCCGGGCACGGCTCGGCCCACCGCCGCCACCTGGTGAGCGAGGAACCCGCCGGCGATCCCTTCGAGGCGTTCGCGCGGCACTTCGCCGAACACCCCCTGCACCGGGCCCTCGGGGTGCGCCTGGAGGAGCGGCGCGAGGACTTCGCGCGCATCTCCATCGCGCCGAGCGCGGTCACGCAGGGGGGCGTGGCGGGCGGCCTGCACGGGGGCGTCCTCGCCGCGCTGGTCGACATCGTCATGCTGGCAGCGCTCTCGACCGGCCACCGTCCGGGGCAGGTTCCGGCGGGCACGGCCGACCTGAACATCACGTACCTGCGGCCCGCGCTGGGAGCGCGCATCTACGCGGAGGGCACGGTGGTAAAGCGGGGCCGGCAGCTGGCGATGATCGAGGTCAGCATCCTCGACGAGGAGGACCGGCTCTGCGCCAGGGGGCGCACGCTCTACGCCTTCCGCGGCAGCTAGGACTCCGCGGGCGGCTCCAGCTCGGCGAAGACGGCGCGGACGTTGTCGAACATGCGTCGCGCGATGCGTACGTTGAGGGCGACGTCCTCGGTGCCGTCGAGGCCGTTCGAGAGGACGGCGTGCACGACCCGCCCGGTGCGGAAGCAGACGACCGTCTCGACCAGCCGACCGATCTCCGACGTCTGCTCGCCGTGGATGAAGCCCTGGACGCCATCGCCGATGTCGGCGACCCAGAACTCCGTGACGTCCGTGGCCGAGCGCTCGTCGATGAGGGCGCCGCAGAAGAGGCCCATCGAGTCCTCGGCCGCTTCCACATCGGCGTACAGGGTGGACTGGATGGTCAGGATGGCCGGCCCGCCGAGGTGGGTGAAGGGCTCGTTCCAGGTGAATTCGCGCACGGCCGCGTTGATGCGGCCACGGGCTTCAAGCTGGTTTACCTTGCCCCGCAGGTTGTCGACGTTGAAGAGCGGGGCCCAGGCTTCGTTGTCGAAGCTGCTCGTGGTCTCGTTCTCGAAGGGGACGGGAAGCTGGTCGAGGTCCAGCAGCATGTCTTCGAGCGGGTAGGCGTCGTCCGGGAGGTCGGTGGCGAAGTCCGCGGCTTCCTCGCCGCAGGCCGCGAGCAGCGCGAGGCCGAGGACGGCGATCGCGGGGAGGAGCAGCAGCCGGGGCGCAGCGTGTCGCACGTGGAGCCCGATCGTACCTGAAGGGGCGGGATCGAGTGCGGCAAGGGGTGGCGGGCGCCGCCCGGGGAGGCGACGATGGGCGGGGCTCCCGGGAGGACGCATTGACATTCACGGGACTGATAGCGCTGGCGCTCGTCGCGATCGGGGTGGTGGTCATCGTGGCGGCGGTGGTGTTCCGGCGGGGGTGGGCGATCAGGGCGCTGCACGTCCTGCGCCGGGTCGGGTGGGGGTACGTGATCGGCATCCTGGTGCTGGCCGGGATGCACATCTGGCGCAACGGTGGACTCTGAGGCCGTGCGGGTCCTGGTCGCGCCCCAGGAGTTCAAGGAGAGCCTGGCGGCCGAGGAGGCCGCGGCCGCGATCGCGCGCGGGCTGGCCACCGCCCGCCCCGAGTGGACCGTCGAGGAACTGCCACTGTCGGACGGGGGGCCGGGCTTCCTGGCGGCGCTGGCACGGGCGACCGGGGGCAGGACGCGGGCCGTCGAGACGCACGACGCGCTCGGACGGGCGCGTGGCGCGCACGTGCTCGACATCGAGGCGACAAGCGCCTGCGCGGTCGAGGCGGCCATGGCGAACGGCCTCGCGCTGATCGACCCGGCGAAGCGCGACCCCCTGCGGGCCAGCACCGAGGGGGTCGGGGAGCTGGTGGCGGCGGCGTGGAGCGGCGATCCGGTGCGGATTGTCGTGGGGGTGGGCGGAAGCGCCACGAGCGACGGCGGCTCGGGGATGGCGCGCGCCCTGGGGGCGCGCTTCCGCGACGAGGCCGGACGCGACCTGCCGCCGGGAGCGGCGGCGCTGGCCGACCTGGCGCGTATCGACTGGGCGCCGCCGGAGTCGCTGGCGGGGGTCGAGGTGCGGGTGGCCACGGACGTCACGAACCCGCTGGTGGGGCCGCTGGGGGCGGCGCCGGTCTTCGGGCCGCAGAAGGGCGCGTCCCCGGACGATGTCGAGGTCATCGAGGCGGCGCTGCAACGGTACGCGGCGGTTCTCGAGCGCTCGCTGGGGGTTCCGGTCGCGGACCTGCCCGGGGCGGGGGCGGCGGGTGGGCTGGCCGCGGGGCTGGTGGCGTTCCTGGGGGGACGCATCATGAGCGGGTTCGACGTGGTGGCGGAGGCCGTGGGGCTGGAGGGGCGGCTGCGCCGGACGGACCTCGTCGTCACCGGGGAAGGCAGCTTCGACGGGCAGTCGGAACAGGGCAAGACGGTTGGGCGGATGCGGAGGCTGGCGGCGGAGGTGGGCGTCCCCTGCGTCGTGTTCGCGGGGCGGGCGGAGGCGCCGCCGGGGGAGGTGCACACGCTCGCCGAGATCGAGCCGGACGCGGAGGCGTCGATACGGAACGCGGCGGAGCTGCTGGAGGAGCTGGCGGCGCGCTGGGCGCGCTCAGCTCTCGCCTGAGGCGCGATCGAGCGTGCCGCGAGCCCGGCGCGCGCGCGGCGCGTCGACGACAGCGCCGGTACGCCGCGCCACCCACTCGCCCTCGCCACGCGACTCGAACGCCTCTACATCGGCACGGGCGCGCTTGACGGCGGTGGGGGTCGGGGAGAACACGTCGTTGGCCACGGCGACAAGGCGGGCCTCGTCGACGAGGGCCCCGGCGAAGCCGTAGTTGGCCATGTCACGCAGCTCGAAGTAGCTGCCATCGATGATGGCCACACCCTCGTGGGCGGCCGCGACGGCAACGACGTTGCCCCGGGCGTACGCGAGGCGCGGGCCGCTCTCCTCGAGGCGGGCTCCGGCGTCCCGGGCGTATGCCTCGGAGGCGAGCACGAGGCCGGCGGTGCGGGGGGCGGCGGCGATGCTCTCGGCGGCGCGCAGGAGCCCGCGGGCCGTATCGACGACGGGGAAGAGGGCCACCTGCCCGGGTTCGATGTCGCGCGTGTGCTCGAACTCGCGCAGGAGGACGGCGGTGTCGCGCACATCCTGGGGCTCGGTGCAGTGCGGCAGGAGCACGGCCCCGAGGTTCGGGCCGGTGACGGCGTCGAGGTCGCCGCGGGCGAGCCGGGTGCGGGGGTGGTTGATGGCGACGAGGACGGTTTTGCCCGCCCCGGCGACCGGGTCGATGGCGGCGCCGACGGCAGCGCGCAGGTCTTCCACCGGTACGGTTTCGTCGGTCAGGGACAGGAGGACGGCGTCGGCGTCGGACTCGAGGGCGGCGTCGATGGCGTCGGGGCGGGTGCGGAGGATGCTGCGGAGGCGCATCTAGACGCCACCCGCCACGCCTCGGTCGAGGGCGGAGATGCTGAGGTCGCCACGCAGGCCCATGATGCCCTGGAGGTGGTCGAGGACGTGGCGGTAGACGACCTCGGCGATCCACTGGCAGGTGACCGGTCCCCAGTGGCCGTCGTCGCGCAGGTGGAGCCAGGCGTTGTCGTCGAGCTCGCGGAACACGTCGAACTCCTCGTCCCGCACGCGGCCGAGTTGCTCCAGCAGGTCATCGAGGGGGACGTGGGGGTCGTAGCGCTCGTCGCGCCAGACGCGGCGGCTGTAGTCGGCGGGTTCGAGCATGTCGGGGATGGCGGCCCAGCGAAGGAGCGGCAGGTACACCTGCTCCTCCATGTCGACGAGGTGGGCGACCTGCTCGTGGATGGACCACTCATCGGAGTCGGGGGTCCAGTGGTGCTGATCGCGGGGGAGGTCGCGCACGGCCCACGCGAGATCGGCGGTGGTGGCGCGGAGCCGCGCGATTAGCTGGGTGCGGTATTCCGCGGTCAGGCTCACGCTTGCCGAGTATAGCCGGGGTTGGTGCTAGCGGCTCTGCGGTGGTCGGTGGTCGGTGAGGCTACCGGACCCTGTTACCGCTCGACTCCCAATCGTCCCGCTCCCGACGCGGGTTCTTGCCGCCGGGGCCGTAACCGTGCGCTGCCAGCAGCTCCGGGAACACCACCGTACTCGACTGTGACGACGGTTGACTCCGCAACCCTGTCGTGGCCGGGCTGGAAGAAGGACCCAGACCCATTGGGCTGTTCACACCAACACTGGCCCGTGGGAGCCGGGGTTCTCTGTGCAGCCATATGGATCTCCTGATCCAAACTCGGCCCCAGCCACCAACGGACGAGGGCAGGGGTTGCTACACGAGCTCCAGGGGTTCGCCCTCGAAGGTGCGGGAGCCGCGGCGGAGCTCGATGAGCTCGCCGACCTTGACCACGCAGTCGCCGACGGGGACGTCCTGGACGCCGCAGACGTTGCAGGCGCCGTGGTGGCAGTCGCCGACGGTGTGCTCGCGGAAGACGTCGCGCCACTGGCCGCGCAGGTAGCTCTTGTTCACGCCGCTGGCAACGTGGTCCCAGGGGAGGGGCGCGAAGGTGTCCCACTCCTCGTGGGCGAACCAGTCGGCGTCGACGCCGGCGGCGGCAAAGGCGCCGTCCCAGCGTTCGGGGTGGAAGTGCTCGCTCCAGGCATCGAACGTGGCGCCCGCCCGCCAGGCGTGCTCGACCGCCTCGGCGACGCGGCGGTCGCCCCGGCTGAGGACGGCCTCGATGCGGCTGTCGGCGGGATCGTTCCAGCTGAAGTCGACGCCGGCGGCGCGGCAACCGTCCTTGAGTTGCCGGTGCTTGGGCGTCAGCTCGGCGGCGGTCTCCTGGCGCGCCCACTGGAAGGGCGTGTGCGCCTTGGGCACGTGGTTGCTGGTGCTGACACGCACGCGGGCGCGCTTGCCGGCGTGCTCGCGCCCGATCTCCTTCACCCGCCGGCCGAGGTCGACGATGCCCTGGACGTCGTCAAGGGTCTCGGAGGGCAGGCCGACCATGAAGTACATCTTGATGCTGGTCCAGCCGCGGGCGAAGGCGTTCGAGGCGGCGCCGTAGAGGTCGTCCTCGCTGACCAGCTTGTTGATGGCGTTGCGGAGGCGCTGGCTGCCGGCCTCGGGCGCGAGCGTCAGGGTGTGCTTCTTCCCCTGCGCGATGGCGTTGGCGACATCGACCGAGAAGCTGTCGACGCGCGTGCTGGGGAGCGAGATCTTGAGGTCGGGGAAGGTCTCGGTGAGGGCTTCGACCATGGGCACGATGCGGCTGTGGTCGGTCGTGCTGAGGGAGAGGAGGGAGAGCTCTTCGTAGCCGGTGCTGGCGAGCAGCTCGCGGGTCGCCTCGACAACCTGCTCGGGGCTGCGCTCGCGCGTGGGCCGGTAGATCATCCCGGCCTGGCAGAAGCGGCAGCCCTGCGTACAGCCGCGCTGGATCTCGACGGCGGCGCGGTCGTGCACGGTCTGGAGGAAGGGCACGATCGGCTTCGTCAGGGCGGGGGGAAGCTCCTCGACGACGCGGCGCTGCACGACCGGCGGGGCGGCGGAGTCGGTGGGCTCGAGCGCGGCGAAGTGGCCGTGCTCGTCGTAGCGCGCCTCGTAGAACGCGGGCACGTACACGCCTGGCATGGCGAGCAGGTCGCGCAGCCGCGCCTCGCGGGGCGCGTCCTCGCGCTTCCAGTTGCGGACGAGGGCGGCGATCTCACCGATGGCCTCCTCGCCCTCGCCGAGCACGAACGCGTCGATGAAGGGAGCGAGGGGCTCGGGGTTGAACGCGCAGCTCCCGCCGGCGATCACGATGGGATCGTCCTCGCGACGGTCGCGGGAGCGGGGGGCGATGCCCGCCAGGTCGAGCATGTTGAGGATGTTGGTGTAGGTCAGCTCGTACTGGAGGGTGAAGCCGAGCACGTCGAACTCGCGCAGGGGGTGGCGCGTCTCGAGGCTCCAGAGGGGCGCCCCTTCCCGGCGCATCTCCGCCTCCATGTCGGGCCAGGGTGCGAAGGTGCGTTCGCAGACCACGCCGTCCTGGCGGTTGAGGAGGTCGTAGAGGATGCCGAGGCCCATGTTGGACATGCCGATGTCGTAGGCGTCCGGGTAGGCGAGGGCGACGCGCACGGTGGCGGAGTCCCAGTCCTTGGTGACCGAGTTCCACTCGCCGCCCGTGTAGCGGCCCGGCTTCGTGACGCGACCCAGCAGGTGCTCGATCTCAACCGTCATCGTCCCTCTCGCGCGCAAGGGTGCTCCGCGCCTGTCACATGGTAGCGGGAGCCGGTGTAGTGTGCGGCCATGCCGGTCGATGCGGTGGTCGTGGCGGCGGGTCGCTCGACTCGCTTCGGGGAAGGCGACAAGCTGCTCGCCGACCTGGACGGGCGCCCCGTGATCGCGTGGTCGCTGGCGGCGCTGGCGGCGGCGGAGTCGATCGGGCGGGTCGCGATCGTGGGGCGCGAGGACCTGCTGGAGACGCTCGCGACGCTCGGGCGGGAGACGCTGGGGGAAGCGCTGGCAGGGGTGGTGGCGGGGGGCGCGCGGCGGCGGGACAGCGTGGAGGCGGGCCTGCTGGCCGTGACCAGCGACTACGTCGCGATCCACGACGGGGCGCGGCCGCTGGTGACGCCGGCGCTGATCGACGCCTGTGTGGCGGAAGCGGCGAAGGCGGACGGCGCGATCCTCGTCGGCCCGGTGACGGATACGATCAAGCAGGTGCAGGACACGACGATCGTGGGGAGCCCGGAGCGGGCGCGGCTGCGGGCGGCGCAGACGCCGCAGGTGGTGCGCCGCGAGGCCTGGCTGGCGGCGGCGGCCCTCTCCGACGGCGACGAGACGGACGACGCGGCGATGCTCGCGCGGGCGGGGCTGGAGGTGCGGGCGGTCGAGGGCGATCCCGGCAACATCAAGGTCACGCGCCCGCTCGACCTCGTGCTGGCGCGGGCGCTGCTGGCGGAGCGGGGGGAGCGCTGATGCGGGTCGGGATGGGGGAGGACCTGCACCGGGTGGACCCGTCGCGGACGCTGGTGCTGGGGGGCGTCACGATCGAGGGGGCGGCGGGGCTGGCCGGGCACAGCGACGCGGACGTGCTCCTGCACGCGATCGCGGACGCGGTGCTGGGGGCGGCGGGGAAGGGCGACCTCGGCGCGCACTTCCCGAGCTCCGACGAGCGCTGGCACGACGCGGACAGCGCCGTCTTCCTCGCCGAGGCGCTGCGCCGGGCACGCGAGGACGGGTGGGAGCTCGCGAACGTCGACGCGACGGTGCGGGCGGAGCGCCCGCGCCTGGCGCCGCACCTGGCGGCCATCCGCGAGCGGGTCGCGGCGATCGCGGGCGTCGAGACCTCGCGCGTCAACGTGAAGGCGAAGAGCGGGGAGGGGCTGGACGCGGTGGGGCGCGGCGAGGCTATCGGGGCGGCGGCGGTGGTGCTGCTGGAGGCGGCGCCGCGGAAGTAGCGCGACACCGCCCCCGGGCGTTTCCTACAGCTCGTCGCCTTCTGCCGAGGCCGGGGAAGCAACCTCGTCCAGATCAGGCGTCTCGAGGGCGACGGCGGCGCCGGCTTCGCGCTCGGCGAGCATGCGCTCGAGCTCGGCTTCCTCATCGAACTCGAGGGACTCCGGCAGATCGAGCTCGGGAACGAACTCGCGGCGGGGCACCTCGATCTCCGCGCGAGCGGGGATGAGCTTGCCGATGATGACGTTCTCCTTGAGACCGACGAGCTTGTCGATCTTGCCCTCGACCGCGGCGTTCGTGAGGACGCGGGTCGTCTCCTGGAAGGAGGCGGCGGCGAGCCACGAGTCGGTGTTGAGGGAGGCCTTGGTGACGCCGAGGAGGACGGGCTGGGCGGTGGCGGGGTCGCCGCCTTCCGCCACGACGCGCGCGACGATCTCCTCGAACTCGCGCCGGTCGATGAGGTCGCCGGGGAGGAGACCGGTATCGCCGGGGTGGTCGACGCGCACGCGGCGGAGCATCTGGCGGGTGATGACCTCGATGTGCTTGTCGTTGATGTTCACGCCCTGCGAGCGGTAGACCTTCTGGACCTCATCGACCATGTAGCGGCGAACGGCGTCGCGGCCCTGGATGGAGAGGATGTGCTGGGGGTTCTTGGCCCCCTCCGTAATCTGGGCGCCGGCGTCAATCTCCTCGCCGGAACCGACGAGCAGGCGGGCGGCGGCGGGGATCGCGTACTCGCGGTCCTCGCGGTCCTCGAACACGACCTGGATGGCCTTGCGGCCCTTCATCCGCACGATCCCGGGGATGCTGGAAAGCAGCTCGGTCGAGACCTCGGCGGTCTCCTTCGCGTCCGACTCCTCGTCGTCGGAGGCGGCGGCGAGGACGCTGCCGGCAACGACGTGATCGCCATCGGCGACCTGCGGGAGGGCGCCGCCGGGGATCTGGTACTCCTCGACGACGGTATCGACGTTGGAAACGCGGACGAGGCGCTGGCCGCCATCCTCGAGGACCTCCACGACACCGTCGATCTCGCTGATGATGGCCTCGCCCTTGGGGACGCGGGCCTCGAACAGCTCCTCGACGCGGGGGAGACCGCTCGTGATGTCGGTCGTGCCGGCAACGCCGCCGGTGTGGAAGGTGCGCATCGTGAGCTGGGTGCCCGGCTCGCCGATGGACTGGGCGGCGATGATGCCGACGGCCGTGCGCGGGCGCACGAGCTCGCCACGGGCGAGATCGCGGCCGTAGCAGAGCTGGCAGATTCCGCGCTCGGCCTCGCAGGACATGGGGGTGCGCACGTAGACGCGGGCCACCTCGAGCGCCTCGAGACGGTCGGCGACGGCCTCGCCGATCTCCTCGTTGCGGTCCACGATGATCTCGCCCGTGGCCTCGTCGGCCACGGGGGCGGCGGCATAGCGGCCCACGATGCGGTCGCGGAAGTCCTCCATCGTCTCGCGCTCGTCGCGCTGCTCGATCCAGAGGCCGGTCGTGGTCTCGCAGTCGTTGTCGCCGATGATGACGTCCTGGGAGACGTCGATCAGGCGGCGGGTGAGGTAGCCGGAGTCGGCGGTGCGGAGGGCGGTATCGGCGAGACCCTTGCGGGCGCCGTGGGTGGAGATGAAGTACTCCAGCACGGTGAGGCCCTCGCGGAAGGAAGCGCGGATGGGCTCGGGGATAATCTGGCCGTGGGGGTCGGCCATGAGGCCGCGCATGCCCGCCATCTGCCGGATCTGGGTGATGTTGCCCTTCGTACCCGAGCTGGCCATGTAGTTGAGCGAGCCATACTCGCTCAGGCTCTCCGCGATGTCGTTCTCGATGCGGCGCGTCGTCTCGCTCCACACCTCGACGGCGCCCTGGTAGCGCTCCTCCTCGGTGATGAGTCCCATCTGGTACTGCTCTTCGAGATCGGCGACCTGCTGGTCGGCCTCGGCGATGAGCTCGCCCTTGTGATGGGGGACGACGATCTCGTGGATGGCGATGGTGACGCCGCTCTGGGTGGCGAAGCGGAAGCCCACCTCCTTGATGCGGTCGACGACCTCGGCCGTCACCTCGCTGCCGAGCTCGCGGTAGACGAGGGCGACGAGCCGCCGCAGGGCGGGGCGGTCCATCGTGTAGTTCTGGAAGGGAAGATTCTCGGGCAGCACCTCGTTGAAGATGATGCGCCCGATGGTGGTCTCCAGGAGCCGGGGCTCCGCAAGGGGGGCGGCGGCGCCTGCGTCCTCGCCCTCGTTGCTGTCGGCGGAGGGGCGGTCGGTGCGCACCTTGATCGGCGCGCGCAGGTCGACGGCGCCGAGGTCGAAGGCGAGCTTGGCCTCGTCGAAGGAGGAGTACACGCCGCGGGCGGGGGCGCCGTTGGGCTCGACGAAGGCGCCCCGGGCGCTCTCGCTGACCTCGGTCATGTAGTACGAGCCGAGGACCATGTCGAGCGTGGGGGTGACGGTCGGATCGCCGCTGGCGGGCGAGAGCAGGTTCTTCGTGGAGAGGAGGATCTGCTTCGCCTCGGCGACGGCTTCGCGGCTGAGGGGCACGTGCACGGCCATCTGGTCGCCGTCGAAGTCGGCGTTGAAGGCGGCGCAGACGAGCGGGTGGAGCTGGACGGCGGAGCCCTCGATGAGCACCGGCTGGAAGGCCTGGATGCCGAGCCGGTGGAGGGTGGGAGCGCGGTTGAGCAGCACCGGGCGGCCCTGGATGACCTCGTCGAGGACGTCCCAGACCTCGGGGCGGGCGCGCTCGACGATGCGCTTGGCGCTCTTGATGTTGTGCGCGAGGCCCTTGGCCACAAGCGAGTGCATGACGAACGGCTTGAACAGCTCGAGCGCCATCTTCTTGGGCAGGCCGCACTGGTGCAGCTTCAGCTCGGGGCCGACGACGATGACGGAGCGGCCCGAGTAGTCGACACGCTTGCCGAGCAGGTTCTGGCGGAAGCGCCCCTGCTTGCCCTTGAGCATGTCGCTCAGGCTCTTCAGCTTGTGGTTGCCGCTGCCGCTGACGGCGCGGCCGCGCCGGCCGTTATCGACGAGGCTGTCGACGGCCTCCTGCAGCATGCGCTTCTCGTTGCGGATGATGATCTCGGGGGCGCCGAGATCGAGCAGCCGCTTCAGGCGGTTGTTGCGGTTGATGACGCGGCGGTAGAGGTCGTTGAGGTCGCTGGTGGCGAAGCGGCCGCCATCGAGCTGCACCATGGGGCGAAGCTCGGGCGGGAGCACGGGGAGGACCTCGAAGACCATCCACTCGGGCTTGTTGCCGGACTCCATGAGGTCCTCGACCACCTGGAGGCGCTTGGTGGCCTTCTTGCGGCGCTGGCCGCTGGCGGTGGCGAGCTCGGTCTTGAGCTTGGCCCGGAGGGCGTCGAGATCGAGCCGATCGAGGACGCTGAGGACGGCCTCGGCGCCCATGGCCGCCTTGAAGACGTGCCCGAACATATCGGAGAGCTCGCGGTAGCGGGTCTCCGTGAGGAGGTTGATCTGGTCCGCGCGGACGGGGTCGACCACGTCCTCGAGGTCGTTCAGGCGCTCCTGGAACTGCTCCTCGGTCTCGCGGCGGATCTCGGCGGCGCGCTCCTGGATGGGGTTGAGCTCGTCGTAGACGCTCGCCTTGGCCTCTTCCATCGCGCTCTCGACGACGACACGCTCGGCCTGAACGAGCTTCTTGGTCTCCTTGTCGAACTCCTTGAGCCGGTTGCGGCCCACCCGCTCGAGCTTGTTACGGGCGGTCTTCGTCATCTTGTCGCCGGTGGCGACGATGACCTCGCCCTGGAAGAGCCAGTCGCGGTCGGTGATCTCGCCGATGATCTCGTTGGCCGCCTCGACGTTGCGAGCGGCCTCGGCCGCGATGGCGTCGCGCGTGGCGGTGCGCTCGCTCTCGAGCTGGGCGATCTGCTCGTCGCGCTTCGCCTCGAGTTCCTCCTGGGCGGCTTCGAGCTGCAGTTCGAGGCGCTCGCGCTCGGGGGTGATGTCCGAGAGGCGGTCGTCGATGGCGCGGGCGAGCTCGTTCTGGAGGTTCTCGATCTCGAAGGCGCGGGCGTTGTCGTCGACTTCCGTGATCATGTACTGGGCGAAGTAGAGGACGCGCTCGAGGTTCCTGGGCGAGATATCGAGCAGGAGGCCGAGCTTGGAGGGGGTGCCCTTCACGAACCAGATGTGGCTGACCGGGCTGGCCAGCTCGACGTGGCCCATGCGCTCGCGGCGCACCTTGGCGCGCGCGACCTCAACGCCGCACTTGTCGCAGATGATGCCCTTGTAGCGGACGCGCTTGTACTTGCCGCAGTAGCACTCGAAGTCCTTGGTGGGGCCGAAGATCTTCTCGCAGAAGAGGCCGTCCTTCTCGGGCTTCAGCGTGCGGTAGTTGATAGTCTCGGGTTTGACGACCTCGCCGTACGACCAGGAACGGATCTGGGAGGGGCTGGCGAGCCCGATACGGACCTGGTTGAAGTCATTGACTTCGAGCATTGAAGAGATCCTCCGATTCGAATCCGGAAAGGTTGATGCCGAGCTCGGGCAGCTCTCCGGCCGTCTCCTCGGTGAAGGAGACACTGCCCGATTCGTTGGAGACATCGATGGAGAGCCCGAGGCTCTGGAGCTCCTTGACGAGCACCTTGAAGGACTCGGGCACGCCCGGCTCGAGCACGTCCTCGCCCTTCACGATGGCCTCGTAGGTCTTGACGCGCCCGACGACGTCGTCGGACTTGACGGTGAGGAGCTCCTGGAGGATGTGGGCGGCGCCGTAGGCCTCCAGCGCCCAGACCTCCATCTCGCCGAAGCGCTGCCCGCCGAACTGCGCCTTGCCGCCCAGCGGCTGCTGGGTGATGAGCGAGTAGGGGCCCGTGCTGCGGGCGTGAATCTTGTCCTCCACCAGGTGGATGAGCTTGAGCATGTAGATGTAGCCGACGGTGACGGGTTGGTCGAACGCTTCGCCCGTGCGGCCGTCGTAGAGGGTGGTCTTGCCGAAAAGGGGCGGGACGGCCCCGGTCTCGGCGAAGGCCTTCTGGGTGGCGTCCTCGAGCTCCTCGATGGAGGCGGCCTTGTCGGGCGTGCTGCCCACCTGGTCGAGCCAGATCTCGAGGCAGGCGCGCTTGGCCGCGCCCTTCTCGGGCTGTTCGAAGATGGGGCCGGGATCGTAGCCGTGCTCGCGCAGCCACTCGGCGGCCACGGGCTCGTCGAAGCCGTAGTCGCGCGGGTCGATGTAGTAGACGGCGCCGCTCTCGGCGGCCATCCAGGCGCGCGCCAGGGAGTCGTCGAGGTCGCTGTCGTCGGCGCCGTCGAAGACGGGCGTGCTGGCGCGGAAGCCAAGGGCCTTGGCCGCCCAGCCGAGGTGCGTCTCGAGCACCTGGCCGATGTTCATGCGGCTGGGGACGCCGATGGGGTTGAGGATGATGTCGACGGGGGTGCCGTCGGGCAGGTAGGGCAGGTCCTCGCGGGGGAGGATGCGACTGATGACGCCCTTGTTGCCGTGGCGGCCGGCCATCTTGTCGCCCTCGGCGATCTTGCGGCGCTGGGCGGTGCTGACGCGCACGAGCTTGTTGACGCCGGCGGGCAGGCCCTCGTGGTCCTCGCGGCTGAAGACGCGGACATCGATGACCTTGCCGCGCTCGCCGTGGGGGAGACGCAGGCTGGTGTCGCGCACCTCGCGCGCCTTCTCGCCGAAGATGGCGCGGAGGAGCTTCTCCTCGGCGGTCAGCTCGGTCTCGCCCTTGGGCGTGATCTTGCCGACGAGGATGTCGCCCTCGCGGACCTCGGCGCCGATGCGGATGATGCCTTCCTCATCGAGGTTGGCGAGCGCTTCCTCGCCGACGTTGGGGATATCGCGCGTGATCTCCTCGGCGCCGAGCTTGGTGTCGCGCGCCTCGATCTCGTGCTTCTCGATGTGAATGGAGGTGAACTTGTCCTCGCGGACGAGGTTCTCGCTGATGATGATGGCGTCCTCGAAGTTGTAGCCCTCCCAGCTCATGAACGCGCAGAGCACGTTCTGGCCGAGGGCGAGCTCGCCGCCCTGGGTGCTGGAGCTATCGACGAGGGGCTGCCCGGCGACCACGCGCTCGCCGCGGAAGACGAGCGGGCGCTGGTTGAGGCAGGTGCCCTGGTTGGAGCGCTGGAACTTGATGAGGGGGATGCGCCGCTCGCCCAGGTTCTCGTCGTCGTAGCGGACGATGACCTGGGTGCCGGATGCCTCGATCACGTCGCCATCGCCCTCGGCCACGAGAACGTGGCCGCTATCGATGGCGGTGCGGCCCTCCATGCCCGTGCCCACGAGCGGGGCCTCGGGGCGGACGAGGGGGACGGCCTGGCGCTGCATGTTCGAGCCCATGAGGGCGCGGTTCGCGTCGTCGTGCTCAAGGAAGGGGATGAGCGAGGCGGCAACGGACACCATCTGCTTGGGGGAGACGTCGAGGAAGTCGATCTCGTGCGGGGACACGAGCTTGAACTCCTCGTTGACGCGCACCTCGACGCGCTCGTCGAGCACGCGCCCGTCCTCGCCGACGCGGGTGTTGGCCTGGCCGACGACGTAGCGGTCCTCCTCGTCGGCGGTGAGGTAGGTAACCTCGTCGGCGACGATGGCGTGGATGGGCACGCGCAGGCCGGCCTTCTTCAGGTCGGCGGCGACTGCCGCGTCGATAACCGTGCCGGCGGCCACGATGACGGCGCCGCCGGCGTCGACCACGTCCTCACGCGCCTCCTGACCGACCATCCGGGGGTCGTCCGAGGCGAGCTCGCTGGTGACGCGCCGGTACGGCGTCTCGATGAAGCCGAAATCGTTGAGGCGGCCGTAGGTGGCGAGCGAGCCGATCAGTCCGATGTTCGGCCCCTCGGGGGTCTCGATGGGGCAGATGCGGCCGTAGTGGCTGTGGTGCACGTCGCGCACGTCGAAGCCGGCGCGGTCGCGCGAAAGGCCGCCGGGGCCGAGGGCACTGAGGCGTCGCTTGTGGGTGAGCTCCGCCAGCGGGTTGGTCTGATCCATGAACTGGGAGAGCTGGCTGCCGCCGAAGAACTCCTTCATGGCGGCCACGACGGGCCGGATGTTGATAAGGGCGCTGGGCGTCGCCTCGGCAGGGTCGGTGATGGTCATGCGCTCGCGCACGACGCGCTCCATGCGCACCAGGCCGATGCGGAACTGCTGCTGGATGAGCTCGCCCACGGCCCGCACGCGGCGGTTGCCGAGGTGGTCGATGTCGTCGGTGCCGCTGCGGTTCAGGTTGACGTTGATGAGCTCGCGGGTGAGCTCGATCAGGTCGATGGGGCGCAGCCAGCGCTGGTCGGGGGCGTCGGCCAGGTCGAGGCGCTTGTTCAGCTTGTGCCGCCCCACGCGACCGAGGTCGTAGCGGCGGGGGTTGAAGAAGAGCTGGTCGACCAGAGAGCGCGCGTTCTCGTGGGTGGGTGGGTCGCCCGGGCGGATCTTGCGGTAGAGCTCGAGCAGGGCCTCGTGCTTCGTCTCGCAGGGGTCGTTGTTGCGCCCGCCCTCGCGGCGGCCGAGCGTGGCCGTCAGGTACGACAGGTCGCCCTCGACATCGACTTCCTCGAAGAAGGCGAGGACGCGCTCGTCGGTCCCGAGCACCTTCTCGCACTCGCGGCGGGCAGCGTCGCGGGCCTTCTCGGCGGCGGCGGTGCCCTCTTCCTCGACGCGCTTCATGGCGGCGAAGTACTTGGCGAAGGCGGGGTTGTCCTCGTCGCCGGGGAGCAGGCCGGGCTCATCGATGCTGCGGATGAGCACGGAGACCGGCAGCTTGCGCTTGCGGTCGATCTTGACGCTGAGGATGCGCTTGGCGGAGGTCTCGAACTCGAGCCAGGCGCCGCGGCTGGGGATGAGCTTCGCGTTGGCGAGGCGCTGGCCGCTCTGGGCGTCGGTCTCGACGGTGTAGTAGACACCGGGGGAGCGCACCAGCTGGCTGACGACGACGCGCTCGGCGCCGTTGATGATGAAGGTGCCCTTGTCGGTCATCAGCGGGAAGTCGCCGAAAAAGAGGCGCTGTTCCTTGATCTCGCCGGAATCCTTGATGCGCAGCTCGACATCGACGAAAAGGGGCGCGGCATAGGTCATGTCGCGCTCGCGGCACTCTTCCTGGTCGTGCTTCGGCTCGCGGAACTCGTACTCGCCGAAGATGAGGTCCATCTTCGAGCTGGTGAAGTCCTGGATGGGGGAGAGCTCGTTGAGCAGCTCCCGCAGCCCCTCACGCTTGAACCAGTCGAAGGAATCGAGCTGGAGCTTGATGAGGCTGGGGATATCGAGGACGTTCGAGATAGTGCTGAACGAGCGGACGGCGAGCGGGGCGCGTTCGCCCGTCCGCGTCCCGTTAAGCGTCGCGGTCATATCCTGGCGACTCCTTCAGGCGCTTGGTTCCAAATGGCACGGCAAAGCAAGGTTGCGGATCGGGGGGCCTGCGCGATGGCACAGCACGCCATACTCAAGTTACGGGAAACCACCGATCCTGTCAACGGATCGGGACCCCGATGCGACCGAATCGGAGCCTGGAAGCGTACCCCGGCCTAGCCGACAGCCGCGGGCGACGAGATGGGCTTGATCGTGAGCCCATCGCCATCGGGATCGCGGTCGATCATGAGACGGTCGCCGGTGCCGAACTCGCCTCCCAGGAGCATCTCGCTGATCTTGTCCTCGATGTTGTCCTGGATGGTGCGGCGGAGCGGCCGGGCGCCGAACACCTGGTCGTAGCCCTTCTCCCCGAGCCACTGCTTGGCCTCCTCGGTCACCTCGAAGGTGACGGCGCGCAGGGCAAGCCGTCGCTCCACCTGGGAGAGCTCGAGGTCGACGATCCGGCGAATGTGCTCGGGCGTGAGCGAGTGGAAGACGACCGTGCTGTCGATACGGTTGAGGAACTCCGGCTTGAAGACGTTCTTCAGCTCGCTGAGCACCTTGTCCTTCATGCGCTTGTAGCGGTCCTCGTGGCTCTGGACCTCGTCGTGGGTGATCGCGAACCCGAGGTTCGAATCGCGCTTGATGAGGTCGGAGCCGACGTTCGAGGTCATGATGATGATGGTGTTGCGGAAGTCGACCTTGCGCCCCTTGGCGTCGGCGAGGCGGCCCTCGTCGAAGATTTGGAGGAGCAGGTTGAAGACATCCGGGTGCGCCTTCTCGATCTCGTCGAGGAGGATGAGGCAGTAGGGGCGGCGGCGCACCGTATCGGTGAGCTGGCCGCCGTCGTCGTAGCCGACGTAGCCGGGAGGGGCGCCGATGAGGCGAGCGACGGTATGGCGCTCGCTGAACTCGCTCATGTCGAGCCGGATCATGTTGTCCTGGGAGTCGAACATGAACTCGGCGAGCTGCTGGGCAAGGTAGGTCTTGCCGACGCCGGTGGGTCCGAGGAAGAGGAAGACGCCGATGGGGCGGCGCGGATCCTTGAGGCCGGCACGGGCCCGGCGCACGGAGCGGGCGATGGACTCGATCGCCTCCTCCTGGCCGATGACCTTGGTGCGGAGGGCGCTCTCCATCTTCAGGAGGCGGGCGCTCTCCTCGCTCGCGATCTGGGCGGCGGGGATGCCCGTCCACATGGCGACGACCTCGGCGATGTCCTCCTCGGTCACGACCGGGGTGGCGACGCCGCCGGAGCCTTCGCTCCACTCGCCCATCTCGTTGATCTTGATGCGCAGCTTCTGCTCGCGATCGGTCAGCTCGGAGGCGTACTCGAGCTGCTGGGCCTCGGTGGCCTGCTCGCGCTCGCGCCGCAGGCTCTCCAGGCCCTTCAGCGCCTCCTGCATGGAGGGCGGCGTGGCGGCGCGGCGGATGCGCACGCGGCTGGAGGCCTCGTCGATGAGGTCGATGGCCTTGTCGGGGAGGAAACGCTCGGTTACGTAGCGGTCGGACATGCGGGCCGCGGCCGCGAGCGCCTCGTCGCTGATCTTGAGGTTGTGGTGCTCCTCGTAGCGCCCGCGGATGCCGCGCAGGATCTCGACCGTCTCTTCGACGGTGGGTTCGTCCACGACGATGGGCTGGAAGCGGCGCTCAAGGGCGGCGTCGCGCTCGATGTGCTTGCGGTACTCGTCGAGCGTGGTCGCGCCGATGCACTGGAGCTCGCCCCGGGCGAGGGCGGGCTTGAGGATGTTGGCGGCATCGACGGCGCCCTCGGCGGCGCCGGCGCCGACGAGCATGTGCAGCTCATCGACGAAGAGGATGCAGTTCCCGGCGGTCTTGATCTCCTCGATGACCTTCTTCAGGCGCTCCTCGAACTCGCCGCGGTACTTGGTGCCGGCCACGAGCGAGCCGATGTCGAGCGTCAGGAGGCGCTTCTCCGCGAGGGTCTCGGGGACGTCGCTGTTGGCGATGCGCTGGGCGAGCAGCTCGGCGATGGCGGTCTTGCCCACGCCGGGCTCGCCGATGAGGACGGGGTTGTTCTTCGTGCGCCGGGAGAGGATCTGGACGACGCGCTCAAGCTCGGTGGAGCGGCCGATGACGGGGTCGAGCTGCCCGGAGCGGGCGGCGGCGGTGAGCTCGATGCCGAGCTGATCGACGGTGGGCGTGCGGCTGGCCTGGCGGGTACCGCCCGCAGCGGTGCCGGCAGCCTGCGGGGCGGACTGGCTGAGGATGCGCGTGGTCTCGGCGCGCACACGCTCGATGTTCACGCCGAGGCTCTCGAGGACACCCGCGGCGATGCCCTCGCCCTCGCGCACGAGGCCAAGGAGCAGGTGCTCGGTGCCGATGTAGCTGTGGCCGAGGCGGCGGGCCTCGTCGACGGCAAGCTCGATGACCTTCTTGGCGCGCGGCGTGAGGCCGATTTCGCCGAGCACGGTGCGGTCGCCACGGCCGATGATGAACTCGACGGCGGAGCGGACCTTGTTCAGCTCGACGCCGAGGTTGGAGAGAACCTTGGCGGCGACGCCGTCGCCCTCGCGCACGAGACCGAGGAGGATGTGCTCGGTGCCGATGTAGTTGTGGTTGAAGCGGTGGGCTTCTTCCTGGGCAAGGGTCAGCACACGCCGGGCGCGCTCCGTGAACTTGTCGAATCGGTCGGCCATGCGTTCCCTCCTGGCTAGTCGGCCCTGGTGGCGGAGCCACCATCGCCGGATGCCGTGACTGGTTCCTCCGCCGAGGCTTCCGCCTCCGCGGGGCTCTCTGGCGGCTCGTCTCCGGACGGCTCGTCGGCAGCCGCCTCTTCCGCGACGGCCGGCGCCTCCGCGGCGGCGGCCTCTTCCACGGCGGCGGGCTCTTCCACAGCGGCGGTGGGCTCTTCCGCAGCGGCGGCGGGCTCTTCCGCAGCGGCGGCCGGTTCTTCAGCGGCGGCGGGCTCTTCCGCAGCGGCGGCCGGTTCTTCAGCGGCGGCGGCGGGCTCTTCCGCAGCGGCGGCGAGTTCGTCCCCAGGAGCAGCACCATCCTCCGGGGCGGGGTCATCGGCGAGCGTGAGCGGACGGTTCGAGTCCGCGTTCTCGAGCGCCTGGGCGAAGGCGTGCGCGAAGGCGGAGACGGGCTCGGGGTCGTTGGCGACGGCCTGTTCGACCGTCTCCTGCGCGGTACGCGGGCGGGAGCGGGCCTGGGAGGCGTCGCGCTTCTCCATCCCGAACTCCTCGCGCACATCGTCGGGCCAGTCGATGACGGAGCCGTTGCGGTCGAAGCCGAAGCCCATGGCCTCGGCGTCGTTGCGGGCCTGGCGGAGGCTGAGGCCGAGGCGGTGGCGGTCCTTCTCGATGCGCACGAGCTTGACCGGCACGACGTTGCCCTCCTCCAGCACCTCCTTGGGGTGCTGGATGCGGCGGTTCGTGATCTCGGAGATGTGGATGAGCCCCTCGATGGGGCCATCGAGGCGGACGAAGGCGCCGAACGGCATGAGCTTGGTCACACGCCCGATGAGCACCTGGCCGATGACGAAGCGGTCGACGGCGGAATCCCACTCCTCGGGGTGGGCGCGCTTGAGCGAGAGTGAGATCTTGCGGTTCTCGCGGTCCACGCGGAGGACGTAGGCCTTCACCTCGTCGCCGACGCTGAAGAGGTCCTTCGCCTTCTTGCCGCGCTCCCAGGTGAGCTCGGTGAGGTGGGCGAGGCCGTCGGCCCCGCCGAGGTCGATGAAGACGCCGAAGTCGGTGATGGAGGAGACGCGGCCTTCGCGAATCTCGCCTTCCTGGAGTTCCTGGATGATCCGCTCTTTCTGGTCGCGGCGCCACTCGCTCATGGCGGCGCGCTCGGAGAGGATGGCGCGGTTCTTGCGGCGGTTCAGCTCGATGACCTTGAGGCGTACTTCCTTGCCGACGAGGGTGGCCAGGGCGCTGGCGGCATCCGGGTTGTCGCGCCGGATGCTGTCGATCTGGGAAAGGGGGATGAAGGCGTTGACGCCCTCGACGTTGGCGAGCACGCCGCCGCGGTTATGGCCGACGATCTCGGCGCTGAAGATCTCGCCGGACTCGAGGCGGGCGGCCAGGATCTCCCAGCCTTCCTCGCCGCGGGCGCGGTCGAGCGAGACGATGCCGTGGCCCTCGGAGCTCATCGGCTGGAGGACCATGACGCGGACGCTGTCGCCGGCCTTCAGGCGGCTCTGGCCCTCGACGCCGAGGGAGAGCATCTCGCCCTGGGGGATGACGGCCTCGGTCTTGGTGCCGACATCGACGATGACGCCGTCGGGCGAGGCGCCCATGACGACCCCTTCGATGATCTCGCCGCGGCGGAGGCTGCTGGGCTGGGCGGCCTCGGTCTCGAGCAGGGCGGCCATGTCCATTTCGGCGGTTGGCTCGACCGGCGCAGGCGCCGGCTCCGGGGGTGCGGCCGGGGCCGGCTCGGGGGCGGTTGGGGGAGGCTCGGGGGCGGCTTCAGGGGTGGCTGGGGAATCGGCGACGCCCGCGGGGGCGGAAGAGTCGCCGGTGGTGGCCTCGGGGGCCTGTTCGTCGATGGACACTGGAGGGCTCCGTTTGACCGCGTTGCCCGTCTGATGATGAAGGGAGGGGACGGCCGCTAATGTGGTCTCGATTGTAGCAGCGCCTCGATCTTGGCGCGAAGCGCCGCCGCTTCGCGAAGCGGGTAACGGGGAGCCGGAACAAAGGATTGAGGAAGACCGGCGGCGGCCTATTTTCCCACCCGGTTACCCGGGCAGTATCGTCAGCGCTGAGGCGTTTCACTTCCGTGTTCGGGATGGGAACGGGTGGGGCCACCTCGCTCTAGCCACCAGAGCAACCAGTATCGAGCGGGAACGGGGGAGGCGCAAGCGCCGCTAGAAGTCGATCGCGACCCCGAGGGCGGAGCCGATCCCGTAGGTGATCCCGGCCGCGACGAGGCCGAGGGCGAGCTGCCTCGCGCCGGAGTAGAGGGCGGAACGCCCCGTCCAGAGGGTGACGGCGACGCCAAGCAGGAAGAGGCCGGCCGACCCGAGCCCGAGGCTGAGCCCGATAGCAAGCCCGCCATCGGCGAAGAACCAGGGGAAGGCCGGGATGAGGGCGGCGACGGCGAACAGCAGGAACGACGTGAGCGCGGCCACCATGGGGCTGCCGGCGTTCTCCTCGGCCATGCCGAGCTCCTCGCGGACGAGAGTATCGAGCGCGGTCTCGCGGTTCTCGAAGACGCGGTCGGCGGTGAGGCGCGCGGCCTCCTCGGAGAGGCCCTTGGCCTGGTAGATGAGGACGAGCTCGGCGCGCTCCTCCTCGGGGTTCATCTCGAGCTCCTCGCGCTCGATCTCGACCTGCCGGTTGAAGGCCTCGCGGCTGCTGAGGACGCTGATCCACTCGCCCAGGGCCATGCTGATGGCGCCCGCGAGGAGGCCGGCGATACCGGCGAGCGCGACGAACTCGCGGCCGGGATCGGCGCCGGCGACGCCCATGACGAGGCTGAGATTCGAGACGAGGCCGTCGTTCGCGCCGAGGACGGCGGCGCGGAGGGCGTTCCCGGAGGCGCTGCGGTGGCGACCCTCGATACGGGCAACGTCGACCTCGCCGCGTGGCGGGCGGCTGCCGATCTCCTGGAAGAGGCGGGCATGGGAACGCTCGGAGCCGGGCAGCCCCTCGGCGATTGCCTCGGGCTGGTCGTCGTACATCGAGACGGCGTTCAGCTCCATGCGCTCGACGATGGGGGTGACGAAGCCGGTGCCGAAGCGGCGCGCGAGCCAGCCGAGGACGCGCACCTGCAGGCCGGGCCGGAAGCGCGGCACGTCCGCGCCGGCCTCGCGAAGTTTCGCCTGCCAGAGGTCGATGTGGCGCTGCTCGCTCTCGGCGAGGCGCTCGAACACGCTCCGCAGGTTGGCGTCATCCTCGGCCTCCGCCAGCAGGAGATAGAGGGTCCGCCCATCGACCTCTTCCTGGAGGTTGCGTCGGTACCGGCGGATGTCGGAGGCGGACGGGGGCGGGGGCGTCTCGGCGGTCACCCGGTCAGTGTAGGGGGCGCGGGCGGCGACGGGCGAGGCGGGAGCGTGGGAACGCTCTCGATGGCCTGCACCCACTCGTCCGGCAGACCGTGCTCGCGGGCGCCCTCGAGGAGGATGTCGCGGTAGGCGTCGGTGGTGGGGCCGTCCTCACCGGGGTCGCAGATGACGTAGGCGAACGCCTCCACCTCCCCGCCGGCCACCGCCTCCACCCGCACGGTCGCGCGGCGGTACTGGCCGCGGGCGACCCCCTCGTAGCGGTCGAGGGCTTCCGCGTGCTCCCCGGTGACCTCCCAGAGGACGCCCCAGACATCGGAGCCGGGGTCGGGCAGGACATCGGCGACGAGGCCGCCCCGGCGGTTGCTCCAGGCGTCGAAGGCGAGGCGGTGCCCGGGGAGACGGGCGGCGCCGAGGCAAACGGCGCCGGGGCAGCGTTCGGCCATCTGCGAGGAAGCCATGTTCGAGCCGTAGGCGAAGTACGGCGCGAGGCGCACGTCAGACGCCGGAGACGGTCATTTCGGCGACGCGCACGGTGGGGGCGGCGCTGGAGCCGAACCAGGTGAGGTCGCTGCCGACGGCATCGACGTTGCCAAGCATGGAGGCGACATCACCCGAGATGTTGGCTTCGGCGACGGGGTAGGCGATCTCGCCGTTCTCGATCCAGAAGCCCCCGACGCCGCGCGAGTAGTCGCCGGTGGTGGGGTTGAAGCCGAAACCCATGAGGGCGGTCACGAGCAGGCCCTCCCCGGTATCCGCCACGATCTCCTCGGCGGGGGTCTCGCCGGCTTCAAAGATGAGGTTGGCGGGGCCGGGGGAGGGGAGGGAGGTGACGCCGCGCTGGGCGCTTCCGGTGGTGCGCGCATCCATGCGGCGGGCGGTGTAGCAGTCGAAGAGGAAGCCCTCGAAGCGGCCCTCTTCGAAGAGGACGGTGCGCCGCGCGGTCACGCCCTCGCCGTCGAAGGGGCGGGAGCCGGCGCGGGCGGGCACGGCCGGATCGTCGACGATGGTGACCAGGGACGAGCCGATGGTCTCGCCCGTACGGCCGGCAAGGAAGGTGGCGCCGCGGTAGAGGGCGCCGCCGGTGGCGCAGCCGGCCACATCGCCGGCGAGGCGGGCGGCCATCATCGGCTCGAAGATGACGGGCACGCGCTTCGTATCCGCCTTGCGCGCGCCGAGCTGGTCGACGGCGCGCTGGGCGGCGATGCGGCCGATGGTCTCCGGATCCATGAGGCTGCGCAGGCTTCGTTCGGCGCTGAACCACCAGGCGTTGCGCTTCTTGCCATCCTCGTCGTCGGCGAGCGCCTCCGTGGAGAGGGAGATGGAGGTGGCGGGGTAGGCGGCGGCGAACCCGCGCGAGTTCGCGAGGGCGACCTCGCCGATGCGGCTCGAGAGGCTGGCGCCCTCGGAGTTGGTGATGCGCGCATCGAACTGGAGGGCGGCGGCCTCGCAGGCGCGGGCCATGTCGATGCGGTCGTCGAGGGCGAGGGACTCGATGCGCTCGTCGTAGAGCTGGAGGGAATCGCCGCCGCCGGTGGCGAGCAGCTCGGGCTCGGGGAGGCCGGCGTGCTCGTCGGGGGCGGAGATGCGGGCCAGCTCGACGGTCTCCGCCACGAACTGGTCGAAGGCGGCCGGCGTGAAGTCGGAGGTCGAGCACACCGCGGTCCGGCCGCCGGTGATGACGCGCAGGCCGAGGGAGTGGGAGGTGGCTTCGATCAGCTTCTCGATCTCGCCCAGGCGGATGGCGACGGTGGACTCGGTGTGGGAGAAGGCGATGGCATCGCATTGCTCGGCGCCACGGCCTTCGGCGAGCTCGACGGCGCGGCTGGCGAGGTCGAGGGGGGCGGTCTCAGCCAAGGTTCGTGCCACCCACGGTCATGGCGGAGACGAGGACGGTGGGGAGGCCAACCCCAACGGGCACGGACTGGCCCTCCTTGCCGCAGGTCCAGCGGCCGTCGGAGAGGGCGTAGTCGTTCGCGACCATGCTCACGCGGGAGAGGGCCTCGGGCCCGTTGCCGATGAGGTTGGTGGTGCGCAGCGGCGCCGTGATCCGCCCCTTCTCGATGAGGTAGGCCTCGGTCGTCGAGAAGACGAAGTCGCCGTTGGAGATGTTGACCTGTCCGCCGGAGAACGAGACGCAGTAGATGCCCTTCTCGACGCTGCCGATGACCTCGTCGGGCGTGGAGGGGCCGGGCAGCATGTAGGTGTTCGTCATGCGCGGCATGATGGGGTGCTTGAACGACTGGCGCCGTCCCGAGCCGGTGGGCTCGACACCGAAGTGGCGGGCGCTGATCTCGTCGTGCAGGTAGCCGCGCAGGATGCCGCCCTCGATGAGGGTGTTGCGCTTCGTGGGGTTGCCCTCGTCGTCGACGTTGATGGAGCCGCGGGACTGCGCCACGGTGGCGTCGTCGACGACCGTGACGAGATCGCTGGCGACGGACTGGCCGATGCGATCCGTGTAGTTGCTGGTGCCCTTGCGGTTGAAGTCGGCCTCGAGGCCGTGGCCGATGGCCTCGTGCAGGAGGATGCCGCTGTCGCCGGCGGCGAGCACGACCGGCACCTCCCCCGCGGGCGCATCGACGGCGTCCTGCTGGAGCACCGCCTGGCGAGCGGCTTCGCGGGCCGTGTCCTCGGGCGTGACGCGGTCGAAGTACTCGACGCCGAGGCGTCCGCCGCCGCCCGTGCGGGCGGTCTGGCGGCTCTCGCCACGCTGGGAGAGGGCCATCACGTTGAAGCGCATGAGCGGCTGCACGTCGCCGACGATCTGGCCATCGCTGCGGGCCACGAGGACGACCTTGCGCTCGTCGGCGATGGTGGCGTCGACGCGGGCGATGCTGGGATCGTAGTCGCGGGCCGCGCGGTCGGCGCGATCGAGGAGGGCGACCTTGGCGGCGGCGGGCGCGTCGCTGAGGAGGGCGGCCTCGCCGTAGTGGCTCTCGGCGGCGCCGACGGGGGTGGTGTCGATGGCGGTGGGGCGGTCGCCGCCCTCGCCGATGCGCGCGGCGGTGCCGGCGGCGAGGCGCATGGCCTCGGGGTCGAGGGACTCGGTGTAGGCGTAGCCGATGCTGTCGCCCTTCACCACGCGGATGCCGACGCCCTGCTCGACGCTGCGGGCGGCGGACTTGATCTGCTGGTCCTCGAGGCTGATGGCGCCGTTGCTGCGGTGCTCGAAGAAGAGCTCGGCGAAGTCCCCGCCCTGGGCGAGCGCGTCGGAGAGCAGGGACGCAATGCGGGCGGAGTCGATGCCATAACGATCGGCGAAGAACTGGCCGGCTTCGCGAGAGGGGTCGGACATGGCCGCCATGGTAGCGCACGCCCCGGCGAAGGGGCGACGGGCGGTCACCATGGGCGGCGGCGATTGCGGTAGCCTCTCCCGGCATGGGAGCGCTCGAGGCCTTCCTGGAGCCGGGGCGGCGAGCGCTCGCCCCCGACGGGACGCTCCTTCCCCGGAACGAACAGCACGAGAGCGGGCCGGGCGCGGCCCTGCTCGTGGTCGACCTCGAGATGACCGGCTCCCACCCCCGCGAGCACGAAGTGATCGACATCGGGGGCGTGCTCACGGACGTGGCGGAGGGGTTCCCGGAGCGGGGGTCGTGGGGATCACGGGTGCGGCCGCTGCACATCGGCACGGCCGACCCGGGAGCGCTCAAGGTGGCGGGGTATTCCTCCCGCAGGTGGCGCGACGCGGCCCCGCTGGAGGAGGCGTTCGCGCGGGTGGTGGAGCTGGGGCGGGGCGCGGCCATCGCGGGCTGGGGCATCACCAACGACATGGCCTTCCTGGCCGAGTGCGCGCGCCGCACGGAGACGCCCTGGCCGTTCGCGGACGTGGCCATCGACATCCAGCTGATCGCACGGCGGCTGCTGAGCCGGGACGAGGTCGACCGCTTCAACCTGGGGCATGTGGCCGACCGGCTCGGCATCGGGCGGCTGGGGGAGCACACCGCGCTGGCCGACGCCTACGCGACGTACGACATCCTCGTGAAGCTGGCGGAGCGCGCAGGTCCGGGGGGCGCTCCTTGACATTGGCAACGCTGACGCTAACGATCGGGGCGACGTTCTCGGGGCGAGGTGAAAATCCTCACCGGCGGTGAGAGCCCGCGACTCCGCTTCGGCGGATTGACCCGGTGGAATTCCGGGGCCGACGGTCAAAGTCCGGATGGGAGAGAACGAACGAGCGGCCGCCGCGAGCGGCAAGCCGCTGGTATCCGCCTTTCCCGTCGTCCCCGGCGCGTTAGTCGCGAGTGCGCGAGGCGGGATGTTCACCGGCATCATCGAAGAGCTCGGCACGGTCCTCGAAAGCGGCGAAGGACGGCTGCTCATCCGCGCGCCCCTGGTCGTGGGCGATTCCGCCCTCGGGGACTCGATCGCCATCAACGGCGTGGACCTGACCGTGGCGGAGATGGACGGCGACACCTTCTTCGCGAACCTGATGCCCGAGACCTACCGGCGCTCGGCGCTCGGCGACCTCCGCCCCGGCGATCGCGTCAACCTCGAGCGCAGCGTTCGGCCCGACGACCGGCTGAGCGGGCACATCGTGCGGGGCGTAACCGAAGGGGTGGGCGAGATCACCGCCATCGACCCGGAGGGCGAGGCGCTCATCGTGCGCGTCGCGGCGCCACCCGAGTTGCTGCGCTACACGGTCGTGAAGGGCCCGGTCTGCATCGACGGCGTGAGCCTCACGATCATCGCCAGGGACGAGACGTCGCTCTTCGTCTCGCTGGTGCAGTACACGCAGGAGCACACCAACCTCGTGAGCCGCGGCGTGGGCGCCCGCGTGAACCTGGAGACCGACATCATCGCCCGTTACGTGGAGCAGTTCGTGACGGAACGCGAAGCAGCAGGGGGGCGTTCGTGACCAGCACCAGGGAATCGGTCTCCATCGGCGTCGAGGAGGCGATGGAGGAGTACCGCAAGGGCAAGTTCGTCATCATCGCCGACGACGAGGACCGCGAGAACGAGGGCGACCTGACGATTCCGGCCGAGTGCGTCACGCCCGAGACGATCAACTTCATGGCGCGGTACGCGCGCGGCCTCATCTGCATCGCCCTGTCGTCGGAGCGGGTGGACGAGCTGCGCCTGCCGATGATGGTGGAAGAGCACACGAACGACTCGCCCTTCGGGACGCCGTTCACGGTCTCGGTGGAGGCGCGCACGGGCGTTTCCACGGGGATCAGCGCGGCCGATCGGGCACGCACGGTGCAGGTGCTGCTCGACCCGGAAACGCGGCCCGAGGACCTCGTGCGGCCGGGGCACATGTTCCCGCTGCGGGCGCGGGAGGGGGGCGTGCTGGTGCGCGCCGGGCAGACGGAGGCGAGCGTCGACCTGTGCCGGCTGGCGGGGATGCGGCCGGCGGCGGTCATCTGCGAGATCATGAAGGGCGACGGGGAGATGGCGCGGATGCCGGAGCTGAAGCGCTTCGCCCGCCGCCACGGCCTCAAGATCCTGACGACGAACGACATCATCAAGTACCGCCTCAAGAACGAGCGGCTCGTGCAGCGGGTGGCGGAGACGCACCTGCCCACGCCCATGGGCGAGATGTCGATCGTGGCCTACCAGGCGAAGTACGAGCGGGAGGAAGAAGTCGCGGTCATCAAGGGCGAGATCGACCCGGATGAGCCTGTGCTCGTGCGGGTCCACGACCAGTGCTTCACGGGCGACGTGCTGCACTCGATGCGCTGCGACTGCGGCGAGCAGAAGGACCTCGCGCTCGAGATGATCGGCGAGGAGGGGGGCGTCTTCCTCTACCTGCGGCAGGAGGGGCGGGGCATCGGGCTGCACAACAAGCTGCGCGCCTACCGCCTCCAGGACGACGGCCTCGACACGGTCGACGCGAACCTCGCGCTGGGGTTCCCCGCGGACGGGCGGGACTACGGCATCGCCATGCAGATCCTGCTGGACCTGGGCGTACGCAAGCTGCGGCTGCTCACGAACAACCCGAACAAGCTCCAGGGGCTCGAAGGGTACGGTCTCGAGATCGTGGAGCGGGTTCCGCTCGAGGTGCCGCCGAACAAGTTCAACATCAACTACCTGGAGACGAAGCGCCGGCGCATGGGCCACCTGCTCGCACACCTCGACCCGCCCGGGGAGCAGTCGTGAACGAGCTGGGCACCGACAGCGACGGCGAAGGGCTGCGCGTCTGCATCGTGGTGGCGCAGTGGAACGCCTTCGTCACGCAGAAGCTGCTGGATGGCGCGAAGGCCGGGCTGGGAGAGCGGGGGGTGCGCGGGGATGACATCACGGTCGCGTGGGTGCCGGGGTCGTTCGAGGTGCCGGCGGCGACGCGGTGGGCGGCGGACTCGGGGTCTTTCGACGCAGTCATCGCGATCGGGACGGTGATCAAGGGCGAGACCGACCACTACGAGCACATCGCCGGGCAGGCCGCCGCCGGGATCATGGAGACCGCGCAGGCGACGGGCGTGCCGGTCGCGTTCGGGGTGCTCACCTGCGACACGGCCGAGCAGGCGCTCGACCGCGCCGGCGGAAAGCACGGCAACAAGGGCGAGGAGGCGGCGGAGGCGGTGATCCAGATGGCGCGGCTGCGGGAGCGGCTGGCCTAGCGGCTCGACAGGTAGAGATCGGCCGCCCAGCCGTTGACCTCGGGGCCGGCGATCAGCCACCAGGTGAGGTTGCCCTGCTCCACGGGCCCCTCGATCACGGTCAGGTTGGTGCCGTCGGCGAGGCAGGTGAGTATCTCGCCCTCGATGCTGGCCACGGCGCGGATGTTGAGACAGCTTCCGGTGCCGGCGACGACGACGACCTGGCCCGGGCTGAAGCGGCCGACCGGCGGGGCCTCCGTGGGAGGGGGTGT
>JAJDYW010000034.1 GCA_022824925.1 Dehalococcoidia bacterium | reverse complement strand
GCCGCGAGCGTCGGCCCGCGCGCGGTGACCGTCAACACGCGCCCCCCGTTCGTGACGACCCCTTCCGGCGTCTGCTTCGTTCCCGCGTGGAACACCTGGACGTCGTCATCGACATCGCCCAGTCCCTCGATCAGGTGCCCTGTCGTGTACGACTCCGGGTACCCCCCGCTCGCCAGGACCACCCCGACCGCCGGCTCGTCCGACCACTCGACATCGACCGAGGCCAGCTCGCCCGCCGCCGCCGCCGCGCAGATGGTGAAGAAGTCGCTCTCAAGCCTGGGCATCAGGATCTGCGCCTCGGGGTCGCCCAGCCGCGCGTTGTACTCGAGCACGTAGTTCCCCGCCTCCGTGACCATCAGGCCCGGGTAGAGCGTGCCGTTGAACGGCCGCCCCGCCGCTGCCATCCCCGCGATCGTCGGCTGGACAATGTCCCGGTCGATCGCCGCGTTCATCTCCGGCGTCACGTCCGCGCTCGGGCTGTAGGCGCCCATGCCCCCGGTGTTCAGCCCCAACCCTCCCGTGAGCGCCCGCTTGTAGTCCGTGGACGAGGGCGTCATCACCGCCGTCTCGCCGTCGCAGATGGCGTGGGCGCTCGTCTCCCAGCCCCGCAGCCGCTCCTCGACCACCACCTGGTCGCCGGCCGCGCCGAACTCGCGCTTCACCATGATCGCGTCGAGCGCCGCCAGGGCGCGCTCGCGGTCGTCGCACACGAGCGCGCCTTTCCCCGCCGCGAGCCCGCTCGCCTTCACGACCAGCGGCCCGTCCGGTAGCGACTCGACGTAGGCGACGGCTTCGCCGTGCTCGGCGAATGTCCGGTGCGTGGCTGTGCGGATGCCGTGGTCGACCATGAACTGCTTCGACCACGCCTTGCTCGCCTCGATCTGGGCCGCCGCCGAGGTCGGCCCGTAGCAGGGCAGCCCGCGCTCCCGGAGCCGGTCGACGAGGCCCAACGGCTGCGGGTCGTCCATCGTCGCCAGGTAGAAGTCGATACTCAGGTCGGAGGCTGCCTGCACGAGCCCGTCGATGTCGCGCGGCCCCACGTCGACGTTGGTCGCGATCCGGGAGGTGCCGCCGTTCCCCGGCGCGACATAAATCGCATCGACGCCGGGACTCTGGCGCAGCTTCCAGGCAACGGCGTGCTCGCGCCCCCCCTGCCCCACCAGCAGTACGCGCGCGCCCATCAGCCCCTCACTCCCACTCGATTGTCCCCGGCGGCTTGCTCGTGATGTCGAGCACGACCCGGTTGACGGCCTCGACCTCGTTCACGATGCGGTTCGAGACGCGCGCCAAGAGGTCGTAGGGAAGGCGCGCCCAGTCCGCCGTCATGGCGTCCTCCGCGACCACCGCGCGCAGGGCGACGGCGTGCCCGTAGGTGCGGAAGTCGCCCATGACCCCCACCGTGCGCGTGTCCGTGAGCACCGCGAAGCTCTGCCAGAGGTCGCGGTAGAGCCCGGACGCGCGTACCTCCTCCAGGAAGATGGCGTCGGCCGCCTGCAGGACCGCTACCTTCTCCTCCGTGACCTCGCCGATGATGCGCACCGCGAGGCCCGGTCCGGGGAAGGGCTGCCGCCAGAGGATCTCGTCCGGGAGCCCCAGCTCCGCCCCGATGCGCCGCACCTCGTCCTTGAACAGGAAGCGGAGCGGCTCCACCAGCTCGAGGTTCATGCGTTCCGGCAACCCGCCGACGTTGTGGTGGCTCTTGATGCGCGCCGAGCCCGCCCCGTGCGAGGCGCTCTCGATCACGTCCGGGTAGAGCGTTCCCTGGCAGAGGAAGCGCGCGTCCTCGATCGTCTTCGCCTGCTCCTCGAACACCTCGATGAACGTGTTCCCGATGCGGATCCGCTTGGTCTCCGGGTTCGTCACCTCCGCCAGCGCCGCCAGGAAACGACCGCTCGCGTCGACGTGGCGCAGGTTCATGTGCAGGTTCCGTTCGAACGTGTCGACCACCTCCTCCGCCTCCCGCGCCCGCAGCAGTCCGTTGTCGACGAAGATGCAGGTCAGCCGGTCGCCGATGGCCCGGTGCACGAGCGTCGCCGCCACGGCGCTGTCGACTCCGCCCGAGAGCCCGCAGATGACCTGCCCTTCCCCCACCTGCGCCCGGATGGCGGCCACCGTTTCCTCGACGAAATTGCCCGGCGTCCATTCCGCCTCCGCCCCGCACACGTCCCGAACGTAGTTCGCGATCAGCTCCCCGCCGCGCGGTGTGTGCACTACCTCGGGGTGGAACTGCAGGCCGTAGTACCCCCGCTCCACATCCGCCATGACCGCCACCGGCGAGTTCTCCGAGACCGCCAGCGACGTGAACCCCGGCGGCAGCTCCTCGATGCGGTCTCCGTGGCTCATCCAGACGTCGAGTTCGGCGGGAAGCCCGGCCAGGAGCGGTGCCTCCCCCGAGGCCGTGATCGTCGCCGGCCCGAACTCGCGCTCCCGGCCCGGCCCCACCTTGCCCCCCAGCTGCTCCGCCAGCAGCTGCATCCCGTAGCAGATGCCCAGCACCGGCAGGCCCGACTCGAACACCCAGCTCGCGGCGTGCGGCGCCCCCTCGTCGTAGACGCTGTTCGGCCCCCCTGAGAGGACGAAGCCGCGCACGTCGAGGTGGTCCAGCGCCGAGGCGTCGGCGTTGTAGGGAAGCACCTCGCAGTAGGTGTTCTGCTCGCGGATGCGCCGCGCGATGAGCATGCTGTACTGCGAACCAAAGTCGACGACGACGATGGCGGCATGGGGCGAACGCGAGACGGTCGTGCTTTCCGCTTCGGTCAGGGTCTCGGCCAACTCTGCTCAGCGCTCCGTCAGAGGAAGCTAGCAAAACTGTATAGTCTGGTCAACGATTTCATGCCCGTTCCCGCCGCTTCTGAACCTTGCGGCGTGGCGCCCGCTCCGGTTCCGGCCGCTTCTGAACCTTGCGGCGTGGCGCCCGCTCCGGGTGATACGCTTGTTGGGTCGAGGCTGTTGCCCGGGGCGACTGAACGTGGGGGCCAGGTCCGTGGGATTGTTCGAAGTACCGGTCAGAGTGGCGAACCCCGAGGATCGCGTGTTCCACAAGGCCATCATGCTCGTCGACACGGGAGCCACCTTCTCCGTGCTTCCCGCCTCCTTCCTGGCCGTACTTGGCATCACCCCCGACAGCGAGGATGAGTTCACCCTGGCCAGCAACGAGTCGAAGCGCTACGCGATTGGAGAAGCCCGCTTCAACGTTGGCGATCGCGAGCGAACGTCGCCGGTAATCTTCGGGGACGAAGGCACGTGGTTGCTTGGCGCGACCTCGCTTCAGTCGCTCGGCCTGGTTCCCGACACCACGAACCACCAGCTTGTCGAGTCCCCCAAGCTCCTGGTCGGCGTCAGGGGTTTTCCATTCGGCGCATCCGCGTGAGAATTCGCGGCCCGCAAGAGACTCCGTGCTGAACTCGTATGCCCTTCCCCGCCGCTTCTGAACCTTCGCCCGAGTCCATCGCCCAGACGGTGGCTGCGCTGCGCGACGGCGGCCTCGCCATCCTTCCGACCGACACCGTCTACGGCGTCGCCGCCGATGTGCGCCGCGACGACGCCGTGCGCGCCCTCTACGAGGCCAAGGGGAAGAGCCCGGACGAGCCCCTCCAGCTCCTCTTCCCCGCCGACCGCGCGTCGCTGGCGCCGTACGCGCGCCTCAGCGGCGACGCCGCCCGCCTCGTCGACGCACTCGGTCCCGGCCCCTGGACCATCATCACGCCCGCCGCCGGGGGCTGGTCGAGCCCCGCGCTCGCCGGCGGCGCCACGGTCGGCGTGCGCATGCCCCCGGTCCCGACCCTGCAGGCCGTGCTCGATGCCCTCGGCGCGCCGCTCGCCGCCTCCAGCGCCAACGGCCACGGCCAGCCCAGCCCCGTCACCTGCGGGCAGGCGCTGGCGAGCCTCGGCGAGCGCTGCGCGGCCGCCCTCGACGGCGGCCCCACCTCCCACGGCCTCGACTCTACCGTCATCGACTGCAGCTCCACCCCGCCCCGTATCCTTCGCGAGGGCGCGCTGCCGGCGGCCACCATCGCCGGACACCTCGGCCTCGACCACATCGAGGTTCTGCGGCGCGCGGGGGTGAATGGATGACGGCCGGCGGCATCGGCAAGCAGACTGTGCGCGACATCAGCGTCGCGGGGGAGCGCGTGCTCCTGCGGGCCGACCTCAACGTGCCCCTCGACGGCGGCGAGGTCGCCGACGACACGCGCATCCGCGAGTCCCTCCCGACCATCCAGTACCTGACGGCGAACGGCGCCTCCGTGCTCGTCTGCTCGCACCTCGGCCGGCCGAAGGGGGAGCGCAACCCCGACCTCAGCCTGGCGCCCGTGGCCGCCCGTCTCGAGGAGCTGCTCGGCCAGCCCGTTGCCTTCGCCGAGGACTGCATCGGCCTGCCCGCGGTGGAAGCGGCGCGCGCCCTGCAGCCGGGCCAGGTGGCCCTGCTCGAGAACCTCCGCTTCCACGCCGGCGAGGAGGCCAACGACCGCATCTTCGCTGCCGTCCTCGGCACCCTCGCCACCGTCTACGTGAACGACGCCTTCGGGGCCGCCCACCGCGCCCACGCCTCCACCGCGGGCGTGGCCGCCCTCCTCCCGGGCGTGGCCGGACTGCTGCTGGAGAAGGAGGTTCGCTACCTCGGCTCGCTCGTCGCCGATCCGCCCCGGCCGTTCGCCGCGATCGTCGGAGGCGCCAAGGTCAGCACCAAGATCGCCGCCATCGACCACCTCCTCCCGAAGCTCGACCGCCTGCTCGTCGGCGGCGGCATGGCGAACACGTTCCTGAAGGCGAGCGGAGTGGACGTCGGCGCCTCCCTCGTCGAGGACGACCTCCTCGACCTGGCCCGCGACATCCTCGCCCGCGCCGATGCCGCCGGCGTCGACGTCAGCCTCCCCGAGGACGCCGTCGTCGCCGCCGAGCTCTCCGCCGAGGCCGAAGCCGACACCGTCCCCATCGACGCCTTCCCTCCCGACCGCATGATCCTCGATGTCGGCCCCGCCACCCTCGCGGCCTTCGAGGGCGCCCTCGCCGGCGTCGCCGCGGTCGTCTGGAACGGCCCCCTCGGCGTCTTCGAGATCGAGCAGTTCGCGGGCGGCTCCTTCGGCCTCGCCCGCGCCCTCGCCGAGCTCGACGCCACGACCGTCGTCGGTGGCGGTGAGACCGCCGCCGTCGTCGCCCGCTCCGGCCTCGCGGAGCGCTTCACCCACGTTTCGACGGGCGGGGGCGCCTCCCTCGAGATGCTCGAGGGCCGCGAGCTTCCCGGCGTTGCCGCCCTCCTCGACGCCTGAGCTTCGCCCCTCTCGCGCGTTGGCCGTAGGATCGCGCCCATGGACCTCGATCTTGCCGCGAGGCTGCACCAGCCCGCCGACTCCCGGGTCGTCCTGTGCGTGCTCGACGGTCTCGGCGGCCTCGCCCCGCCCGAGACGGAGCGGAGCGAGCTGGAGCAGGCCGACACCCCGAACCTCGACCGTCTCACCGAGACTTCCGACGTGGGTCTCACCACGCCCGTGGGTGTGGGCATCACCCCCGGCAGCGGCCCCGGCCACCTCTCCCTCTTCGGCTACGACCCTTACCGCTTCGACATCGGCCGCGGCGTCCTTGAGGCGGTCGGCATCGACTTCGAGCTCGGGCCCGACGACGTGGCCGCGCGAGGCAACTTCTGCACGCTCGACGCGGACGGGAACATCAGCGACCGCCGCGCCGGGCGTATCGCCAGCGGGCTCTCGGCGGCCATAGTCGAACGCCTGCGGAGCATTGAGCTCGAGGGCGCCGAGGTCTTCATCGAGCCCGTGCGCGAGCACCGGTTCGTCCTCGTACTGCGCGCCCCCGGCCTCGGCGAGAACGTCTCCACCACCGATCCCCAGCGTGAGGGCGTTCCGCCCGTGCCGGCCAGGGGCGAGGACCCCGCCGGCGAGCGCACGGCGGCGCTCGTCAACGAGTTCGTCGCGAAGGCCCGTGACGTGCTGGCGGACGAGGAAGCCGCGAACGGCCTCACCCTTCGCGGCTTTGCCACCTACCCCTCCCTCCCCCAGATCGAGGACGTCTGGGGGCTGCGTGCGGCCGCCCTCGCGGTGTACCCGATGTACCGGGGTCTCGCCAGGCTCGCCGGGATGCGGGCGCTTGCCTGCCCCGGCGGCATGGAGGAGCAGATCGCCGTCGCCCGCGAACGCTGGGACGAGTTCGACTACTTCTTCATCCACTACAAGACGACCGACGCCGCGGGCGAGGACGGCGACTTCCCCGCCAAGGTGCGCGCCCTCGAGGAGTTCGATACCTACCTGCCCGGGCTCACCGACCTCGGCGCCGACGTCCTCATGATCGCCGGGGACCACTCGACGCCCGCGCTCATGGCCGCCCACTCGTGGCACCCCGTGCCCTTCCTCCTCAACTCCCCGTTCACGCGCGGGGGAACCGTGCAGCACTTCACCGAGCGCGAGTGCCTGGGGGGAAGCCTCGGCATCTTCCCCGCCGTCGAGGCCATGCCGCTCGCGATGGCCCACGCCGGCCGCCTGCAGAAGTACGGGGCCTGAGGAGGTCGCGATGCGCCGTCCCTTCATCGCCGGCAACTGGAAGATGAACACCTCCGAGGAAGAGGCCGCCACCCTCGCCCGCGAGGTCGCCGGGGCAACGTCGGGCGCGTCCTGCGATGTCGCCGTCTGTCCCCCGTTCCCCCACCTCGCCGCCGTGCGCGAGGCGGTGGGCGGCAGCGAGGTCGCTGTCGGCGCCCAGGACGTGTACTGGGAAGCCGCGGGCGCCTTCACCGGCGAGGTCAGCGTGGCCGCCCTCGAGTCCTACTGCCGCTACGTCATCATCGGCCACAGCGAGCGCCGTGCCCTCTTCGGCGACACGGACGAGTGGGTCAACCGGAAGGCAGCCGCCGTGCTGGCTTCCCCCCTCGACCCCATCGTCGCCGTCGGTGAGACGCTGGCCGAGCGCGAGGAGGGCGAGATGGCCAACGTCCTCGATCGCCAGGTCCGCCGTGGCCTCGCGGGCCTCGACCTGAGCCCCCGCGTGACGGTCGCCTACGAACCCGTCTGGGCCATCGGCACCGGCCAGACCGCAACGCCCGAGATGGCCCAGGAAGCCTGTGCGCTCATCCGCGGCCTCCTCCGCGAGCTCGGCGGCGACGTTGCCGACCAGATCCGCATCCAGTACGGCGGCAGCGTGAACCCCGGCAACGCCGCCGATCTCCTCGCCCAGCCCGATATCGACGGCGCGCTTGTCGGCGGCGCCTCCCTCAATGCCGAGCAGTTCGCCGCCATCGTCGCGGCCGCGGGCTGACCCGTGCGGCGGCTCGTTGCCGTCGTCGGCCCGACCGCCGCCGGCAAGTCGGCGCTGGCTCTCGCCCTTGCCCGGCGCTTCGGCGGCGAGGTCGTCAACGCCGATAGCCGCCAGATCTACCGGGGCATGGACATCGGCACGGCCAAGCCCTCCCGCGAGACCCGCGCCCTCCTCCCCCACCACCTGTACGACATCGCCGATCCCCCCGACTCCTACAGCCTTGCTCTCTACCGCCGCGACGCCCTTGCCGCGCTCGACGACATCTGGGGCCGCGGCGAGGTTGCCTGGCTCGTGGGCGGTACCGGGCAGTACGTCTGGGCGCTGCTGGAGGCCTGGCAGGTCCCCGATGTCCCGCCGCAGCCTGAGCGCCGCGCCGAGCTCGCGGCCCTCGCCGAGCGCGAGGGCGTGGAGACGCTCCACGCCCGCCTGCGCGCCGTCGACCCCGAAGCCGCCGGCCGCATCGACGCCCGCAACGTGCGGCGCGTCATCCGCGCCCTCGAGGTCCACGAGGTCACGGGTCGGCCCATCACCGACTGGCAGACGAAAGGCGATCCCGGCTTCGACTTCCGCGTGCTCGGCGCCGGCTGCGAGGAGCGGGAGCTCATCTGGCGCATCAACCGGCGCACCGAGGCCATGTTCGCCGGGGGCCTCGTCGAGGAAACGCAGGCGCTCCTCGACGCCGGGGTTCCCCCCGACGCATCCGCCCTCTCCTCCATCGGCTATGCGGAGGCCGTCCGCGAACTCGACGGCGACATAACCCGTGAGAAGGCAATCGAGCTCACCAAGCGCGCGACGAAGCGTCTCGCGCGGCGCCAGCGCCAGTGGTTCCGCCCCCAGGACTCCCGCATCGCCTGGGCCGACGACGTGGACGGCGCGAGTGAAGCACTCGGTCCGTTCCTGGAACCGAGCTAGACCTGCGGAACCAGGTCAAGCGCCGATGCGCGCCGCCAATCCTTGTGTACACTCGCGAGCATGCGCGTGACGAAGATGCACGGACTCGGGAACGACTACGTCTACGTTCGCCCGGAGGCCGAACGGGACTGGTCCGATGTCGCCCGGAAGGTCAGCGACCGCCACTTTGGCGTCGGCAGCGACGGCCTCATCCTCGCCCTCCCCTCCGATGTCGCCGACCTGCGCATGCGCATGTTCAACGCCGACGGCTCCGAGGCGGAGATGTGCGGGAACGGCATCCGCTGCCTTGCGAAGTACGCCGTCGAGGAGGGCATGGTCCCCGCCGACACCCAGTCCGTCACCATCGAGACGCTCGCCGGCGTGCTCAGACTGGAACTGTTCCGCGAGGACGGCGCGGTCGCGGCCGCCCGCGTGGACATGGGCCCTCCCGGCTTCGACCCCGCCTCCCTCCCCGCCGCCATTGATGGTCCGGGCCCCGTGGTGGACCATCCCCTTGAGGTCGGCGGAATGGAGCTGCGCCTCACCCTGGCCAGCATGGGGAACCCGCACGCCATCCACTGGCTCGATGGCGACGTCGACGACTTCCCCCTCGAGCGGATCGGACCGCTCGTGGAGAACCACCCACTCTTCCCGAACCGCACCAACTTCCAGGTCGTGCAGGTGCTCAACCGCGAGCACGTCCGCCACCGCGTCTGGGAGCGTGGCGCCGGGATCACGCTCGCCTCCGGCACGAGCGCGTCGGCCGTCTGCGCCGCCGGGCGGCTGACCGGCCGCACCGGCGACGCCATCACCGACTCCCTCCCCGGCGGCGACCTCCACCTTGCGTGGGACGGCCAGGGCTCCGTCTTCATGACCGGCCCCGCCGCTCGCGTCTTCGACGCCGAGTGGCACGAGGCCTAGCCCCATGCCCTTCGTCCGCGCTGGCGATATCGACATCTACTACGAGATCGAGGGCGAGGGCCCGCGGGTGCTCAACATCAGCGGCACCGGCGGCGATCTCCGCCGCAAACCCGGGCTTGCCTCGATCCTTCGCGAGCGCTTCACCACGCTCTCCTACGACCAGCGCGGCCTCGGCCAGACCAGCATCCCCGACGGCCCCTACAGCATGGCCGGCTACGCGGCCGACGCGGCCGCCCTCCTCGATGCCCTCGGCTGGGAACGCTGCCTCGTCATGGGCACCTCGTTCGGCGGCATGGTTGCCCAGGAGTTCGCCGTCACCTGCCCGGAGCGGGTCGAGCGGCTCGTGCTGAACTGCACGTCGAGCGGCGGCACGGGGAACCCGTCGTACCCCCTTCACGAGCTCCAGTCGCTCGAACCCGAGACGCGCATGCGCACCCAGCTCCGGATCAGCGACACGCGCGTTACGCCCGAGTGGGAGGAAGCCAACGCCAGGGAGCTGGAGGCCCTCCTCGACCAGCGCCGGGAGGGCGCCGTCATCGGCGCCGGCGAGCCTCGCCGCGAGCTCGGCGCCCGCCTCCAGCTCGAGGCGCGCCGCCACCACGACGTCTACGACCGCCTCCCGACCCTGACCATGCCCGTGCTCGTCTGCGGCGGCGCCTACGACGGCATCGCCCCGCCCGCGAACGGCCGCGCCATCGCCGCCCAGGTTCCGAACGCCCGCTACGAGGAGTTCGAGGGCGGCCACGGCTTCTTCTGGCAGGATCCCCGCGCTGCCGAGGTCATCATCGCCTTCCTCCTGGGCGACGACGCCTGAGGCTCCTCCCCTCGCGCCCCTGCGCCCGCTGGCGTAGCATGAGCGCTATCACTGGGCGTTGCGGCCTGTCGCGCCGCGCGCCGCTGGAGAGCCACTGCATGGTCATCGAAGCCGGCTATACCACCCCGACCGAGAAGGCGTCCGAGCCCTCCATGGGCACGGCGCTCATCCCCAAGGAGCGCTACACGTCGAAGGAGTACATGGAGCTCGAGTGGGAGCGCATGTGGACCAGGGTCTGGAACATGGCCGGCCGCGAGTCCGACATTCCCAACGTGGGCGACTACTTCACCACCGAGCTCGGCTCCGAGTCCTTCCTCATCGTGCGCGAGGCGGAGGACAAGGTCCGCGCCTTCTACAACGTCTGCCCCCACCGCGGAAACCAGATCCGCAACGCCGGCATGGGCCACGCAGAGTCGTTCCAGTGCGCCTACCACTTCTTCGAGTTCAACCTCGACGGCTCCAAGAAGTTCGTCCCGGACGAGGACACGTTCACCCAGGGCGTTCCCCAGGAGACGGCCCTGACGGAAGTGCCCTGCGACACCTGGGGCGGCTTCGTGTGGTTCAACATGAATCCCGACGCCGAACCCCTCCTCGAGTTCCTTGGCGTCGTCGCCGAGCACCTCGCGCCCTACCACTTCGAGGACTACGCAATCGTCGGTGACATGACCGTCGAGTGGGACACCAACTGGAAGGCCTCCGTCGATGCCTTCAACGAGGTCTACCACGTCCAGGGCATCCATCCGCAGCTGCTGGAGTCGCTCGACGACATCCACGTCCAGATCGACCTCTACGAGCGTCACAACCGCTACCTGGTTCCGTTCGGGCTCGTGAGCCCGCGCTATCCGAACCAGAACGAGGTCACCCAGCCGCTGAAGCAGTTTCTGGCCGGCTCCGGGATCGACCCCGACTCGTTCGATGGCGGGATGAACGATGTCCGGCCGGCGATGCAGAAGGCCGTCCGCGCCGCCGCCGAGGCCCAGGGCATGGACGTCTCCGGCCTCAACGACGACCAGATGTCGGACGACTACCACTACTACCTCTTCCCCAACCTCACCTTCAACATCACGGCGCTTGGCTTCGGCTTCTTCCGCCAGCGCCCCCATCCCACCGACCCGAACAAGATGTTTTTCGACCTGCAGAGCTACGCGCGCATCCCACCGGGAGCCGACTCGCCCCCGCGCCCGGTGCACAGCCAGCACAAGCACGGCGAGATCTCGATCGGCCTCGTGATGGACCAGGACTCCTACAACCTGCCGCGCGTTCAGAAGGGCATGAACTCGCGCTCGTACAAGGGCCTCCTCATCAACTACCGCGAGCGCCGCATCCGCCACATGCACACGGTGCTCGACGGTTACCTCGAGGGCCCCGACCGCTAGCCCGCCTCTTGCAGGCACAGCCCCGAAGCCGGACCCGCAAGGGCCCGGCTTCGTTGATCCCGACATCTCGACGCCCCTCCCGGCGGGGCGGTATCGTCGCCGCACGGCACCACGGGAGGCCCCATGGACCACGCCAGCACCCTCCGCGCCATGCTCCACCGTCCCGAGATCGTCGTCCTGCCCGGCGCCTACGATGCGCTCTCCGCGCGCCTCGCCGAGCAGGCCGGCTTCGAGGCGCTCTTCACCACCGGCTTTGGCTTCTCCGCCTCGGCCCTCGGCGCCCCCGACATCGGTCTCCTGACCATGTCCGAGACGATGGAGCGGGTGCGCCACATCGTTCGCGCCATCGACGTCCCCCTCGTGGCCGACATGGACACCGGCTACGGCAACCCCCTCAACGTCATCCGCACCGTCCGCGAGTGCGTCGAGTCCGGCGTCGCCGGAATCATCCTCGAGGACCAGGAGTGGCCCAAGAAGTGCGGCCACTTCGAGAACAAGCGCGTCATCCCCGCCGGGGAGCAGGTCGCCAAGCTCCACGCCGCCGTCGAGGCCCGCGGCGACGGCGACCTCGTCATCATCGGCCGCACCGACGCGCGCGGCCCCCTCGGCCTCGACGAGGGCATCCGCCGCGGCCGCCTCTACCACGAGGCCGGCGCGGACGTGATCTTCGTCGAGGCGCCGCAGTCGCTCGACGAGCTGCGCGCTATCGCCGACGCCTTCCCCCGTGGCACGCCCCTCTTCGCCAACATGATCGAGGGTGGCAAGACGCCCCTCCTCACCGCCGCCGAGCTGCAGGAGATCGGCTTCACCATGGTCGTCTACCCGCTCTCCGGGCTCTTCTCCGCGGCGAAGGCGATCGGCGAGACCTACCGCGCCCTGCACGACACGAAGACGACCGCCTCCCGCCGCGACTCCATGGTCGACTTCCACCAGTTCGAGGGGATCGTGAACGCGCCCGGCTGGCGCGACATCGAGACCCGCCACGCGGTGCGCTGATGCCCGAGTTCGACGCCGAGACCGAGGCCACGCTCGACCAGATCGCGCGCTTCCTGCCGCCCGGCGACCAGGCCGCCGCCCGCGAGGCCGCCATCTACGCCATCCTCATGACGGAGGCCGACCTCTCCCCGGGCCCCGCCGTCGTGGCCGCGTGGTGCTACGAGTACGCCGGCGAGGGTATCGCCTACCACCAGTGGCCGGCGCTCGTCGCCGCCCGCAGCCTCGCCCCCGACCCCGGCGCCTCGCCTGCCGCGCGCGCCCACGCCCGCGCCCGCCGCGACTCCCTCGCGCAGGGCCTCACCGACAAGGGCGAGATTCCGAGCTAGCGCCGCCGCGCCGCTGCCTGCTCCTCAGCGACTGACTGCGCGATGCCGGCGTCCTCGAACGCCTTCTCGACGGCTGCCCGGCTGATCTTCGCCTCGGGCGTGTCCGCCACCCACTGCTGGCTGCCCCGCTTCGCCTCGAGCTGCCCCCGGAAGTGCGGGATGACGTAGCGCGAGAACAGCTCGTAGCTGTGCACCGTCTGTTCCCACGTGCCCCACTCGTGCGCCCGTGCGAGAAAGCCCCCGAACCCGCCGGTGATCGCCAGCAGCCGCTCGATGTCCGCGATCGCGTCCTCGGGCGTCCCGATGATGAGGCCGCCCCCCTCGATGCCCGCCTCGATGGTCGAGGCGTCGGGGGCCATGCGCGAGGTGATGGTGCCGCTGAAGTAGTCGTTGAGCTCGCGTTCGTAGCCCTCGCGCGCCTCCGCGATCGCCTGCTCGCGCGAGTCCGCCAGGTAGAAGGGCACGCCCAGCCGCCACTGGTCGCGCGAGACCGTGTGGCCGGCTTCCCGCGCCGCCTCCTCGTACCAGCCGTAGGTGCGCGCGAGGGCCTCGCCGCTGGCGTCGCTCAAGCCCCCGAACGACACCAGGTCGATCCCATGTCGCCCCGCCGCCTGCGCGCCTGCCGGCGACCCTCCCGCCGCCACCGCCATGGGGGGATGCGGGTGCGTGTATGGCGCGACCTGCAGGCGCGCCTCGTGCAGCCGGAACCAGTCCGTCTCGACCGTGACCACTTCGCCCCGGAACAGCCGCATGATCGCGTCGAGGGACTCGTTCATCATGCGCCGCTGGTCGAGCGGGTCGATGCCGAGCATGTAGGCGTCGGAGCTGAGGGCCCCCGGCCCCATGCCCAGGATCGCCCGTCCGCGCGTCATGTGGTCGAGCTGCACAAACCGGTCCGCCACGATCAGCGGGTGCTGGTAGGGCAGGCTGAGGACGCCCGACGCCAGCCGCAGCTTCTTCGTGCGCTCCGCCGCCGCCACGATGAACAGCTCGGGCGAGGCGATGATCTCCCAGCCGGCGCTGTGGTGCTCCCCGATCCACGCTTCGTCGAAGTCGAACCGCTCGAGCTGCTCCAGCAGCTCCAGGTCGCGGTCGAACGCGATCGTGGGGTTCTCCTCGAGCCGGTGGAACGGCCCCAGGAACACGCCGAACTTCATGCGGGGAGGCCGGTAGACGCCCATCGAGGGCCAATCCTACAGCCGGGTGGTGAAACCCGCCGTTGGCCGCAGCGTTGCGGGTGTGCCTAGTCGGGAAGTGACTCCACGTCCCAGAAGCCACTTCCCGTTTGGAGGGCGAAGCGGTCGCCCCCGGAGGCCGCCCCGGTCTCGACTCGGGGTTCGTGCGTGATGGGCACTCGCCCCTCGGCCTTCTCACGGGCAGCCTCACGGATGAACTCGGACGTCGTCATACCGGCTGCCCTGGCTGCTGCCCTGACGGCGGCGATCTCTGCCTTCGGGAAGCGAACCGAGTAGACGGTTGATGGGTTCTTACGGCCTGGCTTGACCTCAGGGTTCTCGTAGTCCCAATCGTCGTGCTTCGAGCTCATCAGATTCCCTCTCGCTTCGCGTGAGCTTGCTCCTCACGATCGCTCCGCCATGCCGTGATTGGACGCCAGACCGTCTGTTGTCCCGTCGGCGCCACGACGACCGTTATCAGCATCCCACTGTGGTTGCGACCGATGATGCGATGTGTTCCTGCGCGGTTCCGCTTGTTGCGAATGATGGCATGCTGGTTTTCCAGCACCTCATCGATCTCCTCCGGGTCGAAGCGTTGGGCGATCTTCTCCTCGTTGTCGGCGTCCCACTCAAAGGTCTCGATGTCCAATGCTTCCTCGCCGGTCGCACCGTAGTATACTCGTCGTACAAGATGTACTACAACGAGGCGACCGCGTGAACATCGACTACCTCATCCTTGCCGACTGGGCCGAGGTCATCAATGGCAAGCTCTACCTGCAGGGTGGCGGCTGGACGACCATCAACGCCTACGAGCCGCTTCCCGTTACGCGCGGCATCGCTGTCGCCGTCTCCCCCCGTGTCGAGTGGAACGAGACGAACATGCCCCACACCCTGGAGATACGCATCATCCGCGAGGAAGGCCAGGCCGAGCTCGCCCGGATCGATGCCCGCTTCGAGGTGGGCCGGCGCGCGGGGCTGCCCATGGGCGCCTCCCAGCCCCACCCCATCGCCGTCAACCTGCCCCTGAAGTTCGAGCACGCGGGCGAGTACGAGGTCCGCGCCGCCGTCGATGGCGAGGAGGTCGCGACCCTCGCCTTCCGCGTCGACCAGAAAGCGTCCTAGCCGCCGCCCTGCCCGGTCAGCCCGTACTTCGGGACCGGTCCGAAGGCCGCGCACTCGAAGTGCGCCGAGCCCACCTGGTCGCCGCTCTTCAGCAGCACGAAGCTCTCCGCCAGCACCGTGGGGAAGTCGTCGACCTCGTTCCCGTCGCTGTCGACGATCTTCGTCGGGTGGGTGCAGTCCCAGACCTCGCCCTCTTCGTGGTATTCGCCCCGGTAGGCGCCCTGCCCGAGCCGGTCGTTGAAGCCTCCGAAGTAGCCCCCGCCCTGGCAGTAGACCCAGCCCATGTCCTCGATCTCGAACTCGCGCGTGACCCCCTCGGTGTCGTGGATGGCGATGCTGCCGCCGCTGATGCGGCTGGAGCCCTCGTAGAACGTGAGGTCGTGGTCCACGCTGGTGACCAGCACCTCGCGGTCGGGATGCAGGATCTCGCCCGTCATCTTGTTCCAGGAGCCGTCCACGTTCGCGATGGCGCCCGACCACTGCGTGCCCTCCGCGTCCTCGACGAACTCGTAGAACCCTGAGTGGTCGGGCATCGTGTAGAGGACCCAGTTGCGCAGCCCCTGCGGACGCTGCACCGCCGGCGGCGGCGAGGCGTGCATCGGCGGGCCGCCCCGCCCCCGCAGGACCCCCCACGAGTGGTTGCGGAACACGCCCGAGCGCTCCGGCGTCAGCTCGAAGCGCTTTCCCGCCACATCGATCCAGCCCTCCGCGACCCCCGCCACCTCGTAGGTCATGCGCTCCATCAGCAGCCAGCCGTCGATGCGGTGCGAGCTGAGGGGGCCGTGGTACGGCTTCGCCACCGTGTGGCAGACGATGTCGCAGGCGATGCCGTAGTCGTTCGGCTCCAGCACCAGCCGGATCTGCTCCATCGGCTCGACCAGCTCGATCCGCAGCGGCCCCGCGCGGTACTCGAAGTCCGGCCGCAGATGCCGCGAGACGCGGAAGTTGTGCTGCATCCCCTCGTGCCGGATGCACACGAACCCGTCGAGCACGTTCGTGTTCTGGTAGAGCCGCACAGTCGAGACCAGCGACACGTTCCCGTCCATGTCGCACAGGCAGATGTAGTGCCCGTCGTTCCAGTGCTTGTCCGAGGTGTGTACGGCGGCGAACGTCTCCGCCGTCTGGTGGAAGGGGTACTCGTCGGCCTTCGTCAGCATGCGTCTCTCCTCAGGGGGCGTTGGTCGTGCGTTGCGTGCCCCGCGTCCGCAGATCGCGGTGCGTGATGATCCACTCGTGCCCGTCCCCGACCCGCGCCACCTCGTCCACGTAGGAGGCCCAGAGCGTCATGATCGTGTCCGGGTCGCCGGCCATGAAGTGCGTCGCCTGCAGGTCCGTCTCGACGTGGGCCACGTCCCCGTCGAACTCGACGACCTGGTTGCCGAGCAGGTGCTGCGTGGCGCCGAAGGGCACGAGCAACCGGCGGATGGTCTCCGTGTAGGTGTCGCCCCCGTGCTGGGCGTCCGGCGAGCCGATGTTCAGGAAGACGAGGTCGTCGGCGAAGCAGGAGCGCATCGTCGCGAAGTCGTGGCCGTCCACCGACCGTGCGTAGCGAATCAGCAGGTCCATGATCGCCAGGCGGTCCAGTTCCCGGTCGAGGTCGCCGCTCATCGCGCTCCTCCGGTCGGCGACGCTGCAGGTCGCCGGTGGTCGTCGTGCGAGCGGGGCGGCCGCAGCCGCCCCGCCGGGATTCGCTAGCGGGCGGCCGCTGGCTGCCGCCCGGGGATGTTCGCCGCGCCCTCGCCGGTGTAGAGGGGCATGCCGCTGTCGTTCACCTCGCGCCAGTGCGTGTGCGCCAGCGTGTGCATGATGAAGACGGCCTGCTGGGCCGTCCACATCCCCTGCGCGTCCTGCGTCTGGTTGACCGCTTCCTTCGTGATCTTCAGGCCGAAGGAGGGCTTCTCCGCGATCTTCCGGGCCAGGTTCTCGACGTACTCGCTCAGCTCGTCGCGGGGAACCACCTCGTTCACCATGCCCGCCTCGTAGGCGCGCTGGGCGCTCACCCAGTCGCCCGTGTAGAGCATCTGGCGGGCGAGGCGATGGCCGAACTCCCAGGGATGGGCGAAGTACTCGACGCCGGGGATGCCCCAGCCGACGACGAGGTCGCGGAACTCGGCGTCGTCGGAGGCGATGATGATGTCGCAGACCCAGGCGAGCATGAGGCCGCCGGCGATCGTCTTGCCCTGGACCTCGGCGATCATCGGCTTGGGCAGGTTGCGCCAGCGGCGGCACATCTGGAGGTAGATCTCCTCCTCGCCCGCCATCGCGCCTTCGGCCCCGGGCTGGTCGAAGTTCGCCCAGGTCCCGACCGGCTTGAAATCGGCGCGCGTGGCGCCCGTGCCGCCGCGCATGTCGTGGCCGGAGTTGAAGTGCGGCCCCTCGCCGCTGAGGATGACGACCTTCACCTGGTCGTCCTGGTTGGCGGCGTCGAAGGCATCGTTCAGGTCGTAGGTGAGCTGCAGGTCCTGCGCGTTGCGCGCCTCGGGACGGTTCATGCGGACGCGCACGATTTCCGGGGTCAGGTTCTCGTAGAGCACGGTCTTGAATTCGGGCATAGGTACCTCCTCGTCGTGCCGCGAATCATAGGCGGCTCGCGCCCCCACCGCCCCTATCCGCCCCGCGCCCAGGCCACCCGCTCATCGATCTGCCGTTCCAGCGTGTACTCCACAGGCTGGAAGCCGTTCGCGGACCAGAATGGTTCGCCGCTGTAGTTCGCCATCAGCACGTGCAGCGAACAACGCTCGTATCCCTGCTCCCGCGCCCACGCCATCCCCCGGTCGAGCAGCACCCGCCCCACGCCCCCGTCCTGCGCCTCCGGCTCCACGATGCCCATGAACAGGTACACGTTCTTCTCCGGGCTCACGTACGGTGGAAAGAACCCCTGCTTGAGGAAGCTCGTCAGCCCGACCGGCTCACCATCGCGGTAGGCCACGAAGTGCGGGTTCCCTTCGTCCTCCAGCAGCGATGAGAAGAGGCTTCGCGCCATCGCGTCGTGCTCGGGCAGGACGGGCCAGTACATGAAGATGGGGGAACCGATGTGGTGCAGCCCGAGCGTCCGCGCCAGACCCACCAGCACCTCCACGTCCTCGCTCCCCGCCTCCCGGACCTCGATGTCTCCCGCCTGCGCCCCCGCCACCGGCCCCGTTCCCTCCCGCACCGCCATGGAGACCGTCCGGCCGAACCCCAGGTTGAACCACGCCTCCTGCAGCCGCTCGTTCCCCTCGATCAGGTGTACGGAGTGGTTGTAGTAGCCCGCTGCCACCCATCCCGCGGCAAGCTCGCGGTAGAGCAGCCGGCTCACCGATGTAGCGTCGTAGCCCGCTGCGACCGCGTGATCGCGGGGCCCGATCCTGATCGTGCGCGGATGCGAGAGCTGCCCCATGTAGCTGTCCGGCGGCGCCCCCGCCATCCGCTCCCCCATGAGGAACCCGACCAGCACGTCCCCATCGAAGGCCGCCGCCCCGTCCGTGCGCTCGTTCTCGAGCCACTTCGCCAGCATGTCACGCGCCTCGCCTCTCTCCGCCAGCCCCTCCACGAGCACGGGATGCCGCTCGCGCTCGTTGCGGTGGGCCTCCGCGGCCAGTGCCGCCGCCGCGTCGAGATCGCCCCGCCCAAAGGGCCGCACCGTCACCCGTGTCATCGCCTGCCTCCGCGCCGCCGCATCTAGCGGCGCGCTCGACTACCCTACCCGCTCAGGAGGTGCGACATGGACCTTGGACTGGCCGGACGGAAGGCGATCATCCTCGGCGCGAGCCGCGGCATCGGCCGCTACACGGCGGAGACGCTCCTGGACGAGGGCGCGAACATCGCCATCTGTGGGCGCAACCCCGAGCAACTCGAGCAGGCCCGCGCGGAGCTCGACGCCCGCGGCGCCGGGACTGTCCACGCCGCCCCCGTCGACCTCGCCGACCACGATGCCACGCGCGCCTTCGTCAGCGGCGCCGTCGAGGCCCTTGGCGGCCTCGACATCCTCATCCACAACGCCACCGGCCAGTCGGGACAGGACGCGGAGGGCTGGCAGAGCACCTTCGATGTCGACGTGATGGCTGCCGTCCACGCGCTCGAGTCCGCGCAGCCGGCCCTGGAGGAGAGCGACGCCGCCAGCGTCGTCTTCATCGGCTCCACCGCCAGCAAGCAGTGGTTCGGGCGCTGGTCCTCGTACGGCCCCCTGAAGGGCGCCATGCGCGTGCTCGCCAACGAGCTCGGGCAGGCCCTCGGCCGCAAGGGCATCCGCGTGAACGCCCTCTCGCCGGGCGCGACCCTCATGCCCGGGGGCAACTGGGACCGCACGCGCGAGGCCAACCCCGACTTCTACAAGAGCGTCGAGCGCAGCATCCCCTTCGGACGCCTCGGCAGCGGCGAAGAGGTGGCGCGGGCGATCACGTTTCTCGTCAGCCCGGCGGCCAGCTGGATCAACGCCACCCACATCATCGTTGATGGTGGCCAGGGCAAGTTCGTCGATTAGCTGGCCAACGCGGCCACCACTTCCTTGATGCGGGAAAGGCTGGCCGACTCGTAGTCGGTGGCCTCGTAGCGCTGGATCTGCTGTTCCTTGAGTCCGGCTCGTCTTGCGAGTTCCCGCTGGCTGAGGCCCCGAGCGATCCGCGCCCTGATGAGGAGGATCGAAAGGTCGCTCACGACGTCCAACTGTTCGAGGCAAAATCCCCCGGCCTTGACCTGCTCGTACTCCCGCAACTCTTCCTGAAGGTCGGCCAGCTGGCTCGCGACGGCCTCTTCTTGAGCTCTGGCGATGCGGGGGTGAACTCCCTCTGGACTGCTGGGGCGCTTCCGGAGGCCGTCGAGGGTCTGGGAGAACCGGGCTGCCTGCGCCCTGGTAATGCGGTATTGACGCTCATTCTTAATCACGTAAGCCCTCCTAGGTCGATGCCGATAATTCCCTTGGACTTCCCGCTTTCCCTGTCGACTTGGAAGAACTCAATGAACGACAGGCCGGTCTCATCGGCCGGAGCGGCAGCGGGAAACAGCTCCCCTCGATACGCGCGCTTTTGGGCCGCCCGTCCCCGGTCGAACGTCAGCAGGACGGGGTCGAGAGCGTCTGGATCGACGCCCTGTTCCTCCCAGCATGCGTCGAAGTCCTCCGGCATGTACTTGTCGGTCGCGAAGCTCCCGTCGATGTAGGCAGTGCGACACCCTGCGTCCCTCAAGTTCTCCAACGCCCCACGTAGGCCAGCCAGGAGTTCGTTCCTCCATTCGTTGCCCCCGAACCGATCGGCAATCTCCTCCCACGGCGCCCAGTGGACTCCTGGCGGCAAGAGGCCGCCTTCGGTGAACGCGGGCAGCATCAACCCAATGATAACGTTGGGTCAATTCCCGTTCAAGCCTCGCCTGTGCGTGGACTGATCCGCGCGCGCAACGTCGCCGCAGCCTCCCGGTCGCGGATGATCAGCGCAAGCAGCACCCCCAGCGCGATGAACACACCCGTCACGATGTAGCCGTCCGCGAAGGCGCTGACGGACGCGGCCGCGTCGTCGAGGGGCCCGAGCTCGGCGCCGTAGTGCGCCAGCCGGCTGGTGAGCACCGTCGCGATGATCGCCACGCCGAAGCTCTGCGCCACCTGCCGCGTGGCGTTGAACACGGCCGTCGCCCGCCCCGTGTCGGCCATGCTGATGCCCGCGAAGGCGGCCGTCTGCAGCGGCACCAGCATCATGCTGAAGCCGATGCCCCGCACGAACATCGTCCCCCGGACCCACCAGAGGTTGGACTCCAGGTCCATCAGCACCAGCGGAATCGTCGATACGCTCGCCACCACCAGCCCGATCGCGACCAGCCGTCGCGGCCCGACGATCGGGTAGATGCGCGCTATCAGGGGCGCCATCACCATCACGCCGATCGCCTGCGGGAACGTCGCGAGGCCCGACTGGAGCGGGCTCAGGCCGCGCTCCAGCTGCAGGAAGAGCGGTAAGAGGAACAGCGTCGAGGCAAAGCCCATGAAGGCCACGCTCTGCGTCAGGTTGGCCAGGGCGAACATGCGGTTCAGGAAGAGGCGCACGTCGATCAGCGGCTCCTCGGTGCGCAGCTCGACCAGCACGAAGATGGCCAGCAGCACGAGCCCGGCGGCGCCAAAGCCGAGCACCATCGGATGCCCGAAGCCGCGCTCGCCCGCCTCGGCCAGCGCGTACAGGAAGACCGCCAGCCCGCCGGAAGCGAGCATCAGGCCGGGGATGTCGATGCGCCCCGGCGCGTCCTCCCGCTGCTCCCGCAGGAACGCGAGCGCGAGCACGATGCCGATGACCCCGACGGGGATGTTCACGAGGAAGATCCATGGCCACGAGAGGAAATCGAGGATGACCCCGCCGATGACCGGGCCGCTCGCGGGCGCAAACGTCGTCGGCACCACGAGGATGCCCGCCGCCTTCGAGCGTTCCTGCTGGGGGAAGGCGCGGAACACCATCGTCTGCGAGACGGGCATCAGGAATCCTCCGCCCAGCCCCTGTAGCGCCCGGAACACGATCAGGCTCTCGATGTTCCAGGCGAATGCGCACAGGGCCGATCCGACCGTGAAGAACGCCAGCGCCAGTACGAAGATCAGCTTCGTGCCGAAGCGGTCGCCCGCCCAGCCGCTGACCGGGATGGCCACGGCCACGGCCAGCAGGTAGGCCGTCACCACCCACTGCACCTCCCGCGCGGTGGCGTCCAGCTCGAAGGCGAGGACGGGCACGGCGACGTTCACGATCGTCAGGTCCAGCAGGTTCATGAACATGCCGAACACGCTGATGAGCGCGACGATGTACTTGTGCTCGAGCCGCATGCGCGTTGCCGCTACCCGGCCTGCTCGGCGGCGGGCGCATCGCCCAGGTGGCGGCCCAGCCCCTGCAGGAAGTCCCGGATGAGCATGCGGATGGATCCCCCGATGAAGCGACCACCGAGCCGCGTCAGCGCCCCGTGCACCGTCAGGTCGCCGCGGTAGCGGAAGACCACGCCGTCGTCCTCCTCGTGGAGGGTGATCGTGCCCTGCGCCATGGCCGTCCCCTCGGCGGCCGCCCCCGACAGCCGCAGATGGTACGACTGCCCCTCGACGACGTGGCTCACCCGCGCCAGCCCCCGGAACCGCCCCCAGAATCCCCGCACCTCCACGAACGCGACCAGCTCGTAGGTGTCCTCGTCGATACGCTCCAGCGACTCGAATGCGGGCAGTGCCGCCCGCAGCGCGGCGGGGTCGAAGAGCGCTCCCCACAGCGCCTCCACCGACGCCTCGAAGCGGTGCTCGCCCTCGATCTCCACCACGGCCCCGCCCGCGCAAACCGGCGCGCTCGGCACATGCTACCCCGCCCGCCACTCGCTATGATTCCGGCCCATGCTTGATCGCTTCCGCGTACCCGACGACATCGCCGTCCGCGTCCCTCCCGCCCTCATGAAAGCGACCGTCGTGCGCATCTTCGAGGCCCTCGGTTCGCCCGCAGACGATGCAGAGCGCTGCGCCGAAACGCTCCTCTACGCCGATCGCCGCGGCATCGACTCGCACGGCGTGAGCAACATGATGCGCGTGTACGTGGCGGGCATCCGTGGGGGCGCCATCAACCCCGCCCCGCAGTGGCGGATCGTGCGCGAGGCCGAGGCCACCGCCACCATCGACAGCGATGAGGGGCTCGGCCTCACGGTCGGCCCCCAGGCCATGGACCTCGCCATCGAGAAAGCGCGCAGGTGCGGCATCGGCTCGGTCGCGGTCATGAACGGCCGCCACTTCGGCGCCGCCGCCTTCCACGCCCACCGTGCCGTCCCCCACGACATGATCGGCATCGCCATGACGGTCGGGGGCAAGCAGGTCGCGCCTACCTTCGGCGCGGAGGCGATCGTCGGCCTCAACCCGCTCGGGGTGGCCGTGCCCGCGCGCGATGAGGCGCCCTTCGTCTTCGACGCTTCCATGAGCTCCGTCGCCGGCAACAAGATTCGCCTCGCCCGCCGCCTCGGGACGAGCGTCCTCCCCGGCTGGATCGCCGAGGGCGACGGCACCCCCATCATGGAGGAACGCCCCGTCCCCGATGAGTTCCTGATGCTCCCGGTGGGCGGCACCCGCGAGATCGGCTCGCACAAGGGCTACAGCCTCGCCGTCATGGTCGATGTGCTCAGCGGCGTCCTCTCGGGAACGGGCCCGGGATTCGCCCCGCGCATCGGGAACGGCCACCACTTCCTGGCCTACCGCATCGACGCCTTCACCGACCCCGACCAGTTCAAGGACGACATGGACCTCTACCTGCGCACGCTTCGGGAGGCGCCCACCGCCCCCGGCGAGGAGCGCGTCTACTACGCCGGCCTCAACGCCTACGAGACGGAGCAAGAGCGCGCCGAGCTCGGTATCCCCTACCACCCCGAGGTGGTCGAGTGGTTCCACGAAGTCCTCGGCGAGCTCGGCGTCGGGGATGACCTCCCCGCCGTCTGACCCCGCCCCCGACGGGAACCCTCGCTAGAATCCCCGCACATCCCTGCAAGGAGAGCACCATGGAGATCTCGGGAAAGGTCGCGCTCGTCACGGGCGCCTCGTCTGGAATTGGACGCGCGACGGCGGTCGCCCTCGGCGCCGAGGGCGCCAGGGTCGCCGTTGCCGATATCGATCGCGAGGGTGGCGCCGCCACCGTCCGCGCCGTCGCCGAGATGGGCGGCGAAGCCTCCTTCTTTGAAGGCGACGTCTCTACGCCGGCGGGCGTCCAGGGGCTCTTCGCTGCCGTCGAGGCCGCCTACGGCGGCATCGACATCGTCCACAACAACGCCGGCATCATGACCGGCGACGCCCCCGGCTGGCCCGACGTCGCCCTCGAGAAGATCCACCTCGTCACCAGCGTGAACGCGGCGGGCGTGATGATGGGCACGGGCGCGGCCGTGCGCGCGCTCCGCAAGCGTGGCGGCGGCGCGGTTGTGAACACCGCCTCCGTTGCCGCCCTCGGACCCATGCCGAACGACCCCATGTACGCCGCCACCAAGGCCGCCGTCGTCAACTTCACCGAGGCCTGCGCGGGGCTCGCCGAGTCCGAGAACATCCGCGTGAACGCGGTCCTCCCGGGCATGGTCGACACCCCCATCATCGGAAAGACTGGCGATGGCGTGAATCCCGCCGAGTGGCTCCGCCCCGCGATCGAGGCGACCACGATGCTCCAGCCCGAGCAGATCGCCGACAAGGTGCTGGAGCTCATCCGGGACGACTCCAGGGCCGGGGCCGCCGAGCTGGTCGTGCAGCCCGATACCCCGCGTGCCGCCGAGATTGCCGCGGCCGCCGAGGAGGGCTAGCGGGCGCCGGCCGCCCTGGGGACGCGCGGGAACTCGATCCGGGCGTCCCCCAGCGTGGCAAAGGCGGTCACGTTGAAGGCGGGGCGCAGCTGCCGCCAGACCCCGGCTCCGCGCGGCATCGTGACCTCCCAGTCACGCGAGAGCGTGCCCTCCACCTCCGCCAGCGGGATGCGCACGCCGTAGCGCAGGAGCACGGGGTCTCCCGCCTCCTCGCCCGGCACCAGCAGCGCATCGAACTTGAGCATCGTTGCGTCGCAGCGGCGCAGGTCACCCATGCGGATGCGGCAGAGCTCGCCCTCCTCGCCCGCTATCACGGCGCTGATCCCGTCGTCGCGCACGTCCAGGTCGACGGTGCCCGCGCGGCGCGAGCCGCCGAAGCAGCGGCGGCTGCTGGCGAGCTGCTCACCGCCCTGCACGATCGCATCGAGGAGCACGTTCCGGATCTGGACGCGGTCGCGCGCCCCCAGGAAGAGCCCCGCCTCGCGGTACGGCCCGGCGGGCGAATCGGGCGCGTCCACGATGATGACCTTGGCGTAGGGCGGGACCGGGCGGATGAGCCCCTCCGGCAGGAGGTCCAGCATCTGGTGCTTGGACAGCTCGAACGTGAGGCTGACGACGCGCACGTCCGACAGCTCCCAGCCGTCCTCCCTCTCGCCCTCCCCCGGGGCGATGGCCGGGCGGTCCGGGATCGACGCGATCGGGCGCGTTCCGAAGTCAGGCACGTCGCCCCCGCCTGCCCCTCACGCCGAGGCCCGCGGCGCGATGGCGAAGGCGAGCGTCTCGCCGAAGTGGGTCGCGAGGAAGGTGGGGAGCTCGCACGCGCGCCATTCTACGGGCGCCGGCGATGCCCGCTTCCACGCCTCCAGCCCCTCCGGCGCGTTCGCCACCAGCCCCACGCCCCCCGCTGCCGTGATCGACGCCAGCGCCGTCTCCGCTGCCTCCTCGACGGACTCGTACCCGCCGAGGACGCGCGAGGCGAGGCGCACCCGCAGGAGCGCGTACGGCTCCTCCGGGATGCCGTCCGGCGCCTCGACGAACGCCTCCGCGGGCGCCTCCTCCAGCCGCTCGGAATCGGTCACGACCCACATCCCCGTCGCCACCCCCGCGTCGTCGAGCCACTCCGTGGCCGCCTCCGGGCCGAGGTCGCTCCCGGCCAGGCTCGCGGTGAGCGCGCCCAGTCCCAGGAAGCTGCGTCCCACGTTCAGGACGCGCACCCGGTTCGGGTCGATCTCCGCCCGCGCAAGGTCGTTCCGCCCGCCCGCCGCCGCCGTGAAGGCGGGCGAGTAGCCGTACGGTCCCACCAGGCAGAGCACGGGTTCCGGGCCGCGTTCGAGTGCCTCGCTGAAGGCGGCGGTGTAGGTCGCGCGCGCAGCGGGATCGCCGAAGCGCTGCTTCGCCGCGTCGGGCGCGACCACCGCTACCCGCTCGAGCGAGCCCGGCGCGAGGGCGCTCGAGTAGTCGACCACGAGGCGGGCGGCGCCGCTCACGGGCGCAGCCCGAAGAGCCGCTCCGCTTCGCGCCGCAGCTCCCGGCGGAAGTCCGGGTGCGCGATCGCGATCAGCTCCGCCGCCCGTTCGCGCGTGCTCTTCCCGAACAAGCGCGCGATCCCGTACTCCGTCACGACCGTATCCGCGAGCGGCCGCGGGATCGTCACCACCGTGCCCGGCTCGTGCGTCGCGACCACGCGCGAGGCCGTGCCCCCCAGCGCCGTCGACTTCATAACGGTGATCGCGCGCCCGCCCTCCGAGTACATGGCCGCGTAGTGGCTGTCGGGCTGGCCGCCCGTGCCGTTGATCATGCGCGCCCCGTGCACCGTTTCGGCGTTGATCTGCCCCTGCAGGTCGATGTTGATGGCGCTGTTGATCGCGTGCACGCGGTCGTTCGCGGACATCACCTTTGGGTCGAGGACGAAGGCCGAGGGGTGCAGCTCGCAGCGGGGGTTCTCCGCGATGAACTCCAGGTCCTGCGGCGTGCAGCCGGCCCACCCCGCCGCTACCGCCACGCCCGGGCGGAAGCGCTTGTGCAGGTCGGTCATCTGCCCCTCGCGGATGAGCCGCGTCCACCCCGGGATGATCATCTCGGAGTGCAGCCCCAGCCCCTCCTTCTCATCGAAGGCGCCGGCGCGCACGAGCGAGCTGCTCGGCTCGCCCACACCGATCTGCAGGTTCGCCCCGTCCGACACCACCTCCGCCACGTGCCCAGCGATCGCCTTCGACTCCGCGTCCGGCTCCGGCCCCTTCCCCAGCAGCGGAGCCACCATCGCCGGGTCGAGCTTCTCGAAGAACCAGAAGCTCCGGCGCAGCAGCCCCCGCAGCCAGCGATCGGGCACGGAATCCATCAGGTCCAGCAGACCCTCCCGCCTGCCCGCGTCCTCCACCGCCTCCACCTTCGCCCGGATCTCCGCCGTGCTCGGCCCGTACTCGCCCTCCACGAGGTAGTCGATCTCGGAGACGTGCACCGTGCAGTCCCCGTGGAACACGGGGAAGCTGTCGTCGATCTCGGCGATGACGGTCCGGCAGTTCTGCACGTAGCCGCGCTTGTTGAACATCATCGGCCCGAAGTTCACGTACCCCTTCTCGTTGGGGCGGCTCACCCGCGTGAGAAACACGTCCGGGAAGAGGCAGTCGTCGGGCCGCTCGATCTGCTTCATCTCCGTCGAGAACAGGTTCGGGATGTACGAGGCCACCCCCGAGTCCGTCGAGAACCGTGCGAAGTCCCCGATGAAGATCTGGAAGTCGACCGTGAACCGCTCGTCGTCCGCCTCGGGCGAAAGCCAGCCGGGATCCTGCCCCGGCGTCGTCAGCCGTACGCGCACGTCCTGCAGGTCGCGCCGCGCCGCGATCGCGTCGAGCACGTAGTCGAGCGAGGTGAGCGAGCAGTAGAGGACGTCGCCGTCCTGGACCGCTGAGGCCGCCTCCTCGGGGGAGACCGTCCGGTAGGCCGCCGTCGCCGTCACGTCGCCGCCCCGCTGCCCACCGGCTCGTCGGCGAAGGCGGGCATGACCTCCCTCGCGAACAGCCGCATCGATTCCAGGTTTTGCTCGTGCGTCGACCAGCGCCCGCTGACGCCGATGTTGAGGGCGTCCACGCCCAGCTGCTGCCAGTCCTCGACCGCACGCGCGACCTCGTCCGGAGTCCCCACCAGCTTCCCCACCTGGTCGGCGCCCAGGGGCGGGCGGAAGGCCGCGCCCGAGCCCAGCGAGTGGGCGTGGTAGGCGGGGCTCGGGTAGGTCGAGCCCATCGTCATCAGGTAGGAGCTGAGCGGCCCCGCGAGCTGCTCGTGCGCCTTCCCCACCATCTTCTGGGCGAAGTCCGAGTCCGGGTGGCAGAAGAGCTGGCCCTGCGCCCGCACCTGGTTGTTCACCGTCAGCCCGATCGGCTCCGCCTCGCGGCTGGCGCGCCGGTAGTCCGCGATCAGGTCCGCGTACTTGGGGATGCCCCCGAGCGTCACCCCCAGCATCCCGATGCCCTTCTCCCCCGCGAGCACGGCCGTCTCCGGGCTCTGCACCGCTACCCAGAGGGGCGGGTGGGGCTGCTGCACGGGCTTCGGCAAAACGTTCCGGGGCGGCATGGAGAAGTGCTTCCCCCGGATCGAGAACTCGTCGCTCGTCCACATCTTCACGACCGAGCGCGTCGATTCCTCCCACATCTCCTTCGTGTCGTCCGGCTCCACGAGGAACCCGCCGAGCTCCGTCCACGTCGCGCTCCGCCCCGTGCCCAGCTCCACCCGCCCGTTGCTGAGGATGTCCAGCGTGGCGATGCGTTCCGCCACCCGCGCCGGATGGTTGATGTTGGGGAGCATCAGGTAGATGCCGTGCCCGAAGCGGATCTGCTTCGTCCGCGCCGCGCAGTAGGCGAAGAACATGTCGGGCGCCGACATGTGCGAGTACTCCTCGAGGAAGTGGTGCTCCACCGACCAGCAACTGTCGAAGCCCAGCTCGTCCGCCAGCTCGACCACCTCGACCGCCTCGTGGAAGACGCGCGACTCGCTCATCGCGTCCCACGGCTTGGTCACCACGAAGCCAACCGAGATTCCGAACTTCATGCGCGGCCTCCGCCCGCCGCCGCGGGCCGCCCGCATCTTGCCACGTCCGGGCAAGCCCGGTCAGGGTCGCGGGCGCCGCGCAGACAAACGGAAACGCCCCCGAAGGGCGCCTCCGCAGGTATCAGGCTGGGGGGTGAGCGGCGCTAGGCCCAGCGGTGAGCCGTCTCCAGCTCGACCACGGCCGAGTCGTCGAGGCCCGCCGCTTCCAGCGCCTCCGTCACGTGCTGGTGCTCGTGCTGCGTGAGCAGGCTGATGATCGTGCCCAGCGAGAAGCTGTTGCCGCCGATCGAGTACTCCTGCGCGAGGTCCTCATCGCTGAACCGCTGGACGTACATCCAGACGACCCCGTGGGCGGTGTTCAGCTCGATGCGCAGCATCTTGTAGTCGAGCGAGGCGAACTTGTCGACGCCGTCCTGGTTGCCGCTGTCATCCGCCGGGAACTCGCCCGTCGCGATCATCGCGCGGATGTGCGCGGACGTGTCGTGGCTGAGCGCCGTAACGTGGCGAATAACGTCGCCAACGGACCAACCATCGTATGCCGGCTTGTCGAAGTGGGCGCCGAGCGCATCGATCGCGTCCTCGGTCCTCTGCCACGTCTCGCAAATCGACTGGAACAACGCCTCTCGGGAATCGGCCATCGTCAACCTCCGTACCGTCAGGGAGTGCGACCCGCATTGTGGCGGATCGCGCGGGGGCGGTCTAGCCGGTTCTCGAAGAACGGGCTCCGAGCGTAGCTGACGGCCGCGAGCACCGGTCTTGACGCGTCCTCCCGTCACTCGATCCTCAGCCGCGCGCCAGCGCGGCGCTCTCCTCGTTATGCCCAGCGATGCGCCGTCTCCACCGGCGCGATCGCCGACTCCACCAGCCCCGCAGCCGCCAGCGCCTCGTCGATATGGCTCAGCTCGTGCAGCACCCGCTGCCGGATCACCTCGCCCAGCGTGTACTCCTCCCCGAAGATCGTGAACCGCTGCGCCAGGTCCTCGTCGCTGAAACGCTGGACGTACATCCAGACGACGCCGTGCGCCGTGTTCAGCTCGATCCGCAGCATCTTGTAGTCGAGCGACCGGAACTTCTCGACCCACTCGGCGTTCCCGTCGTCACCGGGGAACGGGAGCTCGCCCGTCGCCAGCAGGGCGCGGATGCGCCCCGACATCATGTGGCTCGTCGCCGTCAGGTGGCGGCACACGTCCCCGACCGTCCAGTCGTCGTGGGCGGGCGTGTCGAAGTGCGGCCCCAGCGCCGCGACCGCGTCCTCCGTCCGCTGCCAGGTCTCGCAGATCTCCTGGAACAGCGCCTCTCGCGTCATCGTCTCTGCCATGCCGGCCGCCTTGCGTGTGTCCCCTCAGACCCAGCGGTGCGCCGTCTCGACCGGCACGACCGCCGACTCCGGCACGCCCGCCGCCTCCAGCGCAACCGCCACGTGGTCCGCTTCGTGCCTCGCGACGACGCCCAGGACCTGCCCCAGCGTCCAGTCGTTCCCCATCAGCTTGTACGTCTGCGCCAGGTCCTCGTCGCTGAACCGCTGCACGTACATCCAGACGACCCCGTGCGCGGTGTTCAGCTCGATCCGCAGCATCTTGTAGTCGAGCGAGCGGAACTTCTCGACCTCCGCCTCGTTCGCGTCGTCGCCCGGGATCTCGTACTCGCCCGTCGCGAGCATCGCCCGCACGGCCGCTGACTCGCGGTGACTGATGGCGGTCAAGTGCCGGAAGATGTCGCCCACCGTCCAGCCGTCGTGCGCCGGCCTGTCGAAGTGCTCTCCGACTGCCGCGATCGCGTCCTCGGTCGTCTGCCACTGCTGGAGGAGCGCCTCGAACAGGCTCTCCCGCGTAATCGGCTCGGCCATCGTCTGCCCCCTCGAACGAACCTGCGCAGTCTGACCCATCCCGACCCCGCCGGTCCACTGCCTCCGTTCCCCGTAGAATCCTGCCGCGTTGGAGCCCCGCACGCTCCCCGGAGGACTCTCATGAAGCTCGGCATCGGTATCGGCTACTCGGGCGCCCGCATGAACCTGCCCGTCGAGAAGGTTCAGATGGCAGAACGCCTCGGCTACGACTCCGTCTGGACGGCCGAGGCCTACGGCTCCGACGCCGTCACGCCCCTCGCCTACCTGGCCGCCGTCACCGACCGCATCCGGCTCGGCACGGGCATCATGCAGCTCGCCGCGCGCACCGCCGCCAACTGCGCCATGTCCGTCGCCACCGTCGATGCCATGGCCGGCGGGAACCGCTTCATCGCCGGGATCGGCGTCTCCGGTCCCCAGATCGTGGAGGGCTGGTACGGCGAGCCCTGGGGGAAGCCCTACTACCGCATCCGCGACTACGTCCAGATCATGCGCAAGATCTTCGAGCGCGAGCGCCCCGTGATGCACGAGGGCGCCGAGATCTCCCTGCCCTACGCCGGGGAGGGAGCCTCCGGCCTGGGCAAGCCGCTCCGCTCCATCCTCCACATGAACGCCAACATCCCCATCTGGCTCGGCACCGGCAGCCCCGCCAACGTGCGCCTCACCGCCGAGATCGCCGACGGCTGGCTGCCCCTCGGCTACGTCCCCGGCAAGCAGCTCGACCACTTCATGCCCTGGCTCGAGGAAGGCTTCCGGCGCGCCGGCGGCGGCAAGAGCCTCAAGGACATGGAGATCCAGGTCGGCGCCGCCGTCAACATCACCGACGACGTCCAGGGCGCCCTCGACGCGATGAAGCCGAACACCGCCCTCTACGTGGGCGGCATGGGCCACCGCACCCAGAACTACCACAACGACAACATGGTTCGCCGCGGCTACGGCGACGCCGCCAAGCGCATCCAGGAGCTCTTCCTCGCCGGGCGCAAGGAGGAGGCCACCGCCGCCGTCCCCGACGAGTTCCTCGATGAGACCGCCCTCATCGGCCCCGTCGAGCGCATCCGCGAGCGCTACAAGCGCTGGGCCGACGACCCCATCACCGGCATCACCGTCAACACCAACCAGCCCGAGGCGATGGAGCTCATGGCCGAGCTCGCGGAGCTCGAGCCGGCCAAGGTGTAGGGGGCGCCCCCTACCCCATCCGCCCCAGCAGCGACCCGTACTCCGCCGGCCCCACCGGCCGTACCACCCGGCCCATCCCCGACCAGTGCTCCCAGCGCCAGTTGCCCGTCGCGCGGGGCTGGCCGGCGGGCTCTTCCAGGGGTGTGGTCTTGCTCGCCAGCATCAGGTGATAGTGCTCGCTCAGCGGCAGCGACTCGTTCACCAGCCCGATCCAGTAGTGCAGGTCTCCTCCGGCCGGCGCGAACGTGGTCCCGAGGTAGCGGTAGCGACCCTGGACGGGCTGCGAGGAGCTGTTCTCGTAGCGCACCCCACTCCCGAAGCGCTCGCGCAGGGCCGCCCCGCCCAGCGCGTAGAGCCGGTTCGTGTGGAGCGCGTCGTCGAGCCCCACCGCTTCGAGGCCCAGCACGTCCCGGCGCACGAACTCGGCGAACTCGCGCGCCAGCCGGTCCGGGTGGTCCGCGAGGGCGTCCGCGATCGCGTTCCAGTCGACCGCCCCCGGCGACCCGCCCTCGAAGCCGACCTGTAGCCGCGCGACCTTACGGCCCGCGTCCGGCCGCTCGACGGCCTCGGCGGGCGCCACCTCGATCTCGACCAGCGCCTCGCGCCCGTCCGCGAACGTGATCGCGAGGTCCGCCAGCGGCGTGTCCGGTCCCGGCTGCACGGCCACGTCGGTCACCCCGCCCTCCGCCCCCGCCGCCTCCGCGACGAGCGCGCCGAGTGCGTCGTGGCCGGTCGCCAGCAGGTAGGCGAGGCCGTTCGTGCAGTAGTCCTCGAAGGGTGAAGCGGCTCCCGGCCGGTAGGCCGAGAGCATCGTGAAGAGGTTCGCGCCGTCCACGGCTCCAGTATGAAGCGCGGCCCCGCGCGGTCCAGTCAGGCCGCGTCTGCGAGCGCGCGCAGGACGCGCACGAGCAGCGGCATCCACTCCGTGCCCGCCTGCTCCCGCGCGATCCGCACCTGCTCCGGCCCCACCCGCGCCCCCGCGATGCCCAGCCTGTCGACCGCTCGCTGGTGGGCGCGGGTCGTGCCCCCGCGCAGGCGCAGGTGGAAGCTCTCCGGGCTGGTCGAGATGCGCTCGATGCCCGCCTGCCGTCCCACCGCCTTCAGCAGGGAGACCCCGAGCAGGTTCTGCACGAGCGGTGGGGGCTCGCCGAAGCGGTCGCGCAGCTCCTCCTCCATCTCCGCCACTCCCTGCGGAGTCTCGACCTTCGCGATGCGCTCGTAGAGGGCCAGGCGCGTCTCCATGTCCGCGACATAACGCTCCGGGATCGACGCGCTCACGGGCAGGTCGATGCGCGGCGCCGGCGCCAGCGACCGCCCGTCCGCGGCTCCCCCGCCCTCCAGCCCGCCCCGCAGCTGTTCCACCGCTTCCCCCACGAGCTTCGAGAACAGGTCGAACCCCACCGCCGCGATGTGCCCGCTCTGCGCGGACCCCAGCAGGTTCCCCGCCCCGCGGATCTCGAGGTCGCGCAGGGCGATCTGGAAGCCGCTCCCGAGCTCGGCCGCCTCGAAGATCGCCGCCAGCCGCTTCTGCGCCGACTCCGAGATCGCCCGGTTGCGGTCGTAGAGGAAGTAGGCGAAGGCGCGGTTGGCCGAGCGCCCCACGCGCCCCCGAAGCTGGTAGAGCTGCGCCAGCCCGAACTGGTTCGCGTTGTTGATGATGATCGTGTTCACGTTGGGCAGGTCGAGCCCGCTCTCGATGATGGTCGTGCAGAGGAGCACGTCGTAGGCGCCGGCCCCGAACTGGACCATCACCCGCTCCAGCTGCTCCTCCGGCATCTGCCCGTGCCCGATCGCGATCTCCGCTTCGGGCACGAGCTCGCGCAGCCGCAGCGCGATCCGCTCGATGTTCTGGACGCGGTTGTGCACGAAGTAGATCTGGCCGCCCCGCTCCATCTCCCGCACGATCGCCTCCCGCACGATCTCGTCGTCCCACCCCGTCACGTACGTGCGGATGGGCAGCCGCTCCTCGGGCGCCGTCGCCACCATCGAGGTGTCCCGGATGCCGGCCAGCGACATCTGCAGCGTGCGCGGGATCGGCGTCGCCGACATCGTCAGCGTGTCCACCTCCGCTCGCATCTGGCGGAAGCGCTCCTTGTGCGCCACGCCGAAGCGCTGCTCCTCGTCGATGACCACCAGCCCGAGGTCCTTGAAGGCCACGTCGCGCTGCAGCAGGCGGTGCGTCCCGATGGCGATGTCGACCTGTCCGCTCGCGATACCGTCGACGATGTCGCGCTGCTCCTTCGGTCCGCGGAACCGGGAGAGGACGGCCGTCTCCACGGGGAAGCCGCTCATGCGCTCCCGGAACGTCTGGCCGTGCTGCTCGGCGAGCACCGTCGTCGGCACGAGCACGGCCACCTGCCGGCCCGCCATCACCGCCTTGAAGGCGGCGCGCACGGCCACCTCCGTCTTCCCGTAGCCGACGTCCCCCGCGATGAGGCGGTCCATCGGCTTGGTCGACTCCATGTCCGCCTTCACGTCCGTGATCGCCTGGAGCTGGTCCGGCGTCTCCACGAAGGGGAAGGCGCCCTCCATCTCGATCTGCCACGGCCCGTCACCGGCGCAGGCGTCCCCCTTCGCCACCGCCCGCCGCGCGTACAGGTCGAGCAGCTCCTGCGCGATCTCCGCCACCGCCCGCCGCACGCGGCGCTTCGTGTGCGTCCATTCCTGCGAGCCAAGCCGCGTGAGCGACGGCGGCCGGTCGCTCGGCCCGACGTAGGCGCTGACCGCATCGAGCTGGTCCGTGGGAACGAAGAGGCGGTCGCCCTCCGCGTACTCGAGCTCCAGGTACTCCCGCTCGACCCCGTCCGTCGTGCGCCGCGTGAGCCCCGCGAAGCGGGCGATGCCGTGGTCGATGTGCACGACCGGGTCGCCGGGCTGGAGCGTCGTCAGGATGTTCGGGGTGACGCCCCGGCGGCGACGCTGTGGACGCCGCGTGCGGCGCAGCCCGAACACCTCCTCGTCGCTGACCAGCGCGAAGTCCTCCCCCAGCAGGAAGCCACCGCTCGCCGTTGCCGGCACGATCGCGATGCTCCCCGGCTCGGGCGGTTCGCCCAGGGCCTCCAGCAGGCGCGGCTCGACCCCCTCCTCCTCCATGAGGTCGGCGAGGCGTAGCGCCTGCTGCGAGGCCAGCACCACGCCCCGCCCTTCCTCCGCCCACGCCTCCGCCTGCCGCACCACCTCCCGGATGCGCCCCCCGAACGCCGGCGCGGCCGCGAACGGCAGCCGCTCCGCCCCCAGCTCCTCCGCCCCGAAGCGCCGCAGCTCGACCCGCCTCCCGTGCCCATCCAGCAGCCTCGCCACGTCCTCCGGGCCCAGCCCCAGGTCGGGCAGCCCCACCGGGATCTCGCCCCGCCGTTCGAGCGCACCGCGGGCCTCCTCCTGGTGGCGCACGTGCAGGGCGAGCGCCTCGACGCCCTCCTCCCGCTCATCGACGACGACCAGGCCCTCCGCCGGAAGGTAGTCGAAGGCCGTCGCGCGGTTCAGGAGCGGCTCGAAGTAGCCGGGAAAGCGGCTGCGCTCGCCTCCGGCGAGCAACTCCAGCTCCTGCGCGACCGCCTCCGCCGCCTCGCCCCCGATGGTGACTGCCTCGCGCAGCTCGCGTGCCCGCGCCTGCGCCTCCGCCGTGTGGCTCGCGAGCGGCGGCAGCACCGCCGACCCGACCCGCTCGATGCTCCGCTGCGTCGAGAGGTCGATGCGCCGGATGCTCTCGACCTCGTCCCCGAAGAACTCGATGCGCAGGGGCTCCTCCGCCCCCGCCGGGAACACGTCGAGGATGCCCCCGCGTCGCGTCGCCACCCCCGGTTCGTCCGCCAGCGGCTCGAAGCGATAGCCGGCCGCCTCCAGCGCCCGCTGGAGCGCTTCCGGCGCGAGGGTCGCCCCTACCCGCACCTCTGTCCCCGCCGCCTCCACCTCCGGCCCCGCCCGGAACTCCGCCACCGCTGCCCACGACGCCACCACGATCGCCGGCTCGCCCGCCCGCAGCTGTCGCAGGGCGCGGTCGCGGTCGGCGACGGCCGCCGGGTCGTCCTCGGCGAGCTCGTAGGGGAGCTGTTCGCCCGCGGGCAACCGCGCGACCAGCAGGTCGCCGGCGTAGAGCGCCAGCTCCTCCGCCAGCAGCGAGGCGCGTCCCGGCGAGGGCGCCACGACCAGCGTGGGGCCTTCCCGCAGCGCCGCCAGGGCCGCGATCGTCGCCGGCTTGGCCGCGTCCGGCGTGCCCAGTTCGATTGCCGCCCGCCCGCGCGCGATCCCGCCGAGGCATCCCTCGACGACCGCCCGCACGCCTGTCAGCTCACCGGCCATGTTCACCCCAACGCCGATCGGCCCGAGCGCAAAACGCTCGGGCGTCCGAACAGGGTAGCAGGGGGTGGCTGATGACTGGCGACTAGCCGCTCGTCGCTCGCGGTGCCGGGGACGGGGGAAGGCGGGGACTAGCCACCAGCCACCGCCCACTACTCACTATCGAGGGCCTCCGCCAGGTGCAGCACGCGCGCCTCGATGCCCGCCTCGCGTACGGCGGCCTCGTACTGCATCTGGCAGCCCGGATTCGCGGTCACGATCACGTCCGGCTTGTGTTCGCGGAACTGCGCCGCCTTGCGCGCCCGCAGCTCCCCCGACATCGCCGGCTGGATGAGGCTGTAGATGCCCGCCGCCCCGCAGCACATGTCCGCCCCCTCCGTCTCGACCAGTTCGCAGCCGTCGAGCGCTCCCAGCAGGGCCCGCGGCTCCGCGCTGATCCCCTGTGCGTGCGCCAGGTGGCAGGCGTCCTGGTAGGCGATCCGCCCCTCCAGCCGTCCCGCCGGCAGGTCGCGCCCCGCCAGGTACTCGCTGAAGTCGATAACTCGCGCGGCCATCGCCTCGGCGCGATCGGCGGAGTCGGGGTCGCCGGCGAGCAGCTCTCCGTACTCCTTCATGGCGGCGCCGCAGCCGGCCGAGTTCACCACGATCGTCTCCGCCCCCGAGGCCTCGAACGTGGCGATGTTCGCGCGCGCCAGCCGGCGCGCCTGCGCGAGGTCGCCGTCGTGGGCGCTGAGGGCGCCGCAGCAGCCCTGCCCGCGCGGCGCGAAGGCGCGCGCCCCGCTTCGCTCCAGCACGCGCATGCTCGCCCGATGCGCGTCCCCGAAGAGCTCGCTCATCACGCACCCGGTGAACAGCGCGACGTCGCCGTCGCCGGCGTTGTCGCGGGGCCGGTAGGGCCGTCCCGGACGCCCGAGCTGCGCTTCCAGCCGGCCCAGCGGCCCGGTGAATCGCAGCACCCCCGATCGGCGCAGCAGCCCCCGCAGCGGCGACCGCGCGAACCAGCGCACGGGCGCGAGCAGCGCCGCCAGCACCCGTGGCCTCGCGATGACGTTCCGGAGGGCGAAGCGGCGCAGGCGCCGCTCCCAGCCCTTCGAGGGCGGAGCCGCATCGAGCTGGGCGCGGGCGCGCTCCATGATGCGCCCGTAGGGCACGCCGCTCGGGCAGACCGCCTCGCAGGCGCGGCACTGCAGGCAGAGCTCCCAGTGGCCCTGTACCGCTTCCGTCAGGGGGATGCGCTCCTCCGCCACGGCCCGCGCGAGGTGGATGCGCCCCCGCGGCGACTCCACCTCCAGTCCCGTGATCGCGTAGGTCGGGCACGCGTTCACGCAGAGCCCGCAGTGGACGCACTTCGCGAGGTCCGCCGTGTCCGGCGCGTCCTCCGCAAGCGGCCAGCCGGGCGTCTCAGAGGCCGCCAACGAACCGCCCCCCGTTCAGCCGCCCGTCCGGGTCGAAGGCCGCCTTGACCGCCGTCATCCGCGCCGGGTTGGCCGCCCGGCCCCACGGGTCGAGCGCGCCCCGCATTCCGTGCGGCAGGCGCTCCGCGACGACCGCCCCGCCCGACTCCGCCAGCGCCGCCCGCAGTCTCCCAACCGTCCCCGCGACCGCCTCCGCCTCCGGCATGGCGCCTTCCTCCCACGTGGCGCGAAGCTCGCGCGCGAGCGGGCGCACGAGCATCCGGGACGGCGCCAGCGCCTCGATCGCGGCCACCGTTGCGCCGATCGCGCTCGTCGGGCACGACGCTCGCAGGGTGAGCGCGTCTGCCTCCCCGAACCCGAGGTCGCGGACGGCGACGTAGTCGCCATCGCCCGCGGGCGCCAGGTCCGCCCCGGCGATCTCCGTCGCCAGCGGCACGGCCCCCGCCGGGAACCGCACCAGCCCGCTCCACCCCGTCCCGGACGCCGTCAGTTCGAGGTACTCGGGCCGGACATCCGCCCGCAGCACGCGCTCCGCCAGCGCCTGCCCTTCCGCCAGCGTCCCCGCCTCGAAGCGCAGGTCGACCGTCTCGATGCGGGGCAGCACGCGCAGCGCCACCGAGGTCACGATGCCGATTGTCCCCAGCGAGCCGCACCAGAGCCGCATCAGGTCGTAGCCGGTCACGTTCTTCACGACGCGGCCGCCTGCCTTCACCAGCTCCCCGTCCGCCCGCAGGACCGTCATTCCCAGCACGAAGTCGCGGGGAAGACCGTGGCGCGTGCGCAGCGGCCCGCCCGTCCCCACCGCCAGCACCCCTCCGATGGTCGCGCGCCCGGCGTGCGGGGGGTCGAGCGGCAGGCGCTGGCCCGCCGCCGCAAGCTGCGCCTCCAGTTCTCCCAGCGCGACCCCCGCCGGCACGACCGCCGTCAGGTCCGCCGGCTCGTGCTCGACCTCCCCCGCCAGCGCCCCCCGCACGTCGACGAGCGCGAAGGGCTCCCGTGGTGCGTTTCCGAGTCCGAGCTGGGTGCCCGCCGCCACCGGGACGAGCGTGCGCCCGTCGCGGGCGGCGACGAGTTCCCGGAGGTCGTCGAGGCTTCGGGGGGCGAACGTCGCCTCGGGCGCGCGTCCCGCGACCTGGGGCGGGGCCTGCGTGGCCGCCTCAGACATAGGCGTCGGGCCCGGCCGCCGCCAGCGCCCCCTGCTGGTGCGCCATCTCGCCGCAGCCGGTGCCCTCCGGCAGCACCTTGCAGGGATTGAAGGCGCCCTCGTTGCCGAACACCCCCCGCACGCGCCGCATGTTCTCCAGGTCGGTCTCGCTGTAGAGCCAGGGCATGAAGCGGTTCTTCTCGAAGCCCACCCCGTGCTCCCCCGTGAGCGCCCCGCCCGCCTCGACGCACACCCGCATGATCGCCGCGCCCGCCTCCAGCACACGCGCCGTCGTTCCCGGCTCGCGCTCGTCGAAGAGCAGGCACGGGTGCAGGTTGCCGTCGCCGGCGTGGAACACGTTCGCCACGGGGAAGCCGTACCCCTCGCTGATGCGCGCCACCTCCCCCATCGTCTCGACCAGCCGCGAGCGGGGCACGACCCCGTCGAGCAGGTAGTAGTTGGGCGCGATCCGCCCCAGTGCCCCGATGGCGCCCTTGCGGCCCTTCCAGAGCAGCTCCCGCTCGGCCGGCTCGGTGGCCGTGCGGATCTCGGTGGCGCCGTGCTCGTTGCAGGCCGCCCGCGCCTGCGTCACCTGCCCCCGCACGACCTCCTCGATCCCGTCCAGTTCGATCAGGAGGACCGCCCCCGCGTCCGGCGGATAGCCGCAGCGCAGCCCCGCCTCCGCCGCCTGCAGCGTCACCCGGTCCATCATCTCCAGCGCCGCCGGAACGAGCCCCGCCCCGATCACCGCCGAGACCGTCTCGCTCGCGCTTTCCACGTCGTCAAAGATGGCCAGCAGCGTTACGACCGTGTCCGGCACGGGCACGAGCCGCACCACCACCTTCGTCGCGATCCCCAGCGTCCCCTCCGAACCGATGAAGACCCCCCGCAGGTCGTACCCGACCGGGTCGGGTCCGTGGCTGCCCAGCCACTCCACCTCCCCGCTCGCCGTCACCACCTCCATGCCGATGACGTGGTTCGTCGTCACGCCCAGCGCGAGGCAGTGCGGCCCGCCCGCGTTCTCGGCGACGTTCCCGCCGATGGTGCAGGCCTTCTGGCTGCTCGGGTCGGGGGCGTAGAAGAGCCCGTGTTCGGCCGCGATCTCGGAGAGCTGGATGTTCGGGACCCCCGGCTCGACCGTGGCCGTGCGCTCGACCGGGTCCACGTCGAGGATGCGCCGCATCCGCGCCGTCGCCAGCACGACCCCCTGGCGCGTGGGCACCGCCCCCCCGCTCAACCCCGTCCCTGCCCCGCGCGGCGTCACGGGCACGTCGAAGCCGTTACAGGCGCGCACCACGGCCTGCACCTCCTCCGTATTCCCGGGGAATACGACCGCGTCCGGCAGCGACCGGTCGATCGTGCCGTCCAGCTCGTAGACGAGCAGGTCCTCGGGCTTGTGGAGGACGTGCTCCTTCCCCACCACGTCCCGCAGCGCTTGCAGCAGACCGGCGCTCACGGTCACGCTTCCGCCCCCTCCCGGCAGTCCCGGCACACCCCGAAGATGGCGAAGTGCTGGAGGTCGGCCTGGAACCCGAAGTCCTGTCCCACGCGCTCGGCCAGTCCCTCAAGGTACTCGTGGTCGAGCACCTGCATCTTGCGACAGCTTGAGCAGATCAGGTGGTGGTGCGCCTCCCCCGCCGACCACTCGAAGAGCAGGTCGTCGCCGCCCATATCCGTCGCCGTCGCGAGGTGGAGGCGCTTCAGCATCTCCACCGTCCGGTAGACGGTGCTCAGGTCGACGACCGGGTAGACGGCGCGTACCTGGTCGGCGATCTCGGCGGCGCTCAGGTGGCGGCCGGCGTGGCGCAGTGCGGAGGCCACGAGCAGACGCTGGGGGGTGACCCGGAAGCCCGCCTCCCGCAGGGTCGTCGCGGTTTCCTGTTCGCACGCCATCGGACAGGCCTAGTCTACAGCCGCGCCCGCGGGGCTCCGGGGTGGTGGGGGAAGGGCTTCGTGCGCGCCCCTACCAGATCCCGAGCGCCATCTTGACGTCTTCGCTCGCCATCGTGCGCGGATCCCAGGGCGGGTTCCACACGATCTCGACGTCCACGTCCTCGACGCCCGGGAGGTCCTTCACCTTGGCGTAGACCGCGCCCCGGATGATCGGGCCGAGCGGACAGCCCGGGCTCGTGAGCGTCATGCGAACGTTCACGGTGCCGTCGTCCCACTCGATCTCGTACACGAGCCCCAGGTCGACGATACTCATGTCGATCTCGGGGTCCTTGACCTCGCGGATGCGCTCCCGCAGCTCCTCGTCGGTCGGTCGGATCTTTGTCTCCGTGTCGGCCATGTCAGCCTCCCTTCGGGGTCGCCGTTGCTTCGTTGTCGTTCGTTTGCAGGGCTTCGCGCAGCACCTTCCAGCAGAGGAGGGCGCACTTCACCCGTACGGGGAACTTTGCCACACCGTGCAAGGCTTCGAGGTCGCCCAGGGCGGGATCGGGCTCCGCCGATTCCACCAGCTGCGCCTCGAACAGCCCCATCACCCGATGCGCCTCTTCGACCGTGCCGCCGCAGACGCGCTCCGTCATCATCGAGGCGCTCGACTGGCTGATCGAGCAACCCTGCCCGCGGAACGCCATCTCGCAGATCACGTCCCCCTCGATCGACACGTCCAGCTCGATCTCGTCGCCGCAGAGGGGGTTCGCCCCCTCCGCCTGGTGCGTGGGCGCCGCCAGCGAGCCCGCGTTCCGGGGACGCCGGTAGTGATCGAGGATCACCTCGCGGTACAGCTCGTCAAACTGCGGTTCGGCTCTCGACACGTCCAAACACCCGTTTCGCCTCGTCGAGCGCCGCCACCAGCGCATCGACCTCGCGTTCTTCGTTGTAGAGGTAGAAGCTCGCCCGGTTCGTCGCGGGTACGCCCAGGCGGCGCATCAGGAGCTGCGCGCAGTGGTGCCCCGCCCGGATCGCGACGCCGTACCCGTCGACGATCGTGCTGATGTCGTGCGGATGGACCCCCTCGACCTCGAAGCTGACGGCCCCGCCACGCACCTCCACGTCGCGGGGGCCGTGCACGGTGATGCCCCCGGCACGCTCGAGCGTTTCGATGGCGTACCCCGTGATGCGCTTCTCGTGCTCCCGCACGTTCGCCATGCCGAGGTCGTGCAGGTAGTCCAGCGCCGCCCCGAAGGCGATCACGTCGGCGATGTTGGGGGTGCCCGCCTCGAACTTGTGCGGCCCCTCCGCCCACGTCGACCGCTCCGGCTTCACGATCGCGATCATCTCGCCGCCCCCCAGGAACGGCTCCATCGCCTCCAGCAAGCCCGGCCGCGCCCAGAGCACGCCGACGCCCGTCGGACCCAGCATCTTGTGCGCGGAGAAGGCGAACACGTCGCAGCCGAGCGCCTCCACGTCGACCGGCAGGTGGGGCGCGCTCTGGGCCCCGTCGACGAGCAGGAGCGCGCCGGCGCCCCGCGCCATCTCCGCGATCTCCGCGATCGGATTGATCGTCCCCAGCACGTTGGACATGTGGGTGACGCTCACGAGCTTCGTGCGCTCCCCGATGAGCGAGCGCAGGGAGTCCAGGTCCAGCCGTCCCTCGGCGTCGATGTCCGCGTACCGGAGGTGGGCGCCGGTGCGGGCCGCCAGCAGCTGCCACGGCACGATGTTCGAGTGGTGCTCCATCAGCGTGAGGACGATCTCGTCGCCCTCCGAGAGGTTGGCGTCGCCCCAGGCGCGGGCCACGAGGTTGATGGACTCCGTCGTGTTGCGCGTGAACACCACGTCCTCGGGGTTCCCCGCGCCGATGTGGCGGGCCGCCTTCGCGCGCACGCCCTCGTACGCCTCCGTCGCCTCGACGGCGAGCGTGTGGATGCCCCGGTGGATGTTGGCGTTCTGCGTCTCGTAGTAGTGGGTCAGTGCGTCGATCACGGCGCGCGGCTTCTGCGTCGTCGCGGCGTTGTCGAGGTACGCCAGCGGATGGCCGTTGACCTCGCGGCCGAGGATGGGGAAGTCCTCCCGCAGCCGGGCCGTGTCGATCGTCACCCGCCCGCTCCCAGCAACTGCAGCTTCGCCTCGACGAGGGCGCTCAGCTCTTCGCGCACGGCCTCGTCGTGGCCGAAGCGGTCCAGCGGCTCGCTCAGGAAGCCCCGCACGAGCAGCCCCACTGCCCCCTCGAGCGTCAGCCCGCGGGACTGGATGTAGAACAGCTCTTCCTCGTCGACCGGCCCCGCCGTCGCCCCGTGGCTGACGCGGGTCACGTCGTTCGTGAGGATTTCGAGCACGGGGTCGCTGTCCGCCTTGGCCGTGCGGCTCAGGAGCAGGTTGCGGTTCTCCTGGTTGGCATCCGCGCGGCGCGCCCCCAGGCCCACCTTCGTCAACCCGTAGTAGACCGCCCGCGAGCGCTCTCCCAGGGCGGACTTGATCAGCAGGTCGCTGCGCGTGTCCTCGCCCACGTGGTCCTGCACCGTGTAGAAGTCCGCGTGCTCGTCCCCGCCCCCCACGGCGAGCCCGTAGAGCTCGCTGCTCGATCCGCGCCCCTCCAGCGAGGACGTGATGTGGCTCTTCACGAGCCGCCCACTGGTGACCACGCTCAGGCTGCGGACGTCGGCGTCCCGCTCCGTGACCGCCCGCTGCGCCGCGAACACCCGCGTCCGCGCACCCCAGCGGTGCAGCGACGTGTACCGCACGACCGCCCCCGGCCCCACGAGCAGCTCGATCGCCGGCAGCACCGCCAGCGGGTCGTCGGTCGAGCGGTACTCCTCGATCAGCGACAGGCGGCTGTTCGGGCCCGCCACGACGAGCGTGTGCGGCGTCGCCAGCGACCCCGCCCCCGTGAACTCGCGCGTGAGCCGCACCGGCTCCGCGATCTCCGCGTTCGCCTTCGCCTCCACGAGCACGCCCCCCGCCAGGAAGGCGTAGTGCAGGGCCGAGAGCCGGTCGCCATCGAACGGCACGGCCTCGCCCAGCCGCGCCGGCGCGTCCCCGCCGGCCTCGGCGAAGGTCGCCACCGTCAGCCCCTCCGCTTCCGGCCCGCCGATCGCGACGGCGTCCGCCGCGGCCGGGGGCGCGAAGCCGTCGAGGGTGAGGGCGGCGGGGTCGACGTACTTCCAGGGGCGGTCCAGCGCCGGCGAGGGCATGGCCGCGGTCGCGAGCGCCGCCACGCCGCTCGCGCGCAGGGCGGCCACGGCAGCTCCGTCGCCGAGCGCCTCGCCGAGGGCGCGGCTCGCCTCGGGCGTGAGCGCGGAGGCGGCTGTGCTCGGGGCTGATGTCATGCGGTTCGTACTCCTCTGCACGCGCGGCGCGCAGGCGATCGCCGTTCCCGGCTCCGCCCCGCGTGGCGCGGCCTCTCGTCGGTCCTAGCCGATGGCGCCTTCCATCTGCAGCTCGATCAGGCGGTTGAGCTCGACGGCGTACTCCATCGGCAGCTCCTTCACGATCGGCTCCACGAAGCCGTTGACGATCATCTTGGCGGCAGCATCCTCCGAGAGCCCCCGGCTCTGCAGGTAGAACAGCTGCTCCTCGCTCAGCTTGGAGACGTACGCCTCGTGTTCGATGGACACGTCCGGCGCGTCCACCTCCATCGTCGGGTACGTGTCCGAACGGGACTCCTCGTCGAGCAGGAGGGCGTCGCAGCGCACGCTCGAACGCACGTTGTCGCAGCCCTCGTAGACCTTCAGGAGGCCGCGGTAGCTCGTGCGACCGCCGTCTTTGCTGAGCGACTTCGACACGACCGTCGAGGTCGTGTCCGGGGCCATGTGGACGACCTTGCCGCCCGCGTCCTGGTGCTGTCCCTCGCCCGCGAACGCCAGCGAGAGGATCTCGCCGTGCGCTCCCGGCTCCATCAGGAACACGCTCGGGAACTTCATCGTCAGCTTCGAGCCGAGGTTCCCGTCGACCCACTCCATCACCGCGTCCTCGTAGGCCGCGGCCCGCTTCGTGACCAGGTTGAAGACGTTGTTCGACCAGTTCTGGATCGTCGTGTAGCGGACGCGCGCGCCCTTCTTCACGATGATCTCGACGACCGCGCTGTGGAGCGAGTCGCTGCTGTACACCGGCGCCGTGCAGCCCTCGACATAATGCACCTGGCTGCCCTCATCCGCGATGATCAGCGTCCGCTCGAACTGGCCCATGTTCTCCGTGTTGATGCGGAAGTAGGCCTGCAGCGGGATGTCCACCTTCACGCCCTTGGGCACGTAGATGAACGAGCCGCCGGACCACACCGCGCTGTTGAGCGCCGCGTACTTGTTGTCCCCCGGCGGGATGACCGTGCCGAAGTGCTCCTTGACGATGTCCTCGTACTCGGCCAGCCCCTGGTCCATGCCCAGGAACACGACGCCGAGCTTCTCCAGGTCCTCGCGGATGTTGTGGTAGACGACCTCGGAGTCGTACTGCGCGCCCACCCCGGCGAGGAACTTCTTCTCCGCCTCGGGAATGCCGAGCTTGTCGAACGTGTCGCGGATGTACTCCGGCACGTCGTCCCACGAGCGCTCATCGCGGTCGGTGGCCCGCACGAAGTAGTGGATGTTGTCGAAGTCGATCGTGTTGAGCAGGTCCGTGCCCCAGGGCGGGTTCTCCATCTCGTTGAAGCGCTCGAGGGCGTTCAGGCGGAACTCGCGCATCCACTGCGGTTCGTCCTTCATCTCCGAGATCGTCTGGACGATCTCCGGGGTGAGCCCCTTGTTCGCCTTGAAGAGCGCCTCTTCCTCGTCGTAGAAGCCCCACTTGTAGCCGTCCTCGCGGACCAGTTGTTCCGGTGTGGAGGTCATAGCTCGTCTCCTCAGGCCGTCGAGGCGGCCGCTTCGATGGCGTCGTACCCGCTCGCCTCGAGCTCTTCGGCGAGCTCGGGACCGCCCGAGCGCACGATGCGCCCGTCGATCAGCACGTGTACGAACTGTGGCTTGATGTAGTTGAGCAGCCGCTGGTAGTGCGTGATCAGCAGCAGGCCCATGTTCTCGTTCATCAGCGTGTTCACGCCGTCCGCGACCGTCCGCAGGGCGTCGATATCGAGCCCCGAGTCGGTCTCGTCCAGCACCGCCATGCGCGGTTGCAGCATCGCCAGCTGCAGCATCTCCGCGCGCTTCTTCTCGCCGCCGCTGAACCCGTCGTTCAGGTAGCGCCGGGCGAAGTCGCGGTCGACCTTCAGCAACTCCATCTTCTGGAACAGCTCCTGGCGGAACTCGCGCACGGGGACTTCCTCGCCGCGCACGGCGTTGACCGCCTGCCGGAGGAAGTTCACGACCGTCACCCCGGGCACGGCCACGGGGTACTGGAAGGCGAGGAAGAGGCCCTTGCGGGCGCGCTCGTCGGGAGCGAGCCCGTCCAGCAGCTCACCGAGGAAGCGGACCTCGCCGCCGGTCACCTCGTAGCGGGGGTTGCCCATGAGCGTGTTCGCGAGGGTGCTCTTGCCGGAGCCGTTCGGCCCCATGATGGCGTGCACCTCGCCCGGCCGGACCTCGAGGTTGAGACCGGTGAGGATCTCCTTGCCCGCCACGTTGGCGCGCAGGGCGTTGATTTCGAGAAGCGGTGCTTCGGTCATGCGTTCCCTTCGGCGGCGTCGCTCGTGGCAGCGCCTTCGTGTTCGTGTTCAGTCTTCAGTTGGACGAGGAACTCGCAGCAGTGCGAGCCGTCCACGATCCGCTCGATCTGCTCGACGTCCGTGCCGATCAGCAGGCTGATCGCCTGCCGGTCGGCCTCGCACGGCAGCCGCGAGAGCTCCGCCGCCTGGGGATACGGGCAGCAGGAGTTGACCAGGTGGAAGCCGTCCGCCTCCGCCCGCCACGTCTCCAGGATGCCCTCCCGGCGAAGGCTCTCGGTCACGTGCTCGACGAGGTCCTCGCCGCTCTCCGAGCCCGCCACCTCGTCGCGGTGGCGCTCGGCGAGCGAGGCGGCCACGCCCGTGGCCACGGCCTCGTCGATGTGCTCCTCGCCCAGCCACCCGAGGACCCGCGCGAACAGGTCCGCGTAGGCGGGCGGGGCCTCCCCCGCGCCCTTGGGCGTGGGGTACCAGCTCAGGTAGGGGCGGCCCGTTGCCTGCTTCACCGGGCGCGACTCGATCAGCTCGTCCGCGCGCAGGTGATCCAGGTGGCGACGCACGGCCGCGACCTTCACGCCAAGCGCTTCGGATAGCTCTTCCACGCGCGCGCCGTGGTGCTCGATGACGTACTCGAGCACGCGCTCACGGGTTCCGTGCGAATGCCGCTCCATGCATCGATCGTAGGGGCCCCGCGAGGCACGGGCAAGGGTTTTTCCACCATTTCGTAGAGAAATTTTCTCGATCCTCTTGTAGCGAAAGTCGGGCCGTGCGGTCACGGTCGGCCATGCCTACACTCGGGGCCATGCGGAAAGGCGCCACCGCGCTCGCGACAGCCGCGCTCTTCCTCGCCGCCTGCCGTGGCGGCGACGTCGCCCCCGACCCCGCACCCACCACCGCCCCCACGCCTCCCGCGTCCGAGGCCACCCCCACCGCCGAGACCGCCACCCCGGCTCCCGCGACCCCCTCTCCCACCGCCGGCGCCGCCCGACCCGCCCCCTGCACCGCCCCCGACTCGTTCGCGCCCGGCGACTGGCCCCACGCCAACTACGACCCCGCCGGCAGCCGCGCGACCTTCGGCTCCAGCATCGACTCCGGGAACGTCGGCAGCCTGCAGGTGGCCTGGCGCTACGAGCTGCCCGGCGGCGGCGCCTTCGGCATCGCCGCCACCACCCCGATCGTCGTCGGGAACACCGTCTACCTGGGCGACCTCCAGACCAACGTCCATGCCATCGACCTGGAGACCGGCAACCGCCGCTGGATGCACAGGGTCGAGATGTGGACGTACGGACCCAGCGGGGTCGCGGTGGGCGGCGGCTGCGTCTTCGCCAACCTCGGCGGCTACGCTATCGCCGCCTACCGCACCCTCGACGGGGAACGCCTCTGGGACACGAAGATCCTCGACTTCGGCGGCGCCGTGAACTTCCAGCCGCTGGTGGCGGGCGGGACCGTCTTCGCCGCCACGAGCTCCCTCTCCCAGCCCGGCGCCCGCGGCGCCCTCTACGCCCTCGACCCCTCCACCGGCGACGTGCGCTGGTCCTTCAACACCATCCTCTCGGAGGACGTCTGGGGGAACCCGGACATCAACAGCGGCGGCGGCGCCTGGTACCCGCCCGCTCTCGACCTCGAGGCGGGCGTCTCCTACTGGGGCACCTCCAACCCCTACCCCTACCCCGGGACCGAGGGCTATCCACTCGGCTCCAGCCGCCCCGGCGACAACCGCTGGACCGACTCCATCCTCGCCGTCGACATCGCCACTGGCGAGCTGCGCTGGGGCGTCCAGCACATCCCCCACGACATCTTCGACCGCGACGCCGTGCTCGCGGCCCTCGCCACCCTCGAGGACGGCCGCACGGTCGTCATCAGCACGGGCAAGCTGGGCCGCGTGTTCGGCCTCGACCCCGACGGAAGGGTCCTCTGGGACACCCCCGTCGGCCTCCACCAGAACGATGACGTCACCGAGTTCGAGGGCGAGATCGAGGTGATGCCTGGCAACGCCGGCGGGGTCGTCACCCCCATCGCCGTCGCCGACGGAGTAGTGTACGTGGTCGTCGTGAACGCCCCCACGAAGTACAGGCCCGACGTTCCCGAGGGCGTCGGGACATCCCTCGGCGTCCACCCCAGCCAGATGGTCGCCATCGACGCGAGCAACGGCGAGATCCTCTGGGAGACCGACCTCCCCGGCGACGCCTTCGGGGGCGCGACGGTCGTGAACGACCTCGTCTTCACCTCCGTCATCACCGGCGTCATCCTCGCCCTCGACCGCGACACCGGCGACATCGTCTGGGGCCACCAGGCGGCCGGCGGCATCAACGGCTGGCCAGCCGTCGCCGGCGACACCGTGCTGGTTCCGGTCGGCTTCGGCGAGCCCGGATTCCTGCTCGCCCTCAGGCTCCCCCGCTGAGCTCCGCCAGCGCCGCCTCCCACCGCAGCCCCACCACCTCCCACGCGAACCGCCCCGCCGAGGCGCGCAGCGCCGCCCGATCGGCGTCCGAGGCAGCCGAGCGGATGGCCTCCCGCGTGAGCGCCATCAGCTCCGACTCCTTCCCGTAGAGGCAGCGCTCGTGCAGCGCCTCCGGGACGAGCGCCGGGTAGTTGTAGCGGTGCGGCGCGATCGGGAAGCACCCGCACCACAACGCCTCGACCGTCGAGATGCCGAAGAACTCGTGCCGCGTCGTGCTGATGCACACATCCGCCTCCCACAGCAGGCGCGCGTACCCCTCCCGTCCTGCCACGGGCCCGAACTGCACCAGCCGCTCCCCGAGCCGCTCCGGCAGTTCCAGCATGGCCGCGCTCGGGTTATCCCCCCGCTCCCCCGCCACCGCCACGCGGAAGTCGAGCCCCTCCTCCGCCAGCGCCGTCACCGTCCGCACGAACGCTTCCGGCGACTTGTCGAACTCCCAGCGGTGGTTCCACAGCAACAGCGGACTCCCGCTCCGCACCCCCTCCGCCGCCCCCTCCCCCAGCGACGCCAGGTCGACGCCCACCGGCAGCACCGTGCTCTTCGCCCGGATCGCCTCGATCCCGCCGGTCGTCAGCCAGTTGTTGGGCTGGCGCTCAAGCTGCTCCAGCGCCCCCAGGAAGTCCTGCCGGTGGTACTCGGAGTTGAAGGCGACGCGGTCCGCCGCCAGCGCCGACAGGTAGTTGATCTGCCCGAACCACGAGTTCAGCTTCGTCCCCCGCAGCCGCGGGTACGTCAGCTGGTTCTCGTGCATGAAGAGCAGCACCGGGACGCGCTCGAACCGCGGTCGCGTGAGCGCCAGGAACGCCGGCAGGTCCAGCATGTCCGACACCAGCAGGAAGTCGAACGGCCCCTCCACCTCCGCCGCCCTTCCCGCCAGCAGCTGCGCCCCCAGCCGCATGCGCCGCCGCCACTCCCGCCCCGGCAGCGTCAGCAGCTGCAGGTCGTGCCCCCCATGCGCCACCAGCCCCTCCGCGAACGCACGGTGGCTCCCCCCGAAGAACGGCTCCACGAACAATCCCCGGGCCATGCGGGAAGGCTACAGGTCCCCGCGCTCCGCCAGCTTGTCCACGATCTCCAGCAGCTCGCGGTCGCTCTCGTTCACTTCCTTGTACTGCGAGACGCAGTACCCCCCGTACTTCTCCACCAGGTACCAGTCGTCGTCGATGATCAGGTCCGGGCGCGGCTCCACCCGCGGGTGCTTGTCGAAGCACCCGTCGACCCACTCCGAGAGGCCGAACCGCTCGACCGTGCGCTCGCTGTAGAGCTGCCCGCCCGCCGACCACACGTAGATGCTGTGGCCCGCGTCCTTCAGCCGCGCCATCGCCTCGTGCGCGCCCGGACGCAGCGAGCTCTGCTCGTGCGTCGTATAGACCAGCGTGTGATCCACGTCGAAGAAGACGTTGAGGGTGCGGGCAGACTCGGACATCGAGCGGGCCGCTACGCTTCGGCGATCGTCAGGCCCCACACCGGCCGGTAGCGCCAGGTGCGGATGCCCTTGTAGCTGATGCCGTGCTTCCGGCAGAGCTTCTTCGCGTGCTGCACCTGCCCCGCGGGCACGTAGAGCAGCAGCTCGCCCATCTTCGAGTAGGGCAGCCACTTCTTCTCCGCCTGCTCGTCCGTCATCGTGTCGGCCGTCTCGACCTGCGCCACGAACTGCAGCCACTGCCCCGGCCGCCGCACGACGACGATGTCCGGGTAGAGCGGCTCGCCCTCCCACTCGCCCACGGAGATGGTCGGCTCGGGGATGTTCAGGAGCGTTTCCAGCTCCGGGTGCTCCTCGCTCGGGTAGGGGCAGCGCGCCTGGGCGATGTCCGCGACGGTGCCCGCGTGGCGCTGGTCCCGCAGCTCCTTGACCGGCATCGAGCGCTCCTTTCCCTACTCCAGGATCACGAGGGTCTGCCCCTCGGACACCTGCGCGCCTTCGCTCACCGGCACCTCTTTCACCGTGCCGGCCGTGGGCGCGTTGACCTCGTTCTCCATCTTCATCGCTTCGAGCACCACCAGCAGCTGGCCCGCCTCGACGGCGTCGCCCGGCTGCACGGCCACGCGCAGCACCTTACCGGAGAGCTGCGCGGGCACGCCGCCCGGCACGTTCGAGATCGCGGGCGCCGCCGCTGCCGCGCTCGCGGCCTTCGGCGCCGGCCGTGCGGGACCGCCGCCCAGCCGCCCTTCGTACTCGAGCGTGAACGGCCGGTGGTCGACCTCGATCGACATGCCCGACTCGCGCTCGCCCTCGGGGGGAAGGGCCACGCGGTAGCTCACCGCCCCGGCCGTGACCGTGTCGTAGGCCTCGCCGCGGGCGATCGTGACGGGGAACTCCTCGCCGTCCACGACGACCGTGTCGCCGCGTACTTCGACCTCGTAGGAACGTCCGCCGATCGTGACCGTCGCCATGGCTACCGCATCTGCCTCATGCGTCCGAACTGGCGCCACGTCGCCCCCGGGGCGGAGCCGTTCTCGGAAGGGGCCGGGGCGGGACGCGCCGCCGCCTGCGCCCGGTCCTTGACCGCCATCGCGCCGACGACCGCCGCCACGAGCTCGCGCTCGGGGCCGCCACCTTCGCGCCGCCACTCGAGGAACTTCTTCGCCGGCTGGGGGAACATCACGTACGAGAGCACGTCCTCGGGGCTCTCGGCGAGGTCGCCGATCTCCTCCTTCGCGCTCTCCAGCTCCGGTTCGAGGTCGTCCGCGGGGCGGTGGTCGATCTGGGGAACGTCGCCCAGGATGAGGTCGAGCACCTCCCTGGCGATGGGCTCGGCCGTCTCCCCGTAGAGCCCCTGCGCGAGGTTGCGCGTCTCCTTCGTCACGACACCGTAGCGCTTGCCGGTGAGCACGTTGAGCACGGCCTGCGAGCCCACGATCTGCGAGCTCGGCGTCACCAGCGGCGGGTAGCCGAGGTCCGCGCGCACGCGCGCGTTCTCCTCGAGCACCTCGCCGAGCTTCGCTTCCTGGCCCTGGTCCCGCAGCTGCCCCACGAGGTTCGAGATCATGCCGCCCGGCACCTGGTGCCGCAGCACACCCGCATCGACGCCGAGCAGGTTGCTCTCGTGCTTCCAGTACTTGCGGCGGACCCCGCCGAAGTACTCCGCCGTCTCGACGAGGTCGTCGAGGGCGATGCCGGTGCCGTTGTCGTCGTCCTCGCCCAGCGCCGCCACGAGCGTCTCCGTGGCCGGCTGCGAGGTGCCCCCCGCGAGCGGGCTGATGGCCGTGTCGATCGCGTCCGCGCCGGCGCGCACCGCCAGCAGGTACGCCATCTCCGAGTAGCCCGAGGTGTCGTGGCAGTGGAGCTGCAGGGGAACGTCGGGGTGGTCGCGCTTGATGCGCGTTACCAGCCGCTCGGCCATGACCGGGGACAGCAGCCCCGCCATGTCCTTGATGCAGAGCGAGTCGGCGCCCATCTCGACCAGCCGGTCGGCGAGCTGGCCGAAGCTCTCGACCGTATGCACCGGACTCGTCGTGTAGCAGAGCGTGCCCTGCACGTGCCCGCCGGCGCGCCTCACGCCTTCGAAGGCGGTCTCGAGGTTCCGGGTGTCGTTGAGCGCATCGAAGATGCGGAAGATGTCCATGCCGTTCTCGACGGCGCGCTCGCAGAACTCGAGCACGACGTCGTCGGCGTAGTGCCGGTAGCCGACCGCGTTCTGGCCGCGCAGGAGCATCTGCGTGGGCGTGTTCTTGAGGCGGCTCTTGACTTCGCGGAGGCGCTCCCAGGGGTCTTCCAGCAGGAAGCGCATGGCCGTATCGAAGGTCGCCCCGCCCCAGCACTCGATGCTGCCGTAGCCGATCGCGTCCATGCGTTCGAGGGCGGGAATCATATCCTCGGTGCGCATGCGCGTGGCCAGCAGCGACTGGTGCCCGTCGCGGATGGCGGTCTCGGTGATGCGTACCTGGCCCATGCTCGGCGAAGTCCCTCGCGGCGGCTCGCGGCCTTCCGTGAACACTATCACAAGCGCCCTTTACGGCCAGCGGCGGGCGGGGCGCGAAGGGTGCGGGAGGGCCCGGTTCAGGCGATCGCTACAGCGGGATGTTGCCGTGCTTCTTCGGCGGGTTGCGATCCGCCTTGTTCCGCAGCATCTCCAGCGCCGTCACGATCTTCCCCCGCGTCTCCCGCGGGTCGATCACGTCGTCGACGAAGCCCCGCCCCGCCGGGATGTACGGGTTTCCGAAGCGCGCGCTGAAGTCCTCCGCCAGCTCGTCCCGTTTCGCCTCCGGGTCGTCCGCCTCCGCGATCTCGCGCCGGTTGATGATGCCCACTGCCTGCTCCGGACCCATCACCGCCACCTCCGCCGCCGGCCACGCGAAGTTCATGTCGCCCCGCAGGTGCTTGCTCGACATGACCAGGTAGGCCCCGCCGTACGCTTTCCGCAGCACGACCGCGATCTTCGGCACCGTCGCCTCGCTGTAGGCGAACAGCAGCTTCGCCCCGTGCGTGATGATGCCGCCGTACTCCTGCGAGGAGCCCGGCAGGTACCCGGGGATGTCGACCAGCGTGATGATGGGGATGTTGAAGCAGTCGCAGGTGCGCACGAAGCGCGCCGCCTTGCGGCTCGCCTCGATATCGAGCACGCCCGCCAGGTGCGTCGGCTGGTTCCCCACGAACCCGACCGTCTGCCCGCCCATGCGCGCGAAGCCGACGACCACGTTGGGCGCGAACGCCTCGTGCACCTCGAGGAAGTCCCCGTCGTCGATGATGCGGTAGATGATGTCGCGCACGTCGTAGGGCCGGTTCGGCTCGTCCGGGACGATCGTGAGCAGCTCTTCGTCGGGCAGGTGCGTGGGGTGCTCGGTGGGGATGAAGGGCGCGTCCTCGGCGTTGTTCGAAGGCAGGAACGAAAGCAGCCGACGGACCTCCGAGAGGGTCTCCTCCTCCCCCTCGATGGCGAAGTGGGCCACGCCCGAGCGCGATGCGTGGATGTTCGCCCCGCCCAGCGTCTCGTGGTCGATCTCCTCGCCCGTCACGTTGCGGATCACGTCCGGCCCGGTGATGTACATCTGGCCCGTGCCCGCCGTCATGAAGATGAAGTCGGTGATGGCCGGGCTGTAGACCGCCCCGCCCGCGCAGGGCCCCATGATCACGCTGATCTGCGGCACCACCCCGCTCGCGAGGGTGTTCATCGCGAACATCTCGCCGAAGCCGCGCAGGCTCTCGGGGCCGTCCTGGATGCGCGCCCCGCCCGAGTCCTGGATGCCGATGATGGGCGCGCCCGTCATCAGGGCCAGGTCCATCACCTTCAGGATCTTCTCCCCCACGGTCTCGCTCAGCGAGCCGCCGGAGACGGTGAAGTCGTACGAGAACAGGTAGACCGGGCGCCCATCGATGTGGCCCCAGCCGGTCACGACCGCCTCGGGACCGCGGTCGGCGCCGCGCGGCCGCACGAGCGAGTCGACCTCCTCGAAGGTGCCCTCGTCGAGCAACAGCTCGATGCGCTCCCGCGCGGTCAGCTTCCCGCGGCCGTGCTGGGCCTCGATGCGGCGCTCGCCGCCGCCCAGGCGGGCCTCGTCCTTGCGTTCGTTCAGCTCGGCGAGGCGCTCCTGCACCGTCTTCGTCATCGCTCTCTCCTATCGGGCCCCCTGGGCGTGCGGGGCATTCCCCGCGGTGGCGCCGCGCCTCGGCGCTTGCGCGTGATGGCAGGTGGGTTGGTGGAGACAGGGGGAGTCGAACCCCCGACCTCAGCATTGCGAACGCTGCGCTCTCCCAACTGAGCTATGTCCCCACGGGCTCCCGCGATCGTAGGGACGGCCCTCTCGGGGCGTCAAATGCGCCGTGGTCGCCGGTGACGTGGGAATCCACGGGCACTAGCCACTCATCACAAACCACGAGCCACCGGGGAGGTGGAAAGAGGAGGGGTGCTCAGCGCCGGCGGGAGGAACCTCGACCGATGCGGTAGCTCGTCTCGCCCGTGAACTGGCGCTCTTCGCCGCACTTCTTGCAGCGTCCGAAGGTGAGCTCGCCTCTTGGTGGGTCCAGAATCCAGTGGTGGACACAGCTGCCTACGACTTGAAGCGACTCGGCCTTCGCCATCGCCAATCCCCCTCGACTGGGCTGACGCGCGACCCGGGATTCACCCCATCCCGTGGCGGCCGGGCGCCGTACGACTGTAGGAGTCTAAACGGAGCGTAAAGGCCTTTCAATGGTTTTATGCCGTTTCGTCAACCTGGACTGCCGCGTTCGTAATGAACAACCGCCCGCCGGCGACGTCGATGGCTTGCACGACCGACGCGATCGCCGGTACCAGCACCTCGCCCGACGGCCCCTTGACGACATAAACGTCGTTCGCGCCCGTGCTCAGCACCTCGCTCACGCGCCCCAGCGTGCGCCCTCCGTCCGTGACCACCTCCAGGCCCACCAGTTCGTACACGAAGTGCTCGTCCGCATCCCGCAGCAGCTCCTCCTCCGCCACTTCGAGCAGGGCCCCGCGCATCTCCTCGACCGCCCCGCGCCGGGTGAGCCCCTCCAGCCCGACCAGCACCTGGCCGCGGTCCTCGCGCACCCGCTCGATGCGCCGCCGCTCGCCCAGCAGGTAGACGTCGCCGCCCGGCTGCAGGTTTGGGAGCTCCGGGTTGAAGGCGTGGACGCGGAGCTCGCCCGCGTTCCCGTGCGGACGCAGCACGCGCCCGACCGCGACGAAGCCGTCGCGGGGCTCGGGGGGACCGCCGGGGGAGGAAGGGGAAGGAGGGGGCGCCGCGCTCGCGGTCAGTCCCCGATCTCAAGGCCGACGCGCACGTCCTCGCGGATGGCCGCCACCTTGATCAGCGAGCGCATCGCCGTCGCGATCCGCCCGTCGCGCCCGATCACGCGCCCGATGTCGTCCTCGGCCACGTCCAGGTGCACGATGATGCGGCCGTGGTCGTCGTACTCGCTCACGCGCACCTCGTCCGGCTCGTCCACGAGCGCCTTGGCCACGTACTCGACCAGGTTCGCCATCATCGATGCCATTGCTAGCCCTCCGCGCTCTCGGCCGCGAGGGCCGGCTCCGACTCGTTCTCGCTCTCGGCGGGAGCCTCGCTTGCGGCCTCGTCTTCGGTGGGAGCCTCGTCTTCGGCGGGCGCCTCAGCCTCCGCTTCCACCGCCGGGGCGGCTTCCGCTACCGGGGCCGAGCCGTTGAGGATGCCCGCGCGCCGCAGGACCTTCTCCGCCGCCTCCGAGGGCTGCGCCCCCTTGGCCAGCCACTCGCGTGCGCGCTCGGCGTTCAGCGTCGACTCGGGCGGGTCCTTGTGGGGGTCGTAGGCGCCCAGCGACTCCAGGAACCGTCCGTCCCGCGGAAACCGCTGATCGGCCACTACCACGCGGTAGTACGCCTGTCCCCTTTTCCCAACCCGTCGCAGCCGGATACGCAGCACTCGCCGATCCCTCTCGTCTTCGCTGTCCGGGATGCTACCCCACGTCCCCGCTACGCGCCCGCTACCGCATCCCCGGGATCGCCGGCATCTTGCCCGTGCTGATCTGCTTCGCCAGCTTGCGCGCCTCGAAGAACTGCTTCAGCAGGCGATTCACGTCCGCCGGCATGGTCCCGCTCCCAGCTGCGATGCGCCGCCGGCGCTTCCCGTCGATGCGGTCCGGGTGGCGGCGCTCCCACGGCGTCATTGAGAGCACGATCGCCTCCGCGTGCCCGAAGTACGACTCGTCCAGCGAATCGACGTTGAGCTGCGACTTGATCGAGTTGAACCCCGGCAGCATCTGCACCAGCTGCCCGATCGGCCCCATCTCCCGCACCTGTCGCAGCTGGTCGACGAAGTCCTGCAGGTCGAACGAACCCGCCTTCATCTTCTCCGTGAAGCGGTCCGTGTCCTCCTCGCCCATCGTCGACTTCGCCTTGTCGATCAGGCTGAGCATGTCGCCCATGCCGAGGATGCGCCCCGCGAGGCGGTCGGGGTGGAACGGTTCGAGCGCGTCCGTGCGCTCCCCCACCCCGATGAACTTGACCGGCACGCCCAGCACCGAGCGGATGCTGAGCGCCGCCCCGCCCCGCGCGTCCCCGTCTAGCTTCGTCAGGACCACACCCGTGATCTCGACCTGCTCGTGGAACTCCTTCGCCGCCGTGACCGCGTCCTGCCCGGCCATGGCGTCCGCCACGAACAGCACCTCCGCCGGGTCGAGCTGCTTCCGGAGGTCGGCCACCTCCGCCATCATCGTCTCGTCGACGTGCAGGCGGCCGGCCGTATCGACGAGCACGTGCGTGGCTGCCGTGCGCTGCGCCTGCGCCAGGCCGCGGTCGGCGATCTCCGCCGGTTTCGCGCTCGTGCCCTCCTCGTAGCAAGGCACGTCGATGCTCTTCGCGAGCGTCACCAGCTGCTCGACCGCCGCCGGCCGGTAGATGTCGCAGGCGACGAGGAAGGGGCGCTTGCCGTCGCTCTTCAGGCGTGCCGCCAGCTTCGCCGCCGTTGTCGTCTTGCCCGACCCCTGCAGCCCCACCATCAGGATCACGGAGGGCGGCTGCGATGCGCTCGCCAGCTCCGCCGCCTCGCCCCCGAGGATGTCCGCCAGCTCCCGGTTGACGATGTCGATGACCTGCTGAGCGGGGGTCAGGCTCTTGAGCACGTCCGCGCCCAGCGCCTGCTCGCGCACGCTCGACGTGAACTGCCGCACGACGCGGAAGTTGACGTCCGCCTCCAGCATCGCGAGGCGCACATCACGGAGAACCCGGTCCAGGTCCTCCTCGGTGACGATGCCACGGCTGCCGAAGCGCTGGAACGCCCCCTGCAGCTTGTCGGTCAGCGCTTCGAACATGGATACGAGTGTACGTCCGCGAGGGCCCTAGTACATGATGAGCCGGGCGGGGACGAGCCGCTTCATGACCAGATCCACGGCCAGTCCCAGCCCCTCCAGGGTGTACGCGCCCAGCAGGGGCGGGGATCCTTCCTCGCCGAAGGCAGCGACGGTCGTGATGCTCGCATCGCCAAGCGTGGCCCGGGCCTCGCCGATCTCGGTCTCGACAATGTGGCCGTCGGCCAGGACGAAGCGACGTCGATCAATCGGTTCGACGCCTAGCTCGCGCAGGACGCTTGCCGGCAGGGTCGTGTACGCCGAACCCGTGTCGACGGTCGCCTCAATGTCGATGGACGCCCCACCATTCATCCCTGAGATGCGCACCGGGACATCGAAGGTTCCCATGGCGCGATCCTACCTGACCACCGGTGAGGCGCCCTTCACCTACAGCCCGCGCTCCACGAGCATCGCGCTCAGGTCGCTCAGGCGGCAGGCGTAGCCCCACTCGTTGTCGTACCAGGCCGCCACCTTCACCAGGTTCCCGCCGACCACGTTCGTCGAACGCCCGTCGACGACGCTCGAGCGCTCGTCGCCCTTCAGGTCCATGGAGACCACGGGGTCGTCGGTGATCCCGAGGATGCCCTTCATCTGCTCCCCGGCCGTCTCCGAGACGATCGCGTTGACCTCTTCCTTCGTCGTCTCCTTCTCGGTCAAGGCCACGATCTCGACGATCGAGACCGTCGGGGTGGGGACGCGGTAGGCGAGCCCGTCGAGCTTGCCCTCCACCTCGGGGATGACGAGGCGCAGCGCCCGCGCCGCCCCGGTCGAGGTGGGCACGATGTTGAGCGGCCCCGAGCGCATCTCGCGCGGGTCGCCTCCGCCCGCCTGGTCGAGGATCTTCTGCGAGCTCGTGTAGCTGTGGACCGTCGTCATCTGGCCCTTCACCAGCCCGAAGTTATCGACCAGCACCTTCACCACCGGCGCCAGGCCGTTGGTCGTGCAGCTTGCGTTCGAGATGACGTGGTGCTCGGCGGGGTCGTAGGTGTCGTCGTTCACCCCGAGAACGACCGTGAGGTCCTCGTTCCGCGCCGGCGCGCTGATCACGACCTTCTTGACGCTGTCGCGACGGTGCGCCGCCGCCTTCGTGGCGTCGGTGAAGAAGCCCGTGGACTCGATTACGATCTCCACGCCGGCGGAGCCCCAGGGAATCTGGCCCGGATCGCGCTCGCTGAACACCTGCACGAGCCGCCCGTCGACGGCGATGCCCTCGTCCGTCGCCCGCACATCGCGGTCCCAGGGACCGTAGTTGCTGTCGTACTTCAGCAGGTTCGCGTTCGTCTCGGTGTCGACGAGGTCGTTGATGGCGACGACCTCGAGCGTGTCGCCGTGCCGCTCGCTGATCGCCTTGAAGACCTGCCTGCCGATCCGTCCGAAGCCGTTGATCCCGATCCTGGTAGCCACGTGAAACCCCGTTTGTGTTGAGAAGGTGGGTGAAGCCTAGCCCGCCTCTGTTTCTGGCGATAGTCCGGCCGCCTCGAGGCCGAACAGCAGCGCCACCGCGGCCGCCGCGGGCGATGCCAGCGCCTCCCCGCCGGGCGATTCCCCGCCCGGTGGCCACGCCGCCCGCAGCGCCACCACCCCCAGCTTCCCCGCCGCCTCCACGTCCCGCGCCTCCGCCCCCACGAAGATGCAGGCGCCGGCCTCGCGCCCGAAGTAGGAGAGGCACTCCCCGGCCCGCGCCCCCGCGTCCCAGCCTCCTCCCTCCGGCGTGGCCGAGAGCACCGTCAGGAAGCGGTCGAGGCCCGTCGCCTGCGCCTGCTTGAGCGCGACCGCGTGGGGCAGCCGCGAGATCGCCCCGATCTCGATGTGCGCCCCCCGGATTTCGTCCAGCGCCATGCCCGTCCCGTCGAACACGAGCAGCCGCTTCATCGCGCTTCGCCCCGCGATGCGCTCGCAGAGCTCCCCCGCCCGTTGGCGCTCCTCCGGATCGTCGAGCAGGATCGCGAGGCTGTCCCGCCAGGGGCGCCGGTGGTATTCCTCCACCAGGGGGCGCGCGTCGATGCGCCGGTTGGCGACGCTCATCAGCGTCTCCTCGACCGTGTAGCGCCAGGCCGTGCGGCTGTCGATGAGCGTCTCATCGAGGTCGAAGATGACCCCCCGGTAGGCGGGTTCGAACGTGCGCCGGGAGGGCACGCCCTCAGGCGTCGCCGGCCAGGGCGGCGACGGCGGCCTCGTAGTCGTCGGGCGTGTTCAGGTCCAGGAGGCAGCGTTCGTCGCAGGCCACGTCGACGATCTCGCCGGCGTGCGCCTCTATGACGCCGCGCAGGCCGCGCTCGTCCTCGGTCGCCGCCACCAGCTCGCCCCGCAGCCGCCCCGCCACCACCACCGGATGGCCGTGGCGGTCGCCGCACGCGGGACGGGTCGCGCTCGCCGCCGACGAGTGCGCCTCGATGACGGACCGGATCAGGTCGGCCGGTCGGGGCTGGTCCACGTTCAGGATGACGATCGCGGAGGCCTCGCGCTCGACCGCCTTCGCCCCCGCCCGCAGCGACCCCGCCCGCCCGAGCTGGTACACCGGGTTCAGGACACTGCGGTAGGTGAGCCCGTGCAGCTTCCGGCGGATCTCGTCGGCGCGGTACCCGAGGACGACGACGACCTCGTCGACGCCCGCCTCCTGGAGCTGCCGGATCTGGTAGCGGATGAGGGGTTCGCCACCCCAGTCGAGGAGCGCCTTGGGCTGCCCCATGCGGGTCGACAGGCCGGCTGCCAGGAGGATGCTGGAGATCATGCTGGTGGCGCCCCTTCGCGTGCCTGCAGTCTAGGCGCGGGGGCCGGTTCGGGCGAACCTGCGCGCTAGAGCGGCTCGACGCCCCGTTTCTCCACCACCACGTCCCCCTCGACGTGCGCCTGGCAGGCCAGCCGCAGCCGCGGGTCCTCGATCGACCGCTGGCCCCGCTGGCGGATCAGGTTGGCCCGCTCGTAGCGGCCCATCGCGCTCAGCCGCCCCACCCCGGAGATGACCTCCATCGCGCAGTTCGTGCACTCGCCCGTCTTGTCGCAGCCGATCGGCCAGAAGTACCCCTGCGCGCAGACGGCGTCCATCACCGTCTCGCCGTACGGCGCCTCGACCTCGATCCCCAGCGGCTCGACGCGAACCCGTGGCATGGCTCCAGATTACTCCCCTTCCGCCCAGACGCCCTCAACCGGCACGTCGATGGCGCTGTCGCTCCAGAACGCCCCGTTCGGCGCGACCGCGGCCTCCGGCGCGTGCGGTCCCGCCTGGATCGCCCCGAACGCCTCGCTCAGCGAGGTCGCGAAGGCGACCGGCGCCCCGATGCCCTCCGCCACCTCCGCGACGGTCATGCTGTCGAGGAAGCGCTCGCCGAAGTAGTCGAGGCTCGTGCGGGGCAGCAGCACGAGATCCGCCTCGACCCCGCCCAGCGTCCGCACGAAGTCGCCCCCGCTCAGGAGGCCGCTCACGTTCACGCGCTCCCCGAAGAGCGTGTTGGTTACCGGGAAGACCGTCGCCTCGATGCCCGTCTCGGCCGCGAACGCCTCGGTCAGGCGCGCCAGCACGGGCGCGATCAGCGTCCCGCAGGCGATCGCGACCCGCTTGGCGGCGAGCTCCGGCGCCGGCGTCGAGCGCAACCGCCGGCGCAGCCGCGACCAGTCGTCGAGCAGCGTGCGCACCATGCCGATGCCGTTCTCGTACTGCGGGAAGCCGTCGTAGCGGCCGGCCGAGGGCATCGGGCGCCCCGCCGCCAGGTAGTATTCGTCCGCGCACTGCACGATGCTGGCGCCGTGCGCCTCCTCGCAGGCGCGCTGGAAGCGCCGGATCGTCGCGATCAGCCCCCGCGCGAACTCGCGCTCCGGCGGCGCCAGCTCGATCCCGTCGCGCTCGCGCGACCACTCCTCCAGCCGCGGGCTCGCCCCCACCGGCACCACCGACACGGTCTGCACGGTCGGGTAGAGCGCCGTCAGGTCGGCGAGCGAGCGCTCCAGCGCCGCGCCGTCGTTCACCCCCGGCGTCAGCACGATCTGCGTGTGCACGCGCAGCCCGAGGTCGCACAGCCGCTCGAGTTGCGCGGTCACGTCGGGGGCGCGCTCGTTCCCGAGTAGCTTTCGCCGCAGATCCACGTCCGTCGCGTGCACGGAGACGTTGAGTGGGCTCAGGCGTTGCTCCTCGAGACGCGCCCAGTCCTCGTCCGTCAGGTTGGTCAGCGTCACGAAGTTGCCGTGCAGGAAGCTCAGCCGGTAGTCGTCGTCCTTCAGGTAGAGAGGCTTGCGCAGGCCCTTCGGCAGGCCCTTCAGGAAGCAGAAGAAGCAGGTGTTGTTGCAGACCTGCACGCCGTCCCAGGTGGCCCGCTCGAACCCCAGCCCGAGGTCCTCGTCCGGGTCCTTCTCGAACACGACCAGGTCCTCGCTGCCGTCGGCCTTGCGGAAGCGCGCCGTGATCTCCGGTTCGGCCGCGTAGAACTGGTAGTCGACCGCATCGCGCAGGGTGCGCCCGTCGATGGCGACGATTGCGTCACCCGGCACGATCCCCGCCGCCTCCGCCAGCGACCCGTGGGCGACGGACGAGACGACGCCGCCCTCGGGTTCCTTCACGCCGCCTCCGCCTCGTGCTCGAGCAGCAACGCCTCCAGCTCCTCCCGGATGCGCTCCGTCAGCTCTTCGACCTGCTCGGCCAGCGGCCCTGTTCGCCGCTCGACCGGGAAGGGCTTTCCGAAGCGCACGGTGAGCTGGGGCCGCGGGAAGAGGTGCCCCTTCTTCCCGAGCACGTTCGTGTTGAAGACGCGGCAGGGCAGGATGGACGTGTTCGTGCGCAGTGCGATCAGCGCCGTGCCCCCCTGCAGCCGCCCGAGGCTGCCCGTCTTGCTGCGTGTGCCCTCGGGGAACATCCCCAGCAGCCCGCCTTCGCGGACCTCCGCCTCGGCCTTGCGCAGCGCTCCCCGGTCGGAGGCGCCCCGGTACAGCCGGATCGGGTTCCAGCCGATGACGAACGGCGTCAGCACGTAGCGGAACAGCTGCTCCTTCGCCATGAAGCGGATGTAGCGCCGGCGCGGGGCAATGGCGATGGCGAGCATCATCGGGTCCACGTTCCCCAGGTGGCTCGAGGCGAGGATGAGCGGCCCGCCGGCCACGTGCTCCCGGCCCACCACCCGCCAGCGCGCCATCAGCAGCAGGATCCCGTACGAGGTCCACACCGACCACCAGTAGAAACACGGCACGTAGAGTTTCCAGACGAACCGGCCCAGCGCTTTCACGTCGTTTGCTCCTCGATAACGGCTATCGCGCGGGCAATCATCGCATCGGCGTCCAGTTCCCCGCTGTCGATCTCGATGGCGCCCTCCGGCACGACCAGCGGGCTGGCCGCCCGCGTGCTGTCGGTCACGTCCCGCCCGCTGATGTCGCGGCTCGCCTCGCTGGCGCTCTGGCGCTCGCCCCACTCCGCCGCCTGTTCCCCGCGCCGCCGCGCCCGCACCGCCTCCGAGGCGTGCAGGTAGAACTTCACGGGCGCCTTCGGCAGCACCACCGAACCGATGTCGCGCCCCACCAGCACGCACGGCCGCTGCGCCGCGAACAGCCGCTGCTGCGCGACCAGCTCCCGGCGCACCTCGGCGACGGCCGCGTAGGCGCTCACGCTCGCCTCGACCTCCGGGGAGCGCAGCAGGTCGGTCACGTCCTCCCCCGCGAGCAGGATGCGCGTCTCCCGGTCCGCGACCGCGAGCGCCAGCCCCCCCTCCCGCGCGATCGCCGCGCAGGTCGCGGCGTCGCTCGCCGGGACCTCCCCCCGCAGCGCCGCCAGCGCGACCGCGCGGTACATCAGCCCCGTGTCGAGCAGCACGTAGCCGAAGCGCTCGACGAGCGCCCGTGCGAGCGTGCTCTTGCCCGAGGCGGCGGGCCCGTCGATGGCGATGGGGTGCGGGTGCTCGCGTTTCATGTCCGGCGCCGGCGACATGCTACCGCGAGGCCGCGTCGCGGCCCGCTTGGCCGCCTCGTAGAGGGCTTCCACCTCCTCCGGCGAGAGGTCCCGGCTCTCGCCGGAGGCGAGCATCCCCAGTGCCAGCGGGCCGATGCGGATGCGCCGAAGCGTCACGACCCGCCGGCCGACGACCGAGAGCATTCGCCGGATCTCGCGCTTGCGGCCCCCGTGCAGCGCGACCAGGAGCCAGCGCGGGTCCGGCTGCTCCGGCGACCCGCTCGGGCTCACCACCTGCACGGCGTCGGCTTTCAGCCGTTCACCCTCGTGCCGGACGCCCCGCACGAGCCGCTCCCGGCCTCGCTTTCCCAGGGGCTGATCGATGGCGACGAGGTACTCCTTGCGCACCTCGTGCCGGGGATGGGTCAAGAGCTCGGTGAGGGTCCCGTCGTTCGTCAGCACGATCAGACCTTCGCTCTCCAGGTCGAGCCTTCCGACCGGGTGCAGCGTCGCCCCCGTCGCCTCGACCAGCGACACGACGGTCGGGCGGCCGCGGTCGTCCCGCGTCGTCGAGAGGACGCCCGCCGGCTTGTTGAGGGCGACATAACGGTAGCGCTCCCGCAACACGGGCGTACCGTCCAGCGTGATCTCGTCCCGGTCGGGATCGGCGCGGGCCCCGAGCGTGTCGACTGTCTTGCCGTTCACGGCCACGCGTCCCGCGACGATCATCGCCTCGGCCGACCGCCGCGACGCCACCCCAGCGTTCGACAGGATCTTCTGCAGCCGCTCAACCGGCACGATGCCGCCTCTCCCGCCACGTCCGCGCGAACGTCGCCAGGGTGAGCACGAGACTCGCGCCACCGATGCCCCCCAGCGCGATCCATGGCGCGGGGCTCCCCGGCTCGCGCTCGAAGCGCACCGAGAGCGCCGCGGGCGTCCGCGAGGGCTCGGGCGGCGCCACGGCCTCCCCGCTCGCGACCGGCTTCGCCGTGGCCTCCCCGGAAGCCGGCGTTGCCCGCGGCTCCGGTGTTGGCGAAGGCGGCGCTGGTCGCTCCTCCGGGAAGACGTTCGGCGCGCCCGGCGATGGCCGCACCGTCAACGCCCAGCGCTCCGCGATGGCAGGGCCGAAGTCGCGGGCGCCGAGCGTCTCGCCCGCCCCCGTGGCGGCAGGTGGTGAGGTGAACACGCCCCTATTGTCGCCAAACGAGAGCGCATCGACGACATCGCCCGCCGGGGAGAGCAGGCGGAGGGTGTCCCCCGCGTTGTTCAAGCCGTTCCCGATCGCCCCGTCGGGCGCACGCACGACGAGCGCGTTCACCGGCAGGACGGCTGCCTCGGCGGCTACCACCACGAAGCCGCCGGGCGGCACCTCCACGGCCGGAAGCGCGTCGACCGAGTCCGCATCCGCGATGGTCCACCCCGCCGTGCTGACGACGATGCCGGACGTGTTCACCAGCTCCACCCACTCGAAGTCGCGGTCGACGCCCGGCTCGACCGGGTCCGCCAGCACTTCCGAGAGCCGCAGCGCCGGGGGCCCGGAGGGCGGTGGCGTCTCCGTGACGGTGGCGGTTGAGGGGTCGGCGGCCGGCGCCGTCCGCGCCGGGGCGGGTGGCGGCGGGGTCGGTGTCGGAGGCGCTGCGGTTGAGGTGGGGGCGGGGGTCGTCGTGGGGGTGGCGGATGGTGCGGTGCTCGAAGGGGTTGGGGTCGCCCGCGCTGGAGGCGCCGTGAGGGTGGGAGTCGGGGTCGAGGCGGCAGTAGGTGTCGGTGTGGGGGTCGACGTTGGTGTCGGCGTCGGCGTTGGCGTTGGCGTCGGGGTTGGTGTCGGGGTTGGTGTCGGGGTCGGGGTCGGTGTTGGCGCCTCGCCGGGGCCGAACGAGGCGTCGTCGAAGGTCGCCACGGCGCTCCGCTCCGACGCCGGCGCGAACATCAGCCGCACGGCAGCCGACCGTGCCTCCGGGGGCGCCTGCGCCGGTCCCACGGTGACGGGGGTCCACGCGCTCCTGCTCGTCGCTTCGCCCGTCACCGTTGCGAGCTGGCGCCCGCTCGCATCCCGCGAGGAGTACCAGGCGATCCGCAGGAAGGCCGCCCCCTCCCCCGAGACGCGCGCCCGGGCCTCCGCTCCGTACCACTCCCCGCCCTCGACCGTGACCGCCTGCCAGAGCCACTTGGTGGCGTCCGTCGTCGAGATGAGCGCTACGCCCTGCGATCCCGCCACTCCGCCGGCGGTGGTCACGATGCCCCCGCGGCTCCGCCAGGCCACGGGCTCGCCGCCGTCCGCCTCCTCGAAGTCGCCGTTGAAGAGCAGCGGGCCGATGGGGGGCGGCGTCGGAGTGGGAGTGGGTGTGGGTCCCGGATCTGGCGCCCGTGTGGGGGTGGGGGTGGCCGTGCGGGGGTCGGACGGCGGAGGCTCCTTCTCCAGCGCGACGGACACGCCTGCGCTGGCCCGGCATCCATCCGCGCCCCTTACCCGCACGGTTGCCTGGATCCAGGCGACACCGTCCGGCGCGACCACCGTCGTCTTGAGGCTCACCGCCTGCCGGCCCAACACCGCGGTCTGCCGGGTGATGGCGAGCTGCGCGCCGAGGTCGCTGAACGCCTGCAGGTCCAGGGTGGCGCCCCGCGCCCCCTCCCCCGGCGTGACCGTCGCCGTCGCGCTGTAGGTCGCTCCCCCGAGTGCGGGGGCCCGGAGTCGCTCGGTCGCGCATTCGCCGGGGTTCTGGGCGCCGGCCGGTGCCGCCCACAGGAGCAGCGCCCCGCCCACGACGACCGCCCCCGCCAGCGGCAAAACAACCCTTGCCGGCATCAATGCCGGATGCTAAGACAACTGGCAACAATGGACCATAGGCCCCGACCACGGCGATCCTGGCCGCCCGGCGCTAGAAGATGCTCGCGTCGCTCTCCTCTTCGGCCTCGCCGAGCGCCTGCTCGGCCGTGACCAGCCCCCTGCCGTAGATCAGGCGCCGCCCGGCCGCCTCCAGGGGGGCGCCCTCCGCCTCGGCGCCCATGGCGCGCTGCACGAGGGCGAAGAGCGTATCGCCCGTGATGAGCGCGTACCCGTAGTTCTCGCAGGCCACGCGCAGGGCCTCCGTATGCTGAGAGCGTCGCGCCGTCGGGGCGATGTTGCGCTTCCCGTTCACCACGATGATCCCGCGGAGCTGCTCGCCCTCGTCCAGGAGTTGGCGCTCCAGCCGGCGTTGCAGCCGCACGTACGCCCACTCCGACGCGTCGTCGCGCGTGCTTTCGACCTCGACCAGCGCGGCGTGTTCGCCCTCGCGGACGGCGAGGGGTTCCCCCGCCTCCGTCGTTGCCTCGAGCCCCAGGAGCGCCAGCGCCTCGCGCACTGCGGCGGAGAAGGACGGCCCCGTCGCCCAGAGCAGGCGGCGGTGCGCGACCAGCCCGTCGAGGCGCTCGCGCACGGCGTCCGCTGCCGCCGCCGCTGCCGCCGCCCGCTCCTCCGCCTCCTCGAGCTCGGCCTCGATCTGTTCCGATCCGGGAAGCGCCAGGGTGCGCACCCAGCCGGGCGGGTCCTCCGAGATGGCCCCCGCGGCGACCTGCGCCATGGCATCGACCATCGCCTGCGCGAGCCTCGTGCGCGTGTTGCCGGTGACGCTGGAGAGCACCGGTGTCACCACCACCCGCCCCGCCAGCACCGGGAACTCGGCGGCGATGGGCACGTTCGACCCGCCCACCGCGATCACGTGTCCCTCCTGCTCCCCGGTCGCGATGCCCGGGTGAAGCGCCGCCCGGTAGCTGATGTGCCGCCGGTACTCCCGCAGGACCTCGCTCAGTGGGTGCTTGTCGTCCACGATGCGGATGGTCTTGCCTTCGGCGGCGCGCATGTGGGGCGGGTTCCAGCTGCCCCCCCTGGGCGCCGGCAGCCAGCTGTAGCGGTCGAGCCCCTCGAAGCCGACGACTCCCGGCAGGACCGCGTTCGGCCGCCCCGCGAGGAAGAGCGTTCCCCCCTGCGCGAGGAACTGCTCCGCCTCTTCCTTCCGCCGCAGGAGCTGGTCCGCGGCTGAGACCTGCGTGGCCGTCGTGGCGCCGTTCACCACCGGCCGCCCGTCCTGCGCGTTGAACGGGCGCTCCCCGTCCAGAAGCTGCTGCACCGCCTGCGTGATCGCCTCCGGGTCGATGAACGCCGCGTCGTAGTCGGTGATGCTGGGGGCGTTCAGGACCGTGTGGTTGTCCACGGACTGGTTGGGCAGGGAGTACCCGATGGTCAGGATGTGCATGGTTACTGCTCCGTTGGCATGAGGGCGGTGAGGTGGGCGAGGAGGTCGGCGCGAAGCTCCTCGCGGTCCAGGGCGGCGCAGACCGCCGCCGCGATCGCGCCGGCGGGGCGGCCGGCGTCGAAACGCCGCCCTTCGAACCGGCAGGCGTACACGGGCGCCCCTGCCGCGATCTGGCCCGCGATCGCGTCCGTGAGCTGCAGCTCGCCGCCCGCGCCCGCTTTCAGCGATGCCAGCTCCCCGAAGATGGACGGTCCCAGCACGTAGCGGCCGACTACGCCGAGGTCGGATGGCGCCTCGCTCGCCGCCGGCTTCTCGATGATGCCGCGCAGCCGGGCGGGGTTCCCGGCGCCGGCGGGGTCGACGATCCCGTACTGGTGGATCTGCTCGCGCGCGACCTGCTGCACGGCGATCACTGCCGCCGCCTCGCAGGCCTCGTACGCCTGCACGAGCTGGGCCGTGCACGAGCGCTCACCGAGGATGACGTCGTCGGGGAAGAGCAGAGCGAACGGTTCGCCATCGAGGTGCGGCTCCGCCTGCTGCACGGCGTGACCCGTCCCCAGCGGTTCGCGCTGCTCCACGAAGGTGAATCGCGCCAGCCGCTCCGGCGCCAGCACCCGTTCGGCGAGGGCGTCGTCGCCGCGCGCCCGGGCCACCGCCTCGACGCGCGACCCGCCGCCGAAGTGCTCGCGGATGGCCGCCCGGTCGGGCGAGAGCACGATCACGACGTGCTCGATGCCGGCCGCGACCGCCTCCTCCACCGCGTACTGGATGATGGGCCGGTCGACGACGGGCAGCAGCTCCTTGGGCACGGACTTGGTAGCCGGCAGCATGCGCGTACCGAGTCCCGCCGCGAGGATCACCGCCCGTCGCACGCTCGCCATGGCCGCATGGTAGAGCGCCCCGCGGTTGCGATATACAGCGCCAGTTGGGGGGTGCTATCATCGCTGGCACGCCAAAACGGGGAGCAGCTTGAGAAAACGACGATCCCGGGTACCACCGAAGCCACCGCCTCCACAGCCGCGCATCAATGAACGAATCCGCGTCCCGGAGGTCCGGCTCATTGATGAAGAAGGCCAGCAGATAGGTGTGGTCAGCACCGCCGAAGCGGTAGCCATGGCCCGGGAACGCGATGTCGACCTCGTTGAGGTCTCCGGCCAGGCCACGCCCCCGGTCGCCCGCCTCATGGACTTCGGCCGCTACAAGTACGAGCAGTCGAAGAAGGAGAGCGAGGCGCGCAAGCACCAGGCCAAGACCCGCCTCCGCGAAGTGCGCATGAAGCCGAAGATCGACGTCCACGACATCGACTTCAAGACCCGCACCGTCGAAAAGCTCCTGCGCCAGGGCGACAAGGTGAAGGTGACCGTCATGTTCCGCGGTCGCGAGATCACCCATCCCCAGATCGGCAAGAACCTCCTCGATCGTATCTTCGAGAACCTCGAAGATGTGGCTACGAAGGAGAAGGACGCAGCGCTCGAGGGCCGTCACATGTCGATGATCCTGATCCCCGATAAGCGCGGGATCGCGGCGCGGGACCGCGCCGCCCAGCTCGAAGCGGAAGGCCAGAACGGCGCCGCCGAGCCCCAGGAGACCGCGGCGGCGCCCGAGAGCGAGAGCGAGACCGGGGAACCCGTTCCCGCGGCTGCGTCCGGGGACTAGCCAGTGCCAAAGATCAAGACCCACAAGGGAGCCGCCGCGCGCTTTCGCGTAACCGGCGGCGGCAAGATCATGCGGATGTACGGCAATCGCAATAACTTCCGCCGGAAGAAGCGCAAGCCCGTCCGCGTGAAGTTCGGTCGTACCGTTCCCGTGTCCGCCTCGGAATCGCGGACCATCCGGGGATTGATCCAGCAGTAACCCGTTCCACCTGGGCCGCCGGGCCAGGTTCGTGAAGGAGCCACCCCATGAGTCGAGTGAAGCGCGGCGTCACCACGCACCGCCGCCACAAGAAGATCCTCTCGCTGGCGAAGGGCCACCACGGCCAGCGCCACCGCGTCTTCCGCCGCGCCAACGAGAGCGTCATGCACGCCCTCCGCTACAGCTACGAGAACCGCCGCCAGCGCAAGGGCGATTTCCGCCGCCTCTGGATCATCCGCATCAACGCCGCCGCCCGCCGCGAGGGGCTCAGCTACTCGCGCCTTATGAGCGGCCTGCGCAAGGCCGGCATCGAGCTCGACCGGAAGATGCTCGCCCACCTCGCCGTCACCCGGCCGGATGCGTTCGCGAAGGTCGCCGAGCGCGCCAGGGAAGCCGCCTGACGTCTGGCCCGCCCCGGAACCGGCTCAGTCGACCGAGGCCAGCCCCGCCACCGTCCACTGCAGCGCTATCAGCACGAGGAGCGCGGCCAGCGGGCTCATGTCGAGCATGCCCGTGCTGGGCAGCACCCGCCGGATGGGGTCGATCACCGGCTCCGTGATGCGGAACAGCACCTGGTAGATTGTGCTCCCCTGGTCGATAGGCAGGAAGCTGAGCAGCGCGCGCGCCACGATCGCCCACGTCAGGATCGTGAGGAAGGTCTGGGTGAACTGGGCAACGTAGGGATTCACGGCCGCCGGCCTCGCCCTGAAAGGATACCGCAGGAACGCCCTCGCCTCGCGTAAAGGCCATCGATGCCGAATACTCGTTCGATGGAAGCCCTCCCCGAACTCCGCACCGAACGCCTCCTCCTCCGCCCCTTCTGCAGCGGCGATGTCGACGACGTGTTCGCCTACGCCACCGACCCCGAGTGGTCCCGCTACCTCCCCGTCCCCGACCCCTACACCCGCCGCGACGCCGAGGAGTTCGTGGCGCGGTGCCTCCTCGCCGATGGCGAGAGACGCTTCGAGTGGGCCGTCGTTCACGATGGGCGAGTGTCGGGCGGCATCAGCCTGACCGTCCATCGCCCCGGCGTGGCCGAGCTGGGGTACAGCACCGCCCGTCCGCTCTGGGGGCAAGGGCTGGCGACGGAAGCAGCGCGCGCCGTCATCGCACACGCCTTCGAGAACCTGGGCCTGGTCCGTATCCAGGCTTTTGCCGACAGGCGGAACAAGGGCTCGTGGCGCGTGATGGAGAAGCTGGGCATGCAGCGAGTCGGTGTGGCCCACGGCGACCGCCTCGTCGGTGGCGAGCGCGTCGACTCGGTGTCGTACGAAATCCTGCGGGAGGGCTCGTCGCCGGCCGACGAGCAGGCTCCCCCGCAACCTGCCGAGGCAGGGCCGTCGGAGCTCCGCACATCTCGCCTGCTGCTCCGCCCCTTCCGGATGGCCGATGCCGGCGACGTGTTCGCCTACGGGAGCGATGAGGAGTGGGCCCGCTACCTCGACGTGCAGCAGCCGTACACCCGTCGCAGCGCCGAGGAAGACGTCGCCAGGGCCATCCTTGCCGGCGGGGCAAGCCCGATGTGGGCGATTGTCCACGAGGGGCGGGTGGTCGGTGGCGTCACCGTCATCGATCGCGGCGCCGGCGCCGGCGAGCTGGGCTACAGCCTCGCCCGGCCCCTCTGGGGCCAGGGCCTGATGACCGAGGCCGCGACCGTCGCTGCGACCTACGGGTTCGAGATGCTCGACCTCGTGCGCATCTACGCCTCTACCGACATCCGCAACACGGCTTCCTGGCGCGTCATGGAGAAGCTGGGCATGAAGCGCGAGGGTGTCCTTCGCCGCCACCGCCTCATCCGCGGCGAGTACGTCGACGACGTCTTCTACGGGATCCTCCGCGAAGAGTGGATGCCTTCTCGCTCGGCAAGGGAGTGATTCCAAGTCTCGAGAGGTGCGCTCGTCCCGCCTCGCGACGCGCCGCGCGTCCTCGGGTGCAAGTCTTCGCACCTGACGCTGGGCGGCAGGTGCCAGCTCAATCCGATACGGCTCCGACAATCAGTTCCGGTCCCCCAGCAATTCGTCGAAGAACGCCTCGAACTCGGCCCCGCCCAGTTCGGCGGCTTCGGCGCGGGCCTTCTCGACCGCCGCATGGTCGGAATCATCCATTGCGGTGTCTGCCAGCCACGACACGATCGCTTCCTTCACCAGGTCCTGGACCGTGGTGCCCTGGCGATCGGCGGCCGCCTCGAGCGCCCCGTACAGGCCGTCATCGACCGTCATCGTCTTCACGGTTGGCCCTTCGGGGTTGGTCAGTCTCTCGCAGTCACCCCACACGCCTGCGCTCTGCGACGCCCTGTGGGAGCGTAGCACAGGGTGTTTCTCGTCGAGGTACGGCGCGGCGCATCTCGTCACTACGCCATCCCCGGCGAGGACTGGTCGCCGCCTCCCTGACCCTCACGCACGCCGCCGACGCTCCTGCTCTCAGCGCGAACCCTGCGATGCGCACAGTGGTGCCCGGCCTCAAGAAAACTCGTAGAGGCGGGCGGGGCGGTGGGCGCCTTCCTTGCGGGTCTCGCTGGTTGGCCGGACGACTCCCAGCCCCACCATCCGCCGCCTGAAGTTCCGCTTGTCCACGGGCTCCTCGAGGATCGCCTCGTAGACCCCCTGCAGCTCCCGCAGGGTGAAGCGCGACGGCAGGAAGCTGTAGGCGACGTTCGTGTAGGCGAGCTTGTTCCGCAGCCGCTCGCGCGCGTAGTCGAGGATGCCTTCGTTTCCGAACGCGAGCGTTTCGAGGTCGCGCAGCGCGTGCCAGGCGGGGCGCCACTCCAGTTCCCGGCGCAGTCGCGCCTGCGCCGCCGGCAGCAGCGCGAAGTAGGCCACGACGATGCCCGCGTCTCCTTCGTCCGTCGCGTCGAAGCTGTAGAGCTGTTCAAGGAACACGTCGCTCAGGCCGGTCTCGTCCTGGAGCTTGCGGCTGGCCGCGCCATCCAGCGTCTCGTTCGGCTGGAGGAGGCCGCCCGGCAACGCCCACTCCCCCTGGCAGGGTTCGGCGGCGCGCTCGATGAGGAGCACGGACAGCCGCCCCTCCAGCACGGTGAAGATGACCACCACGACCGCGGGCGCCATGCCGCAAGTGTAGGACCTGCCGCCAAACGAATCCGCCCGGGATGTGGCGCAAGCGATCGCGTGCCTACAATGCCTGCGGAGGGGTCGCATAGAGGCCTAGTGCGGGCGCCTGCTAAGCGCTTATCGGCGGAAACGTCGATCGAGGGTTCGAATCCCTCCCCCTCCGCCACTTGGAACGGGACGGCATGAACGAGCGCTACTTCCTCTGGACCGTCGGCTGCCAGATGAACGTGGCGGACAGCGAGAAGCTGGCCGCCGGCTTCACGCGCCTCGGCATGGAAGCCGTCCCCGGGGCCGACGGAGCCGACATCGTCGTCGTCAACACCTGCAGCGTCCGGCAGCACGCCGAGGACCGCGCCTACTCCCTCCTCGGCCGCGTGCGCCTCGTCAAGGAGGAGCGCCCCGACCTCAAGGTCGCCGTCATGGGCTGCATGGTGGGACTGCGCACCACCGATCTGGAGAAGCGCTTCCCCTTCGTCGACGTGTTCGCCCGGCCCCAGCAGTTCGAGCCGATCATGGCCCTCGTGGAGGAGCCCGCCGAGGATCTCGGCGGCGAGTTCTGGCCTTCCACCTTCGCCGTCCCCGAGGGCCCCACCGCCTACGTCCCCGTCGTGCACGGCTGCGACAAGTTCTGCACCTACTGCATCGTTCCCTACCGCCGCGGGCGCGAGCGCAGCCGCCCCGTCGACGAGATCGTGCGCGAGGTCGCCTACCTCGCCGCCAACGACGTGCGCGAGGTGACCCTCCTCGGCCAGACGGTCGAGGCCTACGGCCACGACCTCGACGGTGCGCCCGACCTCGGCGATCTGATGCGCGAGCTCTCCGCCGTCGAGCGGCTGGCGCGCATCCGCTTCCTCACTTCCTACCCGAAGGACATGACCCCCCGCATCCTGAAGGCGGTTGCGGAGCTGCCGAAGGTCATGGAGTGCTTCTCCCTGCCCGTCCAGGCCGGCAGCGACGCCGTCCTGGAGTCGATGCGGCGCGGCTACACGAAGGCCGAGTACCTGGAGAAGCTAGCCGAGGTGCGCGCCCTCATGCCCGGCGCCGGTATCACCACCGACGTCATCGTCGGCTATCCCGGCGAGACCGAAGGCGACTTCCAGGAGACCCTCGACCTGCTCGAGGATTTGCGCTTCGATAAGGTCCACTCGGCGGCCTACTCGCCGCGCCCCGGGACGATCGCCTGGCGCAAGCTCCCCGACGACGTCCCCGCCGAGGTCAAGGCCGAGCGCCTGCAGCGCGTGAACGCCCTCGAGGAGCGCATCTCCCGCGAGATCAACGAATCCCTCGTCGGCACGACCCAGACCATCCTCGTCGAAGGGGTCAGCAAGAAGGGGCAGCACTACGGCCGCACGCGCACCGGCAAGCTCGTCCACCTCGACGCCCCCGCCCGCCCGGGCGCCCTCGTCGACGTCCGTATCGACCACGCCGGCCCCTTCGCCCTCCGCGGCAGCGTGGTCGATGCGCTGGCGGTGGTGTAGGCGTGGTCTCGTTCCAGTTGCCAGGCCATCAGCAACCACCAGGTCGGATGCATGACCGGTCCCCACGGGAGCCTTCCTAGGCGCGGTTGAGTACTCTCTTTACTCGGATCTGAACACCTTGTTGGTTGCCTTCTTTTGAAAAGCTCTTGCTGGTGGATATGGACACGACTTGGGAGCGTCGCTTCCAAATCACGCCTTGCAGTGCGTCAAGTATGAGTTTAGACAAGTCGATGACCCTAAATGCAGGATACCCATCGGGATCTGATTCAAGTTTATTCAGATGGAACATAATCTTTACGAAGTAAGCCCACTCGCCATCCAGGTCTTCATTCTTCTGAGGCTCTGCGCTTGACCTGACAGCATCAACCCATTCTTTGGCCGTCTTCATCTGGAGGAATTGGGTTAGGGTAGATTCCCTTTTGCCCGAATTGCATGTTCGACAGAGCAGTTGGACATTGTCCCAAGTGTGCGTTCCGGTTCTCTTCTTCGGGCGAATATGATCGACGTCCATCAAGTCTAGGTACAGTTGGTCGAATGCGCGCTGACAGCCAGGGCAAATCACCCTTCCCCCAACATTCTGCTGGTCGAAGAGCTGTTGCCGAACGTCGACGTTGGAGGGGATGGGCTCTGTATCGGAACTGCTAGGCTCGTCCCTGCTGGTGGGCAGATCCCGATCGAGCGCAATAAAGAACTCCCAGGTTCGCGTTTCTTTCGACACCCTGGAGGTGGAAGGGGTAGCAGTCCCGGTCAGTCTTCCTCCTGCTACTTCATCCATGCTGGAAGACCAGGTGTCCTTGCTGGAACATCCAGGTGTCGACATCGCCCTGCTGGGCTTCCCCGACCCGATCGCGCAGCCGCCGGTGGTCCTTGCTCATTACTCCTCCTACGCCTTCTCGAACTCCAGCCACAGCTCCCTGAAGCCCCGGATGACGTGGTTCGGGCCGTGGCGGAAGTCGTTCTTGCCGGGGCTGTAGCGGATGTTCGCGAGGCGCGTCAGCAGGCGTTCGAAGGCGATGCGGCCCTCCATGCGCGCCAGCGGCGCCCCGATGCAGTAGTGCACCCCCGCCCCGAAGCCCACATGCCGCTTCGCCTCCTCGCGGTGGATGTCGAACGCCTCCGGGTCGTCCCAGTGCGACGGATCGCGGTTGGCGGCCGCGTAGAACACCGACACGCGCGCCCCCGCCGGCACCGCCACCCCACCGATCTCCGTGTCCGCCACCACCCGCCGCTGGAGCTGCTGCACCGGTGACTCGATGCGCAACGCCTCCTCCACGAAGTTCGGGATGAGCGAGTGGTCCGCGCGGATCTCGGCCATCAGCTCGGGGTGCTCCAGCAGCAGCCACATGCCGCTGTCGACCATGTTCAGGGTCGTCTCCGTGCCGCCCATCAGGAGCGTCACGAGCATGCCCTGCAGCTCCTGTTCGTGGAGTGTGCGCCCCCCGAAGTCCCGCATCGGCGCCGTCACCAGGTGCGTCAGCATGTCGTCGCGGGGATTGCGGCGGCGCTCCTCGGCCAGGTCCAGCAGGAAGCGCCGGAACGCCGCGCCGCTTGCCATGAGCTCGCCCATCCGCTCCCTCGAGACCAGCCCGAACGACGCCCCCATCGCCTCGATCGTGTCGTCCACCCACCTCGTCACCTGGGGGATGTCCTCATCGAGGATGCCCATCAGCTCGACGAACACGAGCACCGTCAGCGGCGTCGAGAACTGGCTCGCCAGCTCCACCTCGCCGTCGTCGATGAAGCGGTCGATGAGCCCGTCGATGACGCGGTAGACGTTCGGCTCGAACGACTCGACCCCGCGCATCGAGAGCCACGGTCCGGCCAGCCGGCGGTAGTGCGTGTGCTCTGGCGGGTCGCTTGCCGGGAGGGCGCCCGTCTCGCGCGCCCGCTGCAGCTCCTCGGGTGCCATCCCGTGCGGGTCGAGCCCCGACAGGTTCGAGAACAGGTCGGACCGCTTCAGGACGAACTGCACGTCCTCCCAGCGGGTCACGATCCAGGCGTCCGCCGATTCCAGGTAGTACACACCCTGCTCGCGCATGCGCTCGTACATCGGATACGGGCACTCGATCACGTCGGCGTCGTAGGGGTTGAGCTCCGTCGGTGCGGTCATGCAGGCGCCTCCGTGAGCGACAGGGTATTGCCGTCGGGATCCGTGAACCAGGCGATGCGCACACCGGCGCCGGGAACCGTCCAGATGCCGCGTTCGTCCTGCTCCATGCCGTCGTAACGCTCGAAGACCACCCCGCGGCCGGCGAGCTGGTCGACAGTGTCATTGATGTCTGAGACGCCCCAGCCGAGCACCGCAAACGGCACCGGCGTGAACTCCCCGACCCTCGAAAGGCGCAGCGTCGTGCCGTTTGCGTCGAACACCATCGCGAAGGGGTCCTCCGAGAGCATCGCCAGCCCGAGCGTGTCCTGGTAGAAAGCACGCGCTTCGTCGAAGTGGGCGGTCCCCACGAGTACGGTCAGGTCCGATGACCCCAGCATGGTCGCTCCTTGCGGTGGCGTTGAAGACGCTCGGCTCCGGGCCGCGTTGGGGCGATCCTACGCTCCGCAATTGCCCGCTATGGGGGGCGGCGGTACGATTCCGGCGGCCCGTTCCACGGGCCTGACAACTCCGAGGGTACTCATGGCACAGGCAGTCGCCGCGCCCCTTCGACGCGGATTTCTGACCACGCTCCGGCAGGACCGCTGGTGGGTTGAACCAGCTCTCGTCTTCGTCAGCCTTTCGCTCTTCTTCGGCTGGCTCACCGTCTCCATCATCATGGACTTCGGGCCCATGGGGCATTACGAAGTCGAGGGCACCCACCTCCTCACCCCCGTCTTCGAGCCCACCTGGCTCTCGATGATCAACGCCGACTGGGAAGGCGCCTGGTACCTCTCCCCCGGCTTCATCGTCCTCATCGGCCCGGTGCCCTTCCGCGCCACCTGCTACTACTACCGGCGCGCCTACTACCGCTCCTACTTCCTCAGCCCGCCCGCCTGCGCCGTCGGCGACGTCGGTCCCACCTACAAGGGCGAGTCCACCTTCCCCCTCATCATGCAGAACCTGCACCGCTACGTGATGTACGTGGCCGTCGTGTTCGTGCCGCTCCTCTGGATCGGGGCCATCCGCAGCATGTACGTCCCCGGCGAGGGCTGGGGCTTCGGCATCGGTTCGGCGCTCCTCCTCGTCAACGCCTTCCTCCTCATGATGTACACGTTCTCCTGCCACTCGCTGCGCCACTTCGTTGGCGGCGGGCTGAACTGCTTCAGCTGCTCCGCCTTCACCCGCGCCCGCAAGCGCGTGTGGGACTACGTCAGCATCTGGAACGAGAACCACCGCTTCTGGGCCTGGTCGAGCCTGCTCGTCATCGTCACCGTCGATGTCTACATCCGGCTGGTCGCGAACGGGCACATCACCGACCCCAACACCTGGAGCCACTTCTAGACGATGGTTGAGTACGAACGCCACGACTACGACGTCATCGTCATCGGGGCCGGCGGGGCCGGCCTGCGAGCCGCCATCGAGGCCTCCGCCCAGGGCGCCCGCACGGCCCTCATCTGCAAGTCCCTCCTGGGGAAGGCTCACACCGTCATGGCCGAGGGCGGCATCGCCGCCGCGCTCGGCAACGTCTGGCCCCAGGACAACTGGGAAGTCCACTTCCGCGACACCATGCGCGGCGGCAAGATGCTCAACAACTGGCGCATGGCCCAGCTCCACGCCGAGGAAGCGCCCGCCCGCGTGAACGAGCTCGAGGAGTGGGGCGCCCTCTTCGACCGCACCGATGATGGCCGCATCCTCCAGCGCGACTTCGGCGGCCACCGCTACGCCCGCCTCGCCCACGTCGGCGACCGCACCGGCCTCGAGCTCATCCGCACCCTCCAGCAGCACGCCGTCCACAACGGCATCGACGTGTTCATGGAGTGCACCGTCTCCCGCCTCCTCAAAGACGGTGACCGCGTCACGGGCGCCGTCGCCTACTGGCGCGAGAGCGGCAACCTGCTCGTCTTCAATGCGAAGGCGACCGTGCTCGCCACCGGCGGCGTGGGGAAGGCCTTCGCCGTCACCTCCAACTCCTGGGAGTACACCGGCGACGGCCACTCGCTCGCCTACTGGGCCGGCGCCGAGCTCATCGACATGGAGTGCGTGCAGTTCCACCCGACCGGGATGGTCTGGCCCCCGAGCGTGCGCGGCATCCTCGTCACCGAGGGCGTCCGCGGCGACGGCGGCACGCTGCGCAACAGCGACGGTGAGCGCTTCATGTTCGACTACATCCCCGCCTTCTTCGCCGCCGAAACGGCCGACTCGATCGAAGAGGCGGACGCCTGGTACGAGGACAAGGTCAACAACCGCCGCACCCCCGACCTCCTCCCCCGCGACGAGGTCGCCCGCGCCATCAACTCCGAGGTGAAGGCGGGCCGCGGCAGCCCCCACGGCGGCGTCTTCCTCGACATCGCCACGCGCCGCTCGACCGAGTACATCCGCCGCCGCCTGCCCAGCATGTACCACCAGTTCAAGCAGCTCGCCGATGTCGACATCACGGCCCAGCCCATGGAGGTCGGGCCCACGATGCACTACATCATGGGCGGCATCCGCGTCGACGCCGACACCGCCGCCACGACCGTCGCCGGTCTTTACGCCGCGGGCGAGTGCGCCGGCGGCATGCACGGCGCCAACCGCCTCGGCGGCAACTCCCTCTCCGACCTCGTCGTCTTCGGCCGTCGCGCTGGCCTGAGCGCCGCCGAGGCCGCCGCCGGTGCCGCCGCCCCGGAGCCCGACGAGGCCCAGATCGACGAGATCGTCGCGGGCATGCGCGCGCCCTTCGAGCGCGACGGCGCCGAGGGCCCCTACGACATCCAGCGCGACCTGCAGGAGACGATGCACACCCTCGTGGGCATCATCCGCACCGAGTCGGAGCTGATCGAGGCGCGTGAGCGCATCGACGGCTTCAAGGAGCGCGCCGCCGGCGTCGGGGTCTACGGGCACCAGCAGTACAACCCGGGCTGGCACCTCGCGATGGACCTGGAGTCCTTGCTGACTGTCTCCGAGGCGATCGCGCGCGCCGCCAACGTCCGCCAGGAGAGCCGCGGCGGTCACACCCGCGACGACCATCCCGGTCCGAACGATGCCGAGTGGGGCACGAAGAACGTCGTCATCCGCCAGGGCGCGGACGGGGAGATGGAGGTCGACACCTCGCCCCTGCCCGAGATGCCCGCCGAACTGCAGCGGCTGTTCGAGGAGTAACCATGAGCGAAACGGCGAAGATGCGCGTCTTCCGCGGCGATGCCGAGAGCGGCGACTGGCAGGACTACGAGGTCGAGACCGAGGAGGGCCAGGTCGTCCTCGACGTCATCCACACCATCCAGGCTACCGAGGCCCCCGACCTCGCCGTCCGCTGGAACTGCAAGGCTGGCAAGTGCGGCTCCTGCAGCGCCGAGATCAACGGTGAACCCCGCCTCATGTGCATGACCCGCATGAACCTCTACGAGCCCGGCGAGCAGATCACCGTCGCCCCCATGAAGACCTGGCCCCTCATCCGCGACCTCGTCACCGACGTCTCCTTCAACTACGAGGTGGCGAAGACGATTCCCACCTTCAAGCCGCGCGCCCCCGAGGCCGACGGCACCTACCGGATGATGCAGGAGGACATCGAGCGCGGGCAGGAGTTCCGCAAGTGCATCGAGTGCTTCCTCTGCCAGAACGTCTGCCACGTCATCCGCGACCACCCCGAGAACAAGCCCGACTTCGCCGGTCCCCGCTTCTTCGTGCGCCTCGCCGAGCTGGAGATGCACCCCCTCGATACCGAGGACCGGCTCGAGCTCGCGCGCCAGGACGCCGGCGTCGGCTACTGCAACATCACCAAGTGCTGCACCGAGGTCTGTCCGGAAGAGATTCACATCACGGACAACGCCATCATCCCCCTGAAGGAGCGCGTCGCCGACCGCTACTTCGACCCCATCCGCTGGCTCGGTTCCAAGCTCTTCGGCCGCGGCTAGGGGAGCACCGCTATCGCCACGATCACCACTTCCCCGGGGCGATAGCGGTAGGTCACGCGTATGCCCGGGCTCCCCGGCGCCGCCCGTTGCTCGTAGGCGTAGGTTCCCGGCTCGCTCGCCCTGTCCCCGCTGAGTGGCTCCTGAGCCAGCCTCCACTCAATAGAGAGGAGAGTCTCGGAGAAGGTTGGAGTTCGCCGCTGGAGCCTCCGCGCCTGTTCCCTTGCCTCGGCTGTGCGGGTAACGGTCGCCCTATTCACCGGGGCGCGCGGTGTGCTCGGCGACTACCCCGTCGGCCCACGCCAGAAGTTCTGGTGTAGCCGGCTGCTGGAGCGCCTTGATCTCTTCCAGCGTCTTTCCGAAGAGCCGTTCGACGCCGTCGGGGCCGACTTCCACGAGGTCTTGAGGGTCACAATCGAGGAGGTCCTCTGGCTGAATCCTGGTCCCTTCAGTCGTCACAGCAGTCCTCGCGCGGCGTCGTTCGGTCAGTATAACCCGGCAAGGGTAGGTCGCTGCAAGCGCCCCACCCCGCGCTTCCGCCCTCAGGCCGGTTGCGGCTGGGGCAGCCGCTCGACCGCCTGCATCGGCGACTTCTCCGGATGGACCAGGTAGCGGAGCCGCGGAAGCGTCATGTCGACCGTCGTCAGGGAGGCCGAGATGGGGTGGGCGGCGGTCGCGCCCGGCAGGCTCCAGGCTTCTGCGTCGAACGCGGTGAGGCGCGCCGTGCCCCGCTGCGCCCGCTCGAACGTGTAGTCGGGGTCGACCTGGATCAGCAGCGTCTCCTCCCCGTCCCGCGCCACCCGCGCGAGCGCGAGGGTCGCCATGTACTGCACGTCCGCGCCCGTGATCGGCTGCGGGTCGACCAGTTCCCCCGCGAGGATCGTGGTCCCGTCGAGCGTCACGCTCGTGGCGGCCCGCGCGTAGCTCGGGTCGAGCCGCACGTCCGCGATCTCCAGGGGCAGGCCCCAGCGCTCGCGCAGCACCGCCGCCGCCGTGGGCGAGTCGCAGTAGCCCCGCACGAGCAGCCCTCGCGGCCGCGCCCCCGAGCGGCACCCGACCCGCACCGTCGCGAACGTGAAGGCGCCCGCTTCGCTCTCGGGCACGTGGGTCACGTTGACCAGCAGCGTCGGGGGGATGCTGGGGTGGAGGGCGGGCGGCAGCAGACCCGTGCGCTCCCCGCCGAGCTCGTAGTGAAGCTGCAGGTGCTGGGCGCCCTTCAGCTCCCACTCTTCCGTCTCGAGGTTGGGGACGAGCGCTGCCGAGTCCGCGATCGCGCCGAGGTCGCGCGTTCCCGTGAGCGGCATCAGGCGCCGCCCGCCGCCGTCGCCTCGGCGGGCTCGGCCGTCTTCGCCTCCTGGAACTGCGGCATCACTTCCTTCGCGAAGAGCCGCATCGAGGCGAGCACGTCTTCCTGCGGGACCATCTCGGCCACGTTCAGGAGGAAGTTGATGCGGTCGACGCCCGCCTCCTCCCAGCGGGCCACGGCCTGCGCCACGCGGTGCGGGTCGCCGATCGTGAGGCCCTCGGGCACGCGCCCCTCCGGCCCGCCCGTCGATTCCCGCCGCAGCTGGTAGAGCAGCCCCGGCGAGAGGTACGACGGCGTCGGGTACGCCTGCCTCGTCGCCAGCGTCTGCTCGGAGAGGTAGTTGAACGTTCCCGCCAGCTGCTGGCCCGTCGTGATTCCCTTCTCGTCGTCCTCGTGGCAGTAGAGGAAGCTGACCGTGTTCACCTGCTCGTTCACGAACTCCCCAACCGGGTCGCACGACTGGATGCGCTTGCGGTAGCCCGCGATCTTGTGCGCCTGCTCGCCCACGCCCCCGAAGGAGAGCCCGAGGCTGCCCAACCCGCGCTCGGCCGCGTCGATCTCCGTGCCCACGCTCGTCACCGCCACCCACATCGGCGGATGCGGCTTCTGGTACGGCTTGGGGACGATGGTGCGCTCGGGCATCGAGAAGGCCCGGCCCTGCCAGCCGAAGCGCTCCTGCGTCCACATCTTCGGGATGACGCGCACGTACTCGTCCCACGTCTTCTTCGTCTCGTCCGGGTTCGCGCCGAAGCCGCCGAGCTCGGTCCACGTCGCCGAGCGCCCCGTGCCGAACTCCAGCCGCCCGCCCGACACGAGGTCGAGGACGGCCGCGCGCTCGGCCGCCCGGATCGGGCTGTTGAGCTCGGGAACGCAGGTCACGATGCCGTGCCCCACGCGGATCTGCTTCGTCTGCATCGCGATCGCTGTCAGGAACACCTCCGGCGCCGAGCAGTGCGAGTACTCCTCGAGGAAGTGGTGCTCCACCGCCCACGCCTGGTCGAACCCCAGCTCGTCCGCGACGCGCGCCTGCTCCAGGCAGTTCTGGTAGACGGTGTACTCCGTCTCGGGGCCCCATGGGCGCGGGACCGATATCTCGAAGAAGATGCCGAACTTCATCGCTGTACTCCTCCCGCGGCCGGCCGGTCGCGGGTCAGGGGCAATCGTGGGCGATTGCCGCGCTCTTGTCGATCCCGCGGCGCGCTCCCCGCGTCCGCGCCCGCTATCCTCCGGGCTCATGAGCAGCTTCGACGGCGTCCGCGCCCTGACCTTCGACCTCTTTGGCACCGTTCTCGACCTCGGCGGGAGCCTCGAGCCCCCGCTGGCCCGCTACTTCGGCGAACGCGGCCTCGACGTGGACGCCGGCCGGTTCTGGGCGCAGTGGCGCGCCCGCCAGCGCATCGAGCAGTACCAGGACACGATCCTGCAGCTCGGCCACAGCGGCTACCTCGCCACCTGCCAGCGCGCCCTGCGCTACACCCTGAAGCTCAACCGCCTCGATGACGGCGACGCCGGGGTGGCGGAGATCATGGCGTTCTGGCAGGACTTGAACCCCTTCCCCGAGGTGCTGCCCGCCCTGGAACGCCTCGGTGAACGCTACGACCTCGTTGCACTCTCCAACGGGAACGCCCACTTCCTCGATCACCTCGCCACGAACCGCATCCGCTGGGACTTCGACGCCGTCATCTCCGTGGGCGAGGTGGGCGCCTTCAAGCCCCACCCGGCCGTCTACCGCCACACCGCGACCAGCCTCGGCCTCGAACCCGCCCAGTGCCTGATGGTCTCGGCGAACTCGTTCGACGTGCTCGGCGCCCGCGCCTGCGGCTTCCGCGCCGCCTTCGTGAACCGCGGCGACCTCCCCTACGAGGACTCCCCCCTCCGGCCCGACCTCACCGTCCCCGATTTCACCGCCCTCGCCGACGCCCTCCTGTGACGCAGGCAGAGGCTCGCGGAGCGCGCCGCCGGGGCGTACGGTTCCCGCTGTGAGCACTCCCCTCCCTCTCGAAGGCGTGCGCGTCATCGACCTCACCGGTGTGTGGGCGGGCTCGTTCTCGACCGTCATCCTCGCCGACCTCGGCGCGGAGGTGCTCAAGGCCGAGAACCAGTACGTGTGGCAGCCGCTCACGCGCGCCAGCATCGCCCGCCCCACCCGCGAGCAAGCCGCCGCCGCGGGTTCCGCGATCTCCTACCCCAACGACGACCCCGGCCCCCGCCCCTGGAACTACTGCGCCCTCTTCGTCGGGATGTTTCGCAACAAGCGCAGCTTCACCGTCGACCTCCGCCGGCCTGAAGGGCGCGACCTCCTCGGGCGCGTGGCCGCCCGCTCCGACGTGGTCATCGAGAACAGCGCCGTCGGCACCATGGAGAAGCTCGGGATCACCTACGACTGGCTCCGCGAGCAGCGCGACGACATCATCTTCGTTCGCGCCTCCGGCTACGGCCTCACCGGCGAATACTCCGACGCGCGCACGCTGGGCGCCCACCTCGAAGGCGTCATGGGCCACCAGATCCTGCGCGGCTACCCCGAGGGCGACCCCTCCACGAATTCGCCCATCTTCGCCGCCGACTACGTGAGCGGCTCCCAGATCGCCTTCTCCGTGCTCCTCGCCCTCTGGCACCGGACCAACACCGGCAAGGGGCAGTTCATCGAGCTGGCCCAGGCCGAGAACGCGGGCGGCATGTTCGCCCAGGCCTACCTCGACCACGCCCTCAACGGCGCGGTCGGGAGCGCCATCGGCAATCGCTCCATCTACGCCGCCGACGGCATCGCCCCGAGCGGCGTCTACCCCAGCCTCCCCGAGGGTGACGGCGACGGCGACGACCACTGGATCGCCATCACCGTCACCGGCGACGACGAGTGGGAGGCCCTCCGAAGCGTCATGGGCGACCCCGCGTGGGCCGCCGCCCCGGAGCTTGCGACGGGCGCCGGTCGGGCCGCCGCCCACGACCTCCTCGATGCCAGGCTCGCGGAGTGGACACGCGAACTCGACGACGAGGCGCTCTTCCACCGGCTGCAGGCGGCGGGCGTCCCCGCCGCCCCCGTCCTCCCCTCCTGGCGCGTGCTCGACGACCCCCACGTGCAGGCCCGCGACCTCTACCAGCCCCGCGACCTCGTCGATGACGTGGGCACGTTTGCGTACCCCGCGCCGCCCTACCGCCTCCCCGCCTCCGGGGGCGGTGTTCGCCGCCCTCCGGTCGCCTTCGGCCAGGACAACGACTACGTCTACCGCGAATTGCTGGGCGTCTCGGACGAGGAGTACGACCGCCTCGTGGCCGCAGGCCACATCGCCGGCGAGTTCCACGAGTCGATCCCCTGAGACCGCTGCTAACCGGCGATCACAACCCGCCCGTATACTCCGCCGCCGCGCCGGAGGTGCGTTGACGTGGCCGATAGCAGCCTGTGGCAGACCGTGACCGGGGTCGAAACCGACCGCGACTGGCGGGCCGACCGCCGGGGCGCGGCCGCCACGCTCCTCTCCGAGGTGCTGGGCACGTTCGCCCTGGTCTTCTTCAGCGCGGGCGCGGCCGCCGTCGACGCCACCAGCGGCGGCGCCGTGACCCTGGTCGGCGCCGGGATCGCTGCCGGCCTCGTGGTGGTCGCGATGATCTACGCCCTGGGGCACGTGTCGGGCGCGCATATCAACCCCATCGTCACGCTCGCCTTCCGCCTCACCGGCCGCATCGGCTCGCTGCGGGCCCTCGCCTACATGGCCGCCCAGCTCTCGGGAGCCGTCGTCGCGGGAATCGCCATCGTGACCATCGCCGGCGACGCCGGGAACGCCGGCGCCACGGCGCCCGCCATCGGCGGCGTGGACGCCGCCTTCCTCGGCGAGGTCATCCTCACGTTCTTCCTCGTACTCGTGATCCTCGGCGTCGCCACCGACGAGCGCGCGCAGGGCAGCTTCGCCGCCATCGCCGTGGGCTCGTACGTGGGGCTTGCCATCATCGCCTGGGCGCCCATCGGGGGGGCCTCCATGAACCCCGCCCGCTCGCTCGGCCCCGCCGTTGCCGGCGGCGAGTGGAGCGCGCACTGGATCTACTGGCTCGGGCCGTTCCTCGGAGCCGTGCTCGCCGTGCTCGCCTACGAGCTCCTCCGCGACCGCCGCTCGCGCTCGTCATAGCGCCAGCAGCGCACCCGGCCAGCGGCTATCCTGCACCCGCCATGACCGCCCTCGAACGCTACCAGGCGCTCTTCGATGCCAGGCGCGATCAGCGCGACGCGCTGGCGCTCGACGAGCTCAACGCCGACCGCTGGAGCAAGCACGCTCCCTCCTACCGCTTCGACCCCCACCGCGAGCTCGATGCGAACCTCGCTCAGATTGCCGCCCTCGTCCGCCCCGACGACCACGTCGTCGATGTCGGTGGCGGCGCCGGGCGCGTCGGGCTTCCGCTCGCGCTGCGCTGCCGCGCCCTCACCAACGCCGAGCCCGCCCCCGGTATGGGCGACCAGTTCCTCGCCTCGGCCGCGGAGGCGGGCATCACGAACGCGACCCTCGAGCGGGCCCCCTGGCTCGAGGCCGGGGCGGAGGGCGACTTCGTGATCAGCGTCGATGTCGTCTACTTCGTCCGCGAGATCGATGAGTTCGTGTTGAAGCTCGACCGTGCCGCCGCCCGGCGCGCCGCCATCTGGATCTGGAACCCCACCCCGCCCGCCCGCAACGCCTGGCTCTTCGAAATCGCCCACGGCGTCGAGCTGGTGCGCTCGCCCGACCACCGTGAGCTGCTGCCGGTCATGTGGGAAGCGGGCCTCCTCCCCGAGGTACGCCTCCTGCCCGAGCCCTTCACCTGGCCCGAGCGCACCGCCTACCCCACCAACGAGGAGGAAGCCGTGGCCTTCGCGCTGGACGACGTGGAGGCGGCGGACGTGCCCGACGCCGGGGCCCGCGTCGCCGCCCGCCTCGACGAGCTGTACGCGCGCGAGCCCGGCGGCGAGTGGCGCCCGAACTGGCGCCCCCCCCTGCAGGGCCTGCTCATCACCTGGGAGACCGGCGGTGCTCGTACCCGCTGACCTCGTCCTCTGCCTCGGCGCCATCGGCACGACCACCTTCGCGGGACGGGTCGAGGCCGCCCGCGCGAACGGCTTCGCCGGCATCTCCATGTGGATGTCGCACTACGACGAGGCCCGCGCCGAGGGCCTTTCGAACGCGAACATGCGCGCCATCCTCGACCGCGCCGACGTCAGGCTCGCGATGCTGGAGTACATCACCGCCTGGGCGGACGGCCCCGGCGAGCGCGATGCGATCGTCGAGGAGACGGCGCGCATCTGCGGCACCTCCGCGGAGCTCGGCTCGGATACCGTCCTTGCCGTGACGATGGCCCCCGCCACCGATGTCGCTGCCGCTGCCGAGGGCCTGGCCATCGCCTGCGACGTCGCCGCCAGCTACGGCCAGCAGCTCGGCGTCGAGTTCCTCCCCTGGACGGGCATCCCCGACCTCGCCGCCGCCTGGCCCATCGTGCGTGACGCCGACCGCCCCAACGCCGGGCTCGTCGTCGATGCCTGGCACTGGTTCCGCTCCGGCCCCGACCCCGACCTGCTGCGCTCGATCCCCGGCGAGAAGGTGATCCATCTCCAGATCAGCGACGCCCCCGCCGACCCCGAGCCCGACGTCGTCGCCGAGACGATCGGCAAGCGCCTCCTTCCCGGCCACGGCGACATCGACCTGGCCGCTCTGCTCCGCATCCTCGACGAGACTGGCCGGCAGGGTCCGACCGCGGTCGAGGTCTTCAGCGATTGGCTGCGCGGCCACCCGCCGGTCGAGGGCGCCCGCCTCGCCGCCGAGGCCGCCCGCAACGTCCTCGCCGCCGCCCGATGAACGCCGGCGACCTGCTCCGCGACCTTCCCGCGGACCTCCCCGAGGAGCTCACCGAGACCCTTGCCGAGAACGGCGCCGTTCGCATCGAGCGCATCGTCTCGACCGGCCACGCCTCCCCCGAGGGCTTCTGGTACGACCAGCCCGCCCGCGAGTTCGTGCTGGTCGTGCAGGGCCGCGCCCGCCTCGAGTTCGACGACGGCGAGACCCTGGACCTGGCGGCCGGCGGCTGGGTCGATATCCCCCCGCACCGTCGCCACCGCGTCGCCTGGACCGACCCCGATGGGCCCACCGTCTGGCTCGCGATCCACTGGTAACACGATCGTCACCTCTGCGCGCCGGCTGCCCCTTGCCCCTTGAGCGCCAACCTGAAACGCTGGATAGGCAGCGTTTGCTGCCGCCTAATCCCCTCAGGGGGAGCGGGGGACCCGCCACCGTCAGGGGCGTACCGCGAAAGCGGACGGCACCTCCAGTCGTAGCCCGACAGCTAACCCCGCCGGCGTAGGAGGGACCTCATGTGGGGGTCTCTCGATCGCTTCGAACCCGCTTCGAGCGAACGCCCAGACCCGGAACGGCCGTAAGTAGTCGTGCGTCCCCCACGACGCGCCAGGTCGCGCCCCCGTGGCGGGGGCGCCGCCGCCACGCTCATAACGGAGGTGTATTCGTGATTGAGCATGCACTGGCCCGGTCGGTCCTTCTGGGGCGCCTCGTCGAGGCGAACTCGCCTGCGGTGCGACACCGCAGGGAATGGCTGGCCCTGCGCGCCGACCCGGCGCGCGCCAACACCGCCGTGGCGCCCATCAGCGTCCTCAAGGCGGAGCCGACCCCCGTCGATCGCTTCCTTGCCGGGGAGCCGATCGTGCGGGCGGCCTGACCGCCGCCATGCGGGAGCCTCGCCGGAAGGCGATGCTCCCGGTCTGGGTTTGATCGCAGGGTGGGGGCCGTTCGGCCCCCACCTTCGCGATCGGCGGGACATCCGTTCTATACTCACCCTGGCGCACGTCGCCAGACGCTTCATGGCCGGGGAGGGACGGTGCTCTACGGGAAGTGGCGCCCGCGTGGGTTCGAGGAAGTGGTCGGCCAGGACCACGTCGTGGGGACGCTGCGCAACGCCCTCGCCACCGACAAGGTCGCCCACGCTTACCTCTTCGCCGGTCCCCGTGGCACCGGCAAGACGACCACCGCCCGCATCCTCGCCAAGGCCGTCAACTGCCACGACCTCGCCGAGGGCGAGCCCTGCAACGCCTGCCGCTCCTGCGAGGCCATCAACCGCGGCGCCGCCCTCGACCTCATCGAGATGGACGCCGCCAGCAACCGCGGCATCGACGACGTCCGCGAGCTGCGCGACAAGATCGCCTTCGCCCCCAGCGACCTCGCCCGCAAGGTGTACCTCCTCGACGAGGTGCACATGCTCACGACGGGCGCCTTCAATGCCCTCCTGAAGACGCTGGAGGAGCCCCCGCCCCACGCCATCTTCATCCTCGCCACCACCGAGCTGCACGAGATCCCCGCGACCATCACCTCGCGCTGCCAGCGCTTCGACTTTCGCCGCGTGCCCATCGAGGCGATGGTCGAGCGCCTGCGCTTCATCGCCGGCGAGGAAGGCGTCAGCGTGCCCGAGGAGGGGCTGCTCGCCATCGCCCGCGAGGCCCGCGGCGCCCTCCGCGACGCCATCACCCTGCTCGAGCAGATCGCTTCCATGTACGGCTCCGCCCCCGGCACCGACGACGTCCTCGAGTCGCTTGGGCTCGTCCGCGACGAGCGTACGGAGAGGCTCGCCGGGGCCATCGCCGACAAGGACCTCGGCGCCGCCCTCGAGATCGCCCGCGACGTCGCGGGCGACGGGCTCGACATGGCCCGTTTCACCCGCGAGACCATCGACACCCTGCGCGAGCGCCTCCTCGGCGCCGCCCGCGACCGCGCCCCCGAAGTCGGCGTCCTGACAACGGCCGTGGCGGAGCTCGCCGCCGCCGACTTCCGCCGCGACCCCGGCAGCCCCGTGCCGCTGGAGGTCGCCTGCGCGGCCGCCGTGCTCGGTCCCGCCCAGCCGGCCACCGCCCCCGCGGCGCCCCCCGCCAACGG
>JAJDYW010000022.1 GCA_022824925.1 Dehalococcoidia bacterium | reverse complement strand
CTCGGGGATGCCGTTCACGAAGTGCTGGCGGTCGGGCACGTTCTGCAGCTTGCCCTCGATGTCGAACGTCCACAGGTGGAAGGGGCACTGGATCTGCTCCGCGTGGCCCATGCCCACGCTCGGGCGCAGGCGGCTGCCGCGGTGCGGGCAGATGTTGTAGTAGCCCTTCACCTCGTCCTCGGACGTGCGGATGAAGATGAACGACTCCCGCCCGATCTCATGGACGAAGTGGTCGCCGGGCTCGGGGATGTCCGAGAGGGGCCCCGCGTTCAGCCAGACCTTCGTCCACATCCGCTCCCACTCGAGCTTCGCGAACTCGGGGGAGATGTACCGTTCGGTGTCGATTAACCCCGTGCCCATGTCGGGCTCTTGCGTGCGCCCGGTGGGCGTCGGGGAGGGGCGGTTCTCGAGGACCATGGCGCTGCCTCCCGCAGGATGTGCCGGTCCCGCATCATAGGCGAACGGGAAGAGGGCCGGTCAACGCACTCCGCGTAACGTTGACAGAGCCGCCGCAGGGGTAAAGCATCGCCCTACGCCGGCACGGGGAGGACTGTATGGCTACGATCGAAGAGCTGGAGAAGCGAGTCACCTACCTGGAGGCGGTCGAAGGTGTCCGCCGCACCGTGTACGAGTACCTCCTCCTGCACGACATCCCCAACGTCGTCGAGGATCTGATCTGCCTCTTCACGGAGGACGCCATCCTCGACATCAGCGGCTACGGCGAGTCGCTCGAGGGGAGGCTGGCCGGCCGAGAGGCGATCGGCGGCCTCTACCGCCGTCTCGACGCCGGCGGCGTCGCCACCGGCAAGCACACGACCACGAACGTGCATATCGAGATCGACGGCGACGAGGCGACGGTCATCAGCTACCTCGATGTCGGCGACGACCGGAAGCCGGGCGTCGCGCCCGGCGGGGGCATCTACCAGGAGCGTCTCCGCAAGGAGGCCGACGGGCGCTGGCGCTTCACCCACAAGCGCATCATCGGCACCGGCGAACAGACCGTGCACGACGCCATCGACCACAGCTTCCCGGGCACGGGGGCCTGGCGAACCGACGGCCAGGCGTAGGCGCCGGCATGGAGTTCGGCTGGAACGAGGAGCTCGAGGCCTTCCGCGAGGAGGTGCGCGCCTTCCTCGCGGAGTTCGATACGCCCGCCCTGCGCACGGAGCTCGCCAATCGCGGGGAGGCCGCCCAGCTCGGCCCCCAGCAGTCGCGCCTGCGCGAGGCCCTCGAGGATCGCGGCTGGGTGCGCATGTGCTGGCCGGAGGAGCTGGGCGGCGAGGGCAAGTCCCAGTGGTTCCAGTTCGTCATGACCGAGGAGTTCGCCAGGCGGGAGATCCCGTACGGCTCCGGCTTCGGCACCATGGTCGGTCCCGCCATCCACCGCTTCGGCACCGAGGCGCAGCGGGAGAAGTACCTGCCCGGCATCTGGGCGAACGAGATCACCATCTGCCTCGGCTACTCCGAGCCGAACGCCGGCACCGACCTCGCCGCCCTCGAGACGCTCGCCGTGAAGGACGGCGACGAGTGGCTCATCAACGGGCAGAAACTGTGGACCAGCGCCGCCGATACCGCTTCGCACGTCTGGCTCGCCTGCCGCACCGACCCCGAGGCGCCCAAGCACCGCGGCATCTCCACCTTCATCGTGGCCATGGATACGCCCGGCATCTCCGTGCGGCCGATCATGACCATGTCGGGCGGGCGTACGAACGAGGTCTTCTTCGAGGATGTGCGCGTTCCCAGCGACGCCCTCATCGGCGAGGTCAACCAGGGCTGGTACATCATCGCCAACGCCCTCGACCACGAGCGGGTCTGGATCGGAGCCGGGGGCGGCCTTCGCCACATCTTCGATCGCCTCCTGGCGCACGTCCGCGAGAAGCGCCCCGAGCTCCTGGAGGACGACGCCATCCGCCGCCGCCTGGTCGAGCTGGAGCTCGACCTCGACGTGATGGAGGGGCTCGTACTCACGAACGCCTCGATCGTCGCGGCGGGCGATACGCCCACCATGGAAGCCTCCATGTCGAAGATCTGGACCTCGGAACTGCGCTACCGTATCAGCAGCGTCGCCATGGACCTTCTCGGCCAGGAAGGAGCGCTCACGGAGGAGGCGGGCGGCTTCGCCCCCTTGCGCGGCGAGCTCGAACGCACCTACCGCGCCTCTCCGATCCAGCGTTTCGGGGGCGGCGCCAACGAGGTGCAGCGCGACATCATCGCCCGCCGCGGCCTCGGCCTCCCCCGGTAGGCGCGCCCATGGACACGACCCTCAGCGAGACCCAGCGCCTTCTCCGCGACTCCCTGCGCGACTACCTCCGCAACGAAGTGCCTTTCGACCGCATCCGCGAGCTGGAGCGCGCGGGCGGCATCGACCAGCCGCTCTGGGAATACCTGCGGGGCGGGGGCTTCCTCGCCCTCCCCTTCGGCAGGAGCCACGGCGGCGAAGGCGGGGAGCTGACCGACACAGCGATCTTGCTCGAAGAGCTGACGCGCAGGGCCTGCATCATCCCCTTCCTGGAGACGATCGCCGCCGCCCTCGCGCTCGAACGTCACGGCGATGAGGCCCTCGCCGCCGAACTCGTATCCGCCGTCATCGGGGGCTCGGCCACAATCGCGCCCGCCCTCCAGGCCGCGACGCCCGGCGACGGCGCGGCCCCGCGCATCGTCGATGGCGCCCTGAGCGGCGAGGTGCGCTTCGTCGACTACGGCGCCGAGGTCACGCACCACCTGGTGGAGGCGACGGACGACGGCGAGCCCGGCCTCTACCTCGTCGACGCGCGCGCCGGCGGCGTCTCCACGGAGTCGCTGAGCACGATCGCGCGGACGCCGGTCGCGCACTGCGCCTACGACGGCGCCCCCGCCCGCCGCGCCGGCGGCGAGGAGTCGCTCCGCTTCCTCCACCGCGCAGGGCGAGCGCTCTGCGCCGTGCAGTGCCTCGGGAACGCCCAGCAGGCCCTCGACATGACGGTCGACTACGTGGGGATGCGCGTCCAGTTCGGGCGCCCCATCGGCTCCTTCCAGGCCGTCCAGCACCACTGCGCGAACATGGCCACCGATACCCTCGCGGCCCGCTTCCTCGCCTACCGAGCTGTCTGGAACCTCGACCAGGGGCTCGCCACGGACCGGGAGATCGCCAAGGCCAAGGCGCTGGCCTCCCGTGCCGCCACCGAGGTCACCATGCAGGCCCACATCCTCTACGGCGGCATCGGCTACACGGAGGAGTACGACCTCCACTTCTTCAGCCGCCGCGGCAAGGAGCGCGCCCTCGCCTGGGGCAGCGCCGACGAATGCCTACGCCTGGCGGCCGACACGCTGGACGAGGTGCGGCCCTGGCAGTAGACCTCGTCTGCGGCCGGGAGGTCGACGAAGGCGATGTCGACGCCGTCACCGGCCATGTGGCCGGGGGCGCTCCCGAGCGCGCCGGCGGCATCGGCGCGAAGCGCTTCTACCGTGGCCGCTGGTACTACTTCTGCTCGCTCGAGTGCCGCCTGCGGTTCATGGCCACCCCCGACGCGTTCATCGAGGACATCGGCGGGAACGCCTGACGGGTACGGCGTCCGGTCGATGCCGAGCTACCGTTGGTGGAGCTGGGGGGATTCGAACCCCCTACCTTTTGACTGCCAGTCAAACGCTCTCCCAATTGAGCTACAGCCCCACGGCAGGGAAGGGATCGTAGCAGGCCGTCCGCTCCCGGTCGCGCGCCGAAACCGTCACCCCGGAAGGCGACAGAACGGCCGAGGGCGTGGCAAGGCGCCGGGCACGCGCGTAGACTGAAAGGCGGTGGGGTGTCGACCGGTTCTCGCGTCGACTGCCTTGGTTTCTCACCAGGAGAGCTTGATGCGAGCAGACACCAGCGATGTCGCCTTTCGATTGCTACTTGCCCTTGGCGAGAGCTGGGATGCACTCCAACGAGCCTCCATCGACCCCTCGGCCAAAGGCCTGTACCTGACGAAGGAATACCTCGGCGGCTACACCCGCTTCAGCGCGGGCCCCTCCACCAGCCCCCGCCTCATCGTCGAGTGGAACGAGTCGACGCGGCACCTGCGCGTGCTGCGCTGCCACGACTGGCCGGCCTTCGAAGCGACGATCTCGAGCACCGTGGCGTACGTGCGCGACGAGGCCCGCGACCACGGGATCATCGACAGCGTGGACAACGTGTTCGTGCGGGCCTGCCAGGAGCCCTCCGCCCCCGCCCGGCGCACAGTCCTGCCCGGTGCCATGGACGGCGCCAGGGAGCCCGCTCGCCGGCGGGCCTAGCCGTCCTTTCCTCCCAGGCGCACCTTTCCTTCCCGATCCCCACTGCCTGTTGACAAGTGACAGGTGACGGACGACACTAGTTCCCCATTGATCCAGTCCTTCAAGCACCGGGGACTGCGGTCGTTGTACACAGGTCGGGGCGCTCACCGCATCGCCCCAGAGCACGTTCGAAGGGTTCGCCGCATCCTCGGCGTTCTCGACGAGAGCCGCACACCACAAGACATGAACCTGCCGGGCTTTCGGCTCCATGCGCTCTCCGGAACCTACAAGGGGCACTATGCGGTCTCGGTCTCAGGCAATTGGCGAGTTACCTTCAGGTTCGAGAACGAGCACGCCGTGGACGTTGACTACACGGACTACCACTAGCGAGGTGTCGTAGATGGCGATGCAGAATCCTCCCCATCCAGGTGAGATCGTCAGGCATGAGTGCCTTGAGCCGTTGGGACTGACGGTTACCAGGGCCGCTGAAGGGCTGGGGGTGACCAGGCAGGCTCTCTCCGACCTCGTCAACGAGCGAGCGGGCCTCTCGGTGGAGATGGCCTTCCGGCTTTCGCAGGCGTTCGGCTCCTCGCCGGAGACCTGGCTCGGCCTGCAGATGGCCTACGACATCTGGTCGGCGCGCCACAAGGCCCGGGAACTCAAGGTCGAGCGGTTCCGGGTTCCTGATCCGGCCTGAGCGCTAGCGCATGATCTCCGGGTCGGCCGGCGTCTCCGCGAGGCGGGGAGCGCGGCGGGGCTGGCGTCCAGCGCGGCGCCGCCAGTGGGCGAAACGATCGGTCAGGTCGGCGAGGCGGCGTTCGACGCGGCCCCGGACCCAGGCGTGCGTCTCACCCGTGTTCCGGTAGCGCTCGCGGCGACGATTCAGGCGGCGCCGTGGGCGCTCGTTCTGGATGGCCGTCAGGGAGCGGACGAGGTAACGGCGCAGCAGCAGCGCGGCCTCGTCGTGGCTCGTATGGGCCCCTTCGCCCGGCTCGGGGACAACCGTATCGACGATGCCCAGGCGGACGCAGTCGTGGGAGGTGAGGCGCAGGCGCTCGGCCGCCTGCTCGGCCTGGGCGGCCTCGCCGTACAGCCGCAGGGCCGCGTCCTCGGGGGAGACGACCTCGTAGACGGCGTTCTCCAGCATGAGCACGCGGTCGGCCACGCCCATGGCGACGGCCGCCTCGGAGGCGCCCTCGCCGACGATGACGGCGAGTGACGGGGACTGCACGCGCAGCATGTCGCGCATGCAGCGGGCGATGGCGTCGCCGAGCCCCGCCTGCTCGGCGGTCAGGTCGGCTCGGGCGCCGGCCGAGTCGAGCAGGGTGATGAGGGGCAGCTTGAACTTCTGCGCGAGGCGGATGGCGCGACGCGCCTTGTGGAAACCCGCCGGGCCGATGGTGCCGGGTTCGGCGATCCCCTGCAGGCGGTTCTGGCCGATGAGCACGACCGCCTCGCCGCCGAGCAGGCCGATACCCGCGCTGATGGCAGGGTCATCCTCGCCGCTGCGGTCGCCGTGGATCTCGACGAAGGTGGTGGTCATGCGCCGGATGAGGTCGGGGGCGGTGGGGCGGTTCTCGTGGCGGGAGAGCTGGACCTGCCGCCACGCCTGGAGCTGCGCGTACTCGCGCGGTTCGCGCTCCGGGCGCCCGACGGGGCGGAGCTCGTAGTTGCTCATGAAGAGGTCGATCAGGAGCCCGAGGGAGGGGCGCAGGTCCTCGCGCCGCACGACGGCGTCGATGAGTCCGTGGCGCAGGTGCGACTCGGACGTGTGCGCGTCGTCCGGAAGCTCATCGCCTGCTTGCTCGCGCATCTCGCGCAGGGCGGAGTAGCCGACGAAGGCGTTGGGCTCGGCGATGATGAAGTCGGCGAGGTTGGCGAGCCCGGCGAAGGCGGAGCCCGTCGAGGGGTCGGACAGGAGGGCGACGTGGGGCAGACCGCGTTCCACCAGCTTCTGGTGGGCCGTGGCGAGGCGGGGGAGCTGCATGAGCGCGAGCAGCCCCTCGCGCATCCGCACGCCGGAAGTCGACAGCACGGTGATGACGGCCTGCTCGCGGTTGGCGGCGCGCTCGAAGGCGCGGGCGAGCCGCTCGCCGGCGGCAACGCCGATGGAGCCGCCGAGGAAGCTGAAGTCGAGGGCGGCGACCACGACCTCCCGGCCGTAAAGCGTGCCCACGCCGGTCAGGGCCGCCTCGGTGAGGCCCGTGCGGCGCTGGGCCTCGAGCACACGGTGGCGGTAGGACTGGGGTTCGCGGAACTGGATCGGGTCGAGCGCGGTCACGCTGCGGTCGATCTCGCGGAAGGTGCCTGTATCGAGGATGCTGGCGACGCGCTCGCGCGCATCGAGATGGTAGTGGTGCCCGCAGGCGTGGCAGACGCGGTGCTGCTCGTAGCTGCGCGAGCCGACCAGGTCGGCATCGCAGGCGAAGCAGCGCGCCAGGCGTTCCTCGCTGGAACGGTCGCGCGGACGGTTGCGGCCGAGGAGGCTCCGAAGGGTCATGCCCCTGAGTGTATCAAGCGCCTTCGTCAGGGGCCGTGCCGGCGAGCACCTCGCGGGACTCGCCCTCCAGCCGCGGCCCGAGGATGCCCTCCCGCTCGAGCTGGGTGATGAGTCGTTCGGCCTTGAGGAAACCGACGTTGAGCCGGCGCTGGAGCAGCGACGGCGAGAGGCGGGTGTGCCGCGCGGCGAGATCGCGGGCATCGTCGAGGAGGGGGTCGTCCTCCTCGACCTCGATATCGTCGCCGCCGTTCTGCGCGATGAGGGCTTCCTCGAGAAGGTCGTCGGCGGTTTCGGGGCGAAGGGCGTGGAAGCGCTCATCGGCCCAGAACTCGACGAGGCGCTCGACCTCCGCATCGGAAACGTAGACGCCCTGGATGCGCTTCGGCTTCCCGGCGTCGGTGGGCAGGTAGAGCATGTCGCCCTGGCCGAGCAGCTTCTCCGCGCCTCCCATGTCGAGGATGGTTCGGGAATCGGTGATGGAAGTGACGGCGAAGGCGACACGGGTGGGGAAGTTGGCCTTGATGAGGCCGGTCACCACGTCGACCGAGGGGCGCTGGGTGGCGACGACGAGGTGGATACCGGTCGCCCGCGCCAGCTGGGCCAGACGGCAGAGCAGCTTCTCGACCTCGAAGGGGGCGACCATCATCAGGTCGGCGAGCTCGTCGATGATGAGCACCCAGTAGGGCAGCTTCTTGAGGACGCGGGCGTGACGGTTGTAGCCCTCGATGTTGCGGACGCCCAGCTCGGAGAACTTGCGGTAGCGGGCCTCCATCTCGGCGACGACCGCCTGGAGGGTGCCGACCACCTTGTCGAGATCGACGATGACCTCGCTGAAGGCGAGGTGGGGGAGACGGCCGTAGGTCGTCATCTCGACCCGCTTGGGGTCGATCATGATGAAACGCACCTCGTCGGGCGTCGCGTTCGTCACGAGGTTCGACACGATGGCGTTCAGGCAAACGCTCTTGCCGCTGCCGGTGGCCCCGGCGATGAGCAGGTGGGGCATCTTCGCGAGGTCGGCCACGACGGGCACGCCGGAGACACCCTTACCAAGCGAGATGGCGAGCTTCGAGCGCGCGCTCACGTCACGGTACTGCGAGCTCTCCATGACGTTGCGCAGGGTGACGACGGTGGCCGTCTCGTTGGGCACCTCGATGCCGACGATGGCGCGTCCCGGCACGGGCGCCTCGATCCGCAGGCTGGGAGCGGCCAGGGCGAGCGCGAGGTCACTCTGGAGCGCCGTGATCTTGTTGACGCGCACGCGCGTGCGGCCCGTCTCGACCCGCTCCTTCACCGGGCGACCGTCGGCGCCCACGACAGCCTTGCCGCCGGCGTCCTTGACGGGCACCTCCCTGTACTTGACCTCCCAGCCGGGCTCCACGCCGAACTGGGTGACCGCGGGCCCCTCGTTGATTTCCACGACAGAGGCATCGACGCCGAAGCTGGCAAGGGTATCGACGATGAGCTGGGCGCGGGCGGCGTTGTCGTGCTTGTGGTTGCGGCTGGGCTTGGGTTCCTGGAAGAGCTCGACCGGCGGGAGCTGCCAGCCATTCCGGTCCTCGAAGGCGAGCTGCTGGGGTTCATCCTCCAGCCCGGGCTCGGCCTCCGGCAGGTCCGCTTCCTCCAGCGAGTCCCGCGGCTCCAGCTCGGGAGTCTCCGGGTCCTCCTCCTCGACCTCGACGGGGGGAGGCGTGGCGACGACGGAGTCGGCGTGGGGGGCGCCGGGCTCAACGCGGGGCCGGAAGATGATGGGCTCCGGGTCGAACGACACCGTCGGGCCGGGGCCGTCGGCGCCGATGACGGGAGCGGACGCGCGACCCCGGCGGCGGAAGACCCGAGCGATCGTGAGGACGCCGCGCCCGAGGGAGGCCAGCACCAGGTGCGGCCAGCGCCGCTCCCAGGCGTAGGCGAGGCCGCGGCCGGTCTGCCGCAGCACCGTGAGCGAGAAGCGGGGGGCCAGCAGCGCGAGCGCGAGCGCGAGCGAGGCCAGCCACACGAGGACGGCCAGCCAGCCGCTCACGAGGGAGTGGCCGATGGAGCCTCCCAGGGTGACCTCGCTGAACTGCACGCCGGCGGCGGTCCAGTCGGCGGTATTCAGGCCGAGGGCGCCCCAGGCGAAGAGCGCCGCGAAGGGAACGCCGGCGGCGCGCCGCCAGAAGAGCAGGCGCGCCTCGTCGCTGCGGCGCCAGTAGACCACCGCCCAGGCGATGACCGAGGCGCCGATGACGCCGAGCCCGAGCCCGAACGTCTCGAACAGCCAGGTGCGGACGTCCGTGGCGATGCCGGCGATATCGAAGAACCAGGGGAGTGCGGCGATAGCGCCCGCCAGCACGACAACGGCGGCGATCTGCGCACGGAAGAGACGTGACGCTGGGAGAGCGAACCGGGAGGTTACCTGTTTCGGCCCGGAAGACCGGGCTCGCGAGCGAGCCGCCATGGGACGGTACTCCTGCGCGGACGAACTCCCCGCCGGCGCCGCCGGGGTCCGAGGGTTCTCGACTACACCTCGACCGTTACGGGCAGCACCATCGGCCGTCGCCGTGTCTCATCGTACAAGAACTTGCTCAGCGCGTCTTTCAAACGGGCGTTGACCTCGCCCGCGGGGGCGGCGTGCTCGCGCCCTTCGAGGGCGCCCTCGGCGACGCGCGCGGCGCGGTCGAGGAGGGCGGCGCTCTCCTCCGTATCGACGAATCCGCGGGAGAGGACCTCCGCGGGGCGCACGAGCCGCCCCGTCTGCGCATCGACGGCGACGATCACGACGAGGACGCCGTCGGTCGAGAGGTGGGCACGGTCGCGCAGGATGTACTCGTCCACATCGCCGATGCCGAGGCCGTCGATGTAGACGTAGCTGGCATCGACGCGGCCGGCGCGGCGCGCCTCCTTCTCGTCGATCTCGAGCACGTCGCCGTCGGTGAGGACGAAGGCGTTGCCTTCGGGAACGCCCACGCGCTCGGCAAGGTGGGCGTGGGTCACGAGGTGGCGGTACTCGCCGTGGATGGGCACGAAGTACTCGGGCTGGAGGATGCTCTGGATGATCTTGAGCTCGTCCTGGCTGGCGTGGCCGCGCACATGCACGTTCTCGACGCGGTTGTAGAGGACGCGGGCACCCTGCCGGAAGAGGTTGTCGACGTTGCGGGCGACGGCCTGCTCGTTCCCGGGGATAGCGTTGGCGGAGAGGACGACGGTGTCGCCCTCGGCGATGGTGATGTGGCGGTGGCTGCCGTTGGCGATGCGCGTGAGCGCGCTCGTGGGCTCGCCCTGGCTGCCCGTCGTGACGATGGCGAGGCGCGAGGGGGGCGTGCTCTTCATCTCGTCGACGCCCACGATCGTGCCGGGGGGCGCCTCCAGGTAGCCGAGCTGGCGGCCCATGGCGACGTTGTCGATCATCGAGCGGCCCGTCACGAACACCTTGCGGTCGGTAAAGACGGCAGCGTCGACGACCTGCTGGACGCGCGAGATGAGCGAGGCGAAGGTGGCCACGATGACGCGGCCCTCCGCGTTCACCATGATGTTGCGGAGGGAGTCGCCGACGAGCTGCTCGCTGGGGGTGTGCCCTTCGACCTCGGCGTAGGTGGAGTCGGCGAGGAGGAGGAGGCAGCCCTCGCCCCCGACCTGCCCGAGGCGGGTGAGGTCGGTGTGCTGGTCCATCACGGGTGTGTGGTCGAGCTTGAAGTCGCCGGTGTGGACGACGGTGCCGAGGGGCGTGCGGATGATGAGCCCGCAGGCATCGGGGATGCTGTGGGCGACGGGGAAGAACTCGACCTCGAAGGCGCCCGCGCGGACGGTCTGGCCGGGCTGCACCTCCTGCAGCGGCTCGGTCGGGAGCTTGTGCTCCTGCAGCTTCACGCGCACGAGCCCCTGCGTGAGGCGGGTGCCGTAGATGGGGGCGCTGAAGTCGCGGCAGAAATAGGGGAGGGCGCCGACGTGGTCCTCGTGGCCGTGCGTCAGGAAGACGCCGCGCAGCTTCTCCGCATTGGCGTGGAGGTAGGAGAAGTCGGGGATGACGAGGTCGACGCCGAGCATCTCCTCCTCGGGGAACATGAGGCCGACATCGACGACGATGATGTCGTCGCCGTACTCGAACAGCATCATGTTGCGCCCGATCTCGCCGAGGCCGCCGAGCGGGATGACGCGAAGGGGGGTGTGGGGCATGGGGCTACTCAAACAGCTTCATCTGCTGGGCGGGCGGCTCCTCTTCGGCGGGCTCGGCGCCGGCGCCGCGGGCGTCGCGGGCGCGTTCGAGCAGCTCGGGGAGGGTGCGGAAGTCTTCGATGATGACGGTGCGCAGCCGCTGCTGGTGGAGGGCGGCGGCGGGGTGGTACATGGGCACGAGGATACGGCCGTTCGCCTCGCGCGGGCGCCCGTGGATGCGCGAGATGGCCTGGTTCGGGAAGAAGCGCGACATCGAGTAGCGCCCCAGCGTGACGATGAGAAGGGGATCGATGAGGCGGATCTGGGCGCTGAGGTAGTCGCTGCAGGCCTCGATCTCCGTCGGCAGGGGGTCGCGGTTGCCGGGCGGGCGGCACTTGAGGACGTTGCAGATGTAGACCTCGGGGCGGGTGAGGCCCGCCTCCCCGAGCAGCTCCTCGAGGAAGGCCCCGGCCTGGCCGACGAAGGGGAGTCCCTGGCGGTCCTCGTTCACGCCCGGGGCCTCGCCGATGAACATGACCTCGGCATCGAGCGGCCCGTCGCCGGGGACGGCGTGCGTGCGCGTGCGCGCGAGCGCGCAGCGCTGGCACGAGCGCACTTCGTCGTAGAGGGCGCCGGCCTCCTCGGCGACGGTCACGCCGGGGTCCCCTCGGCGCCTGCGGGCGGCTCACCGGGGTCGCGCGGCGTGTAGAGGATCTTCGCGAAGAGGACGCCGAGGAAGTAGAGGCCGAGCAGGGGGATCGCCACCACCGACTGCGTGAGGGGGTCGGGCGTGGGGGTCGCGATCGCGGCGAGGATGAAGACCAGCACGATCGCGTAGCGCCAGAAGCGCATGAGCTGGCCCGCCGTGACGAGCCCCACGCGGGCGGCGATCGCGAGCACCATGGGCAGCTGGTAGGCGATCCCCACCCACAGAATGATGCGGGTGACGAAGCTGATGTACTCGTGGATGCCGGTTACGGTGACGACGTTGTCGGCGGCGACGTCAAGGAGGAAGTTGAGAGCGCGGGGGAGGACGATGAAGTAGGCGAAGGCCATGCCCGCGAGCATGAAGAAGGCGCAGCCGAACACCCCCACGAGAAGCACCCGGCGCTCGCTGGCGGTGAGGCCCGGCACGATGAAGGCGAGCGCCTGGTAGACGATGATCGGGAGGGCGAGCAGCAGGCCGCCGTAGATGGAGATCTTGAAGATGGCGGAGATGCGATCAGTTGGGGAGAAGGATGCAAGGCGGAAGTCCTCCTCGCTTCTGCCATCAAGGTAGTCAACCGCGTCCTGGACGGTGTTGAGGTCCCGTACGTCTTCCGCGCGCACGCTGGGAGTGCTCAGCCCTCCGGCGGCCTTCTCCAGCGCCGTTTCAAGCGCGTCGGTTATCTGCAGGTCGTTCAGCGCCAGACCCGCCGGTCTCGTGCCTCGAAGCTCGGTCTCGGGGGGAATGTACCGGCCATCGGGATCTTGCTCGTGTACACGCAGGGCGAACTCGTCCTGCACCAGCCCCAGGTTCACGTCGATGCGGTCGCGGGCCGGGTCGAGGAGGATATCGAAGGTGTTGGGGAGGGAGGAGTGGGGTTCCCAGGTGAAGTAGAGGACGACGATCACGCCGAGAACCAGGGCGATGGCGCCCACCATGAACCGATTCCTCAGCTCAAGGAGGTGCTCCATGATCGTGAGATCGGAGCCGTCCTCCTGCTCGACAGGCTGCTGGGGACCCTCGCCGGGGCTGGCGACCGTGCTCTCGCTGACCATAGGCGCTAGAAGACGAGCCGCTTCTCAGGAGCGTCCCCGGCTTCGTCCCCCGATTCCTCGCGGGCTTCGGGTTCGGGCGCGGGCGCTTCCTCGCGCGGCTCGATCGTGGCGATCTTCGGCATGTAGGAAGGGCCCGGCGTCCCGCGAACCGGCTCGGCGCCGTTCACGCCGGCTTCGGCGGTGGCGCCGTTCGCGGTCGCAGGGACGGGCGCGGGCGGGGTCTGCTCCGGTCCGGCTGCGGCTTCCGCCCCGCCTGCCACCCCCTCGACCGTGGCGCGCACCTCGCCGAGCTCCCCGACGGCCTCGGAGGTCACTTCCTGCACTTCGCCTCGAACCTCGGTCAATTCTTCCTGGACCTCTCGCACGGTCGTGCGCATCTCCTGCACGTCCGACCGGACCGCCTCCATTTCCTCGTTGAGGTAGGCGAACTCCTCGCTGAACTCGTCGCGAACGACGCGCGCGTAGCGCTGCAGCGTCTTGACGCCACGGCCAAGCCAGTAGGCCATTTCGGGCAAACGGCGGGGGCCCACGACGACCACAATGAGGGCCAGGATGAGCAGGATTTCCTCGATGCCAATGCCGAGGAACTGCAAAGGGGACGCTCCCGAGCGGCGCGGGACAGGGAGGCTTAGTCGCCGTCCTCGATGCCGTGATCTTGCAGATAGTCTACCGCGTCCTGCACGGTGACGATCTTTTCGGCATCTTCGTCGCTGATCTCGAGCTCGCCGGCGTCGGAGAACTCTTCCTCCAGCGACATGATGAGCTCGACAAGGTCGAGGGAATCGGCTTCGAGGTCGTCGACGAAGGATGCCGTGGGAACGACATCGGCCTCATCGGCGCCCAACTGCTCGACCACGATGGCCCGGACACGCTCAAAAATGGAAGCCACGCTACGTCTCCTCGGGGGTAGTGGTTGGCTCGCCCGGCTCCTGCGCCCGAGCAGCGCTGATCTCTCGTCCGACGGTCCTCAGCACGCCGTTCACGAAGGCTGGTGAAGTCTCGCTCCCATAGCGATGGGCAAGCTCGACGGCCTCGTTCACAACGGCTCCGACCGGCGCCGTATTGTCGTGAAGGAGTTCCCAGAGCGCAAGTCTGAGGATGGTCCGCTCGACCACGGGAAGGGTGGCGAGGGGGTGGCGGGGGGCGACCGGCTGCAGGCGGCTGTCGAGGTCATCGCGCGAGGCGACGATGCCCCGGATCACCTCGCGCCCGAAGGCGGAGGGGCGCCTGGCCGTGACCTCGCGGTCCTCGCCGGCGACCTCATCCAGGCGACGCTCGAAGACGGCCTCGGCATCGTGGTCCGATGTCTCTGCTTCGTAGAGGGCCTCGATCACGAGGCAGCGCGCGCGGCGCAGGACGTGATCGCTCACGCCATCACCATGCCGCCATCGACGTGGATGCACTGGCCGGTGATGTAGGAAGCGCCCGGTCCCGCAAGGAAACGCGCGAGCGGCGCGACCTCTTCGGGGCGGGCGAAGCGATCGAGCGGGACCTGCCCGCGGACGTTCTCGCGCTGCTCCTCCGTGAGCGGCGCCGTGATGTCCGTCTCGATGAACCCCGGCGCGATGGCGTTCACGGTGACGCCGCGGGAGGCGACCTCGCGGGCGAGGGAGCGGGTGAAGCCGATAAGGCCCGCCTTGGAGGCGGCGTAGTTCACCTGGCCGGCGTTGCCCATGACGCCGACGACGCTGGTGACGTTGATCACGCGCCCCTCGGGCGAGCGCAGGAGGTGCCGCAGCGACGCCTTCGTGACGGCGAAGACGCCGCGCAGGTTCGTCTGCTGGACGATGTCCCAGTCGTCCTCGGACATGCGCATGAGGAGGCCATCGCGGGTGATGCCGGCGTTGTTCACGAGGATGTCGAGCCCGCCGAGCTCGGCCGCTGCGGCCTTCACGAGATCGGCCGCCTGGCCTGCGTCGGAGATGTCGCCGCCGAGCGCGCAGGCGCTGCCGCCCTCGGCTTCGATGGCGGCCACGACCTCGCGGGCGGCCCCCTCGCTGGCGTTGTAGTTCACGGCGACGCCCGCGCCGGCGCGGGCCAGCTCAAGGCAGATGGCGCGCCCGATGCCACGCGAGCCGCCCGTTACGAGCGCGCGGCGTCCCTCAAGCTCGGCCACGGCTACAGCTCGACGTGGACGGACTCGGCGCTGTTGACGGTGATGCAGGTCGAGCGGCGCAGCATGCGCTTGATGATGCCGCTGAGGACGCGCCCGGGCCCGAACTCGATGAACGTTCCGACCCCCTGGTCGCCGAGGAACTCGACGGTGCGGGCCCACTGCACGGGGCGGTGGACCTGGTCGACGAGCTCGTTCCGCACGAGCGTTATGTCGTCGATGGCGGTGGCGGTGCAGTTCGCCACGACCGGCACCTGGAGATCGCCGAAGCCGGTCGTGGCGACGGGATTGACCATGCCCTCGGCGGCGGAGCGCATGAGGGAGCTGTGGAAGGCGCCGCTCACGCTCAGGGGGATGACCTTCTTCGCGCCGCGCGCCTGCGCGTAGTCGAGGGCGCGCACGACCGAGTCGCGGGCGCCGCCGATGACGATCTGGCCGGGGGCGTTGATCGTGCAGATCTCGGCGCCGGACTCACGGCAGACGTCCTCGCACTCGCTCTGATCGAGGCCGATGACGGCGGCCATGGTGCCGGGACGGGCCTCGCCGGCGGCCGCCATCAGCTCGCCACGGGTGCGCAGCAGGCGGACGGCGTCGTCGAAGGCGAGGGCGCCGGAGGCCACGAGGGCGGGATATTCGCCCAGGGAGTGGCCGGCGACGAAGGCCGGCCGCTCGAGCAGGTCCGGGTTCAGGTCGGTGGCGACGCGCAGGAGGGCGAGGCTGGTGACGGCGATCGCGGGCTGCGTGTTCTGGGTCTGCTGCAGCTCCTCCTCGGGCCCCTCGAAGCAGATGCGGGAGAGGGGAATGCCGAGGATCTCGTCGGCGCGATCGTAGAGCTCGCGGGCGGCGGGAAACTCGTCGTAGAGGTCCTTCCCCATGCCCACGACCTGGGCGCCCTGTCCCGGAAAGACGAAAGCACGGCGGTCCTGGCCGCTATCGCGGAGGGCGAGGAACGGGCTCGGGGACGTTGGATCTACCCTTCCAGGTCGGGATCGGGGATCGGCAGCACCTCGCGACCCCGGTACATTCCGCACACGGGGCACGCCTTGTGGGCGAGCCGCGGCGCGCGGCAGTCGCTGCAGGTGACGACGTGGGGTGCGCGCAGGCGATGGTGCCCGCGGCGCTTGCGCTGACGGGTGCGGGGGTACTTGCGCTTTGGGAGGGGCGGCATCGGTTCGGTCCCTTACGGTTCTGGCGCTCGCGGCCTTGTCGGTCATGTCGATCTGTACCGGCTCGCGAGTCAGGGCTCGCTCTTTCTCAGCGCGGCCAGGGCTGCCCATCGGGGGTCGCCGGCCACAGGTTCACAGGCGCACTCGCCCGTGTTCTGGTCGATTCCGCAGCTCGGGCAGAAGCCCCGGCACGTAGCCCTGCAGAGCGGCTGCATGGGCGCAGCAGCCTCACAATACTGCCGCACGCCCTCCGTAATGTCGATCAGGTGAGCCCGCGAGATGGTGAACGCGTCGGGGTCGCTCTCGTCCGGATCGAGGCGGGCGCCGCTGTTCACGTCGTAGCGCTGCTCGTACACCTCGTCGAAGACGATCGCGGTCGGGATGGCGATTGGAGCGAGGCAGCGCGAACACTCCACCTCGAGCGAGACCTCGAGGGAGGCCCGTACGAGCGCGCCCGCGCCGATGCGCACGAGCTCGACCCTCCCGCCGAGGACGGCGCCCGAGGCGGGTACCTCGTGGACGCGGGAAGTCCCCGTTCCGGATGCGAGAAGCCGGGAGACATTGAAGGCGAGCGGCGGGAGTTCCATGCCGGCCCTCCTGCGCGCCACGACGCGCCTCCACGATGAGTATAGCCCCGCACCTCGCCCGGCCCGAAAGCCACCGCGTGGAACATAAGGGCGTGCAGGCGAGACAGATTCACCGCGGGAGGGGCGCTGCGCGTTTACGGTTGCGCCGGGCGGGTTCTACGCTTGTCGCTAGGGTTAGCCTCAATGGCACAAGTCTCCGATCTCGCTTCCCTTCAGGACTTCGACGACGTCATCGCCAGGCTGGAGGGCGAGCTGGCCGAGGCGCGCACGGAGCTCGAGGACGACGACGCGCTGGTGGCCGCCCGCGGCAGCGTGGCCGGAGCGGAAGAGCGCTGCGCCGGGCTGGAGCGCGAGCAGCGCCGCCTGGAGGGCGAGATCGACGGGCTCGTAGCGAGGGTCGAGCGGGAGGAGGGGCGCCTCTACGACGGCTCCGTGAGCCTGCCCAAGGAGCTGGCGACGCTGCAGCAGGAGATCGCGTCGCTGCGCTCCCGCCTTTCCAACGTGGAGGACACCGAGCTGGAGCTGCTCGACTCGCTGGAAGAGGCGGAAGCGGCGCGCGAGGAGGCGCGTGCCGCCCTCGGCCGGGAGCAGGCCGCCTGGAGCGAGAAGCGCGAGCGCCTCGGGTCGGTGGTCAAGCGCATCGAGGGCGAGGTGACGGCGACGACGGCGGAGCGGGACGCCTGCCGGGGCCGCATCAGCGCGCCCCTCGTCGCGCAGTACGAGGACCTGCGCCGGCGGCGGAGCGGCGTGGCTGTCGCGCACATGCAGGGGAACACCTGCACGGCCTGCCGCGTGAGCGTGCCGCCCTCGGCGCGCAAGCGTGCCCTCGACCCGGAGACACCCGCGCTCTGTCCGAACTGCGAACGCATCCTCGTGGGGTTCTAGCGCGATGAAGGCCATCGGCTACTTCGTCGAGGGCGCCGGGGCGAACGGGGCCGTGCGCTCGCTGAGCGAGCAGACGGAGCGCTTCCTCGCGTTCTGCCAGGAGCACGGGTACCAGGTGGCCGCCACCTTCGTCGATACGAAGGACGCGGAAGCGGGGGAGAGCGGCTTCCGCCAGATGCTGAGCTTCATCGAGCGGGGCGACCACGGGTTCGTGGTAGCGGTGGTCGACGGCCTGGGCGTCCTCGGGAGCGACCTCGGGCGGGCGGCCATGAAGATGCTCACGATCGAGGCCGCCGGCGCGACCGTGTACGAAGCGGAGAGCGGACACGAGGCCGCCCGCGCGATCGTCGACCAGTGGGAGGGGAAGGGCGGGGGCGCGCCTGTCTCGGAGCGCGTGCGCGCGGCCATGCGCCGCCGCGCCGTGCGCGGCGAGGCGCTGGGCCGACCCCCGTACGGCTACTGCGTGGGCGCCAACCGCCGCCTCGAGATCGTGCCGGACGAGGCGGTCGTCGTGCAGTACATCTTCCGGCTCTACGTGGACGAGGGGCTCGGCATCCGGCGTATCGCCGGACGGCTCAACGAGGAGAACATCCCCACACGGCGGGGCGGGCGCTGGAGCATGGTGAGCGTGCGCGACATCCTGCGGAACCGGGTCTACCTGGGGACGTATTCGCGCTTCGGGGTGCGCATCCCCGACAGCCACCGCGCGCTCGTGAGCGCAACCGACTTCCGCAAGGTGCAGGAGCTGATGGCCCAGCGCCGGCGTGGCGGCACGGGTCGCTCCCTGCAGCCATTCCTGCTGAGCGGGCTCGTGTTTTGCGGACGCTGCGGCAATCGCATGATCGGCGTCAGCCGCCGCCAGCAGTGGACCACGCGCGCCGGCGAGGAGAAGAAGGCGACGTACCGGTACTACCAGTGCGAGAGCCGCACCAACCAGAACACGTGCTCCTACAACACGCAGCGCGAGGCGGAGCTGGAGGAACGGGTACGCGACCTGCTGGCCGAGCCCGACGACGCACCCGTGCGCCTGCACCGCGCGGGCGACCCGGACGCCTACGCCGGCGAAGTCGCGGCTGAGATCGAGCGGCTCGAGGGGCGGCTGCGGCAGGTCCGCCGGCAGGTGGAGTCGCTGGTGGGGGAGGCGGCCGGCGGCCAGCTTCCCATCGAGCGCATGAAGGCGATCGGCGCGGGTTTCGCGAAGGAACAGCGGGGCCTGGAGCGGGACGTCCAGGATGCCCGCGCACGCCTCGCGGCGGAGCGCTCCGAGGCGGAGCGGGAAGAGGAGGCAGCGGCGACCTGCAAGCAGCTCCTCGCGAGCTGGGAGGCCTTCACGCTTGAGAAGCGCCAGTCGCTCTTGCGCGAGGTCGTGGACCGCATCGAGGTCGACGGCGAGGACGCGCGCCTGCTGAGGAGGCACTGATGCGCCTGACCGTCTACGCCGACGGCGCCAGCCGCGGCAATCCCGGCCCCGCGGCCATCGGCGCGAGCGTGCAGGACGGCCGCGGCGACGAGCTGACCTCGGTGAGCGAGACGATCGGGCGGGCGACGAACAACGTGGCCGAGTACCGCGCCGCCATCGCCGGGGTGCGGGCAGCGCACGACCTGGGCGCGACCAGCATCGAGCTGCGGCTCGACAGCGAGCTGGTGGTCCGCCAGCTCGCGGGCCGCTACCGGGTCAAGAACGCGGCGTTGCGGCCGCTCTTCGCGGCGCTGGTGGAGGCCCTGGAGGCGGTCGGGCCCTACACGGTGGGGCACGTACCGCGGGCGCGGAACAAGCGCGCGGACGCACTCGCGAACGAAGCGCTCGACCGGGCGGGGCGGTAGGGGCTGGCCTGGCGGGGAGCGCCGCCGTAGGCTGGAAGGCGGTCAGCGGGCCGGGCGGCCGCACCGGGGCGCATGCGCGCCGGTGAGGAAAGTCCGGACTCCACCGGGTACGGGCGCCAGGTAACGCCTGGGCGGCGCGAGCCGACGGAAAGTGCAACAGAAACATACCGCCCGCAGTGCTGCGGGTAAGGGTGAAATGGTGCGGTAAGAGCGCACCGGTGTCCCGGAGACGGGGCAGCCGTGCAAACCCCGCCCGGAGCAAGGCCGAATAGGGGAGGAGGGCGCCCGGCCCGTTCGTACTCCCGGGTAGGCCGCGCGAGCGCCGCAGCGATGCGGCGCCCAGAGAGATGGTCGCCGCTCCGGTCCAACCCAACCGGGGCACAGAATCCGGCTTACAGGCCCGCTGACCACCTTCGTCTTCCCCCGGGGCTCGGCTGCGCGGTGCGCCCCCGCGGGGAGTGCCGAACGCACCCCTCGAGGGGGCGCGCGAGTTGACACCATGAAGCGCCGGGCGTACAACCAAATCGGTTTGCGCCGCGATTCACAAACTCCCACGAACTGCATTCTCGAGAGGGTCCGTGGCACGAAACACGCAAGGGTGAAGCGAGCAGGAGGAGGGGCGATGGGCCGTGTGCCGCTTCCCCGCCGTTTTCGGCTGTTTACCGCGCTGATCGCATCGGCGTTGCTGGCGTTGCTGGTAACGGGTACGGCCTCGGCCATCCAGCCGGGTGGCATCACCGACGAAGCGCGCAAGATGAACGATCTGTTCTGGATCGTGACCATCGCCGGGCTGGTGGTGTTCGTGCTCGTGGCCGCGGCCCTCGTCTACGCGCTCTTCCGCTACCGCCGCACGAACGACGAGCTTCCACCGCAGTTCCACGGTGGCGGGGCCATCGAGATGGCGATGGTGGGAGTGCCCGTCCTCATCGTGATCGGGCTCTTCACCATTTCCATGATCACCCTCGTCGAGATCGACGACCCGGCCGAGGACGACGCCCTCACGATCGAAGTGACGGGCTTCCAGTTCTCGTGGCAGTTCGCCTACGACCTGAGCGACCTCGGCACGAACACCGATCCGAACGCCGAGGGCACGATCGCCGTCATCGGCACGCCCGCAAACGACCCGGTCCTCTACATGCCGGTCGACGAGCCCGTCGAGTTCAAACTGATCTCGAACGACGTGATCCACTCGTTCTATGTGCGCGACTTCCTCTACAAGCTCGACCTGATTCCCGGCCGCGAGAATAAATTCACGGTAACGGCCCGCGAGCTGGGGGACTTCCAGGCGCAGTGCGCGGAGCTCTGCGGGACGGACCACGCGCTCATGCGCTTCGTGGTGCGGGTGGTGGAACGAGACGAATTCGACGCCTGGGTGGCCGACGAGGCAGCCCGCCAGCTCGGGGAGGGCGCACGCGTGTCCACCTCCGGGACGCAGGGAGACTGAGGAGGCCCGATGGCAACGGTCGCAGTCCCACAGCTGAGCGGCTATCGACGGCCGGCGGTGCTCGAGTGGATCACCACCGTCGATCACAAGCGCCTGGGCATCCTCTACCTGTACTTCACGCTCTTCTTCTTCGCGGTGGGGGGCATCCTCGCGCTGCTCGTGCGGACGCAGCTGGCGGTCGCCGATAACAGCTTCGTCGGGAACGACGCCTACAACCAGATCTTCACGATGCACGCTTCGGCGATGCTCTTCCTGTTCATCATTCCGGTATGGGCGGGCTTCGGGAACTACCTGGTTCCGCTGCAGATCGGGGCGGCCGACATGGCCTTCCCGCGCATCAACGCGCTCTCGTTCTGGATGCTGCCTCCGGCGGGCATCCTCATGTTCGCCGGCTTCATCGTCGACGGCGGCGCGGCCGACGGCGGCTGGACCGCGTACAGCCCCCTCGCCCAGCAGACCGGCGTGGGCATGGACATGTGGATCATCGCCGTCATCGTGCTGGGCATGTCCTCGACGATCGGCGCGGCCAACTTCCTCGTAACGATGTTCCGGATGCGAGCGCCCGGCATGACGATGTTCCGGATGCCCATCTTCTGCTGGACGATGCTCGTCACGGCCCTGCTCCAGCTGCTGGCGACGCCCGTGCTGGCGGCAGCGCTGGTGATGCTCTTCATCGACCGAAACTACGGCGGCCAGTTCTTCGACCCCAACGGCGGCGGCAACGTGGTGCTCTGGCAGAACGTGTTCTGGTTCTACTCGCACCCGGCCGTCTACATCATGATCCTGCCGGGCATGGGCATCGTCTCGGAGATCCTGCCCGTGTTCTCGCGCAAGCCGCTCTTCGGCTACAAGGCGTTCGTCTTCGCCACGATCGGCATCGGCGGGCTGGGGTTCAGCGTGTGGGCGCACCACATGTTCACCACGGGCTCGGTGCTGTTGCCGTTCTTCGGCTTCATGACCTTCATGATCGGCGTGCCCACCGGGGTCAAGATCTTCAACTGGCTGGGCACGCTGTGGGGCGGTTCGATCTCGTTTCCGACGCCCATGCTCTTCGCCCTCGGGTTCGTGAGCATGTTCCTGATCGGCGGCATCAACGGCACCTACAGCGCCGCCGTGCCCGTCGATTTCGCCCTGCACGACACGTACTTCGTGGTGGCCCACATCCACTACGTGCTGTTCGGAGGCTCGGTCTTCGCGGTCTTCGGCGGGCTGTACTACTGGTTCCCGAAGATCTGGGGGCGAAAGCTCGACGACCGCCTCGGGAAGCTGCAGTTCGTGCTCATGTTCGTCGGCTTCAACGTGGCCTTCTTCCCGATGCACATGCTGGGGCTCGACGGCATGCCGCGGCGCATCGCGGTGTACGCCGAGAGCACCGGCTGGGAAGCCCTGAACATGCTCTCCACGGGGGGCGCGTTCCTCATCGCGGTGAGCATGATCCCGTTCCTGATCGCCGTCGTGATGGCCTTCATGCGGCCCAAGGACCAGCCGAACGATCCCTGGGAAGGGAACACGCTCGAGTGGGCGACCACCTCGCCCCCGCCCGACTACAACTTCGACAGCCTGCCCCCGGTGCGCTCGGAGCGCCCGCTCTTCGACGCGCGGCATAACGGCGAGGGTCACTGACGATGGCAGCTCACACGCCGGCCGGTCACCAGGGCATGACGAACTCCATGCTGGGGTTCATCCTCTTCCTCGCCTCCGAGGTGATGTTCTTCGGTGGCCTCTTCGCCGCGTACTTCATCGCCCGCGCGGACGCCCCGGCCTGGCCGCCGGAATCGCTGTTGACGCCGGAGCAGATCGCCGACGGCGTGAAGCTCGAGCTCGAGGTGGTCCTGCCGGCGATCTCGACCGGCATCCTCGTGCTCAGCTCGGTCACGATGCAGTGGGCCGTGTGGCAGATCCAGAAGGGCAACCAGGGCGGGATGCTCTGGGGCCTCTTCATCTCGCTGGCGCTGGGCCTGATCTTCCTGGTGGCGCAGCTCTACGACTACACGCAGCTCCACTTCCGCGCCGACGACACCATCTTCGGCACGACCTTCTACACGCTGACGGGCTTCCACGGCGCCCACGTCGCCGGCGGGGCGCTCTTCATCGCGGTCGTCACCGTGCGGGCGCTGGGCGGACAGTTCACGGCGGAGAACCACGAGGCGGTCGAGGCGGCATCGATGTACTGGCACTTCGTCGATGTCGTGTGGATCGCGCTGTTCACGGTTCTCTACATCATCGGGTAAGGCAGAACGAGGACGAGCTTTGGAGCACGAAAGCAGCGAGCACAACGCCCACGTCGGGCCAGGCGTCCATCTGCCGGATCCGAGCATCTGGCCGTTCGTGGCCGGGCTCGCGATCATGCTGCTCACCGCCGCCCTCGTCTGGTGGGCGCGGGTCGAGGACCAGCGCAGCCTGAGCGGCCCGCTCATGGGCGCGGCCGCGGCCGTCACCCTCGGCGCCGTCGCCGGCTGGGCGTACGAGGACGGGCGCATGCGCGCGAAGGCACGCGAGCAGGATGAGCACGCTCGCGCCGCCGCCCGCCGCACCCAGGTCATCACCTTCGCGATTGCCGAGGGCCAGCTCGAGACGGGCATCGGCGAAGGCGGCGTCATCGACGCCATCCAGAACGCCCACGACGACCTCCGCGCCGCGCCCGGCTTCGAGGACCTGCGCATCAACGTCTCCAGCGCCGAGGAAGGCCCCTCGCAGGTCATCGTCGAGACGACGTGGTCGTCGGCGGACGACCTGGCCGCGTTCGAGGAGACGCAGCGGGCGATCCTCGACCTGATCAGCCAGCACCCCGAGGAGGTCCTGGCGGGCTCGACGCAGACGTTCGACATGCAGGTCGTCCGCGACACCAAGGACACGTCGGTGCGCTACAGCCTGGGCGCGGCGACGGCGCTGTTCGGGGCGCTCATCGTCGGCGGTTTCGCGGTGGGCGCGGGGCTGAACCTGTTCGCCAGCGAGGCCTCCGGCGGAGAGGGAGGCGGCTTCGTTCCCGTGGACATCGGACCGTTCGTGGACACGATCACGATCAAGGCCAGCGACTTCGACTACGAGGAGATCGTCCTGCCGCCGGGCGTCGAGTTCACGATGACGCTCGATAACCAGGACGACTCCGTCGCCCACAACATCATCTTCTTCCAGGGCGACACGGTGGGACTGGACGAGCCGGTCCTGGAGGGTTGCATCGCCGGGTGCGAGGACGACGGCACGCAGGTGCGAACGGAGCTCGCGACGGGCATCGTGCAACACACCTTCACCTTCACCACGGCCGAGCCGGGCGTCTACGCCTTCTGGTGCGACGTCCACCCCGACACCATGACGGGCGTCCTCATCATCGAGGAGGGCGCTCCCCTTCCGGGCGTAGCGCCGGCCGCCGAGGAGCCGGTCGAGGGCGAGGGGACAGAGGGCGAGACCGACGGGGAAGCAGCCGAGGGCGAGACCGAGGGCTAGAGCCCGGCCGGTCCCCTACTCCAGGACGCCCTCCACGAGCAGCTCCGTGAACTCCTCATCGCTCATGCCGAGGGTGCCCTTGAGCACGGCCTCGGTATCCTCGCCCAGCAGGGGCGCGGCCTTCCAGGGGCCGCCGGGGGTCTTCGAGAGGCGGAAGGCGGGGGAGTCGTAGGTGCGGAGGCCCATCGTCGGGTGCTCCAGGCGCGCGTAGTGGCCCCGGTGCTTCAGCTGCGGATCGCGGTGCATGTCCTCCGGTGACTTGACGATGCCGGAGGGAACGCCGTGGTCGCGCATCGCCTTGTAGGCCTGGGTGGCCGTGAGCTCGCGCGCCCAGGCGTCGATGTGGCGGTCGATCTCCTTCTGCTCTTTGAGGCGGGACCACTTGCGGCGCATGCGCTCGAGGTCGGACCAGTCGGGCCGGCCGATGGCGGCGCGGAAGCCCTCCCAGTCCTGCTCGGTGAAGCACGCGATGACGACGTAGCGGCCGTCCTTGCAGCGGTAGGCGCCGTGGGGGGCGGCCTCGGGATCACGGTTGCCGAGGCGCCCGGCCTCGCGGCCGTTGGCCGTCCACTCGAGAACGGAGGTCCCGAGGGCGTGGATGGCGCCCTCGAACTGGGAGAAGTCGATGTACTGCCCCTCGCCCGTGCGCCGGCGGTAGTCGAGGGCGGCGACGAGGGCGATGGCGCCGATATGGGGCACGAGGAAGTCGGTGTAGGCGACGCCCGTGCCGATGGGCTCGCCGTCGGGCCAGCCGGTCAAGTGGTTGAAGCCTGCGGCGGCCTGCAGCACGTGCCCGAAGCCCATGTAGTGTGCCCACGGGCCGGTCTGGCCGAAGAGGGGCATCGAGATCATGACGAGGTCGGGGCGCACCTTGCGCAGCTCCTCGTAGTCGAGTCCCAGCTTCTTCAGGGTGCCCGGCGTGAACGACTCGGTGACGACGTCGGAGGCGGCGACCAGGCGCTTCAGCAGCGCCTGCCCCTTCTCCGTCTTCAGGTTGATGGTGACGCCGAGCTTGGAGCTGTTGAAGTTGGCGAAGTACCCCGAGTTGTCGTAGTGGGGTTCGTTGTTCGTGAAGGGTCCCGCGCGTCGGAGTCCTTCCATGCGGGTGGCGGATTCGACGCGGATGACCTCGGCGCCGTGGTCGCCGAGGTACTTCGCCACCGTCGGCCCCACTCCGACCCAGGAGAGGTCGGTCACGCGCAGGCCCTCGAAGGGCTTTGGCCTGGGCTTTCGCCCGTTGCTGCTCATGTCAGATCACCATCGTACGCCGGAGCCTGGCGATATCGTCGGGGTCGAGCCCCAGGGCATCGCCGTAGACGGCTTCGTTGTGCTCGCCCACATGGGGAGCGCGCCCGCGCTGCTTCCAGGGCGTGGCGGAGAGCTTCCAGGGGGCGCCGGGATAGACGAAGGTCTCCCCGAGATCCTCGTGGCGGACCTGCACCCAGTAGTCGCGGGCCTCGAGCTGGTAGCTCTCGACGATCTCGCGGGGGCTGTAGACGGGCGCCCAACCGGCGGCGCGAGCCTGGGCCTCGCGGACAAGGTCGTCCTTGCGCCGGGTGCGGCAGAACTTCTCCATGATGCCGACGAGCAAGTCCTGCTCGTCGGGCTCGAGCGGCTGCACGACCGCCAGGCGCTCGCGCCAGTGGGGGGCGGCAAGCGGCCCCGCCTCGCCGGTCTCGTCGAGCCAGTCGATCACGGCCCCGGAATTCGGGCCGATGAGCCCGCCCATCCCCAGCGCCGCCACCCAGCCGTCGCTGGCCTCATAGATGTAGCGCGGACCCACGCGCCCGACGGACATGCGCCCCGGCCCCGGGCCGCGGTTGTTGACCTGGAGGATGTCCCACGTCTGCTGGGCGTTGTCCATGGCGTTCGCCATGGACTCCTGCATGGAGACATCGACGTGCTGGCCCATGCCGTGCACGCCCCGGGCATAGAGCGCGGTGACGGCCCCGACGGCGGCCTGGAAGTTGACCTGGGCGTAGGCCTGGGGGGCGGTCGTGCGGACGGGGCCGCGTTCGTCGCTGCCGTTGAGGTACATATGGCCGCCCATGGCCGAGCCGACGATGTCGGTGGCGGGGAGGTTGCGGGCGGGGCCGGTCTGGCCGAAGTTCGTGATGCTGACGACGACGGCGCCGGCGTTCACCCCGGCGAGGGTGCGCGGGTCGGCGCCGATGTCCTTCGCGGTACCGGGGGCGCTCGTCTCGATGACGGCGTCGGCGGAGGCGACGAGGCGGTGGAACAGCTCGCGTCCGGCATCCAGGCGCAGCTCGCAGGTGACGCTGCGCTTGCCGGCGTTCATGGCCCACCAGTAGAGGCTCGACTCGCGGCCCTCCTCGTCGCGGAAGAAGGGACCGTTGGCGCGCGTGCGGTCGCCGGCGCGGGGCTCGATCTTGATGACGTCCGCGCCCAGCTCGCCGAGCACGCGGGCGCAGAGCTGCCCCTTCTCGTCGGCGAGGTCGAGGATGCGGTAGCCGCTCAGGGGGCCGTCGGGGTGGGGAGAGGGGACGCCGTCGACGCTCTCAGGCACGCCCGAGTTCTACCGCCGCCGGGCCGCTGTGCGCAAGGGCCGAGGCGCCGCCGCCGGCCCTACCTGCCCGCATACTCGTCCTCCCATAGCCGCCGTACGAGCGCCTCCCGGCCGGGAAGCCAGAGGCACAACGGGAGCAGGACGACCGTCGCCACCAGCCTCACGGCAAACCAGAGAACGCGGGCCGCCCACAGTCCGGCGAACTCCACCACGTCCCCGGGCCTCACGCCGACCGCCGCCGCCTACCGGCTGTACGCAAGGGCAACGTCGCCGCCGGCGGGGAGCCCGGGGGCGACGTCGAGGGCCGCGTCGATGGCGTCGCGGAGGGCGTCGATGCCCCAGCCCTTGCTCGCGGAGATGTGGCGGACGTCACCGGGGACGGGGCCGGCGCCGTCGAGGAGGGCGCGCGCCTCCGCCTCGGTCGCGGGGGCGGAGCCATCGGGCCGGTCGAGGGCGTCCAGCTTGTTGAGGGCGACGATGGTGGGGCGCCCGAGCACGCTCAGCTCGCGCAGGACGCCCTCGACCGTCTCGGCGTGGACGCCGGCGTGCGGGTGCGAGACATCGACGACGTGGAGGAGCACGTCCGCTTCCTCCAGCTCCTCGAGAGTCGCGCGGAAGGAGGCGACCAGCTCGGTGGGGAGCTTCTGGATGAAGCCCACGGTGTCGGTCAGGAGGGCGGGGCGGCCGGAGGGGAGGGCCATCTTGCGGGTGACGGGGTCGAGCGTGGCGAACAGCTTGTCCTCGGCGCGCTGATCGGCGCCGGAGAGCGCACGCATGAGCGTCGTCTTGCCCGCGTTCGTGTAGCCGATGAGGGCGACGACCGGTACGCCCGAGCGGCGGCGCCGGCGGCGGTAGAGCTCGCGCTGGACGCGCACCTGCTCGAGGTCCTTCCTGAGCTTGCTCATGCGGCGGCGGACGAGGCGTCGGTCGGTCTCGATCTGGGTCTCGCCGGGACCGCGCAGGCCGATCGCGCCCTCCATCCGCTCGAGGTGGCTCCACTGGCCGCGCAGGCGGGGCAGGAGGTACTCGGTCTGGGCCAGCTCGACCTGGAGGCGGCCCTCCCGCGTGCTCGCGCGCATCGCGAAGATATCGAGGATGAGGGCCGTGCGGTCGATGACCTTGATCTGAAACGCTTCCTCGAGATTGCGCTGCTGCGAGGGCGAGAGCTCGTCGTCGAAGATGACGGTGTTGGCGCGCTTCTCGATGCAGGAGTCGGCGACCTCGCGGAGCTTGCCCTTCCCGATGTAGGTGGCGGGCACGGGCGTGGAGCGCCGCTGCACCGAACGCCCGACGACCCTCGCGCCGGCCGTGCGCGCGAGCTCGGCCAGCTCGGCGAGGGACTCGCGGGCGGGGAGCGGCGCACGGGGGCTGTCGACGGCTACGAGCCAGGCGCGGTCGCGGGTGGGGGCGGTGGAGTGGAGGCGTTTGGCCATCCAGTCAGCTTAGCCGATTGCCGCCGGACGGGAACATCGCCGCCACCTAGGATGGCGCGATGCGCTCGCTCGCGACGTTCCTCTCGGGCGCCTTCGTCTGCTGCCTGCTCGCCGGTTGCGGCGGCGATGGCGATGCGCCAGAGCCGGAAGCGCCTCCCCCAGCGGCGAGGGCGGCAGGGGAAACGACATCCGTACCTTCCCCAAGCCCAACCGTGTCCGCGACCGCAGCGCCGACGGCGAAGGCGACGCCCACGAAGCCCACGGACGAGGATGAGCGGTGGGACAAGAAGCCGGAAGAGGACGAGCGCTCCTGGGAAAGCCCGGACGGCCCGCTGGCCATCACGATCGGCGGCGAGCGTCCGGCGGCACTGCTGGTCCCGCGGGACGCCGACCGCTCCGAGCCGCGCCCCCTCCTGCTGCTCCTGCACGGATACGGGAGCAGCGGTGAGGGGGCGGACGCCTACTTCCAGTTCGCCGCGCACGTGAACGAGATGGGCTTCGGGCTGGTCCTGCCGAACGGCACGACGGATCCGGAGGGCAACCACTTCTGGAACGGGACGGCCGAGTGCTGCGACATGCTCGACACGGGCGTGGACGACGCAGGTTACCTGCGTGGACTCATCGCGGAGGCGCAAGCGCACGCGACCTTCGACAAGGTGTTCGCGGTGGGGCACTCGAACGGCGGGTTCATGGCCTACCGGCTGGCGTGCGAGACGATCCCGGGGCTGACCGCGGTCGTGAGCCTGGCGGGCGGCACGTACGCCAACGCGGACGACTGCCGCGCCCCCTCAGCGGTGTCGGTGTTGCAGATCCACGGCACCCGCGACCAGGTCATCCGCTATGGCGGCGGGCCGCTGAAGGGACCGCTGGGATGGACCGAGTCCGTGCCCGGCGCGGAGGCGAGCGTGCTGCGCTGGGCGGAACGCGCCGGTTGCGACCTCGCCGCCGCCGAGGAACTGAAGCCGATCGATACGGACGTGTTCGTGGAAGGCGCGGAGACGAGCATTCAGCGCTGGCGAGAAGGCTGCGCGGGAGGCACGGTCCACGAGCTGTGGACGATCCGGGGCGGGGGCCACGTGCCGCTGGTCTGGGGCACGGAGTTCACGTGGCGCATCCTGCTCTGGCTGAACGACGCCTATACGGGCGAAGTCACGATCGAGGCGGACGGCACCGAGTAGATAGCCTAGAACCCCTTCCAGTTCTCCAGCCGCTGGCAGCCTTCCTCGACCTGGTCGTCGGGGGTGGTGAGGGAAAGGCGCACGTAGCCCTCGCCGTTGAGGCCGTAGCCGCGCCCGGGCGTGACCACGACCGCACACTCGTCGATGACGCGGGCGGCGAAGTCGCCGCTGGTGATGCCGTCGGGCAGCTTCGCCCAGACGTAGAGCGAGGCCCTGGGCGGGTCCACTTCGAGGCCGATCTTGCGGACCGCCTCGACGATGCGGTCGCGGCGGCGCTGGTAGATGGCGTTGTGCTCGTCGATGACGTCCTGGGGACCCTCGACGGCCTCGATGGCCATCTCCTGGATGGCCTGGGGGATGCCGCTGTCGATGTTCGACTTGACGCGCATGAGGGCGTCGACCAGCTCGCCGTTGCCGACGGCCATGCCGATGCGCCAGCCCGTCATGTTGTAGATCTTCGAGAAGGAGTTGAACTCGATGGCGACATCGCGGGCGCCCGGCACCTGGAAGATAGAGATGGGCCGGTACCCGTCGTAGGCGACGTCGCAGTAGGGATTGTCGTGACAGATGGAGACGTCGTACTCCTTCGCCCAGGCGACCACCTTCTCGAAGAAAGCGACGTCGGCGACGGCGGCAGTCGGGTTGTTGGGGTAGTTCAGCCAGAGGACCCTGGCCTTGGCGGCAAGGTCCGAGGGGATGGCGTCGAGGTCGGGCAGCCAGTTCGTCTCCCGGCGGAGGGGCAGCTTGATGGTGACGCCACCGGCGAACATGGTGCCGATCTCGTAGACGGGGTAGCCGGGGTCGGTCGCGAGGGCGACATCGCCCGGGTCGATGAGGGTGAGCGCCATGTGGGCGATCCCCTCCTTCGAGCCGATGAGCGCCAGGCACTCGCGCTCGGGGTCGAAGGAAGCCTCGAAGCGGCGCTCGTACCAGCCGGAGATGGCCTGCCGCAGCTCGGGCAAGCCCTCGGACTCGGGGTAGCGGTGGTTGAGGGGGTTATCGGCGGCGCGATGGAGGCGGTCGAGGATGTTGGGGGGCGTGGGGAGGTCGGGGTCGCCGATGCCGAAGGTGATGACATCGATGCCCTGGGCCTTCTTGGCGGCGATGACTTTCGAGATCTGGGCGAAGAGGTACGGGGGCAGCTCTTCGACCCGCTTGGCCAGTCTCATGGATACTCCTGGTGGGGGTGCTCCCGGGGGTCACTCACGATCGAGCGCGCCACCGAGGCCGGCGCGCGACGCCGGGGATCGTACCGCGCGCGGCCCGGAGCCGCATTCGGCAGGCGGGGTGCGAACGCCCCGCCCCACGGCGAGGCGCGGCCCCGGCTTCGCGGGGCCGCCCTGCCAGGTGGAACCGGCAATGGTTCCGACGGGGAGTGGTGCTAGGAGATGCCCCGGCGGGCCAACTCGGCGGGCATGCGCTCGGCGTCGGCGCTCAGCATGGGACCCTTCTGGTCGTCGGGCAGCACGCCCGCGGCATCGGCGCCGAACTTGGCGGCGTCGAACAGGATCCACTTCTCGGGGATGACCTCGATGACGACGCGCAGGGGCGAGTCGAGCGTCGCCACGAAGGCGGCGGCGGCCTCGGGGTTGTCCGGGTTGAGCTTGGCGGCGAACTCGGGGTAGAACCAGTCCTTGATCTCGCGGTCCTCGTGGATGACGCAGCGGCCCTTGGCGGTGGCCGCGCCCACGGGGGCGCCGGAGCCGGGGCGCTGGGCGGCGCCGCTGACGACGATCGAGACGCGCGGGTCGCGGCGGATGGCGGCGATGCGGTGGCGGTGGGCGCCGGCGGTGACCCAGAAGCGCCCGTCCTTCCAGAGGAACGACATGATGACGCCGACGGGCCAGCCGTCCTTCGTCGACCAGTTGAAGGTGCACTCCCCGACCTTGTTCAGCATGTCCTCGAGCTGGTCCTCGGTGAGCGGATAGATGGAAACGGTTTCGTGGTCCTCGACCCCGGCCATAGTGGCCTCCATTCGCAGCGGCTTTCGCCCGCGAGTCCCCGCGGGCGAGCGCGGTAACACTCGCAGCTTGCAGGGGCTGGCGCAACCGCGAGGACGGGCGCTCCGCCCGGCAAACGGACTGAACGGGGAGCCCGTGCTATGCTGCCGACAGGTCAGCGCGTCAGTTCGTCCCATGAGAGAAACCTGCTCACACGTCGAGTGCCGCCGGAACCCAGCAGAAGCCCCGGAGGCAATTGCATGACATCGTTCGTCGATCGGACCCTTACCTGCTCGGACTGCGGCGCGCAGTTCACATTCACGGTGGGGGAGCAGGAGTTCTACCAGTCCCGCGGATTTACCAATGAGCCGCGGCGCTGCCCGGAGTGCCGCGCCGCACGCAAGGCCGCGCGGGGCGAGGGCGGCGGCGGCGGTGGTGGCGGCGGTTATCGCAACTACGACAATGATCGCGAGATGTTCAGCACCGTCTGCGCGGAGTGTGGCCGCGAGGCCCGCGTTCCCTTCCAGCCACGGGGCGATCGCCCCGTCTACTGCAGCGATTGCTTCCGCTCGCGCGGCCCCCAGCGCGGCGGCGGTGGTGGCGGCGGCGGCCGCGACCGCAACTGGTAGGCCCTCGAGCTTCCCAACCTCTTCTTCCCTGAACCGAGCGTAGCCAGCGAGCGGCGCTCCGTGTCCTGAAGGCGCGCCCAGCGCCTATACTCCGCGCAGCCCACAGGAGGACTGCGTGGAACCGGACACGATCGAACGGCTCCCCGAGATCCTTCGCGAGTACCTGTCCGAGCGCCTGCCGGAGGTTCGCAACGTGTCGATTCACAACGTGGCGCGTTCGCCCGGGGGCAACTCGCGCTCCATGTGGTTCTTCGATGCCGACTGGGACGGGGACGCCCCCGTCTCGAAGCAGCTCATGTTCCGCGCGAACGAGAGCACCTGCTTCCGCGACGAAGAGGCGAGCCTGGAGAAGGAGTACCGCATCTTCCGCGCGCTCCGGGACACGCCCGTGCCCGTGCCCGCCAACTACTGGTACGAGCGGGATCCTTCCTGGGCGGGCGAGGACTTCGTCATCCGCCAGCGGGTGGAGGGCGACACGAACTTCCGCGACCTGCCGGCGGAGAGCCAGCTGGCGATCCTCAACCACTTCGTCGAGATCCTCGCGGCCCAGCACAACCTCGATTGGGAGGCGCTGGGACTGTCGTTTCTCGGGGCGCCGAAGGACGGCCCGGAGTGCGCCCGCATGGTCGTCGAGCGCTGGGAGCGGGCGACGCAGCGGGAGCTGCTCGAACCCCAGCCGGTGATGACGGCCACGATGGCCTGGTTGAAACGCAACCTGCCCACCGAGGTCGACCGCATCGTGCTGGGGCAGGGGCAGGTGGGGCCGGGCCAGGTGCTCTTCAGGGACGACCGCGTCGTCGCCTCGCTCGACTGGGAGTCGGGATTCATCGGGGATCCGATGTCGGACCTCGCCTACCTGGACTTCATGGTGCGCCCGATGGTCGGGGACGAGGCAATGGAGGGGCTGATCACGCGCTACGGGGAGCTCAGCGGCCTCCCCATCCGGCGCGACAACATGCGCTTCTACACGGTGTTCCAGTCCTACTGGGCGGTCTCGGCGTGCCTGGCGGCGGTGAACCGGTTCGCCACCGGGGAGATGCGCAAGACGCAGACGCTCGTGCTGGGGATGGCGGCGCCCCGCTCGTTCCTGCGGCGCATGGAACGAATCGTGCGGGAGGACGCGGCCTAGGATGCGACCGACACCGGCGGAGATCGTCGAGGGGCTGGAGTACAACCTGCGGGCCGACCTGCTGCCCGAGCTGGAGACGCCGTGGGCGAAGCGCATCGCGGGGAACATGCTCTGGGCGCTGGAACATCTGAAGCAGCGGCTGACCGAGGAGCACGCCCTCGCGGTCGAGGAGAACGCGGACCTCCGCGGCGTGCTGGGGGCCGCGGCGAAGGCGCGGAGCGGCGGCGGTGCGCTGGCAGAGTCGCTGGCGGGGGTCGACCTGACCGCCGGCGAGGCGAAGGAGTGGCCCGCTCCCGAGGAACTGACCGCCGAGAACGCCCGCCTGCGGACGGCGGTCGATGCGGTCGTGGAGGCCTTTCCCGCAGAGCGGGACGCCGCCGCGGAGGACCTGTGGCGCGAGATTCTCGGCTACATCGCACGGCAGACCGAGCGCGACGGCGCGCTCATCGAAGTCGACCCCGGCTGAACCCGGACGGCACACCGAATCCAGGGAGGAACGCCATGAGCTACCCGGAGTACGAGAACATCATCGTGGAGCCGCTCGCCGAGGCGGAAGGCGTCGTGCGGGTGACGCTGAACCGGCCACAGGCGCTGAACGCGCTCTCGGCCGACCTGCTGGACGAGTTCTACGACTTCCTCGACCGCTTCGAGGAGGACCGGAACGCCTACGTGCTGCTGCTGCGGGGCGCGGGACGATCGTTCTGCGCGGGGTACGACCTCGCCTCGAGCCGCACGGTCGAACCGGGCTCACCGGGGGACATCCTGCAGGAGCAGAGCGTGGGGCGCTCGCGCCGCACGATGATCGACTCGGTCGACCGCTACCTGCGGCTGTTCAACACGCGCAAGCCGACCATCGCGCAGGTACACGGCCACTGCATCTCCGGCGGCACCGAGCTGATCTCGATGTTCGACTTCGTGGTGGCCACCGAGACGGCGAAGTTCGGCCACATCGCCGGGCGGCACATGGGCACGCTGCGCACGCTCTCGCTCTGGCCCTGGACGATCGGCTACCGGCGAGCGAAAGAGCTGTTCATGACGGGCGAGCTCATCGACGGGAAGACGGCGGAGGAGTGGGGGCTCGTGAACAAGGCCGTGCCCGAGGAGGAGCTGGAGGACGCGGCCCTGCACCTGGCGCGCAAGATTATGCGCATCCCGCTGGAGGTGAACATCCTCCACAAGCACTCGGTAAACCGCTGGATGGAGATCCAGGGCCTGCAGCCCGCGATCCACTCGGCGGCGGAGTTCGACGTATACACCGCGTTCATCGAGGGGCGGCCGGGCTTCCGCGAGCGCGTCGAGGAGGACGGCCTGCGCGAGGCCCTGCGCTGGCGCGACCGCGAGTGGCGCGGCACCGAGCTCTGGGACCACGGCAAGGAACCCGGGGAGGCGTAGCCTCGCCACGCGACCGCGGCATGGAAACGCTGCCCGGAGCGGACGAGAAGGCCGCCGTCGTGCGGTCGATGTTCGACCGCATCGCGCCCTCCTACGACCGCATGAACCGCATCATCACGCTGGGGTTCGACCAGCGCTGGCGGCGCTCGCTCGTGGACGCCCTCGGCGTGGGGCCCAACGACACCGTGCTCGACCTCGCCTGCGGCACGGGCGACTTCGCCCTGATCGCGCGGCAGCGGGGGGCGCACGTCGTCGGGCTCGACTTCGCCGGGGCGATGCTGGCCGCCGCACGCGCACGTTGCCCCGAGGCGATTGGCCTCGTGCGCGGCGACGCGCTGCGGCTGCCGCTGGCGAACGGGAGCGTCTCCGTGGCGGTCTCGGGGTTCGCGCTGCGCAACTTCGTCGAGATCCCGCCCGTGCTGGCGGAGCTGGCGCGCGTGCTGCGCCCCGGCGGACGCCTCGGCCTGCTGGAAGTCGACGAGCCGCGATCGGGGCCGCTGCGGCTGGGGCACGCGGTGTACTTCCGGCGAATCGTCCCGGCCCTGGGGGCGCTGCTCAGCGACGGGCAGGCCTACCGCTACCTTCCTGCCTCGGCCGTCTACCTGCCCGAGGGGGAGGGCCTGCGGGCGATGCTGGCGGAGGGGGGCTTCACGAGCATCGAGAAGCGCAGCCACCTGGGCGGGGCGGCGCAGTCGATCACGGCGGTGCGCGCGTGACCGCCGCGCGGGCGCTGCCAGCTCCGGGGAGCATCGGCGCCTGGCGGGCGGCGGCGCGCCCCCCGACCCTGACGGCGGCGGTCACTCCCGTGCTGGTGGGGACGGGCGCGGCGATCGGGGACGGCGCCTTCTCGGCGGGACCGTTCGTGGCGGCGCTCTTCGGGGCGATCTGCCTCCAGGTCGGGGCCAACTTCGCCAACGATGTCTTCGACTTCGAGCGGGGCGCCGACGCGGGGGACCGGCTCGGTCCGCCGCGGGCGACGCAGACGGGCTTGCTCACCCCCGCCCAGATGAAGGTCGGGATGTGGGCGGCGTTCCTGCTGGCCTTCCTCGCCGGCATCTACCTGGTGGTGGCGGCGGGCTGGATCGTAGTCGTCATCGGGCTGGCGAGCATCCTCGCGGGGCTGATCTACACCGGCGGGCCGTGGCCCATCGGGTACCACGCCCTGGGCGATGTCTTCACGTTCGTCTTCTTCGGGATGGTGGCAGTGGTGGGAACGTACTTCGTGCAGGCGGAGGCGGCGCCCGGGGTGGTGTGGCTGGCGGCCGTGCCGGTCGGGTGCACGGTGACGGCGATCCTCGTGGCGAACAACCTGCGCGACATCGACACGGACCGGGCGGCGGGCAAGACGACGCTGGCCGTCGTGCTGGGCGAGCGGGGAACCCGCGCGTGGTACCTGCTCCTGGTGGCGGCCGCCTACGGGGTCGCCATCGCGCTGTGGCCGGCGACGCGCGTCGAGCCCTGGGCGCTGCTGGTGCTCCTGAGCCTGCCCGTCGCGATTGCGCCGCTGCGGGCGGTGGCGGGGGGGACGGCGGGGCGGGCGCTCAACGCGACGCTCGTGCAGGCGGCGCGCTTCCACCTCGTGTTCGGGGCGCTGCTCGCGCTGGCGCTGACGGGCTGGCTGCCGGCCTAGCGGCCGAGGATCTCATCCGCGTAGGTGGTCGTGATGTGACCGCCGGCCTCGAGCGTCGCGTGTTCCTCGTCGCTGATGCCGAGGAGTTCGCGGTAGACATACTCGTTATGTTCACCGAGAAGGGCGGGCGGGGTCCGCAACGTCACATCCGAGCGGGAGAACTTGAAGGACGGGGCGGGGAATTCGGTGGCGGGGTAGTCCTCGGTGGCGTCGAGGCGCTTCCAGGTGGGCGACTGGATCGCGTGCGGATCCTCCGTCGCATCCTTCGCGCTGAGCACGGGCCCGGCGGTCACGCCCGCGTTCTGCAGGTCGCGGAACAGCTCGTCGCGATCGCGAGCGGCGACGAACGCGGCCAGCTCGGCCTCGATGGCGTCCTCGGCGGCGCGACGGCCCTCCGCGGTCTCGAGCCCGGGCGCGGTCGCCCAGGCGGGGCGCCCGAGGAAGTCGACGAGCGCCTGCCACTCGGCGTCGCTGCGGCAGCTGAGGGCGAGCCAGCGGTCCTCGCCGCGGGCGGCGAAGACGCCGTTCGGGGCGAAGCCCTCCGTGCTGCGGTTCCCGATGGAGCCGGACGACCGCCCGTTCCAGGCGGCATCGAGGGCGGCCTGGGGGAACATCGAGGCGGAGCACTCGGCCTGGGCCAGCTCGATCGTCTGGCCCTGGCCGGTGCGGCGGCGGTGGCGCAGGGCGGCGAGCATCGCGAGGCCGCCGTGCATCCCCACGAAGAAGTCGCCGGCGAAGGTCTGGACGTTGGTCTCAGGGGCGGAGTCGCGGTAGCCGCGCAGGATGGTCGAGCCGGCCACGCCGTCGATGTGGGCGCCGTAGCCGCGCCCCTCGACGTACGCCCCGGTCCGTCCGTAGGCGGGCAGGTGGAGGATGACGATGTCGGGGCGGACGGCGCGGATGGCGTCGTCGTCGAGCCCGAGCTTCTCCAGGGTTCCCCGCGCGAGGTTCTCCGCAAGCACGTCGCTGACGGCGATGAGGCTCTTGACGATTGCCAGCCCTTCGGGGCGGCGGCTATCGACGGTGAAGGAGCGCTTGTTGCGGATGACGTGGATGAAGGCGGGGCTGTTGTTCCAGGGTCGGGGGCCGGGGTCGCCGTCGGGGTGGCCGCCCATCCAGGGCGGGATCATGGCGGCGGCGGCGGCGGGGAGGACGGGGGCGGCGGCGCGGGTGGCGGGGTTCCAGACGTACGGGTTCTCGACCTTGATGCAGTCGGCCCCCAGGTCGGCAAGGTACATGGTCGCCGTCTGGCCGGCCCACACGCAGGCGAAGTCGCAAACGCGGACGCCCTCGAGGGGAAGATAGGCGCTCATGCCACGGCCTCCGTTCGCCGGAGCTCGGCGATGGCGGCAGCGTCGTAGCCGGCCTCGTCGAGGATGGCATCCGTGTCCTGGCCGAGAAGGGGGGCGGCCCGGCGGATGGCCCACGGCGTCTCGCTGAGCGTGTACGGCCGCCCCAGCATGGGGAATCGCCCGAGTGTCTCGTGCTCGACTTCCGTCCAGAGGCCCCGCTCGCGGAAGACGGGATCCTCATACAGGTCGGTGGCGGTGAAGAGCGGCGCGAGGATGGCGTGGGCTTCGCGTGCGGCTTCCCAGACCTCCGCGCGCGTGCGCTCGGCCAGCCACGGGTAGAGGGCGATATCGACCTCCTCGCGCGCCTCGGGGGACCTCACCCAGGCGGGGTCGCTCCACTTCGGCTCCTGGAAGTCGGGGCGGTCGATCATCTCCGCGAACCGCTGCCAGTAGGGCCCCGCCGAGGCGGTCATCTCGACGTAGCCGTCGGCGCAGGGGAAGACGCCGACGACGCCCGCGCCGGTCGAGGGGCCGGCGACCGCGGGCGGCGCGTTGACCCTGCCGCAGAAGCGGTAGGCCATGATCGCCGAGCTCCGCCGGTCCACGCTGTTGAGCTGCACGTCGAAGAGGGAGACATCGACGCGCTGGGTGATGCCGTGGACCTCGGTGGCGTAGACGGCCCCGAGGGCGCCGATGGCGGCCATCGCCCCGCACTGGACGAGCGAGGCGGTTCCGCCCATCTTCAGCGGTTCCCGCCCGATGGAGCCGTGCGAGTACATCTCGCCGCCCATGGCGTAGAGCACCGTCTCGGAGAGGGCGTAGTCGCGGTAGGGGCCGTTCCAGCCGAAGTTCGTCAGCGAGAGCACGTTCACGTCCGCGGCCTCGCGGACGGCGTCGGGCATCAGGCCGAGCCGCTCGGCGACGGCGGGCGGGTAGCTGGTCACGACGACGTCGGCGCGGGGCAGGAGGCGTTCGAGGACTTCGCGCCCGCCCGCCGACTTCAGGTCGAGGACGATCGACTCCTTGTTCGTATTGAGGAACTGGTGCGAGCCACTGCGCTCGATGCCGGGCTCATCGCCGAGCCAGGGGCCGAACCCGCGGATGGGGTCGCCGCCGGGGCGTTCCACCTTGATAACGCGGGCACCGAGGTCGGCGAGCAGCTTCGTCGCGTAGGGGCCGGCGATGTGCGCGGTCAGGTCGAGCACGGTGATGCCGTCGAGGGCGGTGGGCGTGGCGGCGTCGGCGGTCACGGCTGCTAGCTCTCCCTAGAGGATGCGGTGGTCGTGCGGCCGCCAGCCCGCCTCGTAGTAGGGCGAGACGGTGGCGCCGGGGGCGATGACGGCGTCGATGCGTTCGCGGTCCTCGTCGGTGATGACGACATCGGCCGCGCCGAGGTTGTCCTCGAGCTGCTCCAACGTGCGCGGCCCGATGATGGGGCTGGTCACGCCGGGCTGCTGTTCGCACCAGGCGAGGGAGAGCTGCGAGAGCGTGCAGCCCTTGTCGGCGGCGATCGGCTCCAGCCCCTCGATGACGTCGTAGACACCGTCGGTGAGGCGGCGGCGCTGGCGCTCGTTCATGGCATAGCGGCCGTCCTCGGGCAGGGGCTCGCCGCGGCGGTAGCGCCCGGCGAGGAGCCCGCCGCCGAGCGGTCCCCAGGGGATGACGCCGATGCCGAAGGTCTGCGTCATCGGCAACAGCTCGCGCTCGGCGCGGCGGTCGAGGAGGTTGTAGGGCGGCTGCTCGCACGCGACCCGGTTCAACCCCAGCTCCTTCGAGACCCAGAGCGACTCGAGGATCTCCCAGGAGGCGAAGGTGCTCGTGCCGATGTAGCGCACCTTGCCCGAGCGCACGAGGTCGTCGAGGGCGCGCAGGGTCTCGTCGATGGCGGTGTCGGGTCGCGGACGGTGAATCTGGTAGAGGTCGATCCAGTCGGTCCCGAGGCGCCGGAGGCTCGCTTCGCAGGCGTCGACGATGTGCCGGCGGCTCGCGCCCCGGGCGTTCGGGTCGGTGTCGTCCATCGAACCGTGGAACTTGGTGGCGAGCACGATGCGGTCGCGCTTGCCGTTGCGGGCCAGGGCCTCGCCGGTGACCTCTTCGCTGCGGCCGCGCCCGTAGACGTTGGCGGTGTCGATGAAGCTGACGCCGGCGTCGATGGCGCGGTCGACCATCGCGTACGACTCGGCCGGCTCCGTCCGCCAGCCGAACATCATCGCCCCGAGGCAGAGGTTGCTGACGCGCACTCCGGTGCGGCCGAGAAGGCGGGTTTCGATGGGCATGGGTTGTCCTTTGGCGTCCGTTGTCGGGAAGTTGCGCTCGCCCGTCAGGCGTTCACCGGCCCGATGCCCGAAGCTGGGCCTCCAGCTCTGCTACGCGAAGCTTGGCGGCTCGAGGTTGGTCTCCGGCGCGCGGGGGTCCGGTGACGGAATCGGGGACGGTAACACAGGGTCAAGCTGGTAAGACGAGCTCCCTTTCGCGTGGGAGACTCCGGCCCGGGCGGCCTACCAACGGTGCCTCGAGGTCCGCCGCGCCTGCTGTGCCCGATGCGCGGCCACGTAATCCGCGCGGCGTAGCGGCAGCACCAGCGCGAGTCCCGCGAGAAAGCCCCCCACGTGCGCCCAGAACGCCACGCCCCCGGCCTGCCCCAGCGCGGGCAGCCCGCTCAGGACCTGCAGCACGAACCAGTAGCCGAGCATGAACACGGCCGGCACGGCCAGCGTGGTGATGTAGAAGCCGAGGAAGATGAACGTGTGCACGCGGGCGCGGGGGTAGAGGAGGGCGTAGGCGCCCATGACGCCTCCGATGGCGCCGGAGGCCCCGACCATCGGCACCGGGCTCGCCGGGTCGGTCGCGACCTGCGCGAACGCCGCGGCGAGGCCGCAGAGCACGTAGAAGCCGAGGAAGCGCCAGGGTCCCATCGCGTCCTCGACGTTGTCGCCGAACACCCAGAGGAACCACATGTTGCCCAGCAGGTGCAGCCAGCCCCCGTGCATGAACATCGACGTGATGAGGGTGTGCGGGTCCGCGCTGCCGTCGAAGACGCACGCACGGGTCTCGGACACGCGGATGGTCT
>JAJDYW010000021.1 GCA_022824925.1 Dehalococcoidia bacterium | reverse complement strand
GGCGCCAGGATGTCCATCTCGGGAACCGGCTCGCCGTTGGGCATTTTCAACCCCTCGCCCGGTTGCTCGACGAACCTGCCGTCCTCGCTGATCCTGGGCTCCGTCTCCCAGGTGAACCCGGCATCCTTGAGCATCTGCACGGCCTGGGCGATACGCTCGCCCCGGCTCAACCCCTGCCCGATCAGCGGCACGTCCGCGTTGTACCAGGCCACGTTGCCTTCGGGCACCATGGTGTACATGGGGATCGCCACCCCCTGCAATACGGTGCTGGTCAGAAATTCCTTGTCGATGAGCGTCGCCACCGCCTGCCGGAACGCTCGATTGTCCATCGGCGCCTTGCGGAAGTTGAAGCCGAGGTAGCGCACCCCCGAGGAGGCGTTCTCGATCGTCGTCAGCCCGTCCTCTCCCCGCAGTTGCTCCTGGAGCCCCTTGGAGAGCCCCAGGGGGTTGAGCATGAAGTCGATGTCCCCCTTTTTCAGGGCGAGCACGGTCGCATCCTGGCTGCCGTAGATCGAGTAGATCGCGCTCTCGGCGAACGGCCCCACCGTGAACTCGAGCTCCTTGTCCCCTTCCGGCGCTCCGTAGGCGGCGAAGCTGTGGGCGCCCGGCTTCACCTCCTGGTAGGCGCCGTTCGCGTACGCGGTCACCACGCTGCCGGCGAAGTAGAAGTCCTCGTTCCGGTCCTTCTCGGCGTAGGCGCCCTGCTCCCACCGGTCGAACAGGTAGCCCCCGGCCGACGGCTCGCCGTCGGGAACGTGGGCGTACAGCACCCGCTGCTGCTCCGTGATGTCGCCGGCCTGCCGGGCCTCGGCCACGACGGGCTCCCAGTACGCCCGCGGGAAGATCGGCAGGAAGGCAAGCCCGAACTGCCAGCGCGCCAGCCCCGGCTTCTTCGCGAAGTAGATCTTCAGCGTGTGGGGATCGAGCGCTTCCGCGTGGTCGAAGAACTCGGGGTCCACGATCGAGGGCCAGTTCCCCGTCAGCTGCAGGTCGCGCGCGGTATGGGCGGTGAAGACGAAGTCCTCCGCCGTCACGGCGGCGCCGTCGCTCCACTGCACACCCTGCTTGAGCTCCACCTCCGTGCTCCAGAGCGTCCGGTCCCCGACGACCTCCTCCTGGAACGGCGAGGGGAAGTCCAGGGCAAGCGAGGGCACCCAGTCGAAGCGCTGCCCCGAGTAGGAGTAGAGGACGGGTTTCGTGTCCGCCAGGACGTAGAAGTTCCAGATGGTCCCGTCGGGCCCGAGGTAAGCCCAGTGGTTGGTGGTTGTGAGATCCGCCGTAATGCCGATCTGGTAGATGCGCTCCCCCTGGGCGGGCGCGGCCTCCTCCGTCGCCGCGGATCCTCCGGCGGTCGGTTCCGCCGTCGGTTCGGCGGTCGGCTCGGGTTCGGAGGCGCCCCCGCCGCACGCGAGCAGCAGCAGCGCCAGTGCGGCCAGTGCGTGGAGGGCCGGCAGTCGAATCGAGTTCATTCCAGACATCGTTCTCCACTCATGGGGACAGTCGCAGAGCAGCGCTGCACCACCATCGCGTCCTGCCCACCAGATGCGCCCTGCTACCCCGAGGGAACGCGGCAGGAGGGTGAGTCCTGCCCCTCCGCGGGAAGGTCGGGCAAGCTGTGTATCCGTACGCGGGCATGATAGCGGATGTCGGGTTCCGGCCCGACGGCACGGTCCCGTGCCTGCTACGCTGCAGAGGCCGGCCCCGAGGCACCCGCGACCGCACGACGCTCCGGGCGGGCAACAGTGTGAGGGGGAAGGAGCGGAGCAATGAAGGGCTACGTCATCATCGACACCGAGGTGGTCGACCAGCAGGCGTACTCGGAGTACGTCGGGCAGGTGCTCGGCGTCATCGACGCGCACGGCGGGCGGTTCCTCGTCCGCACCAGCGACGTGGAGCCGGTCGACGGCGGCTGGGAGCCGAAGCGCCTCGTGATCATCGAGTTCGACAGCCTCGAAACCGCGCGGGGATTCGTCAACTCTCCCGAGTACACGGCTATCAACGACCTCCGCCACCGGGGGGCGAACTCCCACATTGTGCTTGCGGAGGGAGACGGCTCGTAACGTTGGACAACCCGGCAGTGGGAGGGCGGCCGAGGCCATGACCGCTGCGAACCCCGAGCAGCCGATCCGCTTCGAGCCCGAGGAGGCCTGTTCGGCGCCGGTCGCGCTGGCGGTCGGCTTCCAGGGGGCCGCGCTGGTGCTGGCGCCGATGGTCCTCAACGTCGCCATCGCGATCCGCGCCGCGGGCCTCGGCGACGACCACCTCAACTGGGGCGTGTTCGCGGCCATGGTCATCTGCGCGGCCGTCACCGCCCTGCAGGCGTACCAGCTGCACCGGTTCGGCGCCGGGCACGTGGTCCTCGCATGGCCCGCGGCGATGTTCATCACGATCATGGTGGCGTCGGTGTCGTCGGGCGGGCCGGCCATGTTCGCGAGCCTGCTGGTGATCTGCAGCCTGGTGCAGATCGGCCTCGCCTGGTGGCTGCCGACGCTGCGCCGGATCATCACCCCGGTCGTCTCCGGAACGGTCACGATGCTGATCGCCGTGAGCGTCCTGCCCATCGCCTTCGACGCTGTCCAGAATCTCCCGGCCGGCACGCCCTCGGGCGCGGGCCCGGTGATCGCCGGGGCCACCCTGCTCGTCTCGGTCGTCATGACGCTGCGGGCCCGGGGGCGCATGCGCATCGTCGCGCCGTTGATCAGCATCGTGGCCGGGTGCGCCGTCGCCGCCGCCTTCGGCGTGCTCGATGGAGACCGGCTCGCCGACGCCAGCTGGTTCGGGGTCCCCTCCGTGCCGGACATCAGTTTCGAGGTCACCCCCGGCAAGGAGTTCTGGGCGCTCCTGCCTTCGTTCGCGATCATCACCCTCGTCCTCGGGATCAAGACGATCAGCGACGGCATCGTCATCCAGCAGGGCTCGCGCCGGCGGCCGCGGGCCATCGACTTCCGCCAGATCCAGGGCATGGTCAGCGCGAACGGCATCGGCATGCTGTTCGCCGGGATCGCCGGCACGCTGCCCCCGATGGCCAACTCCTCCTACAGCCTCTCCCTTGTCAGCCTCACCGGCGTCGCCGCCCGCCGGGTCGGCCTCGCCGTGGCCGCCGTCATCGTCGTGCTGGCCTTCTTTTCCAAGTTCGCCGCCCTGCTGCTCTCGGTCCCCGGACCGGTCCTGGGCGCCTACCTGATGCTCGCCATGGGCATCCTCTTCGTGAGCGGCTGGCAGACCATCTTCCGCGACGGCCTCGATCCCCGGCGCATGTTGATCGTCGCGCTGGCGAGCGCCCTGGGCCTGGGTCTCCACGGCCACCCCATCGCCACGGACCTCTTCGGCGACGACCTGGGCGGGTTGCTCGGCAGCGGCTTCACCATCGGCGCCCTCGTCGCCCTCGCGATGACCTTCCTGCTCGAAGCGCTGGGCACGCGGCGCTCGCGCCTCGAGGCCGTGCTCGACATGGCCTCCCTCCCGGACATCGACAAGTTCCTGGCCCGGCTGGCGGCGGGGCTGGGGTGGAGCGAGGCCGCCACGATGCGGCTGCGGTCGGCCGGGGAGGAGACGCTCGCGACCCTGCTCGCGCAGGAGGACGACGCCGGGGACGCCGGGCGTCCCCGCCTGATCGTGAACGCCCGGCCGCAAGCCGGGATGGTCGAGCTTGAGTTCATCGCCACCACGCGACACGAGAACATCGAGGACCAGCTCACATTCCTGACCGACGAGGCCGCGGTGCCCTCGCTCGACGACCTCTCCCTGCGGCTGCTGCGCTTCCACGCCTCCGCCGTCCGCCACCAGAAGTTCCACGGCGTCGACATCGTCACCGTCCAGGTCGAGGGCGGCGGCTGACCTCGATACGTCTCGTTGGGGCTGCCCCCCGGCGCCTCCCGCTCCCGCCCCGGTCCTGCCGCTATACTGCGCCGACCCGGGGCGCAGGCGGTCGCTCGAAGCCGTCCGCGCCCGTCCGTGACGAGGTGCAGGATGAGCAGCGAACCGAATTTCCAGGGCTACATCGGGCGGTACACGAGCGAGTCGACCCCCCACTGGCCGGAGCCGCCGACGCCCGCCCCGGGCAGCCCGAACGTCGTGTTCGTCATGCTCGACGACGTGGGCTTTGCCCACCTCGGCTGCTACGGCTCCTCGATCGACACCCCCAACATGGACCGCCTCGCGGCCAACGGCATTCGCTACAACAACTTCCACACCACCACCCTGTGCTCGCCCTCGCGCGCCTGCCTGCTGACGGGGCGGAACCACCACGCCGTGGGGATGCGCACCATCTCCAACTACGACACCGGCTTCCCCAGCGCGCGCGGCGCGATCACGCCGCGCGCCGCCACCATCGCCCAGATCCTGCAGCAATCCGGCTACAACACCGGCGCCTTCGGCAAGTGGCACCTCGCCCCCATGGCCGATGGCTCGGCCGTGGGACCCTTCCAGAACTGGCCCCTGGGGAAGGGCTTCGAGCGCTACTACGGCTTCCTCGACGCCCTGACCGACCAGTTCGCCCCCGAGCTCATCCAGGACAACCGCCACATCCCCTCCCCCGCCGACCCCACCTACCACCTCAGCGAGGCCATCGTCGACGAGGCCATCGACTACGTCCGCGACCAGACCTCCCTCTCGGAGAAGCCGTTCTTCCTCTACGTGGCCTTCGGGGCCTGCCACTCGCCCCACCAGGCGCCGCAGGAGTACCTCGACAAGTACCGGGGTAAGTTCGACCAGGGCTGGGACGCCACCCGCGAGGAGTGGTTCCAGCGCCAGCGCGAGCTCGCCATCGTGCCGGAGAACGCCCAGCTCGCGCCCCGCAACAACGGCGTTGTCGCCTGGGACGAGCTCACCGACGACGAGAAGGCCGTGCGCGCCCGCCTGCAGGAAGCGTACGCGGCGATGCTCGACCACATGGACGCCCAGATCGGCCGCCTCGCCGACTACCTGGAGGAGATCGGCGAGGTCGACAACACCCTCTTCGTCGTCGTCTCCGACAACGGCGCCAGCCAGGAGGGCGGGCCCCTGGGGGTCTTCAACGAGGGCCGCTTCTACAACCAGATCCCCGTGAGCGAGGAGCACAACCAGGCCCATATCGACGAGATCGGCGGGCCGAAGTCGCACACGAACTACCCGTGGGGCTGGGCCCAGGTGGGGAACACCCCCCTGAAGCGCTACAAGCAGAACACCCACGGCGGCGGCGTGCGCGACCCGCTCATCATCCACTGGCCCGACCGTATCAAGGAGAAGGGCGCCATCCGCTCCCAGTTCCACCACATCGCCGATATCGTGCCCACGGTGCTCGAGGTGCTCGGGCTGGAGGCGCCGGAGGAGTACAACGGCGTCCCCCAGATGCCCGTCCAGGGCACGAGCATGCTCTACACCTTCGATTCCGGCGACGAGCCCACCCGCAAGCGCAGCCAGCACTTCGAGATGTTCGGCCACCGCGGCATCTGGTACGAAGGCTGGAAGGCCGTCGCCTTCCACCTGCCGGGCACCACCTTCGAGGAGGACCAGTGGGAGCTGTACCACCTCGACGAGGACTTCTCCGAGTGCAACGACCTCGCCGAGTCGCACCCGGAGAAGCTGCAGGAGATGATCGACCGCTGGTGGATCGACGCCACCCGGTACGGCGTCCTGCCCCTTGAGGACGGCCTCCGCGGCGCCCGTGGCGCGCCCCCCAAGAAGGGGTCGCCGCAGGACCGCACCACCTTCCTCTACCGCCAGGGGATGGCCCACACCCCCACCAACGCCGCCGTCGACATCCGCAACCGCGACTACACCATCACCGTCGAGCTGACCCGCGCGACCGAGGCCGACGAGGGCGTCCTCATCGCCCACGGCGGCCACACCAGCGGCTACACCCTTTTCATCAAGGACAACCGCCTGGTGCACGAGTACAACTTCGCCGACGCGCGCTACCGCATCGAGGGCGATACGCCCGTGCCCGTGGGCGAGTCGGTCGTCGTCCTCGACTTCACCAAGACCGGTGACCACGCAGGCGAGGCGACCCTCTCCATCAACGGCCGCGAGGTCGGCAAGGGCGAGCTGCCGAGGACCCTCGGGGGCATGTTCGCGATCGAGGGCCTCAACGTCGGGGAGGATCTGTACACGGCCGTGAGCGAGGACTACGAGGTGCCCTTCGCCTTCTCCGGCACGATTGCGGGAGTGCGCATCGAGCTGGGCTCGCAGGAGCTCGACCGCGAGGCGGAGCTGCTCGGCCGGGTGATCGCGCAGTAGCGGGGGCCCGCCTACAGGTCGCGGGCGCAGCGGAAGCCCGAGTTCGCCGTCGAGGAGTCCGGCGTGTTGCCCGTGCGCGCCGCCACCCGGTAGCGGTCGCAGTACGAGGCGTGGCAGAGGAACGACCCGCCGCGCTGCACGCGGTGCGACCCCAGCGGCGGCCCCGCCGGGTCGACGCGCGTGGCCGCCTCCTCCGCGCGGTGGTGGTCGATGCTGTACCAGTCGGCGGTCCACTCCCACACGTTCCCCGAGCAGTTGGAGAGCCCGTAGCCGTTCGGCTCGAAGCTGTCGACCGGGGCCGTCCCGGTGAAGCCGTCGGCGCCGGTGTCGCGGTCGGGGAAGGCGCCCTGCCAGATGTTGCAGCGGTGCTCGCCGCCGGGCGTGAGCTCATCGCCCCAGGGGTAGATGGCCTGTTCGAGCCCCCCCCGGGCCGCGTACTCCCACTCCGCTTCGGTGGGGAGGCGCTTGCCCGCCCACTCGCAGTAGGCAAGCGCGTCGTTCCAGGAGACGTGCACGGCGGGGTGGTTCTCGCGCCCGCGGAGGTCGCGCCCGGGGCCCTCGGGGAGGTTCCAGCGGGCGCCCGGCACGGCGATCCACCAGGGGGCCTGCACGACCGCGTTCGTTTTCTCCAGGCGCCGCGCCATCTGCCGCGAGAGGTGCCGCTTGAACACGAACGACCAGCCGAAGCGCTCCGCCTCGGTCTCGTAGCCGGTCGCCTCGATGAAGGCGGCGAACTGCGCGTTCGTGACGGCCTGGGCGTCGATGGCGAAGGGCCGCAGGGTGACCTCGCGCACCGGCCCCTCGCCGTCGTGGTCGGGACCGGCGCCCGTCTCGCCCCCCATGAGGAACGCGCCGCCCGGCAACTCCACCATCCCGTTGGCGGAGGGCGCCGGGGCGGGGGCGATGCCCCCGGCGCGACCCGAGGGGGAAGCCTGGCGGCTCGCCTCCGCGGGGTCGGAGTCCGCGCGCGAAGGCGCCCACGAGGTCGTGCTGGGGGTGCAGCAGGCGTCGCCGGGTTCGTCCGTCAAATCGTCCTCCGCGCCCGGAATTGCCCCGGCGAACGTGCGTGGGCGTAGAATCCCGCCACCTGATGCCGCGCGTCAAGGAAGCCGGCGGGGAGTCCCGCCGGCCTCCGGCAGCATTCGCCGGCATCCGACGATGGAGGGATACCTGAACATGAGCTACCTGAAGGATCGCCGGGTCAGCCGGCGCGCGCGGCTGGCAGGCGGCGGCGCAGCCGCCGCGGGCCTGGGCGCGGCCGCCCTGGTCGGCTGCGGCG
>JAJDYW010000004.1 GCA_022824925.1 Dehalococcoidia bacterium | reverse complement strand
CACGGTTGGGGAAGGTGCGAGATGCGGGGGCAGCGCCCGGTCTTGTCGCGTGCAGCCTTCGTTTCGAGCCTACAGGGCGAATAACAGGTCGAAGGTGGTACTGCCTACCGTCAAGTTAGGCCCACCAGCACGTACCGTACTTCTGGCCCGGCCCGACAGAGCCACGTCCGCGTCGTCCGCACCCCCGATACCGCTCGCGCCTCGTCGTCGGCGATCTCCAGCCGCTGCTGAGGCGCCCGGAACGGACTAGCCCCGAACGCCGGCGCAGGCCTCGCCGGCATCAATAGATGCCGGGGGCGATGCGGTACGGCACCCTCTCCTGGTACTCGGCCCACTTCTCCTCGCCGTACTTCTCGGCGCAGGCCAGGTCGTCTTGCCGCTGGCGCAGGGTGAACAAGCCGACAATGAAAATCAGGTAGGCCCACGACCAGGCGACGTCGAAGTGGCCGAAGGAGAGGCCCACCGCCACGGCGAAGAGGATCTCGCCCATGTAGTTGAAGTGGCGGGCGACGCCCCAGAAGCCGCTGGTCAGGATCTTGCGGTCGCCGGCCTGGATGTAGCGGGGTTCGATGATCCCGAGGAACTTGCGCTCGGGCCAGCGCTTGAAGGTGTACTTCTGGATGTTGGCCCCACGGGCTATGCCCCATCCGACCAGGAACAGGGCGGAGGCGCCGATGATCCAGACGTAGGTCCAGGCGGTCGAGAAACCCGGGTCGGGGTAGGCGGCCATGCCGTACAGGGGGAGGATGTAGAGCCAGCCGTAGGCGATGGTGTCGCCCCAGAACATCTTGAAGCCCATGCGCTCATGGATGAGGTCGTAGGTGTAGAGCCGGACGCGCTCGAAGATGTGGTCGTCGAACACGTAGAACGTGAAGATGGCGGCGTAGACGAAGACGCCGAGGTTGACCTCGTTGGTCCGGCTGAACTCCTCGTAGTGCCAGGCCGCGCCCGACATGGCATTGATGCCCAGCATCGTGCTGCTCACGACGTAGAAGGTCATCTTGAGGTCGAGGCGGTCGTTGAAGAAGCGGATCTCCTGGACGCGGCCCTGGTAGAAGTCGACGAAGGGGTTGCGGTCCCGGGTCTTCGGCTGGGTGTACACGGCTATCCCCGCGAAGAGCACCGTGAAGCCGGTGCCGCCGGCGACGGCGTAGAGCGAAGTGCGGTAGAACCACTCGCGCTCCAGCCCGGGGATGAGCTCGAAGCCCCAGATGAGGATGGCGATCACGAAGACGAGGAGGCCGTTGAGCCGGTACCGGCGGGGCTCGCCGGTCCTCTCGTCGGTGGCGTATCCGAGGACCCACTTGCCCGGCAGGACCACCGTCGCGATCGCGAGGGCGATGAAGATTACCAGGGGGGTGAAAAGCCCGGCGATCTTGTCACCGGTCGAGAGATCGAACAGGTGCTCGATGCCAAGCCACTCGATCATGGCCGGACCCCCTTCCCTGGTGGCGGCGGGCCCTCACGTTCAGGGGTTTCTATCAACGACTCCCAGCTTACAGAACCGGCGTGGGCCGCGATGTCGGCAGCGACGAGCAGTTCCTCCTCGAGACCGACCTCCGACTCCCGCTCAACGTTGACGCTGACGGGGCAGTGCCTCGGAGGGCGTGGCGGTGGCCTGCGAGGCCAGCGGCGGGGGAGCCGGGCTGCTACCCGCGACGCCGGCCTCGCGCCGGTGGCTCCGGCGGTTGGCCGAGCGTCTCGACTCCCTGGCCATCATCTACCGCATCGCCGTGCGTCGACACCCGACGCACGGCACCCTCACTCGGCGATTCCGTTGGCGATGGCGCGGAGAAACTCCACGTACGTCGGATACTCCTCGGCCAGGGCCCCGGAAGGAATCGTGCGGACCGTCGTGCCCGTGTCGCGGGCGATCTGCTCGATGACCCGTGCGCTGAACTGCGGTTCGCTGAAGATGTAGGGGATCCCCAGTTCTTCGATGCTCTCCACCAGCTCGGTGATGGCCGATGCGCTCGGCTGCTCTTCCGGACCCTCCACCACGAAGCCCAGGATCGTCAGCCCGTAGCGGGCCGCGAAGTACCCGTAGGCGTCGTGGAACGTGACCAGGTAGCGCCGCTCCTCCGGGAGCCCGGCGAGCTGCTCGCGGATCTCGTTGTCGAGCTCCCGCAGCTCCTCGATGTAGGCTTCCGCCCGCTCGCGGTAGTAGTCCGCCCCGTCCGGATCGAGACGTGACAGCTCGTCGCGGATTGCCTCGACGGCCTCGATCGTGAGGTCGATGTCCATCCAGAAGTGCGGGTCGAATTCGCCATGGGCGTGCCCGTGTTCGTCCTCGTGCTCGTGCTCGTCCTCGTGTTCGTCCTCGTGCTCGTCTTCGTGTTCGTCCTCGTGCTCGTCCTCGTGTTCGTCCTCGTGTTCGTCCTCGTGCTCGTGCTCGTCCTCGTGTTCGTCCTCGTGTTCGTCCTCGTGCTCGTCCTCGTGCTCGTCCTCGTGCTCGTCCTCGTGCTCGTCTTCGTGCTCGTCCTCGTGCTCGTCCTCGTGCTCGTCCTCGTGCTCGTCCTCGTGCTCGTCCTCGTGCTCGTCTTCGTGCTCGTCTTCGTGCTCGTCTTCGTCGTGGGCGTGTTCGTCCTCATGGGCGTGCGCCAGCGCCTCGGGGAAGGGGCGCAGGTCCATGTCGTGCGTCAACTCGAGCACGGCGCCCTTGGCGCTTTCGGCAAGGAGATCCTCGACCATGCTGAGTGAGCTGCCCACGATCACCAGCAGGTCCGCCTCCGAGGTCTTCTCGATGTCACTCGGCGTGAGGTGGAACGTATGCACGTCCGTCTTGAGGGGAATGATGCTCACGACCGACACCCGGTCGCCGCCCACCTGGGTCACCAGGTCGCCGACGATCGTCGTCGATGTCACGACCGAGGGCGTGGGTGTGGATGTCGCGACTGAGGCTGTGGGCGTGGTAGCGCGCCCTGCTTCCTCGTCGCCACCGCAGGCGATGGCCAACAGGGCGATAGCGACAATTGCTGCGGTTCCGAGTCGAGTGATCACAACGGCGCTCCAGGCTGTATTGATGGAAAAGTGAGACTTAGTATCAAATTGGAAGCCGCAAGGGTCAACTGCACTCGGTTTCGAAGGAGAACGAAAAGAGCCTCAGGCGCCTGGTGGCGACCCGGCACCCACGACCACAGCCGTGGCTGCTAGAGGCAGCCCTGTTCCTCCAGGAATTTGCGCAGGGTCGCAGCGCACACGTCGGGGTGCTCGAGCTGCAGGAAGTGGGTCGCGTCCGGCAGGAAGTCGTAGTCGACCTCCCGGATGTCGCCGAGGTCGAGTGTGGGCAGGTAGGCGTAGGGCAGTGTCGGGTCGGCGCCGTAGACCTTCACCGGGCAGGCGACCGCCGCGAAGTCCACGAACACGGCGAAGATCCTCGCGAACTCGATGATCTGCGCTTCGTACTCCTTCGGGCAGATGAGGCTGTAGCCCTCTCCCTCGGGAGTCTCCCGTAGCGTCGTGTCGGCCATGAGCCGGAGTACGCCCGGAACCGCATTGCGGAAGTTCGGCGAGAACCCGAGCAACTCCACGAACGCCTCCTTGCTCCGGAACCGATCCCCCCGCTTCCGCGCCATCGACGCCGTCTTGATGGAGGCCTCGTCGAACTCCTCGTGGCTCACGCCCGGCCTGCGCAGGGGTGGGTCGAACAGGAACAGCGCCGAGAAGGCGCTGCAGTTGCTGGGCGAGAGCAGTGTCGTCATCGCCGAGACGGAGTGGAACACCCCCGCCTTCGGCTTCGCCCCGTAGTGCGTGTCGATAGCCTCGAGGATGGCATCCTGGTCGCGCGCCATCGTGGGGACGTTGTGGCCCTCCGGCGGCCCCACCTCGTTCCAGCCGTGGTTCCGCAGGTCGTACACGAGCAGGTCGAACTCATCCATCAGGAGCGACCAGAACGGGTAGTAGAGGTCGATCGCCAGCCCGTTGCCGTGGCTCAACACGAGCCGCGGACCGTCGGGATTCCCGTGCCTTCGCACCGTGACCACCGTGTCTTCGTCGACCCGCACATCGAGTGTCGATAGCGGGTCCGGTACCTGCCACACGGCTGCCGCGTCGGTCACGGGCGGGCGCCTGGGACTTCGCGCGCCAGGGCCGCCGCGAAGCCCTCCGTGCCGAGATCCTCCACCTGCAGGGTCACCCCGGGCAGCTGCGGCAGCTGTAGCCGGCCGCGTGCCGCCCCCCGCCGCACCGCTCGCGGGATCTCGAAGGTGGTGGCGTCGATCAGGAGCCCCTTGCCGTGCGCCTTCAACAGGGCCTCCTTCATCGTCCAGAGCCTGAAGAACGACCGCAGCCGTCGTTCGCCCTCGTTCGAGGCGACGTCGGCCTTCTCCGCCTCGCCCAGGACGCCATCCATCAGCAGGTCCAGGTTCCGGCGCGGGGCGAGCTCCTCCACGTCGACCCCAAGCCTACCCTCCGGCGCGAACGCGATCAGCCCGTGCGGACCACTGTGGCTCACGCTGAAGCTGATGGCGGCGGCAGTCCCGTCCACCGTCGCCCAGGGCTTGCCGTCTTCCGTCGTCGGGAAGGCGAGCTGCTCGTTCCGGCAGCCCAGCGCCTCGCCCAGCACGGTGCGAAGCGCGCCCCGGCACAGCAGGAATTGCCGGCGGGGACCGGCGTAGGGGTACCGTTCCCAGCGCACGAGCTCCTCGTCGTCGAGGAGGGTCAGGGCATCCGCTTCCCGGTCCGCGTTCGGCTCGAGCTCAACGCGAACCACGGAGACCCCTTCGGGAGCCCCGAAGGGGTACCACCAGGGCGCCGAGACAGGAACCGCCATCGAACGTCCCCGCGCTCCTGCTGGGGTCGGTTGGCCGGGACGCCTGCCCCTAGGCGGCGTCGAGGTGGGCGACCAGGTCCCGCGGAGTCAGCAGTTCGGCGAACTGTTCGGCCGAGATGTCGACCCCGAACTCCTCGTTGACGAGCTTCCAGAACGCCACGATGTCCGGCGAAGGCACGCCCGCGTCCCCGATGTTGCGGTCCAGGTCCAGTGCGTCACCCTTGGTTCGGCCCTCGATCTCCAGGTTGTCGTCGACGATCTTCCTCAGGCGCTCTTCTGTTGTGGCCACCGGCTCACACTCCTCATGGTGATTTCGCTATTGCGGCGCCAACGATAGGCAGCCGGGGCAAGCCTCGTCAACGGCTGCCGGTGAGCGCGGTCACGCTCCCTGCTCCGACCGCGGCTTTCTCGGCTGGACCCAGAAGCGCTGTCGCTCGAACGGGTATCCGGGCACCGAGATTCGTCGCCGCTCCTCCCCCCCGAACAACCCCGCGAAGTCCACCGCGAGCCCCGCTTCGTATGCCGTGGCGATCGCCCCCGCCGAACCGTCCCCCTCCCCGGTCGCTGCGACCGCATCGGTATCGGGCTCGCCCGCCCCACCCGCCGCCGCGTGCCCGGCCGCTACCGCTTCCAGTCCCTCCCGCAGCGATGCGGTATCCCGGAACACGACCCCCGCGCGGTGGTCGAAGTGCCGCCGCCCCACCCCGGCCGTGTACGCCATGTCCGCGAGCAGCGCGGCGTCCCCCGCCCCCGCTGCGAGCTCATCCCCCCGCTCGTCGAGCCAGGCCAGGTAACGCCCGGCGAGCGCTCGCAGCGCCTCCTCCGACCGGGCCGAGAGAGGCAGGAGTCGCTCCCTGCCTTCGTCGCTCGCCGCGGGCGAATCCGGCTCGCCGTAGCCCTCGACGACCACGTGGGCGTTCGCTCCCGAGATCGCGAAGGTGTTCACCGCCGCCAGCGGCGGCCGTCCGGGATGCGCCGGCCACGCACTCGGCTCGGTGGTCACCAGGACGGGGGCCCGCTCCCAGTCGATCTCCGGGCTCGGGTTCTCGAAGTTGAGGTGTCGCGGAATGACCTCGTGCTTCATCGCCAGCACCGTCTTGATGAGCCCCGCGATGGGCGATGCCGACTCCAGGTGGCCGATGTTGGCCTTCACCGAGCCCAGGAGCAGCGGCCGCTCCTCCTCCCGGCCCTGCCCGAAGACGGCCGTCACGGCGTTCATCTCGGCCACGTCGCCCATGACCGTCCCCGCCCCGTGCGCCTCCAGGTAGTCGATCGCCGCCGGCGCGACTCCCGCCCGCGACAACGCCTCCTCCATGGCCCGCACCTGGGCGGGACCGCTGGGGACGGTCAGCCCCAGGCCGGCGCCGTTCTGGTTCACCGCCGATCCCCGGATCACCCCCCAGATGCGGTCGCCGTCGGCCTCCGCCTCGCTCAGCCGTTTCAGGGCCACCATGCCGGAGCCCTCGCCCCGCACGTAGCCGTCGGCGGCGGCGTCGAATGGGGCACACCGCCCGCTCGAAGAGAGCATCCCCGATTCCTCCAGGAACCGCATCGTCGAGGTGGCGAGCACGGCATTGGCGCCGCCCGCCAGCGCAAGGTCGATCTCGCCCCGCTCCAGCGCCGCCACGGCCTGGTGGACCGCCACCAGGGCCCCCGCGCAGGCAAGGTCGATCGGGACGGCGGGACCCTCCAGCCCCAGCGCGAACGCCACCCGCCCCACGGCCACGCCCAGGTTCGTGCCGAAGTAGCTGTCCTCCCGACCGGCCGCCGCCACGACACGCCGGTACTCGCCGCCGCCGAGGCCGGCGTAGACGCCCGTCCGGCTCCCCTTCAGCGCCTCCGGGTCGATGCCGGCGTCCTCGATCGCCCGCCAGCTCGTCTCCAGCAGGAGGCGCTGCTGCGGGTCCATCCCCCGCGCGTCGATCGGCTGGATGCGGAAGAAGCTCGCATCGAACTCGTCGATGCGCTCCAGGAACGCTCCCCGGCGGTCGCTCGCCTGCGCCGCCTTCGGGTCGCCCGCAACCCCCTCCCAGGATCCGGAGTCCTGCCGTCCGTCTGTCACCGCGCTCCGTCCGCTCTCCAGCAGATCCCAGAAGGCGTCGAGGTCCTCCCCGCCGGGGAAGCGGCAGGCCATCCCCACGATGGCGATCCCCTCGCCGGTCGCGACCGCCGGTCGCCGCTCCTCGGGACCCTCGGCGGGCTCCCCCGGGGCATCCCCGGCATCTCCCAGCTCCCCGGCCAGGTGCTGCGCCAGACTGGCGATGCTGGGGTAGTCGAAGACGATGGTGTTTGAGGCCACGTACTCCCCGGCGAATGCGCGGTTCATGCGATTCCGCAGTTCCACCGCCATCAGGGAGTCCATCCCCAGGTCGGAGAAGTCAACGGACGGGATCGGCGCCGTGGGCAGCCGCATCACCGCCTGCAGCTCGCGCTGGAGGAAGGCCACGAGCGCTTCCTCCCGGTCCTCGGGCGAGGCGTACCGCAGGCCCGTCAGCAGGTCGGCCTGGGGGTCGTCCTCCTCCTCTCCGCCCTCCGTCGAGGCGCGCAGGTGCTCCAGCAGCGGAGACCCCTGGTCAAAGTTCTGCGTGAACACCTCCCAGTCCACGGCCGCCACCAGCCCCGTCGTTGCGTCTTGCCGCACGAGCCGTTCGAACGCCTGCAAGCCCTGTTCCGGCTCCATCCAGCCTGTCCCCGCCCCCTCCAGCTGCCGGGCGATGCGCTCGCGCTGCTCTTCCGCCTCCCCCAGCCCGGCCCAGGCTCCCCAGGCGATCGACTGGCCCGGCAGCCCCAGCGCGCGCCGGTGCCCGGCCAGCTGGTCCAGGAAGGCGTTGGCGGCGGAGTGGTTGGCCTGCCCGGGATTCCCGAGCACCCCCGCCACGCTCGAGAACAGCACGAACAGGTCAAGGTCGCGCTCCATCGTCGCCCGGTGCAGGTGCCAGGCGCCCAGCACCTTCGGGTCCAGCACCTCCTCGAAGCGCTCCCAGCTCTGGTTCGTGAGCGCGGCATCCGAGAGCACGCCCACGCTGTGGATGACACCTGCGAGTGGCGGCAGCGACTCGTCGATGCGCGCCAGCATCGCATCGATGGCCTCCGCGTCGGTCACGTCCGCGATCTCAACCTCCACGCGCACGCCCCGCGCCCGCAGCGCCGCGATCGCCTCGACCGCCTCCGCATCCGGGTCCCGCCGCCCGTTCAGGATGATGACCCCCGCGCCGTGGTCCGCCAGCCACCCCGCCACCGCGCACCCGATACCGCCGAGTCCGCCCGTCACGAGGTACGTCCGGTCCCCGCGCAGCTGCCCGGTCTCGATCGCCGAGTTCGTCAGCACGATCTTCCCGATGTGCCGCGCCGCCCGCATGTACTTGATCGCCGCCTCCGATTCCGCCAGCGGCCACCTGATGTGGTTCAGTGGCGCCAGCTCGCCCGCCTCCACCCGTTCCATCACGCCACGCAGGGCGGCGCCCGGGATCGCCGGCTCCTCTTCCTTCAGGATCTCCACCATGAGGATGGAGTACGACACGTCCGGCCGGCGCGCCGCCATCTCCTCCTCCGTCAGGTTGTCAACGCGCGCCATCTCGGCGAACCGCCCGCCCTCCTTCAGGCACGAGAGGCTCGCGTCGATGAACCCCGGGCCCGTGAGGCTGTTCAGCACCACGTCCACCCCTTCGCCGCCCGTGGCCTCGAGCACGTGCTCGGCGAACGCCGTCTGGCGGCTGTCGAAGACGTGCTCCACCCCCAGCGACCGGAGGTACGCCTGCTTCGGCGCGCTCGCGGTGGCGAACACCTCCGCTCCCGCGGCCTGCGCGAGCTGCACCGCCGCCAGCCCCACGCCCCCCGCCGCCGCGTGGATGAGGACGCGATCGCCGGCCTTCAGCTGCGCGTACTCGAACGAGAGCGCCGCCGAGACGAACGCCATCGGGAACGTCGCCAGCGCGTCCACGGGGATGCCCTCGGGCACCGCCACGATCAGGTCCTCCAGCACGACCGCCTCCGACCGGAACGTGGCCAGCCCCAGCCCCGCCACCCGGTCCCCCACGGCCACCGTCGAAACCTCGTCCCCCACCTCGATCACGCGCCCGCAGAGCTCTCCGCCCAGCTCGTCCACGAAGGTTCCCAGCGCGACGAACATGTCACGGAAGTTCAACCCGACGGCCTCGATCGCCACCCGCACCTCCCGCGGCTCCAGCGGCCGCTCCGGCAGCGGTTCGATCCGCAGCTGTTCGAGCGCGCCGCCGGCATCGGGTTTGACCGTCCAGCCGGTCTGCTCCGGCAGCGGCAGCCGCTCGGGCACGTCCGCGAGCCGCACGAGCCGCGCGGCCTGCCGGTACGCCGCCCGGTATGCGATGTGCGTCTCGCTGTCCGGGTAGAGCAGCTCGTTGACGAGGTCGGCCGGCGGTGTCTCGGCCCCGGGGTCCAGGTCGACCATGCGCGGCTGGAGCTGCGGCGCCTCCCGCTCGACGACCTTGCCCAGGCCCCACAGCAGCGAGCCCGTCAGTTCCCCGCCGCGCTCCCGTTCCAGCACCTGCCCGCCACGCGTCAGGAACCACACGCCCTTCGCCGGCATTGCATCCGCATCGGCGAGGCCCTGCACGAGCGCCAGGGCGCTGCCCGTCGAGCGCGTCACGTCCGACGCCAGCTCCGCCGTCGTCGATTCCGCCCCGTGCCCGTCGAGTGCCATCAGGTGCACGGCGCCACTCAGCGGCACGTCCGCCGGCAACCCCTCGGCCAGCGCCCTCCATGCCTCCCTGCTCCCGGCCTCCACCACCTCCGCTCCCGCCAGCACGACCGTCTGGTTGTGCGCCTCCAGCTCGCGTGCCAGCTGCTCCGCGACGCCACCCTCATCGGCGGCCAGGATCCACGCCCCCGCCGGCTCCAGGATCTCCTCCGGCCCCTGTCCAACGATGATTCCCCGGTCGGGCCGGGTGGTGGAGTCGGGCCCCAGCACCTCCGCCCCCACGAACCCCACGTCGCCCAGCGATTGCTTCCAGAGCTCCGGGCTGAGGAGCGCGTGGTTCGGGCGGAAGTCGTCCTCGTACCGCCACCAGCCGTCGAGCTGCCCGAACGTCAGGTCCATCCACCCCTGGATGCGCAGGCCTTCCAGCGCGACTAGGTGGCCCGACGGCGCGAGGAGATCAAGGCAATGCGCCAGCGTCTCCTTCAGGAACCGCGTTGCGTGCAGCACGTTCGACGCGATCACGAGGTCGTACCCGTGGGCGTCGAACCCCAGCTCGATGGGGTCCCGCTCGATGTCGAGCGGACGGTAGTCGATCGAGGCCTCGCTCCCACCGAACAGGGCCTCCGCCTCCGCGAAGAAGCCCGCCGAGATGTCGGTATAGGTGTAGTCGTAGCGGCCCTCCGGGAGCTCCGGCAGCACCACCCCGGTCCCCGAGCCCGTGCCCGCTCCGACCTCGATGACGCGCAGCCTGCGGTCCTCCGGAAGGTCGCGCATCACCTCCGCCACGGCGTCGCCGAGCATGCGGTTCGCCGCTCGCGCCGCGGGCGCCAGCTTGTACAGGTCGCCCGCGCTCGGTTCGCCGCTCCCGAACAGTAGCGTCAGGGGGTCAGCGTCCCCCACCAGCACCTCGATCAGGGCCCCGCCGCACCGCCGGAACAGCTCGATTTCGGTCGCGCCCCCGCGCCGGTGCTTCGGCGCTATCTCGTCCGCGAACGCGATGGGGTCGGCGGGCATATCCTGCGGGAGCGGCTCATCCGCACCCACCAGCACGACGAACCCGTCCCCCGCCGCTTCGACGATGCCCGCCGCCGCCAGCAGATCGAACATCCGCCGGAACAGGTGCCGGTGCACCTCCAGGACCCTCAGCCGTTCCCTCAGCGTTTCCGGCTCGACCATCTCGCCCGCGGTGCGCGTCCACCCCAGCCGTTCGAGCGTCGTGAGCGCGACCGACCTGGCCATCCACTCCAGGTCCAGGAGCAGCGCCTCCCGCTCCTCGACCTTGAGGTCCTCCTCCGCCAGGTAGTGCGAGAACGGCCTCCAGGTCGCGGCGACGGCCGAAGGGTTCGGCAGGAAGTCCGCCGGGACCATCCCCGGCGCAAGGGGGCGGTCCTCCCAGGTCACCTCGTAGAGCAACTCTTCAACGCTCTCCGTGCCCGCGAGGAGCGCGGCGCGCGTCGCCCGCTTCGCCGCGTATCCCTCGAGACCGCCGATTTCGACGCCGTCCGGCGTATAGAGCCGCAGGTCCCCGCTCAGCGTCTCTCGCGGCCCCTCCGCCGGCGATTCACCGCCGTCGCGCTCCCGCATCCGCGCGTGGCAAACCACCCGTTCCGGTGGCGGTCCGGCCAGCCAGAAGCGGTCCCAGGCGAACGGCAGGTAGGTGTCCCCTCCCTCGACTCCCGAGAGCGTGCGCGCCGCCCCCATCACCTGCAGGAGCCCGTCCAGCAGGATCGGGTGCGCCACCACCCCCGCGTCCTCCACCCCGTCCGGCAGTGCGACCTCGGCCAGCGCCTCCCCCTCCCCGAGCCAGAGTCGCTGGATCGTGCGGAACTGCGCCCCGAGCTGGATGCTCGCCTCGGATCGCGCCCGGTAGAACGCCGCCGGGTCTTCCTCCGACAGGTTGGCCGTCACCCCCGCCCGGTCGAGGCGCCCTCCCTCCGGCGCCGCCCCGTCCGACGACACCTGCGCCTCCGCGTGCAGGGTCCACTCATCCTCCCCATCCCCCTTGCTGTACACCTCCACGCGGCTCGCCGAGTCCGTCCCCGAAGCATCGAGCACGACCTGTACCTTCCGGCTCGCCGCCGCCCCGCCTTCCTCCTCCGCCTCCGGCAGGACCAGCGCGCTCCGCAGCTGCAGGTCTTCGACCACTACCGGCCCGTCCCCGTCCGGCGATGCGGCCGCGGCCGCCATCGCCCCGTAGAGCGCCCCCGGCGCAATCGCCCGCCCGAACACGCGGTGGTCGTCGAGCCAGGCCGGGTCGTCCTCCGCCATCTCCCGTTCGAAGAGCACCTCGCCCCGCGGCGACTCGTGGCGAACCCCCAGGAGCGGGTGGCCGGACGCGAGCCGTCGCTGCCTCCGCGCCTCCACCCAGTGCCGCTGTCGCTGGAATGGGTAGGACGGCAGGGAGATGCGCCGCCGCTCCTCCCCCGCGAACAGCCCCTCGAACGAGATCGCGAGCCCCGCCTCGTACGCCCCCGCCACTGCCTCCACGAAGCCGCTGTCGCCCGTCTTCTCGGCCTCGGCGGGCCCGATCTGGCTTGCGACGATCGCGGGCTCCTTCGCGCCCGGCCAGTTCATCGCGACCATCGTCCCCAGCACCGCCTGCGCGCCCAGCTCCACAACCACCTCCACGCCTTCCTCCGCGAGCGTGTTGATGCACTCCCGGAAGGCCACCGGCTCCCGCGCGTGCCGGCGCCAGTACGAGCCGTCGGGCCTCGTGGTGGGCTCAACCAGCCGGCCCGTCGTGCTGCTGATCAGGCCGATCGAGGGCGGTGCGACGTCCAGGTCTCCGAAGATGGCCTCGAGGTCGTCCAGCGCGGGCTCGACGAGCGCGCTGTGGTAGGCGATGCTCTTTCGCAGCTGCCTCGCCCACAACCCCTCCGAGTCGAAGCGCTCCACGAGCGCCTGCACGTCTTTCTCGGGCCCGCTGATGACCTGCTGTGCTCCGTTATAGGCGCCGATGTTCACGTCCGGCCCCGCGGAGGCGGCGTTCTGCTCCTCCACCATCGCCGCCACGCGATCCGCCGGCGCGAACACGGCCGCCATCGCGCCCTTCTCCGGCAGCGCCGCCATCAGCAGGCTGCGACGAGCGGTGAACCGCATCCCGTCTTCCAGGCTGTAGACCCCGGCCGCATGCGCCGCCGCGATCTCGCCCAGGCTGTGGCCGACCACGAAATCCGGTCGCACGCCCACGCTCTCCCAGAGCGCCGCCAGTGCGCACCCCAGCGCGTACACCGCCGGCTGCATCCAGTCGGCATCGTCGAGGTCACCGGTATCGCTCTGGCCGAACATCACGTCCAGCAGGGAGCAGCCCCGCTCCTCGCGGAACACCGCGTCGCAGCGGTCGAGCACCGCCCGCGCCACCGGCTCGCGCTCATAGAGCACCTTGCCCATGCCCACCCACTGGCTCGACCCGCCGGTGTAAGCGAACGCCACCCTGGTCGCCGTGCCCGGCCCGGCCCCGGTGGCCGCCTCGGAGAGCGCCGTCAGCCGCTCCCGCAGCGATGCGGCGTCACGGAAGGCGATCCCCGCCCGATAGCCGAAGTGGCTGCGCCCCACACCCGCCGTCCAGGCCATGTCCGCGAGCAGGGCGTCCGCCGCCGCGCCGCCGTCCTCCAGGTCCCCTGAGCGCTCGTCGAGCCACTCGAGGTAACGCCCCGCGAGATCGCGTACCGCCTCGTCGGACTTGCCCGAGAGGGGAAGCAACCGCGTCGCCCGTGGTTCCACCGCCAGGTCCGGCGCCGGTTCCGGCAGGGCAACGGGGACGGGACGGGGGGCGCCCGGCGTCCACGCGCGCCCCGCGCCTGCTCCGTCGCGGGCGCCGTGCCCCCGAACGAGGATGTGCGCGTTCGTTCCCGACCACCCGAATGCGCTCACGCCTGCCAGCGGTGGCTGCTCGGTGGCCGGCCAGGACGTCGTCTCCGTCGTCACCCGCAGGGGCAGGTGCTCCCAGTCGATCGCCGGGTTCGGGTCGCGGAAGTTCAGGTGCCGCGGGATCAGGCCGCGCTCGACCGCGAGGGTGGCCTTCATCAGACCCGCGACCCCCGCGGCCGCCTCCAGGTGGCCGATGTTCGTCTTCACCGATCCGATCAGCAGCGGGTTCGCCGCATCGCGACCCCGGCTGTAGGCCGTCCCGATCGCCTGCGCCTCGATCGGGTCGCCCACCGGCGTTCCCGTCCCGTGCGTCTCCACGTAGGCCACGTCGGTCGCCTGCACGCCCGCCCGCGCAAGCGCGTCCTCGACGACGCGCTCCTGCGCCTCCCCGCTCGGGACCGTGAGTCCGGGCGTGGCGCCGTCCTGGTTCACCGCCGACCCCGCAATCACGCCCCAGATGCGGTCCCCGTCCGCCTCCGCCTCGCTCAGCCGCTTCAGGACCACGATCCCGCAGCCCTCGCCCCGCACGTAGCCGTTCGCGGCGGCGTCGAACGTCTTGCACTGGCCGTCCGGCGCCAGCATCCCCGCATTGCCGCGTAGCTCGGTCAGCCGCCCCGACACCATTGCGTGGACGCCACCGGCCAGCGCCAGGTCCGCTTCGCCCCGCTGCAGGCCCACCGCGGCCTGGTGAACAGCCACCAGCGACGACGAGCAGGCGGTATCGACCGCCATCGCGGGCCCGTGCAGGCCCAGTGCAAACGCAACGCGTCCGATGGCCGTGTTGAAGGACGTGCCGCTGACCGAGTAGAGGCTGGTGATCGGCTCCGCCGTGTCGGTCGAGTCCATGATCAGCCAGCGGTAGTCGTAGTTGCTGATCCCCGCGTAGACCCCCGTGCGGCTGCCCGCCAGCCCCTCCGCATCGATTCCCGCGTCCTCCAGCGCCTGCCAGCTCGTCTCCAGCATCATCCGCTGCTGTGGGTCCAGCAGCTGGGCCTCGACCGGCGAGATGCGGAAGAACGACGCATCGAACTGGTCGATTCCGTCCACGTACGCGCCGAACCGGCAGGCCTCGTTCTGCACGTCGGCGTCGGGAAAGAGCTCGCCGATGCGCCCCACCCCGGATCCGGGTTCGCCCTCGATTACCCCGCTCTCGCCCGCCTCCAGCAGCCTCCAGAACGCGTCCAGGTTCTCCGCCCCGGGGAACCGGCAGGCCATGCCGATGATCGCGACCGGCTCGTCCGTTGGGAGTTGCTCCGTTCTGTGTTCGGCCATCTTTCGCCCCCGAAAGAGAGGTGCTTCGCTCACCGCGCGGGCTCGCGCGTCCGACCATAGCACGCGGAGCCGGCCCCTCTTGTCGGCCCGCGTACGCTCCCTAGCGGGACCCCTTCACCTGCACCGTCACGATGTCGAGGCCGTAGTACTTCTGGTGGTGCACCGAGGAGGCGTAGTGCCGCAGCAGCCGCAGCGAGATCTCGCCTTCCTGCAACCCCTCCGCTTCCTCTTCCAGATACGCCAGCCGGTCCTCGAGATTCTCCTCGTCGAAGACCGCCATGAACTCCATCTCGACCGTCCCCGTCTCGGGGTGCGCCGTGACGATGAGCCGGGGCGCGTCTTCCGCTTCGGCCCCGTCCCCGTCCTCTGCCGGCAACAGGCTCAGCACGGTCTCCTCGGCGGCTGAGCGCAGCCGCCCCGTCGAGTCCTCGTTCCACCCGAGCCTGCCCGCGACCGCCCCCACGAACGCGTCGATCTCCGGCAGCGAGTCGGTGTGCAGCTTCGACTGCAGCCGTCCTCCCGTGCGGGGACTCGTCAGGTCCAGGAAGACGGTCATCACCACCGCCGCCAGCGCCCCGATCAGCAACCCGTTGTCGAGTTGCCGGCCCCAGGTCCCCCCGACCAGGTCCTCGAAGATCGTCTGGTGTTCCATGCCCGCGCCCAGCGAGAACGCGATCCCCACCACCAGCATCTTCTTCGCGTCGAGCCCGTCCTGAATCACCGTCCGGACGCCGCCCACGAAGATGAGGGCGATCGCCGTCAGCAGGAATGCCCCCATTACCGGATTCGGGATCGTCAGCACCAGCGCCGGCAGCTTCGGGAAGAGCGCCAGCACCAGGAACGCCCCGCCGATCACGTAGCCCACGTTCCGGGAGGCCACCCCCGTCATGGTCACCAGCGAAACGCTGGTCGAGGAGAAGACCGAGGTCGGAGGCGTCCCCGCGAGACCCGAGAAGAAGATCCCCAACCCGTTCGTATTGAGCGATCCCTGGACGAGCCGGAAGTCCGTCACCCGCGGCCGGCGGCGGGAAGCGCCCTGCATCGCCACGCTGTCGCCGATGTTCTTGACGCCACCGACGAGGACGATCACCACGAACACCGGCAGGAGCGACCAGAACTCCGCTCCCGGCGTGAAGTCGAAGCCGGGGAACTCGCTCCCGCCCGGGATGCCCGCCCAGGGCGCATCCAGCACCGCCTGCGGGTCGTACGCCCCGAACAGCGCCGCAACCACGGTGCCCGCCGCGATGGCGATCAACGGCGACCACAGCCGCCACGTGCCCGACGCCCGCAGCGCCATCACCGTCGCGACCGCCAGCGTGAGGAGCGCGGCCGTCGGCCCCGCGGCTCCGGGGACGTCACTCGGCACCTCCTGCACGCGGTCCAGTGCGATCGGCACGAGCGTCACGGCCAGCACCATCAGCACCGTGCCCGAGACGACGGGCGTGATGACGCGCCGCAGCAGCGGCAGCCAGATCGCGAGCGCCAGGTAGAAGAGCGACGCCACCACAATCAGGCTCGCGAGCAGGGCAGGGCCGCCCCCCGCCAGCGCCAGCGCCGATACGGCCACGAAGTTGGGGGTGGTGCCCATGATCATGATGTGCCCCGCCCCCAGCCGCCGGAACCGGGTCGCCTGCACCGCGGTCAGCACGCCCGCGATGATCAGCGCCGCGAACACCGCCCACCTGAGGTAGCTGTCGTCCTGGCCGCCCGCCGCCGCCGTGATCGCGACGATCAGCACGAGCGGCGCCACCCCCAGCATCACGCCCTGCAAACCCACGCTGAGCGCGATCAGCGGTGGACAGGACTCTTCCGCCTCGTACTGGATCGCGTCGTTGACGCCCCCTGCCTGCATCGCGCCTCCCGGGGCAGCCCCTCGGTCCTCGCGCTTATACCCTCGCGCCTGCCTCCACGTCCACGGAGGCAGGCCCACCCGTCCCCTCGGTACACGGGCTTGACCTGAAACTTCGGCAAGTGCTGACAGTGACGTGTTAGCATGACATGCGTCCCATGCCATGAATCGGTCAGAAGGGAACCAAGGACGACTCGCCCCCGGGCCGTGGTTCGACCTGGAGGGCTGGGTGGAAGGGCTCGCGGGGGCGGTGGTCGCCGGCATCGAGCGGCAGGCCTCGCCCCAGGGACTGACCGCTGTCGAGTTCACCCTCATGCGGGCTTTCGTTCACAGTCCGGCGCGCACGATCGTGGAACTCGGCGAGACCCTGCCCATCGAGGCGGAGCAACTCGGAGCGTTGGTGCGGGCCCTGACCGAACGGGGCCTCCTTCGCACGGTGGCTGCGGAGACGGGCAACGGGCTGCCCGCGCTGGCGCTCACGCAATCAGGCAGGGAACTCGTGTGGCGGGTGGACATGCGCGTCCGGGCTGAGGAAACGAGGCTGCTGGCGGGCGTCGGGCCGGAGGAGATGGCAACTCTCTCCGCGGTGGCCTCCCGCATCGTGGCGAACCACGCCGCCCTCGAGGGGCGCCTGTAACGTCAGGCCGCGCCCGCATGGCCGGGCGTGGGCCCTCGCAAGCACGGTCACTCGGTCCGGGGCAGGGGCGGGGGGGAACGCAAGGACGACGACCCTCGCCGGGCGCTCGGGAACAGGAGACCAGGAGACGCCCGCCGGGGCGTGGCGCTACCGGCCCGGGGACTGCTCGGCGGAGGCGTTGTTCGCGAGGATCTTCGCCGTCACCGTCCGCACGGTCTCGAGCTCGTCCGGGCTCACGCCGGACAGCAGCCGCGCCTCGAACTGATGCACGCGCTGGCAGAGTTCGTCCGCGAGCTCCTGTCCCGGGTTGGTCAGCCGCAGCAGGACAACGCGCCGGTCGTCGGTGCGCCGCCGCCTGCGCAGCAACCCCCGCTCGACCAGCTTCGTGACGAGGCGGCTGATGCGTGGCGCATCGGCCGGCAGCACGTCCGAGAGCTGCGTGACCGTCCACTCGTCCTTCTCCTGGAAGGACTTGAGGATGTTGAACTCCATGGTGATCAGGCCCGAGGGGGCGATCTGCCGCTCGACCCCCTTGACCACGGCGTTCACGAGTTGCACAACGCCCTCGGCCAGTTGGGGCGGCGGCGAGTCCTCCCACGAGTACTCGCCGCCTGATACGTCTGTCGTTGTCTCAGCTATGTCGGTAGCCACCAGCCGCTCCCACAATCGATGCGCTATGCAGTATAACCCACGCACGACCCTCGCGCCGAACGGCTCGGCCCGAAGTTGTCAGCACGCTCACAGATCCCCCCAAATCTCGCCTATTCGCAGAGATCCGACCGGATTGGTAGGTCTGGCCCAAGCATAAACCCCTTTCCTGGTTTGCGTCGCCCCTGGCTGCACGTTCACCTCGGGGATCCCATCATGGGCGCGCATGTTCTCGGACTGGTGGCTGAACCTTGCGCTGGACGGGGCCGTCCTCGCGCTTGCCCTCGCCTTCGACCGCCTCCTGCCCGAACCACCCGCTGCCGTGCATCCCGTGGTCCTCGTGGGCCGCGCCGTCAGACTCCTGGAACGCTGCGCCCCGCGCCCGCCGCCGGTCGCGTTCGCGTACGGATGCCTGGTCGTGGTGCTCGTGGTGGGCGCCACCGCCGTCCTCGCGTGGCTGGCCATGACCGGCCTCTCCGCCCTCGGACCCGTCGCCTATGTGCTCGGCGGCGCGGTCCTGCTGCGGACGGCCTTCACCGTGACCGGCCTCTCCTCGGCGGCGGCCGTCACCCGCCGGGCGCTGGCCGCCGGCGACCTCGACGACGCGCGCGCCAGCCTCCGCTCCCTCGTCAGCCGCGACCCCACCTCCCTCACCTCGCCCGAGGTCGCCGCCTCCGCCATCGAGTCCGTCGCCGAGAACACCACCGACAGTTTCATCGCGCCCTGGCTCGCCTTCGCGATCCTGGGCGTGCCGGGCGCGGTAGCCTACCGCGCAGTGAATACGCTCGACAGCATGCTCGGCTACCGCGGACCCTACGAGTACTTCGGCAAGGCATCCGCCAGGCTCGATGATCTGCTGAACCTGGTCCCCGCCCGGCTCAGCGCCTTTCTCCTGCTCGCGAGCGGTGCCACGATGCGGCTTCCCGTCGCGCGCGCCTGGTGGGGCATGCTCGCCGATCGCCGCCTCACGGCCAGCCCCAACGCGGGCTGGACCATGGGCGCGGCCGCCCACCTCCTCGGCGTGAAGCTTGAGAAACGGGGGCACTACCGTCTGGGCGCGGGTCTGCGCCTCCCGGGCGCGGGCGACATCGCCCGTGCGGCCGGTCTCGCCGACCGGACTGCCATCCTCGGCGCGCTCGTGGCGCTGGCGATCCTGGCCGCGCGCCATGCGGTCGTGGCCTGATAAGACGGAGGCTCCTGGCATGACGACCGTCCACGGCGACCTTCCGCAGGCGGAATTGCGAACCCTCGGCCTGCGCCCCGGCGACGTGCTCGACTTCAGCTCCAACGTCAATCCGCTGGGGACGTCCCCGCGCGTCAGGGAGGCAGCGGCCGCCGCCGACCTCGAGTCCTACCCCGACCGCGACTGCCTCGCTCTGCGCGAGGCTCTTGCCGGCCGGCTCGCGGTCACGGTCGAGAGCCTCCTCGTCGGGAACGGCTCCACCGAGCTCATCCACCTGCTGGCCCGCTCCCGCCTGCGGCCGGCCCGCCGATGCCTCGTGTTCGCCCCGACCTTTGGCGAGTACGAGGCCGCCGCCGTGGCAACCGGCGCCGAGGTCCACCGGGTGGAAGCGGCCGCGCGGGACGACTTCCGCTGGCGCCTCGATGAGGCCGTGCGGACCACCGCCGAGCTGCGCCCGGATCTCGTCTTTCTCTGCAACCCCAACAACCCCACCGGCGTGGCCCTCGAACAGGAGGCGGTCGAGCAGCTGGGCGAGGCCGTCGGGCCCGAAGGCTTGCTCGTGCTCGACGATGCCTACATGCCCTTCGCCGACACCCCCTGGGATCCGTCTCCCCTGCTGGGGCGTGGCAACGTCGCAATCCTGCGCTCCATGGCCAAGGCCCACGCCCTTGCGGGTGCTCGGGTCGGCTACCTCGTTGCCCGGCCGGCGGTCATCGAGAGCGCCCGCCGGTTGCAGCACCCCTGGAGCGTGAACGCCATCGCGCAGGCCGCGGGGCTGGCCGCCCTCGGGGATGACGACCACGTCGCTGCCGCCCGTGCCGTGATTCGCGAGGGGAAGGCCTCCCTCAGGTCCGGCCTGGAGGGGCTGGGCCTCGCCGTGCTGCCCTCCGAGGCGAACTTTCTGCTGGTCAGGGTGCGCGACGCCGCCCGCGTTCGGGGCGCGCTCCTCCGCCGCGGCATGGCCGTCCGCGACTGCGCCTCGTTCGGCCTCCCCGGGCACCTCCGCATCGCCGTGCGCAGGCCGGAGGAGTGCGAGCGGCTCGTCGAGGCCCTGCGGGAGGTGCTCGCCGGTGGCTAGCGAGGCGCCTGCAAGGGTCATCATGGTGCAGGGCACCTCTTCGCACGCGGGCAAGTCGGTCGTGGCCACCGCGCTTTGCCGCATCTTCGCCCGCGATGGCTACCAGGTGGCTCCCTTCAAGGCGCAGAACATGTCCCTCAACTCCTACGTCACCCCCGATGGTGGCGAGATCGGCCGATCGCAGGCCGTCCAGGCGGCGGCCGCCCTGGTCCAGCCGAGAGTTGAGATGAACCCCGTCCTCCTGAAGCCCGAGGCCGAGGCCCGCTCGCAGGTGGTCGTCATGGGTCGGCCCCGGGCCGTCCGCTCCGCCCGCGAGTACCACGGCATGAAGCCGGCCATCTGGCAGGACGTGACTGCCGCCCTGGATGCCCTGCGCGCGGAGTTCGACGTGGTTGTGATCGAGGGCGCCGGCAGCCCTGCCGAGATCAACCTGAAGGACTCCGACATCGTCAACATGCGCGTGGCCCGGTACGCGCAGGCGCCCGTCCTCCTCGTCGCTGACATCGACCGGGGCGGCGTCTTCGCCCAGCTCGTCGGCACGATGGTCCTCCTCGATCCCGAGGAGCAGGATTTGGTGAAGGGCCACGTCATCAACAAGTTCCGCGGCGACCCCTCCCTGCTCACCTCCGGCCTCGACTTCCTTGAGGAACGCACGGGCGTGCCCGTTGCCGGCGTCATTCCCTGGTTCTTCGACATCCACGTGCCCGAGGAGGACTCCCTGGGCCTCGACTCCGGCCGGCGCAGCGATGCCGAGACCATCGTCGATGTTGCCGTTATGCGGCTCCCCCACATCGCCAACTTCGACGACTTCGACCCCCTGCGCCACGAACCCGGCGTCCGCCTCCGCTACGTCACCGGCGCCGGCGAATTCGGCGACCCCGACCTCGTCGTCGTCCCCGGCAGCAAGACCACCGTCGACGACCTCGAGTGGCTGCGCGAACGCGGCCTCGCCGAGCGCATCGTGGGCGCGCGCGAAGCGGGAACGCCGGTGGTCGGCATCTGCGCCGGCTTCCAGATGCTCGGACGGGAGTTGCGCGACCCGGACGGTGTGGAGTCCCGCCGGCCCCTCACCGAGGGCCTTGGCCTGCTCCCCACCTCCACCACCTTCCTCCGCGAGAAGGTGACCCACCAGGCCACGGGCCGCGTCGCCGAGGCGCGCGGACTCCTCGCCGGCTGCGCGGGCGCCGAACTCGAGGCCTACGAGATCCACATGGGCGTCTCCCCGGAGGAGGCGCCGGGCCCCTTCCGTATCGAGTCACGCTCCGGCCGCCCCGTCGACACGCCCGACGGCGCCCTCGATGACGAAGGACTCACGCTCGGCACCTACCTCCACGGCCTCTTTCACAACCGCGAGGTGCGTCGGGGCATCCTCGCGCACGTCGCGAACCGCAAGGGCCGCTCCCTCCCGCCCCCGGCCGACGACATCGATCCCGACGCCGAGTACGACAGGCTCGCCGAATTCGTGCGCGGGCACCTCGATATGGAGCTCGTCTACCGCGTCATGGGGCTCGATCGCTGAGCGCGCTTCCCGGCCCCTCGCCCCCCTTGAGCGTGAGTGGCAGGCCCGCCGCCAGGAAGAACACGTCGTCCGCCGCCGCCGCCACGATCTGGTTCGCCCGCCCCAGCTCGTCCCGGTAACGCCGGCCCAGGTCCGTCGGCGGCACCACCCCGAGCCCCACCTCGTTGCTGACCACGATCCACGAGGCCGCCCCTCGTTCGTACGTCTCCAGCAGCCGCCCCACCTCCGCCGGGATGTCGAGGGCCACCGGTTCGTCCTCCGCGCCCCGTAGCAGCAGGTTGCTGACCCACAGCGTGAGGCAATCCAGCAGGACGGTGTCGTAGCCGTCTGCGCCTGCCGCCAGCGCCCCCGTGAGTGCGAGCGGCTCCTCCATCGTGTCCCAGTCGGCCGGACGGCTCTCGCGGTGCGCCCGGATGCGCGCCTCCATGTCGGCGTCCCCGGCCACCGCCGTCGCCACGAAGAGGACACGGCCGCCATCCTCGGCCAGCCGCTGCGCGTAGGTGCTCTTCCCCGCCCGCGCGCCCCCCAGGACCAGGGTCAGTCGCTTGCTCATCCGCCCCTTCCTGTACGCCCTGTCTACCAGAGCGGCGCCCCGAACACGCGGGGAATGGCCGCGAACAGGGCGATGCCCAGCACCAGCACCACGACCTCCCCCACCTCGTTCACCGCTCCGTAGGCGTCGCCCGTCATCCCCCCGAGCAACCCCGTCACCCACCGCCCCAGCCCCAGCGCGACGGCGATCGCCACCCCCAGCAGGATTGCACCGCCGCCCCCGAGGAAGAGGACGGCCACAGCCGCGGCGATCGCGAACGCCACCGCCACCTGCCACGGGTGCCGCCCGTCCTGGAACGCCGTGCCCATCCCCTGCGCACGGGCGTAGGGAAAGAGCGCCATCGCCGCGACCATCCCGAACCGCGAGAGCGTCGGGAAGGCCAACAGCAGTCCCGTGCGCGCGCCGTCGGGGAGTCCCGCGAGCGCGCTCCACTTCAGCAGCAGCAGCGCCGCTCCGCCGATCACCGCGAACGCGCCCACGTGCGGGTCCCGCAGGATGCGCAGCCGCTCCTCGCGCTCGAAGGCCCCGAAGAGCCCGTCGCAGCAGTCGAGGAAGCCTTCCGTGTGGATCGCCCGCGTCAGCACGAGCAGCGCCGCAACGAGGATCGCCCCCACGACAAGCGCCGGGAGCGCCTCCCGCGCGATGGTGTCGAGTCCCAGGAGGATCGCGCCCAGCCCCAGCCCCACCAGCGGAAACCACGCCCGCGCCGGCGCCATCCCCGCCTGCCCCGCCGGTGCGACCGGCAGGATGGTGAGGAACCCGATGGCCGTCCGCAGGCCTGTCACGGTGGGGGCTCGTCGGTCGACCCGGAGACGCCTGCCTCGTCGAACGTCGCCATCTCGCGCAGGCACGCGGCCGCCGCCTCGACCAGTCCCATCGCCAGCACCGCCCCCGTCCCCTCCCCCAGCCGCATCCCGAGGTCCAGCAGCGGCCGCAGCCCCAGGTGCGCCAGCACGGCCCGGTGCCCCGCCTCCGCCGAGAGGTGCGAGGCCACGAGGTAGTCGCCGACCGCCGGGCAGAGGCGGTGGGCGACCAGCGCCGCCGCCCCCGAGATGAACCCGTCCAGCACGACTACCCGCCGCGCCGCCGCCCCACCCAGCGCCACCCCCGCCAGCACCCCGATCTCGAACCCGCCCACCTTCGCCAGCACGTCGAGGCCGTCCGACGGGTCCGGCTGGTTCGCCGCCAGCGCGCGTTCGACCACCTCCACCTTGCGCGACAGCTCGTCGTCGCTGCGGCCTGTTCCCCGCCCGGTCGTCTCGCGCGCGGAACGTCCTGTCAGCGCCGCCGTGATGGCGCTGGATGCGGTCGTGTTCCCGATGCCCATGTCGCCCGTGCCGATCAGGTCCGCGCCCGCCGCTGCCGCCTCCCGCGCCAGGGCCACGCCCGCCAGCACGCACGCCTCCGCCTGCTCCCGCGACATCGCCGGGCCCTGCGTCATGTCGGCGGTGCCGCGCCCCACCCCCACGACCCGCAGGTCGGGATGCCCCGGCAGCGGCGTCGCCACCCCCGCATCGACGATCAGCAGCCGCACGCCCGCCTGCCGCGCCATCACGCTTACGGCCGCGCCCCCTGCGAGGAAGTTCAGCACCATCTGCGCCGTCACCTCCTGCGGGTAGCCCGTAACCCCCTGCGCCACCACCCCGTGGTCCCCCGCCGCCACGACGACCGCCTTCCCCCGCACCACCGGGCGCTCCGCCGCCTGGATGGCCGCCACCTGTAGCGACAGCTCCTCCAGCCGCCCAAGGCTCCCCGGCGGCTTCGTCAGGCGCTCCTGCCTCCGCCGCGCTGCCTCCCGCGCCGCCGCGTCCGCGGGCGCGATGTTCGCCACCACGTCGTCGAGGGACATACCTAGTATTCGAGCCCCGGCTGCGCGCGGATGCCCTGCTCCTGGTAGGGGTGCTTCACCATCCGCATCTCCGTCACCAGGTCTGCGAACGCGACCAGCTCCTCCGGCGCATGCCGACCGGTGATGACGACGTGCATACCCTCCGGCCGCCGCCGTAGTGTGTCGAGCACCTCCTCGACCGGCACCCAGCCGTAGTGCAGGGCGTAGGTGAACTCGTCGAGGATGATGATGTCCTCCCCGCCAGCGAGGATCGCGTCCCTGCAACGCTCCCACTGGGCGACCGCGAGCGCCGTCGTCTGGTCCATGTCCTTCGAGAGCCAGGTGAAGCCGTCGCCCATCGCCTCGATGCGGATACCAAGCTGCTTCGCCGCCCGGTGCTCTCCGAAGTTCGCAGTCGAATGCTTGATGAACTGGAACATGCGCACGCGGAAGTCGCGCCCCCACGCCCGGAACAGGACCCCCAGCGCCGCCGTCGTCTTCCCTTTCCCCTCGCCCGTGTTGACGACGACGAGGCCGTGCCGCACCCGCCGCTGCCCAACATCGGAGGGCCCCTCCCTCGCTGGCTCTTCGGGGGAGTCAGCGTCCGGCGGCACTGGTCACGCCGTTCCCGTTCGTTGCCGCGACGGGCTCCTCCGCCGGCTCGATCAGGCTGATCGCAAGTGCGCCCGTGACGGGTTCCCGGTAGACCGCCGACCGCACGCCGAAGGCTGCCTCGATCGTCTCCGGCTGGAGCACCTCCTCCGGCGACCCCTCCGTCACCACCCGCCCCTCGCTCAGCACGACGAGATGGTCGCAGTAGCGAGCCGCCAGGTTCAGGTCGTGGATGGCCGCGATCGCCGTCAGTCCACCGTCCACCAGCCGTCGCACCAGCCCCAGGATCGTGAGCTGGTGGAGGATGTCGAGGTTCGAGGTGGGCTCGTCCAGCAGCAGGATGCGCGGCTGCTGCGCCAGCGCCCGCGCCAGGAACACCCGTTGGCGTTCGCCCCCCGAGAGGGTTTCCAGCGTCCGCGGTCCGAAGTCCTCCGTCTCGGTGAGGCGCATCGCCTCGCGCGCGATGCGATCGTCGGTCTGGCTCTCCACCTGGAACCGCCCAAGGTGCGGGTAGCGGCCCATCAGGACGAGCTCGAACGCCGTGAAGCCCTGCGTGTAGGGAGCGAGCTGGGGCACCAGCGCGAGGATTGCGGCGACGTCCCGCGCCGGCAGCGACTCGAGGTCCCGCCCCTCCAGCGAAACCGCCCCCTCCTGGTGCCGGAGGATCCCCGAGAGGGTCCGCAGCAACGTCGACTTGCCCGCCCCGTTCGGGCCGATGAGCCCGACGAAGTGCCCCCGCCCGGCGCGCACGTCGACCCCGTCGAGCAGCGTCTTCGCCTCCACCGAGAATGACACCGCTCGCGCATCGACCGCCGTCGGGGTGTTGCCGTTCATGGTCATGGTGTCACCTCCTCCGCCAGGCTGAAGCTCTCTGCGGGCGCGTCGGGGAAGTCGTCCGGCCACAGCATGCGCGCCAGCTCCTCCGCCCCGAGGATGTTCCAGTACGACAGCGTCGTGAAGTGCTTGCTCTCCACGACGAAGACCGCGCCATTCTTGATGGCCGGAAGCTCGGCCAGGGCCTCGTGCTCGAAGAGGCTCTGCCGGAACTCCTCCGCGCCGAAGGCCACCGGCTGGGGAATGATGATGATGTCGGGCGCCATCGCGATCACCCCCTCGAGGCTCGTCGTCTGGTTCCCGGTCACGCCGGCGTCCTCGGCCGCGTTCAGACCGCCCGCGGCCGTGATGACGCCGCCCTCGGTGGCGCCGCCGCCCGCCACCCAGAGGGTGTCCGAGTACTGCGTCAAGGCGAGCACGCGCGGTTTCGGATCCTTCACGCTGGTCACGCTCACGAGGGCGTCGTAGCGCGCCTGCACCTCGTCCGCGAACTCCCAGGCGCGCTCCTCCTCGCCGTAGATGTAGCCCATCAGGAGGATCGCGTTGATGCGGGACTCAGGGCTCTGCTCGAGCTCCGTCTGGATGACGGGGATGCCCGCCCGCTGCAGTGCTTCGATGACCTCGATCGGGAAGAACGGGCTCGTGACGACGATGTCGGGGGACTGCGCGATGATCACCTCCGGGTCACGGGAGATGTCCGCCTTCTCCTGGACGAGGTGGGCGACGTTCGAGTACGTCTCGTTCTTGGTCGCGCCCCCCACCGCCACGAGGCGCTCGTTCGGCACGATCGCCAGCGTCATCTCGTCGTGCCCCACCGAGGCCGTGATGATGCGCAGCGGCTTCGCCGGGATGCTGACGACTCCGTTCAGCCCCTCCACCTCGCGCGGCCACCCCGTGTTCGTGTGGTCGACTATTCCGCGCACGCCCTCGAGGGAGCGCGCCACGGGTGTTGGTTCCGGAGTTGGCTCCGGCGTCGCCACCGGGGTCGGCTCTGGTGTCGTCTCGGGTGTTGCCGCCGCGGCCTCCGTCGGCGCCGCGGTCGGTGCTTGGGTGGCCGCCTCCGTCGGCTCCGCCGTGGCCGCGGGTGTCGCCGCGGCCGTGGTGGCCACCGGCGGCGGTTGGGGCGCCTCCTCGTCGTCCGAGCAGGCGGCGATTACCAGCCCCAGCGCGAGGAAGACCACGGGCAGAGTGAAGAGGCGCAATGGCTTGAGGGTCATGCTTGTTCCTTTCGGCAGGCTCACAGCGAGTACACCTGCCGCTTGTTCTTGATGAGCAGGGCGATGAAGAACGGCGCCCCAACGAACGCCGTGAGGATTCCGACCCGCATCTCCGCGGGCTCGATCACCAGCCGCGCGACCGTGTCCGCGACCATCACGAACACGGCCCCGCCGAGCGCGCTCATGGGGATGAGCACGCGGTTGTCGGGCCCCAGCGCCAGCCGCAGGACGTGCGGCGTCACCAGCCCCACGAAGGCGATCGTCCCGCTTACCGCGACGGCCGCCCCCGTGGCCAGCGCCGACACCGCCAGCAGGACAACGCGCGTGACGCCCACGCGCACGCCCATCGAGCGCGCCTCGTCGTCGCCGAGCATGAGCAGGTTCAGGTCGCGCGAGAGCAGCATGAGCAGGGCCGTGCTTCCCGCGATCAGGGGCGTCGCGATGCGCACGTGTTCCCAGGCGCGCGCGTCCAGCCCTCCCGCCAGCCAGAACAGCACCTCGCGCAGGAGCTCGTTGTCGGGCAGGAAGATGATGATCGCCGAGACGATCGCCCCCAGGAACGCATTCACGGCGACGCCCGCGAGCAGCAGGGTCGCCATCGAGAAATGCCCCCCGACGACGGCGATGCCGTAGACGAGGAACGCAGCCGCGATCGCCCCTGCGAAGGCGAAGAGGGGCAGCGCCAGGAAGAACAGCGCGGAGAGCCCCGCCGCGATCGCGACCACCGCCCCCAGCGCCCCGCCCGCCGAAACGCCGATGATGCCCGGGTCCGCCATCGGGTTACGGAACAGGCCCTGCATCGTTGCCCCAGCCACCCCCAGCGCCGCCCCCACTGATGCGCCCACGATGATCCGCGGCAGGCGGATTTGCTCGATCACGAGCTGCTCCGTCCGCCCGAACTCGGGCGTCTCGAAGCCGACCCCCGACAGGATGATCCAGGCAACGTGGCGGAGGGAGATGTCGACCGGCCCGAGGCTCAGCGAGACCAGCCCGACCACGAGCACGAGCGCCAGCAGCACCACGGCCCCGATCGCCAGCCGGGCGCTGATACCCATCTGGCGATAGCCGCGCAGCGTCGCGAGTCGGGCCGCCTGCAACAGAAAACCTCCAGCGACTCTCCGCTGGAGGTACCTTCTTCGACCGTTCCGGTTCGGTGCCCGGAGATCGAGGGCACCTCTCTATGGCGGAGAGATGTCTCCTCTCGTCCAGGCAGGTCTCCTGGCTTACGGGATGGATAGTCGCCGAGCCCTTCCCATCGGTTCCCCGACAGTGGGCGCCGGCTCCGTCTTCCCGCTTACAGTGGCGCTACCGCGGCGGATTTTCACCGCCTTCCCTATTCTCCCGGGACGGGCACCTGGACGAACAAGCCTCGGCGAGCCTATGGCCGCCTTTCCCGCACGTCAAGGTTCCAGGCGAGGAACTGCGCGGGAGATGGAAGGCTGGTACCGGGGGAGGGATTCGAACCCTCACGCCTTTCGGCCACGGATTTTAAGTCCGCTGCGTCTGCCAGTTCCGCCACCCCAGCGCCTGGCTCCGCTCCGATGATAGGCGCTCGCCGCGCCCCCTAGCACGCCTCCCAGACCCCGCCCGCCTCCCGTGCCTCCCCGCGCGACGCCAGCAGGTCGAGCTGCCCCTGCACGCTCGAGGCCGTCTGCCAGAAGCGGCGCTCGGTCGCGCGCGGGTAGAGGCGCGCGCAGAGGTCGTACACGCTCGCGGGGCCGGCCTCGTGGAGCGAGCCGCGCACGCGCTCGCAGCGCCGCTCGATGCGGCCCAGCGCCCCCGCGATTGCCTCGCCGGCGCCGTCGAAGGGCTCGCCGTGGCCGGGGAAGCAGCGCGTGAAGCCGCCGTCTGCCAGCCGTTCCAGCGAGGCCGCGAAGTGCGCCAGCGAAGGGACGCGCCGCAGGCCCTCCCCCTCCGCCACGAACTGGATGGCCGGCAGCGGGTCGACGTTCGGCAGGAGCTGGTCGCCCGAGAAGAGCCACCCTTCCTCGCGCACCGCCAGTACGAGATTGCCGGGCGTGTGCCCCGGAGCCGCCACCACCTCCACCCCCGCTGCCTCGCCGTCGCCATCGACGAGGCGGTCGGCCTCGAACGGGGGGTAGCGCAGGCCCGTCGGCCAGCGCCCGCCGTCCTCCGGATACTCGGCCGACTCCGCCGCCCGCCGAGCCGACTCCCGCCGCGCCGCGATCCGTGCCCGCACGTGCGCCATCGTCTCCGCCGGGGCGCCCGTCCCCTCCGCCCACGCCAGCATCGCTGCCTCCTCCGCCGGCGATTGCAGCAGCGGCCGCGCCGTCAGCGGGCCATCCGCCTTCCCAACCCAGACCGGAACCCCCGCCTCCTGCCACCGGCGGCCCAGGCCCGCGTGGTCGTGGTGCCCGTGCGTCGCCACGACCACGTCTGGCAGGTCGCAATCCAGCCCCTCCCCGAGTGCCTCCCACGCCCCGGCGTAGTCCGGCCCCGTGTCGACGAGCAGGCGTGCTCCGCCCCGGCGCACGAGGTGCACGGTGTTGTCGCCCAGCGCGATCGAGCGCACGTCGGCCATTGCCCCAGTTTGCCACGCCGGTCGCGCCCGCCCCCTCCCGCCCTTACGATCGCCCGCCAGGAGCCGCCGCATGACCGATGCCACCACCACCCGCCTGTCCGAGCAGGACGTCGACGCCGTCTACGGAACCGCCACCGCCCTGCGACAGAGCGTCGAGCGCGTCATCGTCGGGAAGAGCGACATCGTCCAGCTCGCGCTCGTCGCCCTCCTCTGCGAGGGCCACATCCTCCTGGACGACGTGCCCGGAACCGGCAAGACGACCCTCGCCAAGGCGCTCGCCCGCTCGCTCGGCTGCTCCTTCCGCCGCATCCAGTTCACCCCCGACCTTATGCCCTCCGACATCACGGGTATCCACTACTTCGACCAGAAGGCCCAGGACTTCGCCTTCCGCGAGGGTCCCCTGATCGCGCAGGTCGTCCTCGCCGACGAGATCAACCGCGCCACCCCCCGCACGCAGGCCGCCCTCCTCGAGGCGATGGAGGAGCGCCAGCTGACGGTCGAGGGCGAGACCACCCAGCTTCCCCGCCCCTTCCTTGTCATCGCCACGCAGAACCCGGTCGAGCTCGAGGGCACTTTCCCCCTGCCCGAGGCCCAGCTCGATCGCTTCCTCCTGCGTCTCAAGCTCGGCTACCCTGGCGAGGACGACGAAGACGAGATCCTCGCCCGCCAGGAGCACACCAACCCCCTCGATGCCGTCCAGCCGGTGGTCACCGCCGAGCGCCTCGTCGAGATGGCGGCGGCGCTCCAGCGCCTCCACGTCGACGAGGCCGTCCGGCGCTACGCCGTCCGCATCGTGCGCGAGACGCGCAACGAGGCCGCCTTCGAGCTCGGCGCCAGCCCCCGCGCGAGCCTCGCCCTCTTCCGCTCGGCCCGCGCCTACGCCGCCATTTCGGGCCGCGACTTCGTCCTCCCCGACGACGTGAAGGCGATGGCCCCCCACGTCCTCCCCCACCGCCTCATCCTCTCCACCCAGACCCGCCTCCGCGGCCGTGAGGTCGAAGACCTCATCAGCGATGTCCTCAACCGCGTGCCCGTCCCCGTCGAGGACGGCCCCGCCGCCCGCCGGGCGGCTTCCTCGGCGGCGGCTTCGTCCTCCGGCTCGCGACCCGCCCCTGCCGCCTCCTCCCGCCCGGCGCCGACCGTGTCGTCCCGCCCGCCCGACCCTCCCGACTCGTCCGGCGGGGAGTCGTCCTGGCAGCGCCGGTGACGTCCCAACCGCCCGGCAACCGGCGCTAGACCATGGTCTTCCGCGACCTCTGGCTGCTCGCGGGCCCGGTCCTCATCGGCGTGGGCGCCGGCACGGGCCAGCCGATGGTCACGGGCATCGGGGTCGTCGTCCTCATCGTCGGCGCCCTCAGCCGCCTGTGGGCGCGCTACCTCTTCCGGCGCGTGAACGTCCGCACCGAGCTCAGCGAGATCCGCGCCTTCCAGGGCGAGGAGGTCGAGTTGCGCGTGGAGCTGGAGAACCGCAAGCCCCTCCCCCTCCCCTGGTTCGACCTGCGCCTCACCCTCTCCGACGAGCTCCAGGTTGAGGGGGAGACCCCCGCCTCCGCTTCCGCGCCCGGACTGAGCTGGCTCATGCGGCGGGGCGCCCTCGGCTGGTACGAACGTCGCCGCTGGCGCCTGCGCCTCAGCGCGAAGGAACGCGGCCAGTTCCAGATCGGCCCCACCCAGATCCACTCCGCCGACCTCCTCGGCATCTTCCATCGCTTCTGGAACGACCCCGTCCTGACGCCGTTCGTCGCCTACCCCCGCGTTTTCGCCCTCGACGACCTCGGCTTCCCCGCCGACCGCCCCCTCGGCGAGTCGAAGGGCCGCAACCGAATCTTCGAGGACCCCCTCCGCATCGCCGGCCTGCGGGACTACGAGCCCGGCGATCCCCTGCGCCGCATCGACTGGAAAGCCACCGCCCGCCACGGAGAACTCCAGTCGCGCGTGTACGAGCCCTCCGCCGTCCAGCACCTCTACGTCCTCCTCAACATCGATACCCTCGAGCACTCCTGGGAGGGCTACCTGAAGGACGACCTTGAGCGCACGGTGTCCATGGCCGCCTCCCTGGCGGTGTGGGGCGCGGGCCGCCGCTACGCCGTGGGGCTGCTCGCGAACGGCTCCCTGCCCAACTCCGACCGGCCCATCCGCCTCGCCCCTTCCCGCGCCCGCTCCCAGCTCCCCCGCATCCTCGAGACGCTTGCCGTCGTCCAGCCCCTCACGATGGGCAACCTCGCCGGCGCCCTCCGCCGCGAGGCCGGGCGCCTGCCCCTTGGCTCGACCCTCGTCCTCGCCGCCGCCCTCGTCTCCGACGAGCTCGCCGAGGCCATGCGCCGCCTCCAGGACGAGGGCTACCGCGTCGCCGTGGTCGTCACCTCCGAGCGCGTCGACCTCGAGAAGCTGGAGGGCCTGCCCGTGCGCGTCACGGGCCGCCAGTACGAGGCCAGCGAGGTGCTCGTGTGATCGGACGCGTCGCCATCGCCCTGCTGCTCGCCGCCGAGGCCCTCGCCTTCTACACGGTCGGCGAGGTCGTCATGCGCATCCTTCCCGAGCCCGGCAACGAGCTCGTGAGCGCCCCGGCCTTCGTCATCGTCGGGATCCTCGCATTCCTCCTCCCCTCCGCCTTCGACTGGTTCGCCGTCGAAGGGGGGAAGCGCATCGCCGCGATCGGCGTCCTCGGGCTGATCGTCCTGTACGGCGCGATGCGCATCCAGTACGCCGGCGATCTCTTCCTGTGGGACTTCGGCTGGCTCGTCGACTTCGTCACCGCGACCGGCACCGTGCGCGACTGGGTGATCCCCGTGATGACCAGCAGCGTCCTCCTGGTCGTCACCTGGGCGCGCTCCGGCTGGCGTTCCCGCAGCGGCATCTGGCTCGAAACCGCCCCCCGCTCGCTCGCCATCCCCTTCGCCCTCGTCACCATCGCACTCCTCGTGTCGGCCGGAAGCGAGCTGTCGCAAATCGTGACTCGCGGCGGGGTCGTTTTCTACGGGATAGCCCTCGCGGGGCTGGCCACGTCCCAGCTCGCCCAGAGCGGCTCGGGCATCGGCGGCCTGCGCTCGGGTGGCGTCACCACCCTCATGCTCGCGGGGACGGCCGCCTTCGCCGTCCTCGGCGTCATCCTCATCGGGATTGTCCTCGAACCGCTCCTCAACGTGCTCGCCCCGCCCGCCGCCGTCGTTGGGAACGCAATCGGCTGGTTCCTCTACTACGCGCTCTTCTATCCCATCACGTGGGTGATCACCCAGATCCTCGAGTTCATCCTCGGTTTCCTCGGCGGCGGCGGGGAGCCACCGGAGATCCAGCTTCCCGAACCTCCCCCTGAAGCCACCGAGGCGGCGGGCCAGGGTGGCGACGAACCGGAATCGTTCGCCGAGCGCGCCACCCGGTGGGGCCTCGCGGCCGGAGCGATCTTCCTCGGCGTCGTGGGGGTCGCCGCCGTTGTCTTTATCCTGGCGATGCTCCGCCGCCGCGACGACGAGGACGACTCCGGGGCGTCCGAGTCCGAGCATGCGGGCAACCTCGGCGATGACCTCCGCGACGCCGCCCGCAGCCTCTTCCGGCGGGACCGCGGCCGCCGCCGCCCCACCGGCGAAGGCGTCGTGCGCCTCTACCAGGAGGTGCTCCACTCCGCCGACCGCGCGGGCAGGCCCCGCGCCGCCTCCCAGACCCCGCACGAGTTCGCCCCCATCCTCCTGAACGCTTTCCACCGCGAGGTGACCGACGACATCACCGCCGCCTTCGAGCACGCCCGTTACTCCGGCCGCCCTCCCACCGAGGCCGACCTCGCCGACCTGCGCCGCCGCTGGGAACAGCGCGGCTAGCGCTCGGCCCGTAGCAGCGCCCACCCCTCCCCGTGTCCGACCACCTGCGGGACCGCCCCCGAGGTATCCTCGCGCGCTGCGAAGGCGATGTCGGCTCCGAGCCCCAGCGCCTTCAGGCCGCGAGCGTGGTGGGCGCCGGCCACGAGCCGCGCGCTCCGGTCGGTGCGTTGCGGGAGGCCGGGCGCGATCCAGTCCTCGTACCCGGTGATCTCCGCCGCCACCCCCGCCGCGTCCCCCAGCTCCAGCCCCGGGCTCTCCCGCGCGATCAGCCGTACGAGTCGCGCCGCCGCCGCGAAGTCCTCCAGGGCGAACCGCGTCCCGCCTGCGTTCCCCGCGCAGACCAGGGCGACGCGCTCGTACCCCGCCGCCCAGCCCGCCGCCGCCCGTGCGTTCGCGAACGCGGCCGCCGCCACCGCTCCCCGCCCCGCCGCCCCGCAGAGCGCCCGCGTGCCGTTCGTCGTGAAGAGTGCGGCCCGCCCGCCCCGCACCTCCAGCCCCGCCGCCTCCGCCGGCGAGTTCCCGTGGTCGAACCCTTCCGGTGGCAGCCCCCCGACCTCGCCGAAGAGCACCCGCCCCTCCGTCCGCGCGCGCTCTCGCGCAGCCTCGATCGTGTCGACCACGAGCAGGTCCGCGAGCCCGCCCTCGAAAAGCGTCGCGATCGTCGTCGTCGCGCGCAGCACGTCGATGACGAGGAAGGCGTCCGCCTCCATCGCCTCCGCCTCCGAGGGCAGCAGGGCCACCTCGAGCCGCATCGTCATGCCGCGCAGCATGCCCGTTCGACCCCGCGCGCGCACGCCCCGCCCCGGCGGAGAGCGTGACGAAGCCGTATGCTGGAAGGGATGGACCCGCGACCCGTCGGCATGTTCGATTCCGGCGTCGGCGGGCTGAGCATTCTCCGCGAATTCCGCCGCCTCGCCCCCCGCGAGCGCACCGTCTACTTCGCCGATACCGCCTACTTCCCCTACGGCCCCCGCGACCCCGGCGAGGTCCGCAAGCGCGCCTTCGCCATCACCCGGCGCCTCGTCGAGGCGGACGCCAAGCTCATCGTCGTCGCCTGCAACACTGCCTCCGCCGCCGCCGTCGCCGACCTGCGCCAGCTCTTCGACATCCCCTTCGTGGGCATGGTCCCCGCGGTGAAGCCCGCGGCCCGCGCCTCCCGCAGCGGCCGTGTCGCCATCCTCGCCACCCCCGGCACCTTCGACGGCGACCTCTACACGAGCGTCGTCGAGGAGTTCGGCCGCGGAACCGCCATCGACCGCGTTGTCGGCCACGACCTCGCCGAGCTGGTCGAGCGCGGCGAGACCGACACGCCCGCCGCCCGCGAGGCCGTGCGCGCCGCCCTCGCCGGGACCGTCGCCAACGGCGCCGACATCGTCGTGCTCGGCTGCACCCACTACGAATTTCTCGAGCCCGCCATCGCCGCCGAGTTCCCGGGCGTAACCGTCCTCGGCACGGGCGAGCCGGTGGCGAAGCGCGCCTGCGCCCTCCTCGCCGAGCTCGGCCTCGAAGCGCCTCCCGACGCCCAGGGCGCCCTCGATCTCATCATCTCCGGCAACCGCGAGGCCTTCCTCGAGACCCTGCCCGGGCTTGGGTTCGCTCCCCGCGAGGCCGCGGAGGCCCAGCCATGACCACCTACGTCGAGCGCCTGGCGAAGCGCAGCCGCGAGGCCGGCAGCTTTGTCTGCGTCGGCCTCGACCCGCCCGGCGATACGCCCGTCGAGGAGGTTGCGTCCCGCAACCGCGCCCTCATCGAGGCGACCGCCCCCTATGCGGCCTGCTTCAAGCCGAACCTCGCCTTCTACGAGCAGTTCGGCATTCCCGGCCTGCACGCCCTCGAGGTGACCCTCGCCGCCATCCCCAACGGCATCCCCGTCATCGCCGACGCCAAGCGCGGCGACATGGGGAACACTGCCGCCGCTTACGCCCGCGCCCTCTTCGAGGTCTGGGGCTTCGATGCCGCCACCGTCAACCCCTTCCAGGGCCACGACGCCGTTGAGCCGTTCCTCGCCTACGAGGACCGCGGCATCTACCTTCTCTGCCGCACCTCCAACCCCGGCTCCGCCACCATCCAGAACGCCACCCTCGCGGACGGCGTGCCCCTCTACGAGCGCCTCGCCGCCGAGATGCCCGCGTGGAGCGCCAACGTCGGCCTCGTCGTCGGCGCAACCGCGCCCGGGGAGCTCGCGCGGGTGCGCGCCCTCGCCCCGCGCACCACCCTGCTCATCCCCGGTGTCGGGACGCAGGGTGGCGACCCCGCCGATGTCGTTGCCGCGGCGGGCAACGAGCACGGGATGATGGTCGTGAACGCCTCTCGCAGCATCGCCGGCGCCCCCGACCCCGCTGCCGCCGCCCGCGGCCTTCGCGACGCCCTCAACGCCCCCTCCCCGTGACCGAAGACGTGGCAGTCGGCGACGTATGGCGGATGCGCCGCCGCCACCCCTGCGGCGGCTGGGAGTGGCGGGTCTACCGCGTTGGGGCCGATATCGGCATCGCCTGCCTCGAGTGCGGCCGCCGCGTGATGCTCGAGCGCCGCCGCTTCGAGCAGCGCGCCGGGGCGCGCGTCGCCGCCGGATCGTGAGCGCCGTCCCCGCCTGGGAGGAGGCCGCCCGCCCCGCCCCGCCTCCCGCCCTCCTCCAGCAGATTCCCTTCCGCCGCCTCAGCTCCTCCCGCTTCTTCGCCCGCATCGCCCAGAACGGGCTCAACCTCGCCCTCGTCCTCCTCGTCCTCGATGCGACCGGCAAGGCCTTCTACACGAGCCTGCTCGTGCTCGCCCTCGTGCTCCCCATGATGGTCGCGGGCATCATCGCCGGGGTCGCCGCCGATGCCATCCCCCGCCGCCTGATCGTCGCCCTCGGCAACCTCGCCCGCGCCGCCGTCTGCGTCGCCTTCATCGTCGAGCCCGGGGGCGCGGGCACCCTCTACGTCGTGGCCGCCCTGTTCGCGGTCTGCGCGCCCTTCGTCGCGGCGGCGGAGGGCTCCATCCTGCCCGCCATCGTCACCCGCGGCGAGCTCGCCCGCGCGAACGCCATCGGCCAGGCCGTCGGCGGCGCCGCGCAGATCGCCGGGTTCGCCGTGCTCACGCCCGTCGTCCTGCGCGTCTTCGAGCGCGCGGACGTGCTCTTCGGCATCGCCGCCGCCCTCTTCGTGGTCGCCGCCGTCGAGGCCGTCCGCATCGGCCCCGTCTCCCGCACCCGCGAGGAAGCCCCCACCCTCCCGCCCGACCCCGCCGCCACGGTCGGCGGCGAGCCCCCTGCGGCCGACCACGGCTCCTGGTGGAAGGCGGGCTGGCGCGCCATGCGCCGCGACCCCGTGGTCTTCAAGGCCGCCATCGAGCTCACCCTTATCACGATGATGCTCATCATCCTCGGCGGCCTCATCCCCACCTACATCCGCGATGTCCTCGATCTGCCCTTCGAGATTGGCGCCCTCGTCCTCACCCCCGCCGGCATCGGTGTGGTCGTGGGACTGCGGATCGCCGGATTCCTCGCGCATCGCCTGCCCCACGCCCTGTTGAGCTCCGCCGGCTTCGCCGCCTTCACCGGCCTCCTGCTCGCACTCGCCTTCGTGAACGAGGAGGCGACCTTCCTCGGGGGCTACGGCGCCTTCGCCTGGCTCAACGACGTTCACATCGGGAACTTCGACGGCGGCGATCTCCTGGCGATGGCCCTCGTCCTGCCGCTCGGCTTCGCCTACGCCATCGTGAGTGTCACCGCCCAGACCGTCGTCAACCACCGCGTTCCCCTGTCCCTGCAGGGCCGCGTCGTCGCCACCCAGGGGGTGTTGGCGGCGCTCGCGGCCTCCCTGCCCGTACTCGGCGCCGGCGCCCTCGGCGACTGGCTCGGCGTGCAGCCGGTCATGGCCATCCTCGCGGTCGCGATCGCGGCCGCGACGGTCATCAACCTCCGCTCCTGAGGCGGCCCGCGCCTTGCCGCCCCTCGCCGCCCCCACCTATCATCGAGCCGAGAACGCCGGACGTGTCCGGACAGGGGGTGGGCTATGCGTGAGATGAGCATCGAGAGCATCAGGCTCTCCCTCAACAGCTACCAGCGCATCGCCATCCTTCGCGAGAAGGACACGGACCGCTACCTCACCATCTGGATCGGGCCCTACGAGGCCGAGAGCATCTCGCTCCGCCTCCACGAGGTCACCCCGCCCCGCCCCCAGACCCACGACCTCCTCTGCAACGTCATCGATCAGCTCGGGGCGAAGGTGCAGTACATCCTCCTCAACGACCTCGCCCGCGATACCTACTTCGCCCGCATCGTCCTCGATGTGAAGGGCGACGCCGTCGAGATCGACGCGCGCCCCTCCGACGCCATCTCCCTGGCCGTGCGCGCCGGGGCGCCCATCTACGCGGAGGAATCCGTGCTCGAGCAGGGCGGCGAGGTCATCCGTGAAGGCGACATGGATGACAGCGTCGAGCGTGAGCCGGACAAGCCCGTGGACCCCGCCGAGCTGGAGCGCCTCGGCCCCTTCAAGGACTTCATCGAAGGGCTCGATCTGAGCGGGTTCGACGATCCCCAGAAGTAGCGCCGTCCGGTTACCGCCCCGCGCTTGCGCCTATCTTCACAATCTCCCTATGATGCCCGCGGTTTGAGCGCGGTCATGGCGAAGCCTGAGCGTGGCGGCTGGATAGCGCCAACCGCTTACCTCATGGGGGCAGGTTGGTATTTCGCCACCTGCATTGTCGTCGGCATCGTGCTCGGCCTCTGGCTCGATGACCTCACCGGCCTTGAGCCGCTCTTCATCCTCCTGGGGATCGTCCTCGGGTTGACTCTGGCCATCGGTGGCGGAATCCGCATGCTCCTCCCCTTCATGAAACGCTTCGGCGGCGGCGCCAACGGCGCCCCGGATGGTGATCGGTGAGAAGGTTCAGGCTGCCCCTCATCATCATCGCGGCGCTCGCCTGGATCGTCGTCGGTCTCATCGTCGCCCGCGGCCCCCAGCCCGAGATCATTGTCCCCGCCGAGGTCATCACCAAGGTCGGCTTCCTCAACATCTCCAACACGATGATTTCCGCCTGGGCGGCGATGTTCATCCTCCTCGTCGGCTGCTTCCTCGCCACTCGCACGATGAAGCTCATCCCCACCGGCGCCCAGAACTTCGTCGAGTCCGTGATCGAGTTCCTGATGGGTCAGCTGGAGGACATCGCCGGCACGAGTAACGCCCGCCGCTTCTTCCCCGTCATCGCCACCTTCTTCATCTTCATTCTCCTCGCCAACTGGATGGGCCTCCTCCCCTTCTTCAACGCCATCGGCAAGACCGAGGACATCGGAGTCGAGGTCTTCCACTACATCGAGGAACACCACGAGGACCACGAGCCCTTCAAGGAGGAGATCGCGCACTCCTCCGGCTGGCTTGTGGATAACGTCGGAATCGGCCTCGTCCTCCCCAATGCCGACGATGCCCACTTCGAGATGGGCGCCGCGCCCGATAGTCCCGTCTCCGCCGAGGAAGCCCTCGACAAGTACATCGTCTTCCTGGCCGAGACCTTCACCGACTTCGAGGTCGAAGGTGGAGATGGTCACGGCCCCGCCGTGGTGACCGCCGAGATACTGACGGCCGCCGTCGCCGCCCTCAACGCCGACCCCGACGCACCCAAGCTCCTGCCGGCCACGGAGAAGCACGCCGTTCCCAGCGCCGCCCTCGGCGACGAGCTCGTCGTGAGCGCCGTCGACTTCCCCGGCCAGAAGCTCGCCCTCATCATCCCGCTCTTCCGCTCGGTCTATAGCGACGTCAACAACACGATCGCGCTCGCCCTCATCTCGTTCGTCATGGTCGAGTTCTGGGGCTTGCGCACGCTCGGATTCAGCTACCTCGGAAAGTTCTTCAACTTCAGCGGTCTCATCCCCTTCTTCGTGGGCATCCTCGAGCTGCTCTCGGAGTTCATCCGCATCATCAGCTTCGCCTTCAGGCTCTTCGGCAACATCTTCGCCGGGGAGGTGCTCATCTTGATGCTCACCTTCCTCTTACCCTTCCTCATCGTCGACATCATCTATGGCCTGGAGCTCTTTGTCGGCTTCATCCAGGCCGCCGTCTTCGCGCTCCTCACCCTCGTGTTCGCCGTCATGGCGGTCGAGCACCACGACGAGGAACACGACGACCACGAAGGCGAAGCCGGCCACGAAGACATGGAATCCCAGGGGAGCCCGGGGCAGTAGCCTCGCCCCTTCGATCATCGCTCCCCGCGGAGGCGGGGAGGCAAAACACGGGAGGAACCACCAACCATGGGAGTACTCGACCTTCTCTTCCTTGTCGCGCTTGAGACCGATGCCGCCAAGGCCATCGGCGCCGGCATCGCCATGGGCCTCGGCGCCCTTGGCCCCGCCATCGGCATCGGCATGCTCGTTGGTCGCGCAATGGAGGCCCTCGGCCGCAACCCCGAGGCCCGCGCTGCCATCCAGACGAACATGATCCTGGGCGTCGCCTTCGCCGAAGCCATCGGCATCTACGCGCTGCTCACGGCCATCATCATCGCGTTCGTCATCTAGCTCGCCGAACGCACACCACCAAGGGAGCTCGTTATGGGCGAAGCCTTCACCGCTCTCGGCATCAACCTGCCGCAGCTGATCGCGCAGATCGCGAACTTCGTCGTCCTGCTCCTCATCCTGCGCTTCACCCTCTACAAGCCGGTCCTGAACATGCTGGACCAGCGCCGCGAGCGCATCGCCGAGGGCCTCGGCGCCGCCGAACAGGCCCGTGCCGAAGCGTCCGACGCCCAGTCGCGCATCCAGGAGCAGCTCGATGAGGCCCGCGGCCAGGGGCAGGACATCGTGGCCAACGCCCAGCAGGTGGCGGCCCGTATCCAGGACGATGCCCGCGAGCAGTCCGAGCGCGACCGCGAGGCGGCAGCCGAGCGCGCCCGCCAGGAGATCCAGCTGGAGCGCGACCGCGCCATCTCCGATCTCCGCGCGGAGTTCGCCGACATCACCGTCACCGCCGCCGAGCGCGTGATCCGCGAGTCCCTCGACGACGACGCCCACCGGCGCATCATCGAGGAGACCCTCGCCGAATCCGAGCTGGGGGAGCGCAGCTAGATGGCCGACAGGCAGGCGTCAAAGCGCTACGCACAGGCGACGTTCGCCATCGCTCGCGATGGTGATGCGATCGCCCAGTGGCGCGCCGACCTCGACGACGTCGCCGCCGTTCTGGCGGATTCCGACGCCGCCGGTTGGTTCGCCGCCCCGCGCGTGCCCCTCGCCGAACGCCAGGCCGCTGTCGAGCGCGTGCTCGACGTGAGCCGGCTCGCGCTCAACCTGGCGAAGCTGCTCATCGCCAAGGGGCGGACACTGGAGGCCCGCGAGATCGCGGAAGCCTTCAGCCGCCTCGCGGACGAACACGAGGGTCTTGCCCAGGCCCGGATCACCACTGCCGTGCCCCTCGAGTCCGACCAGGTCGCTGCCATGGAGCAGCGCCTGGGCGAGGCCCTGGGCAAGCAGATTACCGCCACCGCCGCGGTCGATGCCGACATCATCGGTGGCGTCGTCCTCCGCATCGACGACCATCTCATCGATGGCAGCGTGCGCACCCGCCTGCGGCGGATGCGCCAGGAGCTCAGCGGCGCCTAGCGCCCGCTACGAACACGAGGAAAGCAGCATGGCCGTTCGCGCCGAAGAGATCGCATCCATCCTCCGCGAGCAGATCGAGCAGTTCGAGGCGCCCTCCGTCTCGACCGACGTCGGTGTCGTCATCGAAGCCGGCGACGGCGTGGCCCGCGCCCACGGGCTCACCAATGCCCGCTACTCCGAGCTGCTCGAGTTCCCCAACGGCACCATGGGCCTCGCCCTCAACCTCGAGGAAGAGTCCGTCAGCGCCGTCGTCCTCGGCGACTACGAGGACATCAAGGAAGGCGACGAGGTGCGCGCCACCGGCCGCATCATCGAGGTCCCCGTGGGCGACGAGCTCATCGGCCGCGTCGTTGATGCCCTCGGCAACCCCATCGACGGCAAGGGCCCCATCGGCGCGACCAAGAGCCGCCCCGTCGAGCGCATCGCCCCCGGCGTCACCCTCCGCCAGAGCGTCGATACGCCCGTCCAGACGGGCATCAAGGCGATCGACTCGATGATCCCCATCGGTCGCGGCCAGCGCGAGCTCATCATCGGCGACCGCTCCACCGGCAAGAGCGCCATCGCCCTCGACGCGATCATCAACCAGAAGGGCGGCGACCTCGTCTGCATCTACGTCGCCATCGGCCAGAAGGCCGGCAAGGTCGCCCAGGTGCTCGGCCAGCTCGAAGAGTACGGCGCCATGGAGCACACCATCATCGTCGCGGCGGGCGCCTCCGAGTCCGCCGCCCTCCAGTACCTCGCCCCCTACGCGGGCTGCGCCATGGGCGAGGAGATCATGGAGAGCGGGCGCGACGCCCTCATCATCTACGACGACCTCAGCAAGCACGCCTGGGCCTACCGCCAGATCTCCCTCCTCCTGCGCCGCCCTCCCGGGCGCGAGGCGTACCCCGGCGATGTCTTCTACCTCCACAGCCGCCTGCTCGAGCGCGCGGCCAAGCTGGAGGCGGGCGGCTCCCTGACCGCCCTCCCCATCATCGAGACGCAGGCGAACGACGTGTCCGCCTACATCCCCACCAACGTCATCTCCATCACCGACGGCCAGATTTACCTCGAGCCCGACCTCTTCAACGCCGGCATCCGCCCCGCCCTCAACGTCGGTCTCTCGGTGAGCCGCGTCGGTGGTTCCGCGCAGACGCGCGCCATGCGCTCCGTCGCCGGTCGCCTCAAGCTCGACCACGCCCAGTTCCGCGAGCTCCAGGCGTTCGCCCAGTTCGGCACCAGCGACCTCGACGCTGCCACCCAGCGGCAGCTCGAGCGCGGCCTGCGCGCCAACGAGGTGCTCAAGCAGCCCCAGTTCGCGCCCCTCAGCCTCGCCGAGGAGGTCGCCGTCATCTTCGCCCTCACGAACGGGCTCCTCGATGACGTGCCCACCGACAAGATCGCGGACTTCGAGGTCGCCTTCGTGAGCTACCTCGCGAGCAACAAGCCCGACCTCTCCGCCCGCATCGAGTCCGAGCGCACCATCAGCGACGAGATCGACCAGGAGCTTCGGGACGCCATCGCCGAGTTCAAGGAGACCGTCCCCTACTAGGGAGCGCCATGCCCACCATCCAACAGCTGCGCCGCCGCATCGGGTCGGTTCGCAACACCGCCAAGATTACGAACGCGCTCCAGCTCGTGGCGGCCTCCAAGATGCGCCGCGCCCAGGAGCGGGCCACCGAGGGCCGCCCCTACGCTGAGAAGATCCAGCTCGTCCTCTCCTCCCTCGCCTCCACCGCCCCCGGCGGCAGCGACGGCGAGAGCGACGAGTCCCACCCCTTCCTCACCCAGCGGCCGGTCGAGAACGTGGGCATCCTCCACATCACCCCCGACCGTGGTCTCTGCGGCGCCCTCAACGCCAACCTGAACAACAGCGCCGGCTCCTTCGTGGCCGGGGCCGAGCCCCCCACCGCCATCGTCGCCGTGGGCCGCAAGGGCCGCGACTTCTTCGTGCGCTCCCGCCAGAACGTCGCCGCCGAGTTCACCGACCTCGGCGACTACCCCGCCCTCACCGACACGAGCGTCATCGCGCGCCTCGTCATGGACGACTACCTCTCGGGGAACGTCGACCAGGTCTTCATCAGCTTCGCCGAGTTCGTCAGCACCGTGAACCAGCGGCCCGTCGTGCGCCGCCTCCTCCCCGTCGAGCCCCCCGCCGCCGAGGACGAGGCGGAAGCCGAGGCCCTGCGCCAGGAGTACATCTTCGAACCCGGCCCCGGGGCCGTCTTCGAACGGCTCCTGCCCCGCTACGTGGAGATGCAGGTCCACGCCGCCATCCTCGAGTCGGCCGCTTCCGAGCAGTCCGCCCGCATGGTCGCCATGAAGAACGCGACCGATAACGCCAACGAGATCGAGCGCGAGCTCACGCTCACCTACAACAAGGCCCGCCAGGAGCAGATCACCACCGAGCTGCTCGACATCGTTGGTGGCGCCGAGGCCGTCGTCAATGAGTGAGGCCCTGCCCTTCGCCGCGGTCATCTTCGATATGGATGGCGTGCTCGTCGATGGCGAGCCGCTCTACTACCGCGCGGCGAATACGGTGCTCGCCGAGGACGGCATCAGTTTTCCACTCGACCGCTACAAGCAGTACATGGGCACGAAGTCCGGCTGGAGCACGTTCGTCGAGGACCTCGGCCTGCCCCGCCCGCCCGACTACTACCGCGAGCGCTGCGGCGAGCTCGTCGCGGCCGCCTACCGGGCCGTCGAGGCCGGCCTTCCCGGCGCCGTCGAGCTCGTGCACGGCCTGCGCGAGATCGGCCTGCCCCTCGCCGTCGCCTCCTCCTCGCACCGCACGAACGTCGAGACCTGCCTCGACCGGCTCGGAATTCTGGATGCCTTCGCCGTCATCGTAGCCGGCAACGACATCACGCACGGCAAGCCCCTTCCCGACATCTACCTGCGCGCCGCCGGACTCCTCGGCGTGGCTGCCCGGGACTGCCTCGCTATCGAGGACGCCCCCGCCGGCATCAAGGCGGCGCGTGCCGCCGGCATGACCTGCTGGGCCGTCCGCACCGACTACACCCGCGGCCTCCCCCTCCCCGACCCGGACCGCACGTTCGAGTCGCTCGAGGAAATCGACCTCGCCGACATCGCAGGGGTGCCCGTATGAGCGAGCTTGTCCTCCGCGAGGACCGCGACGGCGTCGCCACCCTCACGCTCAACCGCCCCGAGACCCTGAACGCGCTCAACATCCCGCTCTTCACCGAGATGCGCGAGCACGTCTCCGCCCTCGCGAACGAGACCGACTCGGTCGGCTGCGTCGTCATCCGCGGCGCGGGTCGCGCCTTCAGCGCCGGCAACGACCTGAAGGCCATGGGCGACCCGGCCCCCGCCCCCGACTACCAGGCCGAGACGCTCGACATGATCGAGGCCCTGCCCCAGCCCGTCATCGCCTCCGTGAGGGGCGCCTGCTACACCGGCGCCCTCGAGCTGATGCTCGCCGCCGACCTCTGTATCGCCGGCGAGTCCGCAGTCTTCTGCGACTCCCACGGCGAGTGGGCGCTCACGCCCCTCTGGGGCCTGAGCCAGCGCCTTCCCCGCCGCATCGGACCCCTCCTCGCCAAGGAGATGATGTACACCGCCCGCCGCGTCGGCGCCGACGAGGCCGTCCAGATCGGACTTGCCAACCGGGTCGTTCCCGACGCCGAGCTCGACGAGGCGGCGGCCGCCATGGCCGCGCAGATCGCCGGCAATTCGTGGCACACGCTGCGAGCCGACAAGCGCCTCGTGAACGAGGGCCAGAACTACACCCAGGCCGAAGGCCTCGCCTTTGAACGTCGTACCAGCCCCGGCGCGGGGCCCGAACTGGCGGAGCGCCTTGCGCGCTTCCGCGCCAAATCCTGAGCCAACCCGAGAGGAGCCCATCATGGTCACCGCCGCAGCCGCCGAGGGACGCATCGTCCAGATCATCGGCACCGTGATCGACGTCGAGTTCCCGCCCGACCAGCTGCCCCCCATCTACAACGCTCTCCGCATCGACCGCGGTGACGGCACCGACCTCATCGTTGAGGTCCAGCAGCACGTCGGCAACAACTGGGTCCGCGCCCTCGCGATGGACTCGACCGACGGCCTCACCCGCGGCATGGCTGCTGTCGACACCGGCCAGGCCATTGCCGTTCCCGTGGGCGAGGAAGCGCTCGGGCGTATGTTCAATGTGCTCGGCGACCCTATCGACGACCTCCCCGTGCCGGAGGAGGCCCCCCGCTGGGGCATCCACCGCGAGCCCCCCACCTTCGAGGACCAGGAGACCCAGCCCTCCATCCTCGAGACGGGCATCAAGGTCATCGACCTCATCGCCCCCCTCGTGCGTGGCGGCAAGGTCGGCCTCTACGGCGGCGCCGGCGTCGGCAAGACCGTCATCATCCAGGAGCTCATCTCCAACATCGCCCGCGAGCACGGCGGCTTCTCCGTCTTCGCCGGCGTGGGCGAGCGCTCCCGCGAGGGCAACGACCTCTGGAACGAGATGAAGGAATCGGGCGTGCTTCCGCGCATGTCGATGGTCTTCGGCCAGATGAACGAGCCCCCGGGGGTCCGCCTCCGCGTCGCCCTCAGCGGCCTCACCATGGCCGAGTACTTCCGCGACGAGCAGGCCCGCGACGTCCTCTTCCTCGTCGACAACATCCACCGCTACACGCTCGCCGGCATGGAGGTCTCCGCCCTTCTCGGGCGCATGCCCTCCGCCGTCGGCTACCAGCCCACCCTCTCCACCGAGATGGGCGATCTCGAGGAGCGCATCACCTCCACCAAGAAGGGCTCGATCACGTCCTTCCAGGCCATCTACGTGCCCGCCGACGACTACACCGACCCCGGCGTCGCCACCACCTTCGGCCACCTCGACGCGGTCGTCGCCCTCGAGCGCTCCCTCGCCGAGCAGGCGCTCTACCCCGCCATGGACCCCCTCACCTCCTTCTCCCGCGCGCTCGAGCCGCGCATCGTGGGCGAGGAGCACTACCAGGTGGCCCGCGACGTGCAGGGCGTCCTCCAGCGCTACAAGGACCTCCAGGACATCATCGCCATCCTCGGCATCGACGAGCTCTCCGACGAGGACAAGCTCACCGTCGCCCGCGCCCGCAAGCTCCAGCGCTTCCTCACGCAGCCTTTCTTCGTGGGCGAAGCCTTCACCGGGCGCGAGGGCCGCTACGTCTCCATCCGGGACACTGTGCGGGGCTTCAAGGAGATCCTCGAAGGCCAGCACGACGGCCTCCCCGAGCAGGCCTTCTACATGAAGGGCTCCATCGAAGAGGCCGTTGAGGAAGGCCGCCAGATGAGCGAGGAAGGCTAGTGCCCCTCTTCGTCGAGATCGTCACCGCCGAGCGCGTCGTCCGCACCGAAGCGGATGTCGAGGTGCTCATCGCCCCCGGCAGCGAGGGGCAGCTGGCGATCCTGCCCCGCCACGCCCCCCTTATGACGACGCTCGACTACGGCGAACTCATCTTCCGCCGCGGGACCGACGAGTCCGCCTTCGCCATCGGCGGCGGCTTCCTCGAGGTGCACAGCGACCACGTCACCGTCCTCGCCGATGTCGCCGAGGCCGCCGAGGACATCGACGTGGACCGCGCCGAGGCGGCCCGCCGCCGCGCCGAGGAGCAGCTTGCCGGCGCCCGCGACGAGGGCGTCAGCGAGGCCGACCTCGCCCGTGCCCAGGCTTCCATGCAGCGCGCCCTCCTGCGCCTGCGCGTCGCCGAGCGCCGCCGTCGCCGCCCCGGCCCGCCCATGCCCGGAGGCTAGGCCGCCTACTGCCCCTGCGTGTGGTGGGTGCCCCGCTCGGTCAGGCTGATCAGGTTCCCGTCCGGATCGCGGTAGCGCGCGTCCTTCCCCCACGGCGCCGCGTACGGCGCCTGCTCGACGGTCGCCCCCATCGCGACCAGCCGCTCGTGGGCCGCGTCCAGGTCCTCCACGAAGAACCCCAGCCCCGGCTCCTCTGCCGCCACCTTCGGGAAGAGGGCGAAGTGGAAGTACGGCCCGTGCCACGAGACCTCCTCGTGCTCGCGCCCCTCGCCCCGCTCCAGCGTGATCCCGAGCCCGTCCCGGTAGAAGCGCGCGGACGCTTCCAGGTCCTCGACGTGAAAGGCGGCGAAACAGGGTCTCGCATCTAGGGAATCCGTCATGGCGAACCTCCGACCGCCAGTCTACGGCTGCGGGCGCCCTCGCCCCTCGCCCGGTCGGGAGCTCCGGCCCGCCGGTTTGCGGCTGCTTTCGCCCCGCCCCCATACTGAGCCCCAGGATGGCCGCTGCAACGTCACAGGGCTCGCGCTATCAGGTACGCGGCGGCGCCGCGCTCACCGGCTCCGTGCGTATCTCGGGCTCGGCGAATGCCGCCCTGGCCGCCATGTGCGCCGCCCTCCTCACCGACGAGCCCGTCGTCCTCGATAACGTCCCCGCCGTCTCCGATGTCGACTCGCTCGCCAACCTGCTCGCGCACCTCGGCGCCACCGTCGAGCGCCCCGCTCCGAACCGCGTCGCCATCAACGCCGCGAAGGTCGGCACCCTCGAGGCGCCCATCGACCTCGTCTCCGAGAACCGCGCCTCCTTCCAGGTCATGGGACCGCTCCTCGCCCGCCACGGCTTCGCCGCCCTCCCGCCCCCCGGCGGCGACGTCATCGGCCAGCGACCAATCGCCGTCCACCTCGACGGCTTCGGGGCCATGGGCGCCACCATCGACCGCGTCGGCGAGCACTACCAGGCCCGCGCCCCTCGGGGACTGACGGGCACGCGCGTGTTTGCCGATTACCCCTCCGTCTCCGGCACGCAGAACGTCATGCTCGCGGCCACCCTCGCCCGCGGCGAGACCGTCATCGTGAACGCCGCCACGGAGCCGGAGGTCCAGGCCCTCGCCGCCCTTCTCAACGCGATGGGTGGGCGCGTCTCCGGCGCCGGCACCCAGACCGTCACCGTCGAGGGCGTCGAACGTCTCCACGGCACGACCTTCGCCCTCGTGCCGGATCGTATCGAGGCGGGCACCTTCGCCATCGCCGCCGCCATGACGGGCGGCGACGTCGATCTCGTCGATGCCCCCGCGGGCGTGATGGACGCCATCATCACGAAGCTCCGCGGCGCCGGCGCCACCGTCGAGGCCCGCGACGGCGCCCTGCGCGTCGCCGCCGGGACTCGCCTCGCCCCCGTCGGCTTCCAGGCCCTCCCCTACCCCGGGCTCGCCACCGATCTGCACGCGCCCATGGCCGCCCTCCTCACGCAGGCCGATGGCGTCTCCATCATCCACGAGCGCGTCTTCGACAACCGCATGCTCTACGTCGCCGAGCTCCGCAAGATGGGCGCCGAGATCATCAGCACCGGTTCCTCCGCCATCATCAACGGGCCCACGCCCCTGCACGGCGCCCGCGCCCGCGCCCTCGACGTGCGCGCCGGCGCTGCCGTCCTCCTCGCCGGGCTCGTTGCCAGTGGCACCACCGTGATCGACGATCTCCACCACCTCGACCGCAAGTACGAGCGCCTCGACGAGAAGCTGCGCGGACTCGGCGCCGAGCTGGAGCGGGTGTAACGATGGCCCTCGGCTTCTTCACGAACACGCGCGCGGGCATCGATCTCGGCACCGCCAACATCCTCGTCTTCGTCCAGGGACAGGGCATCGTCGTGAACGAGCCCTCCGTCGTCGCGCGACATAACCGCGACGACGCCATCGTCGCCGTGGGCGCCGAAGCCCGCATGATGCAGGGACGCACGCCCGGAGCCCTCAGCATCATCCGCCCCATGCGCGAGGGCGTCATCGCCGACTACCTCACGACCGAGGCGATGATGCGCTACTTCATCGGCACCGTGACCGGCCGCTTCAACCTCATCCGCCCGGAGATCATGGTGACCGTCCCCGCGGGCGTCACCAGCGTCGAGCAGCGCGCGGTGCGCGATGCTGCCGAGCAGGCGGGCGCGCGCCGCCCCGCGCACCTCGTCCCCGAGCCCCTCGCCGCCGCCATCGGCGCGGGCGTCCCCGTGGGCACGCCCCGCGGCAACATGATCGTGAACATCGGCGGCGGGCGCACCGAGGCGGCCGTCATCTCCCTCTACGGCATCGTCGTGAGCGAATCCGTGCGCGTCGCCGGCGACCGCATCGACGAGGCCATCCAGGCCTTCGTCCGCCGCCGCCACAACCTCATCATCGGCGAGAGCACGGCCGAGGAGATCAAGATCGCGATCGGCTCCGCCATCCCCCTCGACGAGGGCATCTCCACCCAGGTGCGGGGCCGCGACCAGCTCAGCGGCCTGCCCCGCACTATCACCCTCAACAGCGACGAGATCGCGCAGTCCATCCAGGACGCACTCGGCCAGATCATCACCGCCGTCCGCAGCGTCCTCGAACGCACGCCCCCCGAGCTCGCCGCCGACGTCATCGACCACGGCATCGTCCTCACCGGCGGCGGCGCCCTCCTGCGCCACTTCGACGAGCTCCTGACCCAGGAGACGGGCGTCCCCTGCTACGTCGCCGATAGCCCCCTCGAGTGCGTCGCCGTGGGCGCCGCCATTGCCCTCGACCACCTCGAGATCATCGAGCGCAGCCTCCCCACCGAGGAGGAACAGCTCGTCGGCCTCTTCCCCCAACCCGATCGCTGACCTACCCTCAAGCCTTCGTGTCTGGAGACCCTTCCGCCGCGCCCCTGCCCGTGGGGCCGAAAATCAGCGTGGTCGGCGATAGCTGCTCGGGCAAGACCACGCTCGCGGCGGCGCTGGCGGAACGCCTCGGCCTGCCCCACGTCGAGATCGATGCCCTGAGCTGGCAGCCCAACTGGACCCCCACGCCCGACGACATCCTCATCGAACGCATCCGCGATGCCGTCGCCGAACCCGGCTGGGCCATCGATGGCAACTACGGCCGGATCGTGCGGCCTATCGTCTGGGGCGCCGCCGACACTGTCGTCTGGCTCGACTTTCCCCTGCGCGTGACGATCCCCCGCACGTTCGCGCGCTCGTGGCGCCGCTGGCGCACCCGCGAGCTGCTCTGGGGCACGAACCGCGAGCGGCTGTGGGAGCACTTCCTCCCCTGGGACCGCTCCCTCATCTGGTGGACGCTCAAGAGCCACTTCCGGCGCCGCCGCGCCTACGCGGCCGCCATGGACGGCATGCAGCGGGAAGGCACGCAGTTCGTCCGGCTGCGTTCACCTGCCGAGGTCGCGCCCTTCCTGGAACGCGTCAGGCTGGCCGTCCCGGCCTAGGTCGGGTCCGGCGGATTGCCGCCCGGGAACTCGCTGCCGACGTACGGGTTGTACAGATCGCCCCGCTGCGAGCGCTGATAGGCGTTCCATGAGGCGCGGCGGCACGCCTCGTTCCCGGTGCCGTAGCTCGCGCTCCTTCGCCAGTCGCCGTTGTTGTCGAGCCACTCGCGGTAGCAGTGACCGCCATCCCGCACGGCCCGGTGACGGGCGTTGGCCCGGTAGCGCACATCAGGCATGTCGTCGTTGTTGACCTCGAGCGTTGCGCCGGTTTCCCCCACCTGCCGGTTCCTGATCTGCAGCACTGGAGCGCCGGGTTTGCGGCTGCCGGAGCTGCTGCAGGGGCCACTGTCCTGGCCTGTGTTGGGGTCGATGCAGACGGGCGTCGGAACAACCGGGCGATTGTGGCTGTAGAACGGACGGCAGACGTGCACGCCATACGGATTAGCCGCGGTGTATTCGGTGCCGCAAGCGACTGCGGGCTCGGGCTGGTCGCCCGGACTCTCTTCGAGAACGTCAATAATGTCGCCACCCCGGTAGTCACCACCACAGTGTGTGGCTCGCTCCGAGACCTTTACCGAGATTTGCGCCCAGTAGCCGCCGTAGCGGGCGCGGCACGTGGTCGTGGCCTCGCCCCCGGGGCCGCCCGCGTCGGCGCTGTCGGGGATGAGCAACAAGGCCGTCCCACCCATCAGGGCGATGGAGGCGAGGATCGTGAAGACCTTCGTGCGATAGTCCATTGGGACCCCCTTGCTGCGCGCAGACTACGCTGTCGCGAAACAAGTGCAAAGGGGTCTAGCCGGCGTCCGGTGCGAGCTCCTTCAGGTAGTACGTCATGCCCTGCATCATTACGACCGGATCGATCTGCCGGATGGAGACGCCCTCCGGCACGTGCGCCGAGATGGGCGCGTAGTTGAGGATGGCCTTCACGCCGCTCGCCACCAGCCGGTCCACCACCACCTGCGCGGCCTCCGCCGGCACCGCCACCACCGCGATGTCGACCTCTTCGCTCGCGAGGTAGCCCTCGAGCTCGTCCATCGGTCGCACCCTGATCCCCTGGATGTCGGTCCCGGCGACTGCCGGGGAGGCGTCGAACGCCACTACCGTGTGGAATCCCTGCTGCACGAAGCCGTCGTACTCCAGGATCGCGTGGCCCAGCCGCCCGATCCCCACCACGCAGACGTTCCAGGTCCGGTCCAGGCCGAGGATCGACCGCAGGCGGTCCAGCAGATCCCCCACGTTGTAGCCGCGTCCCTGCTTCCCGAAGCGCCCGAAGTAGCTCAGGTCCTTCCGGATCTGCGCCGGCGTCACGTCCAGCTGTTCCCCGAGCGTCTGCGAGCTGACCACCGTCGCCCCGCTGGCCGCCAGCGTCGAGAGCGCCCGTGCGTACAGTGGCAGCCGGTTGATGACAACCTCGGGGATGTCCGATGTCATGGGGTCCGTCCGCCCCTCCTGCCTGGACCGGCTCGCTCCACGAACTCCGGTTGTGAAAAATCGAACACAGGGATGGCCGCACTGTACGCCCCGGTTTCCGAGGGGGTCAACGACCGCGCGTTACGGTTGTGAGTCGGCGGAACTGCCGGGCCCCATGAGCCCCCCGATCGTGGCAGCGACGTGGCCGTCGTCGCCCTCCGACACGGTTCGCGGGTCGAGCAGCGCCTCGCCGCCCTCCACGCGCGCCACGATCGGCGGTTCCGCCTCGCGCAGCGCTCGCGCCAGCCACTCCGCCCCCCGCTCCGGCCGCAGCGCCGCGCACCACGAGGTGCGCCCCGCCCCCGGCGCCGCCCCGCCCCCGATCATCGTCCGCGACTCGACCACCCGCCCCCCGGCTCCTGCCGCCTCCGCCCAGGCCCGTGCCCGTGGCTCCAGCTGCTCCCGCTCCAGCGCCAGCATCCGCCACACCGGGATCTCCTCGCGCTCGGTGCCCGCCACGTAGGCCATGAGCGTCGCGTTGAGCGCCGCGATCGTGAGCTTGTCGACGCGCAGGGCGCGCGCCAGCGGGTGGCGGCGCAGCGTCGCCACGAGGTCGCCGCGCCCCACGATCAGCCCGCACTGCGGGCCGCCCAGCAGCTTGTCCCCGCTGAATAGCGCGAGGTCCGCCCCGCCGGCGAGGCTCTCCCGCACCGTTGGTTCGTGCCCGACGCCGTACTCGGCCGTCTCCACGAGGCAGCCGCTCCCGAGGTCGTCGAGCAGCAGCGCACCGTGCTCGTGCGCCAGCCTGGCCAGCTCCCCGAGCTCCGGCCGCGCCGTGAAGCCGGTCACCTGGAAGTTCGAACGATGAACCCGCAGGATGGCCGCCGTCTCGTCCGTGATGGCCTCCGCGTAGTCGTCGACGTATGTCCGGTTCGTGGTTCCCACCTCCACCAGCCGCGCCCCGCTCTGCCGCAGCACGTCGGGGATCCGGAAGCGCCCCCCGATCTCCACCGCCTCCCCGCGCGAGACGATGACCTCAAGCCCCTGCGCGAATACCTGCAACGCCATCAGCAGGGCGGCAGCGTTGTTGTTCACGGCCAGCCCGTCCTCGGCCCCCGTCGTCCGCCGCAGCAGATCGCGCACGTGCTCGTGGCGGCTTCCCCGGCTCCCCTCGTCCAGGTCGAACTCGAGGTTCGTGTAGTCGCTCGCCGCCTCCGCCATCGCCGCCATCGCCCGCTCGCTCAAGGGCGCCCGCCCGAGGTTCGTCTGCAGGATGACCCCCGACGCGTTCACCACCCGCCGCAGCGAGGGCCGCGCCAGCCCTGCCAGGATCGCCTCCGCCTCCGCCGTGATCGTCGCGAGGTCCGGCGAGGGTCCGCCCTCGCGCACGGCCTCCCGCGCCTGCGCGATCGCGGTCCGCACGGCCTCGACGGCGAGCGCGCGCGGCCACGAGCCGTTCCCCCCCAGTTCGCCGAGCACCGCATCCACGCTCGGGATCGACCGAAATGCTGATGACATGCTGCGATCTTAACGCGCATCCCCCCCGGTTCGTGTTCGTACGCGCACTCTGCGGGAGAATCCGCGGGAAGAACCTCACTGGAACAGAGCCGTGAACCTGCGCATCCCTGGACCCACGCCGTGCCCCGACGACGTCCTCGAAGCCGTCGGCGGACCCATGATGAACCACCGCGGACCCGAGTTCGCGGCGATTCTCAAGCGCGTTACCGAGGGGCTGAACTGGGTCTTCGGCGTGTCCACCGATGTGCTCACCGTGAGCGCCTCCGGGACCGGGGGCCTTGAGGCCGCCGTCGTCAACGTGCTCAGCCCCGGCGACCGCGTCCTCAGCGTCTCCATCGGCGTCTTCGGAAACCGGCTCGGCTCCATCGCCGAGACCTACGGCGCCGAGGTCGAGCGCTACGAGCTCGAGTGGGGCGCCGCCGCCGACCCCGCCGAGGTCGCCCGCCGTCTAGACGCGGACCCCTCCATCAAGGCCGTGCTCGTCACCCACAACGAGACCTCGACCGGCGTCACCAACCCCCTCGAGGCCATCGCCGGGGTGGTCCGCGAGCGCGGCCCCCTGCTCATCGTCGATGGGGTCAGCAGTGTCTCCTCCATCCCCTGCCCGGCCGAGCGCTGGGGCATCGACGTCCTCGTGAGCGGCTCGCAGAAGGGCTGGATGGCGCCGCCCGGACTCGCCTTCGTCTGGCTCAGCGAGCGCGCCTGGGCGGCGAACGCCTCCTCCACGATGCCGCGCTTCTACTTCGACCTCGCCCGCGCGCGCTCCTCGATCGAGAACGAGCAGACACCCTGGACGCCCGCCCTCTCCATCTTCTACGGCCTCGACAAGGCCTTCCAGTCGCTCCGCGCCGAGGGCCTGGAGGGCATCTACAGCCGCCACCACGCCGTCGCCCGGTACACGCGCGACCGCGTCCGCGCCATGGGGCTTGAGCTCTTCGCGCACGACGAGCGCTTCGCCTCCGACACCGTTACCGCCGTCCGCTGGCCAGACGATGTCGACGGCCCCGCCATCGCCAGGCGCGCGCGCGAGGAGTACGGCGTTGTCCTCGGCGGCGGCCAGCAGACCCTGCGCGGCAAGATCTTCCGGGTCGGCCACCTGGGCTACTTCACGCAGGAGGACATCGCCGCCGCCCTCGACGTCGTCGAGCGCCTCCTCGCCGAAACCCCCGCGAAGGCCACGGCCTAAAGGGGCCGGTCCACCCGCGACAGGTCTTCCCGGACCTGTTCCCGGAAAACTGGACTAGTCTAGACTAGACTAGTCCATATCAGGAGGCGCCATGACGACCCAGCAGCCGGAGACGCCACGGACCTGGACCGTCGCGGAGGCGAAGGCGAAACTCTCCGAGATCCTCCGCCTCGCCGAGGAGGAGGGCCCGCAGCGGATCGGCCTTCGCAAGTCCTTCGTCGTCGTTCCCGAGCGGGAGTGGCAGGTCCGTACGCACGACCTCGAGTGGCGCCGGCGCGTTCCCGAGGAGATGCCGATGGGCAGGTGGCTCGTCGAGAACATGCCTCGCGGCGTGAATCTGGAACTGCCCGACCGTCGCGACCCGCCCAGGGAGATTCCCTTTAGCGACTGGGAAGAGGAGTGAACGGTTTCCTCCTCGACTCCAACGTCGTCTCCGAGGCGATCAAGCCCCGGCCGGAGCCTCGCGTGCTCTCCTTTGTGCGGAGCGCATCCGAGGTCTGGCTGTCAGCCATAGTCCTGCATGAGTTGGAGTTCGGTATCCGGCGCCTGGAGCCCGGACGGCGCCGCACCCACATGCGAACCGCCCTTGATGCCTATCTGGCTCGCTATGCTCACAGGGTGCTCCCGGTGGAGGACATGGAGGCGGTGATCGCCGCTGCCATGCGTGTTGAGGCGCAACGCGCGGGCCGAGTCCTGCACGTCGCCGATGCGCTCGTCGCCGGCACCGCCAGGACCTACGGCCTGACGGTCGTGACGCGGAACGTCAGGGACTTCGAGGCACTGGACGTGGATGTCCTCAACCCCTGGGACTTCCGCTGACCGCCCCCTTCGCCAATGCCATAGCGAACGGCGGCGCTATGCTGAGAGCATGGTGACCACCGCGACTTCCTGCCCCGCGCACGAGCCCCAACCGTGACCGATTCGCCCCCCCGTCCCCGCGTCCTCGTTGCCGACCCCATCGCCGATGAAGGCGTCGCCCTCCTTCGCGAAGGCGCCGAGGTCGACGTCCGCACCGGCCTCTCGCCCGACGAGCTTCGCGAGGCCCTGTCCGGCTACGAGGCGCTCGTCGTGCGAAGCGGCGTGACGGTCGGCGCCGGCACGCTCGCCGATGCGGGACGCCTGCAGGTCATCGCCCGCGCCGGCACCGGCGTCGACAACGTCGATCTCGAAGCCGCCACCGAGCGGGGCATCGTCGTCGTCAACGCCCCTCGCGGGAATACCATCGCCGCCGCCGAGCACGCCTTCGCCCTCCTCATCGCCCTCGCCCGCCACATCCCCCGCGCCGACCGCTCCCTGCGAGGCGGCCGGTGGGACCGTCGCGCCTTCATGGGCGCCGAGCTCCGTGGCCACACCCTCGGCCTGATCGGCTTCGGGCCCATCGGCTCTGAGATGGCCCGCCGCGCCCTCGCCTTCGAGATGAACGTCGTCGTCAGCGACCCCTTCGTGCCCGCCGAGCGCGTCCGCGCGCAGGGCGCGCTCCCGGTCGAGCTCGACAGGCTCTACGCCGAGAGCGACTTCATCAGCGTCCACACGCCCCTCACCGCCACCACCCGCGGCATGGTCGCCCGCGAGCAGTTCGCCGCCATGAAGGACGGCGTGCGCCTCGTGAACGCCGCCCGCGGCGGCATCATCGATGAGAACGACCTGCTCGAGGCCGTGCGTGCGGGGAAGGTCGCCGGCGCCGCCCTCGACGTCTTCACCTCGGAGCCGCCGGGAGAGCATCCCCTCTTCGAGGAAGAGCGCATCATCGTCACCCCCCACCTCGCCGGCTCCACCGTGGAGGCCCAGGAACGCATTGCCATCGATGTCGCCGAGCAGGTCCTCGAGGTGCTCGCGGGGCGCCCGCCCCGCTACCCCGTCAACGCCCCCCTCGTGCCGCCCGAAACCCTCGAAGTCGTGGGCCCCTACCTCGCCGTCGCCGAGCTCCTCGGAACGGTCGCGACCCAGCTCCTCAGCGGCCAGCTCACCACCATCGACCTCGCCTTCTTCGGCGAAATCGCCGAGCACGACGTCACCCCCCTCAAGGCGTTCGCCATCCGCGGCCTGCTCAGCCCCATCAGCGAGCAGAACGTGAACCTCGTGAACGCCACGAGCATCGCCGAGGCCCGCGGCTGGACCATCGACGAGCGCCTGCGCGCCTCCCACGAGGAGTTCCACAACCTCATCGAGTTGCGCGTGGGCAGCAGCGATGCAGAGGTCACGATCAGCGGCACCGCCAGCCACTCACGCCCCAGCATCGTGCGCATCAACGATCTCGATATCGACCTCGTGCCCGAGCCCGGCGGCTTCCTGCTCGTCTGCGAGAACGAGGACCGCCCCGGCATGATCGGCCACCTCGGCACCCTGCTCGGCGCCCGCGATATCAACATCAGCGCCATGCGCGTCGGACGCACGAGCCCCCGCGGCCGCGCCCTCATGGTCCTCATGCTCGACGACGCCCCGGACGCCGCGAGCCTCGCCGCGATCGAGGCCGTCGAGGGCATCGCCAGCGCCCGTCTCGTCCGCCTCTAGGCCGTGGAGATCACCGACCTCGACCCCGCCGACGAGGCGGCCATCGCCCAGACCGCCCGCATCGTCGTGGAGGCCTTCCGCGGACACAGCCCCGCTTGGCCCGACCTCGCCAGTGCCGAGGCCGAGGTGCGCGAGTCCTTCGGCGAGGACCGCATCAGCCGCATCGCCCGCGAGGGCGATGCCGTCCTCGGCTGGGTCGGCGGCATCCGTGAGTACGACGGCCACGCCTGGGAGCTCCACCCCCTCGCCGTCGACCCCGCCCGACAGGGCGAGGGCGTCGGCCGCGCGCTCGTGGCCGACCTCGAGCAGCAGGTCGCCGCCGCAGGTGCGACGACCCTCTATCTCGGCACGGACGATGAAGACGGCCGCACCTCGCTGAGCGACTCCAACCTCTACCCCAACCCCCTGGAGCACTTGGCGAGCATCGAGAACCCGGGCGGCCACCCGTACGAGTTCTACCGCTCGTGCGGCTTCTCCGTCGTCGGCGTCATCCCCGACGCCAACGGCCCCGGCAAGCCTGACATCCTCATGGCCAAGCGCATCGGTTCTGACTAGGGCGAGAGCGGGGCGAAGACCAGGCCCGTCCCCAACTTCGGGTAGTAGAAGGTCGACTTCTGCGGGAGGCGCTCACCGCCGTCCGCCAGCGTGATCACCTCGCTCGCCGGCACGTGCTGCAGCAGGAACCCCACGCCTCCGCCCCGCAGCGCTTCGAGCACCTCCCCCACCTCGTGCGTGAACGTCACCGCGCCCGCTCGCAGCTCCTCGTCGCTGATGCCCCAGAGGGGGTCCAGCACCCCCAGACGCAGCAGGATCGGCGCCGCCGAGACCCAGCGCGAGCTCGCCCCCGCCGGGGCGAGGCTCGCCACTGCCTCGTCGCTCTTCGGCCGCAGCAGGTGGATCCTCCCCGGCGCCAGGTTGACCGCCACGATCGCGTCCGGCGAGCCTGCGCGGACGCCCTCGAGGGCCGCTGGCTCCACCGTCGCTGCCGCCTCCTCGATCTCGAACAGGCCCCCCAGTCGCTCCCGCCAGTCCGCCGGCGCCTCCCGCGGGACGTAGCGGTGCAGCGGCCGCACCACCAGCCCCTCGTCCTCCACCGGCACGACGCCCGCCATCGCGAAACGCGCCGGGTGGTCGCTCGCCAGGGGTCCCTCCTCGTCGGCGAGCCAGGTCCGGTACGCCAGCGACGTCTCGTAGCGGTGGTGCCCGTCGGCGATATAGAACGCCTCCGAGAGCAGGGGGGCCAGTTGCCGCAGGCGTGCGCGGTCGGCGGGCAGCGCCCAGAGCCGGTGCGTGACGCCGTCGGCGGTCTCGCCCGAGGCGTCGGGCTCAAGGCCCTCCGCCGTGCTCGCGAGCAGCCCCGCCAGCTGCCCGGAGCGGTCGCGCGCGAGCATGAAGATGGGGCTGAACTGCGTGCCCGTCGCCTGCAGGAGCCGCAGGCGGTCTTCCTTCGGCGCCGACATCGTGTACTCGTGCGGGAGCACCGCCCCCGCCTCCCACGGCTGCGACTCCACCCCGCAGATCAGCGCCCGCCGCCGTAGCTCGATGCCCGCTTCCACGAACGCCTGCTCGTACACGTACAGCATCGGCTCCGCGTCCCGCTCGACGATGCCCTCCGCGGTCCACCGCTCAAGCTCTGCCGCCACCCTCCCGTAGCGTTCCTCCCCGCTTTCCGCCATCTCCAGCCGCACGGCGTTGTGCGGGGACATCCCCGCCAGCCGCTCCCGCTCCCGCGCGCCGATCACGTCGAACGGCGGCGCCAGCAGCTCGTCGAGTCGCCCCGCAGCGGTTGTGTAGCGCAGCCCCCGGATCGGCATCAGCCTCGGCATCGTCGAACCTCCCCGCCTAGTTTCCCAGCTTCGCCAACCCGGTCGAGCGCGGTACGGGCTGGTGGCGCTACTCGTCGCTGAGAGTCACCACGCCCGTGCGACCTTCGTACGTCATCGTGTACTCCTGCAGGAACGTCCGGCCGAGGAGCGCCAGGTGGGGTTGTCTGCCCGCAAGCAGCTGGACGCCCAGGAATCGCCCGTACAGGGTGAAGTTCGTAGCTGGCACGTGAAGCTGGGCCAGGTAGATGTCGGCTCCGCTCAGGCCTCCCGCTCCAGCGAATGTTTCGCGAGCGATGATCGGGAGGCGGAGCGCCGTGGCCAACGCCTCGTCGATGCAGTTCTCCGTCGCCCCCGTGTCGACGAGTGCGAAGTACTCCTCATCGCCCATGAGGGGCCGCACACGGGGGTCGTACCGATACGAAGGGTCGAAGCCGATGTGAACCGGGAGGGACGGGCCGCTTATCCGCAGGCTCGTGACGCGATCAAGGGCATCGTCCGCAAGTCCGCCGAAGCTAACCCTCAAGCTGTGGCCTGAACTGAACGGAAGCCGGGAGTACGGCCGTCGTTACGGCTCCCACTTCCCGGATGAGATACGGCCCGCGCTGGAACCGCTGGACTGCGTCGTCGGCGGCGGCGGCGAAGGAGTCGTACGCTCCCGCAAGTTCCTCGTTGTGGATCACGACCCACTTTCCCCTGTGGGCGCGCTCCAGGAACTCGCGCATTCCTTCGTACGCTTCGATCTGCCGGTCCAGCGCGTCCACCTGCGGCCTCCTCGGCGAGTGTTCCTGCTGCCGCCTACAAGTATCGCACAGGCCTGCAAGTTCCGGGCGTCCCCGGTGTGGCCCCGCCGGCGACCTGTAGAATCGGATTCCCGCCATGAAAACCGCACCGTACTGCGTCTTCTGCAACATCGTCGCCGGCAAGGAGCCGGCCAACGTCATCTACGAGGACGACGAGGTCATCGTCATCCAGAACGTCCTCCGCTGGGTGCCCGTCATGCTTCTCGCCATGACCAAGGAGCACCGGACCCAGGCCGAGCTCTGGGAGGACGGCATCGAGTCCGTCGGCCGCATTGCCGCGAAGATCGGCGCCGAGGCCTGCCCCGACGGCTTCCGGCTGCTCTCCAACTTCGGCTTCGAGGCCATGCAGAGCCAGGAGCACGGTCACCTCCACATCGTCGGCGGGACCCACCTCGGGCCCTACGTCTGAGCCAGCCGCAGCGCCTCGCGCTGCCGCTCGAACAGCTCCGCGATTCCCCCCCGCGCCAGGTCCACGAGCGCGTCCAGCGACGCCCCATCGAACGGCTTCCCCTCCGCCGTGCCCTGGACCTCCACGAAAGCGTCCTCGCCCGTCATCACCACGTTGAAGTCGACCTCCGCCGTTGAGTCCTCTTCATAGCAGAGGTCGAGCACGGGCGTCCCCGCGACGATCCCGGCCGACACCGCCGCCACCTGCGTCGTGATCGCCTCCGGCGCGATCAGGTTCCCCAGCGCGAGCTTCTCCGCCGCCAGCCGCAGCGCGATGAACCCGCCCGTGACTGCCGCCGTGCGCGTCCCGCCGTCCGCCTGCAGCACGTCGCAGTCGACCGTGATCGTGCGCGGCCCCAGCAGGTCCAGGTCGACGGCGGCCCGCAGCGATCGCCCGATCAGCCGCTGGATCTCCTGCGTCCGCCCGCCTGGCCGCCCCCGCTCGACCTCGCGCTGCGTCCGCGTCGAAGTCGACCGTGGCAGCATCGAGTACTCCGCCGTTACCCAGCCGCTCTGCGTGCTCCGCAGCCACGCGGGCTGCCGCTCGGCCACGCTCGCGGCGCAGAGCACGCGCGTCTTCCCGAAGGCGATGAGGCAGCTCCCCTCGGCGAATTCCTGGTAGCCGGTCTCGATCGTGACCGGGCGCAGTTCGTGGGCCTGGCGGCCGTCGACTCGTGCTGGCATGGGCCGCCTCGCTGCCGGGTGGGGCTCCGCTACGCTACCCCTCCCCCTCGGCTGGCGCAAAGCGCTCCGGCCACCGCTCCGCCCGCACGCGGATGCTCGTTCCGTCGCTCACGATCGTCACGCGACCGTGCACGTCCGTGCGAAGCACGGCCCGCCCCTCCAGGTCCACCAGCGTCTCATCCGTGGGGTGTCCGAAACGGTTCCCCTCCCCCGCCGAGATCACCGTGACCAGCGCCCCCGTTCTCCCGAGGAAACCGTCCGCGTTCGTGCTCGCCCCGTGGTGGGGAACCTTCAGGACGTGCGCATCGATGCCGCCCGCCGCCAGCAGGGCCGCCTGCGCCGTCTCCTCGATGTCGCCCGTGAGCAGGATCGTCGCCTTCCCGTAGGTCACCCGCAGCACCACCGACGAGGCGTTGCGCGGCCCCTCCAGCGCCCCCGGCGGCGGCCACAGCGCCTCGAAGCGCACGCCGTCGACCTCGAACGAATCACCCCGGCGCAAGGGCAGGCGCCCGGCGGCGGCTTCGTCGTAGCTCGCGAAGATGGCCGTGTCGTGCATCGCGCCGCTGTCGTACACCCGCTCGACGTCGTAGCGTGCCAGCAGCGCCGGCAGCCCGCCGACGTGGTCGGCATCGGGGTGCGTGAGCACGGCCGCTGCGATGCCCCGCTCCCAGTGGGGAAGGACGTCGCTCAGCTCCCGCGCCAGCACGATGCCGCTCGGCCCCCCGTCCACCAGCACCCGCTCCCCGTTCGGTGTCGTCACGAGGATGGCGTCCCCCTGTCCCACGTCGAGCACCGTCACCTGCAGCTCCCCCGGCCCACCGGCGGGCCAGACGCTGACAGCGACGACGGCCGCGACCGCCGCCCCCGCAAGGCCCGCCAGAACCGCGGCTCGAAACACCCGGGCGGGTGCGCCCGGTGACTCCGGCGGCGCGATGCGCGGGGCCAGGTAGCGGTAGGCCGGCCACGCGAGCATTCCCAGCGCGACCGTCGCCAGCAACGCCGCCTCCGCTCCGAAGCGCGGCACCGTGACTGCCGCCCGCGGCAGGCTCGCCCCCGCCTCCGCCATCCAGATGATGAAGGCGAGCGGGTAGTAGGCCGCAAGCCCGATCGCCCACCCCGCCGGCGTCCACAACGCCCCCGCGACCGCCGCTGCCCCGCTCAGCCAGAACGCGACCGCGAAGACCGGCACGGTCGGGATGTTCACGAGCGGCCCGATGGTCGAGACCTGCCCGAACGTCACCCAGATGATCGGCAGCGCCGCCACCCACGCCGCCAGCGAGAGCGAGGCCACCTCCAGCACGACGTTCGGGACTGCGCCGTCGGCGCGTAGCTTGCGGAGCGCCCAGGCGAGCGCGTAGTGGATCCACGGGCCGAACACGATGAGCCCGGCGGTCGAGGCGACACTCAACTGAAACCCCGCCTCCAGCGCGAGCCGGGGCTGCGCCGCCGTCATCGCGATGGCCGCGGCGGCGAGCGCGGCGAGGCCGCGTCGCGGCCGCCCCAGCCAGTACCCCGCCAGCACGATCAGGGCCATGATTCCCGCCCGCACCACCGTCTCCTCCGCCCCCGCCAGGAACACGTACAGGGTGAGCGACGCGGCCGCGGGGAGGATCGCCCAGTTCCGTCCAACCAGCGGCACGGACACGAGGAACGCGAGCGCCGTCACCAGCGCGATGTTCGATCCCGACACCGCCACGAAGTGCGCCAGCCCCGTTTCCCGGAACGCCTCCGTCAGGTCGGCCGGCATCGTCGCGTCGCGGCCCATCACGATGCCCGACCCCAGCGATGCCGCCGGTTCCGGCAGGGCTCGCTGCATTGCCTCCTCGAGCCGCAGGCGCATCTCGGCGGCCAGCGCCCGGGGACTCGTCCCCGGCGCCTCGCCGGTCTGCTCGACGCGCGGGAAGGTCATGGTCCCGACCACATCGCGCCGGGCGAGGAAGGCCCGGTAGTCGAACGCCTCCAGCACGGGGGGCGCCTCCAGTTCGCCCGTTACACGCACCGGTGTCCCGTACGCCAGTTCCACGGTGCTCCTCACCGTGATCAGGGCGCGTCCCTCTGTCTCCCGCCACGATCCGCCTGCCTCGATCCGTTCGGCCTGCACGTGGTAACGCAGGGTAGTCAGTGCCGGGTCGGGCTCGGAGTCGATCCGCCCGTCGACCGTCACCCGCTCGCCGAGCGAGTGCGCCAGGTCGGGAAGGGGCTCATCCGCCCACGCCTGGAAGCGCCAGGCCCCCAGCACCGCCAGCAACGCCGCCGCCAGCGCCACCAGGGCCGCTCCGCGTCCCCGCACCGCCCACAACCCCGGGGTCGCCGCCACCAACCAGGCCCCGGCCAACCAGATGGGCCCTCCCCATACCCCCACCACCGCGAAGCCCACAAGCCACGCAGCCGCGAGCGCGGGGAGGATCATGACATGGACATGCTACATGATTGCGTCAGGCGACGAAGCGGTAGCCCTTGCCCCGGATCGTCTCGAGCTGCTCGTCGCTGCCGAGCACCGCCCGCATCTTGCGGCGCAGGTTGCTCACGTGCGCCCGCACGAGCGTGTTCGCGCCGGCGTCGTCGTGGTACTGCCAGACTTCGGCCAGGAGCGTGCGCGGATGCAGGATCTCGCCCTCATGCGCCATCAGGTAGGCGAGCAGGTTCGCCTCGATGTTGGTCAGGTGCTCCGCGCCGTTGGTTCCCCTGAGCGTGTTCGTGTCCGTCTCCACCTCGAAGGGCGGCAACGAACCCCGGGACGGGTCGCCCAGCAGGCTCCGGAGCGTCTCCCCCAGCATCTCCAGGGGGAACGGCTTCTTGATCACCGGCCCCGGCATGTGAAAGTGGGGACGCCGCGAGCCCTTCCGCAGCAGGTACACCATCGAGGGCGCGGCCTGGTCGAGGTAGGTGCGCGCCAGCCACTGGCTGAACTGCGTGAAGCGGGAACCCGGCTCTCCCCGCGGCACCCCCTGCACATCCACCACCAGCGCCGCCGGATCCGCCGGATCGACCTGCGCCATGAGGACATCGTAGTTCGGGTACGTCCTGACATCGTAGCCGCGTTCGCGGAGGTACGTGTCCAGGGCGTCCCGCATCCGGGAGTCTCGGCTAACAGCGACTACAGCAGGCATCAGGCTCGCGGTTCTGGGTGGCCCCGGCATACTAGGCGGCTGGGCGGGGGTGTCAAGATTCAGGAGCGACATAAACTCGCGACTTGCTGGGAGAACCCGCCGAGCCCCCGCTCCCCGATCCCGCCCCGCCCCTACTCGATCGCCGTCAACTCGTACGTCAGACGCTCGATCCGGGCCCTGACCAACCGGTGCGGAGCCTCCTGATCGACCCAGATGAACTGCGTCACCGTGCTCGTCTCGATCCGGATCTTCCAGGTCTGGAAGGTTCCCGCCGGAACCTCGACCTCCTCGCGCGCCTCCACCGCCACGTCCGCCCCGAACACCCGCCCGGTGGAGGCATTGACGTTCGTGAACGAACCCTCGAACCCCTCCCGCAAGGGGATGCCCCGCACCAGCCACAGCAGCTCCTCGTCGTCGTACCAGCCCGGCTCCGGCAGGTTGGCGCTCGCTTCCGGAAGATCGCGCTGGGCCTCGAGCGAGTCGCTCGGCTCCTCTGCGTCTCCGTCGAACTGCTTCGACTCGAAACGCACGATCCCCTCCGCCGGCAGGTACGTCGTTGCGAACTGCCGCGAGCTCCCCTCCACGAGGTCCAGCACGACCCGCAGCGACGAGAGCGGCCGCAGCGTGGTGGAATCGACCCGGGCGCGCCCGTTGTCGCGGTAGCGCCCCTCCTCGGCGTCCTGGCAGAGCCTCCGAACCTCGGTCACGCCCGGCTCGATCTCGGGCGCCGTCTCGAGCACGCAGGTGCCCTCGAGGTCGTCTCGCTCCAGCAGGTTGTAGTGCAGCCGTTCCGGGCCGGTCCAGGGTGCCTCCGCGAAGATGGGCGGGTGCGACTCGAGCGGCTCCGAGCCGCACGCCACCAGCGCCGCGCCCGCCAGCGCCACCACCGCAACGGCGAGCGAGCGCCTCACGCGACCGCCACCGCCGCCCGCTCGATGCGTCGCAGGGCCTCGCCGATCGCCGCCGCGTCGACGTCCTTGTGCGTCACCATGCGGATGCGCCCCGCGCCGAACGGCACGGCTCGCACGCCCGCCTCTGCGAGTGCCGATAGCCAGCCGTCGCGCGTCCCTTCGAGCACCCGCAGCACCACGATATTCGTGGCGGGCGCGTCCACGCCGAACGGCCCCAGCCGCCCCAGCCCCGCCGCCAGCGTGCGGGCGTTCGCGTGATCCTCGGCCAGCCGCTCGATGTTGTGCGCGAGCGCGTGGATCCCCGCCGCCGCCAGCACTCCCGCCTGCCGCATTCCCCCGCCCAGCATCTTGCGCTCCCGCCGTGCCCGCTCGATCAGGTCCCGCGGCCCGCAGACGACCGACCCCACCGGGCACGCCAGCCCCTTCGACAGGCAGAACGAGACCGTATCTGCGGGCCCCGCCAGCTCCGCCGCCGGCGTCTCGCTCGCGACCTCGGCGTTGAAGATGCGCGCCCCGTCGAGATGCACGGTCGCCCCCGCCTCCTGCGCGATCGCGGCCAGCGCCCGTACCCGCGCGAGCGGCACGACGGCGCCGCCGCAGCGGTTGTGCGTGTTCTCCAGGCAGAGCAGCGCCGTCCGCGGCGCGTGGATGTTCGGTTCGCGCACGGCCGCACGCACGTCCTCCTCGGCGAGCCCGCCCCCGCCGTCGTTGGCAAGGGGCCGCAGCTGCACGCCCCCTACCCGCGCCGCCCCCGCGACCTCGTAGTTGAAGATGTGCGATTCCTCGCCGAGCAGCACTTCGTCGGTGGGCTGCGTGTGGGTCAGCACGGAGACGAGGTTGGCCATCGTGCCGCTCGGCACGAACACCGCCGCCTCCTTGCCGAGGCGCTCCGCCGCCAGGGCCTCCAGCCGGTTCACGCTGGGGTCGTCGCCGAACACGTCGTCGCCCACTTCCGCCTCGGCCATGGCGCGGCGCATCGCGGCGTCCGGCTGTGTCACCGTGTCGCTGCGCAGGTCGATCGCGCGTGTGTCGCTCATTCGCGCTGCCAGATCGTGCGCATGCCTTCGCCCCCGCGCACCGCCGCCAGGACCTCGCGACGCTCCTCGTCCAGCAGTTCGCGGTGGACGCGCGCCGCCGCCTCGCCGGCCGTTTCGCCGCCGATCGACTCCATCCGCTGCCGCACCACGTCCCACAGCCCCGACTCGGCGATCACCGTCACCCGCCGGGGCCACGCGAAGGACATCAGCTTCTCCGGGTAGGGGAACGCCGGGCGCAGCTCCTTGACCGCCCGCACGCGCTCCTCCACCGAGTTCACGCGGGGCACGCGCGAGATGTAGGGCGGCTCCGAGGGCGTGCTGCGGAAGTCCACGAGCACCCGGCTCCCGACCGTCTCCAGACGGATGATCAGGACTTCCGAGTTCTCGATGACGCGGCGCACCTCGTCCAGGTCGATGCCAAAGTCGTCGCTCACCGGCAGCGCTCCCCGTGGGCTCCGATCATGGTAGCCAGCACTCCGGTGGGCCGCCAGCACGGATCCCTCACTGCCCCTCCTCCGATGCCCCCGGCGCCACCTCGATGGACTCCAGGAACGCCTGCGACCCCTGCAGGAACGCGTCGTCGGGCGCGAGCCGCAGCGCCCTCGCCATCGACGAACGCGCCCGTGCGAGGTCGTCCGGCGAGGCCAGGACCTGTCCGAGCGCGCGCACCGCGTGGATCGCGGGATCGTCGTTGCGTACCTTCAGAGCCTCGTCCGCGTAGAAGAGCAGGTACGCGACCATCGACTCGAGGTCCGTCTCGGCGGCGGTCCCGCTGATCAGCGGGCCGTCCAGCGCGAACGCCTCTTCCGGCGGGAGCGCCGCCATCAGCGCGAAGGCGGCTCCGTACTCCCCCGCGAATACACTCGTGAGCAGCGGCTGCCCCGGCGACCCCGCGTACCCGAGCCGCAGCGCTGCGTTCCGGTTCGCCAGGATCGAGAGCCAGCGCAGGTCCGCGTTGTCCGGAGCCCGCTGCGAGGTCGTGATCGCGAGTGTCGCCGCATCCCGCCAGAGGTTTGCCCCCGCCAACCGCACCACCCGCTCCGCCGCTTCCCTCAGATCGCCCTCCAGGTCGTCCGGCGCCTCCAGCGGGATGGGTGCGTAGTCGACTCCGTCCCAGCGGTAGACCAACTCCCCCTTCTCCTCCACCGCGCAGGCGTAGCAGAAGACGTACGGGTTCGAGCTGTTTAGGACGATCTCCACCACCCCGTCCCCGTCGAGGTCGGCGACTTCGCCCGCGCCCGGCCGCCCGCTCACGTGCGAGACCCCGATCCGCAGCAGCTCTCCCTCGACAATCACCACGTCCAGGGTCCCCGCGTGAGCGCCCGTCCCACCGCGTATCGCGATCAGCGGCGCTGGCCCCCTGGCGCGCCGCGGACCAGTGTCGTGGACCTCCACCTCCGTGCGCTGGGGCGCCGTTTCGAGCGTGATCTGGTAGAGAGCCTCCGACCATGTCGCGTCCGCGTTCCGCCGGTAGAGCGCGACGAAGTGGAAGAAGTTGACGGCCTCTCCCGCGTCGTCCACGTAGAACGGCTGTGGCCCGTTCGTGACCACCGCCCAGAGCGCCCCCTCGGCGTCGCCTGCCCCCACGGGGAACGCGTGCGCGGTGAGATCATCCGCGCTCTCGCCGAACTCCTCCCGTACGGGCGCGAGTGCGACCTCCGCGAGCTCCGCCGCGAGTGCGGCTTCGTCCTCGACGGGCGCTGGCCCGGTGGTCGGTGAGGCTGTCTCCGATGCCGCTTCGGTTCGCGTCGCTGGCGCCGCCGTCGGGGTGGGGGTGGGCTCAGGCGAGGCGGCCGTCGGTGTCTCCGGGGTGGGTGTCGCCGCCGGTGGGACCGGCGCCGGCTCGTCCGACCCGCAGCCCAGCGAGGCGACCACGCCGGCGAGGCCCAGCAGCACGATCGCCACGGCGGTAAGACCCCTCGCTGGCATGCGTTGTCCTTGTGGCTGATGGTGGTCGGGGTGCCCGGATTTGAACCGGGGACCTCGCGGCCCCAAACCGCGCGCTCTGCCGGGCTGAGCTACACCCCGTGCCGGCCAGCGTACCCCACCGCCACCCCTCGCCCTAGGCGAGCAACGGCTGCGCGCACCCGATGATCTCGCGGACGTCCGCCACCCCGTGCTCCTCCAGCCAGGCCTCCAGCCCCTCCAGCACGTCCAGCGGCGCCCGCGGGTTCGAGAAGCTCGCCGTCCCCACCTGCACCGCCGTTGCCCCCGCCATCAGGAACTCGACCGCGTCGAGCCCGCTGGCGATGCCCCCGCAGCCGATGACCGGCACGCGCACCGCCTGCGCCACCTCGTACACGATGCGCAGCGCGATGGGCTTGATCGCGGGGCCGCTCAGCCCCCCGATGGCGCGCGGCAAGACCGGCCTGCGCGTCTCCGCGTCGATGGCCATGCCGGGGACCGTGTTGATGGCGCAGATGGCGGATGCGCCCTCGTCCGCGCAGGCCCGGGCTACTTCCGCCGGACTCTCCGCCGCCGGCGTCAGCTTCACGATGACCGGCAGTTCCGTCGACCGCACCGCCGCCCGCGTCGCCTGTGCCGCCGCCGTTGCGTTCAGCCCGAAGTCGAGCCCGTTGTCGACGTTCGGGCAGCTGAAGTTCAACTCCAGCGCGGCCACGCCCGGCACGCCGTCGAACGCCCGGGCGAGGTCGCCGTAGTCCCCCACCGTCTCCCCCGCGAGGTTCACGATCACGGGCACGTCCCACGTCGCCCAGACCGGCGCCATCTCCGAGATGACGCGGTCGGGGCCCAGGTTCTGCAGCCCGATCGAGTTCAGCATCCCCGAGGGCGTTTCCGCCACGCGGGGCTGCGGGTTCCCTGCACGGGGCAGCGGCGTGACCCCCTTGGAGACGACGGCCCCCAGGCGGTTCACGTCGAACTGCCGCGCGAACTCCATCCCCCAGCTGAAGGTGCCCGAGGCGGGCATCACCGGATTGCGGAGGCTCAGGTTGATCTTGCGCTCCGGCGCCAGCTCGACGGCAAGCTGTGGGTTCACGGCTCCAGTGTACGGCCTGCGCTAGGCAGCGTCCGAGGGGGCGTTCCTGCGCCCCGACCGCCGGTTCCGCCAGTGCCGTTCGCTCTCGGAGTTCTCGAAGTCACGCTCGCTGCCGCAGTGCTTGCAGATGCCCCGGCTGATGTGCCCGTTCGGTGTCGCGATGATCCAGTGGTGCGTGCACGTCTTCGTCGCAGCGCGCTTCCTGTTGGCCTGCATGACAAACCCCGTCGGGTTCGGCGCCCGCCTCGCGCGAATCCACTCCGTTAACTGTACCCCCTCTGTCTAGCCCCTCCCGCCCCGTCGCCCCTTCCGCAGGACCTGTTCGAACCACAATCCCCCCTTCGGCCCCTCCCCCGCGAGCGGCCGGAACCCCATCCGCACCCAGAAGTACACCGCCAGCCCCCGGTCCGGCGGCGCCCACGTCCGCACCACCCCGTACCGGCGCCCCAGCGACCGCAGCAACGCCGTGGCCGCCCCCGATCCCGCCCCGTACCCCCGCGCGGTCTCGTCGATGCACAGCCGCGAGATGAACGGCGCCTCCCGGGACAGGTCGACCACGACCTCCCCGATGACCTCCCGCTTCCCGCGCCGGCGCACGTCGTACCGCACCGGCCCGTCCCCGCCGGTCTGCCGCAGCGTGACCCGCTCGCCCGCGATGCGTTGCGGCAGGGGCCGGCGCGCGCTCATCGGGCGAGCCACTCGCGCGTGCGCGCTGCGATCGTGTCGATGTCCGCCCCCAGCCGCGTGCAGTTGGGAATCGCCTCCACGAAGGCAGAGCCGTAGCGGCGCGTGCGGATGCGGCTGTCGAGCACCGCCACCACCCCCCGGTCCTCGCGGTCGCGGATAAGCCGCCCGAAGCCCTGCCGGAAGCGCAGGATCGCGCCCGGCAGCGAGTAGCCCGAGAAAGGGTCGTCGCACAGGTCCGAGCGCGCCTTGTGGATCGGGTCGGTGGGCACGCCGAAGGGCAGCCGTGCGATCACCACGAGCGAGAGCGCCTCCCCGCGGATGTCGATCCCCTCCCAGAAGCTCGCCGTCCCGAAGATGACCGCCCGTGGATCCTCGATCAGGTTGCGCATGAGCTGGCGCGGCGCCCCGTCGCGGTCCTGCACGAGCACGCTGATCCCCTCCCGCTCCAGCGCCCCCCGCGACAGCTCCGCCACCCGCCGCAGCGAGGCGTGCGAGGTGAAGAGCGCCAGCGCCCGCCCATCCGAAGCCAGCGCCAGCTTCGTGATCGCCTCGGACGCGGCCTCGTCGTAGCCCTGGGCGCCCGGGTCGGGGAAGCCCGCGGGCGTCGCCAGCAGCGTCGAGCGCTCGTAGTCGAAGGGCGAGCCCAGCGCCAGCGTTTCCGCGTCGGGAAGGCCCATCTGGTTCGCCGTGAACGCCATCGACCCGCCCGCCGCCAGCGTCGCGCTCGTCGCCACGACCGTCGCCCGCCCCGCGAACAGCTCGTCCGCCAGCCGCGGCCCTACCTCCAGCGGCGCGGAGTTGAGCGCCCCCGTCCCGTCGCGCATCGTCGAGGCCCACACGATCGTCTCCGGGTCGTGGTTCCCGACCAGCCGTCCGAGGTCGAGCCGCACACCCTCCAGCCGCACCCACGCGGCCTCCAGCTCCTCCGCCCCCGCCCCGGTGTCCTCCCCGGCCAGCAGCCCCGCCGCCGCCCGGCAACTCTCGACCGCCCCCCCGAGGGCTGCGTCGAGCGCCGTCCATGCTTCCTCCACCTCCCCCCAGTCCGTCCCAGAGCGCACCGCCGGCGTGATGCTCACGCGGTCGTCGCGCGACCCCGCCGCGAGCGCGCCCAGCGCCTCGAACGGCTTCCCGGCGACCGCCGCCCCCGCCGCGATCGCGCCCTTCAGGGCGCTCGTCGCCCCCGCCCCCAGCGTCTCCGGCAGCCCCGTCGCGGTGAGGACGCCTCCTTCGCGCCGCTCCGAGCTGCGCGGCCGGTGGATCGCCTCGAGGGCGTCCGTCACCTGCCGCGCGCCGATGTGCAGCCCGAACTGCTGCGTCGCCTGCGCCTCCAGGTTGTGCGCCTCGTCGATGATCAGGTGGTCGAACGCGGGGATGGCGCTCCCTCCGCTTGCGAGGTCGGCCAGCAGGAGGGCGTGGTTCACCACCACGAGGTGCGCCCCCTCCGCCGTCTTCCGCGCCCGCTGCAGGAAGCAGCGCCCCTCCCGCACGAAGGTGTGCTGCCGTGAGAGGCAGTCCGCGTCCGCCGCCGAGAAGCGCGTCCACGCGGCCCGCGCCCCCCCGTCGAGCCGCAGCTCCGAACGGTCGCCGCTGTGCGTCTTCGGCAGCCAGCGCGCCAGCGAGCCGGCCAGCCGCGCCACGTCCGGATCCGAGAGGCTCGCCGGGTGACCCATCCAGCGCTGCACGCAGAGGTAGTTCGCCCGTCCTTTCAGCAGCGCCACCCGCAGATCGCCGGGCTCATCGATCGCCCCCGCCTGCCACAGGATCTGCCGCAGCGCGGGCACGTCCTTCCCGAGGAGCTGTTCCTGCAGCGCGATCGTGTTCGTCGAGACCACGACGCGCGTGCCGTTGCGCAGGGCGTAGAGCGCCGCCGGGATCAGGTAGGCGAGCGACTTCCCCACCCCCGTCCCCGCCTCGATCAGCCAGTGCCCCCCGTCCGAGAACGCCCCCGCGACCGCCTCCGCCATCTCCACCTGCTGCGGGCGCTCCTCGAAGCGCTCCACCACCCCCGCCGCCCCCGCGAGCGCCTCCCGTACCTCCTCCGCCGAGACCGGCTCGGGTTCCTCCGCCCGCACGAGCGCCGCCGGCGGCTCCCAGCGATCCGGCAACGCGGGCGCCTCGACCACGCCCCCCGCTTCCTCCTCGCCGCCTCCGATCTCGCGTGCGAGGGCGGGCTCGTCCAGCGCCACGAGGCGCGCCAGCGATCCCCGCTCCCCGGGCGCCATCCCCGCCGCCCGCCGCCTCAGCGCCAGGAACACGGAGGCCGTCGCGCGCGCATCGGCCAGCGCCCGGTGCGCCACCGGCATCTCGACGTCCAGTGCCGTCGCCAGGTCCGAGAGCGCCCCCGGCCCCTCGGGGAAGAGGATGCGCGCGAACCGCAGCGTATCCAGCGCCTCCCCCTCGAACTCCACCCCCGCCTCCGCCAGGAAGGCGAGGTCGAAGGCGATGTTCTGCCCCACGACCGCGCTCTCCCCGACGAACAGCCCCAGTTCGTTCGCGATCGCCGCAAACGCGGGCGCTCCCCGCACGTCCTCGTTCGTGATCCCGGTCAGCTTCTCGGTGAAGGCCGGGATCGCGCGCCCCGGGTTCACGAGCTGCTCGAACGCCGCCAGTTCACGCCCCTCTTCGTCGAAGCGCACCGCCCCGATCTCGGTGATGCGGTCGTGCGTCGGGTCGAGCCCCGTCGTCTCGAGATCGAGGGCGACGTAGGTGCGTGGTGAATCGAACATGCGTGCGATCGGCAAGTCTACAGGAGCGGCCTTCGCCTTGCCGCCGCCCGTGCCCCCGAGCGCGTACAATCCTCCCCCAATCCCCGGCCCCCAGCGGCCCGAAGGCGCCCGTCAGATGAAGCAATACTCCTCCGAAGACATTCGCAACGTTGTACTGGCCGGCCACGGCAACGTCGGCAAGACGACGCTCGGCGAAGCCGCCCTCTTCGTCAGCGGCGCCGTCACGCGGATGGGTTCCATCGAGGAGCAGAACACCATCGGCGATTACGACGAGGACGAGCACCGCCGCAAGTTCAGCCTCAACCTCTCCGTCCTCCCCGTCGAGTGGAACGGCGCCAAGATCAACCTCATCGATACCCCCGGTTACGCCGACTTCGTCTCCGAGGTCATCTGCGGCGTGCGCGCCGCCGACGCCGCCCTCATCGTCGTCGATGCCGTCTCCGGCCCCGAGGTCGGCACCGACCGGGTCTGGCAGATCGCCGAGGAGCGCGGCCTTCCCCGCATGGTCCTCATCAACCGCCTCGATCGCGAGAACGCCGACTTCAACATCGTGCTCGATGCCCTCCGCGAGAAGTGGGGCACGGCCGTCGCCCCCCTCTTCCTCCCCATCGGCCAGAGCCACGACCTCGGCGGCGTCGTCGACCTGCTCGCCATGAAGGCCTACCTCGGCGAGCAGGGTGAGCCCGGCGATGTGCCCGCCGACCTGCAGGACACGGCCGAGGAGCTCCGCGGCGCTCTCATCGAGAGCATCGTCGAGAACGACGAAGACCTCATGACCAAGTACTTCGAGGACGAGGAAATTACGCCCGACGAGTTGCACGCGGCCCTGAGGACCGCCCTTGCGTCGGGCGACATCGTGCCCGTGCTCTGCGCCTCCGCGACCCACCAGGTCGGCGTGCGCCAGGTCCTCGATTCGCTCGTCGCCGTGGCCCCGAGCCCACTCCAGCGCGAGGTCGCCGATGCCGACGCCGAGAGCCTCGACGTCGGGCCGGACGCCTCCCCCGCCGTCCTCGTCTTCAAGACTTCCGCCGACCCCTATGTCGGACGCCTCAGCTACCTGCGCGTAATGACCGGCACGGTCCAGGTCGACAGCCACCTCTGGAACAGCACCCGCTCCAACGACGAACGCCTCGGTAGCATCTACTGCCAGCGCGGCAAGGATCAGGAGTCCGTCCCTTCCCTCCCGCTCGGGGATATCGGCGTCGTCGCCAAGCTCAGCGACACCCGCACGGGGGACACGCTCGCGACCAAGGACAGGGCCGTCCACCTGCCCGTCATGATCTTCCCCGAGCCCGTCTACAGCATGGCCGTCCGCCCCGGCGCCAACGCAGCCGTCGACAAGCTCGGCCCCAGCCTCCAGCGCCTCGTCGAGGAGGATCCCGGCCTGCGCCTCCGCCGCGACGCCAGCACCAGCGAGACCATCCTCGAAGGCCTCGGCGACGCCCACCTCGATGTCGCCGTCGGACGCCTCCTGCAGAAGTTCAACCTCGAGGTCGAGCTCTCCCTGCCCCGCGTCCCCTACCGTGAGACGGTCGGCCGGTCCTCTTCAGCCGACTACACGCACAAGAAGCAGACCGGTGGCCACGGCCAGTACGCCCGCGTCTCCATCGAGATCGCGCCCCTCCCCCGCGGCTCCGGCATCCAGTTCGACAGCCGCGTCGTCGGCGGCTCGGTACCCCGCGAGTTCATCCCCGCCGTCGAGAAGGGCGTCATGGAGACTGCCCGCGAGGGCGTGGTCGCCGGCTACGAGCTGACCGACTGCCAGGTCACGCTCTTCGATGGCAAGCACCACCCCGTCGACTCGAGCGAGATGGCCTTCAAGCTGGCCGCCAGCCAGGCCCTGAAGGAGGCCGTGGCCGACGCCAGGGGCGTCCTCCTCGAACCCGTCATGACCATCCGGGTGCGCACCCCCGAGGCCAACGCCGGCGACATCGTCGGCGACCTCAATACGAAGCGCGCCCGCATCCACGGTATCGCCCCCGACGGCTCCCTGAGCGTCGTCGAAGCGGACGTGCCCCTTGCCGAGGTCCAGCGCTACGCCTCCGACCTGCGCTCCCTGACCCAGGGCCGCGGTCTCTTCGAGCTCGTGTTCGACCGCTACGACGAGGTCCCCGGCAACGTCGCCCAGAAGGTCATCGACGCCGGCAAGGACGAAGACTCCGGTTAGGACTGCTCCCGCAGCCACCGGACCGCTGCCCGCACCGCCTGCCCGCGATGGCTGACGGCGTCCTTCTCCTCGGCCGTCAGCTCGGCCGCGCTGCGACCCTCCGGCGTGCGAAAGATGGGGTCGTAGCCGAACCCGTTCGTCCCCCGCGTCTCCCGCCCGATCGACCCCTCCCACGTCCCCTCGAACAGCTCGATCCGCCCATCCGCCCACCCCACCGCCACCACCGCGCGGTAGCGCGCCCCCCGCTCCCCGTCGGGCACGTTGGTCAGGTTCCGCAGCATGAGCTGCGTCCGACCGGCGTCGTCGAGCCCGGGTCCGCCGTAGCGCGCCGAACGCGGCCCCGGTCCCCCGAGCGCGTCCACCTCGATGCCGGAGTCGTCCGCCAGCGCGAGGCACTGCCCCGCCTCCGCGAAGGCCCGCGCCTTGAGGATGGCGTTGTCGGCGTACCCCTCCCCGTCCTCCACCACGTCGAGCGCGATGCCCAGGTCCCCGGGGGTGACCACCTCGAAGGGCTCGCCCGCGAGCAGGCGGCGCATCTCTCGAACCTTGCCGGGGTTGTTCGTCGCCAGCAGCAGGCGCGTCACGGGAGTAGTCGAGCCCGGCCCGGCCTCAGTGGCCGTGGCCGTCGTTCTCCGGCTCCGGGTAGTCCGACTCCTCGACCGGCAGCGTCTCCGCCGGGATCACGCTGATGGGCGCCGTCCACGCCCCCGGCTTCAGCTCGAAGCCGCCCAGCTCCCGCTTGAGCAGGTAGAGCACGCCCAGCGCCCCGCAGAACAGCCCCACGCCCACGAGTGACCACACGAGAGGCGGCACGACATCGCGGTTCGCCTCCGCTTCCTGCGTGGGGGCCGCGGCTGTGTCGGGGGGAAGGGGTGCGTCGAGCGCCAGCAGCGGGGCGCTCGCGGCCAGCGCCAGGACGCCCGCGAGCGCGGCCGGAGCGATCAAGCGTGTGAGGGTGCGCATGAGGCGAGTCTACGGCCCGCCGTCCGCGGGTCAAGCCGGCGTTACAGCCCCAGCGCCCGCTCGACTCCTTCGAGCGTCGCCCCCGCCCGAGCCACGTCCGGTGTCGCGTGCGACTCCGCCGTCTCCGGGTCCTTCAGCCCCGACCCCGTGAGCACCGCCACCACCCGTCCGCCCCGCAGCGTCCCCTGCCCGCTCAGCTTCCGCAGTCCGGCCACGCTGGCTGCGCTGGCGGGCTCCACGAACAGCCCCTCCGCGCTCGCCAGCAGCCCGTAGGCGTCCAGGATCTCCTCGTCGGTGACGGCGTCGATGCGCCCTCCGCTCTCGTCGCGGGCGCGCTCGGCCGGCTGCCAGCTCGCCGGATTGCCGATGCGGATGGCGGTCGCGACCGTCCGCGGGTCCGCCACCGGCTCGCCCCCCACGATCGGCGCCGCCCCCGCCGCCTGGAAGCCCAGCATCCGCGGGTGCAGCGTCGCGAAGTCGCGCTCGGCGCACTCCGTGAAGCCCTTCCAGTAGGCGGTGATGTTGCCCGCGTTTCCCACGGGGATGGCGAGCGCGTCGGGCGCGTCGCCCAGCGACTCGCAGATCTCGTAGGCGGCCGTCTTCTGCCCCTCGATGCGGTCGGGGTTGACCGAGTTCACGAGCGCGATGGGGTGCGTCTCGGCAACCGTCCGCGCCAGCACGAGTGCGTCGTCGAAGCTGCCCTCGACCTCGACGATGCGCGCGCCGAAGGCGACCGCCTGCGCCAGCTTCCCCACCGCCACCCGCCCCCGCGGCACGAGGATGCTCGCCTGCAGGCCGCAGCGGGCGGCGTAGGCGGCCGCGCTCGCGCTCGTGTTGCCGGTGCTCGCGCAGAGCACCGCCTGCGCGCCCCGCTCCATCGCCTTCGCCACCGCCACCACCATGCCCCGGTCCTTGAATGAGCCCGTCGGATTCGAGCTCTCCAGCTTGAACCAGAGCTCGTCCACCCCCAGCTCCCGCTCGATCGCGACCGAACGCACGAGGGGCGTGTCGCCTTCGCCCAGGGTGATGCGGGGGGTTTCCGGCGTGAGCGGCAGGACCTCGGCCCAGCGCGCCAGCACCCCGAGGCGGGGCGCCTCGCTCACGGCTCGTCGGGCGGCCGGAGCGAGTGGAATTTCGTCTCCCGCATTTCCTGCTCGAGCGCTTCGATCTGCCGCTTGCGCGAGCGCTCCTGCAGCTCGCTGAAGCGCGCGAACTCGTCTCGCACGTGGTCCACCATCTCCGCGATGTCCCGCCGGATGAGACTCACGCGCTCGCTCAGGCCCGCGTGCCGCCCGTCCAGCAGGGCCGTCTCGCCCCGCGCCTCGTCGATCTGCCGCGCGAGGTTTTCCACCTCGCCCTCCATGCGGCTCAGGTGCGCCTCGGCGCGCTCCTGCTCGTCCCGGCGCCGGTCCATCTCCGCCTGCACGTCCTCCCGGTTGATCTGCCCGGTGCGAAGCGCCTCGATCGCCTCTTCCGTGCGGTGGGCCAGCTCGCCCAGGATCTGCAGGCGTTCGTGGATGACCTCCAGCGGGCGCTCCTGCAGCGTCTGGGCGGCCGCCAGCACCCGTCCCTCGACCTCCTCGCTCAGGTCCGTGAGCCGTTGCAGGCGCAGGTCGTACTGTTCCGTGTGCTGCCGCATCTCCTGCTGCCAGTCCAGCAGCACGCTGAGCGCCTGGCCGACCTGATCCAGCTTCGTTTCGCGGGCGGCCCCTTCCGAGGCCAGCAGCTCCAGCTGGGTCTCGAGCGCCTCCATCTTCCGGATCGCCTCGCGCAGCTCGCGGTTCGCGGCAAGCGCCTCCGCGTCGCGCGTGCGCTCGTTCGCCTCCACCTTCCCCCGCGTTTCCGAAACCGCCGTGCGCAGCTGCTCCGTGTCCTGGGCGAGCTCCGTCACCTTCTGCGGAATGCCCTGCAAACGCCCCAGCATCACTTCGAGTTGCCGGGTCGCCCGGCCTGTCTCCTCGTGCTGCTCCAGCGCCGCCTGCACCTGCCGGCGGAGCTGCGTCACCTCGCGCTCGAGCGCCTCGTTCGCCTCGCGCGAGGCTTGCGCTTCCCGCTCCAGGAGGGCGAGCGTCTCCTCGACCGACCGCAGCGCGGGCTCGGAGGTCATGTCGCCGCCTCCACGCGCAGCATCGCATCCACCGCTCGCACCTCGGGCAGGTCCCTGAGCGTCTCGATGGCCCCGGTGACGGCCAGTTCCCGCGCGCGGTGCGTCATCAGGGCGAGCTCGGCCGTGCCGCGCTCCTCGTCCGTCTCCCGCTGCTCCACCGCCGCGATGCTCACCTGCGCCTCCCCGAGTACGCGCGCGATCTGGGCGAGGACGCCCGGCTGATCACGCACCGTCATACGCAGATAGTAGCGCGTCTCCAGCATTCCCAGCCCGAGCGCCTCCCCGTACCGCCACGCACCCGGGTCCCACCGGGGCTGCGATCCCTCCGCCAGCGCCCGCGCGACGTCGAGCACATCGGCCAGCACGGCGCTCGTCGTCGGCGCCGCCCCCGCCCCCGCGCCCTGGAACGTGAGCGTCCCCGCCAGGTCGCCCCGAACCTGTGCGGCGTTGAGGACGCCGTCCACGCGGGCCAGCGGCTCCGATTCCGGCAGGAGGGCCGGGTGGACGCGCGCCAGCACGCCCTCCTCGTGGCGCTCGGCGATGGCGAGCAGCTTGATCACGTAGCCCAGCTCGCGGGCGTACTGGAAGTCCTGCGGCGCCAGCGAGCGTATGCCCTCCGTCGCCACCGCCTCCGGGGGAACGTGCGTCCCGAACCCGAGGCCCGCCATGATCGCGATCTTGAAGGCCGCGTCGTGGCCGTCCACGTCGTTCGTGGGGTCGGGTTCGGCATAGCCCAGCTCCTGGGCCTGCGCGAGTGCGTCCTCGAAGCTCTCCCCGCGCTGGGCCATGTTCGTCAGTATGAAGTTCGTCGTGCCGTTGATAATCGCCCGGATCGCCAGCACCCGGTTCGCCGGCAGGTCCCGCAGCAGCGGCGTGATCACCGGGATCCCGCCCCCCACGCTCGCCTCGAACCGCAGTGCGGCCCCGTTCGCGCGGGCCAGGTCGAACAGCTCCGGCCCCGCCTTCGCGATCAGCTCCTTGTTGGCCGTGACGACGTGCTTTCCCGCCGCCAGCGCTGCCCGGACGTAGTCGCCCGCGGCTCCGTCCCCGCCGATGACCTCGACCACGATGTCTACGGAGGGGTCCCCGATCACCTCCGCCCCGTCTCCCGTGAGCACGCCCCCCGGCAAGTCGATGCCCCGTGCCCGGGAGGGATCCTTCACCGCCACGCGGCGCAGGCTGAGCGAGGCGCCCGTGCGCTCACGAAAGGTCGCCGCCCGCTCCAGCAGCGTTGCCACCACCGTCTCGCCGACGTTGCCCATGCCCAGGAACCCGATGCCGATCTCGTTCGCCACGGTGCTAGCCCGCCTCTTCGATCGCCCAGTTGGCGTCGTCCGTTGTGAAGTCCCGCTCGATGGTAACGCCGGAGCGCGCCGCTTCGAGCGCCTCCTCGAACCGCAGCGCGGTCAGCTCCGCGATCTGCCGGTCCGTATACGCGCCCGTTTCGTCCCGTTCCTCCAGCCGCACCACCCAGAAGGCGTCCTCCCCCTCGATGGCCTCGAGGAGCGTGCCTTCGCCGGCTCCGGCGAGGGCGTCCCCCACCGCCGCTTCGAGGAGTTCCGGCGGGATGGCCAACAGGCCATCGTTCAGCCGCGACTCTTCGTGCAGCGACTCGATCTGCGCGATCGTGCCCATGTCCTCGCCCCCGGCGATGCGCGACCGTACTGCCTCGGCCTCCTCCAGCGTGGCGGCCGTCACCACGCGCAGCCGCAGCACCAGGCCGGTCTCCCCGATGTCGTCGATGAGCCCGCTGCGGAGCTCGCGCTCGGCGAGTCGCGCCTTCGCCCGCTGGCGGTAGTCGGAGTCGCTCAGCCCCGAGTCCCGCAGGGCGTCCCGGTAGCGCGCGTCGAAGATCGACCCGCGCGAGGTGTCCGGAGGCGCGCCCAGCTCGAGTGCGATCCCTTCCGTCACGGCCCGGGCGTCCAGCGCGATTCCGCGTTCGCCGGCCGCCGCCACGATGAGGCCTTCTTCCTCGAGTTGCGTCAGCAGCTCTTGCGTCACGAGCAGCCCGGTCCCGGACGATCCGGATTGCGCGAATTCGGGGAGCCTGGCGGCGTAGTACGAGAGCGAGAACTCCTCCTCGCCCACGCGCAGCACGACCTTGTTGGGCGTCGCGATGTTGTTGTCGTACCAGCTGAAGATCAGCAGGGCGGCAACCGCCAGCAGCGCCGCCACCGCCACGCCGATGATGCCGAAGCGCAGGGTTCGCTGGGAGAGCAGCCCCCCGCCCTCGCTCGCGCGCGTGGCGCGCCGCCGCCCGCTCCGGGCGACGGGCAGCCCCGTCGTGCGATCGCGCCGCGTCATCGGCTCGCGGCCCTAGCCCCGCAGGGGGAAGATGCGCGTCTCGCGCACGTGCTGGAGCGTGTAGGGCAGGAGCCCCACGTGGCGCGCCCGCTTCACCGCGTGCGAGATCGCCCGCTGCGCCAGCGCGCACGTCGCCAGCTTGCGTCGCGGCTCGATCTTCCCGCGGTCGTTGATGAAGTGGCGCAGCCGGTCGACGTCCTTGTAGTCGACCTTGTACTCGTCGCCCGGCGAGCAGCGCACCTTGTTGCAGAGGCGGCAGAGCCGGCGCCTTCCGCCGAAGCGGCGTCCGCCTCCGCCCCGCCGGCGGTCACCGCCGGGCCCGCGACGGTCACCGCCCGGGCCACGTCGGTCGCCCGGCGGTCCACCCGCGGGGCGCTCACCTCCGGTGAAGGCGGCGCCCGTCGGCGCCGGAGTGGTTGGTCGAGGTTCAGTCATGGTCTTTCCTCCCGATGGGTTTCGTGCGCTCGGGCGCACCGGGTAGGGGGACCGCTCGGCGGTCCCGGGGTCGCGCTTATTCGAAGGGCAGGTCGTCCACGTCGGAGGGCGCCGAGCCGCGACCACGGCCGCCGCCGAAGTCGCCCCCGCCGCCTCCGCCGCCCCAGTCGCCGCCACCGCCCTCGCCGCGGCGATCGAGGAACTCGATGTTGTTCGCGATCACTTCGGTGCGGTAGTGGCGGACCCCCTGGTCGTCGTCCCAGTTGCGGGTCCGCAGGCGGCCCTCGACGTAGAGCTGTTTGCCCTTGGTGATGTACTGGCTGATGCGTTCCGCGCGATCGCCGAACAGCACCACGTTGAACCACTCCGTCTCCTCTTCCCACTCGCCACTCTGCTGGGAACGGCGCCGGGAGTTGACGGCGATGCTGAAGTCGGAGACGGCGGTGCCGCCGGCGGTGTAACGGAGCTCGGCGTCGCGCCCCGTGTTCCCGATGATCATGACCTTGTTCAGGTTGCCCATGGCCGCTACTCCTTCGCGGTGTCGTCTCCGTCTCCGGGCGCTGCTTCGGCGGCCGGGGCGCCCTCCGCTTCCGCGGCGGGAGCCTCCTCCGCCTCAGCGGCCTCGGCTTCTTCACCCGTGGCAGCGGGGGCGTCCTCCGCCGCGGCAACCGGAGCTTCCTCAGCTTCGGGCGCCGGCTCCGGCTGCGCTGCCGGAGGGGTAGCCTCAGCTTCGGGCGGGGGTGCCGCCTCGGCCGGAGGCGCCTCGGGGCTCGGGGCCGGAGGAGCGGCGCCGGGAGCCGCCGGCGGCGCGCCCTCGGCGCGCGGCCCCGTCGGTGATCCCGGGCCCCGCGAACCCGCCGGGGCCAGCACCGGCCTCGGCGGCGGAAGCTCGTCCGCCCGCACCACCAGGTGCCGGTACACGCGCTCCTCGATCTCGAAGTCCGCGTTCAGCGGGGTCACTGCCTGCGGGTCGAGCTCGATCCGCGTGACGATGAAATCCGCGTCGAGCTGCTTGTTCATCGGGTAGGCCAGCCGCCGCCGACCCCAGTGGTCGACCTTCGTGACCGTTCCGCCGTTCCGTTCGACCAGGTTCGTGAGGTGTTGGACGCTGGCGTCCTGGCCGCCTTCCTCGATCACAGCGAGGTCGTACACGGCCATCAGTTCGTATTCGCGCATGGCGCTCCGCATGCCGAACGGTGGGTTTCCCCCGACTCCACGGTCGGGGCGCACGGCTACCCGCGCAGCCTAGCACTGCCCTACTTTGTGCTCAATGCAACCACGGCCGCCGGTGCTCCGGGCGTCAGGCGTCGGTGATTCCGGGCACCGGATACGCCCGCGCGAACTCGGCCACCTCTTGCCGCACGCCCTCGCGCACGCCGTCGCCATCGGGATCGCTGAGCACCCGCACGATCCACGCCGCCAGCCGCTCCATCTCCTCCGCCCCCATCCCCCGCGAGGTCAGCGCTGGCGTGCCGATGCGCAAGCCGCTCGTCACGAAGGGCGAGCGCTCGTCGTACGGGATCGTGTTCTTGTTGGCGATGATGCCCGAGCCCTGCAGGGCGTTCTGCGCCTTCATCCCGCTGATGCCCAGCGTGCCGCAGTCGATCAGGATCAGGTGCGTGTCCGTCCCTCCGGAGACGAGCCGCAGGCCGCCCGCCTGCAGCGCTTCCGCCAGCGTCTGCGCGTTCGCCACGATCTTCGCCGCGTACTGGCGGAACTCGGGGGTGGCCGCCTCGCCGAAGGCCACCGCCTTGGCCGCGATGCTGTGCATGTGCGGCCCGCCCTGTGTCCCCGGGAACACCGCCTTGTCGAGCGCTGCCCCGTGCTCTTCCTTCGTGAGCGCCATTGCCCCCCGTGGACCGCGCAGCGTCTTGTGCGTCGTGCTCGTCACCACGTCCGCGTGGGGAACGGGCGAGGGGTGCGCCCCGCCCGCCACCAGCCCCGCGAAGTGCGACATGTCGACCAGCAGCAGCGCCCCCACCTCGCGCGCGATCTCGGCGAAGGCGGGGAAGTCGAACTGCCGCGGGTAGGCCGTCGCCCCCGTCACGATGATGCGCGGCTGCACCTCCCGCGCGAGCGCCGCCACCGTCGCCATGTCCACGACTTCCGTCTCGCGGTCCACGGCGTAGGGAACGAAGTCGTACAGCCGTCCGCTGAAGTTCACCGGCGATCCGTGTGTCAGGTGCCCGCCCTGCGTCAGCTCCAGCCCCAGGAACGTGTCGCCCGGGTCGGCGAAGGCGAGGTAGGCGGCCATGTTCGCCTCCGCTCCCGAGGTCGGCTGCACGTTCACGTGCTCCGCCCCGAAGAGCGCCTTCGCCCGCTCGATCGCGAGCGCCTCGACCTCGTCCGCGTGCGCGTTGCCGGCGTAGTAGCGCTTCCCCGGGTAGCCCTCGGCGTACTTGTTCGTCAGGACCGAGCCGGTCGCTTCCAGCACGGCCGCCGAGGCGTAGTTCTCGCTCGCGATGATCTCCAGCGTCTCCGTCTGCCGCGTGCGCTCGCTCGCGATGATCGCGGCGACTTCCGGGTCGCGTTCCTGTAGTGCGCTCATGGGCGCCCCCGTCGATGTGGCGATGGAGCTAGCGTAGCGCGATCACAACCCACGCGCCGTTACACTTGCCTCATGCGCGAGCACACCGAGCGCCTCCTCGAAGCAGCCGGCGGCGGCACGCCCGTCCTCCTCGCGACCGTCCTCGAACCCGGCCCCACGCTGCTCGAGCAGGGCGCGAAGATGCTCGTCGAACCGGGCGGCGCCCGCAGCGGCACCCTGGGCGACCCCGGCCTCGACGACCTCGTCGCCGACCGCGCCCCCGATGCCTTCCGCCGCCACGGCGCCGAGACCGTCTACGCCGGCGCCGACGGCCTCTCCGAGCGCACCATCCCCGGTGTCGCCAGCATCTACCTGGAGGTCGTCGAGTCGAAGCCGGTCTTCCTCGTCGTCGGGGCGGGCCACATCGGGCGCGCCCTCGCGAAGCTGGCCGACTTCCTCGACTACCACGTGGCCGTCCTCGACGACCGCGAGGACTTCGCCGACCCCGAGCTCCTGCCCGAGGCCGACGAGGTCATCTGCGACGACTTCGAGGCCGCTCTCGACCGCTTCCCCATCAACGCCAACACGTCCATCGTCATGGTCACGCGCGGCCACAAGCAGGACGAGCTCTCCCTCCGCCGTTGCCTCGGGCGGGACGCCGGCTACATCGGCATGATCGGCTCGAAGCGCCGCACCGCCGCCGTCCTCGACCACCTCCGCGAGGAAGGCTTCGACCCCGACGAGCTGGGCAAGGTGCGAACCCCCATCGGCCTCACGATCGGCGCCGAGACGCCCGAGGAGATCGCCATCAGCATCATGGCCGAGGTGGTCATGCTCCGCCGCGGCGGCGACGGCGCCCCCATGTACCACCGCCGCAGCCCCCAGCGCGCCCCCCTCTCCGGCGGAAGGTAGCGTGTGGCGCAAGACGCCAGGCAGCGCGTTAGGCTGGGCGAACCACGCGAGTAGGTCACTTCCGCCATGACGCGACTCACCGGCCTGCGAACCGGTGTCCTCATCACAGTCGTAGCCTTCCTGTCCATGGCTGTTGGCCTTGCCACAGCGGATGCTGCCGGAGACCCAGGCAGCGACGTTGTCGTCGTCGAGCTCCGCATCTGGCAGCACGTGGACGACGCCGAGGATGTCTGGGTGAGCGCCCGGCCTGCAGGCGGTGACTGGGGCGAACTGGGCACCTTCCCGCTTGAGTTCGAGAGTCCTGAGGGCTCCCTGCTAGATCCCGACAACTGGTTCTACTGGCAGTACGGCAAAGGAAGCTTCGCGACCGCAGAGGCGCTGCTGGCGGTCTCCCAGAATCTCGAGAGGCCAGACCTCCTCTATGCCAGCGGCTGCAGCTTCCCGCCCGACTGTGGGCTGATGCTCGTGGCGCTCGATGATGGCCACAGTAGAAGCGGCGCCTACCGCTATGGCGGTACCACGCTCGCGGTGCCGATTCCTCCACAACCGCCCGCCGAGAGGGAGCGTCTCCTTCTCCAGGACCGCGATAACCTGTTGGCACTTCGGGATCGGCTTGCCGGGCTTGCCGCGCACAAGCGGACACTCAACTGGCATGCCGACCTGCCGATGCAGCAGTGGACCGGCGTTACCATTGGCGGCTTCCCTCCACGCGTCACGAAGATCGAGCTGCCGAGTGGTGACCTTCGTGGGGGGTTGAGCGGGTTGCTGGGGGAGCTCACCGGCCTGACCGTACTGCGGCTTGACGGCAACCACCTCGGCGGCTCAATCCCCTCCAAGCTCGTGCAACTGGAAAACCTGACCGATCTCTACCTGGCCGGGAACGGGTGGGAGGGCTGCGTCGTCCCGTTGCTGCGCCGGATTCCCAACAACGACCTCCACAGTCTAGACCTTGCCGACTGCCCACCGCCCGTTGAACGCTCTTGGGGCGACCCCCTCCCGGTCGAGGGCACCTACCGGTATGGCGACATCCTGCTAGACGTCCCCAGTGGGGCGCGGGTGGGCGTTGGCGGCGTCCTGGACGAGGGTCCGAGGGGCTTTTTCCTCATTCTGCGAGAAGAGTCTGCCTACTCCACGGTGTGGATCACATGGTCCGCTGAAACTGTCCGCCTGGCGCGGGATGAGGTCTTGGTCTGGATTGATGAGTCTGTCTGGCGGGCTTCCGACGAAATCCTCTCCCAGTGGGAGGAGGCTGGACAGCTGGACTCAGGGCAAGCGCCGGGCGACGCTGCTGGTGGACACCGCTAGCTCGTAGGTGCCCAGGCCGACTGCACAGGAGTGCGAGCGGCGAGCCCGCCTGGATCTCCTACGGGGCAGAAACCAGCTCTGCCCCCTCCGCTCGCGAGAGGCGGCGGTCGAATGTGAAGACCGGTTGCGCTTCCGCCCGTGCGGCTGCCGCGAGAATCATCCTGTCCGAGAAACCCGGTCCACCCTGAGCGTACTGATAGGCACAGTGAGCGACATCGTCCGCAGCTTCGAACACGAGGTTCGTGCTGGCGAGGAGCTCAAGAAGCGCCTCCGTGATCCGTTCGCGGGGAAGGCCGTAGGACCGTTCCAGCACCCAGACGACCTCAAGAGCCACCTCTCGGCAAATGAAGCCGGGCTGCTCAGCGGTCAAGCCCTTGAAGAGGGCGTGCGCTGCCTCTGCCTGATCAGCCAGATCCCTGGTCAGCATGCGGACCAGGACGTTCGTGTCGAGTGCTATCACTCGCTGCTCGCGCCTTCGGCAATCGCGCGGTCCATTTCCTCAAGGGTCACCGGCGCCCCTTCGTGCTGGAGCATCCCGAAGAGACGGTCGACTGGACCGGCCTTGAGAATCCGCACCTCCCCATCCTCGATCACGTACCGCACGCGATCCCCGGGTTTCACCGCCAGCGCTTCTCTTACAGCTTTGGGCAGCGTGGTCTGGCCCTTGGAGGTTATCCCTGACTCAAGCATGCTCTGCTCGCCTTACTTTTCTCCATCCTGCATTACTCTACCGCTCCACGCGGTGGAATGCACTTCCCCCGCCCCCTAACCACCCCACCCGCTACGATAGGTCCGTGGACGGATTCGAGGTCTCGCCGGTCGAGGGGCTGCGGTCCCCTGTCGTCGTCATGGCCTTCACGGGTTGGAGCGATACCGGCACCGTCACCACCGATGCCGCCGGCCGCCTTATCGACGCCAGCAACGCCGAGCGCTTCATCACCGTCGATCCCGAGGAGTACTTCGTCTTCACCGAGACGCGCCCCGAGGTGCGCCTCGTCGACGGCGGCTTCCGCGAGATCACCTGGCCCGGCAACGAGGCCTGGGCCGCCCGCCTCGCCGACGCCCCCCACGACCTCGTCGCCATCAACGGCACCGAGCCCAACCTCCGCTGGGAGCCCTTTGCCACGCGTCTCGCCGAGGCCATCGCCGCGCTCGAACCCTCGCTCGTCTGCACCCTCGTGGCCAGGCCCGCCGCCACCCCCCACACCCGCCCCATCCCCGTCAGCGGCTCTGCCGCCGACGCGACCGTCGCCCGACGCTACGGCCTGGAGCCCTCCCGCTACCAGGGCCCGACCGGCATCATCGGCGTCATTCACGACGCCATGCGCAAGCACGGCCTGCCCCTCGTCAGCCTTGCCGCCTCCGTGCCCCATTACCTCAGCGTCGACGAGAACCCCCCGGCCACCCTCGCCCTCCTCCGCGCCCTCCAGCCCATGATCGGCTTCGCCCCGCCCCTCGACGAGCTCGAGGCCGAGTGTGGCGACTTCCTCAAGCGCGTCGAGGAGGCCTCCAGCGGCGACGACCAGATTGCCCAGTACGTGCGCGCGCTCGAAGAGCAGTACCAGGAGGGCGACGTCCCCACCATCGAGCCCGACTCCGATCTCTCCGCCGACGATGTTCTCCGCGACGTCGAGGACCTGCTCCGCGGCGACGGCTCCTGAGTCCCTAGGCTTCTCCGCTCAGCTCGAATCGCGAGAGCCGTCGCACCGCCAGCGCCGCTGCTAACACCGTGACAATGGCCACCAGGATCACCGAGTACGTCGTGCCCAGGTCGGCCTCGAAGACCCACGGGGCCGGGTTCGCGACCGCCTCCGCGATCGAGGCCGTGTACTCGCGGATGCTGAAGCGCTGCACGCCCGGCGCGAAATTCGTGATCACGCCCTCCCAGATGAAGGCGTACGAGATGCCCGCCAGCAGCGCCCGCGAGGTGAACAGGCTGAGCATCAGGAACAGCGACGAGTAGGCCAGCGAACCCACCGCCAGCGCCACCACGAAGCCCCCGAGGACCGCCCATTCGTCCTCTCCCGCCAGCGCCACCACGCCCCCCACGAGGGCGCTGGCCACCACGATCCCGGTGGTCGCCCCCCACGCCGCCAGCAGCTTCCCGGCGAGGATGCGCCAGCGCTCGGCCGGCTTCGAGAGCAGGTAGACGATCGTGCCGTCCTCGATCTCGCTCCCCAGCGCCGCCGTCGAGAGCAGCACGGCCGTGAGCGGCAGGAGGACGGTCACGATCAGTCCGTACAGGACCACTCCGGCCGCGAACTCCGCCGCTTCCGTCTCCCCCGACGACGCGCGGTAGATGATCGCCGCCACCAGCGGCAGCGCCGCCACGGCCGCCAGGAACAGCACCCGCCGCTGCCCCAGCAGCTGCCGCAGCGTCAGCGTCAGCACGAGCCAGGTCATCGCGTCACCAGGTAGTCAAAGACGCTCTCGAGGGATTCGTCCTCGGGGCGCACCTCGAAGAGCGAGGCGCCCGCCGACTGCGCCGCCCGCGGCGCCGCCAGGACGAACGCCCCCAGCTCGTTCGTGCGCACGACCAGCGTCCCGTCCGCCAGCTCCGTGCCGAACACGCTCTCCTCGGCCATGAGCGTCTTCGCCAGCGCGCGGTTGTCGCTCGATCGGATCGTGAAGGTGTGCGGCCGGTCCGTCATCAGCTTGCGGATGGCGCGGAAGTCGCCTGCCGCCGCCAGCCGCCCCGCCACCACCACGAGCACGTTGTCCGAAAGCCGCTCCACCTCCTCCAGGATGTGGGAGGAGAACAGGATCGTCCGTCCCTCGGTCGCCATGCGCCGCAGCAGGTCCATCATCTGCAGCCGCTGCCGTGGATCCATGCCGTTGAAGGGCTCGTCCAGCAGCAGCACATCCGGGTCGTGTACGAGCGCCGCTGCCACCTTGATGCGCTGCTTCATCCCCTTCGAGTAGCCGCCCGTGGCGCGATCCGCCGCGTCCGTCATCTCCACCAGGCGGACGGCCTCCAGGGCCGCCTCTTCCGCATCGGGCAGCTCGTGCATCTGCGCGCTCAGCAGGACGAACTGGTACCCGGTCAGGAACTCGTAGACCGCCTCGCGCTCCGGCACGAGCGCCACCCGCCGGAACATCTCCGGCGTCCCGAAGGCGGGCTCGCCCAGCACCCGTACATCCCCCGCCGAGGGCTTCAGGAAGCCCGCCATCATGTTCAGGAGCGTCGTCTTGCCGGCCCCGTTCGGTCCCAGCAGCCCCGTGATCCCCGAGCCTAGCGCGAACGAGATGCCGTTCACCGCCACCACGTTCCCGTACCAGCGCGAGACATCGATGACCTCGACCGCGGCGTCCGGCGTGGCCGTCACCTCGGCGCTCACAGGCTGCGCCTCCGGTAGTGCCGCTGCAGCAGGGCGACCGCGACCAGCGTGAGCGCCAGCGCGAACAGGAAGTACCAGCCCCCGGCGAAGTCGGCCCGCATCAGGTCGTCGCCGGCCCGGCCGGAGGCGCCGAACATCCAGTGCGTGAGCCCGTTCATCACCCCGAACGGGCTCAGGAAGATGCCCAGCCGCCCGACGAGGTTCTCGAGGTTGAAGACGAACGCGCTCGAGATGAACGTCAGCAGCAGGAAGGGCGCGATGATGCCCACCGTCGCGAACGCCCGCCGTGGTGTCTGCGCCGCGATGATCAGCGCGATCGCCGCCAGCAGCGCCGAGATCGCGATGCCGCTGCCGATGATCGGTCCGATCTGCTTCCACTCATCGCTGAAGTAGCCTGTGAAGCTGTCCCCCACGAGCGCGTTCCCCAGGAACATGATCGCCTGCGGCAGCAGCGTCAGGCTCAGGAGCGCCGTCGTCATCGCGCCGTAGCGCGCCCACGCGTACTCCGATCGGCTGAGCCCCCGCGAAAAGTAGAGCGGGAGGGTCGCGTGGCGCGCGTCGCGCCCCAGCAGCTCCGGCGCCACGACCGCCACGAACAACACCAGGATCACCTGGATGTACCCGTAGTAGTCCTCCGCCCGGAAGATGTCGAGGTCGTCCACCCCAATGGACGCGATCATGATCTGCACGAACGCCGGCACGGCCGCCACGATCGCCAGCCCGATGGGGAAGATCTTGCTCCGTGTCCGCCGCCCCAGCCCGAACGAAGCCCGCAGGCCGTGGATGTAGAGCGCGAGTACGGCGTCCCGCCGCCCCAGCCGCCGCCCCTCGTAGCGGCGGTAGCCGAGGTCGTAGATGCTGCCCGCCGCCCGCTCAGACACCGTCCGCCTCCCCCTCGGGCGAGTCCGGCCGGAAGATGTCCTCCAGCGACTGCCGCCGCTGTTCCAGCCGCACCAGCCCCATCTCCAGCTCCACCACGCAGTCCCGGATGGCGTCGTACGGATCCGCCCCGTTCAGCCCCACGTGGGCGAGGAAGCCCTCGCCGCGCGCCTCGAAACCGCGCCCCGTGAGCGCCTCCGCCAGCGCTCCCGCGTCGCCCTCCACCTCCACCTCCAGCGACCCCAGTGTGGCCGTGAACTCCGCCACCTCCCCGGCCCGCACCAGCTTCCCCCCGTCGATCACGACGAGCGAGTCGCACACCCGCTCGATCTCCCCCAGCAGGTGCGACGACATGAGCACGGCGATCCCGAAGTCCCTGCCCGTGCGTTTCACGAGGTCGAGCATCTCCTCGCGCCCGGCCGGGTCGAGCCCGTTCGTGGGCTCGTCCAGGAAGATCAGGCGCGGGTCGTGCACGAGCGCCTGCGCGAGCTTCACGCGCTGCTTCATGCCCGTCGAGTAACCGCCCATCTCGCGGTAGCGCTCCTCGTAGAGGCCCACGTGCCGCAGCGTCTCCGCCGTGCGCTCGCGGGCGGCCACGCGCGGCAGCCCGCTCACCTGCGCCAGGTGCGCCACGAACTCCGTCGCCGAGAGGTCGGGGGGAAGGCAGTCGTGTTCGGGCATGTAGCCCACCCGCTCGCGAATCTCCCGCCCCTCCGAGCGCACGTCCAGGTCCAGCACGCGGGCCGTCCCCCGCGTCGCCGGCAGCAAGCCCAGCAGCACCTTGATCAGCGTGCTCTTCCCCGCCCCGTTCGCCCCCACCAGCCCGATCACGCCCGGTTCCACGCTGATATCGAGCGTGTCCAGGGCCGTCACCCCGGGGTAGCGCTTCGTCAGGCCGTGCGTCTCGATCAGGGGCACGGGGCCATCCTATCCTTCCCCGGCGAACCGGTCTGTCGGAGGCGTCAGGCTTCCGTAAGTGCCACCGGCAGCGAGGTGTAGCCGAGCACGACCCCCGTGCCCGTCTGCCGCACCGGCGGCGCCGCCGGCTCGATCGCCGCGAACCGGTCGAGCCACGTGTTCAGCGTGATCCGCGCCTCCGCCCGCGCCAGCGGCGATCCGAGGCAGTAGTGCGTCCCGTGCCCGAAGCCGACATGCGCGTGCAGGTCGCGCTCCAGCACGAACTCGTGCGGCTCGTCCCACTCCTCCGGGTCGCGGTTGGCCGCCCCGTAGAAGACTCCCACCCGCTGGTCGGCCGGGATGGTGACGCCGTTCAGCTCGACATCCCGCGTGGTCCGCCGGAAGAGCACCTGCACGGGACTCTCGTAGCGCAGCATCTCCTCGATCAGCTGCGGGATGAGCGAGCGGTCCTCCCGCAGCTGCGCCCACAGCTGCGGGCGCTGCGAGAGGAACGCGATCAGGTTGCCCATCAGGTTCGTCGTCGTCTCGTTTCCCGCGATGAGCAGGAGCATGCAGAACCCGAGCACCTCCCAGTCCTCGAGCGCCTCGCCCTCAATCTCCGCTTCCACCAGCGCCGTGATCAGGTCCGCCGCCCCCTCCTGCCGCCGCGCCGCCGCCATCTTGCCGAAGTAGGCCATCATCTCCTGGGCCGATTGCTGCCGCTCCTCCGGCGTCCGTGGATGAACGCCCAGGGCGTCGTCCGTCCAGCGCTTGAACGTCTGGTACTCGTTCCGGGGGATCCCGAGGAGCTCGGCGATCGCCATCACCGGCATGGGCATCGTGTAGTTCTGGACCACCTCGAACTCGCCCCCGCCCACGCCGCCCAGCAGCTCGTCCGCCACCGTCTGCAGCCACGGTTCCAGCTCCCGGATGCGGCGCGGGGTGAAGGCCTTGTTCACCAGCTTGCGGAAGCGCGTGTGCCGCGGCGGATCGTCGTTCAGCAGCACCAGGCGCATGCCCGAGCCGCTGTTCTGCCCCCCGGTCTGCACCGATGAGAAGGTCTCGTGGTCCGCCAGCGCCCCGTAGACGTCCTCGTACCGCAACAGGCCCCACATCGCCCCCGGGCCTCCGTGCTGGTCTTCGTTTCCGTAGTAGATCGGTGACTGCGCCCGCAGCCGGTCGTACTCGGCGTACGGGTTGGCGTTGCACTCGGGGGTCATCAGCGTGGTGGCGGTTGCGGTGGGGGCGGTCATCGGAGTCTCCTCGATGCTGGGTCGAACGGCCCGCAGTCTACGCGAGGACCCCGGCGGATCGCCGGTTTCGCCCGTGCGGGTAGGCAGGTAGCATCTCGCCACGCCCAGCGGGGCGCCAGGAGGGCGGCATGGAAGTCCCCATGGTCGTCAACGATTTCCTCTTCCGCGCGGAGAGCCTCTACGGCCCCAGCGAGGCCATCGTCGATGGCGACAAGCGCTTCACCTACGCCGAGTTCGCCCGGCGCTGCTACCGCTTCGCGCACGCCCTCGCCGGCATCGGCATCGGCAAGGGCGACCGGGTCGGCATCCTCAGCCCCAACAGCCACCACTTCCTCGAGTCCTTCTACGGCACCTCCCTCATCGGTGCCGTCCTCGTCCCACTCAACTACCGCCTCGTCTCCGAGGACTTCCAGTACGCCTTCTCCCACTCCGGGGCGAAGGCCATCATCGCCGACTCCGACCTGACCAACGCCCTCGACGCCATCCGTGACGGCCTCCCCGAGGTCGAGCACTGGATCGTCGCCCGCTACGGCGATGCCCCCGTCCCCGACGGCTGGCAGGACTGGGAAGCCCTCGTCGAGGGCCAGCCCGAGACCCCCCCGCCCGACCCCGAGCTCGACGAAAATGACCTCGTCAGCATCAACTACACCTCCGGAACCACCGCCCGCCCCAAGGGCGTGATGCTCACCCACCGCAACTTCTACGCGAACGCGTACCACTTCATTGCCCACCTCGGCATCAGCCACGACGACGTCGAGATGTGGACCCTGCCGATGTTCCACTGCAACGGCTGGGGTGGCGTCTACGCCCTCACCGCCATGGGCGCGAAGCACGTCGTCGTGCGCGCCCCCGAGCCCGACCTGCTCTACGGCCTCATGCGCGATGAGGGGGTCACCTTCGCCTGCATGGCCCCCGCCGTCCTCGCCCGCATCCTCGACTTCGAGGACGCCGGCGAGTACGAGATCGCGACGAAGCCACGCTTCGTCTGCGCCGGCGCTCCACCCCCCATCACCTTCGTCGAGCGACTCGAGCAGGAGCGGGGCTGGACCTTCATGCAGATTTACGGCCTCACCGAGACGGCCCCCATCCTCACCGTCGCCGAGCCCAAGCCCCACGTGAACGCCGAGGGCGACGCCCTCTACCGGCTCAAGGGGCGCGCCGGCCACCCCGGCCTCGGCGTGCAGCTGCGCGTCGTGGGCGAAGGGGGCCGCGACGTGCCCTGGGACGACACCGCCATCGGCGAGGTCGCGGCCCGCGGCAACATGGTCTTCAAGGGCTACTGGAACCAGCCCGAGGAGACCGCCAAGGTCGTCCGCGACGGCTACTTCTACACCGGCGACCTCGCCACCGTGAACGCCGACGGCTACATCAACATCGTCGACCGTGCCAAGGACGTCATCATCTCCGGCGGGGAGAACATCTCCTCCATCGAGGTCGAGGACGTCCTCTACCGCCACCCGAAGGTGCTGGAGGCGGCCGTCGTCGGCATTCCCAGCGAACGCTGGGGCGAGACGCCCCTCGCCGTCCTCGTCCTCCAGCAGGGCGAGGAGGCCACCCCCGACGAAATTGTGAACTTCTGCCGCGACAACATGGCCCACTTCAAGGTCCCCCGCCGGATCGAGTTCGTCACCGAGCTCCCGCGCACGGCCACCGGCAAGCTCAAGAAGTTCGAGCTGCGCGAGCCCTACTGGGCCGAAACCGGCGGCCGCCGCGTCAACTGAGGGGCGCGGCGCCCCTGCTCCCTGCCCCGGTGAGCCGGTAGGATGCGGGCCGAGCGAAGGAGCACCCATGATCGTCATCGCCGGAAGCATCGACCTCGACCCCGCCCTGCGCGACCAGGCCCTCGCCACCGCAGGCCCCCACATCGACGCTGCCCTCGAGGAGCCCGGCTGCCGCAACTACGAGTGGACCGCCGACCCTCGCGTCGCCGAGCGCATCTGGGTCTACGAGCTGTGGGACGACGAGGCCTCCCTGCGCTTCCACTTCGAGAACGCCCCCTATCGCGACATGGGCGCGCACCTCGGCCGGCACGGCATCACCGGCTCGCAGATCAGCAAGTTCCGCGTCGACCACGAGGAGCCCGTCTACGACGACACGGGCACGCCCCGCGCCGACTTCTTCACCGCCTCCGCCTGACGCTGGTCGCTATTCCGCCGGCGGCCTCCGCACACCGGCGAGGCCAATGGTCGCGAGGCCCAGCGCCAGCCCAACCGGCGCGGTCGCCAGCGCCGCGGGAATCGGGGCATGTCCGACAGCTCCGGTCATGACCTCCCCCATGCTCGGCTCGCTGGACTCGGCCTCGGAGCCGTGGGAGTGGCTGTGGTGGTCGTGAGAATCCTGCTCCGCGACCGTGCCCGCGTTGTAGTTCGCGTCAATGTGCTGCCAGACCCCGATGGCGCCGCTCACGATGGCCAGAGCGGCCACGGTTCGCGCCAGCCAGACCATCGCCGCCGTTGGGCGAACCGTCAGGGCCACCGCCGCCGCGATGACGATGCCGAGGGTTATCCACGGCGCCAGTTGCCAGGGGCCCTGCCAGTGGCGTTCGTAGGCCAGTGCCAGAGCGCTGCCGGTTACGCCCAGCAGGACCAGCAGAAGCAATCCCGCTCGCAGCCCTCCCGCCGCCCCCTCGCCTCTGAACATGGGCCGAGAATGATACAGCATCTCGGTACAGCATCCGGGGAGGCCCATGGCCGAACGTCCAGCCGGCCTTGGGCCGGCGCCCCTACGAAATGAGGATGATGCCCGCCACGGCGACGGCGACGCCTACGACCAGCCAGGGGGTCAGCCCCTCGCCCAGGAAGATCGCGCCCAGGGGCACGGCGAAGAGCGGCGAGATGGCGCTCGCCACGGCGGCCCGCCCCACCCCCGCCTCCTGCACCGCGTAGATCCAGAGCAGGCTGCCCAGCCCCGTCCCTGCCAGTCCCGCTATGAAGAGCGCGCCGTGGTCGAAGCGCGATATCTGCCACCGCCGGATGCTCGACCGGGGCATGGCCGCCGCCACGAACCCCACCACGAGCGCGCTCGCCGGCAGCCGCAACGCCGTGACCGCGATGGCGTTCTGCCCCTCGACCGCGTCCCCCAGCCAGACGGTCGCGATCGCCCAGATGAGCGCGGTAATCCCCACCAACGCCAGCCCGCGAGGCACGTTGCCGCCCTCCGTCGTCCCCGCCGCCGGCGCTCCCCGCTTCCGTCCTCGCAGGGCGACCAGGTAGACACCTGCCAGCACGAGCAGCGAGCCGATCACCTCGGCCAGCGTGATCGCGTCACCCAGGAACACGATCCCGAGCACGTAGGTCAGGAAGACGAAGAGCCCCAGGCTGATGGTGAAGGCGCGCGTCAGCCCGAGGGCGTTCAGCGAGAAGACGTAGAGCGTGTCCCCCAGCGAATGGCCCACGAGCGCGGACCCGATCACCGCCAGCGCCACGGCCGCGTTCATCGCCTCGAAGCCGCCTGACATGATCACGAATGGCAGGGCGATCAACAGCGCCAGCGCGCCCCACGCCCCCCGCACTGCGCTCACCGACACGGCGTCCACACGCGTCGAGGACGAGGCCATGAGCGTGCTCGCCACCGCCCAGATGGCGGCCGAGCCGATCCCCGCCAGGACGCCGGGATTCAACGGTCAATGGAGAGCCGCGCGCGGCTGGGCATGGCGGCTCTCCCTCTCGACGTGGGGCTCGCGCCTTCGCGCGCACGGGCAGGATAGCGCCTCCCCGACACATGGGGCGCGATCTCTCGCCCCACCCGCTACACTCCCGCCCCATGCAGGCAGGAATCATCACCGGCAAAGAGATCATCGAGCTCCTCGAGTTCACCGAGCCCACGCCGGGCGAAGGCGAGGCCGTAGTCCGCATCAGCTACTGCGGCATCTGCGGCACCGATATCCACAACTACCAGTCGGGCGCTGTGGAGAACCCCGCCGTCTGCGGCCACGAGTGGATGGGCGAGGTCGCCGCCGTCGGCGCCGGCGTTACCAACTTCCGCGAGGGCGACCGCGTCATCGGCGGCATCGCCCCCGCCTGCGGCGATTGCTCCGCGTGCCGCGCCGGCTACAGCCAGGATTGCCCCCACCAGCTGGCCAGCCTCATGGGCACGCCCCACGGCGGCTTCGCTCCCGCCATCGCCGCCAGCGCCCGCCGCCTCACCCCCGTCCCCGACGGCCTCGACGACCTCGACGCCGCCATGGTCGAACCCCTCACCGTCGCCCTCCACGGCGTCCGCCGCACCGACATCCGTCTCGGCGACAGCGTCGCCGTGATCGGCGCCGGCCCCATCGGGCTGCTGACCCTGCAGTGCGCCCTCGCCGCCGGCGCCGGCCGCGTGTACGTCGTCGAACCCATCGCCGACCGCGCCGCCCTCGCCGTCGAGCTCGGCGCCGACCAGGTCTTCAACCCCATGGAGGACGACGTCGCCTCCCGGCTCCGGGACGTCACCGGCGGCCTCGGGCCCGACGTGGTCTTCGAGTGCGCCGGCATCGCCCCCACCATCCAGCACGCGGTCGATTACGTCCGCCGCGGGGGCGCCGTCACCCTCATTGGCCTCGCGAACGAGCAGGCCACCATCGATCCCGGGACCTGGCTCTCGAAGGAGATCACGTTCGTTTCCGCTGTCGCCTACGCCCACAAGGAGTTCGCCATCGCCGCCGACCTCATCGCCTCCGGGCGGATCCAGGTGCGCCCCCTCCACACCCATACCGCCGCCCTGACCGACATCGCCGGCGCCTTCGACCTCCTCAACTCCGACCGCAGCCAGATCAAGATCCTCGTCGACCCGCGCGGCTAGGGTCGCGTGCGCTCGGGGACGGGTGTGGGCGGCTCGGGCACGCCCGGGGACGGCACCGGTCGCCGGTCCTGGATCTCCAGCGAGACGAACACGTTGAGGATGGCGGCGCCCGCGAGCACGATCGTCAGCAGGCGGAAGGCGCCTTCGCCGGGGTCTGCCCCGAGCAGCGCCGCGATCACCGCCGCTCCCACGATCGCGCCCCCATAGCGCATCATCGAGAACGTCCCCGACACGGAGCCGGCCACGTCCCGCGGCCACGCCTCCAGCGCCGCCGAGGAGCGCGCCGGCCCGGAGATCCCGAGCCCCACGCCCACGCCCACCAGCGGCCCGATGATGGCGGCCAGCGGCGGGTCGTCGAACAGCAGCATCAGCGTGACCGTTGCCGCCGCGATGACGACGCCGCCGCCGATCAGCAGCGGCCGCCGCCCCACGCGGTCCGTCAGCGCCCCGCCGATGGGCGAGAGCGTGATCATCGCCGCCATCAGCGAGAACAGCACGAGGCTCACGACCTGGTCGTTCACCCCCCGCAGGTCGACCAGGTAGAGGGGCAGGCTCACGAGGAACGAGTACATCACGAGGTTCGTGAGCGCCTGGCTGCTCGCCGCCGAGCGGAAGTTCGGCGCGCCGAAGAACCGGAACTCGATGATGCTGCTGCCCCATCGCGACCGCAGCCAGTAGGCGGCCATCGTCAGCGGCAGGAGCGCCCCGCCCGCGATCAGGAAGGCCGGGTTGTCCACCCGTGTCGCGCTCCCGATCAACACGCCGCTCCCGAACACCGCCACCAGCGCCGCCAGCGAAGGCACGTCGATGTGCAGCGTCTCCCGCCCGTGCCCCTCGTCCGGCCTGATCCGTAGCAGGAACAGGATGGCGACCACCGAGAGGGGCACGTTCACGAGGAAGAGCCAGCGCCAGTCGCCCGCCAGCAGCAGCGCTCCACCGATCACGGGTCCGGTGGCGGCCGCGATGGAGAGCGCCGCCCCGTTCATCCCCAGCACCGTTCCCAGCCGCTCCGTCGGCGTCCGCCGTCGCAGCACGGCGATCCCGTTCGGCAGCACCAGCGCCGTTGCCGCCCCCTGCAGGCCCCGCATCAGGATCAGCATGGGCAGGTTGAAGGCGAACGCCGACACCGCCGAGATCGCGATCAGGAGCACCAGCCCCGCGATCATCACGCGGATCGATCCGAAGGCATCGCCCAGCCGCCCCGAGACCGGCTGCATCGCCGCCACCGCCACCAGGTAGACGCTGATCAGCAGCGTCATCTCCCCCACGCCCACGTCGAAGTGCGACCGGATCGCTGGCAACCCCACCGCCAGCATCGTGCTGTTCAGGGGCGTCAGCATCGCGGCGAGCGCCACCGTCGCCTGGAACTCGATGCTGCGCCAGCCGCTGCCCAGGACCAGCTCGGAACCTGCCGCGCCCGAGGATTGTCGCTCCACGAACCCATGCTAACGACTGTTAACGGGTGACCAGCGCGAGCCCCCCGGACCCGCGCCGCCGGGGCTAGGGCGTGACCTCCGCCTCGGCGCAGCAGGCCGCGTCGCCCACCACCTGGAGGACATCCGCCTCGTCCACGAGCGCCATCAGCTCGCGCGCGGGTTCCGGGTTGTCGTCGGTGACCGTGTAGACCTCCCAGCGGAGCCCGCTGGGGTCCTTCGCCCACGCCTTGTCCTGCTCGGCGTGGCAGCACACCACGCCGTCCTCGACCTCGAGCTCGTGCCCGAGGCCGGCCAGCCGCTCGGTCTCGCCTGCTACCTCGGCCGTCGTCTCCACCTCGATGCCGAGGTGGTTCAGATCCCCACCCCGCCCGTTCTCGAACAGGATCAGCTTCAGGGGCGGGTCCGCCACCTCGAAATTCGCGTAGCCCTCCCGCACCTTGTGCGGTTCCGTCTTGAAGAGGTCGCGGTAGAACGCGATCGCGGAGTCGATCTCCGCCACGTTCAGAGCCAGTTGTACCCGTGCCATCGTGCCCCCTGGCCGGCCCGACCCAGCGGCGGCCGGACCCGTGCCGTCCAGTGTACGCAGCCGCCGGTCCTCGGCGGCAAGACCCACCGGCCTAGCGCTCGCTCAGCCGGTTCCGGAGCGCCTCGCGCTCCTCCCTTGGAAGGAGGTATGCCTCCATTCCCGCCTGCCGCCGCTGGCGCGTCACCTCGTAAAGCGCGATCGCCGCCGTCACCGAGAGGTTCAGGCTGCGCACCATCCCCGTCATCGGGATGGTCACCTGCCGGTCGGCCAGCGCGATCGCTTCCTCCGTCAGCCCCCGCTGCTCGTTCCCCAGTAGCAGCGCGATGCGGGGCGCCGTCAGCTCCGCCGCGAACAGCTCTTCCGCCTCCCCCGCCGCCACCGTCGCGACCACCTCGTAGACCTCGCGATGCAGTTCCGCCAGGCACTCCCGCGCCGAGCCGTACACGTCGAAGTCGAGCCACTTGTTCGCCGAGGACGAGCTCAGCTTCCCCACCCGGCGCGGGTCGAACGGCTGCTCCTGGTCGAAGATGAGGCACACCCGCTGGAACCCGAAGGCGTCGCACGTGCGGAACACGGCCTCGGCGTTGTGCGGGTCGTGGATGTCCTCGAGCACGACGACGCCCTGCTGCCGCCCCTCGGCGACCTCCTCGTAGCGTCGCATGCGCTCCGGCGTCGGCACCGCCCGAGCGTAGGCCCGTGGCCCGCCCTCGATCCAGCCGCCCCCGCGCCGCCTGCCTGTTCGGGGCTCTTCGGTAAGATAGGCGGACTCACCTGATATCCCCCGGAGAGGAGCAGGGTTGTGAGCGAATCGAACGGACTGGAGCGCGCCCGCGAGCTGCGCAACGAGTACGACGAGGCCGTCGTCGCCGAGGGGCGCGAGCTGGCCGGACCCTTCATGACGGTCTCCAGCCGCCCCATCGACCGCCTCTACGACCCCACCGATGTCCCCGACCTCGACTACGAGCGCGACATCAACCTCCCCGGCTCCTACCCCTTCACGCGCGGCGTCCACAAGACGGGCTACCGCGGCAAGTCGTGGACCATCCGCATGTTCAGCGGCTTCGGCTCCGTCGAGGAGACGAACCAGCGCTACCACGACCTCCTCGGCGCCGGGAACAACGGCCTCTCCATCGCCTTCGATATGCCCACCCTCATGGGCTACGACCACGACGAGCTCTGGGCGGAAGGCGAGTTCGGCTCCTGCGGCGTCGCCGTCGATTCCCTCGCCGACATGGACATCCTGCTCGACGGCCTCCCCCTCGACAACATCACCACCTCGATGACGATCAACAGCCCCGCGCCCGTCATCTGGGCGCTCTTCATCGCCGCCGCCGAGAAGCGCGGCGTGCCCCGCTCCAGGCTCGCCGGCACCCTCCAGAACGACATCCTCAAGGAGTACATCGCCCAGAACGAGTTCATCTACCCGCCCCGCGAGTCGATGCGCCTCGTGACCGACACGATCGAGTTCGCCGCCGACGAGATGCCCCTCTGGAACCCCGTCTCCGTCAGCGGCTACCACATCCGCGAGGCCGGCTCGACCTCCGTCCAGGAGCTCGCCTTCACCCTCGCCGACGGCATCGAGTACGTGAAGTGGGCCCTCGATCGCGGCCTCGATATCGACAGCTTCGCCCCGCGCATCTCCTTCTTCTTCAACTGCCACAACGACTTCTTCGAGGAGATCGCGAAGTTCCGCGCCGCCCGCCGCATCTGGGCGCGCCAGATGCGCGAGCGCTTCGGCGCGAAGAACCCGCGCTCCTGGCTCATGCGCTTCCACACGCAGACCGCCGGTGTCTCCCTCACCGAGCAGCAGCCCGAGGTCAACCTCGTGCGCGTCGCCATCCAGGCCCTCGCCGCCGTCATCGGCGGCACGCAGTCCCTCCACACCGACTCCATGGACGAGGCCCTCGCCCTCCCCTCCGACAAGGCCGTGCGCCTCGCCGTCCGCACCCAGCAGGTCATCCAGCACGAGAGCGGCGCCGCCAACACGGTCGACCCGCTCGGCGGCTCCTGGTTCGTCGAGAAGCTCACGAACGACATGGAGGCCGAGTGCAACGCCATCTTCGAGCGCATCGAGGACCTCGGCGGCGTCATCCCCGCCCTCGAGACCGGCTACTTCCAGAAGGAGATCGCCGACGCCTCCGCCCGCTTCCAGCGCGAGTTCGAGACCCGCGACCGCATCATCGTGGGCGTCAACGACTTCCAGACCGAGGAGCCCCTCGAGATCCCCATCCTCAAGATGGATCCCGAGGGCGAGCGCCGCCACCTCGCCCGCCTGAAGAAGGTGAAGTCCGAGCGCGACGCCGACGCCTGGGGCGAGGCCATGCGCGCCCTCGAGAGCGGCAGCAACGATCCCGACACCAACCTCATGCCCCTCATCATCGACGCGGTCAACGCCGGCGCCACCTCCGGCGAGATCTGCAACATGTGGCGCCGCGTCTTCGGCGAATACAAGGAGTTCGTCGTCGTCTGATGACCAACGAGCTCGTCGATCTCGCCATCTTCTCGGGAAGGACCTACCCCGCCTTCACGAAGGCGATCTGCGCCCACCTCGGCTTGAAGCCGGGTGAGGCCGACATCTTCGAGTTCGCCAACGAGAACATCTTCGTCCGCTACCAGGAGAACATCCGCAGCCGCGACGTCTTCCTCGTCCAGCCCTTCTTTCCGCCCGTGAGCACCTCCATCCTCGAGTTGCTCATCATGATCGACGCCGCCCGCCGCGCCTCGGCCGGGCGCATCACCGCCGTCATCCCGTACTACGCCTACGGCCGCAGCGACAAGAAGGACCAGCCGCGGGTGCCCATCAGCGCCCGCCTCCTCGCCAACCTGATCGAGACCGCCGGCGCCGACCGCGTCCTCACCATGAACCTCCACGCCGGCCAGATCCAGGGCTTTTTCAACATCCCGCTCGACGAGCTCAACGCCCTCTTCCCCGTAAGCGCCTACTACGCGGGCAAGAACATGCAGGACTACACCGTCGTCTCCACCGACGTCGGTGGCGAGAAGCTCGCCCGCGACATGGCCGTCCGCCTCGACCTGCCCATCGCCATCGTCGAGAAGCGCCGCCTCGGGAACACCGGCAGCACCGAGGCCCTCAACGTCATCGGCGATGTCTCCGGCCGCAACGCCCTCCTCGTCGATGACGAGATCGATACCGCCGGCACGATGGTCCAGGCCGTCAATATCCTCCGCGAGAAGGGCGCCCGCGAGGTCCTCGTGGCCGGCTACCACGCCATCCTCAGCGGCCCCGCCGTCGATCGCCTCCGCGACGCCGACGTCCACGAGATCGTCCTGACCGACACGGTCCCCCTCCCCCCCGAGAAGCGCCTGCCCAACATGCACATCATCTCCACCGCCCCCCAGTTCGGCGACGCCATCCAGCGCATCCACACCGGCCAGAGCGTCGGCGCTCTCTTCCAGTAGCCGCTAGCCGCCCTCCCAGGCTCTGAGCTCCTCCTCCGGCAGCGGATCGAAAAAGCTGTCGTCCAGCTTGAACCGGCCCTTCAACGAGCCGAAACCTCGCTCCTCACATCGCACGAGTTTCGCCACCGCCCTGCCTTCGCGTGCGATAAACACCTCTTCGCCCTCCTCGACCCGAGCGAGCAACTCGACGAAGTCTTCCTGAGCCTGCTCCACGCTGACGGTCACCATCCCCGTCTCCTGCGGGCCAATCCCCCGCCCGTTCCATCGAAGCAGATCAATGCCGAATGCAACACCCCACCCAGCCACGCGCAGCGAAGCGGAGCGGGGCGCTCTTCTCAGCGAGCCAGGCGAGCGCTCTCCTCAGTCGCCCGGCAGGGCGGCGCTCCACTCAGGCGGGCGCCGTGAGCGTGCAGAGGCGAACCCGGCGTCACCGCCCGCCCCCCTCCTCCACATCCTCCGGCAGGAGCGCGTCGCGGGCCCCCAGCTCCGCCCCCATCCGCCGCAGCTCGCGGCCGAACCGCGTCGTGCGCGCTGCCACCCCCGCGAGTTGCGTCCGATCGCCGGTGACCCGCACCCACAGACGCCGCCGCGGCACGTAGAAGGTCACCCCCAGACCCAGCATCGCCAGACCCACCGCCACCCAGATGAACGTGTCCCCCGGATCCCGCCGCACGTCGATCCCCGACGCATCCACCCGACCCCCGAACCGGTAGCGGTACCCCGACGACGTCTCCACCGTCGCCCCGTCGGGGATGACCACGTGCTCCTCGTCGATGCTCGACACGAACAGGTACGGGCGCCCGTCCGCGCCTTCCGGCATCTGCACGTTCACGACGCCCTCCGTCGGGCCCCGCGGCATGTCCAGCACCGGGATCGCCGGCACCGAGGCAATCCCCCGGAAGACGATGCGGTGCCCGCCCGCCTCCCCTGCCTCCCCCGGACGCAGCTCGAGCGCTTCGAACCCCTCCCCGTCGAGGAGCGCCACCAGCGTCTCCCCCTCCGCCCGCCAGCTCACCCCGAACACCCCGCCTGGCAGCGCCAGCTCCGCCAGCCCGAGATCGCCTTCGACCCCCAGCGTCGACCCGAACACGGTCGCCATCTGCGGGACGGCCTGGTCGAACACCACCACCCCCTCCGGATCGCTGATCGTCAGCAGCGGCGTCGCCGTCGACTCGTTGTCGAAGTCGAGCACGTCGTCGAACAGCACCCGTCCGTCCGGCCCCCGGACCGTCAGCCGCGCGAGGTCGTCGAAGAAGGCCGCCTGGTGGAAGCGGTAGCCGAAGGCCGAGCAGGGGTCGTTCACGGTGGCCGTGCAGCGCACCGCCTCGTTGCCGCGCCGCAGCAGCAGGTCGCTGTGGAAGTCGATGATGTTGCCCGCGGCGTCGACCCCCTGGTGGGCGTCCTCCATCCCCACGAAGATCTGACCCGGCCCCGGCTCCCCGAAGAGCGGCGCCCCGGGCCGCCCCTCCGCCAGCGCGAGGGTGCGCTGGAACCCCGCCAGGTTCGTCAGCAGCCCCCCTACGAGCAGGAGCAGCAACGCCAGGTGCGAGACGAACGTCGCGTACTGCGTCCACGGGAAGCGCTCCGCGAACAGCTCCGTCGCGCCCTCGTCCCGGCGCGTGCGCGTCACGGTGTACCGCCGGCCCCGCAGCAGCCCCTCGACCGCCTCCACGCCCCCCGCGTGCGTGAACGACGCCCGGTGCCGCGCCGTCTCGAAGTAGCGCTCCGCCACCCGCAGTTGCGGACGCTGCACGCTCCGCCACGTCGGCGGGAAGCGGCTGATCGTGCACACCGTCACCGCCGCCACGATCACGAACCAGAGCGCCAGGAACCACGGGCTGTGGAACACCTCGAACAGGTCGAGCCCCTCGATCGTCCCCGTCAGCCAGCCGAAGTCCTCGCGCTGCAGCTCCAGCCAGGCCGAGCGCGCGGGCGGATTGCCGCGCATCTCCGCCGGCATCTGCGGCAGCACCACCCCCAGCAGGCTCGCCAGCACCGCCAGCGAGACGAGCGCCACCGCGAACTTCACGTTCGTCAGCAGCCGCCACGTCGCCCGCAACGGGTCGAACTTCGGCATCGGCGGCGTCGCGGCGGGAGCACTGCTCGCCATCAGGGAAGCTCCGCCGCCAGCTCGGCCAGGTCATCGTCCGTGAGCGCCCCCAGGTGGATGTCCCGGATGACCCCCTCGGGGTCGACGAGGAAACTCACCGGCAGGCCCGTGCTCACCCGGTAGGCCGACGACACCTGCCCGTCCGCGTCGAGCGCGATGGGATAGGTCACGCCGAAACCGTCCGCGAACTCGCGTGCGGTCTCCGCCCCCTCCTGCTGGTTCACCCCCACCACCACCAGCCCCGGCGACTGGCGCTCGAAGAACGCCTGCAGGGCGGGCGTCTCCCCGCGGCAGGGCCCGCACCACGAGGCCCAGAAGTTCAGCAGCACGTAGCGCCCGCGATACTCGGTCAGCTCCGTCGCCGGCCCGTCCGGCGTCCGCAGGCGGAACGCGGGTGCCGTCCGCCCCACTTCCGCCGCCGGCGCCTCCCCCGTCGGGTTCTGCGACTCCGCCAGGGCCACCACCCCGAAGCCCGCTTCCCCCGCCACCCCGCCCCCGTCGCCCCGTATCTCGAGGAACCAGATGCCGAACCCCACGACCCCCACCACCAGCACCGCGACCCCGAACGTGAGCCCCGGCCCCGCGTATTCGCGGCGCTGCTGCGGGCGTTCGTCGGGAAGGGTCTCGGCCATCTCGGTCGCCGCCGTCCGGGCGCCTGCCGCGCCCGCGCTCGTCCGCGAGCGTACCAACCCCCGCCCCTGTGCGCCCTACTCCGCCTCGACGGTCCGTGTGACGTCGTTGACGTTGACAGTGTAGGTCGCGCCCGACTCGAAGTCGGTTCCGAGGGGAATGTTCGACTCGGTCGTCGAGATCGCCAGGGTGCAGGCCAGCTCGTCGAGATTGGCGGGCACGCGGTTGAGAACCTCGATCGTGATCACCCGCTCCTCACGCTCGACGGTGTATTCGTCGAATTCGTGACAGCCGTCCGGCTGAACCGAGACGACCTGGACGAAGTACTGGAGCGGCCACGACTCCGCCACCGTGTACTCGACCGAGTCGATACGCGCCGGGATGACAGTCCACTCGTCGGAAGGCGTGGGCGCTGGCAGGTCGTCGTCCCCACACGCGAGCGCGGTGGCCGAGATGGCGAGCAGCGCCGTCAGCCACACCGTGACGCCCCCGAATACACGCGCCTTGCTGCACATGGCCCTATCCCCCCGCAAGAGTGCCCGCAGCAGCGGACGCCCTCCCCAAACACTATGCGAGAACGCACGAAAGCGTTCCCTCGCCTGTGGCGTTGGGCGATGTTCAGGCGCTGTCCGGAACCACGTGCCGGTCCTCCTCTGCCCCCCACACCCGGCCGACGACGTGCAGCGCCAGCACCGCCCCAACGCCCAGCACCCCCGCGATCATCAGCGTCTCCCGGATCCCGATCAGGTCCGCTACCACCCCGATCGGCATCGACGCGATCCCGAACAGGCTCCACGAGAGCATGTTCAGCGACTGTACGCGCCCGTGGTAGCGCGAGTCCGAATACGAGATCGAGAGGGCGTTGTTGAGCGACTGGAAGCCCGCCGACGCCGCCCCCACGAGCAGGATGGCCCCCAGCCCCGTCGCGAAGTTGTTGGCGAAGCCGAGCAGCGTTACGGACCCGCCGAAGGCCAGCGCCAGCACCAGCTGCTGGCCCCACGCGCTCGCCCTCCCCGCGATCCCCGCCACCAGCACCACCGCCACGACCGCCCCCACCGCCTGCACCGCCGAGAGCACCCCCAGCCCCTCGGACCCCGCGTCGTAGATGTCCTCCGCGAGCGACGGCAGGAACGACTGGAAGGGGAAGGCGAACGCCGTCAGCGCGAACGACGTCAGGATCAGGGTCGCGACCGCCGGGCGGCTCCAGACGTAGCGCACGCCGTCCACGAGATCCCGCATCGGGGAGGTCGTCTCCGCGCGCTCCTCGGGCTCGCCCGCCGGTAGCCGCCAGACCGTCAGGATCGCGACCAGGAAGCCCGTCGCCGTCATCACGTACACGCCCGCCACCCCGATGAACGCGAGCGAGATGAACACCCCCGCCAGCGCCGGCCCCACCACCCGCGTCCCGTTCATGCTGAGCTGCTGCAGCACGATCGCGTTCCCCACCGCCTCGCGCCCCACCAGCGACCCGATGAAGGCATTCCGCGCCGGCCCCATGAAGGCGAACCCGACCCCCTGGGCGAAGCTCGCCGCCAGCAGCATCCAGAACTCCATCAGCCCCGACGCCACCATCACCGCGATCCAGGCCGAGTTCAGGCACAGCACGCCCTGGGAGACGAGCAGCGTCCGCCGCCGCGGCAGCCGGTCCTCCCCACAGCGTGAAGATGAGGCTGGGCGCGCCGAAGGCCAGCATCATCGCCCCCAGGGCGGTGTTCTGGCCCGTCAGGTCGAAGGCGAGCCAGCCCCTCGCCACGATCTGCATCTGCATCCCGAAGAACGAGAACACCGTTCCCGCCCAGAGCAGCCGGTAGTGGGCGTTCTCCAGCGCGTAGAAGTTCCGCGCGAAGTAGCCCACCGGTCCCCGTCGCAGCCCGGCGCCCGTCCTGATCACGTGTGGCTGCTTACTCGCCCGTCTCGATGCCCAGCAACGCGGCGACCGCCCCCCACGCCTCCGCTTCCACCGCCTCCGGCGCCTGCGTGGCGTCGATCTCGACCCACGTCCCTTCCGGCGCCTGCGCCAGCTGCTGCCGGTACCCCTCCCGCACCCGCTCGTGGAAGGCCAGTCCTTCCCGACCCGTCGCCGGGCCGTCGCGTTCGCCCTGTTTCCGCTTCAGCCCGACCTCCGGCGGCAGGTCGAGGTAGATGGTCAGGTCCGGCACGAGCCCCTGCGTGGCCGTGGCGTTCGCCTCCGCCAGGCGCTTCAGGTCCAGACCCCGGCCGTACCCCTGGTAGGCGACCGTGCTCGCCCGGAAGCGGTCGCACAGCACCGTCGCGCCGCTCGCCAGGGCCGGCCCGATGACGCGGGCCACGAGCTCGGATCGCGCCAGCAGGAAGGCGAACGCCTCCCCCCACGGTGTCAGCGACTGCGCCAGCAGCTCCCGCGCCTGCTCGCCGGCGGGCGTGCCCCCGGGCTCCCGCACCTCGATCGTATGGACGCCCGCCGTCTCCAGCCGCCGCGCGAGCCGCGCCGCCAGCAGGCTCTTGCCCGCCCCCTCGCCTCCCTCGAAGACGATGAAGCGCCCCCGCTGGCCCTCGCTGGTCACCGTCCCGCCGGCCGGGGCGGGCCGGGCAGGATGCGGACGCGCCGCTCCGGCTCGGAGCCGTGGCTCTCGCTATCAAGGTTGAAGCGCCCCGCCAGCTCGTGCTGGACCCGCCGGATGTAGCTGTTCGCGGGGGCCAGCTCCAGCGCCCGCCCGTCGCTGAGCACCTGCGCGATCGCCTCCTCCGTCTCCCGGTACGCCTCCGCCACGGGGTCTCGCCGCGCCCGCTGCCCGCGGAACTGGAGCAGCACCTGCTCCATCTGGAAGAGCGTGTTGCTCTTGATCACGTAGATGGGCAGGGAGCGCTCCTCCGCCTCGCGCACGGGCGCCGGCTTCTTCCGGTACGAGTGCCGCAGCGTGATGAGCGCGTCCGCGTTCCGCAGGTCGTCCACGATCTGCACGGGCACGCCCGTCTCCTGCACCGCCTGCAGCAGCCGCCCCCGCGAGACGCCGAACGGGAAGAGCCGCGTCTCCAGTTCGGGCTCCGGCTTCCCGTTCTTTCCGTTCGAACGCGCCTGCTCGGGGGCCACCGCTGCCGCCGCCGTCTCCGACTCGACCGTCGTGATCGCGCCCTCGTCCGTCAGCTCGCGCACCTCCGGCGGCGCCGCGAAGCCGCGCAGCTTCGCATCGACCGTCGCGCCCACGTCCTCGTGCAGCGCGACCCGCCGCCATCCCTGGATCTCGATGACGGCGTCGAAGGTGGGCGGCGCCATCCGCTCCAGGATCGACTTCTGCGTGCCCCGCCGCCGCGCCTCGTCGTCGCTCAGCGTCACAGACTGGATGCCGCCGATGAGATCGCACAGGGTCGGGTTCGCCATCAGGTTCTCGAGCGTGTTGCCATGCGCCGTGCCGACTAGCTGGACGCCCCGCTCCGCGATCGTGCGAGCCGCCGCTGCCTCCAGCTCCGTCCCGATCTCATCGATCACGATGACCTCGGGCATGTGGTTCTCCACCGCCTCGATCATCACGCCGTGCTGCATCGCCGGCGTCGAGACCTGCATCCGCCGCGCCCCCCCGATCGCCGGGTGGGGGATGTCGCCGTCGCCCCCGATCTCGTTCGAGGTATCGACGATCACGACGCGCTTGTTCGCCTCGTCCGCCAGCACGCGCGCGACTTCGCGCAGCATCGTCGTCTTGCCCACGCCCGGACGTCCCAGCAGCAGGATGCTGTTCCCGCTCATCACCAGGTCCTCGATGATGCGGATCGTCCCGTAGACCGCCCGCCCGATGCGGCAGGTCAGCCCCACCACCTTCCCCCGCCGGTTGCGGATGGCCGAGATGCGGTGCAGCGTCCGCTCGATGCCGGCGCGGTTGTCGTCGCCGAACTCGCCCACCCGGGAGATCACGTAGTCGAGGTCTTCCTCGGTCACCTCGCGGTGGCTGAGCACGATCTCACGGGCCGGGTAGCGCGCCTCGGGCAGCCGCCCGAGGTCCATCACCACCTCGAGCAGCTCGCTGCGGTTGTTCTCCGCTTCCAGTGTCTCCGCGAGGCGCGGCGGCAGGGTCTCGACGAGCGCGTCGAGGTCGTCGGTCACGATCCGCTCAGGCGCTGTTCCGTTCCCTTCGGCTATCTCCAATACCCTGCTCCCGCTGGCTGGATTGTAGTCTTCATCGGGCGCTCGCCGCCGCCGTCGGGAGCTCACCCGCCCCGATCGTCAGGAAGAACTCATGCAGGCGGCTGTCCCCGCCCAGCTCCGGGTGGAACGCCGTCGCCAGCAGGTTGCCCTGCCGGGCCGCCACGATCGTCCCGTCCTCGAGTCGCCCCAGCGCGTCCACCTCCGGCCCAACCGACTCGATGATCGGCGCCCGGATGAAGATCGCCCGGAACGGTCCCCCTGCCAGCCCCGCAAGCTCGATGCTCGCCTCGAAGCTATCGACCTGCCGCCCGAAGGCGTTCCGCGCCACCGCCATGTCCATCGTCTCGATGCCGGGCCGGTCCAGGTCGTCGACGCGCTTCGCCAGCAGGATCGCCCCCGCGCACGTGCCCCACACCGCCCGCCCGCTCGCGCAGAACGCCCGCAGCGGCTCCGTGAATCCGTAGCGCAGGATGAGCCGCGCGATCGTCGTGCTCTCGCCGCCGGGGATGATGAGCGAGTCGAGCGCATCGAGCTGCTCGGGGCGGCGCACCTCGACCGATGCCTGCCCGATGCTCGCAAGCATCTCCGCGTGCTCCCGGAAGTCGCCTTGCAGGGCGAGGATGCCCGTGGTCACGTCGTTCGCGTCTCGCCGGATCGTTCGCGTCCCAGCTCCATGCCTCGCCCCGATTGTAGCAGCCGCACACCGTCGCGCCGCGGCCCGACGCGCTATCCTTCCCCGTGCAAGGAGGCGCCATGCCCGCCCAACTCACCCCCGAGGAAGTCAACGAGTTCCTCGACAGCCGCCCCGGCTGGATCACCTTCACCTCCATCGGCCGCGACGGCTTCCCCCACAGTGTGCCCATCGGCTACTTCCGCATCGAGGACGCCGTCTACATCGGCTGCCGCGACCGCACCCAGAAGGTGCTCAACGCCCAGCGCAACCCGAAGGTCAGCCTCTCGCTGGAGAGCGGCAGCACCATGCAGGACATCAAGGGCATCCTCATCCAGGGCGAAGCGACCGTCATCAACACCCCCGACGAGCTCCTGGAGCTCACCCGCGAGGCCGCCCGCCGCCGCGGCGCCCCCGAGCACGCCCTCCCCACCGACCCCCCTCCCGGCGCCGCCTACATCAAGGTCGACCCGACGAAGGTCGTCTCCTGGGATTACTCTCGCCCCGGCTAGAGACCCCCACTCAGCCGGGCGCAGCGAAGCGGAGCACGGCGCTCTCCTCAGCGAGCGGAGCGAGCGCTCTCCTCAGCCGCGCGCTGGCGCGGCGCTCCACTCAGGCGGGCCCCCGCCCCCCGCTCTCCTCGTCGTCCGGCCACCAGCGGTACACCCGCAGGTCGACCGTGTCCTCCGCGTCGAACACCACCCCCTCTTCCTCCAGCAGCTCCCGCTGCAGGTCCGCCCCGTGCCCCCGTCCCCGCAGGCTGATTCCGCCCTTCGCGTTGATCACCCTCCACCAGGGCGTCTCCGTCTCGTGCGGGAGCGCCTTCAACGCGTACCCCACCGCCCGCGCTGCCGCCGGCGCCCCCAGCACCACCGCCACCTGCCCGTACGTCACCACCCGCCCGCGCGGCACCTCCCCCACGAACGCCCACACCCGCTCATAGAAGTTCGGCGCCAACGCTCAGCCGGACCACTGGTGCGCATCCAGATCGATGCGGTCATCTTCGCCGACGGTCACGCCTTCATGCGCGAGTAGCTCTTGTTGCCAGTTGGGGCGTTCGGGGTCTGCGAAGCTGATGCCGCCTTCGCGGTTGATGACGCGCCACCAAGGCACATCCGTGTCTTCGGGAAGCGCCCCGAGCCATGACGCCACCGCTTGAGCGGCGCTCCCGACTTGGTCTGCCACCTGGCCATAAGTCGCGACTCTTCCCGAGGGGATGCTCCCGATGAATTCGCGCAGACGCACATCGATCGATTCGCCAGAGTCGTCGGGCCACGACTCCGCTGCGCGCTGTAGATACCGAAGAACCTCTTCCCGCTGCTTCTCCCAGTCCTGCGGGCTCTCGATAGCGATCGCGTACCCCCCATGCTGCCATTGGTGGAGTTCGATCCCACTGCGGAGCTCCGCTAGCAAGCTCTCATCAGAGTGCGCTTTGGCGGGAAGGCTGAGTGCGAGACCTGCTGAGATGGCGGGGTAGCCAGCGAATAGGCTGCAGAACCTCCCACGACGCCCGCCCAGATAGAAGATCCGCCCCATTTTGGCCGGGACGGGGCCTAGGGACGGCAGCGCTCCTTGCAGTGCATCGCACACCGAGTTGAAGAGGTCGGTTAGCCCCTGGTCATGAAGCAGGCGCTGTGCCCGCTCCTCTTTCTCCGCCGGGCTCAGCCGCTGGCTGCGGGGCTTGGTCGAGGTGGTCTGCTCAACCTCGACCTGTCTGGCAAGCAGCGTCTCGCCCTGATGCTCGAAGCCATAGAACGTGAGGACGGAAATGTCGATGCCCCCGTCCCTCAGAAACCTCGCCATCCGTTCCGCTCGCTCATCTACTCCAACCCCCACGAGCACGAGCCGGGGGGGCAATAGGTCGCTGAGTTCGTTGTCGGCGAAGCGGTCGATGTACCACTCCTCGAAGTCATCGATTTCATCGATCCCTCCGGTGCCAGCGTGCTCCGCTATGAACTCTCCCAACTCCTCAGGTGCCTTGACACTCAGAGCCGAGGCGTAGTCGATGCACTGCGTTACAGCCTCGCGAGTCAGCTTCTCCCGTTTCAACTCGAACACAACCAACCGCCCCCCTGCATCCACACCCAGCAAATCCAGCGGGCCGCTCTCAGTCGGCGTCTGCCGCCCGACGAGGTGAAGACCGTTCTCCAACATCTCGGGACGCTTCACCAGCGTCTCTTCAAGAATGTTCTCCAGCTTCACCCCCGACACGCCGCTGACAGTTGTCGCTCCGTTACCCTCGCGGAGGGCCCATATCTTCAGTTCGTCAGCCACGTATCGACTCCCATATTTCACTCAGCCACGCGCCAGCGTGGCGCTCTCCTCAGGCGGCGAAGCCGCCGCTCTCCTCAGCGAGGCGGCGCAGCCGCGAGCGCTCTCCTCAGCCGCGCGCAGCGAAGCGGAGCGCGGCGCCCCACTCCCTACCCCCGTGGGAGGCCGAAGCCGCGCGTCGCGATGATGTTGCGCATCACCTCGTTCGAGCCCGCCCCGAACGTCGGCATCACCGCCGCCCGGTAGCCCTGCTCGATGCGACCGCCCAGCGGCGCCAGCCCCGACTCCGGAGTCAGCTGGCCGTATGGACCCAGCAGCTTCGTGCCCGCGTGCAGCAGGCGCTGCATTAATTCCGTGCTGAAGATCTTGACCTCGCTCGCCTCGTGGTTCGGGTGCTCGCCCCTGTTGATCATCCCCAGGTTCCGGTAGGCCAGCATCTGTAGCACCTCGATCTGCACCTTGTAGTCCGCCAGCGTGCGCGCGACGTGCCCGTCGTCGATCGGACGCCGCCCGCCCGCCCCCTCCTCCCGCGCCCACCGCATGAGCGCGTCGAACACCGCCCGCACCCCCGAGACCGTGAAGATCGAGACCCGCTCGAAGTCGAGCGCGTGCGCGGCGTAGTACCACCCCCGGTTCTCCTCCCCCACGAGCGCGTCCGCGGGCACGCGCACGTCCTCCCAGTACACCTCGTTCGTGCGGCCGCTACCCATCGTCCAGATCGGCTTCACCGTGATCCCCGCGGTCTGCAGGTCCACCAGGAACATCGAGATGCCCCGGTGCTTCGGCGCCGACGGGTCCGTGCGCGCCGCCAGCCAGACGTACTCCGCCCGGTGCGCCGCGCTCGTGAACCGCTTGATCCCGTTGAGCACGTAGTCGTCGCCGTCGCGTACGGCCCGCAGCTGCAGCGAGGCCAGGTCTGTGCCTGCGTCCGGCTCCGTGTACCCCAGCGCGAAGTCGATCTCGCCCTTCGCGATGCGTGGCAGGAAGGCCGCCTGCTGCTCCTCGCTCCCGTACGTCATCAGCGTCGGCCCCACCTGCTGGACCGCGACGGTCGCGCCCGGCGCGCTCACGTAGTTGAGCGCTTCCTGGAAAAGGTACTGCTCCTCGTAGCTGCGCTCCTGGCCGCCGTACTCCCGCGGCCACGACATCGTCAGCCAGCCCTTCTCCGCCAGCTTCCGCCGGAACCCCCGCTCCAGCGTGTAGCTGTCCGGCGAGGCCGCCACCTGGCGGCGCACCTCCGGGCTCCACTCCACCGCGAGGAACTCCTGCACCTCGCGCTCGAACGCCAGCGCCTGCTCCGAGAACCGGAACTCCATCGCCTGGCAGTCTACGCCCGTGGCTGCGGCGCGACCGCTGCTAGTTGTTGCCGCTCTGCTTGGGCAGCTTCGGGATGAGCCAGTTCAGGAGGCTGTCCTCCGAGCGCGTCTGCATGTAGAAGCGCCCCGGACCGGTCAGGTGTACCACCAGCCCCTCGCCGCTGAACAGCGTCGACTTCCAGCCCCCCGAGCGGCCCACGTCGTACCCGACCGAGTCGTCGAACGCGACCATGTGGCCCGTGTCGACCACGTACGGCTCACCCACCCCGAGGTCGATCGGGTGGATCGCCCCGTAGCTCGAAAGCCAGATCGTGCCCTGCCCCGTGCAGCGCAGCAGGAACAGCCCCTCGCTCGAGAAAAACGACTTCGCCCCGCCCCACTTCGTATCGACGTCGACCCCCTCGGTCGCCGCCAGGAACGAGCCCGACTGCACGAGCAGCGTCTCGCCGGCCAACTCCAGCGCCACGATGTCGCCCGGCAGCGCCGGCGCGACCGTCACCTGCCCCGGCTGCGGTGCGCGGAACGTGTTGATGAAGAAGCTCTCGCCGCCGAGCACCGATCGTTTGAGGCCGGAGAGGAGCCCTCCGCGGGTGCTCGTCTCCATCTCGATCGTCGACGACATGCTCACCATCGCCCCCGCTTCCGCCTGGATCGACTCCCCCGGATCGAGGTCGATCAGGGCGAGGGCGTAGGAGGGCTGGTACTTGATCTCGTGGCGCAAGGCAATGCTCCTCTTGCTGGTTTCGAAGGCGGTGCCAACCGCCGGGCGGGCGCGAGCCGCCTCCCCGCGATTGTGGGCCTTCGGGGCGTAGGTTACGGTAAGGCCCCGAACGCGCCCGTCGCGTCGCCGAGGAGGCCCCCCCGATGCCATCACGCTTCCGGTACTCCATGTGGGATGGCACCCAGGAAGTCGCGGACCTCGATCCCGACAAGATCCTGGACAACCTCTCCGACGACCTCATGAACTTCGGCGACCTCCAGCACGCGCTGCGCAACCTCCTCCAGCGGGGCATGCGCGACCCCATGGGCGATCGCACCCAGGGCCTCCGCGACCTCCTCCAGCAGCTCCGCCAGCAGCGCCGCCAGCAGCTCGACCGCTTCGACCTCGGCTCCATCTTCGACCAGCTCCGCGAGCAGCTCGACGAGATCCTCGACATGGAGCGCAACACCCTCGACCAGCGCCTCGAGGAGGCCGGTCCGCCCCCCGAGGCCGCCGACGGTCAGGAGGGCCAGGACGGCCAGCAGGGCGACCAGGCCGGCGACTCCCCCGAGAACCGCCAGGGTGACGGCGACGGCCAGCAGGGCGGCGAGCAGGGCCAGCCCGCGAGCCAGCAGGGCCAGCCCGGCGAGGGTCAGGAAGGGCAGCAGGGCCAGCAGGGGTCGCAGTCGGGCGGGCAGAGCGGCGAGGGGAGCGTCCCCACGAGCGAGTTCGCCGACATGCTCCGCAACATCGCCAACCGCAAGCAGGAGTTCCTCGAGGAGCTTCCCGAGGACACCGCCGGGCAGGTCCGCAAGCTGCAGGACTACGAGTTCATGGACCCCGAGGCGCAGGCCAAATTCAACGAGCTCGTCGAGTCACTCCGCCAGGCGATGATGAACACGTTCTTCAAGGACCTGTCCGACCAGATCGCCAACATGTCCCCCGAGGACCTGGAACGCATGAAGCAGATGACCCAGGACCTCAACCAGATGCTGCAGGACAAGATGGCCGGCAACGAGCCGGACTTCGACAGCTTCATGCAGAAGTACGGCGACCTCTTCGGCGACAACCCGCCCCAGTCCCTCGACGAGCTGATCGCCCAGATGCAGCAGCAGATGGGCCAGATGCAGAGCCTCCTCGGCAGCCTCCCCGGCGACATGCGCCAGCAGCTCCAGGACCTCCTCGCCGACAAGGTCGGCGATCCCGAGCTCCAGCAGGGCCTCAACGAGCTCGCCCAGAACCTCGAGTACCTCTTCCCCATGCGCGACATGCGCAACCAGTACCCCTTCCGCGGCGAGGAGCAGATCGACCTCGACGCCGCCATGGAGCTCATGCGCCACATGCAGTCCATCGACGAGGTGGAGCGCCAGCTCGAGCGCACCCAGTACGGCGGCGAAATCGACGACATCGACGCCGACCAGCTCGAGGAGCTGCTCGGCCCCGAAGCCCGCCAGACCCTCGACGAGCTGCGCAAGTTCCTCGAGATCCTCGAGGAGGCCGGCTACATCCGGAAGAAGGGCTCAGGCTGGGAGCTCACCCCGCGCGGCACCCGCAAGATCGGCCAGCGCGCCCTCGTCGAGCTCTACGCCCAGCTCAAGGCCGACTCCTTCGGCAAGCACGAGGTCCCCGAGAACGGCTTCGGCGGCGAACGCACCGACGACACCAAGCTCTACGAGTTCGGCGACCCGTTCCATCTCGATATCAAGCGCACCATCATGAACTCCCTCCACCGCGAGGGCGTCGGTACCCCCATCAACCTCAACCCCGACGACTTCGAGGTCGCCCGCAGCGAGCTCGTCACCCAGACCGCCACCGTCATCATGCTCGACCTGAGCTGGTCGATGGCGTTGCGCGGCAGCTTCCAGGCCGCCAAGAAGGTCGCGCTCGCGCTCAACAACCTTATCTCCTCCCAGTTCCAGCGCGACAGCCTCTACATCATCGGCTTCAGCGCCTACGCGCGGGAGTTGAAGGCCGAGGACCTGCCCTACGTGCGCTGGGACGAGTCCGTCCTCGGCACGAACATGCACCACGCCCTCATGATCGCCGAGCGGCTGCTCGCGAAGCACACCCAGGGCACCCGCCAGATCATCATGATCTCCGACGGCGAACCCACCGCCCACCTCGAGCGGGGCCGCAGCTACTTCGCCTACCCGCCCAGCCCCATCACCATCCGCGAGACGCTCAAGGCCGTGAAGCGCTGCACCCGCAAGAACATCACGATCAACACCTTCATGCTCGACCGGAACCACTACCTGAAGGAGTTCGTGAACCAGGTCGCGCGCATCAACCAGGGCCGCGTCTTCTACACCACCCCCGACAAGCTCGGCGAGTACATCCTCGTCGACTACGTCGCCCAGAAGCGCAAGCACCTCACCGGCATCGCCGGCTAGGTCGACAGCCAGCCTCGGGCGGAGCGAGTGTGATTCTGAGCCGCGCATCCACATTTCCCACTCAGGGAGCGAAG
>JAJDYW010000039.1 GCA_022824925.1 Dehalococcoidia bacterium | reverse complement strand
GAGCGTGCTTAGCCAGCTCGTGCCAGTCGACGGCCGCGCGCGTCGGACTGCCGTCGATGGGCTCGGGGTCCGGCATCTGGTCGAGGAGGCCGTCGCCGCCGCGCCACGCGACCTCGAACTCCTGCCCGGCGCTCGCGGCCGACTCGCGGACGACCGTCGTCAGCGGCTCGACCTCGCGGTAGACGACCGACAGCCCCCGTCGTGTGGCCGGCGCCGGTGCGATACGACACGTCGGCGAGGGCCGAGCTCACGGCCGGGGCTCGCCAGCGCCGCGTCCAGCGCGGAGCCCTGCAGCCGCAGCTTCGCCGTCACCCGCAGAGCGCGAATGGTCGAGCCGCCGGCGTCGATCGAGCGGACGACGATCTCGGAGCCGACCCCGGACCGCTCTCTACAGGGGGGGCAGGCGCACGTCTCGACGCGTCGTCAGCTCGCTCACACGACGGCAGATGCTCCGGAATCGCGGGCAGGGGTCCTGCGGCGCGACGTGTGCGCCCGAGCGTGGGTCGGCATGAGGCCGGACGCGACTCGCCGCAGGAGGAGTGAACGATGGCCAACACTCGCGACCGCAGCTCGAGGAGTCTGAGCAAACGTCTTGACTGCAGGCGCGTTTCGAGGACTGTCGGCCATGTCGGAGAGGCGCGGCCCGGGCGCGTCAGCGGTGGCCCTGGAGCCGGCGTCGCAGCAAGCGGTGGGCGCGGTGGAGCCGCGTGGCCACGTTCCGCTTCGAGATGTGCAGCCGGCGGGCAACCTCGGCGTTCGGGCGGTCCTCGATGTCCCTCAGCCAGACCACCTCTTGGAACGTCGGCGGCAGCTCGTTGATGGTCTCCATCAGCAGGCGCCTCAGCTCGGCGACGTAGAGGGCGGCGTCTGGCGGCAGGTCCGCAGACGGCCGCTCCTGGATAAGGAGCGGCTCGGTCCGGGAGCGCTCGGCCGCGTCATGCAGGGCCTCGTGCCTCACGATCGCCGCGACCCAGCCGCACGCCGGGGACGTGCCGCGGTACTGCTGGAGCTTGTCGAGCACGAGGAGCCAGCTCGCGTGCAGCGCGTCGCGGGCGTGCTCGTCCGAACCGGCCACGCGGCGGGCCAGCGGGAGAAACCGGCGCGTGCAGCACCGGATCCACGGTTCGGGGTTGCCTTCGAGCAGCACCAGCCCGGGTCCTTGGGGCTGAGCGGGGCGACCGGCTTAAGACGGGGGGCACGGTCGACGCCGTCGAGCAGGTTGTGCTTGGGGTCCTTCGCTATCATGATCCTGTCAGCAGCGCGCAGCGCTCGTCGAGTATCCTCTGGATCGATCGCCGCGCACGGCCGTCTCCCTCGAACGTGCCCTCCGGCAATGGCGCCCCGCATCTCACGAACTCCGTCACCGCCTCCGAGCGGCCCAGGAACGCCTCAATCCACTCCCCGTCCTCTCCGGCGACTCGGAGCGTCTGGACGTCGCTTGGCGGGCCGCCCGCGTCGGCGTCGTCGACCAAGATGACGTTGTGGCCGTCCGGTAGCTGGACGGGCACCCCGTTCACGAGCACCTCGCCCGTCGTCGAGTCGTGGGCGATCTCAAGCCGTACCCCGCCTGCCTCCATTCTGATGGAGGTGGTCCTCTCCGCGGAGCGGAAGAAGTCGTTCGCGCCGGAGAAGAAGGCCTCGTTAGCGGAGCGCCTTTCCCGGAACGCCCAGCCGGGCTCACCCCGCCACACGACCACGACCGCGGGGTGGTAGATCGAGCCGAGCGAGCTCGACGGCTCGTTGAGGAGCCTCGCGTCCCCGCCGCCGGGGGCTAGGTCGAGCCACATCACTGCGGCGGAAGCGGAGATGTTCAGAGGCTGCCCCGCCGCCGGAGCGGTCGTGATGACCCCGACAACCGCCGCCGAAATCAGAAATGTACGCACTAGGGCCTCCAGCTCAAAGGTTGCAGTTGGTGCTCGCGTAGCTGGTGGAGCGGTTGATCCCCGAAGCCAGCATGCTCTTCGACACCCCGCCCGCGGTTCCGGCCCAAGCGCTGTACCAGATGTTCCCGGAGTGGTCGTCGTGGTAGGTCTTTATCAGGTGAGTGACCCAGACGCGCGACGTGTTGACCACGAAGTCGTCGTTGTACATCTGCCCCTGGACGGCGGCGATGAACCGGTTCCCCGACTGCTCGATCGGTTTCGCCCTGCAGCTGTGCAGGTGCCACGTTGTGCTCCACCAGTCTCCGTCCCAGCGCACGTCGATGCTTGGGGCGGCCCAGCAGCGCCCCCACCGCTTGAGGTGGAGGTGCGACGGATATCCGGTCGCGAGCGTCGCCATCTCCGTGATAGCGACCGGCAGCCGGGCCGGCTCCCAGGTGTCGACCTCCACGTTGCTCGTCATGGTGCAATAAGGCCGGCGGTCCCTGATCTCCGAGCTGGCCCCCGTCATCCTTGCCCTCGCAGCCATGCCGACCCGCCGCCCGTGGAGGTCGAGCAGGTTGGCGGCGACGTCGATCTGGAACTCGGGGTCTCTGCTCGCGATGTGCCGGGAGATCCGGTCGGCGTCGGCGGCCAGCCCGGCGGGGTCGAGGTTGAACATGCGGTAGGAGCCCCGGTCGGTGTCCAGGAGGAGAACGTGGCTCGACATCCCGAGCGAGGCGGGGAAGTCAATCTGCTTCAGCACACCGCCCGTCGCGCGGTCGGTCGCGTACGACACCTCGATCGGGCCGAACGCGTCCGACCCGGCCTCCGGCACCGCGAGGACGAGGTCGCCCGACGTGCGGGCGAGGAACGCCTCGATCTCGGCGGATGCGGCTAGGCCCTCGGGGTTCTGGCTCTCCCACTCCTCCCCCTCCGCGACCTGCACGAAGTGGACAGGCTCCTGGGCGAGCAGGACGGCCCCGCTGGCCAGAGTGCCGGCGATCAGCATCGAGACTGCACAGCGCGTCATTTTCTTGCACCTTCCCTTTCGATCCGCGGGCGGGATGGCCCGCCCAACCATCAGGACAATTCGTGCGCCATGTGTGCCACCTCCTTTCCTGCCGACCCCGTCCCGGCCGGCCCTACTGCAGGAGCCGGACCAAGAGGAAGGCCAGCGCTGCGGCGCTGCCCGCGATCGTGATCCCCGTCCCGAGCGAGCAGCTCGTGATGCGGCTGTCGAGTTCGGCAATCACCTCGTTGAGCTCGCGCCGCGTGACGTAACGCTCCCCGTTGGGCATCAACTTCCTTTTCAAGGTGGAACCGCCACCGCGGCTCCAAAAGGCCCCTGCCCCCCCTACTAGTGAAGAGATCAGAAGGGGCCGATCGGTTACAGATTTTCTTCGAGCTCGGCGAGGTGGGCGGACAGGGTCTGGTCGTCGCCGACAGGTTGTCGTGACGGAGCACCGTCGGCACCGCCCCCAGCGTCCACAGCGCGCCTTGCAGGCCCGACACCAGCGCCTCGAACGTGGTGCGGGAACGCCACGCCCCGAAGCGTCACCCCCAGGTCGCTCAGGTCCGTGAAGTCGAACGCCGCTTCCCGACCGGGGACCGGAACCTGCTCGAAGGTTGGTAGCGGCAACATGAAAAGGGACCCCATGGCCACTTGAAAAGGGACCCCCTGAGCACTCGGAAACAGCGGCCCCTGGCGATGATCGACGGGGCGAGACACGGTCGTCTCGTCGACCGAGCCAGGAGGACGCGGAGGTGATCAGGATGACCCAGTGGGCCGAGGTCCGCCAACTGCATCTGGTGGAGGGTGTGCCGAAGAAGGAGATCGCCCGGCGGTTGAAGCTCGACGTCAAGACGGTGCGGCGGGCCATCGGCCGGTCGACGCCGCCGGTGCGGGTGTCGCCGCCGCGGCCCAGCATCCTGGATCCGTGGCGGGAGCGGATCAG
>JAJDYW010000016.1 GCA_022824925.1 Dehalococcoidia bacterium | reverse complement strand
GACTTCGATCCCGGCAAGGCCTGGACACGGCGAACGCGCGCTCAGCCGTGTCGCGAAGTACGAGTGGTACGGTGTCCCCATGTTCGAGAACCTGCGCCAGCTTCCCCTGAACGCGACCAACATCGGCGTCCTCCACGGCGTCGCGGAGTACTGGGGTTTCGACGCGAGCCCGGCGACGGTGTTCGGCGCCACCGGCTACGCCTTCCTCATCAACATCAACGACGAGATCTGCCCCAGCGGTCCCTTCATCTGGCGCAGGGAGCGATTCAACCGCCTCGTGACCAACCTCGGGATCCGCACGCGCGATCTCGGCTTCTACACGCGCGCGACTTCTCCAGCCGACCGCCGCCGCGTAGAGGCCGCGCTGCGTGAGGCGATCGATGCGGGCATCCCCTGCTCACTCTGCAACGATGAGTACCAGCTCATCACCGGGTACGACGACACCGGACTCTTCACGATTGGGCCGTTTCCCGACCACTTGCCCCGCCGGTTGACGTTCGGCACCTGGGACGAGTGGGAGAGTGTCTACGCCTACTTCTACGTCCATCACCGGGGGGAGCCCGCGAACCGCGCCGACATGGTGCGCGAGAGCCTCTCGTTCGCCATCGAGATGTTCCGCTCGCCCGCCCGCTTCGCCCTGGAGGGCTATGCCGTTGGACCGGATGCCTACGCGCAATGGCTCGAGGCGCTCGATGGCCACGGAGAGAGCTTCGGCAACGAGTGGAACGCCACCGTGTTTGCCGAGTGCCGCCGGCACGCGGCCTCCTACCTGCGCGAAGTGGGGGACTGGTTCCCGGATTCCCTCCCGCTGGCCGTTCCCCTGGCCGGCGCCTACGACGAGATCGCGAGGAACCTCGCTGCCGTCGCGGCCCCGAGCGTCCCCCTCGGGGAGAAGCGACAGACGCTCGCCCGTACCGCGACGCTCGAGGTTTCGGCAGTCGATGACCTCGAGCGCCTGCTGGAACGCATACCCGGCAATGCGACCACCGAGCGGCCCGAGGCGCCGGCTCCGCGATTGCCGGCAGGCCACGGCGAGACTCTCGGCGAGCGGCCTCCCCTCCTTGCCGAGGTCATGGACTAGCGAAGCGAGCGCCTTCCCGGGATGCCCCGGGACTCGCGGCGACGCCTACCCGGTCAGGGCCGCGATCGCGGGGCCGTAGGGTGGCCGCAGCACCCCGTGCTCCGTCACGATCCCCGCGATCAGCTCCGCCGGGGTCACGTCGAAGGCGGGGTTGTAGGCGTCTCCTCCATCGGGGCTCCAGCGCTCGCCGCCGAAGCCGCCCACCTCCCCGTCCGCCCGGAACTCGATCGGAATCGCTTCCCCCGAGGGCGTCGCCGCATCGAACGTGCTGGTCGGCGCCGCCAGGTAGAACGGCACCCCGTGCCGCGCAGCGACGGCCGCCAGGCCGTACGTCCCCACCTTGTTCGCACCGTCGCCGTTCGCCGCGATCCGGTCGGCGCCCGTGATCACGGCGCCCACCTGGCCCGACGCGATCAGCGAGGCCGCCGCCGTGTCCGGTAGCAGCGTCCCGGGGATGCCGAGCGCCTCCAGCTCCCACATCGTGAGGCGCGCCCCCTGCAGCAGCGGGCGCGTCTCCGTCGCGTAGCAGCGCTCGAGGCGGCCCGCCCGCCAGGCCTCCGCGATCACCGCCAGCGCCGTCCCCGCCGCCCCCGTCGCGAGGCCGCCCGTGTTGCAGTGCGTGAGCACCGCCCCCTCCAGGCCGGGCAGGTCGCGGCCGTGCCGGACAAGGGCCCCGTCCCGCTCCCGCTGGCGCGCCAGCGCCCGCTCGGCGAACGCCCAGAGCGCCTTCCGCCGCGCCTCCTCCCCCGTTCCTGCTCCCTCCACCGCCGCCAGCGCCTCGTCGATCATCGCCCCCAGGTCGACGGCCGTTGGGCGGGTCGCCTTCAGCTCGTCTGCCGCCCGCGCGAGCGCCTCCGCCCCGGCGCCCCGCTCCTCCCCCGCGATGGCCATCCCGCAGGCGCCGGTCACGCCCAGGAGGGGCGCCCCCCGTACCCGCAGCATCCGGATCGCCTCCCCCACCTGCGCCACCGTCGTCAGCCGCCGCCTGCGCTCCTCGCGCGGCAGCAGCGTCTGGTCGAGCACCTCGATGCCGGTCCCCGGCAGGATGCGGATCGGCGTGATGTCGCGCACGCCCGCCTCCGCTAGTACCGAACGAGGCTGACCGAGTCGTAGCCGTCGATCTTCGCGCGGCCGCCCAGCGCCTCCAGCTCGATTACGAATCCCATCCCCACGACCTCGCCCCCCACCAGCTCTACCAGCTTCGCCGCCGCCGCCGCCGTCCCCCCCGTGGCCAGCAGGTCGTCGACGATGTACGCCCGCTTCCCCACGTTCAGCGCGTCCTCGTGGATGTCGAGCTGGCTGTCCCCGTACTCCAGCGAGTACTCGATCGACATGTGCGCCGCCGGGAGCTTGCCCGGCTTCCGCAGCGGCACCAGGGGCAGTCGCATGCGGTCCGCCATGGCCGCGCCGAACACGAACCCCCGCGACTCGATCGCCACGATGGCCGAGGCGTCCCGCCGCGCCGCGTGGACGCACAGCTCGTCGACGGCGTAGCGAAAGGCGAGCGGATCCCCCAGCAGGGGCGTGATGTCGCGAAAGAGCACGCCTTCCCGGGGGAAGTCCGGAACGTCACGGATGCATCGGCGCAGGTCCACGGCGAGCGATTCTAGCGGCAGCCGCGCGTAACCGCCCGGAGCGGGGCGTCCGGCGGCCTTCGGGGTTCCCTCGGGGCGCGATTCCGGGTAACGTTCCCCTGACTGCGCGATCCGCGCGCCAATCCTCGCATGGAGCTGCCCCATGACCACTTCCGTCCGCCAGGGAACCCCCACCGAAAAGGCTCCCGAGCCTCTTCTCGGCACCGAGCTCATCCCCAAGGAGCGCTACACCTCCGAGGAGTACATGAAGCTCGAGTGGGAGCACATGTGGACCAAGGTCTGGAACATGGCCGGCCGCGAGTCCGACATTCCCAACATCGGTGACTACTTCACCACCGAGCTGGGGTCGGAGTCGTTCCTGATCGTGCGCGAGGCGGAGGACAAGGTCCGCGCCTTCTACAACGTCTGTCCCCACCGCGGGAACCAGATCCGCAACCCGGGCATGGGCCACGCCGAGTCGTTCCAGTGCGCCTACCACTTCTTCGAATTCAACCTTGATGGATCGAAGAAGTTCGTCCCGGACGAGGACACGTTCACCCAGGGCGTGCCCCAGGAGACGGCCCTCACCGAGATTCCCTGCGACACGTGGGGCGGCTTCGTCTGGTTCAACATGAACCCCGACTGCGAACCCCTGCTGGCGTTCCTGGAGCCCGTCAACTGGCACCTCGATCCCTACCACTTCGAGGAGTACGCCATCGTTCAGGACCTGACCGTCGAGTGGGAAACGAACTGGAAGGCCTCCGTTGATGCCTTCAATGAGGTCTACCACGTGCAGGGCATCCATCCGCAGTTGCTGGAGTCGCTTGACGACATCCACGTGCAGATCGACCTGTACGAACGGCACAACCGCTATCTCGTCCCCTTCGGGTTGGTCAGTCCGCGCTACCCGAACCAGAGGGAAATCACGCAGCCGCTGCGGGAGTTCATGGTCGCCGCCGGTATCAACCCCGATACGTTTGAGGGTGGCATGGGCGAGGTGCGTCCCGCCATGCAAGCGGCTACCAAGAAGTCGGCTGCCGCCCAGGGGCTCGATGTCTCCGAGCTGAACGACGATCAGCTCTCCGACGACTACCACTACTACATCTTCCCCAGCCTCACCTTCAATACGAACGCCCTCAACTTCCTGTTCTTCCGCCAGCGCCCGCATCCGACGGATCCGAACAAGATGTTCTTCGACATGCAGACCTACGTGCGTATCCCGCCGGGTGTCGACCATCCTCCGCGGCCGATCCACACGCAGCACAAGCATGGCGAGATCTCTATCGGCCTCGTGATGGACCAGGACTCCTACAACCTGCCGCGTGTCCAGAAGGGCATGAACTCGCGGGCGTACAAGGGGCTCCTCATCAACTACCGCGAGCGCCGCATCCGCCACATGCACAAGGTGCTCGACAACTACCTCGAAGGCCCCGACCGCTAGATCGCGGCCCCTACGGGTAATCAGAAGACCGCGGCGCCTGGCGCCGCGGTCTTTTCGTTGCGGGCCCGGGCTCGCGACCGCTACTGCAGCGCCCCGCTCACGACCAGCTCCGCCAGCTCCTCCTCGCTGTAGCCCAGCACCTCGCGGAAGACCTGCTCCGTGTGCTGGCCCAGCAGCGGCGCCGGGTTGCGCGGACCGGCGCGCGTCTCGCTCAGGAGGTAGGCGGGGCCGTCGTACGTCAGCGGCCCGATGACCGGGTGGTCCGTCTCCCAGAAGTGCCCCCGCGCATCGAGCTGCCGGTCGTGCTGCACGTCCGCCATGGTCGCCACCAGGTGCGCCGGGACCCCCGCCGCCTGCAGCCGCTCCTGCGCCTCCTCCGCCGACCGCTTCCCGCACCACGCCCCCAGCCCCGCCTCGAGCTCGTCCTCGCGGGCCTTCCGCCCCGCCGCCTCCCGCAGCCCCGCGTCCGCCGCCCAGTCCTCCCGCCCCACCGCCTCGCAGAGGCGCAGCCACTGCGCGTCGTCCATCACCGCGACGGCGCACCAGCGGTCGTCACCCTCGCAGGCGAAGACGCCGTGCGGGGCCGCCTCGGGATGGCGGTTGCCGTTCGCGACGGTCGCCGCGCCGCCGTTGAGCGCCGCCACCAGCGCCCCGTCGAGCGCATACGTCGTCGCCTCCAGCTGCGAGAGGTCGATGTACTGCCCCTCGCCCGTGCGCTCCCGGTGGTCGAGCGCCGCCAGCAGCCCCGAGGCGGCGAAGTGCATCGCCACCCAGTCCGTGTAGGCCACGCCCGTGCCCGTCGGGGGCCGGTCGGGCCAGCTTGTGAGGCCCGTGATCCCCGCTGCCGCCTGCAGGATCAGGCCGAACCCGCGGAACTGCGCGTGCGGCCCGTACTGCCCCTCCATCGACATCGACATCATGATCACGTCGGGCCTGATCGCCCGCACGGACTCGTAGTCGAGCCCGATCCGCTGCATGAACCCCGGCGTGAACGACTCCGTGACGACGTCGCTGGCCGCGATCAGCCGTTTCGCCGCCTCCACCCCCTCGGGCGTCCGCAGGTTGATCTGCACCCCCAGCTTGTCGCGGTTGTGGTTGGCCCAGTAGGCGCTCCCGTCGGGACTCCCGTCGCCCGCCGGGCGCGGACCACCCCCGCGGAACGTGTCCAGCTTCAAGGAGGACTCCACCCGGATCACCTCCGCCCCGTGCCAGGCCAGCACCTGCGTCGAGTTCGGCCCCACCCCCACCCAGGAGAAGTCCGCCACGCGCAGGCCCCGGAACAGGTCGCGCGCCCCCACCGCCCCCTTCGCCTGCGCCCCGACCGACCGTGCTGCCGCCGCCACCTCCGCCCGCACCGCCTCCCGGTGCGCATCCGCCGCCGCCGCCTTCCCCGTCCGCCACGGCGTTCCCGAGAGCTTCATGGGCGCGCCCGGCATGCGCAGCCTCCCCGCCGGCGAGTGCGCCTCCTCGAAGAACCCCCGCTCCGCCAGGTGGTCGCTCGCGACGAGGTCCGCCATCGTGTTGACCGGGTAGATCATCAGGCCCCGCGGCTGCCCCTCCTCCCCCAGCTCATGCGTCGTCCGCCCTGAGAAGAACCCCCGGATCTCCCGGTCGAGTGCCTCTACTTCCTCGGGTGAGGGCATCGCCCCGCCCGCCAGCGCCCGCCCCGCCCACTCCTCCGGGTCGAACGTGCGCGCCTCGCCCGTCTCGTCGAACCACCGCGCCAGCGCCCGGATGCTGTCCGGCTGCCGCCAGTAGGCCACGTACCCGTCCGCCGACGGGTAGATCAGTCGCGTCCCCTGCGTCCCGAAGGCGCGCCCCCCGCCCGCCCGCTTCGTCACGAGCCCGTCCATCGCGTAGTAGAGCCGCGAGTTCCCGAGCGCGTTCGCCACCGCCGCCTGCATGGCCACGTCGACGAGCTGCCCGCGGCCGCTCAGCTTCCTCGCCCGCAGCGCCAGCAGCGTCCCGACGCACGCCTGCTCCCCCGTGAGCGCGTACGCCTGCTCGACCGATACCCGCAGGGGCGCCCGGTCGGGGTCGCCGCAGAGCGACAGTAGCCCGCCGGCGGCCAGCCCGACGAGGTCGTTGCCGAGCCACCCCGCCTTCGGCCCCTCCAGCCCGAACGGCGTGATCAGCGTCCGCACGACCTGCGGCGCTCGCCGCTTGAGTTCGTCCAGGTCGAGCGGCCAGCACTCGCCCCGCTCGTCCGTCGAGAGCACGACCGCGTCCGCGCTCGCGCACAGATCCAGCAGGAACGCGGCGTCCTCCGCCGATGCCTCGTCGAGCGTGATGCTGCGCTTGCCCGCGTGCATCTGAGCCCACCACGCGCTCAGCTTGCCGCCCTCGCCCACGAGCGGCGCCCGCCTGCGCGCCCCGTCCCCGCCGGGCGGCTCCACCCGCACCACGTCCGCGCCCAGCCCCGCCAGCATCCGCGTGCAGACCGCCCCCAGCTCCCGGGTCAGGTCGATGACGCGATACGGCGCGAGCGCTCCCGGCATGGCGGCAAACAGGCTACGCGACCCGCTTCCAAGCCGCCGCCGTGGGGGAACTGATACGCAGTCTCGGACCTGCCCTGGTTGGCCATATACGATTGTGTTGTATGGCCCATAGCGAGGGGAGGCGACCCATGGGTCTCTTGGACAAGCTCTTCAAGCGCGGCGACGCATCCGAGGCTGAGGGCATCCACGCCGACGTTCCCGTTGAGCGTGAGGAGTGCCCCCACACCAACCTCGTCCCCAAGTGGGATGAGCCCGATGACATCGGGCACGAGGACAGGGCCTCGCACTTCGACTGTGGCACCTGCGGGGCCACGTTCACGCCCGCTGAGGCACAGGAACTGCGCGAGACCGAGGCGGAGCGCATCGGCGCCGTCTAGGCGCCCGCGCCACTCCGCCGCCCGCTGGCGCGTACAATCCGCCTCGCTCCTGAGGGGAGGTGCGAGGCATGGCTGCGCAAACGCATTCGGGAACCACGTTCGCCAGCAGCATCGAGTGGGCGAACGCCCCCGCCGTTGACGCCCCCCTGATCGACGGCGACCTCCCCGGGCCCCGCTCGCAGGACCTCTTCGACAAGACCCAGGAATATCAGTACGGCAGCTACTTCCAGATGGTGAACGCCCTGCCGGTCGCCTTCACCCACGGCGAGGGCGTCACCCTCACGGACGCCGACGGGAACCGCTACATCGACTTCACCCAGGGCCACATGGTCGCCGCCCTCGGCCACGCCCACCCCCGCATCACCGAGGCCGTCGCCAACCAGGCGGGCCGCCTCCTGAACGTGCGCGACTTCCCCACCGACGTGCGCGTCGAGCTCATGGAGCGCCTCGCCGCCATTACTCCCGGCGATCTCAACGTCTTCCAGTTCTTCAACACCGGCACGGAGGCGACCGAGGCCGCCCTCCGCGTGGCCCGCGCCGCCACCGGCAACCACGAGTTCCTCTCCTTCACCGGCGACTACCACGGGCGCACCACCAGCGCGATCGCCACCGGCATGGGGAACACCGCCACGGGACCCCGCCCCTCCGGCTTCCTCACCGTGCCCGCCGCCTTCTGCTACCGCTGCGAGTACAAGATGACGTACCCCGACTGCGGCATGCACTGCACCGACTTCGCCGAGCGCCTCATGCTCGCCAACAGCCACGGGAAGCTCGCCGGCATCATCGTCGAGCCCATCACCAACGGCAGCGGCGCCCGCACCTACCCCGACGAGTTCCTCCCCCGCCTCCGCGAGATCGCCGACCGCCACGACATGCTCCTCATCTTCGATGAGTTCGCGACCTTCGGACGCACGGGCGCGTGGTTCGCCGCCGAGCACTACGGCGTCATTCCCGACGCCGTCATCATCGGCAAGATGCTCGGCAACGGCATTCCCATCTCCGTCCTCTGCGTGCGTGAGGGCCTCAAGGACACCCTCCAGCAGACCCAGCCCTCGACCACCAACGGCGGCCAGCCTGTCGCCTGCGCGGCCGCCCTCGCCGTCCTCGACACGATCGCCGAGGAAGACCTGCTCGACCACGCCCGTGCCCTCGGGGAGGCCTCCCTCGCGCGCCTTGAGCGCATCCGCGACACCCACCCCTCCGTCGGCGATGCGCGCGGCCGCGGCCTCCTCCTCGCCCTCGACTTCGTGACCGACAAGGAGAGCCGCCGGCCCAGCTTCGAGGCCGGCCGCCTCTTCTATACGAAATGCCTCGAACGCGGCCTCGTCGTCTCCGGCGGTGGCAACGTGACCCGCGTCTGCCCGCCCCTGGTCTGCTCGGAAGAGACGGCCATGAAGGCCTACGACATCATCGACGACGCCATCGATTCGATGGAGCGCGAGCTCGGCTACGTCTGAAACCCAACCCAGGAGGATCCCCATGACCGACGCCACCACCGACCCCGCCAGCGCGGACGCCATCCCCGCCTCCGCCTGCCCCGTCGCCGCCGACATCGGCGCCGAGCTCTTCGAGCCCGGCTCCCAGGAGCACTGGTTCGATTCCTACAAGGTCCTCCACGGCGAAGCGCCCATCGCCCGCATCCCCGGCAAGGGCTGGCTCCCCGGCGCCGACGCCTTCATCGTCTCGAAGTTCGAGGACATCGCCTCCATCACCCGCGACCCCCGCTTCTTCGACCTCATGCCCGAGGACATCTCCGCCGCCGCTTCCGCCGGCTCCAGCGAGATCGAGTCCGAGATCTTCCGCGAGGAGGGCTTCGGCGAGACCGTCGACGCCGCCCAGACCCTCCGCCCCACCGTCGAGCAGCACAAGCGCTACCGCATGCAGCTCTGGGACCCCTGGGTCGGCCCCGAGGGCGCCGACCGCCACCGCGAGATGGTCACCGCCGCCGTCGACGGTCTCATCGACAACTGGATCGACGACGGCGAGGTCGAGTACGTCACGCAGTTCGCCGCGCCCCTCCCCCAGACCGTCATCACCACCATCCTCGGCTTCCCCCTCGAGGACATGCCCATGCTCAAGAAGATGGAGGAGGCCCAGGTCCGCCGCTTCGTCTACGGGGAAGGCCCCCGCAACGAGCTCTCCGAGGAGGTCGAGCGCGAGAACGCCGCCGTCCTCGTCGACTTCCACCGCTACATCCAGTCGCAGATCGACGAGAAGCGGGCGAACCCGACGGAGGACATGATCTCCTTCCTCTCGCAGGTCGACTACGAGGGCCGCAAGCTCAGCGACGGCGAGATCATCAGCATTGCCGTGCTCATGCACATCGGGGGCAATGAGACGACGCAGTACGCCCTCACCTCCGAAGCCCTGCTCCTCGCCCAGCACCCCGAGCTCATCGAGGAGATGCGCGCCGATCGCGGGAAGATCCGCTTCTTCGTCGAGGAGGCGCTCCGCCTCTACGCCCCCACCCAGGGAGGCGCCGGCGGCCGCTACGTGCCCGAGGATATGGAGATCCGCGGGGTGAAGATCCCGAAGGGCTCCCTCCTCCACCTCCGCTTCGGCGCCGGGAACCGCGACGCCGACCTCTGCCCCGCCCCGGGCGAGCTGCGCCTCGACCGCAAGAACCCCGGCCGCCACCTGACCTTCTCGATGGGCCCGCGGAACTGCCCCGGCCAGGGCATCTCCCGCCTCGAGCAGAACATCGCCACCGAGGTCCTCATCGACCGGCTCGACAACATCCGCTTCGCGCCGGGCAAGAACGACTTCACCCACCAGCCAGGCATCATGCTCGGCCTCTACGAGCTCCATCTCGAGTTCGACAAGCGCTGAGCCGCTCCGGCACGCCACGTGAGGGATTCCGCATGAGTGGAGCCGCACCCGCGCACGAATGGACCGAGGTCGTCCCCTTCGGCGACCTCCCCGTCCGCGCCGCCGCCCGCCACCCCGACGCCGACGCCATCATCTTCCCCGACGCGCGCCACACCTTCGCCAGCCTCAACGAGGCGGCCGTGCGCGCCGCCCGTTCCCTCGCCGGGCTCGGGCTCGGCCCCGGCGACCACCTCGGCATCCTCATGCCCAACTGCATGGACTACATCGAGGTCATGTTCGGCGCCGCCATGCTTGGCGCCTGGGTCGTCCCCATCAACGCTCGCTACAAGGAGCACGAGCTCGCCTACGTCATCGAGAACGCCGACCTGAAGCTCCTCATCACCAGCGACCTCATCGATGAGCACGTCGACTTCGTGGATCTGCTGCACCGCTGCCTCCCCGGTCTCGCCGGGGCCCCCGACCCCGCCGCCCTCGACCTCCCCGCCGCCCCGAAGCTGCAGAGTGTCATCCTCCTGGGCAGCGAGCGCGAAGCAGTCGAGCGACCGAGCGGAGCGAGCCCGAAGAAGTCGCAGCCGGACGGGATGCTCGACCGCGCGGCGTTCGAGTCGGCCGCCGTGGGCGTCACCGAGGACCACGTCCACACCCTCCGCTCCCGCGTCCGCCTGCGCGACGTGGCCATGATGATGTACACCTCGGGCACCACCGCCGACCCCAAGGGCTGCCCCCTCACGCACGAGGCGCTCGTGCGCACCTCCGTGAACGCCTGTGGCGACCGCTTCCGCCTCACCGCCGAGGACCGCTTCTGGGACCCGCTGCCCCTTTTCCACATGAGCGCCATCCTCCCCATCATCGGCTGCCTCGATTCCGGCGCCGCCTACATCACCCTCACCCACTTCAACGCCGCCCTCGGCATCTCCCAGCTCCGCGACGAGCGGGCGACCGTCTGCTTCTCGACCTTCCCGCCCATCACCACCGCCCTCCTCAACCACCCCGAGTGGGACCCGGCCGAGTTCAGCCGCATCCGCCTCATGAACAACGTCGCCCCCCCCGACGCCCTCCGCCGCATCCACGCCGCCCTCCCCACTGCCCAGCACACGAACGCCTACGGCCTCACCGAGTGCGGCGGCGTCGCCTGCTTCAGCCACCCCGACGACCCGCCCGAGAAACGCCCCGTCACCTCCGGCCGCCCCCTCCCCGGCATCGAGCTCCAGATCCGCGATCCCGAGACCGGCGGCCCCGTCGCGGAGCCAAACACCCGCGGCGAGATCTGGATGCGCGGCTACTGCGTCTTCGAGGGCTACTACAAGGACCCGGTGAAGAACGCCGAGTGCTTCGACGCCGACGGCTGGTTCAACACCGGCGATCTCGGCGCCCTCGACGAGGATGGCCGCGTCAGCTTCATGGGCCGTTTCAAGGACATGCTCAAGGTCGGCGGCGAGAACGTGGCCGCCCTCGAGATCGAGTCCTACCTGCAGACCCACCCCGCCGTGAACATCGCCCAGGTCGTGGGCGTCCCCGACGAGCGCTACGACGAGGTGCCCGCCGCCTTCGTCGAGCTCGTCCCCGGCGCGGAAGTCGCCCCCGACGACCTCATCGCGCACTGCCGCGGCCGCATCGCCAGCTTCAAGGTGCCCCGCCACATCCGCTTCGTGGCCCCCGGCGACTGGCCCATGTCCGCCACCAAGGTCCAGAAGTACCGCCTCCGCGACCAGCTCGTGGCCGAGCTCGACACCTAGAGCCAACTTCCCGAAACGGACGGGGTAATTCGTCCGCATTCCCCCTAGGCTTGCCCCATGACCCGCCGCGGACGAGGCCGCCCGCCCCATCCCGACGTCCTCACGCCCGCCGAGTGGCGCGTGCTGGAGGAGGCCCGCTCGGGCGCGACCAACGCCGAGATCGCCATCAAGCTCGGCATCAGCCCCTACACGGTCAAGTACCACATCTCCAACATCCTCGGGAAGCTGGAGCTGCGGAACCGCCGCGAGATCGCCACCTGGGAGCCCGAACGCCGCCCCGTCCGCATCGGCGAACTGGTCGGAGCGCGCATGCGCGTCTTCCTCGCGCCCCTCGCCCTCCTCCCCAAGCCCCTCCTCGGAACGGCGGTCGCCGCCGTCGTTGCGGTCGCCGCCATCCCCGCCATCATCCTCGCGGTCCTGCTCACCCGCCCCGGCGAGCCCCAGAACGTGCTCATCTCCCCCGCCCCCACCGCCTCCCCCGCCACCGCGACAACGCCCACCCCCACTCCCGACCCCACTCCCGCTCCCACTCCCAACCCCACTCCCGCTCCCACCCCGCCCCCGACCTCCACGCCCGAACCCCAGGCCACCCCGCAACCGACCCCCGAGCCCACTCCCGCGCCCCCCATCGACTCCACCCCCAACGCCCTCGGCATCCGCCAAGTCCCCACCGATGAGGCCTTTGTGCGCCTCGAGTACGCCCCTGGTGAGCTCATCGACGAGGAGGCTCCGATATTCTTCCTCGATGTCGACAGCGGTGCTGTCGAGGGCTGGAGGAGCGTTGCGGGAGTCGAACCGTTCTTCTCGCATGGCTACCGCTATGCGGCGACCGACGCCGCCCTCCACGACCGCGAGACGGGCCGTACCTTCGCCTGGGATCCGCGGGCCCTGCAGATCGTCGGATTTCAGGAGGCGCCCTACTGGCGGGGCTTGACCACTTCATACTCCAGCTTGATCCCGGACGAACGTGTCGCCTTCCGGCGGCTCGACGTCGCCGCTGACACCGACGTCCAGCGCTACATCGTCGTCGACCCGTCCATGGACGAGACGGCGGCCTTTGAGCTTCCGGCCGACTGGGAGATTCTCCAGTGGAATCTCGATGCGGGCTTCGCTCTTGCCAGCGACGTTGCCAGGAAGCACGTCATCGACTTGTCCACCGGCGAGAACTTCCCCCTCGAACAAGCCGATGGCGCCCCTCGTCCTCCCTCCTCCGGGGATTGGTACGGCTCTGTTGAGTTCACTGGCGACTTCGACGACGTGGGTGGGGCCCCGGCTGCGGGGGCGAGCGGGGTCTGTCGCATAGCCCGTCGCGACTGGAATGGCGATGTGCTGTCCGATGTCAGTGTTGACTGCTTCGCGGGCAATAGCGCGGGTGCCCGGCTCTCCCCCGACGGTAGTCTCTTTGCCGCCGTAACCCGAGTTCGCGACTGCTGTGATGAGTGGTTTGGCCACGTCGACTACTTCGCCCTCACGGCAGTGTCGGTCTTCGACGCCACTACCGGTGATGAGGTGCTTAGGGTCACCGGGGCCACCTTCCCGTTTCGCCAGAGTGGCGGTGGCGACAATGCTGCGTGGCTGGCCGACAGTTCGGCGCTTGTTGTGGGGACCGTCCAGGGTCTCCACATCGCAACCATCGAGGGGCAGTGGTTCTCCCTGCCTGATCCGTTGCCTTCCGGGCACCTTCGCCCAAGCACTGCCGATCCTGGGCACTTCATCCACGATCGATTCGCCACCGTGGTCGATCTGAGCGGCAACATCCTGGCTGCCCCGCGATTCCACGAGTCGGTGGTTCTCGCGCACAGCGCCTGGAATCCCTCCGGCGAAGAGATACGTCTCTTGCCGAGGATCAACGGGAAGGGGGCTTCTCCAGTGGCGTCCTCCCTCCAACCTGCCATCCAGCTCCCGCCCTTCGACGACTCCCTCACCGCCGAGGTCGTTGTCGACACGTGCCTGAACGTTCGCGAGGAGGCGACCACCGCGTCCGAGATCGTCGTTTGCCTGCCCCCCGAGCGCGTTGTCGAGCTGGTTCCCCACCCGGCCGACGGTTACATCGTCCAGGGTCCGTGCACCGAGGATGACCTGTACGGGAACTGCGTCTGGGTGTACGTCCTTACGGAGGACGGCGAGCAGGGCTGGGCCTACGCCGACTACCTCCGCTGGACCGGCATCCCCCTCGTCCCCGACCCCGCCCCGCCCGCTCCCCGCGGCTAGCCGCCCTACGCCGTGAAGTAGCGCGCCTCCGGGTGGTGCACCACGATCGCGCTGGTCGTCTGCTCCGGGTGCCACTGGAAGGTCTCCCCCAGCTCCGCCCCCACCCGCTCTGGACGCAGCAGCTCTGCAATCCCCACCTGCTGCTCCAGGTCGGGGCAGGCGGGATACCCGAACGAGTAGCGCGACCCCTGGTACCCCTGCCGGAACAGCTCCCGGATGTCGGCCGCGTCCCGCCCTGCGATGCCCAGCTCTTCCCGCACCCGCTTGTGCCAGAACTCCGCCAGCGCCTCCGCGCTCTCGACGCCGAACCCGTGGAAGTGCAGGTACTCCCGGTACTCGTCCGCTTCGAACAGCTCCTGCGCCAGCTCCGTCGCCCGCGGACCGACCGTCGCCAGCTGGAACGCGACCGTGTCGTACTCGCCGCTCTCGCCGTCGCGGAAGAAGTCGGCGATGCAGAGCCGCCGCCCCCCGCCCTGTCGCGGGAACCCGAAGCGCACGGGCTCCCCCGCCGGCGCCTCCCCCTCGACCTCCGGCCAGACGAGCAGGTCGTTCCCCTCCGCCCGGCACTTGAAGTAGCCGTAGACCACCTGCGGCGTCAGCAGCCCCTCCCCGATGGCGCGCTCCTGCCAGCGGCGGAACACGGGTCGCACCTCCTCCTCCAGGAACGCCTCGTACTCCGCCTCCCCGCGGTCGCCCCGCTGGTAGCCCCACTGTGCCCGGAAGAGCGCCGTCTCGTTCACATACGGGAAGACATCGCGCAGGGGGATGCCCCGCACCACCCGGCTCCCCCAGAACGGGGGTTGCGGCACGGGTGCATCCCGCGCCACCGCCGACCGCACCGCCGCCTCCCCCGCTCCCGCTGCCGCCTCCACGCGCGCGGCTGGCGCCTCCGAGGGCGCCGTCCGCGCCGGTTCCGGCCCCTCCCCGGCCACCACCCGCCCGAGCGTGTCCAGCCCTTCGAAGGCGTCCTGGCAGTAGTAAACGTCCCCCTCGTACACCGCCCGCAGGTCGTGCTCGACGTAGCGCCGGTTGAGCGCGGCGCCCCCCAGCAGCACCGGGAAGCGCGAGAGCCCGCGCGCGTTCAGCTCCTCCAGGTCCTCGCGCATCACGACGGTGCTCTTCACGAGCAGCCCGCTCAGCCCGATCGCGTCAGCCTCCACCTCCAGCGCCTTCTCGATGATGGTCGCGATCGGCTGCTTGATGCCCAGGTTGTCCACCGTGTACCCGTTGTTCGAGAGGATGATGTCGACGAGGTTCTTGCCGATGTCGTGCACGTCCCCGCGCACCGTCGCCAGCACGATCCGTCCCTTCCCCGACCCCTCGACCCGTTCCATGTGCGGCTCCAGGTGGCTCACCGCCGCCTTCATCGTCTCCGCGCTCTGCAGCACGAAGGGAAGCTGCATCTTCCCCGACCCGAACAACTCGCCCACGACCTTCATGCCGTCCAGCAGGTGCTCGTTGATGATCGTGAGCGCCTCCATCTCCCCGAGCGCCTCGTCCAGGTCCCCCTCCAGCCCCCGCCGGTCCCCGTCGATGATGCGCTGCTTCAGCCGCTCCTCCACCGGCAGGGACGCCTGCTCCTCCGCCCGCTTCGGCGCCGCCTCCACGTCCTCGAAGAGCGAGAGGAAGTGGATGAGCGGGTCGTAGTCCTCCCGCCGCCGGTCATGGATGAGGTCGCGCGCCGCCTCGAGCTGCGCCTCGGGGATGCGGCTGAGGGGCCGGATCTGCCGGGCGTTCACGATCGCCGCGTCCAGCCCCGCCTCCACCGCCTCCGCCAGGAACACCGAGTTCAGCACGCGCCGCGCTGCCGGCTTCAGCCCGAACGACACGTTCGAGACCCCCAGGATCGTGTGCGTCCCCGGCAGCTCCGCCTTCACCCGCCGGATCGCCTCCAGCGTCGCCATGGCGTCGCCGCGCAGATCCTCCTGCCCGCCCCCCAGCGGGAACGTGAGCATGTCGAACAGCAGGTCGCCGGGCTCCATCCCGTAGCGCCCCACCGCGAGGTCGTGGATGCGGTGCGCGACGCGCAGCTTCCAGTCGACCGTCCGCGCCTGCCCCTCCTCGTCGATGACGAGCGCCACCGCCGCCGCCCCGAAGCGCTTGATCAGCGGCAGCAGCTGCGTAATCTTGCGCTCCCCGTCCTCCAGGTTGATCGAGTTCACGACCGGCTTGCCGCCGTACAGCTTCAGCGCCGTCTCCACCACCGGCACCTCGGTCGAGTCGAACACCAGCGGCAGGGTCGCCTGGGTGCGCAGCTCCCGTGCGAAGCGCTCCACGTCCGGCGCACCCTCGCGCCCCACGTAGTCGACCATTAGGTCGAGCACGTGCGCGCCCTCCGCCGCCTGCTGGCGGGCCAGCGCCACCACGCCCTCCGTGTCCTCCTCCAGCAGCAGATCTCGGAACGCCCGCGACCCCGTCGCGTTCATCCGCTCCCCCACCACCAGGAACGACGTGTCCTGTTCGAAGGGCACGCTCGTGTAGAGCGAGCTGCAGGCCGCCTCGATGGTCTCCGGCCGCGGCTTCGGGCGCGGACGCCCCACGGCCTCGATGGCAGCCTCGAAGTGCTCCGGCGTCGTCCCGCAGCAGCCCGCCGCGATGCTCGTCCCCATCTCCGTTACGAAGATGCCCTGGTACCGGGCGAACTCCTCCGGCGTGAGCGGATAGCACGTCTCTCCGTCCCGGATCTCCGGCAGGCCCGCGTTCGGCCCGATGAACACCGGCCGCCGCGAGTGCTGCGCCAGGTGGCGTACGTGCTCGACCATCTGCTCGGGCCCGGTCGCGCAGTTGATGCCGATCACGTCGACCGTGTCCAGGGCTTCCAGCGTCGTCAGCGCGCAGGCGATGTCGGAGCCGAGCAGCATCGTGCCCGTGGTCTCGATCGTCACGCTCGCGATCACCGGCAGGCGCGCGCCCGTCTCCGCGAACGCGTCCTCGATCGCGCCCAGCGCCGCCTTCGTCTGCAGCAGGTCCTGGCAGGTCTCGACCTTGAGCACGTCGATCCCTCCCTCGATCAGCCCCAGCGCCTGCTCGCGGTAGCTCTCGACCAGGTCGTCATAGTCGATGTGACCCAGCGAGGGCAGCTTCGTGCCCGGCCCGATCGTCCCCAGGCTGTAGCGTGGCCACTCCGGCGTCGAGAACTCGTCCCGCACGCGCCCGAGCTCCTCCGCCGCGAGGCGATTGATCTCGCGCACCCGATGCTCGATGCCGTACTCGGCGAAGACGACCCGGTTCGCCCCGAACGTGACGGAGTCCACCGCGTCGCACCCGGCCGCATAAAAGCTCCGCTGGATGCCTGCTACCAGCTCGGGCTTCGAGACGACGAGGTACTCGTTGCAGCCGTCGAGCCCGCCGTAGTCCTCCGGTGTCGGCTTCAGCGAGAGGATCGTCGAGCCGATCGGACCCGCCGCGAACAGCACCTGCTCGCGCAGCCGGTTGAGGAACGGAAGGTCACGCGCGACGTAAGCGAACGGTCCAACCCCGCGAAGAACTGAGACTCAAGGGTAGCAGGCGCCAACCCTACGTCTGGGTCGGGGACCACGTGCAGTAGCCCTCCAACGGAACCTCGATGGTGTTGACCTCGTTCAGGCGCAGCGAATGCAAGGTAACGCCGTCCACGAGGACCTCGACCGAGATCCCCTGGGCGTCGTCTGCCTCCTTCCGCGCGACGAACTCGAACGGGACAGGCTTGTAGTCGATGCACTCCGTGACCTCGGTGGTTGGCAAGGGGCGCAGTTCGCCAAGGGTGGCCGGTTGTGGCCGTGATGCGAGGAAGGCCGCCACTGCATCCCGCAGTTCAGGCAGCGTCATGGACCCGCCCGGGGGATCCCAATCCAGGAGGTACTCCCAGTTCTCGCAAAGGAGGAAGCCGAACGAGAAGCCCTCCAGGATCGCTTCTCGAATCTCCTCGAACGGTCCGATCGTCAGGTACAGCCAGGTCTCTTCCGACCATGTGCAGTCGATAGTGACCCAGTGAGTCCCGCCCGCTCCCGCCCTGCTGGAAGCGCTCGCACTGTCCGGTGCGATAAGCGGCGTGCGTCGAATGACGGGATAGAGCGTCTCGTGGCCGTAGCGAACGGCGCCGCTGGAGTCCACTGTGTCCAGCCTGACTGTCTTCTTGTCAACGGCCCGCCCCTCGACGTCCCACGTAACCGTCCAGCGGCCTTCGCTCTCAATCGTGATTCGGATGCTGTCGGAGTTGGCGGGATACTGCTCCACCAGTATCTCGACCGATACGGGACCGGTCAGTGTCGCGGGATCGGGGTCGAGATCGGGATTCCCGGCTATCGCACGCGGGGCCAGGGCAGGAAGAACGGCGGCAACCAGCAGCCCCAGGAGAAGCAGTCTCCTCATCAGCCCTTCCGATCCCTACCTGCGACGCCGTTTCCGCCCCTGGGGCGTGACTGCGAGCGGCCGCTGGTGTCCTGGCACAACTGTACCATCAACCGGCAACGGGCCTCGCGCTCGCGCGCCCCCCTTGCCCCTCGCGCCGCCGCCCCCTACGATTGTTGACAGACTTACTCGACTTTAGGCAGGAGGCGACTCTTGCGGCGGCAACGCCGTCGCGGGACAGGTCAGATGCGCTGTTCCACGCGGGGCGACTACGGGCTGCGGGCCCTCATCGAGCTGGCCGACCACTACGGCCAGGGGCCCCTGCAGTGCTCCGAGATCGCCCTCCGCCGCCACGTCCCCGAGCAGTACCTCGACCAACTCCTCACCACGCTCCGCAAGGCTGGCCTCGTGCGCTCCCAGCGCGGCCCCGCCGGCGGCCACGCCCTCGCCCGCGACCCCGCCGACATCTCCGTGCTCGACGCCATCGTCGCCCTCGAGGGCAGCCTCGCTCCGGTCGCCTGGCTCGACGAGCCTCCCGAGCGCACCGACCACCCCCACCAGTGCGGCCAGCGCGAGATCTGGGAGCGCATCCAGCAGTCCACCAGCGCCATCCTCGCCAGCTACACCATCGCCGATCTCCACGCCAGGGAACCCCAGGCCGTCGCGGGCAGGTACCAGATATGAGCGAGCGCGGAGGCGGAGCCGGAGCAGTCGAGCGACGTCGAGTGGCCAAGCGCGGAGGCGGAGCCGGAGCAGTCGAGCGACGTCGAGTGGCCGAGCGCGGAGGCGGAGCCGGGGCAATCGAGCGGAGGGTGACATGACCACACCGACGCGGCCAAGGATCGCCGAGTCCATCCTCGACCTTGTCGGGGGCACGCCCCTCGTCCGGCTCAACCGCGTCGTCCCGCCGGGGTCCGCCGAGGTCTACGGCAAGCTCGAAAGCATGAATCCCGGCGGCTCCGTCAAGGACCGCATCGCCCTCGCCATGATCGAGGACGCCGAGCAAACCGGCCGCCTCCGCCCCGGCGCCACCATCATCGAGCCTACCTCCGGCAACACCGGCATCGGGCTCGCCATGGTCGCCGCGGTGAAGGGCTACCGACTCATCCTCACGATGCCCGAAGACATGTCCGTCGAGCGCCGCCGCCTGTTCGAGCGCTACGGCGCCGAGGTCCACCTCACCCCCGCCATCGAGGGCATGACCGGCGCCGTCTTCGCCGCCGCCCAGCTCGCCGAGAGCGAGCCCGACGTCTTCGTCCCCCAGCAGTTCGAGAACCCCGCCAACCCCGAGGTCCACCGCCGCACGACCGCCCGCGAGATCATCGCCGCCACCGAGGGCCGCATTGATGCATTCGTGGCCGCCGTGGGCACCGGCGGGACCGTCACCGGGGTCGGCCAGGTGCTCCGCGAGGAGCTCGGCGAGCGCGTCCGAATCGTCGCCGCCGAGCCCGCCCGCTCCCCCGTCCTCAGCGGCGGCCGCCCCGGGCTGAGCGGCATCCAGGGCATCGGCGCGAGCTTCGTCCCCGGCGTCCTCGACCGCGAGGTCTACGACGAGGTCATCCGCATCGAGGACAAGGACGCCTTCGCCATGACCGCCCGCCTCGCCCGCGAGGAGGGCCTGCTCGTCGGCATCTCCGCCGCCGCCAACGTCATCGCATCCCTCACCGTGGCCGAGCGCCTCGGCGAGGATGCCCGTATCGTCACCATTCTCTGCGACACCGGGGAGCGTTACCTCAGTGTCGACCTCTAGTCCCAGGGCGGGAGCCGCCCCACAATCCGGTCCGCCCGCCGGCGGGAACCACAGCGAGGCAGAGCCAGTGACCGTCAACGTCTACGTCCCCACCCCCTTCCGCCACCTCGTGGGCAACCGCGTCAGCGTCCGCGCCGCCGGCGCGAACCTGCGCGAGGTCATGGACGACCTCGACGACCAGTTTCCCGGCTTCGGCGCCCAGGTGCGCGATGCCGAGGGCGAGCTCGCCACCCATATCGGCGTCTACGTGAACCAGGTCGAGATCGATACGCTCGACGGCGAAGCCACCCGCCTCGCATCCGGCGACGAAGTCGCCTTCATCCCCGCCCTCGCCGGCGGCGCCGATGTCGTCCTCACCCCGGAGATGGTCGAGCGCTACAGCCGCCACCTCATCATGCCTCAGGTCGCCAGTGTCGGGCAGCGCAAGATCATCGAGGCGAGGGTCCTCGTCGTCGGCGCCGGCGGGCTCGGCTCGCCCGTCGCCCTCTACCTCGCCCTCGCCGGCGTGGGGAAGCTCGGCCTCATCGACTTCGACATCGTCGACCGCTCCAACCTCCAGCGCCAGATCCTCCACCAGACCGCCGACATCGACCGCCCCAAGGTCCAGTCGGCGAAGGAGACGCTGCTCGCCCACAACCCCAACATCGACGTTGTCCTCCACGAGGCGCCCCTCACCAGCGACAACGCCTTCGAGATCATCGAGCAGTACGACATCGTCGTGAACGGCGCCGACAACTTCGCCACCCGCTACCTCGTGAACGACGCCTGCTACCTGCGCGGTAAGAAGCTGGTCGATGGCTCCATCCTCATGTTCGATGGCCAGGCCACGACCTACCTGCCCGGCCAGGGCTGCTACCGCTGCCTCTACCCCGCGCCGCCCCCGCCCGGCATGGTGCCGAGCTGCGCCGAGGCGGGCGTGCTCGGCGCGATGTGCGCCACCATCGGCAGCATCCAGGCGACCGAGGTGCTCAAGCTCGTGCTCGAGCAGGGCGAGCCCCTTGTGAACCGCCTCCTCCTCTACGATGCCCTCTCGCTCCAGTTCCGCACCGTGAAGATCCGCCGCGACCCCGACTGCCCCCTCTGCGGCGAGAACCCCACCATCACCGAGCTCATCGACTACGAGGAGTTCTGCGGCTCCCCCTTCCCCCACCCGGAGGAAGAGGAAGCCGCCGTCTAGCCTCGAGTAAGCGAACCCACCACCCAGGAGAGCCCGCCCGTGACCTCAGCCACCGCGCCCACCGTCCGCATCCGTGTCACCGCCGTCCTCCAGAAGCTCGTCGGCGGGCAGAAGGAGATCGAGGCGCGCGGCGCCACCGTGGCCGAGGTCGTCGACGACATCGAGGCCAGCTTTCCCGGCTTCAAGGCCCAGATGTACGGCGAGGACGGGCAGCTCCAGCGCTTCGTCAACGTCTACCTGAACGATGAGGACATCCGCTACATGGGCGGCGCCGCCACCGCCCTCAGCGATGGCGACGTCCTCGACATCCTCCCCGCCCTCGCCGGGGGCTAGCCCGCCGCCGTGGCCCTCTACCGCTCCGTCCTCGACCTCATCGGGAATACGCCCCTCGTCGAGTTGCGCGCCTTCGCGCCCCGTCCCGAGGTCCACATCTACGCCAAGCTCGAGGGCCAGAACCCCACGGGCTCGGTGAAGGACCGCATCGCCCTGGCGATGATCGACGCCGCCGAGGAGCGCGGCGAGCTCAAGCCGGGCGACACCATCCTCGAGCCCACCTCCGGCAACACCGGCATCGGGCTCGCCCTTATCGGCAAGCTGCGCGGCTACCACGTCGTCTGCGTCATGCCCGAGAACGTCAGCGAGGAGCGCTCCCTCCTCCTGCGCTCGCTCGGCGCCGAGATCATCTACTCCCCCGGCGAGCTCGGCTCGAACGGCGCCATCAAGAAGGCCAAGGCGATCGTCGCCGCCGACCCCGGCCGCTACCACTTCCCCTACCAGTACGGGAACGAGGCCAACCCCGCCGCCCACGAGCACGGCACTGCCGTCGAGATCCTGCGCGACCTGCCCGAGACGACCGCCTTCGTCGCCGGCCTCGGCACGGGCGGAACCCTCACCGGCACGGGCCGCGGCCTGAAGGCGCGCAAGCCCGACATCCGCGTCATCGCTGCCGCCCCCCACCCGGGCGACAACGTGCAGGGGCTGCGCGCCCTCGAAGAGGGCTTCATCCCCGAGATCTTCGACGAGTCCGTCCTCGACGGGAAGATCGTGGTCGACAGCCAGACCAGCTTCGCCGTCACCCGCGACCTCGCGGAGAAGGAGGGCATCTTCGCGGGCGTCAGCAGCGGTTCCGTCGTGCGCGCCGCCATGCGCGCCGCCGAGCGCCTCGAGGGCGAGCAGCACATCGTCTGCCTCCTCGCCGACGGCGGTTGGAAGTACCTCAGCTCCGGCCTCTGGACGACCGACTGGGACGACCTCCCCGAGGACGTCGACGAGATGATCTGGTGGTAGATACCGTGCCTGCCAGGGCCGCGCTCCCCTGGACTCCCCCCTGATGCGCTTCGGTGTGACCCTCCCCAACGTCGGCTACGGTGGCGACCCCGCCACGCTCATCCAGCTCGCCGTCGACGCCGAGGAGGCGGGCTGGGACGGCGTCTTCTTCTGGGATACGCCCTACGCCGTCGCCCCCGGCGAGACCCCGCCGCCCTTCGCCGACGCCTGGGTGCTCCTCTCCGCCGTCGCCGTCCGCACCGAGCGCGTGCGCCTCGGCACGATGCTCACCCCCCTCGCCTGGCACCGCCCCTGGCTGATCGCGCGCCAGGCCGCCACCCTCGACCGCCTCTCCGGCGGGCGTTTCACGCTCGCCGTCGGCCTCGGCGCCCCACCCGACGAGGGCCCCTGGTTCGGCGGCGACGCGTTCGACCGCCGCACCCGCGCGGCCATGCTCGATGAAGGCCTCGCCGTCCTCGAAGGGCTCTGGAGCGGCGAGCCCTTCGCCTTCGATGGCGAGCACGTCAGCCTGCGCGAGGTCACCTTCCGGCCGGCGCCCCTGCAGCAGCCGCGCGTCCCCATCTGGGTCGTCGGCGCCTGGCCCCGCGACGGCGCCATGTGGCCCCGCCGCAAATCCATGCGCCGCGCCATCCGCTACGACGCCCTCCTCCCCAACGTCTTCGGCCCCGACGGCCAGATGGTCTTCGATGCCTCCCCCGAGGAGACGCTCGAGGACCTGCGCGCAATGCGCGCCTGGATCGACCGCGAGCGCTCCGGCGATGCCCCCTACGACATCGTGATCGAACGCGGCCTCCCCGGCGTCGACGCCGCCGAGGTCGCCCGCTGGGAGGAGGCCGGCGCCACCTGGTGGCTCGACGACGCCTGGTGGGAGATGTGGAGCGCCCCCGACGACCCCGAGCCCCTCCGCCGCCGCATCCGCCTCGGACCGCCCCGCTAGCCCCTCCCTCCCCCGCCCGCTATGCTGCCGCCAGCATATCCCTCCGGGAGCCACCCGTGCCGTTTGCCCGCTGGCTGCTCCCCCTCGCCGCCATCGGCGCCCTCGCCCTGGCCGCCGCCTGCGGGGGCGACGATGACCCCGGCGGCCTCATCCTCGCGACGACCACCTCCACCTACGACAGCGGCCTCCTCGACGAGCTCGTCCCCCGCTTCGAGGCGCGCACGGGCATCAGGGTGAAGGTCATCGCCGTGGGCACCGGCGCCGCCCTGCGCATGGCCGGCGAAGGCAACGCCGATGCGGTCCTCGTGCACGCTCCCGAGGCCGAGGCGCCCTACGTCGAGCGCGGCGACCTCGTCTCCGGCCGCCTCGTCATGACCAACGACTTCGTCATCGTCGGCCCTCCCGGCGACCCCGCCTCCGCCGCTTCCGCCCCCGACCTCCCCGCCGCCCTCGCGGCCATCGCCGCCGGTGGCCGCTTCGTCTCCCGCGGCGACGACTCCGGCACCCATGCGAAGGAGCTCGCCCTCTGGGCCGCCGCCGGCATCGACCCTGCCTCCCTCTCCCGCGAAGAGACGGGCCAGGGCATGGGCGCCACCCTGAACGTCGCCTCCGAGCGCCGCGCCTACACCCTCACCGATCGCGCCACCTACCTCGCCCTGCGCGGCGTGCTCGATCTCGCCGTCCTCGTCGAGGGCGATGCCCGACTCCGCAACGTCTACCACGCCTACGTCGTCAACCCCGACCGACACGAGGGCATCGCCGCCGCCCAGGCCGAGGCCTTCGTCGCCTTCCTCCTCGAACCGGAGACGCAGGCCCTCATCGGGCGGTTCCGCGCCGGGGAGTTCGGCCAGTCGCTCTTCACCCCCGCCGCTGCCGCCACCGCCGGAGGAGGCTGATGGACGCCATCGGGGAGGGCCTCCTCGAGGCCCTGCGCCTCATCGGCGGCGGCGATGGCCAGCTGTACGGCATCGCCGGCCGCTCGCTCCTCGTCTCCGGCTCCGCCACCGCCCTCGCCATGCTCGTCGGCGTGCCCCTCGGCTACCTCCTCGGGCGCGCCCGCTTCCCCGCCCGCACCCTCATCCTCGCCGCCGTGGGCACGGGCATGGGCATGCCCCCCGTCGTCGCCGGGCTCGTGATCTGGCTCCTCCTCGTGCGCAGCGGCCCCTTCGGCGGTTTCGAGCTCATCTACACGAAGCAGGCGATGATCATCGCCCAGTTCCTCATTGCCGTGCCCCTCGTCGTCGCTTTCACCGCCGCCTCCATCCAGGCCCTGCCCGCCCGCCTCCCCGACCTCCTCGCGACGCTCGGCGCGGGGCGCCTGCGAACCCTCTGGCTGCTCGCCCGCGAGGCCCGCCTGGGCCTCCTGGCCGCCGTCATGGCCGGCTTCGGGGCCGTCGTCTCCGAGGTGGGCGCCTCCATGGCCGTGGGCGGCAACCTCGCCGGCGATACCCGCGTCCTCACCACCGCCATCGTCACCGAGACGAGCCGCGCCGACACGGAGCGCGCCATCGCCTACGGCCTCGTCCTCCTCGCCATGGCCTTCGCCATCGTCGCCGTCCTCACGATCGTCCAGCAACGGGGAGGCCGCTGATGGAAGCGACCCTCGAGGCCGTCGGCTTCGCCTACGGCGATCACCCCGTCCTGGCCGTGCCCGCCCTGCGCTTCGCCGAAGGCCGCATAACCGCTCTCCTCGGCCCCAACGGCTCGGGGAAGTCGACGCTCCTGCGCCTCCTCGCCGGCCTCGAGCGGCCCCGCTCCGGCCGCGTCCTCGTCGGGGGGAAGCCCGCCACCGACGCCCGACGCTCGGTGGCCTATGCCTTCCAGGAGGCGGTCTTCCTGAGCGGCTCCCTCCGCTCGAACCTCGACCTCGCCCTGCGCCTGCGCGGCCTGCGCCCCGCCGAGCGCCGCGAGCGCCTCGCCGAGGCGGCCGCCGCCTGCGGGGTCGCCCACCTCCTCGAGCGGC
>JAJDYW010000042.1 GCA_022824925.1 Dehalococcoidia bacterium | reverse complement strand
TTTGTAATCAGCAGGTTAGGGGTTCGAGTCCCCTCCTGGGCTCACCAGGTGGAGGGGTGGCCGAGTGGTTAAAGGCAGCAGACTGTAAATCTGCCCCGCAGAGCGGTACGCAGGTTCGAATCCTGCCCCCTCCACCAGCTTCCACACCGGCGAGGTGACCACGTGGGAAGGCTCCGGCAGCGCTCCCTGCTCCCGCTCTGCCTGGCCCTGGCGTTCGGCCTCGCGCTGGCGCTTCCCGCGGGCGCGCAGGCGGAGGGTGGCGAGGTGGAGGAGTTCACCTTCGCCTTCGAGCGCTCCGCGGAGGGTTGGACGACCGGCTTCGCCGACCTCCCCGCCGATGCCCCGCAGGACCTCTACGAGCTCGACGGCGGCTACCGCCCGCTCCCCGAGGGCCTCGAAGGGGGCGGCATCTACCTGCAGGGGCACAACCGCAGCGACGACCTCTTCATGTTCCTGAAGCACCAGGTCGGCGGGCTTCGCCCCAACACCGTGTACGCCGTCTCGATGTCCATCGACCTGGCCACCCGCATCCCCCCCGGCCTGATCGGGATCGGCGGGTCGCCGGGCGAGAGCGTCTACGTGAAGGCGGGCGCCTCGACGGTCGAGCCCGTGACCGTCGAGGACGACCTCGGGCACCTCAGGCTGAACATCGACAAGGGCAACCAGTCGAAGGGCGGCGAGGCGATGCTCGTGCTTGGCGACATCGCCCACCCCGACGCTTCCGGCGACTCCTTCGCCATCAAGACCCTCACGAGCGCGGGCCAGCCCCTGGTGGTCGAGACCGACGGACAGGGCAGGGTCTGGCTCATCGTCGGCACGGATTCCGGGTTCGAGGGGAAGACGACCCTCTACTACACGCGCATCTCCTACGAGTTCGGAGTCCTGCAGCCCCCCGACACCGGCAGCGGCCTGTCGACGTGGTCGGACGGCCATCCAGGGGTGGCATGGATAGTGGTGGTCATGGTCTGCGGTGTCCTCGGGGCTCTGCGACTGGGGCGACTCTTCGCGGGGAGGTGCACGTGGAAGGCGCGATGAGCAGGCGCGACACCGAAGCAGCGCTGGAACTGGTTGGGGATGCCGCCGCTCCTGCCGAAGAGGCGCGGGCTCTGCCGTTTGCCGCCTACACCGACGCGAGGCTCTATGCGTTGGAGGTGGAGCGCGTGTTTCACGGCGACTGGGTGGCGGTGTGCGCGGAGGCGGCGCTGGCAGATCCGGGCGACTACCTCGCCTTTGACATCGGCGGCGAACCCCTGGCCTTGATTCGCGGCGCCGATGGGGAGCTGCGCGCACTCTCAAACGTGTGTCGCCATCGCGGCACGCTCATGCTCGAACCCGGCGTCGACTGTCTCGAGAGGGGCACGATCACGTGCCCCTACCACGCCTGGAGCTACAGCGACTCAGGCGCCTTCCGGGGCGCGCCCTACACCCACGGGCTCTCGATCGAAGGCGAAGCGCACAGCCTGCCCGCCTTCCGCATCGAGGTCTGGATGGGCGTCGTCTTCGTGTGCCTCTCGGCCGACGCCCCGCCGCTGGCGGAGCGGCTGGCGGGCATCGCCCCCCACCTGGCCGAGTTCGACATGGAGTCCTTTGCGTCGCCGGGACCGCTCGTCGCCCCCGAGATCTGGGCCGCCAACTGGAAGCTGGTCGTCGAGAACGGCATGGAGAGCTACCACCTGTTCAAGGTGCACGAGAAGACGCTGGAGGAGGTCACGCCCACGCGTGGGGCCTACTACCTCGAGGGCTCGGCGCCGTGGGCGCTGACCGGCGGCGAGATCGTGCAGGGTGAGGGCGGGCTTGTCGGGAAGCTGCTGTCGAGCCTCTTCGGCGGCGGCACGGGCGGCGACCACTACGTGCTCGTCTCGATCCCGCCCTCGTTCGTGGGCGTGGCCACGCAGGACTCCTGGGACTGGATCATCGCCCACCCCGTCAGTCCGACATCGACACGGGTGTTCCAGGGAACGCTGATGCGGTCGGCTCCCGACCAGGTAACGCAGGCTATTTCGGACGGGTACGCGACCGCCTTCCTCGAAGAGGACCGCGCGATCTGCGAGCGGGCACAGACGGGAATGGCGGCCAGGTTCTCCCGGGGCGGGCGGCTGGTTCCCCTCGAGCGCGTGGTCGTCGACTTCCATCACTACCTGGCGTGGCGTCTGCTGGGGCAGACCCCCGCGGCCAGATACGTGGAGGGGAAGGCGTGAGCTTCGATCGGCGACAGGCCCGCGGGGCGGGCGGACGCATTCGCTGGATCACGCTGGGCGCCCTTGCGGTCGTGGTGACCGCGGTCGTGTTCGACTTCCAGTGGCTCTGGGGCCTGCTCTTCCTGTTCTGGGCCGCCCCGAGCCTCGTCACGGGCGTGACCTTCCTGGTGGAACCGATCCGCCGCGACGAAAACCCCTGGCTCTTCTGGATCATCACCACGATGTGGCTGGGCCTGAGCCTCGCGCTCATCGGCGTCGAGCTGGCGGAGCTGGCCACCTAGCCCCATGCCCGTCCCCCGGCCGTCCGGCGCGCTGCGCACCACGAGAAGGGAGTCCCGGTGACCAGAGAGCGCGACGACCCTCCCCTGCGGCCGCCCCGGGCCCTGCTCCTCGACCTCGACGGGACGCTGCTCGACGACGGCTGGCACCGGGTCGCGATCACGCGGGCGTGCCGGGAGATCGCCGGGGCCCTGCCCGGGCTCGACGCCGATCGCCTGGCCGAGGCCAACGCCGGCGCCTGGGACGACTACTGGCCCCGCATCGAGCACCGCTGGATGCTCGGCCGACTCAGTGGCGCCGACGTGAGGCGCGAAGTCTGGCGCCGGACCCTGCGGACCTGCGGGTTCGAGGACGGGTCGCTCGCCCTGCGCGCTGCGGAGACTTTCTACGGGCTCTGCCGCGACGCCTACCGCCTCTACGACGACGTCGAAGGGCTGGTTGCGGCGGCCCGTCGGGCGGACATCTCCCTCGCGGTCATCACCAACGGCGCCCCCGACGACCAGCGTGAGAAGCTGCGGACGCTGGGCATCGAGGACTGGTTCGGCGCGATCGTCATCTCCGGCGAGATCGGCGTGGGCAAGCCCGACCCCGCGGTCTTCCGCCGCGCCCTCCAAGGGCTGGGCGTGGAGGCGGGGGCGGCCTGGCACGTCGGCGACCTGCTCGGGGCGGACGTGGCCGGCGCCAACGCCGCCGGCGTCGGGTCGGTCTGGCTCAACCGCCCCGGCGCGTCTCGCGGGGAAGCCGACCCCGTGCCCGACCTTGAAGTGCGCTCGCTCTCCGAGGTGGTTCGCCGGTTGGCGGTCGAGCGCCTCATCCACCGGGAAGTAGAAGACCCGCCCGATCCGGCCACTTCCTCCGGTCAACCCGACGAAGCGCACGACCCCGGCGTCTGAGCGACTGGACGCGCGCCGGCCGCGGCGGTGGTGGGGTGGTGGCCGCCGCGGCCGGTCGCGCTCGTTACAGCCGGTGCCGTGCGAGGGGCGCCGTCACCGGCTGTAACCCGATGAAGAAGCGCCCTCGGGCGCAAGCTCGACCGCCCGCGCCGTCAGGTGCTCCAGCAGGAAGCCGAAGTCCTGGTACGCCTGCAGCGACCCCAGCCGCTCTTCCAGCGTGCCGAACTCCTCCAGCAGCGCCACCAGGTCCCCGGCGATGCCGCCGAAGTCGACCTCGGCGTTCTCGACCTGCGGGGTAAGGGCGCTGTAGCGATCCGAGGCGAGCGCCACGATGGCGCCGAAGCGCAGGTGCCGGTCGCCCGCGTCGAAGGGGGCGTCCGTGCGACCCGCCACGCCCGAGGCCTGCGTCAGGGTGTCGCCGGAGAACGGATCCACCCAGCGCACCTCGACCTCGCCCAGGGTGGCGGCGCCGCGGCGCGCGTCGCGGTGCAGCACCAGCTCGTAGAACACCGTCGTGGCCGCGCCCGAGGGCAGCTCGGCGAACTCCCGGCGGTTCTGCTCGAAGGTGTGGTCGGGCGTGATGCGGTTCTCGTAGCCGACGATGCGCCAGGAGTTCACCAGACCCGGATCCCAGGTCACCTGCGCCCGCGCCTGGTCCGCGAACGGCGTCGAGAGCGCGAGCCAGCTGGCGCGGCTGAAGGTCTCGCGCGTTTGGGCGGTCGTGTCCAGGTAGCGGTACCAGCCGTTCCCGTGCTGGGCGAGCTGCTCGAGGAGCACGTCGTTGTAGTTCTCGATGCCCACCCCGATCGTGATCAGGCGCAGCGGGTTGCGGTAGTCGGTGTCGGCTGCCGAATCGAGGATGGCGAAGGGGTCCGTCGCGTCCACGTTGGCCACGCCGTCGGACATCAGGATCACGTAGTTGAAGGCGTCCGGCCGCTCGCGGCGGGCCTCGTCGGCGAGCCGCACGCCGAGGTTCAGCCCCGCCTGCACGTTCGTCGAGTTGTGGGGTGCCAGCCGGCTGATCGACCACTCCACGTCGCCGTCGTCGGGGTGCGTGTGCTCGATGGTGTAGCGCGAGATGACCTCGGTGGTGAACTGCACGACGGCGATGCGATCGCGGTCGCCGAGGCTCGTGCGGATCGCCTCCGCCGCCTCGCGGGCGATGGCTACGCGGTTCCCCGAGGACATCGAGCCGGAGGCGTCAAGCACGAGGGTCACGTTGAGGGGCGTGTCGTCCCGCACCTCGGGGGCCTGGAAGGCGACACGGGCGAGGTGGCGGCCGCCCCCGAGGGGGTGCTCCAGCACGTCCGTCGTGATGGCGAAGCTGTCGTCCCGCGACGGTCGTTCGTAGTCGTAGGCGAAGGCGTTCACCCACTCCTCCGCCCGCACCGAGTCGGGCTCGACGGCGTAGCCGTGCTGCGCCCACGTCAGCGCCAGGAAGTACGACGTGCGGTCGGTATCGAGGCTGAAGGTCGAGACGGCGTCGGTGGCGGTATCGGCGTACGGGGTGCGCCCGTAGTTCTCGAAGGTGGTGGCCGAAGGGCCGGGCCGCTGCGGAGGAGCGCTGGGATCGGACGCCTGGGCGGCTGCCGCCGACTGCCGCGGGGCGGACCGGGCGGCCTCCGTGGCGGCGGCCGCGACCTCGTGCGCCTCCTCCTCGGCGGCAGCCTCGTAGGCCTCCGCCGCTGCGGCCTCGGTGGCCGCGGCCTGCTGCACGACCCGCGACCGCTGGGGCGCCTCTCTTGCGGCGGCCGCCTGCGTGGCTGCGGGGGCAGCCGCGTCATCGTCATCGTCGTCGCCGGCGCAGGCGGCCACCGTCACGGCAAGCACGGCGACTGCCGCCGTGGCCGCGAGCATCCTGATCATCCGCTTCGTGGGTCGCATGTGAGCCTCCTTTGCTCTCCGCGCCGGGGCGCCGCAGCGCCCCAGCCTGGTGGCGAGCCGGATTACCGGCTGTAGCCCGAGGAAGGCGCCCGCTCGGCGGCCGCTGCGACGAGCCGCTCGAGCAGGAAGCTGAAGTCGCGGTAGGCCTGCACGGACCCGAGGCTGGCGTCCAGCGCCCCGAGCCGGGTCTGCAGGGCTGAGAGGTCGGCGTGGATGCCGGCGAAGTCGACGGGCGCGTTCTCGACCTGGGGCGAGAGGGCGCTGTAGCGGTCCGCGGCCAGCCCCACGATGGCGGCCAGGCGCAGGTAGCGGTCGCCCTCGCCGAAGGCGGCGTCGGTGCGGCCCGTGAGGCGCGCCGTCTGGCTGACCGACTCGCCCGTGGCCGGCTCGACCCAGCGGACCTCGACGCTTCCCAGCACCTCGGTGGGGTCGACCCCGTCGTGCAGCTCCAGCTCATAGAGCACCGTCGTGGCCGTGCCCGAGGGCAGCTCGGCGAACTCCTTGCGGTCCTGGGTGAAAGTGTGATCGGGGGTCGCGCGGTTCTCGTAGCCGACGATGCGCCAGGCCTTCACCACCTCCGGGTCCCAGGTCACCTGCGCCCGCGCCTGGTCGGCGAAGGGCGTGGAGAGCGCCAGCCAGCTCTCGCGGGCGAAGGTCTGCTTCGCCTGCTCGACCGTGTCGAGGTAGCGGTACCAGCCGTTCCCGTACTGGGCGAGCTGCTCGAGGAGGACGTCGTTGTAATTCTCAACGCCCACGCCGATGGTGATGAGCCGCAGCGGGTTGCGGCTGTCCGTGTCGGGCGCTCCTTCGAGGATGGCGAAGGGGTCGGTGGCGTCCACGTTCGCGACGCCGTCCGACATAAGAATGATGTAGTTGTAGGCCTCGGGCCGCTCCTCCCGCGCCTCGTTCGCGAGCTGCACGCCGAGGTTGAGCCCCGCCTGCACATTCGTCGAATTGTGCGGCTCCAGGTACCGGATGGAGCGCACCACGTTCTCGTCGTCGGGGGCGCTGTGCTCCACCGTGTAGTGGTCGATGATGTAGTCGGTGAAGTGCACGACGGCGATGCGGTCGTCATCGTCGAGGCTCTCGCGGATGGCTTCTGCCGCCGCGCGCGCGACGGCCACGCGGTTCCCCCAGGACATCGAGCCGGAGGCGTCCAGCACGAGCGTCACGTTCAGGGGCGCGTCGTCGCGAACCTCCGGCGCCTGCATGGCCACCCGTGCGATGTGCGCGGTGGCCTCGGTGGGGTGCATCACGAGGTCGCTCGTGATGGCGAAGCGGTCGTCGCCGTCCGGCCCCGCGTAGGCGTACTCGAAGGCGTTGACCCACTCCTCCGCGCGCACCGAGTCCGGCTCCACGTCGTACCCGTCCCGCACCCAGGTGAGGGCCAGGAAGTAGGAGGTGCGGTCGGTATCGAGGCTGAAGGTCGAGATGGCGTCGGTAGCCGTTTCGACGAAGCCGACGCGCTCGTAGTCCTCGAAGGTGGTGACGGGGGGCTGCTGGGGCTGCGGAGGCGCTTCCGCCTCGGGGGGGTCGCCGCCCTGGCCCCGCTGGGGACCTGCCTCGTCGGCCGCGTCCATCCCGGCGTCCATTTCGTCCATGGAGTCGTCCATATCCATGTCGCCGTCCATGTCGGCCATGTCGTCGGCCATGTCCTCGTCGCCGTCGTCGGGCTCGCCCGGGTCGTCCGCGGGCTCCTCCGCGGCGGGAGGCTCCGTGTCGCCGGCCTCCGGCTCCCGCTCTTCGACGACGGCGACGGCCTCCGGTTCCGGGGTGGGGGCGGGCGTGGCCGCCGCCTCCACTGCTTCCTGCTCGGCGGCCTGCGTGGCCGCCGCCTGGGTGGGCGCCGCTTCCCGGGCGGCCTCCGTTGCCTCGGCCTCGGCGGGAGCCGGCTCCGGCTCGGCGGCCTGGACGGCCGCGTCCGGTGTGGCTTCGGGCCGGTCCTCGGCGGACGCTTCCGCCTCCGCGGCTGCCGCCTCGGTCGCCGCCGCCTGGGTTGCCGCTGCCGCCATCTGCTGTTCCCGGGCGCTCTCCCTGGGTGCGGCCACGGGGGCCGCGGCATCGTCGTCGCCCCCGATGTCACCGCCCCCGCCTGCCAGAACCCAGACCCCGATCCCCACGCCAACAACCAGCACGGCCGCCGCCGCTGCCGGAATCCAGGGCATCTCGCCGATGGCGGCGACCCCTCCACGCAAGGAAGCGAAGCGCGGCGGCTGCTGTTTTCCCAGGCGGCCCTCCAGCCGCTCCCACAGGTCCCCGGGCGCCTGCAGCTCCCGCGCCTCCTCGGCGAAGTGGGAGCGCAGGCGTTCTTCCATCTCCCGATCCGGTACGTCGTTACGCGCCATTGCCGGCCACCTCCATCACGCCCGACTGCTCCAGCAGCTCCCGCATCTGGCGTAGCGCCCGATGGAGCCGCGACTTGACTGTTCCCTCCCGTACCCCGGCGGAGCGCGCCACCTGCGGGACCGTCAGGTCCGCGAAGTAGCGCAGCACCACCACCTGGCGGTGTTCCGGCGAGAGCCGGGCGAGCGCTTGCCGAAGCGCCTCCCGGTCCTCGCTCGCCTCGATCGACTCGGCCGACCGCGTGGGCGCCGCGATTGGCGCGGACTCATCGAGCGGCGCCGTCGCGAGCGAACGCCGCCGCCGCTCGGCCAGCACGGTGTTCACGAGGATGCGCATCAGCCAGGGCTTCAGCGGTCGCCCCCGGCGGAAGGTGCGGATGCCGCGCCAGGCCCGCAGGAACGCCTCCTGCACGTGCTCTTCGGCGATGGCCGCGTTCCCCGTCATCAGGTAGGCGGTCCCGTAGAGCGGGTTCTTGTACTGCTCGACCACGTGGCGGAAGGCGTCGCGGTCGCCGTTCTGGCAGAGCAGGACGGCTTCGTCGTCGGTCATGTGTGCGTCTCTTTCCGCGGGCCCGCCGGCGTCGTCTTCACGCAGCACGTCCAGCCGTGCCAGTACCATCCTGTAGACCGATACGCGCAACAGCCCCGGATCGTTCCCCCCAGTGGGGAGATTCGTCGGGAGGGGCGCTCGGGAAGGGTCGGGGAGTGGGCGGCAGGCGCGGAGGATCGAGACCGCTACGTTGGATGTGGGTGATAGTCGAAAGCAGCGCTTCGACTTGAAGTCGCCTCAGTGGTGGGCGCGCAGGTAGCGGACCAGCTCCATCATCGCTTTGCAGTCGACCTCGTTGTAGCGCTCGATGTCCTGCATCACGGCGAGGTCGCCCATGCTGCCGCCCGCGCGGGCCGCCTCGCGGTCGCACCACCACGCCCCCACCATCGCCCCGAGGCCATCGGCGGGACCGTCGTCCCACTTCGATTCGACCAGCCCCAGGCCGTGCATGGCGTTCGTGACCGCCTTCAGCCCGAACCCGTGCGCGCCCCGCACCACCACCGGCTCCTCCCGCACCACCTTCACGAGGAAGTCGAACCAGTTCGGGCGGGCCCAGGGCTGCCGGCTGCGCGTGTGCTGCCAGGCCGTCGCCTCGTGCCGCTTCATGGCCGCGTCGAAGGCCGTCTCCAGGCTGACCGTCTCGTGCGGGGACCAGTGGATCACCTTCGGGTTCGCCCCCGGTGCGATCCGGTCGCGGACGGCGGTCATGTGGTCGATCCAGTCGTCGATCACGCGCCCCTCGGAGGGCTCGTCGAGGCGGTCCGCGATGAAGCACTCGAACGTCCACCGGCCCTCCTCCATGTGGCCGCAGCCGACCATGAAGATGAGCGGCTGCCCGCCACGCTCCGGGATCCGCGAGAAGTCGTCGTCGAGGTCCCCGACGGTCTCGAAGTCGACGTAGAACTCGACGGGTGTCTCCTCGATCCAGTCGGCCCGCGCCGCGCCGATGCGGGCGGGGCGCACGTCGGGGCCGGGCTCGCGGTTCACGTCGAGCAGGGCCCGCAGGCGGGGCTCGGTCGTGCGCCCCTCGACGCCGACGGCCTTCGGCGTGACACGCGGGTCGGTCCAGCGCGTGATCCCCTGCCGGTTCGCCTCGCGGCGCTTCGCCACGCCCACCCACCACAGCTGGGTCAGATCCTCGGTCTCCTTCGCGATCTCCTTCACCGCCGTCGACCACTCGCCCGCGTCGCTCTTGGCGTTGGGACGAAGCTCCTCGACAGAGGGCTCAGGAAGCGCCTGCCAGCCGGCGCCCTCGCGGCGCAGGCGCCGCACCCACGCGACGGCCTGGTCGGCCTGGTCCGAGAGCCGCCCGCTCATGCGGGAGGCGTAGTCGTTGGCGATGGGCGCGATGCGGTCCATGGCGTTCCCGCAGCGGGTGGTCTCGCGCCGGCGGGTCTGTTCCCAGCCGCGGCCGAGCACGAACGCCTCGGGTGGCAGGAAGCCCTGCAGACGACCGAGGGCGCGGTTGTAGAGGTGGACCTGCACCTTGTAGGCGGGCGCCGATCCGCCGTTGCCGAGCTCGCCGCCGGCGGACAGGTGAAGGGTCGAGTACTTGATATCGACCACGCGGTAGTGGTGGTTTCCGCCGAGGTCGGGGGCGGGCGCGGCCGCCGCCTCCGCCGGGAGGCAGCCGGGGAACAGCCCTGCCAGCACGTCGCTGCGGACGAGCAGGTCCGGCGAGCCGTAGGTGCGGGTCTCCGGATCGCGCAGCGATCCCTGGTAGACGATGGGAGCGCCCTCCGCCATGGCCGCGAAGGTCGCCTCCGCAACGTCGAGGTCCTGCCGCTGCTCGCGGGTGGCGTCATCGGGCAGGACCGTGCGCACCTCGGCGAGCCCGCCCAGGTGTTCCACTACCGCCGCCTCGAAGGCGTTTCCCTTGCCGAACAGGAACTGCAGGAAGTCATACGGCTCCTCGACCTCGTCCCGGTCGAAGCCGTTGGCCTCGCCGTACAGGTCGAGCCAGTCGAGCAGGGGCTGGTCGAGCACGTGGTTCCGCGTCCGCGAGGCGGAGACCCACTCCTCCCAGTCCTCTGCCGTCTCCGGCACCACGAGGGTGCCGGCGTTGTCGTGCGTCAGCGCGTCCAGGCCCATGGAGCGAGCCTAGCAGCGCCCACCCGTTGACGCGCGCGCCGCGCTCTGCCAACGTGCGGACGCCGCGCTCCGGTGCGGCCAGCACGACCTTGGAGGCTTACAGATGGCCGGCGCCCAGGACCACGAAACCGTATCCGGTTACCCGCTCGACGAGGAGCAGCTCGAGTCGCTCCTCATTAACGCCAGGGAGTGCGCCCTCAACTGGAGCACGCGCGACGGCTGGCCCGTCGGCGTCATCCACGCCTACGTGTGGCACGAAGGGCGCTTCTGGATCACCTGCGCCGTCCACCGCCACCGTGTCGCCGCCATCCGCCGCGACCCGCGCGTCTCCGTGATCGTGAGCAGCGCCGCCTGCGCGCCCGAATCGGGCGCGCCCGGGGGCCAGGCGACGGCCAAGGGCCGCTGCATCATTCACGACGACCAGGAGACCAAGGACTGGTTCTACCCGGCGCTCGCCAACAAGATCAGCCCCGATGCGGAGGCCGCGGCCGCCTTCGTCGAGCGCCTCGACTCGCCCCTGCGCGTCATCCTCGAGGTCATCCCCGAGAAGTGGATCCTCTTCGATGGCGGCAAGATGGCGAAGGACACGGCGGGCACGCTCACCGACGAGGAGCGCGGCCCCCTGCTCAGCGCCGACGCCGAGCGCATGCCGCGCGAGCTGGCGAAGCGCGGTCTGGCCTAACGGGAGCCACACCTCAAGGGGGAAGCCACAAGCCCCTGTTCCAGCGACAGGCTGGTGGGGTGTGTGATGCCTGCCCGTCCAGGGGGCCTGGCGGCCCGGCGCGCCTTCCGCCGACCCCCACTCCCCCACAACGGAAATCCCGCTACTATCAAGTACGCACACGCGGACTTGGCCCTCATAGCTCAGTTGGCAGAGCGCGTTCTTGGTAAGAACGAGGTCTCCAGTTCAAATCTGGATGAGGGCTCCAGGGCGAGGCGCTCCCGGTTTGACCCAGGAGCGCGGCGACGCCACTACCCGCGCGGAGGATTCGCGATGGCGAAGGAGAAGTTCGAGCGGACGAAGCCGCACGTGAACGTGGGGACGATCGGGCACGTGGATCACGGCAAGACGACGTTGACGGCGGCGATCACGAAGGTGCTGGGGCTGAAGGGGGAAGCCGAGTACCGGGAGTTCGATTCGATCGACAACGCGCCGGAGGAGCGGGCGCGGGGGATCACGATCGCGATTGCGCACGTGGAGTACGAGACGGACAACCGCCACTACGCGCACGTCGACTGCCCCGGCCACGCCGACTACATCAAGAACATGATCACGGGGGCGGCGCAGATGGACGGCGCGATCCTGGTGGTGGCGGCGCCGGACGGTCCCATGCCGCAGACACGGGAGCACATTCTGCTGGCGCGGCAGGTGGAGGTGCCGGCGATCGTGGTCTACCTGAACAAGGTGGACATGATGGAGGACGAGGAGCTTTTGGAGCTGGTGGAGCTGGAGCTGCGCGAGCTCTTGTCGAGCTACGAGTTCCCCGGGGACGACCTGCCCATCGTGCGAGGGTCGGCCTTGCAGGCGCTGGAGTCGGGGTCGGAGGACCCGTCGGCGTCGGAGTACGAGTCGATCATGGAGCTGATGGCGGCGGTGGACGACTACATTCCGCAGCCGCAGCGGGCGCTGGACCAGCCCTTCCTGATGCCGATCGAGGACGTGTTCGGGATCAAGGGGCGTGGGACGGTGGTGACGGGGCGGATCGAGCGTGGACGCATCCAGGTCGGGGAGGAAGTGGAGATCGTGGGGCTGGAGGACACGCGCACGACGGTGGTGACCGGCGTGGAGATGTTCAAGAAGCTGCTGGACGAAGGGGAGGCGGG
>JAJDYW010000019.1 GCA_022824925.1 Dehalococcoidia bacterium | reverse complement strand
CCGGTCCCCTCCCCACCGTCCCCGCCCTTCCCCCAGAGGGGGACGCGCTCGCGGCCGCCGCCGCGGCGCTCGACCGTAGCGAGCGCCCCGTGGTCATCGCCGGGCCGGAGAGCGGTGGACTCCCCGCCGGTGAAGTCGCCGCCCTTGCCGCCAGCCTCGGCGCGCCGCTCCTCGCGGACCCGCTCAGCGGGCTCCGCACCGGCGCCCACGACCGCAGCCACGTTATCGGCGCCTACGACGCCTTCCTCCGTGACCCCCGCTCCGCCTCCCTTGCCCCCGATTGCGTGGTGCGCTTCGGCGCGGCGCCCACCTCGAAGGCGCTCAACCAGTTCCTTGCCGGGGCGCCGGACGCGGCCCACATCCTTGTCGACCTCCCCGCCTCCTTCCGCGACCCCAACGCCGTGACGACGAACCGCCTCGTGGCCGACCCCGGCTCCGCCGCTGTTGCCCTCGGCGAGTCCCGCTCGCGCCGGCGCGACGGCGGCTGGCTCGACGGATGGCGCGCGCACGACGCGCGCGCCCGGCAAGCCCTCGCCGACTACGCCCTCGCCGCACCCGCGCCCTTCGAGGGCCGCGCGGTCGTCGAGTTGCAGCGCGCGCTGCCGGCCGGCGCGACCCTCTTCGCCGGGAACAGCATGCCCGTCCGCGACGTCGACGCCTTCCTCGCGGGCGACGCGAAGCCGCTGGCTGTCGCTTCCAACCGCGGGGCCAACGGCATCGACGGCGTCGTGTCGTCGGCGCTCGGGCACGCCGCCGCGGGATCGGGACCGGTCGCCCTCCTCATCGGCGATCTCTCCCTCTTCCACGACCTGAACGGGCTCTGGGCCGGCGTCCGCCACGACCTCGACCTGACCATCGTCCTCCTGAACAACGGCGGCAGCGCCATCTTCCACTACCTGCCCCAGGCCCGGCACGACCACGTCTTCGAGGAGTGGTTCGGGACGCCCAGTGACGTGGACTTCGCCACGGCCGCTCGCGCCTATGGCGCCGGCCACTGCCTCGCCCGCGACTGGGATGAGCTCGCCGTCGCGCTCGCCGCCCGCGAACGCGGCGTCCGCATCGTCGAGGTCCGTACCGACCGCGTCCGCAACCTCGAGATGCACGAGGAGGCGTGGGCGCAGGCGAACGAGGCGGCCTGGTCATGACGCGCGTGCCCCTCGACGGCGGCTTCTTCCTGAACGTCGAGCGCATGGGCTCTGGACCGCCGCTCGTGCTCCTCCACGGCTTCACCGGGTCGGCCATGAGCTGGGGACCGCTGGCCGAGATGCTCGGCGCCCGTTACACCCTCCTCGCCGTCGACATCGTCGGGCACGGCGATTCCAGCAAGCCCGAAACCCCCGACCGCTATGCCATGGAGCGCGCCGCCCGCGATGCCGTCACGGCCATGCTCGCCTTCGGGTTCCGCCGGAGCGCCTGGCTCGGTTACTCGATGGGCGGTCGGCTCGCCCTCTACATCGCCGCCACGCTCCCCGAGGCAGTCGAGCGCCTCGTCCTCGTGGGCGCCTCCCCCGGCCTCGCCGACCCCGCCGAGCGGGAGGCCCGCCGCGCCGCCGACGAAGCGCTCGCCGACCGCATCGAGGCCGAGGGCGTCCCCGCCTTCGTCGACTACTGGGAGTCGCTGCCCCTCTTCGAGACGCAGCAGCGCCTCCCCGCCGGCATGCGCCGAGCCATCCGTCGCGGCCGCCTCGCGAACGATGCCCACGGGCTCGCCAACAGCCTTCGCGGCATGGGAACCGGCGCTCAGCCCCCTCTCCACGACCAGCTCAGCGACATAACGATGCCCTCTCTCCTCCTCGCGGGGGCCCTCGACCAGAAGTTCACCGCTATCGCTGGTGAGATGGCAGCGGCCATGCCGGACGCCCGCGCCGTCCGCGTTCCCGGCGCCGGGCATGCCGCACACATGGAGAAAGCGGCATACTGCGCGCGGACGATTACGGCCTTCCTCCGGGAGGGCGCGAGGGAGCAGGAGCATGGCGGTAGCCTGGGAACCGGCCGGTGACTACGAGGACATCCTCTACGGCAAAGCCGAGGGGATGGCTCGCATCAGCATCAACCGGCCCGAGGTCCACAACGCATTCCGCCCCGAGACCGTCTTCGAGTTGATCGACGCCTTCCAGAAGGCCCGCGAGGACCCCGAGGTCGGGGTCGTGCTCTTCACGGGCGAGGGCGGCCGCGCCTTCTGCTCCGGCGGCGACCAGCGCGTGCGCGGCCACGGCGGCTACGTCGGCGAGGACGACGTCGCCCGCATCAACGTCACCGATCTGCACAAGCTCATCCGCTCGACGCCCGTGCCCGTGATCGCCCTCGTGGCGGGCTGGTCGATCGGCGGCGGGCACGTCCTGCACGTCATCTGCGACCTCACCATCGCCGCCGAGAACGCCCGCTTCGGGCAGACCGGCCCCCGCGTCGGCTCGTTCGACGGCGGCTTCGGCGCGGCCCAGCTCGCCCGCCTCGTCGGCCAGAAGAAGGCCCGCGAGATCTGGTACCTCTGCCGCCAGTACGACGCGCAGGAAGCGCTCGAGATGGGCCTCGTGAACGCCGTCGTGCCCCTCGATCAGCTCGAGGAGGAGGGGGTGAAGTGGGGCCGCGAGGTGCTGCGCCACAGCCCCCTCGCCCTGCGCCTCATGAAGTCCTCGTTCAACGCCGAGCTCGACGGCATGGCCGGCGTCACCGAGCTCGCCCACAACGCGACCCTCCTCTTCTACATGAGCGACGAGGGGAAGGAAGGCCGCAACGCCTTCATCGAGAAGCGCGAGCCCGAGTACTCGGACATGGCGAAGTTCCCCCGCCGCCCATGACCCCCCCGGCCCCCATCGAGAGCGTTCGCTGGCGGCCCTGGCGCATCCCCCTGCGTGACGCCCTCGCGACCGGCGCCGGCGGCCTCACCGTGCGCGAAGGCCTCGTCGCCCGCATCGAGACTGCCGAGGGGGCGTCGGGCCTGGGCGAGTGCGCGCCCCTCCCCGGCGAGGGCCTGGCCGTGAGCGCTCTCGGCGACCGCATGGCCGAACTTGCCCGTTCCCTCGTCGGGACTGCTCCCGCCGAGGCCTGGGCGAACCTCCCGGCGGACGGACGCATCCCCGGCGCCGACGTCGCCCTCGAGACCGCCCTCGCCGGGCTGCTCGCGGCGGCCTGTGGTGTGCCACTGGGCCACTGGCTCGCCGGCCGGGCGGGTCTGCCGCCCCCCGCCCCGGGACCCGTTCCCGTGAATGCCCTGCTCGGCGCCCCCTCCCCCCAGGAGGTCGCCCGCGAGGCTGCCGACGCGCTCGCCCGTGGCTTCCGGGTGGTCAAGGTGAAGGTCGGCCGCGACCATGCCCTCGACGGCGAGCGCCTGAAGGCCGTCCGCGCCGCCATCGGACCCGGCCCCGAGGTCCGCATCGACGCCAACGGCGCCTGGAGCGAGGCGGAGGCGCTCACCGCCCTCGCTGCGCACGCCGCGCACGATATCGCCCTCTGCGAGCAGCCCGTCTCCCCCGGTCCCGACGCCCCCGCCCGGCTGGCGCGCGTGCGTGCCGCCTCCCCCATCCCCATCGCCGCCGACGAGTCCTGCGCCTCCCTCGCCGACCTCCGCGCGCTCCTCGATGCCGGTGCGGTCGACGCCGTCGTGGTGAAGCCGCTGCGCACGGGCCTCCGCGAGGCCCTGGGCATGATCACCGAGGCAAGCGCGCGCGACCTGCCCTGCATCCTCACCACCACCTTCGACACGGGTATCGGCACCTCCCTCGCGCTCCACCTCGCCGCCCTCCTGCCCGAGCCCCGCCCCGCCTGCGGTCTCGCGACCCTGCCCCTCCTCGCCGGCGACATCGCCCGCGGCTTCCCCGCCCCCGAGGCGGGCGCCCTCCCACTGCCTGCCGCTCCCGGCCTCGGCGTCACCCTCGACGACGCCGCGCTCGACCGTTTCGCCGCCGGCCCCTGGGAGGGTGTCCCCGCGTGAGTGCGATGCTCCCCGACTGGCTGACGCACCGCGCCCGCGCCCTCCCCCGCGTGACCGCTATCGCCGGCCCCCGGCGGCGCGGCCTCAGCTACGCCGCCCTCTACGAGTACGCCGTGCGGCAGGCGAACGCGCTCGCCGCGGCCGGTGCTGGGCCGGGCGATCGCGTCACCGTGATCGCCGGCGCCTCCGTCGACTTCGTCGTGGCGATGCACGCCACGAGCCTTGCCGGGGCCGTCTTCGTCCCCCTCAACGTGCGCCTCACCGCCGCCGAGCTCGCCGAGCAACTCCGCAACTGCGACCCCACCGTCGTCCTCTGCGACCGCCCCCGCGAGGCGCTGGCAACCGAAGCCGCTGCCCTAGCCGGAGCCCCCGCCCCCCGCCGCCTGCCCCTCCCGCCCGTCCCCGCGGCCGCCCCCCTCGTGGACGCCCACGAGGACGGCAGCTGCCACAGCATCGTCTATACGTCGGGCACGGCCGGGAACGCGAAGGGCGTCATGCTCACGTACGGCAACTTCTGGGCGAGCGCGAGCGCCTCCGCCCTCAACCTCGGCCTCGACCCCTCCGACCGCTGGCTCGCGTGCCTGCCTCTCCACCACGTCGGGGGCCTTTCCATCCCCGTCCGCAGCGCCATCTACGGGACCGCCGTCGAGCTCCATCCCCGCTTCGAACCGGAAGCCGTCAACCGTGCCGTCCGCTCCGGCGAGGTCACCCTCCTCTCGGTCGTGCCGACCATGCTCCGCCGCATGCTCAACGCCGACGACCGCCCCTTCGATGGCTCGCTGCGGGCCGTGCTCGTCGGTGGCGGCCCCGTGCCTCCCGTCCTCCTCGAGCGCGCCACCGCCCGCGGCCTGCCCGTCATCCAGACCTATGGCCTCACCGAAGCCTGTAGCCAGGTCACCACCCTCTCGCCCGCGGAGGCGATGTCGCACCTCGGCTCGGCGGGCCGGGCGCTCCTCTGCGCGGACGTCCGCGTGGACGCCCCTGTGGGCGAGCCCGGCGAGATCCTCATCCGCGGTCCCGCCGTCACCCCCGGCTACTACCGCAACGCCGACGCCACCGACGGCGCCTTCGAGGACGGCTGGCTGCACACCGCTGATGTGGGCTTCCTTGATGCCGACGGCTTCCTGACCGTCCTCGACCGTGGCGACGACGTCATCGTGACCGGCGGCGAGAACGTGTACCCCGCGGAGGTCGAGGCGGCGCTGCTCGCCTACCCCGGCATCGAGTCCGCCGCCGTCGTCGGCCTTCCCGACGAGGAGTGGGGCCAGCGCGTCGTCGCCGCCGTCGTCTCCACTGCGCCGGTCGAGCTCGCGCGCGTCGAGCCCCTCCTCCGCAGCCGCCTCGCCGGCTACAAGATCCCCGCCGCCATCGAGCGCTTCGACGCCCTCCCCGCCACTTCCTCCGGCAAGATCCAGCGCCGCTTCGTGCGCCAGCAGATGGCCGAACGGCTCGCTACACTCCCCACCAGTCACTAGTCACCACTTACCACTCGCCACGGAGTACCCCATGAGCGACGGCGCCCTCCAGACCCTCCTCGACCGCCAGGCCATCAGCGATACCGTCCTCCGCTACGCGACCGGCATCGACATGCGCGATTGGGAGGCCTACCGCTCCTGCTTCACCGATGAGGTCGATATCGACTTCACCTCCTGGAGCGGCGGCGACCCCTCGACCATGCGCGGAGACGACTGGGTGGCGGGCGTGCGCGCCGGCCTCAGCGGCTTCCAGGCGACCCAGCACATCAGCACGAACCACGTCATCACGTTCGCCGAGAGCGGCGACGAGGCGACCTGCGTCTCCTACATGCAGGCCCAGCACTACCTCCCCAACGCCGAGGGCGACAACACCCTCACCCTCGGCGGCTATTACACCAACACCCTCGTCCGAACCGACGACGGCTGGCGCATCCGCCGTTGCCAGCTCGACGTCACCTGGACGACCGGCAACAAGCACATCTTCGTGCTGGCCCGCGAGCGCTACGCCGCCATGCAGGCCGCCGGCGAAGCTGCCGACTAGGGAGGCTGCGCCGCCTCTCCTTCCCGCTCGGATGCCGCCTCCGCGGCTGCGGCCTCCTCCTGTTCCTCGCGCCGGTGGGCCCGCAGCCAGATGACCAGCAGGGGCGGCACGAGCACCGCCACCGTGACGGCCGCCGTGCGGTAGGCGATGGGGAGGCTTGTGTCGTCTCCGATCCAGCCGAGCACGGGCTCGGCGATCACGACGACCAGGCTGAATAAGAGGTTGTGGATCGAGAGGATCGTCGCACGCTGCCCGCTGGGGATGCGCCGGTTCAGGTAGTCCGAGATGAGGGGGAAGCTCATCGCGAAGACCATCGTCGTCAGCGGGTAGAACGCGAACGCCGCCACATGGTCGACCATGCCTAACCCCACCGCCGTGGTCATCACCACCAGCGGCATCAGTAAGACCATCCGGTTGAGCCCCACCACGGCGATGATGCGGAAGGCGAACAGCGCGCCGAAGAACGAGAGGAACTGGCCCGGCATCGGGAACCAGCCGAAGTTCCCGTAGCTCACGTCGTGGCTGGAGAGGAACGGCTGCTGGAGGATCTGCATCCCCACGCCGATGCCCATCACCGTCGCCATCAGGATCATCATCGCCCGCACCGAGGGCTTCCCGAAGGCGACCCGGAAGGCCTGCTTCGTCCCTTCCAGGTAGCTGAGCTGCTCCTCGCCGTCATCGAACCGCGGGGGTTCCTTGAAGAAGAACGTGACCAGCCAGGCCATGGCCATGAGCCCGCCGCTCGCGACGATCGGCACCCAGAGACTCGTGGCCGCCGCCAGCGGCGCTCCCAGCCCCAGCCCGAGGATGGCGCCCGCCGCCTGGATGGCCCGCGTTCGGCCCCAGATCTTCTGGTAGTCCCGCTCGCGCCCCACCGCCCGCAGCGAGTCGTACACGAACGCCGAGTCCGCCCCCGAGTACAGCGTGAAGGCCACCGCCCACACCATGTACGAGGCCAGGAGCAGCCCGTAGTTCCCCGCGATCCCGAAGACCACCACCGCGATCGCGTTCGCCGCCGCCCCGTAGCTCAGTGAGACCTTCCGCCCGAAGCGATCGGCGATCGCGCCGGTGGGCACCTCCATCAGGATCAGCAGCGTCCAGAAGGGGACGTCCAGAAGCGTCGCGAACTTCAGCGAGATGCCCCGTTCGTCCAGCAGGTAGACGAACCAGATCGGCAGCCACAGCTGGAAATCGACGAAGAAGCGGAACAGGTAGAACCGCCAGATGTTCGCCTGCAGCGACCGCTGGTCCTCCGGCGAGACGACCACGCCGGACCCGGGGACCGCGCTCACGCGGGGGCGACCCGGTGAGCGTGCGTCGGGAGGCTGGCGGCGAAGGGGGGCTGAGCGCGCATCAGTGGCGCGCATCGTACGCGAATACTTGCCCGCCGATAGGCGTTGTCCCCCCCGCCTGCGCGCGTGCTACCGTGCCGCCATTCCTGACACGGAGGTGCCCCATGGCGCGCTTTATCCTCATCGGGCTCGTCGAGCCCCCCAGCCCCGAGGACCAGGAGGCTTTCGACGAGCTCTACCTTGGCCAGCACATCTACGACACCGCCCTCTGCCCCAACTTCCTCAGCGGCACCGTCTACAAGCTGCGGGGCGGCCACGTCGGCATCGACATCCCCTCCGAGTACATCGCGATCTACGAGGTCGACGCCGAGAGCTACGAGGAGGCTGAGCGCGTCCTCAACGAGTGGCAGCGCGATCCCGACGCCTGGGAAGGCCGTGCCGAGCACAACGAGGCCTTTGCGTCCCTCGAACGGAGCCCCCTGAAGGTCAAGGGCTCGGGCTGGTACGAGTTCGAGCGCGCCTACCACACCCGCGATTAGGGCCGTTTCCCGTCCGCGCTGGGACAAACACGCCGGTTTTGTAGACAATGGGCAGGTGATGGCTCCACTCCGGCGAAGGAAGGCGCGTCGGGCTCCGCGGACGGGCACGGCATGAGTCGCCTCACGCGCGCGCTCGGCTTCGGCGATGGTGACAAGCGCTCGCGAACGAGCGCCGACTCCCCCAAGGTCCGCCGTATCCGCGAAACCATGCGCTGGCGTGGCTACGACCTGAGCCAGTACACCGACGACCAGATCGCCGCCGTCAGCGCCCGCTTCCCCGGCGACATCTCCGAGGACGGCGAGACGACCGAGAACGGCCGCCGCGCCCTTGCCGCCGCCCTCGAGCGCGGCGACTTCGCCCCGCCGTCGCCACCCCGCCAGGCCGAAGCCTCCCCAACGCCGCCCGCCCAGGGCGCGGCGGCGACTCCTCCCCCCGAGCCCGCACCGCCCGCGCCGAGCGCCCCGCTCTCCTCCCACCGCCGCGCGCTGGGCATGCCCACCCTTTCCGAGCGACTCGCTCATGTCGTCGGCGTCCATGCCTGGCGCTCGATGGACGGCGAGGACGGCAAGCGCATGCAGTGCGTCGGCTGCGGCCAGGTACGGAACGAGGCGGCCACGCCCTTCCGCCCTCCGCCCCCTCCCCCGCCGCCACCCCCGCCCCCTCCGGCGGACGACCCCATCTCGCGTCGCGAGGATCCGCGCGAGCCGCCCCGCTCGCCCCTCGACGACCTCCCCAATCTCGAGGACCGCGACCGCATGGGCGCGCCCCCGCGCGGTCCCCAGCGCCCCGGCCAGCCGCAGCGCTCGGACTCCATCTGGGACTTCTTCATGGGCCTCCCCTGGTGGTCGAAGCTGCTCGCCATCTTCATCGCCATCCAGGTCATCCTCTTCATTGTCTCCGCCGTTTCCGGCGGTGGCGGTGGCGGATAGCCTTCGCGGGAGCACCACATGATTCGCTACGAGGACATCCACCACATCGCGTTCGTCGCCGCCGACCTCCAGCAGGGAATGGAGGAGGTCGGCGAGGTCTACGGCGTCGAGTGGACGACGCCCCGCCACCTCGAGCTCCCCGTCCGTGACTCGCGCGGCGACCGCAACCTCAAGCTCTCGGTGGTGTATTCGCGCCAGGGACCGCTCTTCCTGGAGGTCCTCCAGGCCGTCCCCGACTCCATCTGGGCGCTCACGCCGGGATCGCACCTGCACCACATCGGCGTCCACGTCGACGACGTCAATGCCGAGATCTAGCGGCTCGAGGGGCTCGGCCAGGCGATCGAGGCCGCGGGCGTCGACCCCGACGGCAAGCTCGGGAGCTGGGCCTACCTCTCGAGCCCGCAGGCCCTGCGCGTCGAGATCATGGATATCAGCGGCCGCGAAGGCACGGCCCAGTGGGCCCGCGGCGAGATCGCCTAGACGTGACCCCCGCTACTGGAGCCGCCGCAGCCGCGGCGAGGTGACCAGCAGCAGCCCCGCGATGGCCACCAGGCCGATCGCCAGCGCTCCCATCGCGATGTCAATGCCAGCCCGCTCGGCGACGATGCCGATGACGAACGCCCCCAGCGCCATCATCCCCGGCTGCAGCATCATCAGCGCCATTACGCGGCCGCGGTACTCGTTCTCGACGTAGGAGTGCAGGAGAATCTGGCTGAAAGCCTGCCGTCCCGCCGTGCCGATGCCCACGAACACGATCGCGATGGCCGCGAACCAGAACACCTGCGACCCGGCCAGCACGATCAGCGACACGCCCAGCACGACTGCGCTGAGGAGCAGGAGCAGGCCGCGCCGGCGCTCCGGCAGCGAGGCGATGACGAGGGCCCCGAACACCGCGCCGCCCCCGCTGATCGCCGTCAGCAGCCCCAGCTCCACCGGCCCACCGTCGAGCACGTCCTTCACGAAGCCGGGCAGGAGCTGGATATAGGGCATCGCCAGGAAGGCGCTGAGCAACGTCACGGCCAGCACGACCAGGATGCTCCGGTCGTGGCGGACGTAGCTGAATCCGTCGCGCAGGTCGCCCAGCCCGCCCCGCGACGACCCGCTCGAGGCGGCCTCCTGACGAGGCAGCATCGCCAGGGTCACCATCGCCGAGAAGTAGAAGCCGGCCATCACCATGTAGACGGGGCCCGCCCCGATCACGCCCCCGCCCGCAAAGGCCGTGAGGAACCCGGCGGCGGCGGGGGCCAGCACGCGCATCAGGTTCATGCCCGCCGAGTTGAGCGCGACCGCGTTCATCAGCAGGTCCCGCCCCACGACCTCGGGAATCATCGCCTGCCGCGAGGGCATCATCAGCGCCATCGTGATCCCCTGGATGGCGCCCGCCGCGAACAGGTGCCATAGCACGATCGCGTCCGTCAGGATGAGGATGCCCACCACCAGCGCGTTCACGACGGAGACGAACTGCCCCACCTGCAGCACGACCTTCTTCGACATGCGGTCGGCGAGGACGCCGCCCACCACCCCGAGGAAGAGCATCGGCAGCGCGGAGGCGAGCGCGATCCCGCCCAGCGCCGCGAACGACTCCGTGATCTCGAACACCACGTACCCGCGCATCACGAGCTGGATGTTCATCGCCGCCATCTGGCCGAGCATGGCCAGGTAGAACCAGCGGAAATCGCGCTCGCCGAAAGAGGCGAACGTGGGCAGGGACGCGAAGCGGGCGGTAACCGGGTTCGAGCGGGGAGCGGCCTCGGCGCTGACCGAGCTCGTCGACTGCGCCAAGCTGCCTCCGGTGCGCGGGCGCGCACACCCTCACGCTAGCGTCAGGGTCCCCTGCGGGCAAGCGCTCCGCTCTCGCGGGCCGTCTCCCTACGGTTCGACCGTCACCGTCCCGTTCGAGCCGTCGATCGTGACCGTGGCGCCGTCCGGGATGAGCGAGGTGATGCCCCGGATCTGGGCGACGGCGGGGATGCCGAACTCGCGCGCGACCGTGGCCGCGTGGCTGAGGATGCCCCCCGTTTCCACCACCACCCCCGCGGCGGGGATGAAGAGCGGCGTCCAGGCCGCGTCCGTTACCGGCGCGACGAGGATCTCGCCGGGCTCCAGCGTGGCCGACGTCGCCGCTTCGGCGCTCGTGACGACCCGCGCCTTGCCGGTCGCCGAGCCGGGGCTCACGCCGAGGCCCTCGTAGGTCGCCGAGCTGACCGGCTCGGCCGCCTCCATCGGGATCAGGTCGAGGGGCCACTCGAACATGACCGGCAGCTCGTACCCCTCGAGCCTCGACCTCTCGTCCTTGCGGGCGGCGACGTTGGCCTTCGTCGCGGCCGCGTCGAGGTTGCCCTCGGCTGCCTGTCGCAGCTCCGGGAGCCGCAGGAACCACACGTCGTCGGCCTCGTCGAGCACGCCGTCCGCAGCCAGCCGCCTGCCCAGCTCCATCGTGGGCGGGCGCTGCGTGCGGCAGGCCCGCGCCCAGTTCGCCTTACTGCTCTCGCGGCCGCGGTTCATCATCTGCGCCAGCCGCAGGGCGTGCCGGTACTCGTCCAGCACCTCCGCCGGCAGTTTCGACTCGATCTCCCCCTCGACCACCTCGCGCGCGGCCGCCTGCTTCCGCTCGAGCTCGTGGGGATCGCGCTCGGGGCTGGCCTGCAGGTCCGCCTGGATGCTGCTCAGCACGAAGTTGGGGGCCTCGTTCCAGGTCCGGAACGACGGATCCGTCTCGTTCTGCCCGCGGAAGCCAAGCTCCTCGATGAACGGCGCCCACTCGCCTGCGAACGCCTGCCAGTCGTCGTTCGGCGGATCCGCCAGGTTCGCCAGCAGCTCGTCCGCCGTCAGCGAGGGGAACGCGCCGGCCAGTGCGGGGCGCGCCGCGATGAAGCGGCTCAGGTCCCAGATCGCCTTCGCCGGGAGGGCACTCTCAACGTCCGTCAGGCCGCTCGTGATCGTGTTCGCCCACTCCGGCGGGTGGTCGGGGATGTGCTCGTCGAGGATCTTCCCCACGACGGACGTGTATTCGCCCCCGCCCACGGAGTTGTAGTAGTGCGCGATGAAGATGCGCCCCGCGAGCTCCGTGGCCTCGGCCAGCGCTTCGATCAACTCGGCGTTGCTGGCGGCGCTCCAGTTCCGCGTGAGCGAGGCGCGGTAGGCGTCCTTCGTGATCACGCGGTTCTTGTCCCGCGTGACGTCGGAGTCCTCCCAGCGCTGCGTGATGCGCTCACGCGCCGCGATCGCGCGCGACTCGTCCGCCGCCGCTTCGCTCGTCAGCGCTTCGTCGTCCCCCTCGAGGAACTGCTTCAGGAAGTCGCTGCCCTCGCCCACCGAGTACATCGCCGTGAAGGCCATGTTGATCCCGTAGTTGATGACGAAGCGGCCCCCGATGAACGGCAGCGTCGTCGCCACCGGCGGCTTCGGGACCACCAGCAGGTCGCTCGTGCCCAGGTCCTCGGTCACGCCGTAGTTCCAGACGTAGTCCCACTCCCGCCAGATGTCGGCGGGCAGCGGCTTCGTCACGCCCGGCAGCACCTCGGCCGCGTTGGCCGTCGTGTACGCCCCGTACTCCGGGTCGTGGATGCTGTCCCAGCTGCAGTGAAGCTCGTCGCTCATCGTCGTGTCCCTCCTGGCGATGGTGCCCGCCGGTCCCTGCCGGTGGCGGGCTAGTAGGCGGCCGTGCCCCCGTCGACCGACCAGAGCGCGCCCGTGATCCCCGACCCGACGTCGGAGGCGAGCAGCACGGCCACGGCGCCCACTTCCTCGACCGTGTTCATGCGCTTGATCGACGACTCGCTGGAGAACTGCTCAACCATCTCGTCGTAGGTCAGCCCCATCGAGGCGGCCGCTTCGGCCCCGCTTTCGAGCAGGATGTCGGTCTCGATCAGCCCCGGGCAGATGGCGTTCACGGTGATGCCCAGCGTGCCCACTTCCTGGGCCGCGCTCTTCGTGAGGCCGTTGATGGCGTGCTTCGAGGCCACGTAGGCGGCGATGCCGGGCTTGCCGTGCTTCCCCTCCAGCGAGGAGATGTTGATCACCCGCCCGCTCTCCTGCGGAATCATGTAGCGGAAGGCGTGCTTGATCCCCCAGAACGTCGAGGAGAGGTTCCACTTGATCGTGTGGTCCCAGGGGTCGTTCTCCATCTCCGCCACCGGGGCGAAGCCCGAGCTGCCGCCCGCGTTGTTCACGAGGATGTCGATACGCCCGTAGCGCTCGACCGTCCCGTCGACAAGCCCCGAGAGCGTCGCTTCCTCGGTCACGTCGCCGGCGATGAAGTGGGCCTGGTCGCCTGCGCCCATCTCCTCCAGGGCGCGCGCGCCCTTCTCCGCGCTGCGGCCATTCATGACGACGCTCGCGCCCTCGGCGATGAACGCCTCGACGATGCCGCGACCGATGCCGCGCGTTCCACCGGTGACCGCGGCCACCTTGCCTTCCAGCTTCATCACACCCCTCCGGGTTTCCATGGTGATACGCCCCGCGACGATTGCCGCAGGGCCGACGGCGAAGCTTAACGACACACGCCGCGCAAGCGCCACCGCCGGGGCCCGACAACGGCCCTACCGGTAGCCCCCCTTCACCGCCCCGCCCGTCGCCGCGCCCATCCCAGCGCGACGCTCGCCCCCACCGCCATCCCCGCCGCCAGCACGTTGAAGAGGATGTCCCACGGGTCGAAGACCCGGTTCGGGACCCACACCTGGATACACTCGTCCAGAAGCCCCACCGCGGACGCCCCGAGCACGGCAAGGACTGCCGGCGGAAGGGGGATGCGCCGTCCCCGGCTCGCTCGCTCCGCAAGGGCCGCGTACACGAACACCCCCAGCACCCCGTACTCGATCAGGTGCGAGCGTTCCTCGAGCACCGCGATGCGGAGGAACACCAGCAGGTAGACCGCCACGATCCCCACCGCGACCGCCACCTCCAGCCGCCCCGGCCGCGCCCACACCCCCTGCACGACGACGGTCGCGCCGACCAGGAGCAAGCCGAGCAGGAACAGTCCGGCGCTGAGCGCCTCTTCCAGGGCGTCGAGGTCGCGCAGCGCCCCGGCCAGTTGCCCGCCGATCCAGAGCGAGGAGGCGATCGCCGCCACGACCAGCAACGTCCACAGCCACAGCCACCGCTCGCGCGTGGAGGCGAAGCGGATCACGCAGGCGGCCTACTCGGGAGCGCCGCCGGTGAGTGCGTCCAGCTTCTCGACCAGCTCCCCAACCTGATCGAGACTCGCAGCGACCATCTCGGCGGGCATCCAGCCTTCGTAGAAGTTAGCGTGCAGGGCGCTTGCGGAGTCGAAGAGTGTTCGCAAGCGCGGGTCTTCGGTCTCCGCGGCCAGGCGATTAATCGCTGAGTAGAGGTCGCGGTGGCCGTTGTGGGACCAGCCGCGTTGCTCGGCGGCGGCCTTGACCATGCGTGCGGCTGCCCCCCAGCCCTTCTCCGACGCCTGGAGAAGATCATCCTGGGCGAGGTAGTCGCGCGCTCGGGCCAGGAACGTGCGACCTGTCTCGTTGTGATCCTGCGTCCGTGTGACCATGCAAGCAGTATATCGCGCCCCGTACTCCTTGTAGGCCCACCCCCCTTTCAGTACCGTTAGCCCCGATAGGGCGCATGACGCGCACAGGTGCGCGCGCCCGCCCCGGGAGGCGCTTCGTGCACGATCTGGTCATCCGCAACGGCACCATTGTCGATGGGACGGGGGAGGCCCCCTACCAGGGCGATATCGCCATCGACGACGGCAGGATCTCCGCCATCGGCCGCATCGAGGCCGACGGCCGCGAGACCGTCGACGCCACCGGGCTCATCGTGACCCCCGGCTTCGTCGATATCCACACCCACTTCGACGGCCAGATCACCTGGGACCCGCTGCTGACTCCCTCCTGCTGGCACGGCGTCACCACCGTCGTCATGGGGAACTGCGGCGTCGGGTTCGCCCCCGCCGCCCCCAACCGCCACGAGTGGCTGATCGGCCTCATGGAGGGCGTCGAGGACATCCCCGGCACCGCCCTCGCCGCCGGCATGCAGTGGCACTGGGAGACCTTCCCCGAGTACCTGGACTACCTCGAGACCCTCCCCAAGGCGCTCGATGTCGGCACGCAGGTGCCGCACGGCGCCGTCCGCGCCTACGTCATGGGCGAGCGCGGGGCGAAGAACGAACCCGCCAACCCCGAGGACATCCACGAGATGAAGCAGCTCGTGCGCGAAGGCATCGAGGCGGGCGCGCTCGGCGTCTCCACCTCGCGCACCATCGTCCACCGCGCCATCGACGGCGTGAACGTCCCCGGCACCTTCGCCGAGGAGGACGAGATGATGGCCTTTGGCGAGGCCCTCGCCGAGGCCGGCACCGGCGTCTTCGAGCTCGCTCCCGCGGGTGTCACCGGCGACGACATGAACCTCCCCGACCGCGAGGTCGCCTGGATGCGCCGCGTCTCCGCCGCCACCGGCCGCCCCATCACCTTCGCCCTCGTCCAGCTCGATGCCGAGCCCGACCACTGGAAGCGCATGTTCGACCTCTCCGAGGAGGCCGCCGCCGAGGGCGCCGACCTCTACCCGCAGGTCACCGCCCGAGCGCCGGGCGTCCTCCTCGGCCTGCAGACGAACCATCCCTGGGTGAACACGCCGACCTTCCAGGAGGTGAGCGGTCACTACAAGCTCGGCGCCGGCGATGCCCACCACCTCCGCCGCACCCCCATCGAGGGGGTCGCCGCCGAGATGCGCAAGCCCGAGGTCAAGGCGAAGCTCATGGAAGAGCTCGGCGCGGCCCGGCAGGACATCGCCTTCATCGACCTGCACCGCGTCTTCTCCCTGGAGGAGCCGCTCGACTACGAGCCCGCCGAAGAAGACTCCGTCGCCGCCATCGCCGAGCGGGACGGGCGCGACCCGTACGACCTCCTCTATGACCTGATGCTCGAGGACGACGGCAAGCGCCTCTTCTTCGCGCCCACCCTCAACTACACCGAGTTCGACTACGAGGTCGTCCGCAAGATGCTCACGCATCCCCGCGCCGCGCTCGGGCTCGACGACGCGGGCGCCCACTGCGGCGTCATCTGCGACGCCAGCATGCCGACCTTCATGCTCACCCACTGGGCGCGCGACCGCTCCCGTGGCGAAGGGCTGCCCCTCGAGTTCGCCGTCAGGAAGATGACGCAGGACACGGCGCGCCTCTACGGCCTGCACGACCGTGGCGTTCTCCGCCCCGGCATGAAGGGCGACGTGAACGTCATCGACCTGGAGCGCCTCCAGCTGCGCGCCCCCGAGCTCGCGCACGACCTCCCCGCCGACGGCCGCCGCCTCATCCAGAAGGCGGAGGGCTTCGTCGCCACGATCGTCAGCGGCGAGGTGATCATGCGCGACGGCGAGGACACCGGCGCCCGCCCGGGCAAGCTCGTCCGCGGCGAGCAGCAGCCCGCCGCCACCGTCGCGTAGCGGCTCCCAGGGCGTCTTCGATCCCAGCGAAGCCCGCCTTTTCGGTGGGCCTCGTGCGATGCCGGGGGAACGGTCCCGCGTTCCGCGGCATACAGGGTCGTAGGCGGCACCTGCGACCGGTTCCCGGTCTGCTACCCTGCCGCGCGAGAGGTCACATGGCTTCCGCTCCGTCCCTGCGTCTCTGGGTTCTTCTTCTGGTGCTGGTGGCGGCCTCTGTCGCGCTCGTTGCCTGCGGCGACGACGACGATGACGATGCCGCCGCCTACTACGCCGCAACCGAGGCGGCTGCCGAGGAGTCTTCGCAGGCGACTGCCGCTGCCGCAGCCGAACCCGAGCATGAGGCGGCGGAACAGGCGGCCGTAGCGGAAACGGAAGCCGCCGCGGTCGACGAGGGCGGCGACGGGGATACCGGCCGCATGGTCAGCACGCAGGCGATCGCCCAGAGCCGCATCATCGTGCACACCGCGCGCATGTCGCTCGTCGTGAACGACGTCGCCCAGGCCGTGGGCGAGATCCGCGCCATTGCCGCCGGGCTCGGTGGCTGGGTCGTGAGCTCCGACCAGGCGGCCCGGCACAGCGGCGCCATCGCCATCCGCGTTCCCGCCGACCTCCTGGACCTGGCGTTCGGCGACCTTGAAGGCGTCGCCAGCGAGGTCGAGTCTCTCCAGGTCACCAGCCAGGACGTCACGGAGGAGTTCGTCGATAGCGAGGCGCGCCTGAACAGCCTGCGCGCCACCGAGCGCCGCCTCCTCTCGTTCCTCGAGCTGGCCGCCGATGTGGAGGAAGCCCTCCTCGTGCAGGAGGAGCTCTCCTCCCTGCAGCTCCAGATCGAGCAGATCCAGGGGCGCCTGAACTATCTTCGGCAGGTCGCCGCCTTCTCCCTCATCGAGGTGGACCTGAAGCTGGCGGCCGTCAAGATCGAGGTCGACGCCGGCCCCGGCGGCTCCTACCGCGTGGGGCAGCCCGTGCGCTTCCAGGCGGCCTTCACCGCACCGCCCGGCATCGACGAGTACACCTTCGTCTGGGACTTCGGCGATGGCCGCCGCGTGCAGGGCCAGGGCAGCGTCCTCACCCCCGATGGCAGCCGTATCACCGCGACGGTCACCCACGCCTACAGCACCGATCTCGACTCGCCCTACATCGTCACCCTGCAGCTCCTCGGCGCCGGCGATGGCGGCAGGGCCGAGGGCACGGACTCGCTCCTGATCGAGGTCAAGCAGGTACCGGTCATCGAGGTGTTCGCCGGCGATGACCGCACGGTCGAGGAGGGTGACGGCGCCGACTACACCGCCAGCTTCACCCGTCCCGCCGAGCTCTGGGACTACGAGTACCAGTGGGACTTCGGCGATGGCTCGCCCTCCGTCATCGGCAGCCCCGACGAGGGCGCCACCCGCGTCGAGGTCTCCCATCGCTTCTCCGACCATCGCCCGCGACCGTACCTGGTCACCTTCACCGTGAGCGCCATGAGCGACGCCGGCCGCGTCAGCAGCTCGGGCAGGTTCAACGTGACCGTCACGGAGGGCGACAGCCTCGTGGTGGGCGGCTGGGACGTCGGCGGGACGGCATCGGCAGCCGTGTACGTGCTTTCCGCCGTCGGGCAGGGAATCCTCTTCGTGCTGATCTGGGTCGGCATCCTCGTCGTGCCGCTGGTTGCCGTCGCCCTGCTCGTGGCCTTCCCGCTGCGGCGGTACTGGCCCGTGGTGTCGAGCATTTTCGGCAGGGCCTTCGGCGCCCGCCCGTCCGGACGTCCATCCGTGAGGCGCCCCCGCGCTTCCGTGCCCTTCCTCGCGCGTTCGGGCCTCGAGCGATCCGGCGGCCCTGAGCCGCCCGCCGAGGACGCACCCGGGCCGGACCCGGACGAGCCAACGCAAGGCGATGGCGGCGGCGAGCCCGGAGAGCGCCGCGAGTAACACCCGTCGCCGGGGTCGCCCCTCGCCCCTCACGCATCCCGGCGCGGTATGCTTAGGCGCAGAGGTGCGGCGCTGCGCCCGGTTGCCGGTGCGCGCTGCCATTCGATGCACGGGAGAGCCTGATGACCGAGACGATGTACCAGGACATGATCGATGCCGTCGCCGAGTGCCCGGTGAAGCTGGACGACATCGACCTGTTCGAACCCGGCCAGCAGGAGCACTGGTTCGATTCCTACAAGATTCTCCACGAGGAATCGCCCGTCCTGCGTATCCCCGGAGAGGGTACGACCCCCGGCGCCGACGGCTTCGTCATCACCAAGTACGAAGACATCGCGATGATCATCCGCGACCCCTACACCTTCCCCCAGCCGTCCTACGGCGGGGCCGGGCTCGACGTGGAGGAAGTGGACGACCACTCCGTCCTCCTCGACGCGATGGCGCGCAATACCCTCCGCCCCAACATGGAGCTCCACAAGCAGCATCGCATCCAGCTCACGGACCCCTGGGTCGGCGCCACCGGCGCTCCCCGCCACCGCCCCATGGTCACCCGCTTCGTCGACGAGCTCATCGACAACTGGATCGACCGCGACCCCGCCGAGATCGACTTCGTCGAGGAGTTCGCCGCGCCCCTTCCCCAGATGGTGATGACCACCATCCTCGGCTTCCCCTTCGAGGACATGCCCCAGCTCCGCATCTGGGGGCAGGCCCAGGTCCGCCGCTTCGTCTACGGCAAGGGCCACCGCAACCTCATGAGCCCCGAGGAAGAGGCGGACAACGCCCGCGACCTTGGCGACTTCATGCAGTACGTCCAGAGCCACGTCACGAAGAAGCGCCAGGACCCCCAGGACGACATGACGAGCTTCCTCACCCAGGTCGAGTACATGGGGCGCAAGCTCACCGACTCCGAGGTCGTCGGCGTCGTCTTCGGCATGCACATCGGCGGCCTGGAGACGACCCAGTACGCCATCGCCGCCGAGGCCGAGCTCCTTGCCCGCGACCCCGAGCTCTGGAAAACCATCAAGGCCGACCGCGCGAAGATCCGCTTCTTCGTCGAGGAGGGCATGCGCATCCAGGCGCCCACCCAGGGCCTCTCGACGCGCATGACCGCCCGGGACATCGAGCTCCGCGGCGTCAAGATCCCGCAGGGCTCGATCCTGCACCTCCGCTACGGCGCCGCGAACCACGACCCCGAGGAGTTCCCCTGCCCCGCCGATGTCGACCTCTCGCGGGCGAACACCGGCCGCCACATGACGTTCTCGCAGGGCATCCGCGTCTGCCCGGGGGCGGGCATCTCCCGCCTCGAGCAAAACATCGCCTGGGAGCGCCTGTTCGAGCGGCTCGACGGCATCTCCTTCACGCCCGGCAAGAACGACTTCCGCCACCAGCCCGGCATCATGCTGGGGCTGTGGGACCTCTACCTGAACTTCGAGAAGGCGAAGTAGCCCGGAGGGAAGACGTGGCCGAACCGGATTCCGTCAAGGAGCTTGCGCGGCTCGCGCGCGAGGCCGCGAAGATGCGCTGGGGGCCCGAGGACACTGGTTCTGCGCCCACCCTGCCCGGCAAGGACAGGCGCACCGGGACCGACCCGGAGCGCCTCTCCGGCGATGAGGAGCGGGCCGTCCTGAAGGCCCTCGACCCCTTCTGGACGCGCGGCATCGTCAAGCCCGAGGACCGCGAGAGCTAGGCACTCGAGGCTTGTCCCGGCCCAGAGCCTGCGGCATACTGGAGCCAGTCCCCCCAGTCGCTTCCGGTGGCTGGGTTCGAAGCCCGCTTCGGCGGGCTTCTTGTTTACCAGCCCTCCGGCCGGTGGATTTCCCCCTGTTCGTCACGAAGCGAAGCAGGCAATTGGCACTCGGCCACCACCTCTGCACGGAGTTGTCTGAACTCGCTCCCTTGTAGTTTGAGGGAGCGTTTGTGGCGTGGGTGGGGGTTGACGACCTCGACGGGCATACCGCACTCCGATTGCACAACACGCACCGGTTCGGCAAGGTCCGCATCGTTGCTAATGACGACCGCTTTCGTACAGCGACGCTGAAATGCGTCAGCGACCAGGTGCGTCGCCAGATTGACGTCCGACCCCTTCTCTTCTTGCTTCACGACCTCCACGACCGATGGCAGCCCTTGAGTTGGCTTCGCGAGCGGCAACCTCGTCCTCCGAGTCACGAAGTGCCCGAAGTGAATCTCAATGAGCGGGTTTGTCCCCAGGGCTCGCAGGTAGATGTCCTGTCGCACGGGGCGTTGAGGGTCATCCGGGCGTTCCGCTATGCGCGCGGTGAAGTAGCGGATTTTGACGATGTCGTCGCGTGGCAGCAGGCGACGGCAGACCGCCTCCAGGTCGACCCACTTGTTGGACGTTCCTTTGACAGCCCCATAGTAGAGGTTGAAGCCGTCAATGTAGACAATGGTTGCCACGGAGTCAGACTATAGCCCGCTGGGTCGCTGCGGTCAGCCCCCGGCCCACTCCAGAGACATCTCGTCCCCGAAGAACGCGGCCAGCCGCCCCGCCTCCCCTTCCGCCGCCTCCCGTACCTCCAGCGGAATACCCCCGAACGGCTCGATACGCACCGCCAGCCGTCCCCCCGCCCGCTCGTATGACCAGACCCCCTCGATGCGCCCATCCACCACCAGCACCGGCGATATCCAACCCTGCGGACGGTGGACGCGGGCCCTGTGTTCGGGAGCGAGGATCGCGGGCACGTCCCGCGCCGACCCGATGACGTACGGATCGAAGGCGGGCAGCAGGCGCACGACCCCTTCCGGTGCGGCGCCGGCGATCGCCTCGATATCGGCCGCGAGCGCCCAGTGCGGCTCGCCCTCCACGTCGACCTCGACGGCTTCCTCGCCGAGCGCCCGCAGGTAGCGCGTCGCCTGCGCGGGGCGGCGCGGACCCCACCAGCGCGAGTACTCCGCTGCCGTCGCCGGACCGTAGGCCCCCAGGTAGCGGCGCGTGACCTCGGCGAGCGCCTCCTCCCCCGCCGGGCCGGGCCGGGCGTCCAGCCACGCCGCCGGGCTGACGAACGTCACGTTCCGCCCGCGGCCTGGCCCGAAGCAGATACTCCCGCGGAACGAGGCCGGCTTCAGGTAGGCGCCCCAGCTGTCGCCCAGCTTCTCGCCCAGTGCCGGCGACCCCGCGGCCTCCGCCACCGCATCCGCCAGTTCGTCGCGTGTCAGCCCTTCCACCCCGAGCACGTCGCGCACCGTGTCCAGGAGCAGGTCCAGTTCCTCGCGCGTGATATCGAAACCGCGCAGCCAGCCCCCCTTGAGGTAGTGGTCGTAGGTGTCCAGCGCGGCCTGCCAGAGGCCGTACTCGAACGCCGGCAGGAGGTGCAGGGTGCCCCGCATCGCCCACGTCTTGACCAGGCTGCGATGCTCCCAGAGCTCCGCCTCGACCTCCCCCGGGCGCAGGCCGTCGAGGCGTGCCCAGGCCGCGAGCTCGGCGGCGGACAGCATCTGCGCGTGCAACCCGCCGATCCTCGCGACCACGGACCCCAGCTCCCCCCGGGGACGGCGGGACACGAGATGCTGCCGCTCCATCCGCCAGGCGAGCACGCTCGCCCAGCGCAGCTCCGCCCGCCCGGTTATTGGTCCCCTCCGAAGCGCGCCGGGTCGAACGGCGCCAGGTCGACCTCCGTGCTGCGACCCTCCGTCAGCAGCTCGACCAGCGCCTCGGCCGTGGCGAGCGAGAGGATGATGCCCTTGCGCCCGTGCCCCGTCGCGAGGTACGCCCCCCGCCGGCCGGGCGCGGGCCCGATGATCGGCAGGCCATCGCCCGAAACCGGGCGCAGGCAGGCCGTCTGGTTGACGACGCGCATGGCCCCCAGCCGGGACGTGTACCGCGCGAGCGTCTCGAGGACGTAGTCGCGCGCCGCCTCCGTCGGCTCCTGGTCGAACCCAACCTCCTCTTCCGTCGTGCCCGCGAACACGAGCCCCGTCGGCCGCGTCACGACGTAGTGCCCGTCGAGGTCGGAGAAGCCCCCCGGCGGCGGCTCCGCCGTCGCCTCGAGGTGCAGGATCTGGCCTTTCAGCGGGCGCACCGGCACCGGCAGGTCGAGCCATGCCGCCGAGCGCAGCGACCACGGCCCCAGCGCGATCACCGTCTGCTCCGCCGTCACGATGCCGTCCGCGAGCTCGACGCCGTCGACGTAGTCCTCCCCGCCGACCAGCCCCACCGCGCGCCCCGTTCGCAGCGAGGCGCCCATGCTCCTCGCGCTCTCCAGCAGCCGGTTCGTGAACTTCGCCGGGTCGATCTGCGCCGTTCCCTGGGCGAGCCCGCCCGCGACCGGCTGGTCCAGCCAGGGGAATCGGGCCGGGATGTCCGCCGTCGCGACCGGCTCGGCGCTCAGCGCCTCCGCCCGCCCGTGCAGGTGGTCGACCTCCGCCTCGTCGCGCGCGACCAGGCAGGTCTCGTAGCGGCGGTAGTCGTACGTTTCGGGTCCGTCAAGCAGCTCCGCCAGCGCCCCGTGCAGGGAGATGCTGCGGGCAAGGAGCGGGGCGAGCATGCCGCCGTCATCGTCGTCGTGCGGCAGCCCCGGCGAGAGCAGCCCCGCCGCCTTCCCGCTCGCCCCGTGCGCGACCTCCGTCCCCTCGATCACCAGCGGCTTCGCCCCGCGCTGGGCGAGGAAGTAGGCGATCGCCGCCCCCATCACACCCCCGCCCACGATCGCGATATCGACGTGCTGGTTCGGAGCCATGCCCGGATTATCCCCCGCCCCGCGCCCCCGCGCCCCCGCGTTCAGCGCGTCGGCGACATCGTGCGGATGCCGTAGCGGGGAATGTCCGCATCCGTCGTGAGCAGCACGAGCCCCTCGTTCTGCGCCTGTGCGACCAGCATCCGGTCGAAGGGGTCCCGGTGGTGAAGGGGGAGGGCGCCGGCCTGCTCGGCGTGGGCGAACGTGACGGGGAGCTCCAGGAATCCCGAGGCCCCGATCCATGATCGGAGGTTGTCGGGGGCTGACAGCTTGCCGCTCGCTTTCTTGATGGCGATCTCCCAGACCGACGCAGCGCTGACGAGGACCTCGTTCTCCGGATTCTCAATGGCCGCTGTCGCCCTCTCCCCCAGGGCATCGTCCTGCCGGAGCGCCCACAGGACAACATGCGTGTCGAGCAGGAGTCTCACTCCGTCGTCTCCCGGGGCGAGTCGTCGAACGTGGAGTACTTGCCCTCGAACGCGTCGATGATGTCCTGGTCGGTCTCGTCGAAGTCCGGCGCCATCCAGATCTTGCCCTTGAGCAGGCCGAGCTTCCGTTTCCCCGTCGGGGCGCGATACGGGGAGAGGACGAGGTACGGCTTCCCCGCCTTCGCGATCACGACCTCCTCGCCCTGCCACACCAGCTCCCCGAGCCGGGAAAGCTGCGACTTTGCCTCGTGCATGTTGACCTGCATCGCTTCGCCTCCACATCGGGCTAAGCTAAGTCTAGCTAAGTTCTGGCCGCCGCCGCAACGAGAGGAGCCGGGGCGAATGCCCCGGCTCCCTGTGCTGGCCCGATGTCGGGAACGAGCCGGCTACTCCAGCTCGATGTCCACCGCGATGAGGTCGTCGCTTCGCTCGAAACGGCCGCTGCCAAAGACGGACATGCTGAGTGGTCCGTCGTCATCGTGGGTGGTCCACGTGCCGCCCTCGGGCCTCGTGCTGAGGTAGAGGTCCCCGGGGTTGGACGTGCTCCGCCACACCGCGACATGGACGGTGGCGGTCGACCCGTTGCCGAGGTCGACGTCGACCGCGATCAGGTCATCGCTCCGCTCGAAGCGCCCGCTACCGAAGACCGACATGCTGAGTGGTCCGTCGTCATCGTGGGTGGTCCAGGTGCCGCCCTCGGGCCTCGTGCTGAGGTAGAGGTCCGCAGGGGTGGACGTGCTCCGCCAGACGGCCACATGCACCGTAGCGACCCGCACCTCCGGCGCGAGCGTCAGGTTCACCGTCTCCACGCTTCCGCCAAACGTGCCGGTCGGTGTAGCCGCCCGACCGCCGATCCGGAAGCTGACCGTCGCGCCTTCAGTCCCGCACCCAGACTCTATCGAACTGTGATGCACTTTCACGAAGTACCAGGTTGCCCCCGAGCCCGACGGGTCCGGGTAGGTCTCGGAAGCCCCATCGTTGCAGAGTGTGTCACCAACGTAGGCTTCGACATCCAGACCTGAAGCGACGGCGCCGTCGGGACTGGTAACGGTTCCCTTAAAGGACGTTGGGGGGTTCGGAATACCCTGCGCCGACACGCCGGCGACTATCGACAGGGTCAGCGCTGCCGCGATGGTAGCGATGAGCCACGGCTTAAATCTCTTCATGGAGCTTCGTTCCTCACTGTCCGACATCGGCCCGCGAGGACCGGTTCGGGGTGTCTGCCGTAGGTTACCCGAGGATGGCGACATCCACCGACATAAAGATGAAGATCGCAGCAAGATATGCCAGCGAGTACGTATAGAGACGCATCGATGGCACCCGCTCCGGCCGGCGCCACAGGGCGAAGGCGATCGCCACGAATCCCAGCCCCGCCACCCCCGCCGCGACGCCGTACACCCATCCCACCGTCCCCGTCAGGAGCAGCGAGAGCGTGAGCGGCACGAGCACGATCGAGTAGGCCAGGATCTGGCGGCGCGTCACGACCTCGCCCGCCTCCACCGGCAGCATGGGCACGCTCGCCTCGCGGTAGTCCGGGGCGATGCGCAGGGCCAGCGCCCAGAAGTGCGGCGGCGTCCAGAAAAACACGATCAGGAACATGATCACCGGCGCCCACGCCAGCTCCCCCGTCACCGCCGCCCAGCCCACCATCGGCGGGAAGGCGCCCGCCGCTCCCCCGATGACGATGTTCTGCGAGGACCGCCGCTTCAGCCACATCGTGTACACGAACACGTAGAACAGGAAGGCCGCCGAGGTCAGCGCCGCCGCCAGCAGGTTCGTCGTCGCCCAGAGGAAGGCGAAGGCGCCCACCCCGAGCGAGGCCCCGAAGAGGAGCGCGTTCAGCGGCGGGATCTCGCCCCGCACCAGCGGCCGCGACTGCGTGCGCCGCATGAGCGCGTCGATGTCACGGTCGTACCAGCAGTTGACGGCGTTCGCCCCCGCCGCCGAGGCCGCCCCCCCGACGAGCGTCGCTAGCACGAGCATCGTCGAGGGCCAGCCGCCCTCCGCCACCACCATCGCCGGGACCGTCGTCGCCAGCAGCAGCAGGATGATGCGCGGCTTCGTGATCGCGACATAACTGCGGATCGTCGCGGAGAACCGGCTCGATTCGCGCAGGGCCAGCGCCAGCGAGGTCATGCGGGCGCCTCCGCCGGTGGCGCCGGGGCGCGTTCGCGCCGAACCGCCTGCGCGGAATACCCGAGGAGCGCTGCTGCCGACAGGGCGAGCCACAGCAGGGAGGCTAGCACGGTATGCGTTACGGTGAGTGCGTCGGGGAACGTGTAGAAGACGTTGAGCGCTCCCACGGCTACCTGCACCGCGTAGATCAAGGCCGTCGTCCGCGCCACGTGCATGCCCCAGCGCAGCGTCCCCCGCTCGCGCCAGGCGGCCACGACCAGCCAGGCCAGCGGGACCGCCAGCAGGGCCGCCAGGTAGCGATGCGTCATGTGCGTGATCTGCTGGTCGTCCGCGCCGGGGAAGACGCCGCCACTGCAGAACGGCCAGCCCTCGCAGGCGGTCGAGCCGCCACTCTCGCCGAGGTAGCCGCCCATCCACACCACCGCCGCGAACAGTACGAGCGCCACCGCCGCCCGCTGGCCCACGCGCCAGGCGGCGGCGCGCTGCTCGTGCGGGAAGCCGCCGCGCATGTCGTTGAACATCCCCAGCGCCGTCGCTGCCATCACCGTCAGGATCAGCATCGCCAGCAGCAGGTGGGTCGCCACGATCTCGGCGGGAAGCTCTTCCCACACCGTGATCGCCCCCAGCAGGCCCTGGATGCCGACCAGCGGCACCGCCGCGACCGCCGGCCAGATCACCGCCGGCGTCCCCCGGAAGTGGCGCCAGGCGAACACCGCCGTCGCGATCACGAGCACGCCGACGAGCGCCGCCACGAAGCGGTGCGTCGACTCGATCAGCGCCTCCTGCTCGTGCGGGGGCACGATCCCGCCGTGGCAGGTCGGCCAGTCGGGGCAGCCGAGCCCCGACCCCGTCGCGCGCACGTAGACCCCGACCCCGATGAGGATCACGGTGGCGAAGACGGTGATGAAGGCGAGGTTGCGGGTGGCAGTCATCGACGTGACGGCGCCCCGGCGGGCGCCGCCTCCCAGCGTACGGCGCGACCCCGACAGGCGCCAGATTCGGGTAGGCTCGCGCCATGCCCGACGTCACCACGGAAGCCAACATCGACGCCGTTGCCCTGGCCATACGCGAGGCCCGTTCCGTCGTCGTGCTCACCGGCGCCGGCATCTCCACCGAGTCCGGCATCCCCGATTTCCGCGGTCCCGACGGCGTCTGGACGAGGAACCCCGAGGCCGAGCGCACCGCCACCATCCAGCACTACGTTGCCAACCGCGACCACCGCGTGCGCTCCTGGGCGGGCCGCGCCGGGAGCGCCATGCACAACGCCGAGCCGAACGCCGGGCACTACGCCCTCACCGCGCTCGAGGGGAAGGGCGGCCTTGATACGCTCGTCACCCAGAACATCGACGGACTCCACCACGCCGCCGGCACCTCGCCCGAGCGCATCATCGAGATCCACGGCACCGTCCGCGACTACGCCTGCCTCGGCTGCTCCGACCGCGGCCCCATCGAGGTCGTCCTCGAGCGCGTCCGCAACGGTGACGAGGACCCCCACTGCGAGTCCTGCGGGGGCCTCCTCAAGTCCGCGACCATCTCCTTCGGACAGGCGCTCATCGCCGAGGACCTCGAGCGCGCCCAGCTCGCGGCCGCCGGCTGCGACCTCTTCCTCGCGATCGGCACGTCCCTGACCGTCTACCCCGTCGCCGCCCTCCCCGAGATCGCCATCCAGTACGGCGCGCGGCTCATCATCCTGAACGCCCAGGAAACCCCCTACGACGGACTCGCCGCCGCCATCCTGCGCGACGGCATCGGCGAGGTGCTCCCGAAGATCGTCGAGCGCGTCTAGCGGCCCGAGGGCGGCGCCTCCTGCTGCTCGCCCCAGCGGTCCCAGTGCACGACTTCGCCCAGCGGCTGCCGCCGTGCCTGCGAGAAGCGCCCTTTCTCCAGGTAGCCCAGCGGGATCAGGCCCATCACGAAGGTGTTCTCCGGAAGCCCCAGCAGGTCCCGGAAGAAGTCGCTGTCGTCGAACGTCCACGTGAGCACGCTGCCGATGTCGAACGCCCGCGCCGCGAGCATCAGGTTCTGCATGGCGCCGTAGATCGAACCGCCCAGTCCTGCCCCCGCGCGCCGCGTGTCGTCGGCCATGCGCGAGACCGTCTGCATCACCGGGGCGACGATCACCGGCACCTCCGCGTAATGCTCGGCGAGGTGCACCACCCCGCGGCGGTTGCGCTGGTCAATCCCGACCTCGCCCTCCGCGACCCCGCCCCGCGTGATCCGCCCCGTGCCCAGTTCTTCGTCGCTCACCCGCCCGTACCCGTACGCCGAGAGGAGCCGCTCCTCGTAAACCTCCGCGATCTGCTGCTTGATCTCGGGGTCGCGGATCACGACCCAGCCCCAGCCCTGCTGGTTTCCCCCTGTCGGGCCACGGACGGCGGCGTCCAGGATCTGCCAGAGCACGTCCTCCGGGATCGGGTCGGGCTTCAGGTAGCGCTGGGCGCGCGTCGTATGGATCGCATCGAGCACGTCGAGGGGTTCACGGTCCGGCATGGGGCCTCCACGGTGGCTGGTCGCCGCCGCGAGTCTACCTGCCCCGACGCGTCGGGCGCGTATCATCCGCCGGACGCTCACCGAGGGAGGTCTCACCATGAAGATCGGGCTCTACGGCATCAACGCAGGATTGAACTCCGACCGCGAGGCCGTCCTGCGCTTCGCCCGCACCGCCGAGGCGGCCGGCTTCGAGTCGCTCTGGACGGGCGAGCACGTGGTCGCCATCGACCCCCAGCGCCCGCCCTCCCCCGTCGTTCCCGACACCCCCATCGTCGATACCGTCGCCACCCTCGCGTTCGTCGCCGGCGCCACCGAGCGCATCCGCCTCGCCAGCGGCATCCTCCTCCTCCCCCAGCGCAACCCCGTCGTCCTCGCCAAGGAGCTAGCGGGCATCGACGTGCTTTCCGGCGGGCGGCTCATCTTCGGCGTGGGCGTCGGCTACGTGCAGGAGGAATTCGACACGATGAGCGTCCCCTTCGAGGAGCGCGGTCCCCGCACCTCCGAGCACATCGAGGTCATCCGCACCCTCTGGACCTCGGACAAGCCGGAGTTTAACGGGCAGTTCACGTCCTTCTCCGGCATCCAGTCGTACCCCCACCCGGTCCAGCAGCCCCACCCGCCGATCGTCATCGGCGGCTCCTCCCCGCCCGCCATGCGCCGCACCATCGCGCAGGGCAACGGCTGGTACGGCTTCATGCTCGATGTCGACGGCGCCGCCGCGGTCGTGCAGCAGCTCGAACGCACCGCCCAGGAGGTCGAGCGTCCGGACGGCCTCGGCCCCCTCGAGATCACGATCACCCCGCGCGGCCGCCTCGACCGCGAGACCGTCGAGCGCTTCGCCGAGGCCGGCGTCCACCGCCTCGTCCCCATGCCCCGCGGCCTCATGGTCCCCAGCGACACCCCCGACGCCACCCGCGACGAGATCATCGCCTCGGTCGAGAGCCTGGCGGAGTCGCTGGGCCTGTAAGGTGGAAGTGGAGCAGCGACCATGCCCATGAAGAACCCACCCCACCCCGGCCGTGGGATCAAGCTGAATTGCCTGGAGCCCCTTGGCCTGAGCGTGACCGAGGGCGCGGAGGTGCTCGGCGTGGCGAGGCACACCCTCTCGCGGGTGCTGAACGGGCACGCGGCTGTCTCGCCCGAGATGGCGATCCGCCTCGAGAAGGCCGGCTGGTCGAACGCCGATTTCTGGCTCCGCCGCCAGGCCGCCTACGACCTCGCCCAAGCCCGCAAGCACGAAGAGGCCATCAAGGTCGAGCGGTACGAGCCGCCCGTCCCGGTGAGCTAGCAAGGGTCCAGGAAAGGGGTTGTGTTGGTCGGGGCGACCGGATTTGAACCGATGACCTCTTGACCCCCAGTCAAGTGCGCTACCAGGCTGCGCCACGCCCCGACGCCGCCTTCGAAGCGTACACGATCACCCCGCTACCCTCGCGCCCCGCCCCTACCCCCGACCGGTAGGCTGCGCGGATGCGCGTGGTCTCCCGCGGAGCGCCTGGTTTCGACCTCCGCTCCCTAATCGGCGGCGTCTATCTGCCGGCCCTGCTCTTCGGCATCGGCCAGTGGATGATCATCCCCGCCATCCCCCAGTTCGCCGAAGAGCTGGGCGCGAGCGTCTTCCTCAGCGGTCTCATCTTCGCCGCCCGTGGCGCCGGCTCCATGATCGGCGACGTTCCCTCCGGGCTCCTCACCAGCCGCCTCGGCGGGCGCCTCACCATGACCAGCGGCGTCGTCCTGACCGCCGCCACCGGCGTGGCCATGGGCCTCAGCGCGGGCCCCCTGGTGCTCGCCACCCTCACCCTCGCGAACGGCGTCGCTTTCGCCCTCTGGCACGTCTCCCGCCTCGCCTACATGACCGAGACCGTGCCCGTCGAGTACCGCGGCCGCGCCCTCTCCCTCATCGGCGGCGTGACGCGCGTCGGGTTCTTCGCCGGACCCATCATCGGGGGCGCGCTCGGCAAGGCGGGCGGCCTCGAGACCGTGTTCTTCGCCCAGGCGATCGTCGTCGGCGCCGCCGCCATCCTCGTCGCCACCCGCCTCCCCCGCGCCCGCGCCGGCGACGCCGGCACCCCCGAGCGCCACCGCGTGAGCCTGCGCAGCGTGCTCATGGCCGAACGCCGCAGCCTCGTCGTGGCCGGCTCGGTCGCGATCGCCCTCGTCCTCATCCGCCACGGACGCCAGTTCCTCATCCCCGTCTGGGGCACCTCCATCAACCTCGATCCCTTCCAGATCGGCCTCATCTTCGGCCTCGCCTCCGCCATCGACATGGTCATGTTCTATCCCGTGGGCATGGTCATGGACCGCTGGGGGCGAAAGTGGGTGATCGTGCCCAGCCTGCTCGTGCTCTCGGCCAGCCTCGCCCTCATGCCCCTCGCGGGCAGCTTCGGAACGTTCCTGCTGGTGGGACTCCTCTCCGGCTTCGGGAACGGCCTCGGGAGCGGCGCCGTCATGACCCTCGGCGCCGACCTCGCGCCGCCCGATGCCGCCGGTGAGTTCCTCGGCCTCTGGCGCCTGGTCGGGGACGTGGGGGCGGTCGCCGCCCCGGCGGTGGTGGGGGGACTGGCGGCGGTGCTCACGCTCGGGGCTGCCGCCGCCTCGACCGGCGGGATCGGGCTGCTCGGCGGCGCCGTCATGTTCCTGCTCGTGCGCGAGACCCTCACCCGCGCCCCGCCGGCCGGACCCCGCGCCTCCCCCGGCTAGAGGTCGAGCTCGATGCCCACGGGGCAGTGGTCCGAGCCGAGCTGCTCGCGCTCGATGAACGCCCCTCGCACCGCCGGCGCCAGGTCCTCGCTCACGAACACGTAGTCGATACGCCAGCCGATGTTGCGCTCCCGCCGCTGCCGCCACGGGTCCCAGTAGCTGAAGGCGTCGGCCTCGTCCGGGTGCAGCGCCCGGAACGTGTCCACGAACCCGCTCGCCACCACCCGGTCGACCCACTCGCGCTCGACCGGCAGGAAGCCCGTCTCCTTCGGGTTCGGGCGGGCCACGTCGATCTCCCCGTGGGCCACGTTCAGGTCGCCCATGAAGACGACGCTGCGGCCCGCCTCCCGCAGCGCCACGATGCGCTCCAGGAAGGCCTCGTAGTAGGCCAGCTTGAAGTCGAGCCGGGCCAGCTTTCGCCCCGCGTTGGGGAAGTACGACGTGAGCAGCACGAACTCCCCGTAGTCCGCTTCGATGACTCGCCCCTCGCGCTCGAACTCGGGCGTTTCCAGCCCCAGCGTCAGGGACGCCGGCGCGCGCTTCGTCAGCAGCAGGGCGCCGCTGTAGCCGGCCTCCTCGGCGGAGTGCCACGTCGCCTCGTACCCGGCGTCCAGCCAGGGGTGTTCGTCGACCTGCTCGGGGCGCGCCTTCACCTCCTGTAGCCCGGCGATGTCGGGCGCCGTCCCGTCCAGCCATGCCTGGAAGTCGCCCGTGCGCAGCGCCGCGCGAAGGCCGTTCACGTTCCAGGAGCAGATTCGGAGGGTCATGCGGCTACAGGAACTGCCGCGCGACGATCACGACGGCCGCGCTCACCCCGGAGACGACGAAGTACTCGGCGATGGTGGAGGGCGTCAGATCCTCGTCGAGCAGGTGGTGGACCAGCCCCGTGGCCACGTAGAACCCGATGATCATGAGTGCGCCCGTCAGCAGGTCGTCCAGGGGGAAGTAGTAGAGGGCGATGCGCAGCTCGGCCAGGGAGATGCCGATCGCCAGCGCCGCCAGCAGCGAGGACGCGCCCCGCCCCCGGCTCTCCCGCAGCAGGTCCAGCGCCAGCGCGAAGCTCAGCCCCCCCACCGCCGCGGCGGAGGCGGGCAGGTTCAGGTCCTGCGTGAAGAACACCGTGAACATCGCCAGCGCCGTCAGGTAGGTGACGACCGCGAGGACGAGCCGCGTCGGCCCGAACAGCGGCCGCCCCGGCGCGATCGCGTGGTACTCGGCGAAGAGGAGGAGGCCTGTCGCGGCCCCTGCCGCCAGCCCCGCCGCCAGGCGCCCGTAGCCCTCCACCGCCTCGTCGATGAACAGGCCCGCGGCCAGCACGGCCAGCATGGGCAGGAGGGCGTAGCTGAGCGCCCCGAAGGGGCCGCCCCGCCACTCCGGATGGCTGCGCACGGAGCTCTCGACCGCGATCCCCGCGATCACCGCCGTGAGCGCCAGGATCCAGTGCTGCTCCGGTCGCAGGTTCAGGTAGAAGGCGAGACCGGCCATGGCCAGCCCGCCGAGCAGGAGCGCGCGCCCCGTCGCGCCGAGCGCGGGGCTGGTCGGTCCGGCCTGCGCTTCCGCTTCCAGGGTCTACTCCTCCGCCAGGGTGGGCTCCTCGAACCCGTAGATCTCGGCCCCGTTGCGCCACCAGAGGCGCTCCCGGTCCCCCTCGGAGAGCTCGAGCTGGTCGTAGATCGCCTCGAAGCGATCGATGTGCTCCTGGATGTCGTCCATCCCGCAGTCCGACCCGAAGATCAGCTTCTCGATGCCGATCTCCCGGCCGATCAGGCCCTCCTCCACGGCATGCCGCTCGATCGTCTCGCCCCCGCTCATGTCGAAGTACACGTTCGAGCGCCAGCGCGCCACGGAGGCGGTGAACTGGTAGTTCCCCTGGTTCCCCAGGTGCGCCCCGATGATGCGCAGGTCGGGGAAGCGTTGCGCGATCGTGTCCAGGTGGACCGGCGACATGCGCTCCGCGGAGACGTCGCGCATCGGGAAGCGGCCCCGCATCTCCTGCATGCGCCGGAACATCGCCGCAGCCTGGGGGTCGCGCCGCGGGTGCGTGATCGAGTAGTCGATGCCCCCGCCGATGACGCCCAGGTGGTACAGGACGGGCATCCCCAGCCGCTCGGCCGCGCCGTAGGCGGGGAGGTAGTCCGGGTCGTCGTAGCGGCGCGCCACGCCGATCAGCTTCAGCCCCCGGTAGCCCATCGCGTGCAGCTCTTCGACCTCCTCGCGCCCGATCACCTCGGGGTCGATCACCGCGACCGGCACGAACAGGTCCGGGTAGCCCTGCAGGATCTCGATGCCGCGCTCGTAGCCGGGGCCCCAGCGCCCGCCCGTGAGCACGCACCCCTTCGTGATACCCGCCGCCGTCGCGACTTCGGCCAGCCGATCGATCATCGGCGCCGGGTCTTCGTCGGGCTTTTCCCAGTTGCGGGGGAAGTGGATGTGAACGTCGAAAATCTTCATGTCGGGGAGCGCCAGGGGAGGTGGGCAGAGTGTAGCACGCGCCTGCTGAACGGCCCCTCGGCCCCCGGAGGTCTCCCGGGGATGACCGGTCCACCCCTTGCGGCGGAGACCGTCCCGTTCCCGGGCGCTTCCGCCGTGCTCAGAAGACGCGCTCGGCGAACGCCTCCATCGATGCGATCGCGTCGCGCGAGGAACGCCACAGCGTCACCACGATGCGGTTCACCCCCGCCTCCTCCAGCGCCGCCACCTCCTCCCGCGTGATCGACGGCGAGCCGTTGATGGTCACGTCGAAGGGCGCGTCCGCGCGGCCGTACCGCTCCCGCAGCTCCATGAGCCTCGCGACGTGCTCGCGGGCGCTCTCCGGGGTGTGGCGAAGGGCGTACCAGCCGTCCCCGTAGCGCGCCGCGCGGCGCAGGGCGGCGGGTGTCTCCCCGCCGACGAGAATGGGCGGGTGCGGCTTCTGGAACGGCTTCGGTTCGAACACCGCCGGCCCGAGGTCGTAGTGCGTCCCGTGGAACTCGGGCTCGGGATCCGTCCACAGCGTCCGCAGCATCTGGATGCACTCGTCCGTGCGCGCCCCCCGCGTGTGGAAGTCGAGCCCGACCTGGTCGAACTCCTCCTCCAGCCACCCGGCGCCGATGCCGAAGATGACGCGGCCGCGCGTCAGGTAGTCGAGGTCCGCCACCCGCTTCGCCGTCTGCACCGGCTCGCGCAAGGGCAGAACGAAGACCGCCGTCCCGAAACGGATCGTGGTCGTGTGCGAGGCGATGTAGGTGAAGACCGTGAGGCCGTCCATGAACGGCGTGCGCGGGTCGAGCGGCGCCTGTCCGTCTTCGGCGTACGGGTAGGTCGCGGGCAGCTCGGGCGGGAAGATGAGGTGGTCGGGCCGCCACAGCGACTCGAACCCGAGCTCCTCCGCCTTCCGCGCCGCCCCGATGAGCGCGTCCCCGCGGATGCCGTGGATAACCGTTCCGAACTTCATGCCCGTGCCTCCCTGCTGAAGATGAGCCCGCCGCTGGCGAGCGTGCCCGCCCCCACTGTCGCGACCGCGTGGGCGGCGCCCTCGATCTGGCGCCCCTCCGCCCGCCCCATGACCTGCAGGACCGCCTCGCTGACCTGGGCCATCCCGTGCAGGCGCCCCTCCCCCAGCGAGCAGCCCGACGTGTTCAGGGGCAGCTCCCCGTCGAGGGCCGTCGCCCCCGAGGCGATGTAGCTCGCCGCCTCGCCCCGCGGCACGAACCCCAGCCCCTCCAGCCAGACGTACAGGAAGACGCTGAAGCCGTCGTAGAGCATCGCCACGTCCATGTCGCCCGGCCCCAGCCCCGCCGAGGCCCACAGCTTCTCGCCCATCGCCGCCGCGCCCTCCCACAGGTGCTCCGAGTCGGTGAACCCGCCCCGCGTCGGCCAGGTGGTCTGGGCGTAGCCGGTGAGGTAGGCGGGCGGCTGCGCGAGGTCGCGCGCGCGCTCGGCGCTCGCCAGCACGACCGCCACGCAGCCGTCCACGGGGATGTCGCAGTCGTACAGGCAGAACGGATCGGCCACCATCGGCGCCTCGAGGTACTCCTCGACGGTCAGGGGCGTGCCGTGCCAGTACGCCTTCGGGTTGAGCTGCGTGTTCTTCCGGTTCTGCACGACGAACGCGGCCATGTCCTCGCGCGTCGAGCCGTGGTCGTGCATGTACTTCCGCAGGGCCACCGATTGCCAGGCGGCGGGCATGGTGAAGCCGTAGGGCGCACGGAACTGGTGCTCCCCGCGCGCCTCCGCCCGCGAGAAGTCGCTGTAGCGCCCCTTGGGCACGTTCACCGCCCGCCAGACGAGCGCGTAGTCGCACGCCCCCGCAGCCACCGCCGCCGCCGCGGCGATGATCGTGTCCGGGCAGAGCCCCGGCGTCTGGACGTGCCAGCGGATGCCGCGTTCCCGCCCCAGCATCCGGATCATGTTCGGCACCGACACGATGTCGATGCCTTCGAGGTCGCCCGTGTTCCCGTAGGCCGCGATGTTCGGGATTGTCCCGAGCCCGTCGATGTCCTCGACCCGCAGGCCGGCGTCGGCGATGGCGGCATGGGCGGCCTCGCGCGCGAAGTGCGCCAGCGGCCGGGGCGAGCGCCGCTCCAGCTTCGAGTAGCCCAGCCCCACGATCGCCGCCTTGCCCGAGAGCTCGCCGACCACTCAGTCCCCCTCGTCCGGCTCGAACTGGGGCAGCGCGATCGACTCCGTCAGCCGCTCGAAGGTGACGCGCACCGGCATCCCCACGCGCACGTCCTCGAGCGCGACCCCGACCACGTTGGCGATCAGCAGGAGCCGCTCCTGCTCGGCCAGCTCGATGATGCCGATCACGTACGGCTCGTCCCGCGCGAACCCCTGCGTGACGTTGTCCCGCACGATCGTGTGCGTGTAGACGCGCCCCCGGCCGCTCACCTCCCGGAACGCGAGGGCCGGACTCTGGCAGTCCGGGCAGAGCGCTGCCGGAGGGTGAATGGAGGTGTCGCAGTCCCCGCAGTGCTGGATCGCGAGCACGCCCCGGTTGGCCGCCTCCCAGAAGGGCGCCGTGATCGCATCCGGGACGGGGACGGGCTTGGTCACGGGCGCGCCCTCCCCGGTCATCCCTCCGCCGCCTTTCCGCGGATGGCCGGGCCGTGCTCGTCGAGGCGCGGGGCGCGCCGCCGCGGACGCACCTCCGAGTTCTGTGCGACGAACGCGCTGCCGGCGTACCGCAACATCCCCTCCGGCTCCCCCTGGTCCAGCTCGATCCAGAAGTCGCGCGCCGCCAGGTGGGGGTCGTCCAGCAGGTCCTCCGGGTTGAGGATGGCGCTGAAGATGAGCGCCCGCGCCTGCGCGCCGTGGAAGATCTCGTCCGCCGTCTTCGTCGCCACGAACCTCCCGATGACCTCCGAGATGTGGACCGCTTCCTCCCGGAAGATCTCCGGGACGAAGTACTTCGGGTCGGTCAGGTCCTCGGCCATGCCGTGCTCGTCCAGCCACGAGACGAGCCCCTCCCAGGCCCGCGGGCTCACGTTCACGAGTTGGGCGTTGATGTAGCGCCCGTCTCTCGCGCGGTGCTGCCAGGGAGGCGTCGGGGCGACGCTCGCGTGGCGCCCCGTGCGCCGCGTGACCACCTTCCCCGTGTAGTCGTACTGGGGCAGGGCGTTCTCGGTCATGCCCGCGCAGGCGTCGTGGACGGACAGGTCGACGAACGCGCCCTTCCCCGCCTGCAGCGCCGCCAGCGCCGCGATGAAGGCCCAGCTTCCCGCCATGTGCCCGGCCTGGTTCCCCTGGCCGTTCACGGGCGGGCTCGCCGGCATGTCGTCGTAGCCGTTCATCATCATCTGCCCGCCCAGCGCCTGGTGGACGAGGTCGCTCCCCTTCCAGCCGGCCATCGGCCCTTCCTGCCCGAACGGCGTCAGCGCGACGTGGACGAGCCGCTCGTTCGCCCGCGCGATCGCCTCGCGCGTCAACCCCGCCTCTGCCAGCTCCCCGGGTGCGCTCCCGTCCAGGAGCACGTCCGCCTCCCCCAGGAGCGCCAGGAACGCCGCCCGCCCCTCGTCGCCGGCGAGGTCGAGGACGGCGCTCTCCTTGTCGGTGTTGTAGTGCCAGAAGTGGAGGCTCGACTCGGCGTCCTCGCGCCCGTGGAACCAGGGCGCGTAGCCCCGCGTCTCCGCCCCGCCCGGCGGCTCGACCAGCACGACCCGCGCCCCCGCCTGCGCGAAGAGCTTCCCCGCCCACTCCGTGCGCGGCCCCGCCAGCTCCACGATCGTCAGGTGCTCCAGCGTGCGGTTCATGCTCCCCGCGCCTCCTCCAGCGTGATCGCGTCGTCGATGATCGCGTCCGCCTTGAGCTGCTCCAGGCGCTCCTCGGAGTAGCCGAGCAGCTCCCGGAGCACGTCGCGCGTATCCGCCCCGAGCCAGGGCGATGGGGTGGTCACGCCCACGTCGAAGCCATCGATCCGCACGGGCACGTCCTCGTAGCGGCGCTCCCCGAGGACGGGGTCGTCGAGCGTCGTGTACAACCCCCGGAAGGCGAGCTGCGGGTCGCGCTGCACCTTGTCCTCGACCGTCTGCGCGAGCCCCGCCGGTATGCCCGCCTCCTGCAGCGCCACCGTCGCCTCGCGCGCGTCCCGGGGCAGCGCCCACGCCCGGATGCGGGCGTCGATCTCGCTCTCGTGCGTGAGCCGCCCCGCGAGCGTCGCGAGCTCCTGCCGCCCCGCGAGATCGTCCGCCCCCATCACCGCGCAGAGCGCTGCCCACTCCCCGGGCTCGCGCACGGAGATGGCCAGCCACGAGTCCTCGCCGCGGCAGCGATAGGCGTTGTTCGGGCAGAAGTTCCCGTACAGGTCGTGGTTCCCGCGCGGGCGCACCTGCGAGCCGTTCAGGGAGACGTCCAGCAGCATCGGCCCGAGCAGCGCGCACCCGTGCTGGCTCTGCCCGGCGTCGAAGAACTCGCCCTCGCCCGTCGCCCGCCGCCGCTCCAGCCCCATCAGGATGGCGGCCGCGTTCATCACCGCGCCCATGTGGTCCATGTAGGAGAAGCCCCAGCCCGCGGGCTCCCGGTCCGGCAGGCCCGAGGTCGCCGTCAGGCCGCTGTACGCCTGCGCCGTCGGCCCCACCGATCGGTAGCCCGCGTACGGGCCGGTCTGACCGAACCCCGAGGCGGACAGGTAGATGATGTCCGGGCGGATGGCCCGCACCGCCTCGTAGTCGAGCCCCCAGCGCTTCATCACCCCCGGCGAGAAGCTCTCCGCGATCACGTCGCAGTGCGGGATCAGCTCCCGCGCGAGGTCCTTCCCCGCGTCCGTCGACATGTCGATGGCGACGCTGCGCTTGCCCACGTTGATCTGCGCGAAGAAGCCGCCCCGGTTCATCCCCGGCCGCCCGTCGGCGTGCGGGCCCGAGAGCCGCAGGAAGTCGAGCGCGGGCGGGTGCGGCCACTCGATCCGCAGGATCTCCGCGCCCAGCGTCGCGAGGATGCGGGTCGAGCCCGCTCCCGCCAGGTGGCGCGTGAAGTCGAGCACGCGGATGCCGTCGAGAAGGGCGCGCATGCCGCCATCGTCCGTCATGGCCCGCCTAGCCTCCGTCGAGCAGGTCGAGCGCCCGGCGCATCAGGTAGGGTGCCGAGAGGGCCGTGTCCTCCCACGACTCGTCCGGGCGCTTCCCCGTGCGGTGCAGGTACAGGTTGAACCCGCTGATGATCCCGAACTTGTAGGCCGCCAGCGCCCGGTACCAGGCGATGTCGCCCGGATCGCTCCCGTACGTGTCGACGTATTCGGCGATGAGGTCGTCGGGCGGGGGCAGGGCGTGCCGCAGCCCCTCCTTCCACGCCTCCGCGTCCGCGAAGGTGATCACCCAGCCGAGGTCGTTCAGCGTCGCCCCCACCCCCCACAGCTCCCAGTCGATGACCGCCTGCAGCGTCCCGTCGAAGCTGTAGAACACGTTCGACCACTGGAAGTCGCCGTGGAAGATGCCGGTCCGGGGCGCGTCCGGCAGGCGCTCCAGCAGCTTCTCCCGCACGGCCGGCGCGAGTGCCACCAGGTCCATGTCCCCGGATCGCTCGTAGAAGCGGTCCCAGCGCGTCACGTCCGGCTCTAGCTCCAGCGGCGGGCCGTCGTCGGGAACGTGCTCCCGCCAGTCGAGCAGGTGCAGCGACGCCAGCGCCCGCATCGCCTGGAAGGACACCGGCCGCATCTCCTCCGCGGGCATGTCCCAGCCCCAGTCGCTGCGCAGCACGTCCCCATCGAGCTTGTTCACGATGAAGTAGGGCGAGCCGAACCAGCGCTCGTCCTCCCCCGACCAGATCACGTCCACGACCGGCACGTCGGTGTCGCGCAGGGCGTGCACCACGCGCGCCTGCCGGATGACGTCGGCGGTTCCCACGCGGCGCACGTTCGGGGGCGGCACGCGCAGCACGTACGAGCGCGACTCGCCGTTCGCCGTCGCCGTGAATCCGAAGGAGAAGCCCGCGTGCCCCGGCATCGTCTCCACATCCGAGACGGTGACGCCGGGGTCGCCGAGGTGCTCGCGGCAGAACGGCACGAGGCGTTCGGAAAGCTCTGCGAGGTCCATGGCCCGGCCTCCCGCTGGCGCCGCGATGATACGCGCGGCGCGGGGGCGCTTCCTAGCTCATCGCCTGCGCGTGCTCGAGCACGGCCTCCCACGGCGTGCGCTGCTCGATCAGCGGGCGGTACGAGGAGAGCTGCTGCGGCATGTTGAACGTCAGGCCCCCGACGATGATGCCGTTACGCCGGTAGCCGACCACGAACTCCCGGCTCTCCAATGAGCCGTGCAGCACCTCCACCTCGTCGTCCGCTTTCGGGTGGCCCAGCGACTGGATGCTCAGGTCGTACTGGTCGGACCACACGTACGGCACCGATGCGAACGGCCGCGCCTCGCCCGGCTCGGCCAGCAGGTTGCGCGCCACCTGGCGGCTCTGGTGGATGACGTTCGTCCAGTGCTCCACCCGCATCTCCTCGTCGAAGACGGGGTTGTACCAGCGGCAGACGTCACCGAGGGCGTAGACGCCCGGCGCCGCCGCCAGGGTTGCGTCGCAGACGACGCCGTCGCGCAGCTCCAGCCCCGAGCCCTCCAGCCAGCCCGTCTCCGGCGCCACCCCGATGCCGACCACCACCAGGTCCGCGTCCACCGTCGAGCCGTCCGCGAGGACCACCCGCTCGACCCGTTCGCCCCCTTCGATGCCTGCCACCAGCGCGTCGCAGCGCACGTCCACGCCCCGGTCCCGGTGGAGCGCGGCCAGGGCTTCGCCGACCTCGACGCCCGCCGACTGCGCCAGCGGCGCCGGCAGCGCCTCGATCAGGGTCACCTCCAGCCCGGCGCTGCGCGCGACCGCCGCCACCTCCGCCCCGATGAACCCCGCGCCCACCACGGCCACCTTCGGCCCCTCCGCCAGCGCCGCGCGGATACGCATCGAGTCGTCGATCGTCCGCAGCGTGTGGATGCCGGCCAGTTCGGGGGTGTTCGGCAGCGTCCGCGGCGCCGCGCCGGTCGCGATGATGAGCGAGTCGAAGCCGACGCGCTCGCCCTCGCTGAGCGCGACCTCGCGCGCCTCCAGGTCGAGCGACTCCGCGCGCACGCCGAGGCGCAGGTCGAGCCCGAGCCCGTCGACCCTGTCCGGGGGATCGAGGAGCGTCTTCTCCGGGCCCCACTCGCCCGCCAGCAGCTGCTTCGAGAGCGGCGGGCGGTCGTACGGGTAGTGGGGCTCGGCCCCGATGAGGGTGAGGGTTCCTTCGAACTTGCCCCGGCCGCGCAGCGCCTGCGCGGTACGGAGGCCGCCGAGGGAGGCGCCGACGATCGCAATTCGCTCGGGGTGCGGCATCGCGCGATTCTCTGGAGCGCCCGCGGTGGCGTCAACCGCGCCCGTGGCGGCGGGCCGCTCCGGGCCCCACAATGCGGGGACCGCCGGCCCTCCGGCGCGAGGAGTTCCCCCCATGGCCACCCGCGAAGCCATCGTCCAGGCCATCCGCAACGCCGACGCCCGCGGCGAGGCCCTCCGCGAGCGCATCATCGCCGCCCCCGAGGCGCCCCTCGCCGAGGGCGAGTGGCGCGTCCGCGACGCCCTCAGCCACCTTTCCGCGCGCGCCAACCCCCTGCCCCTCATCGAGATGGTGAGCGCCATGGCCGAGTCCGGCGCCGAACCCCCGGCAGCGGACGATGGCGAGGCGATGAACGCCCAGCAGATCGCCGAACGGGCGGGCATGTCGGCCGCCGAGATACTCGACGAGATGCACGCCGCCTACGAGGAGGCCGTCGCCGGCATCAACGCCCTCGACGACGAGACGCTGGCCCGGTCCATCAAGCTGCCCATCATGCCGAACGCGATCGAGATGTCCGACCTCGTCGTCATGTCGATGGGCATGCACGTCGATGCCCACCTCGGCGACATCGAGGCCGCCCTCGATGCTGCCGGCGCCTGACGCCCGCGTTCAGCGCTAGCCCGGCAGCACCGAAGCCGCGTCCAGGTCCGTGATCGCGGTGAAGCAGCGCCGCGAGACTTCCGTCGCCAATTCCAGGTGGCGTTCGCTCGCCCCCGCCAGGCCGCCGCCCATCCCGATCGGGTAGACCGCACACCACAGGATCGCCAGCCGGTAGTCCTCGAAGCAGTCCTCGAACGAGTAGTCGCGCACGCCCGCCGCCAGGAGCGTGTCATGGTAGCGGCGCAGGAGGTCCTGCTCCGTCGTGCGGCGCTGCTCGATGCCGAGGCTCTGGCTGGTGAAGTAGGCGAGGTCGTAGGGCCCGCGCGCCCGCGCCATCAGCTGGAAGTCGATCACCGTGATCGGGTCGCCTTCCCGCTCCGGGAAGAACATGTTGTCGAGCCGGTAGTCTCCGTGGAGCACGGTGACGGGCGGCGCCGCGAAGCGCTTGAACACCCAGTCCATGTTCGCCCACGTGTTCTCGATCGCCGCAGTCAACTCGGGCGTGAGCACATGGCCGAAGTTCTCCTGGTAGCCCCCCCAGAACCCCTGCAGCGTGGCCGGGGCCATCTGCCAGACCGGTCCGTCCGGCTTCGGGATCCAGGCAAGCTCGTCGGTCTCTGCCTTGTCCCACCACGTGGCGTGGAACCCGGCCAGCTGGCCGACCACCTGCTCCGCCTCCGCCTGCGAGAGCGAGGCCATCTGGTCGCCGATGCGCAGCTTCCCCTCGAGGTCCTCCAGGATGGTGACGCCGTCCCCCGCCGCCGTGTCGTAGGCCGTGTAGAAAGCCCGCACCGTCGGCATGGCCGTCAGGGTGGGTTGCAGATCCTGGAAGAAGCGCGCCTCCGTGACATAAATGCCGTACTGCCGCGCGAAGTCCCGGTTGAACTCGGCCTGCGCCGCGAACTTCGCGATCAGCGTCGCCGGGGCGCCCGCGCGAGGCCGGTCGTAGGTCAGCGCCAGCCGCGTCAGCGACCCGAGGAACCCGAAGTCCTCGCCCATGGTGGTCGCCTCCACGGCCACCACGCGCTCGTCCCCGAGCGTCCCGCTTGAGCGCAGGGCGGCGGTCAGCCAGTCGGGCGTGAAGTCGTCGACGGTCAGGGGGATGGGCAGGTCGTTCATGGGTGTGCTCCGTTGTCTTGTCGGGGTCGATGCGGCGGGCTAGCTCGGCAGGACCGAGACCGAGTCGAGGTCGAGAATCGTGTTGAACGAGCGCTTCGAGACCTCCGCCGCGATCTGCAGGGCGCGCTCGTTGTGGGCCATGCCACCGCCCATCGCCACGGGGTACATCACGCACCAGAGCGAGGCCAGCCGGTAGTCCTCGAAGCAGTCGTCGAAGGAGTAGTCGCGCACGCCGCCCGCCAGCAGGCCGTCGTGGTAGCGCTTCACCAGCGCGCGCTCGTGCTCGCGCCGCAGCTCCACGCCGATGCTCTGGCTCATGAAGTAGGCGACGTCGTACGGACCGCGCCCGCGCGACATCAGCTGCCAGTCGATGACGGTGATGGGGTCGCCTTCCCGCTCCGGGAAGAACATGTTGTCGAGCCGATAGTCGCCGTGTACGAGCGTCATCGGTCCGCGGCTGAGCTGCTGGCCCAGCCAGGGCAGCCCCTCCCACGTCCGCTCGATGATTTCGGACATGCCCGGCAGCAGCAGGTGCCCCGAGTCCTGCTGGTAGGTCGGCCAGAGGGCTGGCAGCGTCTGCGCCGTCATCGCCCAGACCGGCCCGTCGAAGGCCGGCACCCACGAGATCGTGTGCTCCTCCGCCCGGTCCCACCAGGTGGCGTGCAGGTCCGCGATCTGCGTCATCAGCTGCTCCGCCTCCTTCAGCGAAGAACCCGCGAGCTGGTCGCCCACCCGCAGCTTCCCGTCGAGGTCCTCCAGGAGGATCACCCCGTTCCCCGTCGCCTCGTCGATGTCGGCGTAGTACGCCTCCGGCGTCGGCATCGCCGTGATGGTGCGCTTGATCTCGTTGAAGAAGCGAGCCTCGCGCTGGTACACCTGGTACTGCACGGCCAGCCCCCGGTTCACCTCGACGAGCGCCGGGAACTTCGCCACCACGGTCACGGGGGCGTCCGTCCCGGGCCGGTCGTAGGCGAGCGTCAGCCGCGCCAGCGAGCCGAGGAAGCCCGCGCCCTCGCCCACCGGTGTCGTCTCCACGGTGGTGACGGCTTCGTCCCCGAGCGTCCCGCCCGATCGCAGGGCGGCGGTCACCCACTCGGGCGTGAACTCCTCGGCGGTCATGGGAATAGGCAGACTCGTCATGGGGTTCCCTCCAGCCGGAGATGCTAGGACGCCTCTCCCTTGCGGGCCATGCGAACGGGGAACGCCTTGCCATCCCCGCCCGCACCTCGTATCCCTAACGCCACCACGCACCCCGGAGGCGGCCATGAACGGCGAACAGCTCAAGGCGAAGACCCGCGCGGGAGGCATCGTCTACGGCACGATGCTCTCCGCCGCGCGCAACCCCCGTTGGGCCACGACCATCGCCGGCCTCGGCCTTGACTACGTCATCGTCGACAGCGAGCACGCCCCCCGCGGCCGCACCGAGATCGCCGACCTCCTCGCCGGCCTGCGCAGCGTCGATATCGTGCCCATCGTGCGCGTCCCCATCCCCAGCTCGCACTACATCACCATGGCCCTCGATGCGGGCGCCCAGGGCATCCTCGCGCCCTATTGCGAGACCCCCGACGAGGTGCGCGAGGTGGTGGGCGCGACCAAGTGGCGCCCCCTCAAGGGCGAGCTTGTGCGGCGCGTCGTCGAGCAAGGCGAGTTCCCCAGCGACGCCTCCCGCGAGTACCTCGAGCGGCGCAACCGGCACAGCGTCTGCATCGTCGGCATCGAGAGCGTCCCCGCCATGGAGGCGCTCGAGGACATCGTCGCCATCGAGGGGATCGACGCGATCTTCGTCGGCCCCAACGACCTCAGCATCTCCCTCGGCGTGCCCGACCAGTACGACCACCCCGACTACGAGGCGGCCCTGCGCACCATCATCGCGACCTGCCGGGCCCGGAACGTGCCCGTCCTCATCCACCACCAGACCCCCGACCTGTCGGCGAAGTGGCTGCGCGAGGGCGCCCGCTTCGTGCTGCACTGCACCGAGACGCGCGCCGTCCACAACGCCTTCCGCGAGGAGTTCGGCGCCATCCGCGCCGTCGGCGAGGAACTCGGCGGCGGGGAGGCCGGGGACGCGGGCGAGTCGGACGAGACCATCTGAAGCTGTCATCGCGCCGACCCCGCCGAAGGGCGCGTATACTCACGGCACCTTCACGGGAGGCTGTTTGTCCATGCCCGAGTACCAGACCGTTCTCTACGAGAACCTGACGCCCGAGATCGTGCGCGTCCGCATGAACCGTCCGGAGGCCCGCAACGCCCAGGACCTGCGGCTCACGCGCGACCTCAACGACGCCTTCGACCACGCAAACCAGGACGACCAGGTGAAGGTCATCATCCTCAGCGGTGAAGGCCCCCACTTCAATTCCGGCCACGACATGCGCGGCGGCACCGGACTCGGCTTCAACGATGTCCCCCCCGTCGGCACATGGGCCAACTTCGACCTCGAGGGCGCCGAGGGCGCGATGGCCAAGGAAGAGGAGATCTACCTCCAGATGTGCCGCCGCTGGCGCAACCTGCCGAAGCCGATGATCGCCGAGGTCCAGGGCAAGACGATCGCCGGCGGCCTCATGCTCGCCTGGGTCTGCGACATCATCATCGCTTCCGAGGACGCCGAGTTCCGCGACCTCGTCGTGGGGTGGGGCATCCCCGGCGTCGAGTATTTCGCCCATCCCTGGGAGTTCGGCCATCGCCTCGCCCGCCAGATGCTCTACACGGGCGACTGGGTCAGCGCCCAGCGCGCCTACGAGGCGGGCATGGTGAACGAGGTCGTACCGCGCGACGAGCTGAGCGAGTACGTCGAGAACCTGGCCCGGAAGATCGCGGAGAAGCCCTCCTTCGGCCTGAAGATCACGAAGGAAGCGGTCAACCAGACGCAGGACGCGCAGGGGCTGTGGACGGCCCAGCAGGCCGTCTTCATCATGCACACCCTCGCCCACACGCACTGGCGCGAGGTCTCCGGCGCCGGCATCTACATGGGCGAAGGCGCGGCCGCGAGGCCGGGCGGCGGCGTCCGCAAGCAAGCCTCCGCCGCCAACTGACCCTGCCTCGCCGGCAACCAGCACGAGCGGGCGGCCTCAAGGCCGCCCGCTCCGATCCCCGGAGGTCGCCCCGTGCTCTTCAATCTCCTCACCCGCCTCAACATTCTCCGCCCCGTCGAGAGCGCGCTCGTGCGCTTCCTCGGTCTGTCGGTTGTGAGCTGGCACATCAGCCGCCAGAGCGGCGTCCCGTACGTCCCTACGGCCATGCTCACCACGGTCGGCCGAACCAGCGGAGATTTGCGCTCCGTGCCCCTCTTCTTCTTCCGCGACGGCCGCGACTTCGTCCTCATCGGCTCGAAGGGCGGCGCCCCCGCGCATCCCGCCTGGTACCCGAACCTGGTCGACAACCCGCAGGCGTGGCTGCGGGTGAACACCCGCCGCATCCCCGTTATCGCCGAGGTGGTCGAGGGCGAGGAGCGCGACCGTCTCTGGGCGATCGCGGCCGCCGCCTACCCGCCCTACACCGAGTACCAGGAGCGCGCCAACCCGCGTCAGATCCCGGTGGTGCGACTACGAAGGCGCTAGAATCTGCTTGTGGGCAGCAATCTGGAAGCGAGCGAGGAGTACCCCGGCACTGACCTTGCGTACGACATCGCTGTGGAGTCCTACGCCCTCGCTGAACGCCGCCGAGACGCGGTGCACCAGCGGATCGAGGTCTTCCTCTCGTTTGCGACAACCGTGACGGTGGCTGCCCCAGTGGTCGTGGCGTCAGTGTTTGCCGACCCCGACTTCCGATCCCCGCTGCTGCTCGCGGCGGGCGGGGTCTATCTGGCGCTTGTCGTGCTTGCCCTTGTTGTCAGACCGCTCGGGTCGCTGCGGCAAGTCTCTCCGAAGCTCCTGTACGAAGGTTGGCTTCACCTTCCCCCGGCAGCATTCAAGCGCCAGATGATCTACTGGGCCGGGGTGCACTCCGATCAGGCTCGCCGGCGCACATGGCTTCTCGCTCAGATCGCAAACGCGATGGTGCTGTTCTTCGTAGTGGAAGGGACCCTGTTCCTGGTCTGGCTCGTCAGGCTGGAACCTGGCGGCTAGCGGGGTGGCCGCCCGCCAGTCTTGATTTCCCAGGTCGGGTCACTATCGGGGGGCGGCGGGGGTGGTGTTGGGGGCCGCGACTGTGGCGAAGGAGATGGCTTGGCCATGTGTCCAGTATAGCCCCTCCGCTTGCGCCGGAAGCGACCGCACCCCCTACCGCGGCGCCAGACGCAGCGCCCCGTCCAGGCGGATCGTCTCCCCGTTGATCATCGGGTTCTCGATGATCGAGCACGCGAGCTGCGCGTACTCCTCCGGCTTGCCAAGCCGCGACGGGAAGGGCGTGACGTTGCCCAGCGCCTCCCGCGCCTCATCCGGAAGCCCCAGCAGCATCGGCGTCAGGAAGAGCCCCGGCGCGATCGTGTTGTTGCGGACCCCGTTCCGCGAGAGGTCGCGGGCGATCGGCAGGGTCATCCCCACCACCCCGCCCTTCGAGGCGGAGTAGGCCGCCTGCCCTATCTGCCCCTCGAACGCCGCTACCGAGGCCGTGTTGATGATGACCCCCCGCTCGCCATCCTCGGTCGGGTCGTTCTTGACCATCTCCGTCGCCGCCACGCGGATCGCGTTGAACGTCCCGATCAGGTTGATGTTCACCGTGCGCGTGAACAGCTCCAGGTTCGCCGGCCCCTCACGTCCGACCGTACGCTCCGCCGTCGCGATGCCGGCGCAGTTGATGAGGATGTGCACGCCCCCGTGCGCCTCCGCGGCCGCCGCCACCGCCTGCGTCACCTGCTCATCGCTGGTCACGTCCGCCTCCGTGAAGATGCCGCCGAGGTCACCGGCCACGTCCGCCCCGTTCGAGCCTCCCAGGTCGAGGATCGCCACCTTCGCGCCCCGCCCCGCCAGCTCGCGCGCCGTGGCCTCCCCGAGGCCCGACCCTCCACCCGTCACGATCGCGCTCAACCCGTTGATGTCCATGTCAGCTCCCCCGGTCGTTGTGGTCCGTGCGGGTTCTACCACGTACACCGCCGCCGGGCGATTCCCGCAGTGGCGTGCGGCGTACACTGCGGGAGGGTCGAACCGCCACAGCACGACCGTCCCGGGGAGGTGACGATGGCTACCGAGGCCGAGTCCCACGAGGACGCCGCGTCCTGGTCCGACGCCGTCGGCGAGATCGAGCGCCGGCGCGAGCTTGCGGCCCGCATGGGCGGCGAGGAGCGCGTTGCCCGCCAGCGCGCCGAGGGCAAGCTCACCATCCGCGAGCGCATCGATCGTTTCGTCGATCCGGGCTCCTTTTTCGAGGTCGGGGGCATGGCCGGGACCGGCGAGTACGACCCCGACGGCGCCCTTGCCGGTTTCATCCCCGCCGGCTACGTCCTCGGCCTCGGGCAGGTCGACGGGCGTGACGTGTGCGTGGGAGGGGAGGACTTCACCGTGCGCGGCGGCTCCGGCGGCGGGGGGAAGGGCCCCGGCCGCTGGCTGCAGCCCGCCGCCCTTCAGCGCCGCATCCCCCTCGTGCAGTTCGCCGACGGCGCCGGCGCCTCCGCCCGCAGCTACGACGACGCCGGCCGCATGCACCTCCCCGACGGCAACCAGTGGGCGCGCGATGCCGAGCTCCTCTCGAAGGTGCCGGTCTGCTCGGCGATCGTCGGCCCCGCCGCCGGGCACGTGGCGGGAAGGGCCGTGCTCTCGCACTTCAGCGTGATGGTGCGGGGCCAGGGGCAGGTCTTCGCCGCCGGCCCGCCCGTCGTGAAGCGCGCCATCGGCGAAGACCTGACGAAGGAAGAGCTCGGCGGCGCCGGCGTCCACGTCCGCACGAGCGGGGTCGTCGACAACGAGGCGAAGGACGAGGACGACGCCTTCCGCCAGATACGAAGCTTCCTCGGCTACCTGCCCCCCAACGTCTGGGAGATGCCCCCCCGCCTCCCCACCGCCGACCCCGCCGACCGCCGCGAGGAGCGCCTCCTCTCCATCGTTCCCCGCGACCGCACACGCTGGTACGACATGCGCGAGCTCATCGAGCTCGTGGTCGATGACGGGGAGTTCTTCGAGATGCGGCCCTCCTTCGGGCGCAGCCTCATCACCGCTTTCGCCCGCTTCGACGGCTACCCCGTCGGCATCATCGCCAACGACCCAAAGGTCTACGCGGGCGCCATGACGGCCGACTCCGCCGACAAGCAGACCCACTTCGTCGACCTCTGCAACACGTTCAGCATCCCCGTCGTTCTCTTCGTCGATGTGCCCGGCTTCATGATCGGCTCGCGCTCCGAGCGCGAGGGCGTGATGCGCGCCGGTATGCGCGCCGTCGTGGCGGGAGCCAGCGCCAGCATCCCTTCGATTGCGATCCAGGTGCGGAAGTCGTACGGCATGGCCGGCGATGCCGCCGCCTGCCTCGGCGGTCCCGACGCCCTCAAGATGCGCTTCGGCTGGCCCTCCGGCGAGTGGGGCTCCATCCCCATCGAAGGCGGCGTCGCCGCTGCCTACCGCCGCGAGATCGCCAACGCCCCCGACCCCGAGGCCCGCCGCTCCGAGATCGAGGAGCGCCTTCTGCAGGGCCGTTCCCCCTTCAAGGTCGCCGAGGCCTTCGAGATCCTCGACATCATCGACCCGCGCGAGACGCGCTCCGTCATCTGTCGCTTCATCGCCGGCGCGCAGGACACGCTGCGCCGCAACCTCGGGCCCAAGGGCCCCGTTCGCCCCTGACGCGGGACGCGCGCGTGGCCGGGGGCATCACCGTTGTCGAACTCGGAGGGGGCGTCGCTTCCGCCTATTGCGGACGCCTGCTCGCCGGCGCCGGCGCCGAGGTCGTCGTCTGCGAACCGGCGGGCGGGAGCCCGCTGCGTTCCGCTCACCCCCTCCTCCCCGACGATCGTTCGGCCGCGTTCGAGTACCTCGGGATGTACAAGCGATCCGCGGTCCTCGGGGACGCCGACCTCGAGCGCCTCATCGCGAGCACCGACATCGTCGTCGACGAGGTCGACGTCGAGGCGGGCGAAACGCCCGAGGCGGTCGCGAAGCGCATGGAGCGCTTCCGCCGGCTCAACCCGAGGCTCGTCGCTGTCGTCTGCGGTCCCTTTGGCCTGACCGGTCCCTATGCCGGCCGGCGCTCCTCCGCCCTCGTCGACTGGGCGATGAGCGGCTACGCCGCCATCACCGGCCACCCCGACCGCGAACCCCTCCAGGGCGGCGGACCCTGGTGCGCCTACGTGAACGGCCTCACCGCTGCAGTCGGGGCGATGGCCGCCCTCCGGTCGGCCGCAGAGACGGGCCGGGGACAGCTCGTCGATGTCGCCGCCATGGACGCGATGACGGCCCTCCACCAGTGGACCATCGTCCTCGCGACGCACCAGGGCGTGCGCAAGCGACGCTCCGGCAACCGCCACGCCGAGTCGTTCCACCCCCTCGGCATCCTTCCCTGCAGGGACGGCGCCGTCGGTATCGCCGTGTCCAGCCCCGCCCAGTGGGAGGGCTTCTGCCTCGCCCTCGACATGCCCGAGCTCCTGAGCGACCCGCGCTATGCGTCCGGCGGCGACCGCTTCGACAACGCCGATGAGCTCGACGCCATCATCCTGCCGTGGCTCCTCGCCCGCGAGCGGCGCGAGATCGTCGAGCTCCTGCAGGACCACGGCGTCCCCACGAGTCCGGTCCTCGACCTGGCCAGCGTCCGGGAAGACGAGCAGCTCGAATACCGGGGCTTCTGGCAGCTCCTGCCCGACCTCGGCGAAGGGGTCCTGGCGCCCTCCCTTCCCGTGCGCGGGGTGGAGGGCCCCGGGGGCCGTCCCCGCGCCCCCGGGCTCGGCGAGGACACGGCGACCATCCTTGCCGAGCTCGCCGCCTCCGACCGCCCCCCGCACGCTCCACCACCCACTGCGCCTGCCCCGTCGCTGCCGCTGGAAGGGGTCCGCGTCGTCGAGCTCTCGATCGCCTGGGCGGGACCGCTCGTCGGCCGCTTCTGCGGAGACCTCGGCGCCGACGTCGTCCGCGTCGAGCACCGGGGCTCGCGCGGCGGGAGCCTCTCGCCGGGCGGAACGCCCCCGCGCGCCCCCGAAGGCTGGCGGCGGGGCGACCTCCCCGCCCCCGCCTTCCGCGGAGGCATCTTCCCCGACGCCGACCCCGGCGAGCGGCCGTGGAACCGCAACGGCCCCTTCAACAAGTTCCAGCGCAACAAGCGCTCGCTCTGCCTCGACCTGAAGACGGCAGCCGGGCGCGACGTCTTCCGGAAGCTCCTCGCGGAGGCCGACGTCCTCCTCGACAACTACCGCCCCCGCGCCATCGACCGGCTCGGCTTCGACTTCGAGACCGTGGCCGCCATCAACCCGCGCATCGTGCGGCTGTCGATGTCGGGCTACGGCTCAACCGGCCCCTTCCGCGAACGGGGCTCGTGGGGACCCATCCTCGAAGCGCACTCGGGCCTCGCGGCGACCACCGGCTACGAGGGTGGCGGACCCATCAAGCAGGGAGCAGCCTTCCCCGACGGCATCGGCGGACTCACCGGCACGTTCGCCCTCCTCGACGCCCTGCGCGAGCGCGACCGCACCGGCGGCCCCGTCTACGTGAACCTCTCCCAGCTCGAGTCGTACCTCTCCATCGGTGGCGAGCTGGTGGTTGCGGCCTTTGCCGCCGGCGAACCCCCCGTGCGTCGCGGGAACCGCTCGCCGGCGTTCGCGCCCCAGGGGGTCTATCCCTGCCGGGGCGAAGACGCCTGGGTCGCGATGACCGTGCAGTCCGACCGCGCGTGGATGGCGCTCGCCGAACTCGTCGGCAGCCCCGCCCTCGCCGACCCCTCGCTTCGTGATTCCGCCGAGCGCCATCGCCAGCACGATTCGCTCGACGCCGAGATCGCAGCCTGGACGCAGGCACAGGACGCACACGAGGTAGCGGCGCTCCTGCAGGAAGCGGGCATCGCCGCCGGCCCGGTGCTCTCCAACCTCGAGATGGTCGCCGACCCCCACCTGCGCGCCCGCGACATGATCGTCCCCATCGACCACCCCGAAGCGGGCCGCCGCGAGTTCCCCGGCTTCCCCATCCGCCTCTCCGAGACACCGGTCGAGCGCTACGCCGGCGCTCCTGTGCTCGGCCAGCACAACGAGGCGATCCTGCGCGACCTTCTCGGCTACAGTGGGGAGGAGTACGCGGCGCTCCTCGCAGCCGGCGTCGTGGCCGAGAGCCCCCCGGGCTGAGGCCTCCCTGGCCCATTGTGAGAAGAATCACAAAGGGCTAGGCTGGAGCGGGGAGCCTGACGGCGAATGGCGACCATGAAGGCGACGGCGCTCACTTCCATCCACTCGGCCGATCGGACCTTCTTCCTGGCGGTCCTGGGCGGGTTGGCCGCGAGCATCGGCGCGACCTTCGCCCTGCGTGCGGGCGAGGGTGGCGGCGCCGGCTGGATCTGGATCTGCACCTGGGCCGCCGTTCCCCCGCCTGAGTTCCCGCAGGCCCTCTTCACCTTCGCCGTCGAGCCCATCCCCATCTTCCTGATCGCCCTCGCCGCCGTCTGGTACATGCGAACGCGGCAGCGGGCGCAGGCCTCGCACACGCGGAGGCTCGTCTCGAACGGGCGCGTCGCCGCCTGCCTCGCGGGGATGGCGCTCGTGCTGTTCACCGTCTTCGGCCCCATTGCCGCCTACGACGGCACCTTCCTGACCCTGCACATGGTGCAGCACTTCATCCTCATCACCATCGCCCCGCCCATCATCCTCGCCGGCGCCCCCATGACCCTCTGGCTCATCGCATCCGGCAAGGAGCGTCGCCGGCGGGTCATCTACCCGGTGCTCCACTCCGCCCCCTTCCGCGCCTTCACCCATCCCCTCGTGGGCGTTGCCCTCTTCGCCGCCGTCCCGCTTTTCTGGTACATCACCCCCGCCTTCGAGGAGAGCCTTGGGAACCCGTCGCTGCACTTCGTCGGGTACGCCATCTTCCTCTTCGCGGGGCTGCACTACTGGTGGCCGGTCATCGGGGGGAACCCGACGCGCTGGAACCTCTCCTACCCTGTCCGCCTCGTCTACCTGCTCGCCCTCGTCCCCATCCACGCCCTGCTCGGGCTCATCTTCCACGAGCCCGACAACGTCATCTACGAGCAACTCGCGGCCATCCCCCGCGGCTGGGGGCCGGACGCCCTGCTCGACCAGCAGATCGCGGGCGCCATCATGTTCATCGCCGGCGAGGCGCTGGGCCTGATCGCGCTCATCGTCGTCGCCTGGCAGTGGGCCGCCCACGAGGAACGCCTCGGCCGCCGCCTCGACGCCGCCGACGACAGCAACGAGTGGCGCCCCGTCGCCTACCGTGAACGCTAGGAGGGTTTCCGTTGTGCGAATGGTGCTGGTGACGGTGGTAGCTGCTCTGGCCGCCGCCGCCCTGGTCGCCTGTGGCGGCGAGGACGATCAACCGCAGGCCGCCTTCGAGATCGAAGGAGCGTCCGAGGTCGTCTACCGGGGCGCCCGCGTGACCCCGCCCCTGCCCAAGCCCGACCTTGTCCTGACCGACACCGAGGGCGAGGCGTTCGACATCCTCGCCGAGACCGAGGGCTACCTGACGCTCGTCTATCTCGGCTACACCCATTGCCCGGATATCTGCCCCACCCACCTGCTCGAGCTCGCGCAGACGCTCGAGGCGATGGACCCCGAGCACGTCGAGCGCATCCGCGTCGTCTTCATCACCACCGACCCCGAGCGGGACGACGCGGCCACCATCCGCCGCTGGCTCGACCTCTTCGACGACAGCTTCATCGGCCTCACCATCGAGCCGGAGACGCTCTCGTCCCTGCTGACCTCGCTGGGCATGCCCCAGATCGTCAAGCAGGACCTCGGCGAGGGCCGCTACGCCGTCAACCACGCGACCTATCTCATCGCCTACACGCCCGACAACCTCGGCCACATCGTCTACCCGTTCCTGATGGGCGGCGGTCTGCGTGAGATCATGGCGCACGACCTGCCGCTGCTCGCCGAGAACGGCTGGCAGGAGCCCTCGTGACGGGAGCCACAGGCGTGCCCGGCACCCGCAGCAGTTGGTGGGGGCTCCTCGCGGCCGCCCTCACCGTCGTTGCCTTCACCCTCGTCCTCGCCTGCGGCGGCGAGGATGAGGAGGAGCCCCCGCCCGAGCACGGGGGCTCCATCGAAGTCGTCGACGCACGTGCGCGATTCACCACCGGCGACTTCGGCGCCGTCTACTTCGAGGTCCACGCCGAGGGTCTCGAGGACACGCTCGTGAGCGCCTCCGCCGGGATCGCCGACGACACCCAGCTCCACACCGTCGTCACCGAGGGTGCCTCCTCGTCCATGCAGCAGGTCGAAGGCATCCCCATCGATGCGGGCGGCCACATCACGCTCGAGCCGGGCGGCTACCACGTCATGCTCCTCGGGGTCGACGAAGTCCCCGAGGTTGGCTCGACCTTCGAGCTGGTGCTCGAGTTCGAGCGCGCCGGCCGCATCACCGTCACCGTCGAGGTGGAGGCGTTCGGCGGTGGCGACGCCGGCATGGATCACGATGGGATGGACCACGGCGACATGGACGAGGACATCGAGGGCGAAAGCGAAGAGGGCAACGACGAGTAGCGTTCCTCCTGCCCCGCCGGCCCTCGCGTAGACTCGGCTCACTGCCACGACAGAGGGAGCCCCGCATGAAGATCGGCGCCATCTTCCCGCAGACGGAGATCGGCTCGGACCCGTCCGTTATCCGCGACTTCGCCCAGACGGCCGAGGGCCTCGGCTACTCGCACATCCTCGCGTACGACCACGTCATCGGTGCCGTCCCCGAGCGCGAGCCCCGGCTCTGGGGTCCCTACACGCACGAATCCGCTTTTCACGAGCCCTTCGTGCTCCTCGGCTACCTCGCCGCCATCACCGAGCGCGTCGAGCTCGTGACGGGCGTCATCATCCTGCCCCAGCGCCAGACCGTCCTCGTCGCCAAGCAGGCCGCGGAGGTCGACATCCTCTCCGGCGGACGTCTCCGGCTCGGCGTCGGCACGGGCTGGAACTACGTCGAGTACGACGCCCTCAACGAGCAGTTCGGCAACCGCGGCAAGCGCCAGGAGGAGCAGGTCGACCTGATGCGCCGGCTCTGGGCCGACCCCGTCATCGACTACACGGGCCAGTGGCACCGCGTCGATCGCGCCGGGCTCAAGCCCCTCCCCGGGCGGCGGATCCCCGTCTGGTTCGGCGGCTTCACCGAGCCCGCCTTCACGCGAGCCGCCCGCCTCGGCGACGGCTTCATCTTCGGTAGCGGCACGCCCGAAGCCCGCGCCACCGTCGAGACCATCAGCGGCTACCTCGCCGACGAGGGGCGCGACCCGGCCGGCTTCGGCTTCGAGGCGATGATGAACTACGGCGATGGTCCCGAGAACTGGGCCGCCGAGGTCGAGAGCTGGCGCGATGCGGGCGTCGACTACGTCTCCATGCGCACCATGAACGCCGGCCTGGAGAGCCCCCGCGACCACATCGAGGCGCTCGAACGCTACTGGCGCGAGGTGACCTGATACCTGCGCCTTCCGGTCGCTGGACAACGGCCTCCGGAAATGTCATGATTGGGATAGGCAAGCATGACGACGGAAGAACGCCTCAGCCGCCTTGAAGGCGCCTACGAACAGGTGGACCAGCGCCTGGGCGATCTCACTCGGGCCGTTGAGTCTGGCCGCAGCGAGATGCACGAGCAGAATGCAGCCCTGCGCCAGGAGATGCACGAGCAGAACGCAGCCCTCCTGCAGGAGATGTCCGGCATGCGCTCGGACCTGCTCCTGGAGATGGGGCGGCAGAACCAGGCCCTGCGTGAGGCCATCGACCGGCAGGGCGCCGACTTGCGCGACTACATCAACAGCAGAGTGAACAACGTGTACCTGTTCGCGGGCGGCGCCTGGATCACGAGCGTCGGCATCACCATCGGACTCTTCCTGCAGGCCTGAACCGCTTCACCTTCCGGCGAGCCGGTCCCAGCGCAGGATGCCCGCGATCGACTTCGCGTCGATGATGCGCCCCTCGTCGATCGCGGCGAGCGCTTCCTCGCGGCTCAGGCGCACCACCTCGATGTCCTCGTCTTCGTCGCCCGGGAGCGGATCGGGCGTCAGCTCGGTGCAGAGGTACAGGTGCAGGTACTCCGTCGCCCAGCTCGGTGCGATCCAGAAGCCACCCAGGGGCTCCACCCGGCCCGCCCGCATCCCCACTTCTTCGCGCATTTCCCGCGCCGCCGTCTCTCCGGGGTCCTCGCCCGGCTCGAGCGTGCCCGCCGGAATCTCCAGCAGCCGCGTCCGCGCTCCCTGCCGGTACTGCTCGACCAGCAGGAGGCGCCCGTCGGCGTCGAGCGGCACCATGCAGACCGCTCCCGGGTGGTAGACCATCTCCCGCCGGAACGTGTGTCCCTCCGGCGCCCGCAGCGTGTCCAGGCGCACGTCGTACAGCCGTCCCTCGAAGACGGTCTCGCTGTCGAGGAGTTCCGGGTGCTCGGTCATGGCGCCTCCTGCTCCGACCACGGTTCGCGGGGAGCGGTCGGGCCAGTCAGGGTAGCGCCCGCTCCCCGTAAGCGTGCTGACTGAGGGTGCGTGGTACGGTTCAACAGAGGAGGTAAAGATGCCCGCAGCCCTGAAGCAGCTCGTGTCCGTCTATCTGCTCCTGGCCGGCCTCGCGGTCGCGGTCCAGTTCATCATCTTCCCCTTCTACGAGGACCACGATCCCGACACCGTTGTCTGGAGGACGCTCGACTGGTTCATGGCGGCGGGGCTGCTCCTCGCCCTGGCCGGCACGTTCCTCCGGAAGCGCCAGTTCGACGCCTCCGCCGGCGACGACGTCCACTGGCGCGAGTACGTCGAGGTGAACGGCCTTTTCTACGCCGTCCTCGCCCTCACCCTCGCCTTCGTCCCCAACTGGTTCGCCGTGGAGTGGGGCTCGAGCGACACCCTGGTGAACTGGACGATCTGGCACATCATCGATACCGCGCTGCCGATCCTGTTCGTGGTCCTCGGGCTGCGCTTCTGGCGCGAAGCCCGAGCCTAGCCCGCGCCCGCACGCAGGAGCCAGGAGGGTCCCACATGGCTGCCATCCACCGCGTCATCGCGGTCTATCTCTTCCTTGTCGGGGTCGCCGTCGGTGCGTACTTCGTCATCTCCCCGCTCTACGCCGGCCAGGGCAATCTTGCTGACGCCAGCGATGTGTGGGACATCCTCAACTGGTTCATGGCCGTTGCCGCGGTGCTCCTCGTCCTCGTCACGTTCGCCAGAACGAGGTCACTGGCCGAGGACGCCACCAGCTGGGACAAGTTCGTCGCGAACGGGCGCTTCCACATCGCCGTTGCCCTCCTCCTCGGCTTCCTGAACAACTGGTTCGCCAGCCAGTGGGGCGAGGGTGGGTTCGAACCCGTCTCCTTCCTCTGGGTCGTCATCGACATCGGCATGCCCATCCTCGCCGTCGAGATGGCCCTGCAGCTCTGGCGCGAGCCCGACTCGCGCTGAGGCCGGGAGTCTCGCCGTGACCGACCGCAACCGCGCAGCCGCCGGGCGGGTTGTTGCCCTCTACCTGCTGCTGCTCGCGGCGGCGACGGCCATCCACCTCGTCATCACGCCCTTCTATCAACCCGACCACGACCCCGATTTCACCTACTGGGAAGCGTACGACCCCTTCATGATGGCGGGCTCCCTGCTCGTCCTCGTCTCCGCCTTCCTCTGGAAGCGCAGCCACGACGCAGCCCTCAATGGCGCGGCCGACTGGCGCGCCTACGTCGAAGTGAACGGGCTCTTCTACATCGGAGGCGTGCAGACAATCCTGCTCGCGTGGTCCTGGCTCATGCAGGTGTACGGCGACCCGGCTCAGGCCCAGGCAGTCATCTGGCTCCTGGTCGACTCCGTGGGCGTCATGCTGTGGCTCGCAGCAGGACGCCGCCTCTGGCGGGAGGCCGCGTCCCGGTCCTGACGGCTGCCCGAGGGTTGCCTAGTCGAGGTAGTCCTTCAGCTTGCGGCTGCGGCTCGGGTGCCGCAGCTTCCGCAGCGCCTTCGCCTCGATCTGGCGGATGCGCTCGCGCGTCACGCTGAACTCGCGCCCCACCTCCTCCAGCGTCCGGCTGCGGCCGTCCTCCAGCCCGAAGCGGAGTTGCAGGACCCGCCGCTCGCGACTGGTCAGCGTCGCGAGCACGTCCTCGACCTGCTCGCGCAGGAGCTGCTGGCTGGCGGCGTCGGCCGGGGCGAGCGCGCGCTCGTCCTGGATGAAGTCGCCGAGGTGGCTGTCCTCCTCCTCGCCGATCGGGGTCTCCAGCGAGACCGGCTCCTGCGAAACCTTCTGGATCTCGCGGATCCGCTCCGGCGAGAACTGGTGCGCCGCGTCCTGCTTCGAGCTCTCGAACATGCCGCGCGCGATCTCCTCGCTCGTCGGCTCGCGCCCGTACTCCTGCACCAGCCGCCGGCTGACGCGCACGAGCTTGTTGATCGTCTCGACCATGTGCACGGGGATGCGGATCGTTCGCGCCTGGTCCGCGATGGCGCGCGTGATCGCCTGCCGGATCCACCACGTTGCGTACGTCGAGAACTTGTACCCCTTGCGGTAATCGAACTTCTCGACCGCGCGGATGAGGCCGATGTTCCCTTCCTGGATGAGGTCCAGGAGCGACATGCCGCGCCCGATGTACTTCTTCGCGACGGACACGACCAGCCGCAGGTTCGCCTCGGTGAGGCGCCGCTCGGCCTTGTCGCCGTTGTGCTTGATCGTGTCGAAGTGGTACCGCAGCCGGTCCTCGAGCGCCGTGATCTTCTCGATCAGGCCCTCCGCCGGCGGGACGAGCTGGTCCTCGCCGCCCGCCTCCTCCGCCATCTGCGCGAACAGGTCCGGCGTGATGATGTGGGTCACGATCGAGAGCGAGACGATCGCGTGGTGCATCGTCTCCTCGTCCTTGCGCAGGCGCTTCATGCAGTACGTGCGGAAGGGCAGCTCCATCTCGCGGTCGATCAGGCCCCGGAACTGGTCGTCGCCGATGACCTCCGCGTACCCGCTGCGCATCAGCTTGATGCCCTCGGGGTCGCGCCACTTCGGCTCCTTCGGCGGCCAGTCCTCCTCGCTGCCTTCCGGCGGCGTCTGCCCCGAGATCACCTTCTCGTAGCGGTCGACGTAGTAGAGCGCCGCCTTGTAGATGGGCAGGAGCTCGGCGAACTGCTCGAGCAGCGTCACCGCCACGCGCGAGGCGGAAGGCGGGTGGCCGAAGGCGTCAACGTACGCCTTCTCGATGTCGCGCAGGTGGATGCCTTCCTCCATCTGGCGCGCGAGGTGCTTCTCGTCGTCGGCCGTGAGCAGGTAGACCTTCCCGATCTCGCGCAGGTACATGCGCACCGGGTCGTCGATGCCCTCCGACTCCTCGGTCAGGAGGGCGACGGTCTCCTCTTCTTCCTCCTCGCTGTCGTCGGAGTCCTTCTCGTCCTTTTCCTCTTCGTCCTTGTCGTCGTCCTGCGTCGCCGTCGTGTTGCCGGAGAGCTCGTTCTCCTCGTCGCGGCGCTCGTCGAAGTCACCGCTGGAAAGGCGGCTCAGGACGGATCCGATCATGGCATCGGCGCTACTGGAAGCAGTCGTGGTCAACGTCTCGTCGCTCATCTGGCGGACAGGTACCCCCGGTGGTGATTTCTGGGAAGGCGCGTGGGACACACTGCGCCAACCTGATCATAGCAAGTCTCAGCGGCGATCGGAAGACCGATCGCGCCGGAAAGACGGCGATTCCGCGATGCCCGTCAGTCCCCCGTCGGGAGACCCGCCTCCGCCCAGGCGTCCGTGCCGCCCTCGACGTTGTACAGCTCGTAGTCGTCCAGGCCTGCGGCCGTCGCGTACTCCGCCGCCAGCGCACTGCGACCGCCCATCTTGCAGATGAACAGCACTTCCTTCTTGTCGCCCGCGAAGTCGCGGATCTGCTTCAACTCGTTCATCACCGTGTTCACGGGGATGAGGCGCACGCCCTTCGCGTGGACCTCCACGTACTCGTGCGGATCGCGTACGTCGACCATCACGGCGTCGCCGCTGTCGAGCTTCTCCTTGGCCTCTTCGATCGAGATCCTCGTGAACGGCTCTCGTGGGTCCTTCGTAGCCACCGGTCTTGCCTCGCTGCGTGGGTAGTGGCGGAAAGCCTAGCACGCGCGGCCCCGATTCCGCCCCGTCTGGCGGGGGCCTGCGCGTTGTGCCACGCTGCGCCCCATGACCAGCCCTCTCCGCCCCGACCCCACCGAAGCCCTCGCAGCCTGGGCCGAGCGCGTGCGCCTCAACCGCGAACAGGTCGAGCGTCGCCGCAAGGCCATGCCACCGCGCGACGACTACTACGCGCCCATCGCCGCCATGTTTCGCGCCGACCCGCACCGCGAGGGCGACGCCACCGTCGAGGCCCTGCGCGCCCTCGTCCGCCCCGGGGACACCGTCGTCGATATCGGCGCCGGGGGCGGGCGCTACGCCCTTCCCCTCGCCCTCCACTGCCGCGAGGTCATCGCCGTCGAGCCCTCGGAGGGCATGCGCGCGGTCCTCGCCGAGAGCATGGCCGAGCATGGCATCGAGAACGTGCGCGTCGTCGACGCCCGCTGGCCCTCCAACGTATCCGTCCGGGCTGATGTCGCCCTCATCTCCCACGTCGGCTACGACATCGAGGAATTCGGCCCCTTCCTCGATGCCATGGAGGGCGCCGCGGGCCGCCTCTGCATCGCCGTGATGCTGAGCGAGCCGCCGCCCTCCCGCTCCAACCCCTTCTGGGAGGCCGTCCACGAGGAGCCCCGCGTGCCCCTTCCCGCTCTACCCGAGTTCCTCGCCCTGCAGCTCGCACGCGGGCGCCTCTGCGAGGTCACGTTCGCCGAATACGGCGCCATCGGTTACCAGGACGAGGAAGGCGTGATGCGCTTCCTCCGCCAGCAGCTCTGGATCGCCGAGGGCAGCCCCGAGGAGGAGAAGCTGCGCGCCATCCTCCCCGACTACGTCGACATCGACGACGACCAGGTCGCGTTCCGGCAGGACCCGGGCAAGCTCGGGATCGTTCGCTGGGAGCCGCCGGCGGGCGGCTAGCGCGAGCGGGCGTACTTCTTCACCGGCGTCAGCACGATGGGCGTGAGCTCGTCCGCGCCGTACGAAGTCTGCCGGCGCTCCTCCGGCGGCGTGCCGTAGGTTGTCGTGCGCTGGCGGGGCAGCCGCCCGATGCTCGTGATCAGCTCGTCCATCGACTCGGGAGGCATTTCCTGGCCGTGGCTGGCGCCCGCCGCCCGGCTGATGCTCTCGTTCATGAGTGTGCCGCCCATGTCGTTCGCGCCGGCGAGGAGGGCTGCCTTCGAGCCCTCGACCCCCATCTTCACCCACGACACCTGGATGTTCGTGATGAGCGGGTGCAGCGCCAGCCGCGAGACCGCGTGCATCAGGATCGCCTCCCGCCACGTCGGCCCCTGGCGCGCCCGCCCCTTCAGGTAGATGGGCGCCTCCATGTGCACGAACGGCAGCGGCACGAACTCGCTGATGCCGCCCGTGCGCGCCTGCAACTCGCGCAGGCGCAGCAGGTGCCTCGCCCACGAGACCGGCCCGTCGATGTGGCCGTACATGATCGTCGAGGTCGTGGTGAACCCGACCTCATGCGCCGCCCCCACTACCTCGAGCCACTGGTCCGTGCTGAGCTTGTCCGGGCAGAGCGTGTCGCGTACCTCGTCGTCGAGAATCTCGGCGGCGGTCCCGGGCAGCGTGCCCAGCCCTGAGTCCCGTAGCCGCCCGAGGAACTCCTTCACCGGAATCCCCAGCGTCTCCGCCCCCTGGTGGACCTCCAGCGGGGAGAAGGCGTGGACGTGCATGTCGGGAAGGGCTTCCTTCACCGCCTCGCAGATCTCCAGGTAGGTCGCGCCCGTGTAGTCGGGGTGGATCCCGCCCTGCATGCAGACCTCGGTGGCGCCCCGATCCCAGGCTTCCTGCGCGCGGCGCACCACCTCGTCGAGCCCGAGGTCGTACGGCTTGCCCCGCAGGTTCTCGCTCAGCTTGCCCTTGGAGAAGGCGCAGAACTGGCACTTGAAGTAGCAGATGTTCGTGTAGTTGATGTTGCGGTTCACGACGTACCGCACGATGTCGCCCGAGACCTCCGCGCGCAGCTCGTCGGCCGCCGCGCAGACGTAGTCGAACTCCGGCCCGCGCACTTCGAAGAGCCGCGCGATCTCGGCCTCCGCCAGCTCCTCACTCCGCCGCGCCTTGGCGACCAGCGCCGGCACGGGCGAGTCGGGCGGCATGGCCGCCGGCGTCTTCCGGGGGAAGGTGTAGCCGGGTGGCGGTTCGAGCACCGCGCCGGGCGCCCACTCACCCTCGCGCGCGAAGCCGTCCGCGTCCATCGAGCGCAGCACCCGCGTGGCCATCGCCTTGCCCTGCCAGCGCTCGCTGTCCTGCGCGTACTTCGGGTAGACCGCCAGCCGCTCGGCGAGGTGGTGGCCGGCCGCTTCCGTCTGGCGCCGCAGCTCCTCGAGCTGGGGCCAGGGCGCCTCCGGGTTCACGTGGTCGATCGTCAGCGGCGAGACCCCGCCCCAGTCGCTCAACCCCGCCGCCACCAGCTTCCCGTACGACTCGGGCATCAGGTTGGGCGGCGCCTGCACGCCGATCTCCGGTCCGAAGAGGATGCGCGCCAGCGCCAGCGTCCAGAGCAGGTCGTCGAAGTCGGGCTCGGGCGCGTCCGCCATCTTCGTGTCGGGCTTGGCCCGGAAGTTCTGGATGATCAGCTCCTGGATGTGCCCGTGCGCCTCGTGTACCTCGCGCAACGCCAGCAGCGACTCGATCCGCTCCAGCCGCGTCTCCCCGATGCCGATGAGGATGCCCGAGGTGAACGGCACCTGGAGCTCCCCGGCCAGCCGCATCGTCTCGAGGCGCAGGTCGGGATCCTTGTCGGGCGAGCCGTGGTGCGCCTGCCCCTTCTCCAGCAGCCGTCGCGAGACGCTCTCCAGCATGATCCCCTGCGACACCGAGACATCGCGCAGCAGGGCGATGTCCTCGCGCGTCATCACGCCGGGGTTGACGTGCGGCAGCAGCCCCGTCTCCTCGGCGACGATCCCCGCGACCTCCGCCAGGTACGAGATCGTCGTCTCGTGCCCGAGGGCGGCCAGCTCCTCGCGCGCCACCTTGTAGCGCAGCTCGGGCTTGTCCCCGAGCGTGAACAGCGCCTCGGTGCAGCCTGCGGCCGCCCCCGCCCTCGCGATCTCCAGCACCTCGTCGATGCTCATGTAGGCGCGCTCGCCCCGCTTCGGGGGCTGGGCGAAGGTGCAGTAGTGGCAGACGTCGCGGCAGAGCTTGGTCAGGGGGATGAAGAGGTTCCGCGAGTAGGAGATGACGTGGTCGTGGGCCTGGTCGCGGATGGTGCCTGCCGCCGCCGTGAGGCCGGCCAGGTCGGACTCGCCGGCCAGGGCGCGAGCTTCCTCGGGCGTGGGGCTCACCCCCGCGATCGCCCGCGCCAGCACCGCTTCGGTCGATTCCCGCATCCGTGCTCCCTGCCCGCTCGTCGACGCGGACCGCCCTCGATAGTACAGTACGACTCGGTAGCTCGTCACAACCGACTGGAGTTCGCATGACCTCGCGAAGCGTCCGCTGCCCCGTCGCCTCGACCCTCGACCTCGTGGGCGATCGCTGGACCCTGCTCGTCGTGCGCGACCTGCTCAAGGGCGACGCCCGTTTCGGCGACCTGCGCCGCTCCGTCGAGGGCATCACCCCGAGCGTGCTCTCCTCGCGGCTGAAGCGGCTCGAGGGCGAGGGGCTCGTCGACCGCCGTCTCTACAGCGACCACCCGCCCCGCGCCGAGTACTTCCTCACGGCCAAGGGCCACTCGCTGGGGATGGTCGTGGGCGCCCTCGCCACCTGGGGCGAGCGCCACGCCGACCACGACCTCACGATCGTCGACCACCGCTGTGGCCACGGCGTCGACGTGGTCTATCACTGTCCCACCTGCGACCGCTCCGCTCCCCGCTCGCAGATCCGCATCGTCCCCGCCTGAAGGTCGGGCCCGGATGCCGGCGTCGTCAGCGACCTGGCGGCTTCAGGAGGCTGTGGCGCGCTCGTGCGGCTCGATGGCCTGAAGCTGGACGCTCTCGCTGCGCTCGGCGTGGTAGAGGTCCCACCGGAGTTGCAGGGACATCCAGACGTCTGGCGATGTGCCCAGGAACCTGGATAGCCGCAACGCCGTGCTGGGCGTGATACCTCGTTTCCCGCGGACAATCTCGTTGATGCGCTGGTACGGCATCTGGACCCCGCTCGCCAGGGCGCGCTGGGTCAGCCCCAGGGGCTCCAGGAACTCCGTGAGCAGCACCTCGCCTGGATGCGTCGGCTCCCGGTCGGTGGGAATGAGGACCATGACTCAACCTCCAGGATCGGCCTTGTTCACGGCCGTCTGACGCGCCGGTCGTCCTGGCTCAGCAACCCTCGTTTGACTCCGGGCCTGCGGTTCTACCCCAGATACGGTTGGCCCTTGATGCCGACCAGCATCAAGGGGGCGGGAACAAGCTGGTGTTCCGTGGTGTCGGGGACGAGGCCAAGCTCCTGCAGGGATGTCGCCCCCAGGATGAAGCAGTCTTCCTCGCCGAAAATCACTCGCGCGGTGCTCGCCCGGTCCCCGATGTGGAAGCGCGCTTCGCCCACGGGGTAGGTTTTCCACTCCATATCGGCGAGTTGGAGCTGGTCCTCCCGGTCCGGTTCGATCCCCAACTGCTCCCGGAGCATCGACTCGGGCAGCTTGGAGTAGATAGCGCCCGTGTCCACGAGCGTGTTGGCATTGAAGTAGCCGCCACCGTGGGGATGCGACACACGCACGCGAACTTCGAACATCCCCATGTCGATTCCCCTCTCCGGCGCTGCGCCTGTGATTGTCACAGGATAGCTCTTCAGCCCTGCCACGTACACATCTCCATCGCGCATGGCGGAAGGGCGGGAGTGCCGAAAGGGGGGAATTCTTGGGCACACCCTGAAGCGCTCCCGGGTTTGCCCCGCCCTCCCCCTCCCCCGTATCCTCATGGTTTGGGATAGCCCCCACCTCGATCGGGAGTGAGCGCGTGCACACCATCGGCCTCACTGGCGGCATCGCCAGCGGGAAATCGACCGTCGCGGAGTTCTTTCGCGAGCAGGGCGTCCCCGTCATCGACGCCGACATCCTCGGGCACCGCACCTACGATCCCGGCACGGGTACCTTCGCCGCCGTCGTCGCCGCCTTCGGCAATGACGTCGTCGCCGCCGACGGCACGATCGACCGGCGCGTGCTCGGCGGCAAGGTGTTCGGAAAGCCCGAGGAGATGACCCGCCTCACCGACATCGTCTGGCCCGGCATCCGCGCCCTGGCCTCCGAGGAGCTCAGCGCCCTCGAGGTCGCGGGCAACGGCATCGTCCTGCTCGAAGCAGCCGTCCTCCTCGAGGCCGGCTGGCAGGACATGGCCGACGAGATCTGGGTCACCACCGTCGAGCCCGACGGGGCCGTGGCCCGGCTCGGAGAACGCAATGGCCTCGACGAGGCCGCCGCGCGCGCCCGCATCGATTCGCAGCTCTCGAACGAGGAGCGGATCGCCGCGGCGGACGTGGTCATCGAGAACAACGGCACGCGCGAGGAGCTGGCGGACACCATCCGCGCCGCCTGGGAGGCCCTTCGCGCGCGCACCGGCACAGAGAGGCAGACGATTGGCTGAAGCACCCACCACCACCGAAGTCATGGCCCCCGGCGGGCTTGTCCTCGCCGCCGAGGAGTTCACCGTTCGCGAAGAGCCGTACTACCTCCCCCTCGGGGACGAGATCGAGCTCTTCGAGGCCGCCTTCGAGCAGCGCATTCCCGTGCTCCTGAAGGGCCCCACGGGCTGCGGCAAGACCCGCTTCGTCGAGTACATGTCCTGGCGCCTCGGCCGCCCCATGACCCACATCTCCCAGGGGGGCGAGGCGCCCCTCGACGACGAGGGCCCCCGCCCCTTCGTCACCGTCGCCTGCCACGAGGACCTCACCGCCAGCGACCTCGTCGGCCGCTACCTCCTCGATACCGACGGCACCCGCTGGATCGATGGGCCCCTCACCCGCGCGGTGAAGACGGGCGCCATCTGCTACCTCGACGAGGTCGTCGAGGCGCGCAAGGACACGACCGTCCTCATCCACCCCCTCACCGACTACCGCCGCCTCCTCCCCATCGAGAAGCTCGGCCAGGTGGTCGAGGCAGCCGACGGCTTCCTCCTCGTCATCTCCTACAACCCCGGCTACCAGAGCGCGCTCAAGGACCTGAAGCACTCCACCCGCCAGCGCTTCATCTCCGTTGAGTTCACCTACCCCACCCGCGAGCAGGAAGCGGAGATCATCTCGCACGAATCCGGCGTCGATATGGCCGTCTCCATCGAGCTGGCCAAGCTCGGCGAGAAGGTCCGCAACCTGAAGGAGCACGGCCTCAGCGAGGGCGTCAGCACGCGCCTCCTCATCTATGCGGGCCGCCTCATCGAGCGCGGCATCGAGCCCCGCCGCGCCGCCCAGGTCGGCGTGACCTGGGCCCTTACCGACGACCTCGAGGTCCAGCGCAGCATCGAAGAGGTGGTGACATCGATCTTCGAGTAGCCGCCCGCGCTCGCATCCGGGAGCACTCGCCGGCGCGCGCCCTCGTGGCCGCGCGCGAGGTGGCGGCATGAGGATCGGAATCGTCTCCGACGTCCACGGCAACGTCCCCGGCCTGCTGGCGGCGCTCGACCGCATGGGCCCCATTGATGAGCTTCTCTGCGCCGGCGACACCGTCTACCAGTACCGCTGGTCGAACGAGACCGTCGAGCTGCTGCGCGAGCGCGGCGCCCGCGTCGTGCTCGGGAACCACGACGAGGTCATCCTCGGCCGCGACGGCGAACGCGCCCTCGCCATGGATCACGTCCGCGGCGATCTCGTCGAGTGGCTGCGCGGGCAGCCCTACTCGGTCGAGGCGCAGGTCGGTGGCAGGCGCTTCCTCATGGCCCACAGCTCGCCCTGGGGGGGCTGGGAGTACCACTACCCCCACGACCCGCTCTGGAAGAAGACCGCCGACCTCCGGCACGACGTCGTCGTGACCGGCCACACCCACGTCCCCATGGCCGAACGCTTCGGGGATACCCTCGTCATCAACCCCGGGTCGGCAGGCGAGGCCCGCCACCCCGGGAACGGCTACCGCCTCTCGTGCGCCGTCTGGGACACCGCCGGCGACGAGGTCCACTTCTACGAGTACGAGGATCCCGCACGCCCCTCGCGCGTGCTTGCCTCGGGGGGTGCTTCATGAGCGTCGCCGGTGGGCTGATCGCCCGCAACCGATCCCGCTTCGACGGGTTCCCGGAGCCCCTGCTGGAGGCCTACGAGTCCAGCCTGCGCGCCCTCGAGCCCCGGCTCACGCCGACGCAGCTCGAAGGCTGGTCGCGCGGCGGGCTCGACCTCATGGCCATCAGCCTGCGCTCCTGGGAGTCAGCTGCCGAGTACTTCAAGGCCGGCCCCCGCATGGCCGAGGCCACCCCCTGGGACACGTACGAGCAGCTCGCCCGCGAGGCCGGCGACCTGACCGAGCAGTCCGCTCCGCTCGCCGTCTCCTTCCTCCGCAGCGCCCCCGACACGCTCACCCACATCGGCCCCAACCACCTCGCCCAGTGGGCCGACTTCGGCCGCCGGCTCTACAAGGGCAACTGGAAGAGCTCCTCCCTCGCGGCCCAGTTCTACGACGCCGGCCCCGACCTCTTCGGCACGATCCGCGTGAGCCACGCCGGCCGCCTCGTCCTCTTCCTCGACGAGCTTGCGCGCCACTCGTACGAGCTCGCCGCCGCCTGCCTCACCTCCGCCCCCGAGGTGCTCGGCCGCCTCGAGCACAACGATCGCATGCCCTTCCTCACCTTCGGCGTCGAGCTCGCGCAGACGAGCTGGGCCGATTCGCGCCTCTACTTCGACCGCGGCGTGCCCCTCATCCAGCGCGTCCACGGGCCCGTGCGCGAACGCTACCTGACGCTCGCCGCGCAGGTCGCCCGCGACCACAGCCGCTCCGTCTTCCAGTACTTCGAGGAGGCCGCCCACGCCCTCGGCGAGGTCGAGCCCGACGACCACGGCATCGTCATCGAGCTCGCCGAGCAGCTCGCGCCCCACTCCGCCTACGCCGCCATGGACTTCATCAGCAACGCCCCCGAGGTGCTGGAGAAGGTCCGCATCGACGAACTGGGCGCCTGGCAGAACCACGGGCTCGGCATCCTCGCCTCCAGCCGCGAAGGCGGCGAGGCCTACTTCCGCCTGCAGTCCAGCCGCGGCGAGGAAGTCCTCGACACCCTCTCCGCCCGCGTCGAGCTGTCCAAGGTCGGCGACGTCCTTCGCCTGTACGGCAAGGCCCTCACCGGCAAGAACATCAGCATCCACGCCTCCGCCGTCCTCACCGAGAAGGGCATCGGCTGGGTCGATGAGGAGCGCGCCAGCACCGACGGCACCACCATCTACCTGCCCGAGGTGATGGAGCTCTACCGCGGGAAGGACGAGAACTTCGCCGCCGTGAAGGTCTTCACAACGCACCAGGCGGCGCGCCTCGAGTTCGGGAGTTTCGCCTTCAGCTTCAGCCGGCCCTCCACGCTCTTCGAGGACCTTCGTCCCACCATTCGCGAGGCGCCGGACGCGAACCCGGCGACCGAGATTGAGCGCTTCTTCGACCTGTTCCCCGACCGCACGCTCGCGAGCGACATCCACAAGGTCGCCGAGGGGACGCGCATCGACGCGGCCATCAAGCGCAACTACGCCGGCATCCGCCGCTCCCTCACGCGCATGCAGCGCGAGGAGCTCGAGCGCCGGCCCGAAGTCAGCGAGCTACCGCTCCGCCAGGCGTTCGTCGAGAACCTCGTGCGCGTCAGCCTCGATGGCATCGACGCCGTGCGCTGGCCGGCCGCCCAGCGGGACGCCGTCTCGAGCGGGGTCTCCATCCTCCAGCAGCTCATGGCCGAGAGCGCGAGCGTGGAGGACACGGCCGAGGCGACCCTGCGCCTCTACCAGCTCGCCATGAGCATCCGCAACGAGCGGGACGAGGGCGAGGAGGAATGGGAGGGCCTCCCCGAGATGGACCAGGAGTCCTTCCAGCTCGATATGAGCGAGCTCGGCAGCGAGGGCGCCCCCATGGAGATGGAGATGGGCGACGCCGAGGATGGCGATGTGGACTACGAGAGCCCCCAGGACATCGACTTCCGCGGCGACTTCAAGCCCGAGCTCGTCCAGCTCCTGATGAAGCTCCGCGATGACGCCGAGCTCGGCGATGCCGGCCAGATCTCGCCCGACCAGCTCACCGAGGAGCAGCTCAAGGAGCTCCTCGAGAAGAGCGCCGAGATCGACCTCGACTCCCTCCTCGAGGGCGACCTCCAGAACACGACCGGCATGTTCCTCTCCAACCTCCTGAAGGAAGCCGGCACCCCCACCCTCGATAGCGACGCCCAGTCGGACCAGCCCCTGAGCGACCTCAGCACCGGCGCCGAGGAGGGCGAGGAGCCCCTCGCCCCCATCGTCACCACCTACTACTACGACGAGTGGGACTTCCGCGCGCAGGACTACAAGCCTCGCTGGTGCGCCGTGAAGGAGGCGGACCTGGAGGAAGGCGAAGAGGAGTTCTACGACGAGACGCTGAAGGAGTACGCCGCCCTCGTCGCCCAGACGCGCAAGCAGTTCGAGCTGATGAAGCCCGAGCTCTTCCGCAAGATCAAGAAGCTCTCCGACGGCGAGGATGTCGAGCTCGATCCCGCCATCGAGTGGATGATCGACCTCCGCACCGGCGTCAGCCCCTCCGACAAGATCTACTGGCGCCGCAACAAGGTCGAGCGCGACGTCGCCATCGCCTTCCTCCTCGATATGTCCGCCTCCACGGACGAGGAGATCGCGCGCCGCGACCAGCAGTACGACGACTCCGACGACGACCCCCGCAAGTACCTCAGCTGGTGGGTCACGAAGCGCCGCCAGGAGCTCTCCGCCCCGCCCAAGCGCATCATCGACCTCGAGAAGGAGGCGACCGTCCTCCTCATCACCGCCCTCGAGACGATCGGGGACGACTACGGCATCTACGGCTTCAGCGGCTACGGGCGCGACAACGTCGAGTTCTACGTGCTCAAGGACTTCGACGAGCAGTTCGGCGAGACCACCAAGAAGCGCATCGACAAGGTCACGCCCATTCGCTCGACCCGCATGGGGCCCGCCATCCGCCACGCCGTCCACAAGCTCAGCGAGACGGAGGCGAAGGTCCGCATCCTCGTCCTCCTCAGCGACGGACGCCCCCAGGACCACGGCTACGGGCGCGACCGCACCGAGAAGGAATACGCCATCCACGACACCAAGCAGGCGCTCAACGAGGCCAAGCGCGAGGGCATCACCCCCTTCGCCCTTACCGTCGACCGCGCCGGCCACGACTACCTGAAGACGATGTGCGAGGACATGGGCTACGAGGTCGTGGGCGATATCGAGTCCCTCCCCCGGCGCCTCCCCGCCCTCTACCGCAGCCTCACGGAGTAGCCGGACCGTGACCCTCCTCCTGGTCCGGCACGGCGAATCCGAGGGGAACGTGCGCGGTCTCATCCAGGGCCAGCGCGACGAGCCACTCACCGAACATGGCCGCCGGCAGGCGGCCGCCGTCGCCGAGCGCCTCAAGGCGGACGGCGGCGCGGACCGCCTCGTGGCGAGCCCCCTCGCCCGCGCCTTCGCCACCGCGGAAGCCATCGGCGAGGCCGTGGGGCTTGCGGTGACCACCGACGAGCGCCTCATGGAATACGACTTCGGCGAGCTCAGCGGCCTCACCGTCCTGCAGGCCCGCGAGCGGTACCCCGACTGGACCTGGCTCAGCGACCGCTCCGGCCCCATGCGGTCGCCCGTTCCCGGCGAGGAGGGACTGGCCGCCTTCGATGCGCGCGTGGCCGAGGCCGTGGCCGAGCTGATGGCGTTCGATGGGCGAACGATCGCGGTCGTGCACGGGGGCGTCGTCGTGTCCGCCCTCAACGTCGCGATGCGCATGCACGGCGCAGCCGAGGCCGCCGGGCGCCGTGTGCGCTTTCCGATGAAGAACTGCGGCATCAGCGAGCTCGACCAGGACGAAGCGGGGCGGCTCATCGTGCGTCGCCACAACGACGCCTCCCACCTGCCCCCGCGGCCGTCTCAGGGAGCCTAGGCGGGCTCTTCTTCCGAGACCTCGCAGTGGAACCGCTCGATCACCGGGTTCGCCAGCAGGCGCGTGCACATGTCCTCGGCCAGGGCCTGCGCCTCGTCCGCGCCCGCCGCCTCGATCGTCACCTCGAACAGCTTCCCCGAGCGCACCCCCGCCACCCCCGCGAAGCCGAGGCTGTGCAGCGCCGATGCGATCGTGAGCCCCTCCGGGTCGTTCACCGTCGGTTTCAGCGTGACCGCGATCGAGGCGAGGAACCGGCTCACGCGGGCAGATCCTCGCCCGTGAGCATCTTGTAGACCGTCAGGTAGCGCTCCGTCGTGGCCCCCGCCACGTCGTCAGGGACGTCCGGGGCGGGGTCGCCGTCCTTCCAGCCGGTCCCGGAGAGCCAGTCCCGTACCGGCTGCTTGTCGAAGCTGGGCTGCGATCCGCCGGGCGTGTACTCGGAGAGCGGCCAAAAGCGGCTGCTGTCGGGCGTCAGCACCTCGTCGATGAGGATCGTCTCCTCGTTGCGCAACCCGTACTCGAGCTTCGTGTCGGCGATGATGATGTCCCGCTCCAGCGCCACCTGGTGGGCGTAGTCGTAGACCGCGCGGGTGCGCTTCGCCATCGCGTTCGCGGGTTCCGCGCCCACGATCGCCTCGAGCCGCTCGTAGTCGATGTTCTCGTCGTGCTGCCCCACGTCCGCCTTGGTCGAGGGTGTGAAGATCGGCTCCGGGAACCGCTGCGACTCCAGCAACCCCTCGGGAAGCGCGATCCCGCACACCGACCCGTCGCGCTTGTACTCGCGCCAGGCCGTCCCCGAGATGTAGCCGCGCATAATGCACTCGGCCGCGTAGGGCTTCGCCTTGCGCACCAGCATCGAGCGGCCGTGGCAGTTCTCGGGCAGGGCGAAGGGCACCAGCTCCTCCGCGTTCTCCGCCGTGATGACCGAGACGAAGTGGTGGGGCACCACCTCACCGATGCGCTCGAACCACCAGGCCGAGAGCCACGTCAGCACCTCGCCCTTGCGGGGAATCCCCGTGGGCAGCACCAGGTCCAGCGCTGAGATGCGGTCGGTCGCGACGACCAGCAGGTGGTCGCCGAGGTCGTAGGTGTCGCGCACCTTGCCGCGCGTCATGGGCGCCGGCAGATCGGTCTGGGTTACCACGTCGGTCATGGGGTCTCCTCCCGGATACGTAGGTAATAGAGGGTCACGGCGGCATGGGCAAACACCGTCACCGGGATCGCCACGCCGCCCTGCAAGATCTGAAGCAATGCGTCGATCGCCATGCGCGCGCCGCGGGTCATCGATTCCGATCCGGGGCTCACCGGCACCAGCAGGCCGATGAGGAGCAGCAGCGCCAGTCCGACCAGCAGGATCCCGAGCAGCCGCAGCATGTTGCCGTTCATCGTCCGCCAGCTCTGCCTGAGCGCGTCGATCGGGCCGAGATCTTCCAGCAGGTATACCTGGTAGGCGATGCCGAAGCGCGCGATCAGGAACGGGATGACCGCCAGGCCCACGATCGTGAACGCGAGCAGCCCGCCGGCGACGGCGAAGATCACGGTGAGCGCGATCAGGCCCCCCAGCCGCGTGAAGGCGGGATCGAGTGCTTCCGAGAGGGTAACCGACTGACCCTGCGCGACCGCCGCCACGGAGACGATCGTCGCCCCCTGCCCGATCACCCCGAGCACCGCCCCCGCCGCCACCACGATGACGAGCACGAAGACCTGCGCGCCCCCTTCGCTCGCGCCGATAATGCCTCCCTCCGGGTACATCTGGTCCGCGAACACGCTGCTGTACAGCAGGATCGTCAGCAGGATCGTTCCCAGCACGAGGGGCGCCTGGATGGTTAGCAGCGGCAGCATCGTCTCGCGCGGGTAGTCCCGCATCAGCCCGAAGGCCGCGCTCAGCGTCTCGCCCACGCCCGGTTTGTCGGTCGGTTGGCGGATGCCCGGGGCGGGCTCCTCGTTCACGTCAGGCCGAGCCGCTCGAAGGTCGAGCCGGCGTTGCGCAGGTAGTACCCGTAGTCGAAGAGCGAGCGCAGCCGCTCCTCCTCCAGGCGCGAAGTCACGTCCTCGTCCGCCAGCAGCAGCGAGAGGAACGGTTCCCGCTCCTGCCAGGCGACCATCGCGTTGCGCTTCACGAGGCCGTACGCCTCCTGCCGGCTCAGCCCGGTCTCGATCAGCTCCAGCAGCACCCGCTGCGAGAACACCAGCCCGTACGAACGATCCAGGTTCTCCCGCATCCGTTCCGGGTAGACCACCAGGTCCTCCGCGATGTCGGTGAACAGCGCGAGCATGTAGTCGAGCAGGAGGCAGGCGTCGGGGAAGACGATGCGCTCCGTCGAGGAGTGGCTGATATCGCGCTCATGCCAGAGGGCGACGTTCTCCGTGGCCGTGGTCGCGTAGCCGCGCAGCACCCGCGCCAGCCCCGTAATGCGTTCGCACTTCTCCGGGTTGCGCTTGTGGGGCATCGCGCTCGACCCCGTCTGGCCGGCCGCGAAGGGCTCCTCCGCCTCCAGCACCTCCGTGCGCTGCAGCCCCCGGATCTCCGTCGCGAACTTCTCCAGCGAGGCGCCCGTGAGCGCCAGCGCGCTCACGAACTGCGCGTGCCGGTCGCGCTGGATGACCTGCGTCGAGGCGTGCTCCACCCCCAGTCCGAGGGTGCGGCAGGTCGCTTCCTCGATCTCCGGAGGGATGGAGGCGTGCGTCCCCACCGCCCCGCTGATCGCCCCCACCGCGATCGTCTCGCGCGCGGCCAGCAGCCGCTCGCAGTTGCGTCGCATCTCCGCCACCCACACCGCCACCTTCAGCCCGAACGTCGTCGGCTCGGCGTGGACGCCGTGCGTGCGTCCCGCGCAGAGTGTATCGCGGTGCTCCCGCGCGAGGTTCTCCAGCGCTGCCGTCAGCTTGTCGACACCGGCGATCAGCAGGTCGCTCGCGTCCCGCAGCTGCAGCGCCGTGGCGGTGTCCCAGACGTCGCTGGTCGTGAGGCCGTAATGGACATAACGGGACTCCTCGCCGAGCGACTCCGCCACCGACTGGAGGAAGGCGGTCATGTCGTGGTGCGTGACCGCGATGTACTCGTTCACCTTGTCGACATCGAAAGTGGCGTTCGCGCGGATGCGCTGCGCCGCCTCCACGGGCATCTCGCCCGCGGCGGCGCGCGCCTCGCAGACGGCGATCTCGACCTCGAGCCAGCGTTCGAACTTCGCCTGCTCGCTCCAGAGGGCGGCCATCTCGGGCCGCGAGTAGCGGGGGATCACGGGGCGCTCCTGGGGAACCGGGGTTGGGCCACTGCCATCGCCTCCATCTTACGCCGGAGCGTCCCTGCGAACCCCTGCGAACCGGACGAAATTCGCGGGTAGCGTGTAGACTGCCGCCCCGCCAGGAGGTGTCGAGTGGAAGAGTTTCGTGGTCGCACAGCGGTCATCACCGGGGGTGGTGGTGGCATCGGCAGGGGAATGGCCGTTGCCTTCGCCCAGGAGGGCATGAACGTCGTGATCGGCGAGATCGACATGGACGCCGCCGCCGGCACCGTCGCCGCCGTCGAGGAGCACGGCGTGCGCGCCATCGCTGTCAAGAACGACGTCACCAGCCGCGCCTCCATGGAAGAACTCGCCGACGCCGCCTACAACACGTTCGGCGGCTGCCACGTGCTCTGCAACAACGCCGGCGTCGTCACCTTCAAGCTCGCCCAGGACATGACCGAGGCGGACTGGGACTGGGTCGTCGGCGTCGACCTGTACGGCGTGATCTACGGCATCCAGGCCTTCCTGCCGCGCATGGTCGCGGCCGGCGAGGGCGGCCACATCGTGAACACTGCCTCCATCGCCGGCCTCGTTGCTCCGGCCACCCCCGGCATCTCCTCCTACTCGACCGCCAAGTACGGCGTCGTCGGCATCTCCGAGGCGCTCGCCCTCGATCTCGCCCCGCACAACATCGGCGTGTCCGTGCTCTGCCCCGGCGGCGTGCGCTCCCGCATCGTCGAGGCCGGCCGCAACCGCCCCGACGAGTACGGCGGCCCGGAGATCGCTCCGATCGATCCCCTCCGCTCGACGCTCCCCGGCGAGAGCGTCCCCCAGGAGATGCTCGAGCCCGAGGATCTCGCTGCGAAGGTCCTCCGCTCCATCCGCGAGAACAACCTCTACGTGGTCAGCCACCCCGAGACCCAGCCCGCCGTCGAGGCCCGCTTCCAGGCCATTCTCGACGCCTACGATCGCATTCCCAGCTAGCCGCACCGCCGAAAGGAGCGCGCCATGGCCGTCAAGATCCTGGTCGTCACGAAGGGCCACCCGTTCGACTACAACGGCTTCTACGCCATGTTCGATGAGGACCCGGAGCTGCTCACCACGCAGGTGGAGCAGCCGGCCGCGCAGGTGATGCTGCGCCCCGAGAACGTGGCCGAGTACGAAGCCGTCTGCTTCTACGATATGTGGGGCACGGAGAGCCCCGACGGCGGCGCCAGCTTCGTCGCGGCGCCCGAGGAGTACAAGCAGAGCATCGCCGCCCTCCTTGAGAGCGGGAAGGGCATCGTCATGATGAATCACGCCATCGTGCAGTGGCCCGCCTGGCCCGAGTGGCGCGACGTGAGCGGCACCTCCTTCCTTCTGACCGAGGGCGAGGTCTTCGGCGAGTTCACCCCCGGCTCCGGCTACCGCGGTGGCGCCGTCGACCCGCGCGGCAACCCCGAGGGCACCGTCTCCGCCGACCCCGCCGCCGCCGGCCACCCCGTCCTCGACGGCGTCGATCCCTTCACCATCGAGGACGAGCTCTACCTGACCTCGAAGACCTTCGAGGCTCAGCCGGGCATCCTGCCGCTCATGCGCACCGACTACCCGATGGTCAAGGAGAACTTCAACCCGCCGCCGCTCGCTCCCGCCGAGGAGCAGGCGCGCTGGGACCACCCGGAGGGCAGCAACCTCGTCGTCTGGGCGAAGAAGAGCGGCAACTCGCCCGTCGTCGCCATGCAGATTGGCGACGGGCCCAACTGCTACGCCAACGCGGGCTTCCGCAAGCTCCTCCACAACGCCCTCCACTGGGTGGCGTCGGAGGATGCGCGCGCCTGGGCCGCCGGCTAGCGAGCCCGCCCCGCCGGGGCGAGTAACACAGGGAAGGAACGGAACCATGGCGGTGAACGTGCTGGTCGTGACCAAGGGGCACGGCTTCAACTACAACGGCTTCTACTCCATGTTCGACGACAACCCGGAGCTGCTCACCACGCAGGTCGAGCAGCCCGCCGCGCAGGTCCTCCTGCGCCCCGAGAACGTGGCCGCGTACGACGCCGTCTGCTTCTACGACATGTGGGGCGTCGATTTTTCCCCCGCGCCCGAAGAGTACCAGGCGAGCATCGCCGCCCTCCTTGAGAGCGGCAAGGGCATCTTCCTGATGAACCACGCGCTCGTGCAGTGGCCCGCCTGGCCGGGCTGGCGCGAGGTCAGCGGCGCCTCCTTCCTCCTCAGGGAAGGCGAGGTCTACGGCGAGCTCACCCCCGGCTCCGGCTACCGCGGTGGCGGCGCCGACCCGCGCGGCAACGTGCTCGGCAAGGTCACGCCCGACCCCGCCGCCGCCGGCCACCCCGTCGTCGCCGGCATCGAGGACGGCTTCGACGTGCAGGACGAGCTCTACCTCGTCTCCAAGGTCTTCGAGTCGTCGCCGGACATCCTGCCGCTCATGCGCACCGGCTTCCCCATGGTGCAGGAGCACTTCAACCCGCCGCCCATGGCGCCCCAGGAGGAGAAGGACCGCTGGTCCCACCCCGAGGGCAGCAACCTCGTCGTGTGGGCGAAGAAGAGCGGCAACTCGCCCGTTGTCGCTACCTACCTCGGCGACGGCCCCGGCAGCTACGAGAGCGAGGGCTTCCGCACGCTCCTCCACAACGCCCTCCACTGGGTGGCGTCGGAGGAAGCGCGCGCCTGGGCCGCCGGCTAGCGGCCCCTACCGCAGCCCCCGGAACGTCGCGCGGATGCCGCGCACGATCGCCTCGGGCTCCTCGGCAGGCGCGAAGTGCCCGCCCGCCGGGTGGTGGTCGACGTGCACCAGGTTCCAGTACTGGCGCTGCGCCTCGCTCGGCTCCCGTTGCGCCCCCGGCCCGTGGAACGTGACCCCCGTCGGCGCCTCCACCACGGGCGTGCGCTCGTGGCTCGGCTGCCACTGGTTCCAGGCCGCCTCGTAGTAGTAGCGCACCGACGTCACGAAGGCGTCCGTCGCCCAGTACAGCATCATCGTCGTCAGCAGGTCGTCCTTGGGGAAGCGCGACTCCACGTCGCCGTTCGTATCGCCCCAGTTGCGGCGCCGCTCGAGGATCCAGGCGCAGAGCCCGATCGGCGAGTCGTGCGCCAGGAAGGCCAGCGTCTGCGGGTCGAGCCCCTGCACCGCCACGTGCGCCGAGTAGTAGCGCAAACGGGCGAGCGTCGCCTTGCGCGCCTCCCCCGGCGGCATCGACGCCAGCCCGGGGTCGCCCAGCACCCACGGACGGTCGTGCGTGAACAGGTTCAGCATGATCGCGTCCGTCAGGTGGATGCCGGTCAGGTGTTCCGCGTACTTGTGCCCGAGCTGGCTCGTGATGAGCGCCCCCCAGTCCCCGCCCTGCGCGCCGAACCGGTCGTAGCCGAGCACCTCGCGCATGAGCGTCACCCACAGGTCGGCCGTCCGCCAGAAGTTCATCCCCGGTGTCGTCAGCGGCGTGGAGAAGCCGAAGCCCGGCAGCGATGGCACGACCACGTCGAAGGCGTCCGCCGGATCGCCGCCGTGGGCGGCCGGGTCGCTCAGCGGCCCGATCACGTGGCGCAGGTCCCAGTAGGTCCACGGCCAGCCGTGCGAGAGGATGAGCGGCATCGGGTTCGGCCCCTGCCCCCGCACATGCACGAAGTGGATCGGCATTCCCTCGATCTCGACGCGGAAGTTCGGCAGGGCGTTCATCTCCGCCTCGTGCGCGCGCCAGTCGTAGCGATGCAGCCAGTGGTCGGCGAGCTCGCGCAGGTAGTCGCCGTTCACCCCGTAGGCCCAGCCCTCGTTCCCGAAGTCAGGCGCCCAGTTGATGCGCCGCAACCGCTCGCGCAGGTCCTCCAGCTTCTCCTCGGGGATCGCGATCTCGAACGGTTCGGCCTGCATGGGCGCCCTCCCTGCCGTGTAGCGGCGTGGCGAGTCTAGCCCCTGTTGGCGGGTGCGGGGCGCGGCCCCGACCGGCACCACTTGGCAGCTTGCCCGTGGCAATTGCAAGGCGATTCTCAGGCGGCTAGTGTCACCATGCGCAGTCGGGGGACGCGCAAGGGGGATCTGATGAACGTACTTCGAGATATGTGCTCCGGTAGCAAGGCGCCGGGCTGGGCCATCGTCGGTGGCCTCGCCCTCATGATTGTCTGCCTCATTATCTACCCCGGGGGCTGGGCGGTAGGCAGGGCCGACCCGCTCGACTTCCACGCCACGATCCAGTCCATGACGGATCACGACAACCTCACGCACGCGCTGTCGTTCGTCATCATCCTTTCGTCGCTCTCGGTCGCCTACGGCATCTTCTCGTTCTGGCGGCTGAGCGGCCCTGCGGGAAGCCTTGGTCACTCCCTGCTGCGCTTCGGGATCCTGGTGAACCTGTTCCACTACGGCATCTACATCCTGACGTTCGGTATCCGGCACCTGCTCGTCGCGGTCTCCCAGCACCGGGATGCCCTCTCCGAGTTCGCGGCCCCCGAGCAGGCGGACATGCTTATGCTCGTCCTGCATGCCACCAGCGGCGGCCTCCACTTCGGCTTCGTGACGGTCTCGTCCATCAGCGGCATCCTCGTGGGGATCGGGCTGGCCAGGCGATACAGCTCGTTGAGTGTCACCGCTGCGGCCTGCTGGCTCTTCGCCCTGGCCGGGGTGGCGGGTCTCATCAACGTCATCATCGGCCAGCAGGCCGAGGTCGGTCCCGAGGCCTTCATCATGGCCAGCAATATCGTCCTCTTCGTCGCGGCGGCCGCTCTCCTGGTGATCGGCCTCGGCGTGGTGCGGGGCGAGAGCGAGCTCGTTCCGGAGGAGTCGGGCGACTAGCGGCCTCCGGGCCCGACGCCCATACCTGCGGTAGCCGGCGGGAACGCACATGCGTTCCCGCTGGCGAGGCCCACCCCGCTCGGCTACAGTTCCGGCAGCGCTCCAGCGCTGCCGGGAGGCCCCATGGTCGTCGAAACGAAGCAGACCTTCTGCCGCTTCTGCCACGCGTTCTGCGCGATCGAGGTCGATATCGAGGACGGCCGCGCCATCAAGGTGCGGGGCGACCCGAAGAACCCGATGTACCAGGGGTTCACCTGCATCAAGGGGCGCCAGCTCCCCGAGCAGCACTACCACCCCGACCGCCTCCTCCACACCCAGAAGCGCGCCCCCGACGGGTCCTACCACGATGTCCCCCACCAGCAGGCCATCGACGAGGTCGCGGACAGGCTCCAGGCCATCATCGCCGAGCACGGCCCCCGAGCCGTCGCCACCTTCAGCGGCACCTACGGCTTCTCCTTCCCCTCCTCGGGCCAGTTCACCGGCGCCTTCATGGCCGGCATCGGCTCGAACATGACCTACTCCGGCGGCACCATCGACCAGCCCGCCAAGCCCATCGCCCGCGCCTACCACGGCAACTGGGGCGCCGGGCCCCAGATGTTCGACGACTCCGACGTCTGGATGCTCATCGGCGCCAACCCCACCATCTCCATGTGGGGCGGCATTCCCCAGTACAACCCCGCGAAACGCCTCCACCAGGCCAAGCAGCGCGGCATGGAGTTCATCGTCATCGACCCGCGCCGCACCGAGGCCGCCGACAAGGCCGACATCTTCCTCCAGGTGAAGCCGGGCGAGGACCCCACGCTCCTCGCCGGCATCCTCCGCGTCATCCTCACCGAGGGCCTCGTCGACGGCGACTTCGTCGCCGCCAACGTGCAGGGCCTCGAGGAGCTGCGCGAGGCCGTCGATCCGTTCACGCTCGAGTACGTCGAGGAGCGCTCCGGCGTCGCCGCCTCCCTCGTCGAGCGCGCCGCGCGCGTCTTCGCGAGCGGCAAGCGCGGCTCCGTCACCTCGGGCACCGGCCCCGACTTCTCCCCCCACGCCAACATCACCGAGTACCTCATCAACTGCATCAACACGGTCTGCGGGCGCTGGCTGCGCGAGGGCGAGCGCGTCCCCAACCCGCCCGTCCTCCGCCAGCCGAAGGACTACGTCGCCCAGGCCTACCAGGAGGACACCAACTGGGACGCGCGCGAGCGCATGCGCATCCGCGACCTCCCCATCACCCCCATCGGGCCGCCCACCAGCGCCCTCGCCGAGGAGATCCTGACGCCGGGCGAGGGGCAGGTCCGCGCCCTCATCTGCATCGGCTCCAACCCGATGGCCGCCTGGCCCGACCAGCTCCGCACCTACGAGGCCATGCAGGCGCTCGATCTGCTCGTCACGCTCGACATCAAGATGTCGGCCACGGCGAAGCTGGCCGACTACGTCATCGCCCCGAAGCTCTCCCTCGAACGCGAGGACACGACCCTCCCCAACGAAGCACTCTCCGGCGTCTTCGGCTTCGCCCAGGGCTACCCCGCCCCCTACGCCCAGTACGGCCCGAAACTCATCGACCCGCCCGAAGGCTCGGACGTGATCGAGGAGTGGGAGTTCTTCTGGGGGCTCGCCAACCGCATGCGCGTCCCCCTGCGCACCGCCTGGGGCGAAGTCGATATCGACCACAAGCCGACGACCTCCTGGATCATCGAGTCGATGTGCGCCGGCTCGCGCATCCCCCTCGACGAGGTCAAGAAGTACCCCCACGGCCACATCTGGGAGGACGACGAGATCCGCGTCCTCCCCAAGCGCCCCGGCGCCCCCCGCCTCGACGTTGGCCGTTCCGCCATGATGGACGAGCTCGCCGAGGTGCGCGCCGAGCCCCACTTCGAGGGCGGCGGCTACCGCGCGGGCGAGGAGTTCACCCATCGCCTCGTCAGCCGACGCATGCTCGAGTCGTACAACTCCTCCGGTCGCGATATCCCCCGCCTCATGCGCAAGTACCAGGACAAGGGCAACCCCGCCTACATGAACCCGATGGATATCGCCGAGCTCGGCCTCGCCGCCGGCGACGTCGTCGAGATCGAGTCGGCGCGGGCGGCCATCTACGGCGTCGTCGAGCCCGCCGACGACGTGCGCACGGGCGTCATCTCGATGGCTCACGCCTGGGGCGACGCCCCCACCGAGGACGCGCGCGTGCGTGAGCTCGGCGCCAACACGGGACGCCTCTCCGATACGCAGACCGACTTCGACCCCATCACCGGCATCCCCGTCATGAGCGCGATCCCGGTGAACGTCCGCAAGGTCGCCGACCCCCTCCCCGTCGGGGCGGGCTAGGCGGCGGGGCGCTCCCGCGGCGCCCCCCCGGTCACGCGGACGCGGGGACTGGGGGGCTCAGTGCCAGTCGTGCGCCTCGGGCATGGGCACGCCCGTGCCCACCGGCTCCACGTGCGAGACCGCGATCGTCGTGGTCCCGTCCCAGCGCGAGACCCGCCCCCGGATCAGGAGCACCTGGCTGCGCAGCTCCTTGCGGTGCCGCGCATGGACGCGCGGCCAGAGGATGACCTGCACCTCCCCCGTCTCGTCCTCGATCGTCACGAAGACCGTGCCCTCCTTGCCCCGGGGGTGCTGCCGCGCGATGGGCCACCCCGCCACCCGCAGCGCCGCCCCGTCGGCCATGTCCTCGACCTCCGCGCAGGGAATCACGCCCGGGGGCAGCGACGGCCGCACGAACTCCATCAGGTGGCCCCCCGGGTAGACCCCCATCGCGCGGTACTCGCCCGCCATCTTCTCGTACGCGCTCAGGTCCGCGAGCGCGGGCGCCCCCGCCCCCGACGACGCCGGGAAGGCGCGCTGCCCGTTGCGCGAGGCGGGCGTCGAGAGGCCCGCGTCCCAGAGCGCCAGCCGCCGGTTCGGGGTGACGGCGTCGAACGCCCCCGCCTCCACCAGCGACTGCGCCGCCCGCGGCTTCACCCCCGTGCGCCGCACGAGATCGCCCGCGCCCCCGTAGGGGCCGTGCCGCTCGCGCTCGCCCACGATCAGCTCCGCCGCCGCCCCGCCCACGTCCTTCACGATCTGGAGGCCCAGGCGCACGCAGCCGTTGTCGGGGATGGCCTGCACCCGGCTGCCGTTCACGCACGGGTTCAGGAAGGGCGCGCCGAAGCGGCGGGCGTCCTCCTTCAGCGTCTCCAGCGGGTAGAACCCCATCGGCTGGTTGTTCACCAGCGCCACGAAGAACTCCAGCGGGTAATAGCGCTTCAGCCAGGCCGCCTGGTACGCGCTGATGGCGAAGGCGTGCGAATGCGACTCCGGGAACATGTAGTGCCCGTTGATCTTGGCGAAGATCGTGCGCGCCGTGTCCCCGGGAACGCCCCGCTTCCGGGCGCCCTCCAGGAAGCGCCGCCAGTGCATCTCGATCAGATGCTCGCTCTGGGGGCGGGCGAAGGCTCGGCGCAGCTCGTCCGCCTCGGCGGCCGTCATCCCCGCCACGTCCATGATCAGCTGCACCACCTGCTCCTGCCAGACGATCACGCCGTAGCCGCGCGCCAGCGCGCGCTCCTCCAGCGGGTGGTCGTACGTCCACGCCACCCCGTGCCGGTGGCGCTCGACGAACTTCGAGACGGCGCTCCCCTGCACCCCCACCCCCGGCCGGATGAGCGCCACCTGGTAGGCCAGGTCCAGCAGGTTCCGCGAGAGCAGCCGCTGGGCGATCTTGAGCTGCGCCGGCGACTGCAGCAGGAACACCCCCTTCGCCCGCCCCTCGTTGATCAGGTCGTACACGTTCGCGTCCTCGGGATCGATGCGGCTAAGGTCGGGCCGTGTCCCCTCGCGCTCCTCGATGAGGTCGAGCGCTTCCTCGATCTGGTCGAGCACGGGCAGGGAGAGGATGTCGATCTTGGCGAAGTTCGCGTCCGCCACGCTGTCCTTGTTCCAGTCCATGATGAAGCGCCCCTCGATCGCCCCGTCGCGGATGGGCACCATCTCCGGGATCGGGCTGTCGCTCAGGATCATCCCGCCCACGTGCTGCCCCAGCCCCCGCGGCGCGTGCAGGAGCTGGGGCGCCAGCTCCGTCAGCTCGCGCCAGCCGGCCGCATCGACGCGGTCGCGGAAGGCGGGCAGCTCCAGCATCGCCTCGCGCAGCCCCCCCTCGTGCGACTGGAGCTGCTTCGAGAGCAGCCGCAGGTCCTCGCGCGGCAGTCCCAGCGCCTTCCCCAGGTCCTGCACGATCCCCTTCAGCGAATACGTTGCGATCGCCCCCGCGAGGACCGCGTACTCCGCCCCGAAGTGCCGGTGCACGCGCGCGATCAGCTCGTCCCGCAGCGCCCGCGGGAAGTCGAGATCGATGTCGGGGAGCGTCGTCATGTCCTCGGGCATGAAGCGCTCGAGGGTCAGGTTCCAGCGCAGCGGGTCGACGTGGCTGATCCCGATCAGGTAGCCGCTCAGCAGCGCCACCGAGGACCCCCGCCCCCGTCCCGGCGGACGCTCCTCCAGGGGCGTATCGGCGCTGGCCAGTCCCCGCTCCTCCATGATCAGCCGCCCCAGCCGTGCGATCTCGCGGTAGAGCAGCAGGAAACCGGCCAGCCGGTGGCGCCGGATCAGGCGGAACTCCTCGTCCAGCCGCTCGAGCACCGGCTCCGTCAGGCCCCCGTAGCGCCGTCGCGCGGCCTCCTCGCAGAGCCGTCGCAGGTAGCTCTCGGGCGTGTGCCCCGGCGGCACCGGCGGCTCGGGCAGGGTGTAGCCCAGGTCCGTGCTCAGGTTGAACTCGCACTGCCCGGCGATGCGCACGGTGTTCGCGATCGCCTCCGGCTCCTCCTCGAAGAGGCGCGCCAGGTCCTCCGGCGGCTTCAGCCAGAAGTGGTCGTTCGGCTTGATGAACGGCAGCGCGCGGTCGATCGTCGTGTTCCGCTTCGCCGCCGCCAGCGCGTGCTGCAGCCGGTAGCGCCCGCGCTCGTGGTAGAGCACGTCGTTGCTGGCCACCAGCGGCGCCCCCGCCTCCCGCGCCAGCTCCGCCAGCTCGCGATTGCGGGCGGTGTCGCCCTGCAGGAAGTTCTGCTGCAGCTCCACGTACACCGAGTCCGGCCCGTACCACTCCCGGTAGCGACGCAGCAGCGCCCCCGCCTCCCCCCGCCGCCCCTCCAGCAGCAACCGCGCCAGGGGTCCGTCGCGTCCCCCGGTCAGCAGCAGCAGGCCCCCGGCGTGGTCGGGCAGGGAGCCGGGGTCGAGGCGTGGTTCCCGGCGGTCGGCGGCGTTCGCGAGGGTGAACAGCCGCGAGAGGTTGGCGTAGCCCGCGCGCGTCTTCGCCAGCAGGGCCAGCCGCGAGCCGTCCCGGAGGGTCAGCTCCCCGCCGGTGATGGGCTGCACCCCGAGGCTGTTCGCCAGCCGCGCGAACTCCAGCGCCCCGCAGAGGTTCGTGTCGGTCAGGGCGAGGGCCGTGCAGCCGTATGCCTTCGCCCGCGCCAGCAGCTCGTGGCCGTGCGAGGCTCCCTCTCCGAAGGAGTAGAAGCTCCGCGCGTGCAGCTCGACGTATCCCGCGGCCACGAAGGGACTCCCGCTAGCAGGCCTGCTGGTACCAGCGCTCCTCGCGCTGGTCGCGGAAGATCGTCACCTGCCGCCCGTCCGCGCGGCTGACGCGGTAGTAGGCGCGGTTCAGGGGCGCCGGCAGCCACCACAGGTCGAAGCTCCAGCGGTCCTCGATGCGCGCCACCCGCTCCCATTCCCGCTCCAGGCGCACGGCCACGGGCTGCCCCTCCGGCCCCTCCTCCACCGCCACGGGCGTGGGCAGGGCGAGGGGGCGCATGGCGTCGCCCCCGGCGGGATCGAGCGGCACCTGCAGCACGCGCATCTCCGGAGCCGGGTGCCACGGCGCGATCGCCGCCATCCGGTAGAGCGCGGGCCCGCTCGCGAGCCGCGCCTGCAACTGCCGCTCGACCTCCGCCAGGCGGCGCTCGCGGCCCTCGCGCACGTCGCGGAAGAGGCCCATCTGCTCGCCCGCGCCCTCGCCCAGCCCCGCCAGCTCCAGCACCAGCTCCTCGACGGGCGCCTCGGGGTGGTCGTCCTCCAGCTGTCGTCGGATGGTGCTCGACGCCGCCTCCCGGCTCCCCACTTCCCGCCGGAAGTGGAACGCTTTCTCCCAGGGCGGCGCCCCGTGCAGGAGGCACGCCAGCTCCGCCCGGCTCGCGTAGCGGCCCCGCACCACCGGCCGCGCGAAGGCCCGCTTCAGGAGCGTGTCGACCCCCGCCAGCATCAGCTCCAGCGAGGTCGAGGCGAACGGCAGCGCGATGCGCTCCACCACCGCCTCCTCGGTTGCGAGGGGAACCAGCGGGCGCTCGTCGATGCCCTGGCAGAGCTCCCAGGCGAGGCGCCCCTCGTTCCCGAACTGGTCGATGAGCAGCTCCAACCGCATCGCCGCGACGGCGCCCATGGTGTGCAGCCCGAAGCGCAGCAGCCCCTCGATGGTCTCGCGCGAGACGGGCAGCAGGTCGATGGCTCGGGGCGCGAGGAAGGCGCCCGCCTCCTCCGGCACGGCGACGGCCTCCGGCCCCCGGCTCGTGCGGGCGGCGACGCAGGCGGGGAACTTCCCCTCCGCCACCCCGATCCGCGGCGCGAGGTCGCGGGGGATGGCTTCGCGCAGGGCGCGCACGAGCGCCGCCTCGCCGCCGTGCAGCGCCTCCAGCCCGTCGAGGCCGGCATACGCCGTCCCCAGCCCCTCCCCCTCCACCCGGTCGCTCACTCCCTGCAGGGCCGTGAGCGCCTGCTCGAAGACGCGCCGGTAGGCGGGCTCCTCCGCCTCCAGCACGATCGTGTCCGGGCGCCGCGAGAGCGCCTCCTCCAGCGTCATCCCCGCCGCCACTCCCGTGGCGGCGGGAAGCGCGTCGACGACGACCGGCTTCCCCGCGGAGCGGTCCACGATCACGGCCGGGCGATCGCGCAGGTGCGGCTGCCGCCGCAGCTCCACCTTCGCGCGGAGATGGCTGATGAGCACGCACGCGACCCGCATGGCCTTCCCCCTGGATGATGTCGTTCGGCAGCGCGAGGCTGCCCGTGCACCCTATAGAACATACGTTCCATTCGTCAACCCGTCCCCACCGGGGGGTATGCTGCCGCCGGACCAGCTCAGCTCCAGGAGGAATGCGGTGCTCGTAGCGGTGAACGGCGGCCGGGTCGAGGTGCGCGTCCGCGGCAGCGGCGACCTGGTCGTGCTCGTGCCCTCCCTGGGGCGCGGCGGCGGCGATTTCGACGCCCTCGCGGCCGACCTCGAGGCGGCCGGCTACCGTGCCGCCGCCATGAGCCCCCGCGGCATCGATGGCGGCTCGCCCGCCGTGCCCGGCCTCGCCCTGCACGACTTCGCCGCCGACGTCGCCTGCGTCGCGGGGGCGCTCTCGGATGGCCCCGTCCACCTCGTGGGCCACGCCTTCGGGAACCGCATCGTCCGCTGCCTCGCCTCCGACCGCCCCGACCTCGCCCGCAGCGTCACGCTCGTCGCCGCCGGCGGGCAGGTTCCCTCCGACCCCGAGACCCATGCCGCCCTCATGCGCATCTTCGAGCTCGACCGGCCCGACGAGGAACGCCTGGCGGATATCCGGCACGCGTTCTTCGCGCCCGGCCACGACCCCTCCGTCTGGCTCGACGGCTGGTACCCGGAGACGAAGGAGATGCAGTGGAGCGTGCGCGATCGCATCCCCTTCGACGAGTGGGGACGCGCCGGGACCGCGCCCGTGCTCGTCATCCAGGGGCTCGACGACCCCCTCTCCGTGCCGGCGAACGGCTACGCCCTGCGCGATCGCCTCGGCGCGGACCGCGTGCGCGTGGTCGACGTGCCGAACGCCAGCCACGCGATGCTCCCCGAGCAGCCCGCGATCATCGCCCGCGAGCTGATCGCGTTCCTGCGGGAGCAGTCGGGGTAGGGACGCTCAGGAGCCGTCCTTCGGGTCCTCGCCGTCCAGGTCGAACGCTTGCAGGAGCAGATCCCCGAGGGCGTCGCCTTCGCTCCGGCCGGCGGTTTCGCGCAGATGTTGCGTGGGCGTGTGCAGCAGCTTGTTGACGAGCCTCGACGAGAACTGCTCGACCGCCGCCCGCTCGCGCTCGGAGAGCCCCGCGAGCTTGGGCATGACCCACTCCAGCTCGCGCTGCCGGATGGAGTCGGCGCGTTCCTTCAGCGCCCGGATGCTGTCGGAGGCGCTGCGCGCCGCCGTCCACTCCCGGAAGCACGCGATCTGCTCCTCGATGATCCGCTCCGCCGGCTCGATGTGCTCCGACCGCCGGCTGAGCGAGTCGTCGACGATGCCGCGGGCGTCGTCGAGGTTGCTCAGGTGGACCGCTTCGATCGAGCCCGCCTCGGGGTCGATGTCGCGCGGGACCGCCAGGTCGACCAGGTGGATCGACCGGCCCGGCGGCAGCAGGCGCGCCGTCGCCTCGACCGTCTCGCGCGTCAGGACGAAGCCCGGCGCGCTCGTGCAGCTCACGATCGCGTCGAAGCGGGCGAGGGCCTCGGGCGCGAGCGGCCAGTCGAGCGCTTCCCCGCCGCTCTCGCGGGCCAGGTCGCGGGCGCGCTCGCGGGTGCGGTTGGCGATGGCCAGGTCTTGCGCCTGCATGCCCTGCAGGCAGCGCGCCACCCCCCGCGCCATCTCCCCCGCGCCGATCACGAGGACGTACGTCCGCTCGAGCGTCTCCAGGCCCTGTCGTTCCAGCAGGATCGAAGCGGCCGCCCCGCTCATCGAGACCGGCCAGCGGCTGATCTCCGTCTCCGAGCGCACCCGCTTGCCCGCCGTCACCGCGTCCTGGAAGAGCCGGCTCAGGACCGGCCCCGCCGACCCCTGCTCGCGGGCCCTCCCGAGCGCGTTCCGCACCTGCCCGAGGACCTCGTGCTCCCCCAGCACGAGCGAGTCGAGCCCGCTCGCGACGCGGAAGAGGTGGCGGGCGGCGTCCGTCTCGTCGAGCGTGTAGCGGTAGCGTTCGGTGAGGTCGGCCGGCACCCCGAGCGCCTCCGCGAACACGGCCCCGGCCGTGCCCGCGTCCTCGCTCAGCGTGTAGAGCTCGGTGCGGTTGCAGGTGGCGAGCCAGGCCGATTCGGTGGTGCGGCCGTCGGCGGGCGGGGGTTGGCCCCCCTCGGGCAGGGCGAAGCGTTCGCGCACGTCGATCGGGCAGGTGTGGTGGCTGACGCCCGTGACCGAGAGGACCGGCAAATTCTCAGAGCCCCACATGCATCGCGATGCCTTGCGCACCTCGCCGGGACCGCAGAAGCCCCGCGGAAGCGCTCCCGAAACGATACCACTCGCGGCCCCTTGGGGCGGCACCCCGACCCCCACCACCGGCCGTGCGGATGAGGTAGCCATACACCTGACGGGACTGTACTACGAACGTTCGAGCTGGCGGTGGGCCTTTAGCCAGGGACTGGGAATGTAGTGAGCAGGGGAACTGCTCGGACCTGACTCCTCGGCGGGGGAGCCACACCACAGCGGCCCAAGGTGAACAAGCCCTAGTCGAGCCAGATGAAGCCGACTAATTGCCGACGACCCCCAGGAGGAATCTTCGATTCCCAGGCTTCTTGTTCGAGGGCGTGGCAGGCCTCGAGCTCGGCAACGTCGTCGAAACAGCCGCCAAGCCAAACTGGCGACTCCCCCCTCCCTACTTCCAGGAGGAGAAACTCGCCCACATCCTGGTCGTCGTTGCTGACGACAGCCATGTCACCCGTGGCGAGTTCGACCTCGTGAAGGACCACTGATTCCTCGAGAGCGGACAGGTCTATTAGGTTCCCCCGGAACCCGGGCGCGTCCGGGAAGACCTCGTCGAGGTATTCGAGCGCCAGCGTGGCGTAGAAGAAGCGACCGCCGAGCGGCCCGGCGATGTGCTGCAGGAGCTGGCCCTCCCCGGCTTTCAACTCCAACACCGTGCGCCCCGTGCTGAGTTCGGTCACGGCCAGGGAGTCGAACCCCCGTTCGGCGCGCTGCCTGGAGTGGGAAATCGCGTAGCGCAGGTCGGCTGAGAAGGTGGCCATCTCTCCCATCTCTTCTATGAGCACGTGAACCTCGCCATCCAGCGTGAGGATGACATGGAGATTCCGCGACGCGCTCACATGAAACCTAGCCGAGAGGGCTGTTCCATCCCTGCTCCAGCGCTCTACCCCCAGGACCTCGCGGGGCGTCCGGAACCCCGGCAAGACGTCGATGGCGGGGGCGTCGGAAGCGACGCGAAGCACTTCGCTGCCGGATGGAAGGTCGAGAACAACGATGCTGTCAGCTTCGTCGATGGCATTGAGCGACAGTGCGACCTTCGAGCCATCCGGCGACACGGCCACGGAGGAGATTGAGACGGTCGATTGGAAGGGAACGACCTCGCGCTGTCCATCGAGCGTGACCAGACGGATGGCTTCGTCCGTCCAGATCAGCAACCGATCGCGAACCAGCGCCACCTGGTCGTGGGCCTCGTGGATGCCCCAGCCCACTTCCGGCTCCAGGTCTGCGACAACCCAGTCCTTACCCGTCTCAAGGTCAAGGGCGGCGGCAACGTAGCGGAAGTCGCTGCCGTTCGACGAACCACCGTGCTCCACGGGGTTCTCAACAACGAAGACTGCTACCGGCCCCCTGACCTCACCAACCCCATTGACTGATAGTCCACCCGAACCGTCTCCGCCCACCAGCGAAAGCAACAGGAGCACCACTACAACCAACAGCGCCACACCAGCCACCGCGCCGACCAAGACGAGCGGCCTGAGAAGGAGGGGGGCGAGGAGCCAGTGATGCCGGAGTGCGTCCTCCTCGCGCCACGCGGCGAGATCACGGCGGTCCCCAAGATCCAGCTTCGCGAGCATGTTGGAGACGTGCGTTTTGACAGTCTCGGGTCCGATGCCGAGGCGGACGGCAATCTCGGCGTTAGTTCCCCCCTTACGCAACTCATCAAGGACCCGGCGCTCGGCTGGCGTCATGATGTCGGGGTGTGGCGGCCGTCCGCGGCCTCGTCCTGTCACGGCGTGATGTTAGCAGGGGCTATGTCGATTTACCTCCCCCGCTGTCGCGGGAGTGGAAAGCTGCGCTGCCTGTGGTTCACGCTGTGGCGACTAGCCCACAGCAGTTCCCGTCTCGCCTATGGCACCGTTCACGGCTCGCGCTTCGAAGGTCCCGCAGGATAGGCCCGGTCCCAGCCTCTGCTCTGGCGCCCAGCCCACCAGATCGGTGATGTGCATCCAGCCCTCGCGGCCGTCTTCTGTCCGCACGTGGATCCAGCCCCCCGGTCTCCATGTGAGACGGCGGCTGCGGTTGCCGGGAAGGTAGTCCCTACGGAGAGGGGCCTTCGCCGACTCCATAACCGTGTCTCCCGGTAAACACGCGAGACTCGCTGCTTCTGCATCGACCACTCGCGCAGGTGCTTGCACGAGTCCGCCAGTCGCGACCGTAAGCGTGGTCGGATCGAAGAAGGGCGGCAGCTCAACCTGCGGCTCCTGCAAGGGGGAGTAGCCCCCACCTTGTTTCTCCGGCCCTGGCTCCTCCCATTGCGGAGGGCTTCAAGGCTCGCCTAGTACTCCTCCACGCGCCTGCGCTGCGGCCGGGCCTTTTTCTCCTACTGGCTATCAGGACAAGTGATACGGCATTGGTAGGGAGCCCCTCCTCCCGGCCCATGCGACGAGGCAATCGGCGTGCACTCGCCCTGTAGGATGCCGAGTTGGCTCTCGGAGGGAGCGGAGGTGACGACGAGATCGAGGTCGACGCTGTCCAAGGAGAAGGGCACCACACAAGGGGAGTTGGCGTCCCGTGCGAACCTCACGCGTACTTCCATATCGAACATCGAAGCTGAGCGCCAGCGGGTGACGCTCTACGCCCTGCTGCGGATGGCAGAAGCGCTGGACGTGGCGCCCGCGACACTCTGCCCGACCTGAGGTCGCTTCCTTCTGCCGACGTCAACATGCTGATCGAGCGAGGAGCAAGCCCTGACGAGGCCAGCGCCTTGGCGAGATTGCTCAGGGTGTGACTCCGGTGGTCAGGTTCATGCCGGAGAAAGAGATCAGAGAGGCGGCCGAAGAGCTTCTTTCCAAGGCTGGAGCAGAAACCCCACCAGGGCCTGTCGAGGACATCGCGCGCTCCGTGGGTGCACGTGTTGTCCTGGAAGCGCTTGATACCGACCTGTCTGGCGTGCTCCACGTCGTCGAGGAGACTCCCCTCATCGCGGTTAACTCCAGCCACCCGGGGACGCGCCAGCGGCTCACTATCGCGTATGAGTTGGGCCACCTAAGCCTGTACGATACGCAGACGTTCGTTGACCGGCACTTTGTCTCCGTAGGGACCAGAAGGCCGCTACCGGGAACGACCGCGAAGAGATTCAGGCGAACATGTTCGCGGCGGAGTTGCTGATGCCGAGGGCGTGGTTGGTCGGCGCTGCTGGCGAGCACGGCTTCGAGATTGGTGCAGCACCTCTGACAGGCGCGAGCGCTTCACCCCGAGGAGCGCGCCCAGGTGCGACGGCGTGATCCAGGACCAGTCCGAGACCAAGTCGGAGGGCCCGCTTCTCGATGGGCTTGAGCAGTGCCGGGAGCAGGCGGGCCTAGCGGTGGGCGTGGCCACCGCTGCGGCTATGAGGAGTACGCCGAGCTATCATCGATACCCCGCCGCGTCACCGGGAATCTCCTGCTCAACCTGGCTTAGGGCCGCTACGGGCTCCTGGAGGCGCTCTCCGCTGCCGTCGGGTGGTCCGCGTGAGCCGACCCTTGCGTCGAAGCGCTAGTGGAACAGGACCTGTGTCGCCTGGACCTCTCTCAGGAGCGCAACCTGCTCCTCCTCGCTGAACTCACCAAAGAACACGATCTCGGGTTCAGCCACGCCCAGCCGCGTCCAGCGTTCATCGACCTGCTCCGGACCGGGCGCGCTGCAGATGGAGAACAGCCCCACGGCCACCCCGAACGTCACTGCCGCTCCGAGAACCACGAGGGTCGCAATCGCGGTGTGTGTGTGTCCGCTCTCGCTTCCACTGTTCCATCCGAGCAGGCTACAGGGCGAAGCACGCTGGCACTGGATAACAGGTCGGAGGCCAGCACGTCCCTGCGCAGGCGCGAGGTTCTGTCGTCACCGAAAGTCCGCAGGCACCTCAACCGCGGGGTGTAGCGCCCCCCAGCAGAGGATCCCTCCTGCCTCTCGCACCGCACAGCTATGAGCCCCGCCGGCGCTCACGGAAAGGAAGCGCCCCGGTGGGGCGTCCGTCTGGCTGTCGTCGTTCAGGCCCCAGCAGGCGATCTCGCCCGACTCCCGTACCGCACAGTAGTGACTATAGAGCGCGGACACGGATCGGAAGGTCCCCGCTGGCGCGTCCATCTGGCCGTAACCGTTGTGCCCCCAGCACACGATCTCGCCCGACTCCCGCACTGCACAGTTACCGCTCCAACTCGAGCTCACGGAAAGGAAGCGCCCCGGCGGGGCGTCCGCCCGGCCGTCGTCGTTCAAGCCCCAGCAGACGATCTCACCCGACTCCCGTACCGCACAGCTGTGAGCCCTGCCTGCGGACACGGAGCAGAAGCTCCCCATCGGCGCGTCCGCCTGGCCATCACCGTTGCTCCCCCAGCAGACAATCTCGCCTGACTCCCGCACCGCACAGTTATGACTCCCGCCCGTACTCACGGAACGCCACCGTCCCGCTGACGCGTCCATGTGATCGCCCAAGCCCTCGGCGTTCAAGCCCCAGCAGACGATCTCACCCGACTCCCGCACCGCACAGGTTCTGTGCAGGGTCGCGCTCACGGAGCGGAGGCGCCCTTGGGGGACGTCCGTCTGCCCCACGTCGTTGCTCCCCCAGCAGGCGATCTCGCCCGACTCCCGTACCGCACAGCTGTGCCGCCCACCCGCGCTCACCTGCACTACCCCATTCTCAAGCCGCGTCTGTGCACATTCCGTTGCCGTGGGTTGCGATGACCGCTCCTGCGTCCGGGCGGGGCCTGGCGTCTCAGTGACTTCCGCCGGGACAGGTAGCCGAGGGGCATCGTCGTCTCCGCCTGGCAAGGCGATTACCGCGACGGCCACCATGGCCAAGACGGCCACCCCCGCCCCCCAAGCGACCGTTCGTCCGAGCGAGGAGAGCGTCAGCGGAAGGGCGAGTTGCGCGCGAACACGCTTCCCCATCCCCTCCCGCTCGCCCCGCCAGGCCGCGAGCGCGTGGCGGCCCTCAAGATCGAGCTTCCCCAGCATGTTCGAGATGTGGTACTTGACGGCGTCGGGGCTGACGCCGAGGCGCACCGCGATCTCCGCATTCGTGCCGCCCCTGCGCAACTCCTCCAGCACGCGCCATTCGGCAGGGGTGAGGATGTCTGGGTGGCGAGGCCTTCCGCCACGGTTTCGCTCCATGCGCCCATTCTCTCCCACGGACAGGGGAGGTTTCCCTACCCGACCATTCTTCGGGCCGGGCGCTGTCGCCTCGCGGCCGACACTAAGTCAAACTGGAGGCATGGTCCTGCCTACGGGTCACCGCACAGCGCCGTTCCGGGCTCGCTATATGAACCTCGGCGCGGCCCTCGTTATGCTGGTGTCCACCGCCCTGACTCTGACGTTCAGCATCGACCGCAGCGACGCCACCGGCCGAGAGGGCGCCGGCCCTGCCGCCAAGACCATCGGGATCGAGCTGCGCGTGTGGCACCGCGTGAGCGACCCCCTGCAGGCGTATCTCTCCGTGCGCACCCGGGGCAGCCCCTGGGGACCTGCCGAGCAACTGCCGATGGACGAGGCGAACGCGCGCGGCACGTTCCGCTACAGCGACCGCACCGTGGACCACGAAACGGCGCGCGTCGAGCTGCGTGTGTGGCAGCGCGTGAGCAACCCCCTGCGAGTGTACGTGTCGGCACACGCCCTGGGCGGCCCCTGGGGCCGCCCCGAGCGGGTGCCCATGAACCAGACGAATGCCAGGGGCACCTTCCGCTACGGCGACCTCAGCATCAGGGTCGCTACCAGAGGCCCCGTCGTGGAAGTGGCTGCAGGGGGCGAGCACTCGTGCGCCCTCCTCGCCACCGGAGAGGTGGTCTGCTGGGGCGAAGGCACCTACGGCCAGAGGGACGTGCCACAGGGCAAGTACCGTTCAGTCACGGCCGGGGAGTGGCACGCCTGCGCCATCAGGGACTCGGGCGAGGTCGTGTGCTGGGGGGGTGACTACGGCTGGGGCATCAGCGAAGCCGTGGATGCGCCACCGGGGACCTATCGTTCCGTGAGCGCAGGCCATACGCACACCTGCGCCGTGGACGAGAGGGGAGCAGCCGCCTGCTGGGGCGACAACACCTGGGGCCAGGCCAATCCCCCGCCCGGTAGCTTCCGCTCCGTCAGCGGTGGCACTCTGCACTCCTGCGGCGTCCTGGAGTCCGGCGAGGTCAAGTGCTGGGGTGACAACATGTGGGGCCAGACGAACGTCCCACAGGGCCGTTTCCACTCAGTTCACGCAGGCTACGACCACTCCTGCGGCATCACCGAGGCCGGTGCTCTCCTGTGTTGGGGAGTCGGTGACTGGCCGGAGAACCTCCTGGCGGGCCCCTACCGCACCGCCGACGCCGGAAACGGGGCAGTCTGCGCGGTCAAGGACTCGGGTGAGCTCATCTGCATGGGGAGGCCCCACGCAGCCGGGCCTTCCGGCACCTTCCGGTCCGTAAGCGTGGAGGGGAGGCATGTGTGCGCTGTGCGGACGGACGGCACAGTCGTCTGTTGGGGCGCCCAGTTTGGCACCACCCTCGCCACCTCTCCTTCTGGAACCTACCTCGGGGTAGGCGCGGGAGGACAGCACAACTGCGCCGTCCACGAGTCGGGGGAGCTGTACTGCTGGGGCCCGTTCGCCAGTCAGGTGCAGCCATCGGGCACGTTCCGGACCGTCAGCGCCGGCTACAACGGGAACGCCTGCGCCATTCACGAATCGGGCGAGCTGGTGTGCTGGGGGGATGACTCTTCCGAGTGGGCATTGCCTCCGGGTCGGTTTCAATCCCTGAGCGTGGGGTTCTCGCACGGCTGCGCTGTACGGGACTGGGGTGAGCTCGCCTGCTGGGGCGAGAACCGCTTCAACGAGGCACAGCCTCCAGCAGGCGCCTACCGGCTGGTCACTGCCGGGAGTACCCATACCTGCGCACTGAGCGAATCAGGGGAACTGGCCTGCTGGGGCTACAACCACAGCGGCAAGACCGACGCCCCCGCTGGAAGTTCAAGCATCTCGACGCCCGCGACGACTACACCTGCGCCGTGCGAGAGTCGGGTGAGTTGGCCTGCTGGGGAGACCGCCAACACCACCGCATGGACCCGCCGGCGGGGACGTACCAGTCGGTGAGCGTGGGCTGGCAACACGCCTGCGCGCTGGACCTTGCCGGCGCGGTGGTGTGCTGGGGCGAGAACGTCTGGGGGCAGACGCAGCCACCCTCCGGTCGCTACGTCGCAGTGAGTGCGGCCCGGCACCAGACCTGCGCCCTCAAGGAGTCGGGAGAGATCGTCTGCTGGGGAGGAAAGCTCCACGCCAAGGCACGGCCGCCAGCACTCGTGCAGGCGCCACTGCTGGCGAGCGGGGATGCCCCCGGCGAGGCGGCCATGGCCGCGTGCGCCAACGGCATCGCGGTCACCGATCCAGACGGGAACGCAGGACTTGTCCGGGACTGCGCCGTGCTGCTCGAGGCGCGGGACATGCTTGAGGGGGAAGGCGAGGCGTTCAACTGGAGCGCGGACACCCCCATCGAGGACTGGAGCGGCGTCGGTCTCCGGGGATACCCAGCTCGGGTCGCATCCGTTATAGCCCTGGACCTCGACCTCCGCGGCCAGATCCCACCGGGGCTCGCTCGCCTCGATCAACTCACCGCGCTCCAGTTGGAAAACGGCAAGCTCACAGGCGAGATACCGCCCGAGTTGGGCGATCTCACCCAACTCGTCGCCCTGATCCTGAGTGGGAATCAACTGGCGGGCGAGATACCCCCGGAACTCGGGCAGCTCTCGAAACTGTGGTGGCTGAAGCTGGGAGAAAACCAACTGACGGGAACGATCCCCTCGGAGCTGGGCGAACTCTCGCAGTTGCAGCGACTGGACCTGGGGAGGAATGAGCTGACGGGCGAGATCCCCCCCGAGCTGGGCCAGCTCTCCCAGTTGGAGACTCTGGACCTTGGCAACGAGTTCACGGGCAGCTTTCCGGTGGAGCTGGGCAACCTCTCAAACCTGAAGGAGATGTGGCTCAACACCCGCAACATGACCGGCTGTGTCCCGCCAAGCCTGAGTGAGTTCGCCCGCTTCTGGACGCTGCCGTTCTGCCTGGACTCGTCATCCACGTCGACCCTTCCGCCACCAGATCCGCAACTGGTCACGGCCTGCTCGCAGAACGGCGCCGTGCCCGATGCCGACGAGAATCCCGGCCTGGCCGAAGACTGCGCCGTCCTCCTGGAGGCGAAAGCGACGCTGACGGCGGACGACGCTCGCCTGAACTGGAGCGCTGACAGGCCAGTCGAGTCATGGGACGGTATCTCCGTCGAGGGCTCACCACGCCGTGTGGCGGAGATATGGCTTCCAGGGAAGGAACTCGGTGGACGAATCCCGGCGGGGCTCGCCCGACTGTCGCATTTGCGCGAGCTGTGGCTGAGCGACAACGGGCTGACGGGGGGAATTTCCCCGGAACTCGGTCAGCTCTGGAATCTCCGGGAGTTGTGGCTGGGAGACAATGAATTGACCGGCGAGATTCCGCCGGAACTCGCTCAGCTCAACTTCCTGGAGAGCCTGCTACTGTTTGGCAACGGGCTGAGCGGCCACATCCCTGCCGAGATCGCCTCGATCACGAGCCTGACGGATCTGCAACTGCGAGACAACGTGCTGACCGGGGAGATCCCCCAGCAGCTTGCTGATCTCCCGAACCTTCGATACCTCCAGCTCAGGGGGAACCGGCTGACAGGGGCAATTCCTCCGGAGCTCTTCTCTGTGTGGAGCCTCGTGGAACTCGATCTCCGAGACAACCTGTTGACGGGAGACATCCCGCCGGAATTCCGTAGCTTCCGGGGAGGTTGGGGGCTGTGGCTGAGCGGCAACGCGCTCACGGGGTGCCTGCCCCTGGCCGCGAGCGAGATCATCTCCGATTATACCGAACTCGACCTGCGGTACTGCCAGTGTCCATTGGCGAGAAGCCGGGGCGACGCTCCCGACCTCGTGATTGGGGCGGACGGCGTCCCGTATATGCCCCATGAGCCAACTGAAGTGGCGGGAACCTACCGGATCACCTTCTCCCTCATCGTCGACCTTCCACAGGGAGGAAGATTCAGCCTCGGGGAGAAGGAGCGGAACGCGGCGGGGGAGATTACCGTCACCATCCGGGAGGAGAAGAGCCAGTCGACTCTTGTCATCGACCCCTTCACGGGTGAAGAGCGTTCCCGCACCGTCGTCGCACAGCCCGCCGACTGCCCGCTTATCATCGACGACCTTTTCGACCAGGTCGTCGCCTCCGCGCGAGTGCAATCCCTCGACATTCCGGCGGGGCCGGACGGCATCCAGAGCATGCATCGCCTCCAGCCCGTGGAAGGAGGAAAGCGATACCGGATAGGCGGGACGCGCTTCACCATCGACGTTCCAGCAGGAATCCGCCTGACGCTGGAGGGGTCCCGAGGCATCTGCGTCACTCCCGGTGGCTGTCACACCCTTCTGGAGCTGAGAGATGAGGGGAGTGGATCGAGACTCTCCCTCGATGTCTACACGGGCGAGGAGTTCTCCCGCTGGGTCAGTGAAGATGGGGCAAGCGGCAACGTGGCTGCGCTCTTCGATCAGATCGTCGCATCCCTCCTCGAAGACCCGCCGCCGACATGCCTCAGCGCCCTGGCCGCTCCCGACTGCGCCGTGCTGCTGGGGATGAAGGAGGCGCTCGCCGGATCCGGCGAATTGAACTGGGGCGCCGACGTTCCGCTCGCCCAGTGGGAAGGCATCGGGATCAATCGGTGGACCGGGCAGGTCGTCGAGCTGGACCTGCGCGGCGATGGTTCGACGAGCCGGATTCCTGCCGTCCTGGCGGACTTGCCGGCGCTGGAGGTGCTGTCACTCTCCGCCATGACGGGGCCTATTCCCCCGGCGCTCGGGCAGCTGTCGAACCTGCGGGTGTTGGACCTCGAGCGGAACGATCTGACAGGGGGCATACCCCGGGAGCTGGGGCAGTTGACCAGGCTGCAAGAGCTGAACCTCTCCTTCAATGAGCTGAGTGGTGAGATTCCCTCGGAGCTGGGGTCACTCGCGAACCTGCATGTGCTCGACCTCAGCTGGAATAAGCAGCTGACGGGTGGCATCCCCCCACACTTGGCCGGCTCTCGAACCTCAGGAAGCTGGACCTCTCGATAACCGGTCTGCGTGGTGAGTTTCCAGTCGCACTCCTCGCGCTTTCGAATCTACAGGAGCTCGATTTGGGCGGTCTCACCGGCGCGGTACCCCCCGAGCTTGGGGCACTCTCGAATCTACGGCGGCTCTATCTGGGCGGCTCCTTCACGGGTGGGATTCCTCCAGAGCTGGGCCGGCTCCGGAACCTCCGCGAACTGTACCTGGGTAGCCTGACGGGAGGGATTCCTTCCGAACTGGGTTCGCTCTCGAATTTGGAGGTCCTGTCTCTGAGCGGCGACCTGACAGGGGAGATCCCCCCGGAACTGGGCCAGCTCTCGAACCTGCGGACGTTGTCGTTGGCTGACAGCCAACTCACGGGAGCGATTCCCCCCGAGCTGGGCCAGCTCTGGAACCTGAAAACGCTGCAGTTGCGCAACAATCAGTTGACCGGGGAGATTCCGGCAGAGCTTGGCCAGCTGGGGCGCCTGGAGTTCATCTGGCTCGGCGGCAACCAGTTGACGGGCGAGATTCCCCCCAGGTGGGGTGCGCTCCCCGATCTGCTGAACATGGACCTGTCATGGAACCGGCTGGAGGGATGCATCCCCCCTGGCCTGGAGGAGTTCGTCGTCAGCACGCCGGACAGCAATCCCGATCTCATGGCCTGCTCGCCCGCCCGTGACGTTGGAGCACTATTTGACCAGATCGTTGCCTCGTTGAGACGGGTGCCGGTAGTTGATGATGACAGTCAGCGGTGACGATGGGGCCCCGCACACTCGATCGCACCGCGGCTTGTTGGTCCAACCCATTGTGGCTCTTGGCTCCGCCCTCGCTAGTCTGGCTTTTCGCGCTTGCGAAGTCCGCAACGCGAGCGCGGCCATAGGCTACCCGGTCGGTGACGCGAACGTTGGGCCGCCAGTGGTAGCACCGTAGCGTTCAACGAGGTCGTTCGAGGTGAGGACTCAATCACGAGCCTGGGAGTTCCATGGATCTTCAAGCAGGGTGGAGGCACTGCCAGTCATGACGTCACCGGTACACGCAGGTTGTGAGGAGGCACGTACTAGTCGCAGTTGTGAGGGGACCAAGTGCCGTCCTCTAAGAACAGACACGGGCTGAGCGGGAGCCTAAGCTCGCGCCACTGCTCGATCTGCCAGAACTCGCGCTGGATCTCTTGGCGGTCAACCCCCTGCATAAGAAGGTCGAGAGCAGTAGCCACAAGCATCTCGCGCTCAGCGGAGGGAGTTGTGGGCCACCCGCTTCCGCTGTGGCCAACCGAGCAGACAAAGGCAGGACGTCCCGGCCAGTTCCTCATCCACTGCGCCGGGTGAGGACCCACCTTCACGCGGCCTGCATGGGGCTCGTCTTCCCCTCCGGGAACCCACGCAATCTCGTAGGCCTCGTTGCGCTGTAGATTGGTGCTTCCGGCATGTCTTCCCCTCCAGAGTCTACTTCCGGGATCAGCGTACTGGACCGCGTGAGATAACCTGAAGCCCCACCTGGCACATTTCCACCTCCGCAGGACTCCTTATCGTGAAACTTCGGCTTTCCTCTTCTTGCAGCTAGCCGGGGGCGAACCAAGCACCAGCGAGCGAGCATGACCGTAGCCAGCGGTTTCCCTCGAAACCTGCTGCCGGGGCTGCGGCCTCCTTGCCAGCGCCACGACTGCCGACTTCTGCGTTGGCTACTTCAACCTACGCGGCTGGCGGCGCCTTGCGCCGACTGTGGATGACCGGGACGTTGACGCCGGGCAGTGCCCCGTGCTGAGCGGGATGCAGGGGCTGCCGCACGACGAGTCCCCGACGGCTCGCCTGCGTTGTCATGCAGGTCCGTTCTCGATTTCACGTCGTCCTCTTGAGCACGCCCCCGGATGGGCCGTCGAGCACATCCGGGCGGTTCACCGGCGGCGAACCTGTTGCGCTCCAGAGGTCCGTGCGATCGGACTGAGCTAGGATCGTAAGCGACTCTTTCCCGCACCGTCGGGGCCGCACAAGAGAAGTCCCCACGCCCAGGAGGACCGGTATCCCATGCACGACCGACTGTCCCAGCGATTGCGCCACGGTTCGCCGCTGCGCGCGGCCGCCCTTGCCGCAGCGCTGCTCGCCCTCATGTTCGTCGCCGCCTGCGGCGGCGACGGCCCCTCGAAGGACGAGCCCGACGCCTACACCAAGCACGTCGTGCGGGAGGCGCTCGCCCGCCTTGAGGCGGACGGGCTGCAGGCGACGATCGACTACTACAATTCCGCCGAGAGCGTGGACGGGCCCTGGTACGTCTTCATCTTTGACGAGAACGGCATCATGGTGGCTCACCCCACCCGGCCGGAGCGGATCGGGACGCACATGCAGGATCGCGAACTGCGGACGGACTCCACGGGGTACTACTACGGCGATGTTCTCGCGAGCACAACCGAGAGCGGGCGCTGGCTGACCTACGTCTTCCATAACCCGGAGACCGGCGAGGAGCAGACGAAGCACAGCTGGGTGATCCGCCACGATGGCCTGCTCTTCGGCTCGGGCTGGTACGAGTAGCCAGCGCAGGGCCTGCCTGACGATAGGCAGTACCACCTTCGACCTGCTATTCACCTGTAGCCAGCATACGTCGGTATCCACCGTCAGCCCGACGATCATCGGGGGGCCGGTGAGGGGCAGGTGCCACCGGACGCGAGGCCAAGGGTTGCGCCCGCCTCAACGAGCCTCAATGACGACGCGTCCGCCGTTCTCCACTTCCACATGGAGATCGTGACGGGCGAGCAGCCGCATGCTGACGAGTGGCGTGGTCTCCGCAGCGTCCGTTTCGACATGTCGGGCCTGACCATTCCACTCAACAGGGACCGTGTGGATGTCGAGGCTGGCCTAGCCTGGGTTCCAATCGACACCCAACGCTGCGGGTACTCGTGGGAGGCCGTTGCCTCCACGGACCCGGTAGAAGGAGCGAGCACCTACGGATCCAGAAGGGTTGGCACAGGGCTCCAGACACGCGCACGAACACCGGCATGACGCCCCGATTTGGGTACGACGGATGTGCCGGGTTCTACTTGGCGCTGGCGTTCCGACAGCACGTGGTACGCTTGGAGACACCACCTCGTCGTTCCAAGGATGGTTCACCATGGATGAGCCTCGGTGTAGCCTCCACGGCGCATTCCCCGGCCACGCAGCCCTGCTCACCGCCCTCGCGCTGGCGGGGCTTTGCGTCGCCATGTTCTCAGCCGGGGGCGTAGCGCGAGCCGAGTCCCCTGACGACTCATCTCCGCAGAGTGGAGCTGCGGTCGACAAGGAGAACTGGCCGGAGACTGAGGAAGTGCTCACGGACGGCATCGTCACCCTCGAGATCGTGAACCGGCCGGTGGGCGACAACGTGGTCACCATCACCCCCGAAGACGACGGCATCACCCTCAGGGGCCCGGACGGCGAGGACGCGCGGTCCCAGGCGCCGCTCTGGCCCGACCATCCCGGGAAGGGCGATGCGGACGCGGACCCGGGCGCGCAGACCGTGAGCGAGGCGCTCGGCGACGGGCGGCATCTGGTCGTGCTCAACCGGCCGGCCACCAGGAAGAGCGACGGGGAGGCGCACGCCAGGCAGTGGGATGCCTGGCAGACCACCTACCTGGAGCTGATCGCGAGCGGCGAACCGTTCGTCGAGTGCGAGACAGGCTTGAGCGCACCCGAGGTCGAGCAGTGCTGGGTGACCCACCCCGTGCCCGTCCCGGCAACCGAGCCAGCGCAGGCCGGCGAGGACGGCGCGCAGGAAACCGACCCCGCGGCGGTGGCCCAGTCGCTCATGGAGCGCTGGCCGGGCCTGAACTTCCAGTGGACCGACCCCGGTCAGGCCGGGGGCGCGGACTCCGCTGAGGACGCCAACCCGCTGCTCACGACGGGCCAGGACCCCGACGACGGCGCCGCGATCGTCGTCGTGAACATCCCGCGCGAGACCGACGACGCGGAGCAGCGCGAGGAGAACTTCGACCTTGAGGACAAGACGCTGGACGCCCTGGACGCCGCCGGCGAGCCGTACGTGGTGTGCTTCCCCGAGCAGACGTACTTCAGCCAGCTGAGCGGCCAGATGGAGACCCTGCCCGCGTTCTGCAACATCGTGGACCCGAGCGCCTACGCGAGCCCGTGAGCAGGCGCAACGCAGTCTGGACGCGCGGACGCGCCCCGGAGAGCGTGAGCGGCAGGGGCTCAGTTGGCTTCTGACGCGCAGGCGACACAGCCGTTCATCCGGAGGCGGGACACCCGGTCTCCCACGGGCGCTGGGCGGAGGCGCTCGGTCGTGGGTGAGACCTGTACTGGCGGCATTCGCCGTGCTCGCCATCGCCGTCATGGCCTGCGGCGGGAGCACCCCCTCCGTCGTGCTCGTGACGGAGGGGGCATACCCTCCCTACAACTTCGTGGACGAGACGGGTGAGGTCGGGGGCTTCGAGCGCGAGCTGGGGGACGAGCTTTGCCGGCGCGCGGAGCTCGACTGCGAATGGGCGACCGCCGC
>JAJDYW010000032.1 GCA_022824925.1 Dehalococcoidia bacterium | reverse complement strand
GTCCTCCATCATGTCCACCTTGTTCAGGTAGACCACGATCGCCGGCACCTCCACCTGCCGCGCCAGCAGGATGTGCTCCCGCGTCTGGGGCATGGGGCCATCGGGAGCAGCCACCACCAGGATCGCGCCGTCCATCTGCGCCGCGCCCGTGATCATGTTCTTGATGTAGTCGGCGTGACCCGGACAGTCGACGTGCGCGTAGTGGCGGTTGTCCGTCTCGTACTCCACGTGCGCAATCGCGATCGTGATCCCCCGCGCCCGCTCCTCCGGCGCGTTGTCGATCGAATCGAACTCCCGGTACTCGGCTTCCCCTTTCAGCCCCAGCACCTTCGTGATCGCCGCCGTCAACGTCGTCTTGCCGTGATCCACGTGCCCGATCGTCCCCACGTTCACGTGCGGCTTCGTCCGCTCGAACTTCTCCTTCGCCATCTTGGTCCCTCTCGCTCCTTGTGTGTGGTCAGACCGCGCCGACCGCCGAGCGCTCGACGAGCGTGGCGGAGACACTCTGGGGCACGGGTTCGTACCGGTCGAATTCCATGGTCGAGGTCGCCCGCCCCTGGGAGAGCGAGCGCAGGTCGGTCGAGTAGCCGAAGGTCTGGGCGAGAGGCACGGTCGCGTTCACGACCTGCAGCCTGCCCATGACGTCCTGGTTGACGATGTGGCCGCGGCGGCTGTTGAGATCGCCCACGACGGCGCCGAAGAAGTCCTCGGGGACGCGCACCTCGATCCGCATGAGCGGCTCGAGGAGCACGGGGTCGGCGCGCTTGAGCGCCTCGCGCATGCCGAGGATGGCGGCGTTCTTGAAGGCCAGCTCGGAGGAGTCGACCGCGTGCGAGGCGCCGTCCACGAGCGCGACGTGCACATCGAGGACGGGGTAGCCGGCAACGGGGCCGGAGTCGAGCGCCTCCCTGGCGCCGGCGCGCACCGCGCTGATGTACTCGGTGGGAACGGAACCGCCGACAACGCGGTTCTCGAAGACGAAGCCTTCGCCGCGGTCGCCCGGCTCGATCTGGAGTTCGACGACGCCGAACTGGCCGCGGCCGCCGGTCTGCCGCACGAAACGCCCCTCGGCGGCGGCGGGACGGCGGACGGCCTCGCGGTAGCTGACCTGCGGGCGCCCGACGTTGGCCTCGACGCGGTGCTCCCGCTTCATGCGGTCGACGATGACCTCGAGGTGGAGCTCGCCCATGCCCGAGATGAGGGTCTGGCCGGTCTCGTCGTTGAAGCGCCAGTGGAAGGTGGGGTCCTCTTCGCTGAGCTTGGTAAGGGCGTCGGCCATGCGCTCCTGGTCGGGCTTGGAGCGGGGCTCGAGGGCGACGCTGATGACCGGCTCGGGGAAGGCGATGCCTTCGAGGAGGACGGGGTGATCGGGGTCGCAGAGGGTATCGCCGGTGAAGGTCTGCTTGAGGCCGACGGCGGCGCCGATGCCGCCCGCGTAGAGGGCGTCGATCTCCTCGCGGTCGTTGGCGTGCATGCGCAGGAGGCGGCCAATGCGCTCGCGCCGGCCCTTGGCGGTATTCCAGATGGACCCGCCCGACTCGAGGACGCCGCTGTAGACGCGCACGTAGGCGAGGCGGCCGACGTAGGGATCGGACACGATCTTGAAGGCGACCGCGCTGAGGGGCGCCTCGTCATCTGCCGGGCGCTCGATCTCGCTGCCGTCGCGGGCGTCGACGCCCTTGACCGGGGGGACGTCCTCGGGGGAGGGGAGGTAGTCGATGACGGCGTCGAGGAGGGGCTGGAGGCCCTTGTTCTTGAGCGCGGACCCGCAGAGGACGGGGGTGATGGTGTTGGCCAGCGTGGCGCGGCGGATGGCGGCGCGCAGCTCGTGGCCGTTCACCTCGTGGCCCTCGATGTAGCTGATGGCGACCTGGTCGTCGACGTTGCCGATCTGCTCGATGAGGGTTTCGCGGGCAGCGGTGGCCTCCACGAGGATCTCGGGGGGGACTTCGCCCTTGATGGCCTCCTCGCCCCGCTCGCCGCCGAAGCTCCAGAAGACCATCTCGGGAAGGTCGATGACGCCGGCGAAGGTGTCCTCAACGCCGACGGGCATCTGCACGGGCACGGGGTTGGCGTCGAGGCGGTCGACCATCATCTCCTGGGTGCGGACGAAGTCGGCGCCGACGCGATCCATCTTGTTGACGAAGCAGATGCGGGGGACGGAGTAGCGGTCGGCCTGGCGCCAGACGGTCTCGGACTGGGGTTCGACGCCGGCGACGGCATCGAAGACAACGACGCCGCCATCGAGGACGCGGAGGCCGCGCTCGACTTCGGCGGTGAAGTCGACGTGGCCGGGGGTATCGATGATGTTGACGAGGTGGCCGTTCCACTCGGCGCTGGTGGCGGCGGAGGTGATGGTGATGCCGCGCTCGCGCTCCTGCTCCATCCAGTCCATGGTGGCGGTGCCCTCGTGGACCTCGCCGATCTTGTAGGTGATGCCGGTGTAGTAGAGGACGCGCTCGGTCACGGTGGTCTTGCCGGCATCGATGTGGGCGATGATGCCGATGTTGCGGACGCGCTCGATCTCGTAGGGCCGGGGCATGATGCTCTCCTGAATCCTCGGGTCGAGTCCTACCAGCGGTAGTGAACGAAGGCGCGGTTGGCTTCCGCCATGCGGTGGGTGTCGTCGCGCCGCTTGATGGCGGAGCCGGCGTTGTTGGCGGCGTCGAGGAGCTCGGCGGCAAGGCGCTCGGCCATGGTGAGGCCGCCACGGGAGCGGGCGCCCATGAGCAGCCAGCGCATGGCCAGGGCCGTGCGGCGCTCGGGGCGGATCTCGACGGGCACCTGGTAGGTCGTGCCGCCCACGCGCCGGGGCTTCACCTCCAGCACGGGGGTGACGTTGCGCATGGCCTGGCGGAACGTATCGACCGGGTCGCGGCCGGTGGATTCCTGGATGCGGTCGAAGGCGCCGTAGACGACGCGCTCGGCGGTGCTCTTCTTGCCGCGGGTCATCACCTTGTTGATGAGGATCTGGACCTGCTGATCGCCGTAGCGGGGATCGGGGCGGATGCTGCGGCGTTCGGGGCGGTTCCGTCGCGGCATCGTGCTATCCGTTCTTCCGCGTGCCGTACTTGCTACGGCCGCGGCGGCGATCGGCGACACCGGTGGAATCGGCGGCGCCGCGCACGATGTGGTAGCGCACGCCGGGGAGGTCGCGCACGCGCCCGCCACGGACGAGCACGACGGAGTGCTCCTGGAGGCTGTGACCCTCGCCGGGGATGTAGGCGGTCACTTCGATGCCGTTGGTGAGGCGCACGCGGGCGACCTTGCGGAGGGCGGAGTTCGGCTTCTTGGGGGTCTGGGTGCGGACCTGGGTGCAGACGCCGCGTTTCTGGGGCGCGCCGCGGCCAACGACGCGGGAGAGGCGTCCGCGCTCGGAGTTGTAGTTGAAGAGGAGGGCAGGGGCGCCCGACTTCTTCGACTTGGCCTTGCGGCCCTTGCGTACCAGCTGGTTAATCGTCGGCACTGCCGCTGATCTCCGAATTCCGGCGCCGCGAAGCCCGCGGTCCGCTTTGCGTACTCGGCGAGAGGGGGTCCTCACGCTGGGCATGGAAACAGGCCGAAAAGCCGGTTTCAGAACAGCGCACCGTCCCGGAGGGGTGCGGTGCCGTTTTCAGCCCAGTGCCTTACGGCCTGCCAATGTCACCCATCTGGCAAGGCAATAAGCGCCGACCTCAGACACTAACACAGCCGCCGGAACGATCAACGCCCGGCAGCCCTGTCGGAGGGAACGAGGCTAGACTCACGCGATGGCAACGGGAGGCGGGCCGGATCCGTACCTGAAGAAGCGCGTGTCGCTGGTCCAGGAGGGCGAAACGCTCGAGTTCGACGTGGCCCACACGCTGTTCGCCACGCACGAGGTGGACGCGGGCACGAGGCTCCTGCTGCGCTGCCTCGAGCCCGCACGGGCGCCCCGGCGCATCCTCGACCTGGGGTGCGGCTACGGCGTGCTGGGGATTGCCCTGGCGCGTCGCTTCCCCGGGGCCTCGGTGGTGCTGGCGGACAGCAACCTGCTGGCCGTTCGCTACGCCCGCCACAACGCCGTCCTCAACGGGGCCACGAACGCGGAGGCGCTGGGAAGCGTGGGGCTGGAAGGGGTGCCGGAGGGGCCGTACGACCTGATCGTGGCAAACGTGCCCGCGAAGATCGGGGACGCAGCGATCGAGGCGGAGTTCATCCACGGGCCACGGGCACGGCTGACGGCGGACGGGAGCTACTGGTTCGTTGCGGTGAGCGGCCTGAATCACCTCCTGAAGCGGGTCGCGGGACGGGGCGGGGCGCCCCTGCGCCAGGTCCGGAAACGATCGGGGCACACCGTGTATCGACTTGACGGGCAAGACGACCATTAACGGCAGAAACGACCATAAGAGAATTGCCAGAGCACGAACGTTCTGACACGATACGAGCGGTGGCGAACCTAGCAGGATTGGAGATGCCGTGAGCCTCCCCCCAGAATCCGAAGGTTCCGAAGCCGCGGCAGTTTGCGCCTACCTCGGACTTGTCGACGACGGCGACCTGCACGCGACCTACGCAACGGACGCGCACCGCTGCTACCGACTTCCCAACCCGACTCGCATCGCGAGCCAGCACCAGGAGAGCTTCTGCCTGACGGCGGACCATCCCTCGTGCCCCATCTACCAGGGCGAGGGGGTGGAAGCGACCACGCAACCCGCCTCGGAAACGGCCGGCGCGGGGGAGGCAGAGACCACCGAGGCGCTGGACGAGGGCGAGTTCGAGGCCGCGCGGCCGGCGCGCCAGTCGACGTCCTCAACGCTCGCTACAACGGCGGCGCGCTGGACCTCGCGGGGGCTGCGGCGGCAGGCGCTCGAAGGGGAGTTGAGCATGCGCGCGGCGACGGTCTCGTTGTTCGTGCTGGCGGCGGTGGTCGTGGCGATCGCGTTCGTGGTGAACCGCGAGATCGGCGGCGACGACCCGGTCCCCGCGGCGCCGGAGGCCACCGAGCAGGCGACGGAGGCGGCAACCGCGACGACGCCCGAGCCAACGCCGGAGGCCACGCCCGAACCCACGCCGGAGCCCACGCCCGAACCCACGCCGGAGCCGACACCCGAACCCACGCCCGAACCCACGCCGGCACCTACCGGGGGGACGACCTACATCGTCCAGGCCGGGGACAGCTGCGGGGCGATCGCATCGACCTTCGAGATCACGCTGGATGAGCTGCTGGCGGCAAACCCCGAACTCGAGATCACGGAGGACGGCGGCTGCCCGATCTTCCCCGAGCAGGAGCTGGTCATCCCGTAGGCGGGACCAGCCCCTCCCGTCGCGCGGCAGCGGCGAACGCCTGAACGGAAACCCGCCCGGGCATCGCGATGTCGCGATGGTGCTCCTCGACCCAGCCCCGGCGCGCGCGCCAGTGGGTGGACTGGGTGCGGTAGCGCTCGCGGGCCTCCTGGGTCCAGCGCCAGTCCGCCCAGCAGAGGATGGCGGTATCGAGGTCGCGGCGGGCGAGCCTGCGAACCTCGGCGAGCTGGGGCACGCCCTTGCGCTTCTTCGACTCGATCTTGTCCGAGATGAGCAGGATCTTGGCGAGCAGGCTCATGTGGGCGAGGCCGGCGGTGTGGTCGCGGACGGCCAGCAACGCCTCCTCGTCGGTGACGCCGAAGCGTTCCCGCAGGACGACGGCGGCGATGGGGCCGTGGAGGAGGACGGGATACTCGCGCGAATCGGCATCGATCTCGACGCCGACCTCGCCGGCGAGGCGGATCTGGGCGGCGGGAGGCTCGGCGCGAAAGAGGTCGTGGCCCCAGACGGCGAGCTCGAGGCGCTCGGGGTCCGCGTTCCAGCGACGGGCCAGGCGGAGGGCCTCATCGAGCACGCGCTCGACGTGACGCACCAGCCCGGACGGGCGCCGAAGGAGCTCCTCGCGGACGGCGGCGATCTGGGCCGCGATCACCCTTCCGGGCCGAGGCGGCGTCCGCCGACGAGGTGGAGGTGGAGGTGGTGAACGGTCATGCCGGCATCGTCGCCCACGTTGAAGGCGAGCCGGTAGCCGGACTCGTGGACGCCTTCAAGGCGTCCGACCTCGCCGGCGAGCGTGAAGAGCCCGGCGAGCGTCCCGGCGTGGCCGGGCTCGAGCTCGCGGGCGTCGGCGATGTGCTCGCGGGGGATGACGAGAGCGTGAACGGGGGCGCGGGGGTTGATGTCGCGAATGGCGAAGGCGTGGTCGTTCTCGGCGACCCGCTCGACGGGAATATCGCCCGAGGCCATGTTGCAAAAGAGGCAGTCGGCCACGGGGGGATTCTAGCGGGGGGCGAACGCGCCGCAAGCGCGGGAGCGTACGATGTGACCATGCGAATCAAACTGACGAGCGTGACGGTGGACGACCAGGCGAAGGCACTCGCCTTCTATACGGAGGTGCTCGGTTTCGTACTGAAACGGGACGACCCCGCGGGGGAGTACCGGGCGATCACGATCGAGGCCCAGGACAACCCGGGCGGCATCGAGATGATGCTGGAGCCGAACGCGTACCCGCCCTCGAAGGCGTACCAGGAAGCGGCCCGCAAGGACGGGATTCCGGTCGCCATGTTCTTCGTCGACGACCTCGACCACGAGTACCAGCGGCTAACGGGCCTTGGTGTCGAGTTCCTGCAGGAGCCGACACGCAACCCCTGGGGGTACCAGGCCGTGCTCGACGACACCTGCGGCAACTACGTCATGCTGCACGAGGAGTAGCCGGCACGATGACCGAAGCCCGCCCCGCGGGCGATGTGCTCTCCCACTTCTGGGCGCCGCTGTGCGCGGTGGGGGCAGCCGGGCCGTCGGGACCGAACGCGCAGATCTGCGTGTCGGTGTTCGGGGCTTCGATCGTGCCGGAGCGGCCGCGGCTGCTGGTCTCGCTCTCGAAGACGAACTATACGGAGGGTCTCGTGCGGGAGAGCGGCCGGCTCTCGGTGACGCTGCTCGGCGACGGGCAGGCGGACCTGCTGGAGCCGCTCGGGCTGCGGTCGGGGCGGGACGGGGACAAGCTCGCCGGGCTGGAGGTGGAGCCGACAGCCTCGGGCGGGCCGGTGTTCCCGGGCGGCGTGGGCGCGCTCGACTGCGAGGTGCTGGAGCCGCTCGACCTGGGCGACGCGACGGCCTTCCTGGTGGCGGTGCGGAAGCGGTGGGGGCTCGGGGGCGAGCGTCCCCTGCCCTGGGCGGTGGCGAGGACGGTGGTGGGGGAGGAGTTCCTGCGGCGCTGGGCGGAGAAGAGCGCCCGCGAGCAGGAGGCGGCGCGCGCCGTGATGCACTGGCGCGACTGAGCCCGGCCGAGCGACCGAGCGAGCCCTCAGCCGAGCAGGTGCTCCCGCAGGAAGCGTTCGATGGAGGTGTAGAAGGCGTCGATGGTCTCGCGCTTGCGCCAGCCGTGCCCCTCGCCCTCGTAGACGTGGTACTCGTGAGGGACGCCGCGGGCGCGCAGTGACTCGGCGAGGGTGTCGCTCTGGTCGCGGGGGACGACGCGGTCCTCGGTGCCCTGGAAGAGGGCAATCGGGTCGACGATGTCGCCGGCGTGGAAGATGGGCGAACGCTCGCGGTAGCGGGCGGTGGCTTCGGGGAGCGGCCCGACGAGCGAATCGAGGTAGCGCGCCTCGAACTTGTGCGTATCGCTGGCGAGAGTGAAGAGGTTGGAGATCCCGTAGAAGCAGACGCCGGCGCGGTAGAAGCCGGGATGAACGGTGAGGGAGCGGAGAACGGTGTAGCCGCCCGCGCTTCCGCCGAGGATGGCGAGCCGGTCGCCATCGGCGAGGCCGCGTTCGGCCATCGCGGTGGCGCCCGAGCGGCAGTCCTCGACGTCCGCGACGCCCCACTGGCCGCGCAGGGCGAGCATGGCCTCACGCCCGGCACCGCTGCTGCCACGGTAGTTCACCGCCAGCACGGCGTAGCCGCGGCTCGCGAGGAACTGGATCTGGGGCCGCCAGCCCGCATCGACGTGGTCGGTGGGGCCACCGTGGACGAAGACGACGAGGGGCGGCGGGCCTTCGCCAACGAAGCGTTCGCTGGCCGGCGGGTAGTAGAGGCCGTGAACCTCGCTGCCCTCGGCGTTCTGCCAGGAGACCGGTTCGGGGCGGGAGAGGGCGGGGGCGGGGAACGCACGCGACTCGCTGAGGCGGACGGTCGTGACCTGCGGGGCTTCCGTCGTGAGGTCGATGGCGAGGAGGCGGGGGGCGGCCGCAGGGCCGCCGGCGATGACGGCCAGGCGCTCCTCCGTGGGGGAAGCGACCGGGTTCTCGAAGCTGGCGTACTCGGCGGGGATGTCCAACTCGCGGGGGTCGTCGCCGCTGTCGGGGTCGATAACGACGAGTTGGGCGAAGCCCGCGCGCTGGCGGGTCGCGACGATGCGCCCGGAGGGGAGCACGGCGAAGGTGCCCACGCCCTGGCCCCATGCCGGAGCGCCGTACTCGCACTGCCCGGAGGTGAGGGCGCGGTCCTGGCCGCCGGCGAAGTCGTGACGATACAGGTGGCCCCAGCCGGTGGCGTCGGAGACGTAGTAAGCGGCGGCGCCATCGGGGGAGAAGGCGGGCTGGAGGACGGCCTCCCCGGGGCCGCCGGCGATGTGCTCGGAGCGGGCCGCCACCGGGAGGGCTCCCTCGGGGAAGGCGAGCTCGGCGACGCGAACCTCGGAGCCGTCCCAGGGCATGTTCGGGTGGTCCCACTCGACCCAGGCGACGCGGTCACCGGCGGGGCTCCAGGCGGGCTGCATGTAGAAGTCGCGGCCGGCGGCGAGGTGCTGCGGCCAGCCGCGCCCATCGGCGGCGGCGATGGCAACGACGTCGCGGTCCTCGTAGGAGTGCACGTAGACCACCCAGCGCCCGTCGGGGCTGACGGCGGGGGAGGAGGACTCGCCGAAGGCGGGGGTGACGGGGCGGGCGGGGCCGCCGGCCAGTGGCGCGCGATAGATGCGCTGGCTGTCGTGGTCGACGAACCAGGCGTGGCCACCGGCAAGGACGAAATCGCCGCCGCCGTAGCCGACGCCGGCGCGCACGAGGAAGTCGCCGCTGAGATCGCGGATGTCCTCGCCCCCGGCGCCGGCGGCAACGGCGACGCCACGGTCGCCGCGGCCTTCGAACCAGCCGAGGGTGCGGCCGTCGCTGTCCCAGGAGGGGCCGCGCAGGCGGATGCCGCCGGCGAGGGCGGCGGGCGTGATCGGGCTCTCCCAGTGTCCGTAGGGGCGGCGCTCGGCCATTGGGGGGCATTCTGCCCGATGGCGCGGGAAGCCGTAGCCCCCAACGCCGGGCGCCGGTAGGCTCGCAGGCGCACATGACCGACCCAAGTCCCTCCCCGAGCGCGCGCCCGCTCCGGGCGCGGCGAGACGCTTCGTGATGAGCGAGCGGTTCACCGCGCATTGGGCGGTGATTGCCGGCATGGCCCTCGTGGGCGTGCTCGGCATCCTGTTCGGCGACTTCCCCGGGATCGACCCCATCATCGAGCTGCATCTCGACCCGCTCCTGGAGTCGGCGGTGTACGGGATCGCCATCCTGGCGGCGGCGTTCCTGCTGACCTGGGGCGCCGAGACGGCGGAGATGGACATCTCGCAGGGCCTCGCGCTGGCGATCATCGCCTTCATCGCGGTGCTCCCCGAGTACGCAGTCGACGCGTTCCTGGCGTGGGAAGCTGGGTCGGACCCGGCGAAGGCGGCAGAAGGACTCGCCGTCGCGAACATGACGGGCGGGAACCGGCTGCTGATCGGCATCGGCTGGCCCGTGGTGTTCCTGATCTTCTTCTACCGGACGCGGCTGAAGGAGCTGGTCGTGAGCCGCGCGCGGGCGCTGGAGCTGGCGTTCCTGGCGGTCGCGACGGTGTACGTGATCCTCGTGCCGCTGCGGAGCACGCTCACGCTGGCGGACACGATCGTGCTCGTCTCGATGTTCCTCATCTACCTGGTGATGACGAGTCGCGTGGAATCGGAAGAGGTGGAGCTGGTGGGGCCGGCGCGAGCGATGGGGTCGCTGCCGGACGTGCGGCGGCGGGCCGTGGTGGTGGTAACGCTGATCTTCGCCGCAGCGGTGATCGTCGCCTCGGCGGAGCCGTTCGCGCACGGGCTGGTGGAAACGGGCAAGAAGGTGAACATCAGCGAGTTCGTGCTGATCCAGTGGATCGCGCCGCTGGCCTCTGAGTCGCCGGAGGTGCTGGTGGCGGCGCTGCTGGCGTGGCGGGGGCGGGCAGCGGCGGGGATGGGCGCGCTCATCTCCTCGAAGGTGAACCAGTGGACGCTGCTGATCGGAACGCTGCCGATCGCCTTCATGATTGGCTCGGGCGACTGGGGAATCCTGCAGGGACTCCCGCTCGTCTCGCCCACGGAAGAGGTCAACCTCTTCTTCTCGCGCCAGCAGGGGGAGATCTTCCTGACGGCGGCGCAGTCCGCGTTCGCGATTGCCGTTTTCGTGAACCTGCGCATGAGCCGTCCCGAGGCGTGGGCGCTCTTCATCCTGTTCGCGGCGCAGCTTCCCCTGACCGAGGACGTGCTGGGCGACGGGGCCCAGATCGTGCGCTTCTGGTACTCGATCGGGTACATGGCGCTGTGCGCCTTCCTGCTGATCCGCAACCGGATGCACATCCCCGGCCTGGTGCGGGACGCCCGCGACACGATCACCGGGAAGGCGGACTTCGGAGAGGAACCAGAAGCGAAGGGGTAAGGGTCGGCAGTGTCAGCCGGACAGGACGGTCGTGACGATCGCGCCAATCGTGCCGACGAGAACGGTGGCGCTCAGCCCGATGCTGATGGCGGCCCAGGTCCGCATGTCCGCCCGAAACTCACCCATGTCCTCGCGAAACTCGGTTCGGAGGACCCCCATGTCCTCGCGAAACTCCTGGCGATGCGCTGCCATGTCCTCACGAAACTCTGCACGGAGGGAGCTCATGTCCTCGCGAAGCTCGATTCGCAGGACGCCCATGTCCTCACGAAGCTCGGTTCGCAGGACGCCCATGTCCTCACGAAGCTCAGTCCGGAGCGCATCCATGTCGTGGCGGATTTCGGAGCGTAGCGCTCCCACTTCACCGCGAAGGTCGGTCCCCAGGGCCTCGAGATCACCCCGGGTGGCGGGCTCGGAGGCGGCCGATGTGCTTGTCACATCGACATCCTAACACAAAGAGATTAGCCGGCGGGAAGGGTGATCGCGTACTCGAGGGCGTCGGCGAGGGCGAGCCAGCTGGCCTCGATGATGTCCGTGGAGCTGCCGACCGTGGTCCAGTAGCGGTGGCCGTCGGTGCTCTCGATGAGGACGCGGACCTGCGCGGCGGTGGCCGATTCGCTGTCGAGGATGCGGACCTTGTAGTCGACGAGCTTCACGTCGAGGACCTTCGGGTAGGCGCTCCCGAGGGCCTTGCGGGCGGCGAGGTCGAGGGCGTTGACGGGCCCGTTGCCCTCGGCAGCGGTGTGGTGCTCGTCCTCGCCGGCGCGGATCTTGACCATCGCCTCGGCAAGCATGTCGTTGCGCTGGTCGTCGCCGCGGCGGTGGCGGTGGCGTTCGACGATGACGAAGTCCTCGATCTCGAAGGGGCGGACGTAGCCGGGAATCTGGCGGCGGACGAGGAGCTCGAAGCTGGCCTCGGCACCCTCGTACTGGAAGCCCTCGCTCTCCTTCTCCTTGACGGCCTGCAGGAGGGAGCGGATCTCGTCCTGGCTGAAGGGGTAGTCGATGCCGAGCTCGGCGATCTTGACGAGGAGGTTGCGCTGGCCGGAGAGCTCGCTGACGAGCACGCGGCTGCTGTTCCCCACAAGGCCAGGGTCGATGTGCTGGTAGGAGCTCTCGTCCTTCATGATGCCGGCGACGTGGTAGCCGGCCTTGTGGGCGAAGGCGCTCTGGCCGACGAACGGGGCCTGGGAGTCCGGGATGAGATTGGCGAGCTCGTTGACGTAGTTCGAGACCTCAGTGAGGCGGGCGAGCTGGTCGTCCTCGATCACGTCGAGGCCCATCTTGAGCTTGAGGTTGGCGGTGACGGTGAGGAGGTCGGCGTTGCCGCAGCGTTCGCCGTAGCCGTTGACGCAGCCCTGGACCTGCCAGACGCCGGCCTCGACGGCGGCGAGACTGTTGGCGACGGCGAGGCCGACGTCGTCGTGGCAATGAATGCCGAGGCGCGCGTCGGGGACGCGTGCCTGGACGGCCTCGATGGCGCGGAGGAGGTCGGGGGTGGTCATGCCGCCGTTGGTATCGCAGAGGACGAGCGCCTCGGCGCCGGCGCGGGCGGCGGTGGCGAGGCACTGCAACGAGTAGTCGGGGTTGTGGGCGAAGCCATCGAAGAAGTGCTCGGCGTCGAAGAAGACGGTCCTGCCGAGGTTGCGGAAGTAGCGGACGGTGTCCGCGATCATGGCGAGGTTTTCCTCGTCGGTGGTCTCGAGGATGCGCTGGACCTGGTACTGGCTGGCCTTGCCGACGAGGGTCACGCCGGGGGTCTCGGCGGCGACCATGCTCTGGATGTTGGGGTCGGTCTCGCAGGTGAGTCCGGCACGGCGGGTGCCGCCGAAGGCGCTCACCCTGGCCTGCGAGAGCGTGACCTCCTTCAGGCGCTGGAAGTAGGCAGCGTCGCGGGGGTTGGAGCCGGGGAAGCCGCCCTCGATCCACTCGACACCCAGCTCATCGAGCTTCTGGGTGATGCGCACCTTATCGGCGACGGAGAGGGAGATGCCCTCCATCTGTGAGCCGTCGCGGAGGGTGGTGTCGTAGAGCTGGACCTGGTCGGTTGGCATGGTGAGGAGGGCGCCGCGCTACGCTGCGCTGCGCGCGGCTGAGGGGTGAGGAGAGCGCCGCGCTACGCTGCGCTGCGCGCGGCTGAGGAGAGCGCTCGCTTCGCTCGCTGAGTGGTGGTTGAGGGGCATGTCGCGATGGTAGCACGGGGCTGCGTTATGGCAGCTAGTCGTGCTCGAGGTAGTCCGCCGAGACCCAGCCTTCGAGGCCGTCCTCGGTGCGCACGTAGACGAACCAGCCGTCGTACTCACTCCGCACAGACGGGTAACAGGTGAGCCCGCACTGCTCCGTGGGGACTTCCTCCGGTACGGCCAGGGTTAGGCGAGCCCCATTAGGCACGCACGAGAGGGGCGATGTGCCGAGCCTGGGCCCCTCATACAGATCCGCACACTCCTCCGTGTCGACGAGGAAAGCGATCTCCTCGCTGAAAGGCGGGAACTCGATCTTCGGGGGCAGGAGGAACCAGTGCACGCCAGCCTCTCCGGAGTAGCCGGTCGTCCGGTACAGGACCTCCGTGTGGTCCTCTCCCCAGGAGAAGAACACGACTTCGTGCCGGGCACCGAATCCGGGAACGGTCCAGCTATCCTCCCAAGCGTCGTAGACGCCGGCCCGTCCGTAAGCAAAGTACCGCCCGTCTCCCGTCGGAGCGGTGACCGGCAGGTCTCCCTGCGGGAGCGTGACAATCTCGTGTGTCGGCGCGAAACGGACCAACACGTGCGCTCCTGCGGTCCTGGCAACGAAGCCCGTGCTGGTCGACAGCCACTCGCCTGCCCACTTGCTGGAAGAATAGGGGACCAGGTACCAGGGCCCCAGATGAGCCGAGCGAACCCGGAAGAGGGGCTCGCAGTCCTGTGCCCGGGCTATCACCACCGACGGCCAGGGATTCGCTGGCATCCAGTCGTGGTGATAGAACCACCCGATCGGTTCGCCCTGCTATTGAGCAACGTAGCGGGCGTCCGGCGATAAGCTCCCGGGGCAGGTCTCGGAGGTTGGGAGCGGCGCGTCGGGGATGGCCTCACCTCCCCACGTGAAGTGGTGGCACTCGGCGAAGTGCTCATACGCGCCCTCACCCTCGTCCGACTGGTCCGGCACGGTGCGGCCGTAGAACGTTCGCACGAGCAGACGTGAGCGGTCGTAATCTTCGACGACCCGCACATACGGCTCACTCCACCCTTCTCGGAATTCCCCTTCATAGAGGAGGCGAGGCTGCCCCGACTGCACGTCGACCAGGTAGACCGACAAGGCATCAAGCGACAGGACAAGAGATTGGCCATCAGGGGCAAAGCGGGCATGTGGGCTGTGGGAATGCCAGGGGCCCAATACCGAAGCCGGGAGTGAGAACTCCGCTACCAGATCCATCAGCCCGTCGACCAGGAAGAAGGAGGCGTGCCCTGCTTCGGCGGGTTGGGCGAACAGGAGACGTTCCGCCGAAACGGCAAGAAGCGTGAGGAGTGCCGGTGGCCATCGCCAGGACTGGCCAGTCTCACGGCCCACCAGCAGACCGGGCCAGCGGACCCACGGTCCGACACGGATAGCGTCTGGGGACTCCCAATCAACCCAGTGGTAGTCGTCCGCGCGATACCCCTCCACAAGTCCGGTTTCCGTGCTCAGAATGAAGAAACCATAGGGCCAGTCGATCTCCTCACCGGGCTCCCAGGTCTTGTGCTCGAAGGCGCCTGGGGCGGGCTGGATGCACGCGATGCCGAGGCAGGGGACAGGGGTTGGCGACGGGGTCGCGGTGGGGGTGGGCGGAGGGGTAGGGGAAGCGGTCGACACAGCTGCCGGTTCTGACGTTGGGGATGGGGGGGAGGTGGGCGTCGCCACCGGCGTTGAGGTTGGCGTCTGCGTTGGGGTGACGGTCGCGGTGGTGGCGGGGGTGGGCGACGACCGGGGAGTCGCCATCGGGGTGCCGGTTGCGGTCGCCGTGGGGGTGGG
>JAJDYW010000011.1 GCA_022824925.1 Dehalococcoidia bacterium | reverse complement strand
CACAATCGAAGCCGCCCCCGCCGGTGGGCGGACGGGCGGGCCTCCCTACCCGGCATCGTCGCGCTGGCGCGAGCGCTCGAGTGCGGCGCGCAGCTCGCGTACTTCGTCCTGGAGCGAGGCGAGGGCGGCGAGCGAGGGGTCTACGCGCCTGGACAGCATCGCGGCGAGGTTGGCGGTGAGCGCGCCGAAGAGGCCGATGCCTCCGAGCATCAGCAGGTAGGCGAAGGCGCGCCCGGCCGCCGTCACCGGCACGATATCGCCGTAGCCCACCGTCGTGACGGTGGCGATCGACCACCACAGCGCGTCCGGGAAGGAGTCGACGGGCGAGTCGTGCCCGCGCTCCAGCGAGGTCACGATGGTCGCGATCAGGAGCACGAGGCCGCCGGCGTAGGCGCCCAGGAAGTCGACATGCGCGCACCGCACCGGGCGGCGGTAGGCGCGTGAGCCGTAGCGCACGATCCAGAGTATTCTGAGCGGGCGGGCGACCGGGAGCAGCACGCCGAGCGCGTCGATCCAGTGCTGCCCGGAGGTAGGGACCGCGCTGGGGGGCGATGGCCAGCCTGATGAGCAACTCGGCGGCGAAGACGGCCCAGATCGCGAGGCTGCAGGCGATCGCGACGGCCTGCGAGACGGGCCGCAGCTCCCAGAGCAGCGGCGCTGCGAGCAGGGGCAGCAGCGCGAACGAGAGGATCATCAGCGGCAGCTCCGTGGCGCCCTCGACGCGGTCGAGCAGGGCCTCGCGGCGGGCGCTGCCCGTGGGATCGTCCTGGTCCGGTCCATGCATGGTGCGGCTCCTTCCCCGTTGGGGTCGCGGCCCTGATCCAAGCAGAGCTGCGACGGATGAGGGAGGGTACCCGCAATGACGCGAGTGCTTGACGGCTTGAGCTGGCTCGTCACAGTGGCACGGGGTCGCGGCGCTCGTCCTGACCGATGCGCGCGGGCGGCGAAGCCGCCGGAGTCGCACGGTGCATGATCGTGGGGAGGTGGAGCCGTGATGCCGGGACTGGGGCAACGCAGCCTGGCGCTCTATCTCGCCGCGACGGCGATCGCCGTGGCCTTCCTGCTGATGCTGACGCCGCTCTTCCACGACGGCTCGCCCGAGTATCCCGCCTGGCAGGTGCTGAACTGGTTTATGGCCGCAGGGGTCGCGGTGATCATCGTCGCCGCCTTCCGCTCGTACCGCGCGTTCGGGGACGGCGACCGCGCCACGGTCGGATACCTGCGGTCGCGGCTCGCGTTCTACGGCGCGATCGTGCTGGCGATGCTCTTCTTCTGGGGCTGGTTCTGGACCCTCAACCCCGAGAGCGAGACGGGAGCGGCCGTGACCTCCCACCTCGTCTACTTCCCGGCGATGGACGCCCTCTACGTCGTCCTCGCGCTCGGTGCCGCCCGGCGTCTCTGGAGCGGCGGCGCGGACAGCGCGGCGTAGCGGGCTCCGCGCGGTGAGGTCGCTGCGGGCGCGCCTTTTTCGTGTGATCTGGTGGATGGGGGTGGCAACTCTCGCGCTGGCGCTCGTCGCGGCCCTGGCCTGGGGTGCGGCTCCCGCTGGTGCCCAGGAACCGCCTGGAGCTGACGCGAGCGAGGTTCGCGTCGCGGCGCAGGCGCTCGCCGGCGGGCGCATCGAGGGCGCCCTGCAGGTGCGCTCGGGCGCCGGGGGCTGGAGCGGGCGCATCGCCCCGGGACAGCGCTTCCTGCCCGCGGACGCCGAGCCCGAACACTGGCACTGGACCGCGCCCCACCTGCTCGGCGGCCTGGAGTGGCGCGTCACCGCGCGACGGCTCGCCTCGGGGAGCGTCGAGGTCGCCCTGCAGGTCCGCGAGTCCCGGCAGGGCGCCTGGAGCGCGCGCCTGCTCCCCGCTGAGCGCTTCCTCCCCGCCGATCTCGCACCCGGCCGCTGGCTCGTCTCATCGCCCGTCACGCCCGTCCGCGAGCCACCCCAGATTGTCTCCTTCTACGGTCATCCCGACGTCCCGGCGATGGGCGTGCTCGGCCACGGCGCGCCCGCCGAGGTGGCCGCGCGCGTCGCCGCCTCGGCGGAGCGCTACGACGGGCTCAACGGTCCGCGTGGCGCGATCGGGGCCTATCACCTGATCGTGGGCGTCGCCCAGGTCTGGCCCACGCCCGAGGGGGACTGGCTCGGCCACCTCGCCCACGAGCGCATCGCGGAGTACGTCGAGGCCGCCCGCGAGCACGGCCTGCTGCTCTTCCTCGACACCCAGATCGGCTGGAGCGACCCGTTGACCGAGGTGCGGCTGCTGGCGCCCTTCCTGCGCGAGCCGTTCGTGCACGTCGCCCTCGACCCGGAGTTCGCGACAGAGCGGCTCGGCGTGGGGCCGGGGCTCGCGATCGGCTCGATCACGGCCGAGCAGGTCAATGAGGTCCAGCGCGAGCTCGCCAGGCTCGTGCGGGAGGAGGGCCTGCCGCCCAAGATCCTGATGGTCCACCAGTTCACGGACTGGATGATCGAGGACCGCGAATCCGTCGAGGACCACCCCGACGTCGAGCTCGCGATCGACATGGACGGGTTCGGACTGGCGCGCATCAAGGTCGACGGCTACGAGCGCTGGGCGCTCACCCCACCCTCGGAGCGCCCAGCCTTCAAGCTTTTCTTCGACCAGGACACGCCCGTCATGACGCCGGAGGAGGTGCAGGCCCTTGAGTGCCCGCCCGACATCGTCATCTACCAGTAGCCGCCAGCAGCCCCCCGATGGTCCCGGCCCCGGTCCAGGCCGCCGGGACTTCTGCCGATTCCCGCCGCTACTCTAACGTTGCCGCGTCCGCCCCGAGCCACCTGCGGATCAGTGCGTTCAGGCTACCGTCGGCCTTCATCGAATCGAGGGCGTCGTTGAAGGCGTCCAGGAAGTCGCTGCCCGTGCGGACGCCGATGCCGAGGCCCTGATCGAGCCGCAGCGCCGGGCCGACGGCCTCGAGCCGCCCGGCGTGCTCGGCGAGCTTCGCCACCCCGTAGCCGTGGTCGACGAGCACGGCGTCCACGTCGCCGCTCAGGACCGCGGAGGCGGCGTCGACCCCTCCGTCGAGCGGCGTGAACGCGATGCCCTGCTCCGTCAGGTAGTCGGAGAAGATGGTGTTGGCGGTGACCCCGATCGTGCCCTCCATGGCTTCTTCACCCGCGCCTGCCCGGGCCAGGTACATGGAGGGGCG
>JAJDYW010000031.1 GCA_022824925.1 Dehalococcoidia bacterium | reverse complement strand
GGCGATGATCTTGCCGTAGTCCATGATGGCGACGCGGTCGCAGGCCTCGGCTTCGTCCATGTAGTGGGTGGTGAGGAAGATGGTGACGCCCTCGGTGTCGCGCAGGGAGCGGGCGTAGGCCCAGATGCTGCGGCGGGTCTGGGGGTCGAGGCCCACGGTGGGCTCGTCGAGGAAGAGGACTGAAGGCCAGTGCATCAGGCCGCGGGCGACCTCGAGGCGGCGGCGCATCCCGCCAGAGTAGGTGATGACGGGGTCGTTGGAGCGGTCGAGCAAGCCCACGCGTTCGAGGAGGTGGTAGGCGCGGGGGCGGATGTCCTCCTTGCCCATGCCGAAGAGCTCGCCGTGGAAGACGAGGTTCTCGCGGGCGGTGAGGCGCTCATCGACGGTCGAGTCCTGGAAGACGATGCCGATCTCGCGGCGCACGCCGGCGGGGTCGTCGACGATGTCGTGGCCGCCGATGGTGGCGCTCCCGGCGGTCGGCCGCAGGAGGGTGCAGAGCATGGAGATGGTGGTGGTCTTGCCGGCGCCGTTGGGGCCGAGGAAGCCGAATATCTCGGCCTCGCCCACATCGAAGGAGATGTCGTCGACGGCGGTGATCTCGCCGAAGCGGCGCGTGAGCCCGGAAACCTGGACCGAGGGAGGCATCAAACCATCATGGCGGCAGGGAGCGCCGGGCGCAAAGGCCGGCCCCCGGCTAGCCCTCCGGCTCGTAGAGGTCGGTATCGGGGAAGTAGTCGGACCAGGCGAACCAGAAGACGGCGAAGCCGTTGAGGACCTCCAGGCGGGAGCCCTCCAGATCCCCGGAGAGGGCTTCGCCCGTGAGGACGGACCAGACGGAGCCGGTCTCGAGGTCGCGGACGGTCTCGCCCCTGTCGTCGGGTTCGTGCGCCTCGAAGGTGAGGAGCCGGCCGTCGACGGTAGGGTCGTAGGCGATGGCGGCCCCGCCGACGGCGTCCCAGGCGACGAGCACGGGCTGGTTGCCGATGAGGTCGTTCACGACGGGGGTGTCGGCGAGGTAGCGGTGGGCGTACGCCTTCCGCCCCTGGGGCAGGACGAGGCCGTGCACGAGCTCCTTGGCGAAGAGCCGGTCGTCGCTGACGCGCTCGCCGATGACCCCGGCCTGGGGGCTGAAGTAGTAGTTGTTGTAGGCGTCGATGACGAAGCCGCCCTGGTCGAGCACCTCCGTGTCGGGGTGGAGCTGGCGCCAGCTCTCCCAGCGGGTGAGGACGGCGGGGACGACCTCGAGCGGGGTTCCCGCCAGCTCGCCCTTGACGGCCTCGCCGAGGAACTGGCTCCAGAGCGTCTCGGTCTCGCGGTCGAACATCACGAGGGCGTTCATGATGAGCTTCCCGGAGACGCCGAAGGTGAGGACCTGGTCCCCGATGTCGCGGGCATACACGATGCCCGTGAAGCAGAGCGGTCACCAGGTGACCGCGATGGCCCGGCCTCCCAGCGTGTCGTTCACGATCTCGTGGGCGCTGAGGAAGGCCGCCCCGTAGGCGCGGTGCTCCCCGTCGATGGAGACGCCGATGACGAGGTCCGTCAGGCGGAGCTGCCCGTCGGCCTCCCCGGCGGTGATGAAGCTGGGGTTGTTGATGGCGGGGATGGCGTCGGGCGGGAGGAGGGTGACTATCTGGAGGGACACGTCGCCGTCCGCGGTGGCGTCGGGCTCCTCGGCCTCCTCCGGCTCGGCGGGGGTGGCAGCGGCCTGGGGCGGGGGGGTGGCGGTGGCGGCGGGTTCGGCGGTAGCCGGGGGCTCGGTGGGAGCGGTCTCGGTGGCCGTCTCCCGGGCAGCGGGCTGCTCCGTGGCGGCGGGCCGCGTGGCCGGCGCCGGGGGCTCCTCGTCGCCGGCGCCGCCACAGGCGGCGGCCACCAGGGTCAGCAGGGCGACCACGGACAGGAAAACGGCGAGCGTCGCCGCCCTAGGCACTGCTCGCCCGTGGATAGCTGCCGAAGACCTTGAGCATGGTCGTCATGCTACCCAAACCATCGAGGGCGGAGGCACAGGCCGGGTCAAGATGGTGGCCCTCGAAGTCAATCAGAAAGATGTATTCACCGAAGGTGGCTCGCGTGGGGCGGCTCTCCATCTTCGTGCAGTTGATGCCGCGGCTGGAGAACTCCGCGAGGGCGGCGGTGAGCAGCCCGGCGCGATCGCCGGCGAACTCGAAGGCGATGGAGGTGCGGTCGCGCCCGGAGGGCTCGGGTTCGTGCGTGCCGATGACGACGAACCGGGTGGCGTTGCTGTCCTGGTCCTGGATGGCCTCGGCGAGGACCTCGGCGCCGAAGAGCTCGGCGGCGCGCAGGGTGGCGATGGCGGCGGCGCCCGTTTCCTTGACCGCGATCTCGACGGCCTGCGCGGTCGAGAGGGCGGCCGCGCGTTGCGCATCCGGGCAGTGCCCTTCGAGGAAAGCACGGCACTGGGCCAGCGCCTGCGGGTGCGAGTAGACGCGGTCGATCGCATCGAGGGTCGTGCCGGGGGCGACGACGAGGTTGTGGACGACGGGTACGAGCAACTCGCCCTCGATCTTGAGGACGGTGTCGTGGATGAGGATGTCGAGCGTCTCGGCGACGGAGCCGTTGAGGGAGTTCTCGATGGCCATCAGGCCGGCCGCGGCCTCGCCCGACTCGACGGCGCGGGCGACGGCGCCGTGCGTGGGGTAGGGCAGCAGCTCGGCACCGGGGGCGTGGCGGCGCGCGGCTTCCTCGCCGAAGGTGCCCGGCGGGCCGAGGTAGGCGACCTTCACGGCAGGGCTGCCCGGCTCAGGTGTCGAACCCATGGGCGCCCCCGATGAGGGCCTCCTGGAGCATCTGCTTGCTCTCCGCGTGGGTCACGACGACGAGGGCATCGCCGACGGTGAGGGTCGTATCGGCGCCGGGCACGCGGGGGACGCCGCCCGAATCGACGATGAGGGCGATGAGGGACTCGGGCGGGAGGAGCACCTCGCGCGGCGTGCGCCCCACCACGGGCGAGGTCTCGGAGAGGCGCACCTCGACCAGCTCCAGCCCCTGGTGGAGCTGCATGACCGGCACCATCGAGGTGACGGGCAGCTCCTGCTCGATCTGGGAGAGGATGGCGTCGGTGGCGGAGACGGTCGTCTCGATGCCCCGCTTCTCGAAGAGGAGCGCGTTGGAGGGGTTGTTCACGCGGGCGAGCACGCGGGGCACGCCCCGGTAGCGGGCGATCTCGCAGACGACGAGGTTGTCCTCGTCGTCGCCGGTGACGGCCGCGACGAGGTCGGCGCGAGCGATGCCGGCGCCGTCGAGGACGGACGCCTCGCAGGCGTCGCCGTGCAGGACGGCGCCCTCGAGCAGATCGTTGATCTCGGCGGCGCGCGCGCCACGCTGTTCGATGACGAGCATCTCGTGCTCGCCGCTGAGGAGCTCGCGGGCGAGGTAGTACCCGACCTTGCCGCCGCCGGCGATGATGACGTACATGGCTCAGGCCGCCCCGGAGGGGGACAGCATCGCGATCATCGCGTCCGCCCCCGCACTGGTGGGGCTGTAGGTCTGGAGGCCGAGGTGGCCGAAGATCTCGCCACGCTCGGGGTCCTTCACACGGCAGATGACGCTCTCCACGCCGAACACCTCGCGGGCGAGCTGGCTGGCGAAGAAGTTGCGGTTGTCCCCCTGCGTGACGGCGATAAAGGCGTCGGCCTCGCCTGCGCCGGCGCGGTCCAGGGCGTCCCGGTCCATGCCGTTGCCGACGGCCATGCGCCCGCCGAAGCCTTCGGGCAGGCGGCGGAACTGGCTGGAGTCGAGGTCGAGCACGGTCACCTGGTGCCCGTCGCGGTCGAGGCGCCGGGCCATGGCGGAGCCGGTGCGCCCGCAGCCCATGATGAGCACGTTCACCGGCCGACCGAGGCCTTCCCCGGGGCGGGCGCCACAAGCTCGATGCGGTCGCGCGCGATCCAGACGTGGCACGAGGCGTGGCCGAGGACGTAACTGGAGGTGGGGCCGATCTCGAACTGGCCGAGAAGGGGGCTCCAGCCGACGCCCATCATGATCGCGTCGGCGCCGCGCGCTTCCGCTTCCTCGACGATGGCGGGGCCGGCCTCGCGGGCCTGCAGGAGCTCGTCCTCGATGCGCAGGTTGCGGGCCTCCTCGGCAGCGAGGGCGCGGGCGCGGCGGAGGAGCTCTTCGCCGCGCTGGGCCTCAAGGTCCATGTCGGCGGTGACGGGCAGGCTGCGCTCGACCTTGATGACGTGCAGGAGGGTGAGGGTGGCCTTCTCCTGGCGGGCGAGCGAGGCGGCAACGGCGACGGCCTGAAGGCTGGCCGGGTTGTCCACCACCGGGACCAGGATGGAGCGGATCTTCGCCATCGCGCCGTGTCCCCTTGCGAGCGCTGAGAATACTGCCGCTCGCCCGACGACACAACGGTTGCGGCGGTGGGGGGCGGGGCGGGGCGCGATGCCGCCGGCCGCGCCGGTCGAAACCGGGGGGCGTGGCGGGCAGGCGCGCGGATCGCCATAATGGGCGCGCCCGGTCGCAGGAGCGGCCCGAAACCGCGAGGGAGAACGCAAATGGACAGCACGGACTTCTACCTGACCCCCATGACGATGAGCTACTTCTTCCTCGAGGCGCTTGAGCGGGACGGCTACGCCTTCCCCAGGGGCTGGCGTTCGCACCAGCAGAACGTCGAGGCCCTGCTCGAGGACGGCAAGATCGTCCGCATCAATGTCAATGCCTCGAACCAGGTCGTGGTGGAGGACATCACCGAGGAAGCTGCGAGCGCCTAGCGCCTCGCAGGCTCCATCCGGCCCACCCCTGCGGGAGGCGTACGCCTCCCGCTTCGTGTGTCCCGCCCGCCGGCCCACTCCTTTCCTCCGGATTCTCCCGCGCCCCAACCCTGATATCCCGTCTATCAACTTCCCTCCCATAACGTTGTTGTAAAGTAGAACCCCGGCGCTTACAATGTAGTCATTATGGCGAAGAGCTTCTACGAGGTCCTCGGCGTTGCGCGCGGCGCCTCCGGGAAGGAGATCCGCTCCGCCTACCGCAAGCTCGCGCGCCGGTACCACCCCGACGTCAACCCGAACGACACGGGCGCGGCGGCGCGCTTCAAGGAGATCCAGGGCGCCTACGACGTGCTCTCCGACGAGGACACGCGCAAGAAGTACGACAAGTACGGCGAGCGCTGGGAGCAGGCCGACCAGATCGAGGAGATGCGTCGCCAGCAGGCCCAGGGCGGCTTCGGGGGCGGCAGCTTCTCCTTCGACGGCAACCTCGGCGACTTCGACCTGGGGAGCGTGTTCGGGGGCATCTTCGGGGGCGGGCCGCGCGGCCCGCGCCGCGGCCGGGACATCGAGAGCCCCACCGAGGTCACGCTCGAGGAGGCGGCCGAGGGCACGGCCCGCACCCTGAGCCTGCAGAGCGCCGAGCGCTGCGCGACCTGCAGCGGCAACGGCGCCGTCGGGAACGCCCGCTGCCACGCCTGCGGGGGCGCCGGCGAAACCCTCAAGCCGCGCCGCCTGGAGGTGAAGGTGCCGCCGGGGGTGCGCACCGGCTCGCGCGTGCGCGTCGCCGCCGAGGGGCGGCCGGGGATGGGCGGCGGCCCCGCCGGCGACCTCTACCTGCTCATCACCGTACGCCCGCACGCGCGCTTCGAGCGCGAGGGCGACGACCTCACGGTCGAGGCCCAGGTGCCTTACCTCGACGCCGTCCTCGGGGGCGAGGTGGAGGTTCCCGCGCTCTCCGGGCGCGTGATGCTGACGATCCCGCCCCTCACGCAGAACGGGCGCCGCTTCCGCCTGGCCGGCAAGGGCATGCCCGTGCTCGGCCAAGGCGAGCGCCGCGGCGACCTGTTCGCGCGGGTGAGCGTGGTGTTGCCGGAGCAGCTCAGCGAGCGCGAGCAGGCCCTCTTCGAGGAGCTGCGCCAGACGAATCCGGCCGCGCGAGCGGCGAGCTAGCGAGGAAGGACGATCCCATGCCCCAGCGCCGACCGCCCACCGAGCCGGTGCCCGACGACGAGCCCTGCTACGTCATCTCGATCGCCTCGCGGCTGGTGGGGCTGCACCAGCAGACGCTGCGCTACTACGAGCGCGCGGGGCTCATCCGTCCGCACCGCACGAGCGGGAACATCCGCATGTACTCGAACGCCGACATCCATCGCATCCGCCAGGCCCAGCGCCTCATCGAGGAGCTGGGCGTGAACCTCGCGGGGGTCGAGGTGGTCCTGCGCATGAGCGACCAGCTGCGCACGCTCCAGGCCGAGCTCGACGAGGTGCGCACGGAGCTCGACCGCCTGCGCCGGACGCGGCTTCCGGCGCCCGCCATCGACAGCGAGGGGCGCCCCGCCCGCTAGCGCCATCCACTCCGACCACCCCGCAAGACCCCGCGCCCGCGGGGCAGGAGGACTGACCACCATGATGCGACAGGACCGATTCACCGAGCAGGCCCAGCAGGTGCTGGCCGCCTCGCAGGAGGCGGTGCGCACCCGCCGTCACAACCAGTGGGGCGTGCCCCACGTGCTCTTCGCCCTGGCCGAGCTCGACGGCGGCCTCGCCCTGCAGGTGCTCGAACGCCTCGGCGTCGACCTGCCCCGGCTGAAGGCGCGCGTCGACGACGTGCTCAAGGAACAGCCGACGCTCCAGCAGGACGTCGTCCAGATCTACACGACCCCCGAGGTGGTGCGGATGCTGGAGGTCGCGAACGCGGAGGCGGAGCGCCTCAAGGACGACTACGTGGGCGTCGAGCACCTGCTCATCGCCATCGCCGACAACGAGGAGAGCGGCGCCGCCGGCCTGCTGGCGGAGTTCGGCGTGACGAAGGAAGGCATCTACCGGGCGCTGCAGGAGATCCGCGGGAGCGCGCGCGTGACCAGCCCCACCGCCGAGAGCAGCTACCAGAGCCTCGAGCGCTACAGCACGGACCTGACGCGGCTGGCGACCGAGGGGAAGCTCGACCCCGTCATCGGGCGCGAGACCGAGGTGCGCCGGGTCATGCAGATCCTCAACCGGCGCACGAAGAACAACCCCGTCGTCATCGGCGAGGCGGGCGTGGGCAAGACCGCCATCATCGAGGGGCTGGCCCAGCGCATCGCCGGGGGCGACGTGCCCGAGAACCTGGAAGAGAAGTCGCTGCGGGCGCTCGACATGGGCGCGCTGCTGGCGGGAGCGAAGTTCCGGGGCGAGTTCGAGGAGCGCCTGAAGGCCGTCATGGAGGAGGTCCGCCAGAGCGACGGCGGCATCATCCTCTTCATCGACGAGCTGCACACGGTGATGGGCGCGGGCGGGGCGGAAGGCGCCATCGACGCCAGCAACCTGATGAAGCCGGCGCTGGCGCGGGGCGAGCTGCGCGCCATCGGCGCGACCACGCTCGACGAGTACCGCCGCATCGAGAAGGACCCCGCCCTCGAGCGCCGCTTCGCCCCCGTGTACGTGGACGAACCCTCGGAGGAGGACACGATCGCGATCCTGCAGGGGCTGCGAGCGCGCTACGAGCAGCACCACCAGGTCGAGATCGGGGACGACGCCCTGGAGGCGGCCGTCCACCTCTCCTCGCGCTACGTGACGGAACGGCGCCTGCCCGACAAGGCCATCGACCTGATCGACGAGGCGGCCAGCAAGCACGTCATCGACGCGCAGGAGACGGCGCCGGAGGTGCGCGCCATCGCGAAGCGGCTCGACGCGCTGGGGGCGGAGGCCGAGGCGGCGGTCGAGCGGGAGGACCACGAGCGGGCGGCCATGGTCAAGCAGGAGGTGCTGCAGCTCCAGGAGGAGTACGCGCGCCTGCGCGCCGAGGACGCCGAAGGGCGGCCCTCGGAGCTGCGCGTCTCGGCGGAGGACATCGCCGGCCTCGTGGGGCAGATGACGGGCATCCCCGTCTGGCGCCTGGAGGAGAGCGAGACGGAGAAGCTGCTGCGCCTGGAGGAGATGCTGCACGAGCGCGTGGTGGGGCAGGACCGCGCCATCGCCGCGCTCAGCGACGCCGTGCGGCGCGCGCGCGCGGGGCTGAAGGACCCGCAGCGGCCCATCGGCTCGTTCATCTTCCTGGGGCCCACGGGCGTGGGGAAGACGGAGCTGGCGAAGGCGCTCGCACAGTGCCTCTTCGACGACGAGGACGCGATGGTGCGGCTCGACATGTCGGAGTACCAGGAACGGCACACCGTGAGCCGCCTCGTGGGCGCGCCTCCCGGCTACGTCGGCTACGACGAGGCGGGCGGGCTGACCGAGCTGGTCCGGCGGCGGCCCTACCGGGTCATCCTCTTCGACGAGATCGAGAAGGCGCACCCGGACGTGTTCAACACCCTCCTGCAGGTGCTCGACGACGGGCGCCTGACGGACGGGCACGGGCGCACGGTCGACTTCCGCAACACGGTCATCGTCATGACGAGCAACCTGGGCACGGGCGCCCAGAACTCGCTCACGATGGGGTTCACGCAGCGCAGCGAGGAGAGCGGCGCGGCGGAGAAGGTGCGGGAGGCGACGGAGCGCGCCCTGCGCGACCATTTCCGCCCCGAGTTCCTGAACCGCATCGACGACACGATCGTCTTCGAGCCGCTGACGGAGCCGGAGCTGGCGCAGATCGTGGACCTGCTGGTGGCGGAGGTGCGCGAGCGGCTGTCCGACCGCGAGCTCGACATCGAGCTGACGCCGGCGGCGCGCGCTGAGCTCGTGCGCGAGGGCTACGACCCGGAGCTGGGCGCGCGTCCACTGCGGCGCACGGTCGAGCGGCGGGTCGAGAACGCGCTGGCGCGGCGCATCCTCGCGGGCGAATTCGCCGAGGGCCAGCGCATCACCGTTGATTTCGCAGGCGGCGAGTACACGTTCGCCGCCCGCCCCCGCGAGGGGGAGGCGGCGGTGGCGGGGTAGGGGGCTAGCCGGGGGCGGCTACAACCGCCCCGGATCGGCAGTGTCAACCCAACGTGCTACGCTGTAAGCCGCTTTAGGGCCGACCGACAAGAGCCCCCGGGCTCTTCCCCTCGCGGGATAGGCGGCCCGGTTCTCGTTAACTCCCCTAGTAGTAGAACCGCGTTCCCGGTCGGAACAAGTCGTACTCGCGGTGGATCTTGTCCTGAATCAAGCGGTAGGAGCGCTCGTCGCCCTCCTCCCACTTGCGGAAGATCGCCCACGAGCAGTAGTCAGCAATCTGCAGCCCCAGATCGCTGGCCGTCGACCAATGAGCTGTCTTAACGTCTTGGCGCAGCTGAATCTGGCCGATCACGTCGAAGACGGCCTTGCGGAAGTACCGCTTCTTCTTCTTCGTACCTATCGAAGACGCTATGACGAGGACTTCATCCCCTGGCGCAGAAATCGAGGGAAGCACGTGCCTCGCGTGGTAGTACCAGGCGTACTTATAGAAGACCACATCAGATGCCGTCAGGCGGGGATGGGCCTTTCGCTTCTCCATGATGGTCGCATCCACACGGAAGGGGCTCCGTGAGAGCGCCCGAAAGACCTCATCGCGCACCGCCTGACGATCCTCCGATGCGTGAAAGAAGTCCCGCAACTCCTCGCCGCCCCAAGCCAGCCCGTACCTGAGTTCCTCAAGGTCACGGCGCGCCTGCCGATCCTCGGAGCAGGTTACCGTCGTGAGGATGAAGTACCTGCTCGCACCCCTGTGGCGACTGAAGTCGAAATTGCCTGATTCATCCCCGTAGACGTAGACCCTGGACACTGCTCCTCCCAAGACCGGCGCCTAACCTACCCAGGGCAACCGCTGCAGTACAGAAGTTACTCCGTCCAGGCGCGCTAGCCTGGGGCGGCCGCGGGGACCGGCTCCGGGCGGACGCGGCGGAGCTGGGGGACGACCAGGGCCACCAGGGCCGAGAGCACCAGCGTCGACCAGCCGAGGACGACCAGCACGATGGGGAGGCCCGCTTCCTGGGCGACGGCGCTGATGGGGAACGTCATCAGCATGGCGACGCCGTTGGTGAGCGGCAGCAGGCCCATCACGCGGCCGCGCACGCCCTCCTCCACCTTCTGCTGGATGATGACGGACGCGCTGATCGTCGAGGCGCTGAGGGCGACGCCGAGGCCGACGTTCGTGGCGGCCGTGATCCAGATCGAGCGGGAGTAGGCAAAGACGATGGCCGCCACGGCGAAGGTGATCGCCGCCAGCACGAGCGTCGAACCGCGCCCGGCGACATCGGGGCGCTGCGCGAAGTACATCGAGCCGACGACGGCGCCACTCCCCCAGCCGAAGGCCATGAGCGCGAAGCCGCTCCCGCCGACATCGAGGATCTCGGTGGCCCAGATGATGCCGAGGTTGCCGACCCCGGGCATGCCAACGCCGTTCATGACGAACACGAGCCCGACCGCGGCGAGGATGACGATGTGCTTCCAGGTGTACTGGAGACCCTCGACGACGGCGCGGAACATCTGGCGTCCGGCCTCGCCGCGGCTGCTGTAGTTCAGGGCGGCGATGAGCGGGATGATGCCGATCCAGGTGACGAGCGAGCCGCCGTAGAGAGCGCCCGGCCCGATCACGTCGTTGAGGACCGCGGCAATGGGGATCGTGATCGGGATCATGAGCTGCTGGGCGGCGGAGTTGAGGCTGATCGCGTTCCCGAGGTCGTCCATGCCCACGGCGGCGGGGATGCTCGCCTGGCGCGCGGGGTGGTCGATCGCCTGCGTGGCCGCCGCGAGGAAGGTGAGCACGAGGACGCCGAAGAACGTGGCCTCCCCGAAAGGGCTGGTCAGCATGAGGAGCGCGACGAAGGCGCTCAGGACAAGCGTGGCCGATTCGCAGCCGAGGAGCACAAGGCGGCGCTCGAAGCGATCGGCGATGGCGCCGCCGATGAGGCTGAAGAGCAGGGTGGCGACGCCCCGGGCGCCCATAAGGAAACCCGTATAGATGATCTGGACGTCGGGGTAGACCTCCTGCACCCAGAAGATCTGGGTGACGAAGTGGACGGGTTGCACCAGCCCCACGAGCACCGTCCCCGCCAGCAGGAGGCGGAAATTCCGGTGGCGGAAGGCGCGGAAGGCCTGGATGCGACCGTCGGGCATGGCGGTCGAGTCTACGGGCCAGCGCCCTCACACACCCCGTGGCGGCCGATGCCCATGCGTGACTCCCCGGCCGGTACGGTTCGGTCTGCCTCGCGACGGGGCCGCTACCATGGTGCGCAATGCGCCCGGACACACCAGGAGGCCGCGCAAGGCGTTCCCTGGCGGCGGTCGCCGCCCTCCTCCTGGCGTTGACCCTCTGGTCCCCGGCCCTCGCCGACGGCGACGGCGACGGCGCGGCGAGCATCGAGGCCCGCGTCTGGCAGCACACGACCGACTCCGGGCGGGTGTACCTCAGCGCTCGCCCCGCCGAGGGCTCGTGGCGCACGCTGGGCACGGTCCGGCTGCTCGTCGATGACGGCGGCGGCGCGGAGTCACCTCGCCGGTACCAGCCGGTGAGGATCGTCGCCCCCCTTCCGGGCTCCGACTCGCCGGGCGCGACGGCGGAGGTCGAACTCCGGGTCGAGCTGCCGCCCGACGGCGCCGGGGCGGCCGTGGTCGTCGCCCGCGGGGAGGGGCACTTCCGGACCGGAGCCGTATCCACGCCCGTCTCGCTGGACCGCGTCTGGGACGGCGGCCGGTTCCGCTACGGCGACCTGGAGCTGGAGGTTCCGGTCTCGAATCCGAGCCAGCAGCATTTCGCCCTGAAGGCGTACATGCTCGAACTGATCAACGCCGCGCGTGCGGCGGCGGGAGTGGATGCCCTGACCCTCGGGGAGAACGACGCCGCCCAGTTGCACGCGGAAGCGTCGCTGGCGGGCTGCTACTCCTCGCACTGGGGGCGGGACGGGCTGAAGCCGTACATGCGCTACAGCCTCGCGGGGGGCTACCAGGCGAACAGCGAGAACGGCCTGGGCGCCGACTACTGCGCCTCGGAGGGGGACGGGCGCAGGGCGATCACGGATCCGAAGCTGGAGGTGCGCGAGGCCATGGACCTCTGGATGAGCAGCGCGGGCCACCGCCGGAACATCCTCAGGGCGTCGCACCGGATGGTGAGCATCGGGCTGGCCTGGGATCGCCATAACTTCCGGGCGTACCAGCAGTTCGAGGGGGACTACGTCGCGTACGACGCCCTGCCCGCCTTCACCGACGGCCATCTCGAGTTCGCCGGGAGGGTGCGCAACGGCGTGGAGTTCCTGCACCCCACCGAACTGCGGGTCGGCATCCGCTACGACCCGCCGCCGGAGGCGCTCACGCTCGGGCAGGTCACGCGCACCTCCTGCTCCGACAGCGGCGAGGCGGTGGCCGGTCTGCGGGGGGAGCTCCCCCCGGGACGGTACTACACCTCGGAGACGTTCACGCGGACGTATCGCCCCTGTCCCGACCCGTACGACATCGCCCCCGACGCGCCCGCGCCCACCTCCTCCGCCGAGGCGCACCGGTTCTGGGCGGAAGCGCGGGACGCCAGCCAGTCGCAGGAAGAGGTGACCATGACTGTGCCGTGGGTCACCGCCGAGGCGTGGACCGCGACCGGCCAGCGCTTCTCCGTCAGGGCGAACCTCTCGGAGGTGCTGGCGGAGCATGGAGCGGGCGTCTACACGGTGCTGGTGTGGGCGAACCTCGACGGTGAGGTCGTGCCGATCTCGCGCTACTCGATCTTCCACGAGGCTGATCCGCCGGAGGGGTACGCGCAGCATCGCCGGACGTGGCGGGGCGGCGCGCGATAGGCCAGAATCGGCGCGCTTGCGAAGCAGGAACAGGAGGAACGCCATGCTGCTCGAGGGGAAGGTCGCCGTTATCACGGGAGGGGCCGCCGGCATCGGCCGCGGGATCGCGGTGGCGCTGGCCGAGAACGGGGCCGACATCGCCAGCCTCGACATCGACGCCACCAACAACGCGGAGACGGCCGCACAGGTGCGGGCCGCGGGCCGCCAGGGGATCGCCATCGACTGCGATGTGGCCGACAAGGTGCAGGTGCGTCGCGCCATGAACGGCGCCCTGCAGCGCCTGGGCCGCATCGACATCCTCGTGAACAACGCCGCCATCTACGCGGACACGACGCTCACGGGCGGCACCTACGAGTCGCAGACGCTCGCCTACGAGGACTCCATGGACATCTGCGCGATGGGCAGCTTCTACTGCGCGCGCGCGGCCGTGCCGGCGATGCAGGCGGTCGGTGGGGGGGAGATCATCAACGTCATCACGGAGCACATCAAGGAAGGCCACCTGATGACGGGCGGGGCCGCCAGCGGCTACGACTGCGCCAAGTGGGTGCAGTGGCGGCAGGTGGAGACGTGGGCGATCGAGCTGGGGCCGCACAACATCCGCGTGAACGGCCTCTGCATGGGGGCCACGGACACGCCCATGCTGCGCGCCGTCTCGGTGGCGGCGGCGGAGGGGGGGATGCGCTCCTCGGACGTGGGCCAGGCGGTCATCAACATCCTCTCGCACGGCGCCGACGGCCCCACGGGGGAGACGTTCGTGTTCGGCACCTCGGGCACGCCGCGGGAGCAGAGCCTGAAGGAGATCGCCGCGCTCGCGCCCTGAGGGACCGCGAAATCCGTTGACAACGCGCGTAGGATGGGGCGCATAGCAGCGGCGCATGACGCCCCTGTCCCTACGCGACCAGAACCAGCAGGGAGCTACTCGCATGGTCCTCCAATCCATCGCCCAGCAGACGCCGACGACCAAGGCGCCCGAGCCAGAGCTCGGGACCGAGCTCATCCCCAAGGAACGCTACATCTCGAAGGAGTTCATGGACCTCGAGTGGGAGCGCATGTGGACCAAGGTCTGGAACATCGCAGGCCGCGAGTCCGACATCCCGAACGTGGGCGACTACTTCACGACGGAGCTGGGCCCCGAGTCCTTCCTGATCGTGCGCGAGGCGCCGGACAGGGTCCGCGCCTTCTATAACGTCTGCCCCCACCGCGGGAACCAGATCCGCAACGCCGGCATGGGCCACGCCGAGAGCTTCCAGTGCGCCTACCACTTCTTCGAGTTCAACCTCGATGGCTCCAAGAAGTTCGTACCCGACGAGGACACCTTCACCCAGGGCGTGCCCCAGGAGACGGCGCTGACCGAGGTGCCCTGCGACACGTGGGGCGGCTGGGTCTGGTTCAACATGAACCCCGAGGCCGAGCCCCTGACGGAGTTCCTGGGCGAGATCCCGGAGCACCTCGACCCGTACCACTTCGACCAGCAGTACCTGGTGCAGGACCGCACGATCGAGTGGGACTGCAACTGGAAGACCTCGGTGGACGCCTTCAACGAGGTGTACCACGTCCAGGGCATCCACCCGCAGATCCTCGAGAACATCGACGACATCCATGTGCAGATCGACCTCTACGAGCGCCACAACCGCTACCTGGTTCCGTTCGGGCTGCTGAGCCCGCGCTACCCGAACCAGACGGAGCTGACGCGCTCGCTGAAGGAGATGCTGCACGCGGCCGGAATCGACCCGGAGACGTTCGAGGGCGGCCCCGCGGACGTGCGACCGGCCATCCAGAACTCGGTGAAGGAGTACGCCTCCGAGCACGGCATCGATCTCACCGACCTGAACGATGACCAGCTCTCGGACGACTACCACTACTACATCTTCCCGAACATCACGCTGAACACGCACCACTCGGGCGTGATGCTCTTCCGGCAGCGGCCGCACGCGACCGACCCGAACAAGATGTACTACGACCTGCAGAACTTCGTGCGCATCCCGGAGGGTTCGGAGCCGCCGCCGCGCCCGGTGCACAGCACGCACAAGCACGGCGAGATCTCGCTCGGGCTGGGGCTCGACCAGGACTCGTACAACCTGCCGCGCGTGCAGAAGGGGATGAACTCGCGTTCGTTCAAGGGGTTGCTCATCAACTACCGCGAGCGCCGCATCCGCCACATGCACAAGGTCATCGACGACTACCTGGAGGGCCCCGACCGCTAGGGTCCTGCCGGCAACCGGTATCGCCGGGGCCGCGCACGGATCGTGCGCGGCCTCTCTCGTTGCCATCCCGGGCGCGCCGCCGTAGCGTGCGCCCGCCATCGGCAGGAGGACGGACATGCAGGACTTCGAGGGCAAGGTCGCGGTCGTGACGGGCGGGGCGAGCGGTATCGGGCTGGCCATGGCGACGCGCTTCGCCGCGGAGGGGGCGCGGCTGGTCCTGGCCGATATCGAGGAGGACGTGCTGGAACAGGCCGCCGCCGGTCTCCGGGATGGCGGCGCGGAGGTGCTGACCGTCCAGACCGACTGCGGGGACGCGGCCTCGATGGACAACCTCGCGGAGGAGTCGCTGGGGCACTACGGCTCGGTGCACATCGTCTGCAACAACGCCGGCGTGGGGGGCCGGGGGCGGATGTGGGAGCTGAGCGTCAACGACTGGGAGTTCGTGCTGCGCGTGAACCTGTGGGGGGTGATCCACGGGGTGCGGGTGTTCGCGCCGCACCTGGTCGAGCGGGACGAGGGGCACATCGTGAACACCGCCTCGATGGCAGGGCTCGTCTCGACGGCGGGGTCGGGGCCGTACAACGTGAGCAAGCACGGCGTCGTCACGCTTTCGGAAACGCTCTACGGCGAACTCCGGGACGCGGGCTCGAACGTGGGCGTGTCGGTGCTGTGCCCGGGGATCATCAGCACGAACCTGCGCAACTCGGAGCGGAACCGTCCCGACCACCTGCGGGATCTGAGCGACGCGGAACTGGAGGCGCGCACGCAGCGGACGCCGGGCTTCAGCGATCGCTCCCGCCTGCGGGCGCTGGAGCCGGAGTGGGCGGCGGAGTGCGTGCTAGAGGGGGTGCGGGCGAACCGCTTCTACATCCTCACGCACGAGGACCACGAGGGGCAGATCGCCCGCCGCCACGAGGCCATCCAGAACGACGGCGTCCCCGCCGTCGTCCGCCCAACGGTCTACGCCGGGGGTCCGCTGGAGCGGGGGTAAGGGGCCTAACCCGCCGCCTCCCGGGCCAGGTCCGCGATGACGTTCTCGAGGGCGGGGTGGGTGCCGGCGGGGGCGGCGTAGCGGACGGCATCGGTGTCGGTGGCGACCTGGCCGACGTGCCAGCCGTCGGAGGCGAAGTAGGGGACAACGACGGCGCTCCGCCCGCCGGCGAGCGCGGGGATGGAGGCGACGCTCGGGTCCTGGTCGGTGTAGACCGCGGCGACGTGGGCGAAGCGGTCCAGGGCGCGGATGCGCTCGACCTGCTCGGCGACGGCGCCCGCGGAGGCGGCGTTGCGGGGGGTCCCGTGGCCGAGCACGAAGACGGCGCCATCGGGGGTGGCGCCCGCCTCCAGCGCGCGCTCGACGACGACCTCCGCGAGGGCGGGGTGGACGCCGACGGGCCGGGTGAGGCGCACGGTGCGACCCTCGCGACGGGTCACGGGGCCGTCGAGGCCCATCTCGGCGGGGATGACCTCGCTCGTGAAGTAGCCCTCGGACATGAAGAAGGGCACGACCGTCACCTCGCTCGCGGTGCAGCCGTCGAGGGCGCGCGCGAGGGAGGGTTCCTCCTTCCAGAAGGCCAGCAGCACCTCGTCGGCGACGCCGGTTCCGGCCAGGGCGCGGGCGTGGACGCGGACGGCCTCGCTCGAGCGCGGGTCCAGGTGCGAGCCGTGGGCGGCGAGGACGAGCGCGGTGCTCATCGCGACGGCGCCAGCACGTCGACGACGGCGCGCACGAGCTCGGCGAGCGAGGGCGCCGCGGCCTCGCGGTCGACGCGCCCGAAGCAGTCGCGCACGGCGTTCGAGGTGCTCGGCCCGATGCTGACCAGCGCGCCGCGCAGGTCGGCGTCCGGGCCGAGGGCGTCGCGCAGGTTCCGCGCGGTCGAGCTGCTGGTGAAGGTGGTGGCGTCGGCCGCGCGGACAGCGTCGAGCTGCTCCGGGGTGAGCGGCGCGGGGCGGTTCTCGTAGGCGGTCACGGGGCGAACGGTCAGGCCGCGGGCCTCCAGCGCCGCGCAGAGGTCGGGGGGCGACAGGTTCGACTGGAAGACGGTGACGGTCTGGCCCGGCTGGGCGGGAAGCTCGGCGAGGGCGGTCGACCAGGACTGCTCGGGGACAAAGTCGGGGCGCAGGCCGTGGGCGGCCAGCGCGGCCGCGGTCGCCTCGCCGACGGCCGCGAGCCGGCGTCCGGCGAGGGCGCGCGCATCGAGCCCGGAAGCCGCGAGGGTCCGCATGGCCGCCTCCACTCCGTTCGCACTGCTGAAGGCCCACCAGTCGGCGGGGGCGGCCACGGCCTCGCAGAGTTCGGGCGAGCCCGCATGCGAGACGAGGTCGATGGCGGGCGCCTCGGTCACGAGGGCGCCCTCGGCCTCGAGCAGGGCCACCAGCTCGCTCGCCTGCGCGCGGGAGCGGGTCACCGCGACGCGGCGCCCGGCGAGGGGGCCGGGATCGAACCAGGCGAGCTCCGGGGCGAGCCCGGCGACGGGCCCGACGACGGTCACGAGGGGGGCGGTCAGGCCCTCCTCCGCGACACGCTCGGCGATGTCGGCCAGCGTCCCGGTCGCGAGGCGCTGGTCGGGGCGGGTTCCCCACTGGACGGATGCGGCGGGCGTCTCCGGCGCGCGGCCCTCCGCGATGAGGCGCTCGGCGCACCCGGCGAGCACCCCGGCGCCCATCAGCAGTACGAGCGTGTCGGCCTCCACGGCGGCGCGCCAGTTGGCGCCGCCTTCCTCGACGCTGCGGGCGTTCAGAACCATGAAGGCGCCGGACTGGCCGCGGTGGGTCACGGGGATGCCGGCATAGGCGAGCGCGCCGATGGCGGAGGTCACGCCGGGGACGACGGTGCAGGGCACACCCGCCTCGCGGCAGGCGCGCAGCTCCTCGGAGCCGCGCCCGAAGACGAAGGGGTCGCCGCCCTTGAGGCGGACGACGTGCTTCCCTTCCTTCGCACGGGCCAGCATGAGCGCCTCGATCTCGGCCTGCGTGGCCGCGTGCGCCCCGGCGCGCTTCCCCACGCCCACCACCTCCGCGCCCGGACGCGCCTCGCGCAGGAGGGTCGCGGGGGCGAGGGCGTCGTGGAGCACGACGTCGGCGCTGCGCAGCGCCTCCAGCCCCGCGACGGTGATGAGGCCGGGGTCGCCCGGACCGGCGCCGACGAGGGTGACGTGGCCGGGGTGGCTGTTGGCTGCTGGCTCTTGGCTGTTGGTCACGCTGTTGGAAGTCCCGTGTCTATTATGGGCCGCGCCAGACCGACCCCAACCACGGGGGCAGCCGCAGCCCCTGAGCCCGAGTCACCAGAAGCCAATGACCAGCAGCCAGCAGCCACGCCAGCTCTTCTTCGAATCGCAGCGCCTGCGGCTCTCGGCCTGGGCCTGGGGCGACGAGGGCGCGCAGCCGCTCGTGCTCGTCCACGGTGGGCGCGACCACGCCCGCAGCTGGGACGGCATCGCGGAGGCGTTCGCGGACGACCACTACGTGGTCGCGCCCGACCTGCGCGGCCACGGCGACTCCGACTGGTCGCCGGGCAGCGAGTACACGACCTCGCAGTACGCCATGGACTTGCTGACGCTGGTGGAGCGCTTCGAGCGCCCCGTGCGGGTCATCTGCCACTCGTTCGGGGGGCAGGTGACGTTCCTGGCGGCGGGGTCGTACCCGGCCCGGTTCGACTCGATCGTGGCGATCGAAGGGCGCGTGCCGGGGCTGTTCGAGGAGCCCGGCCCGATGACCCCGGCGCGTTTCCGCGAGCACGTCGAGCAGCGCCGCTCGCTGGAGACGCGGCAGGTGCGCCGCTACCCGGACCTGGAGGCGGCCATCACGCGCGTCGGCGAGATGAACCCGCGCCTCTCGCCCGAGCAGGCGCGGCACATCGCCGAGCACGCCGTGCGCGAGGACGGCGGCGAGCTCATCTGGAAGTTCGACAACTGGTCGCGCCCGGGGGTGCGGCGGGACGAGTTCACGCTGGCAGAGATGCGCGGGTTCATCGAGGCGATCGCGTGCCCGGTGCTCTACCTGGTGGGGAGCGAGGCGGGCGTGATACGGGGCATGGAGGGGTGGGTGCAGGGGCTGGCGGGCGTGCGCTCGATGACCGTCGAGGGGGCGGGCCACTGGGTCCACCACGACCAGCCAGAGCGCGTCATCGCGCTGGCGCGCGAGCACTTCGGGGCGGGGTAGTACCTTCTCCCCTACTCGAACGCGGCCTTGAGCTCCTCAAGCGAGGCGTACTCCTCGAGATCCACACTGTCGCGCGACTGACGCAGCGCTTCGACGGTCTCCTTGTTGGGAACACCGCATCGTGGGTGAGTACAGCGGGCGGAACTCTTCGAGCCGGGCATGCCCTCCAACCTGCTACGGCAATGCCGCCCGAGCCCCCAACCACCAGCCACTAGCCACCGGCCACCCGTTCCCCGTACGCTCCCGCGGCAAGCGGAGGGCGCGCGTGAGCGACGCGGATCACGGGGGCGGCGACAGCGAGGCGGTGTTCGCCATGCTCGAGGAGCTGGGCGTGACCACCGCGCGCGAGCTCGGGCTCGACCACCCCGGGGTGGTCGCCCTGTGCGACGCGCAACGGCAGCTCGACGAGGGGAAGCCGGGGCTGGCGATGCACACGCTGGAGGTGGAGCTGGGGGAGCCCGATACGCCCCAGCCGATGGAGATCGGGGCGGCGGCGTTCGTGCTGCGGGGGAAGGCGCACGAGGCCCAGGACCGCACCTATCACGCCCGCATCGACTACGAGTACGCCCTGAAGATGCGCCCCAACATCCCCTACGCGAGCGAAGCCATCCGGCGCATCGACCGCCGCGCCTAGGGGAGCGGCAAGCGCGCCGCGCACGCCCTAGAATCCCGGCACCAGGGACGGGGAGGCAGCAGCCATGGTGCGAGCCGAGATCATCGAGCGCAGCAGGAAGCTCCAGGAGACGGCGCCGCCCCTCGAGCGGCTCCTCGCGATGACGGAGGCGCTCAAGCAGGCGGGCGACGAGGCGCAGGAGATCCGCCACATCCCCGCCTGGGCCTCGAACGAGATCGCCGACCAGGGGCTCTACCGCTTCGCCCTGCCCCGGGAGCTGGGCGGCGAGGACGTGCCTGCGCGCGACCAGATCGAGATCGTCGAGGAGGCCTCCGCCATCGACGGGTCGGTCGGCTGGTGCGTCCACATCAACTCGGAGATTAACAGCCTCGTGCTGCGCCGCATGAGCATGGATCTCGTACACGACTACTACGACGACTGGCGCGTCCTCACCTGCGGGGGCGTCGGTCCGGGGCTCCAGCACGCAAAGGCGCGTCCGGTCGAGGGCGGCTGGCGGCTCTGGTGCCAGGGCTCCTTCGGGAGCGGCTGCCACAACGCCACCTGGACGCTCGTGCACACCGGCTCGGTGGGCGTCCCGCAGGAGGGGGGAGGCTCCTCCGAGAAGGCATTCCTCATCCCCCGCGGGGACTTCGAGGTGGTCGACACCTGGGACACGGCGGGGCTGCGGGGCACGGGCAGCCACGACGTCAAGGTCGACGGGGCCTTCATCCCGGACCGGGCGACGCTGCCGAAGGACCTCTTCAGCAATTGCGATACGTTCGACAGCCCGACCCTGCGGAACCCCATGCAGGCCCACTACAACAAGGGCGCCGTCGCGCTGGGCGTCGCGCGCGGGGCCATCAGGGACCTGATCGACCTGGCGATGGTGAAGACGCCCTGGATGTCGGGAACGCCGCTGGCGGACATGCCCGAGCTGCAGTACCGCCTGGGCGAGGCGGAGGCGACCGTGCGCGCGGCCAAGGCGTTCATGATCGACGCGCAGGAAGAGACTGAGCGGCACCTCGGGCCGCTGCCCAAGGACGGGGGCCGCTCGGCGCCGGAGTGGGAGGTCACGCAGCGCTCGTACCTCTCCTGCGTACACGCGGCGCAGGTTTCCCGCCACGTCGTCGACATGCTGCACAACACGGCCGGGACGACGGCGAGCCGCATGGACTCGCCGCTGGAGCGGCGCCTGCGGGACGCTCACCAGGCGGCCGCGCACGGGGCCATCTCGTGGCGGAACTACCGCAACCTGGGGAGCACCTATCTCGGCAACGAGATGCCCGGCCTCTCGGCGGCGCGGGCGTAGGGGCGACCGCTCAGGACTGCTTCGGGGGCTTCTGGCGGAGGAAGCGGCTCACGGCGCCGCCGATGAACGGCCGCAGGGGCCGCGGCAGCACCCTCCAGGCGATCGCCTGGCCGGCGACACCGCCCACCTGCCGGATCTCGTCCTCGTGCTCGCGCACGTACTTCGCCGCCTGCTCGGCGGCGGGACGCGCGGCCTCGACGGCGTCGTGCGCGATGCGCTCCGCCTCGGGGCGGGCCGCCTCGACGGTCTCACGGGCGATCTTCGCGGCGCGGCGGGCGTACTCCTCGGCCTCGGGCTGGGCCTCGAGGGCGGCGTCGTGGGCCTTGCGCACCAGCCGCCCGAGGGAGCGCCCGACCTGGGCGGCGACGTCCCCGCCGGCGGGTGGCCGCTTGCTGTCGGCCATGCCGCGCCCTACCGGCCCATCCTGATGCGGCCCCGCCCGAAGACGAGCTCCCAGGCCCGCCACAAGAAGCGCAACCGCGAAGGGTTGTCCCGCTCGTACTGGCGGCGGGCGCGTTCCATTGGCTTCTCGCCGTGGCTGCGGGCGTGCGGGTCGATCCGGCTGCGACTCGTGGCGTGTTTGCGGGCTTCCTGCTGCATCTCGGCACGGAGACCGCCAAGGTTGGGTCCGATCTTCACTTCACATCACTCGCTCTCACCGCGCCGACCGGCAGAGTGGGCCGCTAGTCCCCACCGCCGCGGATGACGCGCACGATGCGCCGCAGCAGGCCGAAGCGGGGGCCGCGCGGGCGCTTCGGGGGACGGTTGTCGCCGCCGTGGTGGCGGCGCATCTCGTCCTGCTGGGCCCTGGCCAGCAACTCCGCATCCACGCCCGGGTTGGGCGGGATGAAGTCGCCGCCGCCGAAGTCCGCCATGTCGCGCCTCCGGCATCACTCTACCGCAAGCAGCGATTGACAGAACGGCGTACCATCGGGCCACGCCCAGAACGACCGGAGGAACCCATGGTCCAGGAGAAGATCGCCCATACGACGCCCACGGAGAAGGCCCCCGAGCCCTTCATGGGCACCGACCTCATCCCCAAGGAGCGCTACGTCTCGAAGGAGTTCGCGGAGCTCGAGTGGGAGCGCATGTGGACGAAGGTCTGGAACATGGCCGGCCGTGAGTCGGACATCCCCAACGTCGGCGACTACTTCACGACCGAGCTGGGGCCGGAGTCGTTCCTGATCGTGCGCGAGGCGGAGGACAAGGTCCGCGCCTTCTACAACGTCTGTCCCCACCGCGGGAACCAGATCCGCAACCCCGGCATGGGGCACGCGGAATCGTTCCAGTGCGCCTACCACTTCTTCGAGTTCAACCTCGACGGCTCCAAGAAGTTCGTGCCGGACGAGGACACCTTCACCCAGGGTGTGCCGCAGGAGACGGCGCTCACAGAGGTGCCCTGCGATGTCTGGGGCGGCTTCGTCTGGTTCAACATGAACCCCGACGCCGAGCCGCTGCTTGAGTTCCTCGACCCGGTCGCGCAGCACCTCGACGCGTACCACATGGAGCAGTTCTCCATCGTCGCCGACAAGACGGTCGAGTGGGACACGAACTGGAAGGCCTCCGTCGATGCGTTCAACGAGGTCTACCACGTGCAGGGCATCCACCCGCAGCTGCTCGAGGGGCTGGACGACATCCACGTGCAGATCGACCTCTACGAGCGCCACAACCGCTACCTCGTGCCGATGGGCATCGTGAGCCCGCGCTACGCGAACCCGGACGAGGTCACGGACGGGCTCAAGGGGCGGCTGCGCAACGCGGGGGTCGACCCGGCCGAGTTCGAGGGCCGCAGCGCGGAGGTGCGCCCGTTCCTGCAGCAGCGCGCCCGCGAGGTCGCCGAGGAGCAGGGGATGGACGTCTCACAGCTCAACGACGACCAGATGTCGGACGACTACCACTACTACATCTTCCCGAACCTGACGTTCAACACGCACCACCGCAGCTTCGGGTTCTTCCGGCAGCGGCCGCACGCGACCGACCCGAACAGGATGTACTTCGACATCCAGAGCTACGCCCGCATGCCGGAGGGGACGGACGTGCCGCGCCCGATCCACACGCAGCACAAGCACGGCGAGATCTCGCTGGGGCTGGTGATGGACCAGGACTCGTACAACCTGCCGCGCGTGCAGAAGGGGATGAACTCGCGCTCCTACAAGGGGCTGCTCATCAACTACCGCGAGCGTCGCATCCGCCACATG
>JAJDYW010000040.1 GCA_022824925.1 Dehalococcoidia bacterium | reverse complement strand
GGGAGATTCCAGTGGACGATGGAATGGCACCACCAGTGGAAGTCGATGCCCTCCTGTCCGACCGAGGTCGTCGCGAGCACGAATGGCCAGAACGGCGAGTTGAAGGCTGCCCTAACCTCGGGGAGCCGGGACTCATCCTGGCTGTGCCGAGTGCTCCCGAACCGCAGCGCGTAGCGGCTCGGGAACGGGATACCGTCGCCGTCGAACTCGTCGATGTCCGTGGCCCGGTAGACCGACTCCCTGAGGGAGATGGCGCGCCGCGCAGTGCTGGCGAGCGAGATGAGCCCCTCGTCCGTCGTGGCGTCGACTCCCGACTCTCCGGCGAGGTGATGCACATACTCGTCGAGGACGGCCTGGAGTCCTCCGTCGATGCAGTAGCGAGCGACCCTGCGCCAGTACGCACTCTCGTCTGCGCGGGCGGGCCCGGCGGAGCGCGCGTGCAGGCTGTCGATGAGCAGCACCGTGTCGGGCCGGGAGAACAGGCTTCGCAGGCCAGACGCGAGGATCGCCGCAGCCTGCCATCGTCCAAGTTCGGTTACCTGGTCGTCGGGGCTGCCGCAGCCGGCTGAGTGCGCGCCACGCGATATTCCCCGGAGCCCCGAGCCCTAGCAGCACGCTGGTTGTGATCAGGTCCGCCGGGCGCTCCGACTCGGGTGTCCAGCCGGCCAGCGCCCGCAGCGCCTGCTCCACATGGGCGTCCAGCGCTCGCGGCACGTCACCGGTCGCCTGCTCAGCAACGGGTCTCGCGAGTGCCTCGGCGAAGGTTCGTCGTGGCACCTCGACGAGGGCCGATGCGAGAGCACTGTCGCGGTCCGCTCGCATGGGTGCGTACCAGTGCCAGGCGGCGCTCGCCGGGGCACTGCTGCCTCCCGCGGGACCGACGACCTGCTCGACGCGCTCACGGGCCCACTCCATGACGCGCTCCACATCCTGCGGTTCGTCGTGGTCGCGGGCAGCGTCGAGGGGATCGGTCTGGTCGGCGAGCGTCGGCTGCGGCCAGAACAGCGCAAGCGCGGACATCGAGGCTGGCCGCTCATCCGTCATCCGGTAGTCGAGGCGGTTGGCAATGGCCGCGCGGGCGGCGGGCGTGTTCTCGGACTGTCCCGCTTGGGTGAAGATCTGCCGCTGGACCTCATAGCTCAGAAGCGAGGCGATGGCGGACGGGGCGGCCACCCAGCTGGAGAAGATGAGCTGCTTGGTGATGGTGGTCGGAGCGACGGACTTGTATGGGCCGCCGAGCCGGTGATAGGGCAATGACGGCGGCATCCACAGGAGTCTCCACCACCCTGGGTCGAGCATCTCCGCAGCCAGCGCGCGCATGCGGGCGTTCCCCCACTCGACTGGCTGGAACTGTCCTACATCGGACTTCGCGAGCCGCTGCGCACCGCTGAAGTGGGTCGTGAGCCGGGCGCGGCGCTCGGGAACCTTCATGTCCTCGCGCACTCGTTCCCCGACGCGATACCCGTTCAGGAAGTTGAGGAAGTACGGAGACGACTTCCAGTACTCAACGCTGAGCGGCGCCCTGACTTCGTCTGCCACCCGTCGCAGAGCAACGTAGCCCGCGAAGTCCTCCGCGCGGACGGAACCATCTGCGGTGGTGTCGAGCGTGGTGGTGGTCCGGCCTCCCTCGGGCCGCTCAGTCCGGGCGATCCAGCGCCGGAGGGTGGCTTGCACGCGATCCCGGATCGCGCTCACTGGTGCACCCGTGAGCGCCGCCTGTCGCAGGGCATCGAGGTCGGTCCGAACCGAGTCCACCGGCTCATCGGACGCCGCGAGGAACTCAAGCGTCTTCAGGAAGTCCGCGTAGTGGTCGGCGCCCTCGACCGCCTCCTCTGCGTAGGTGAACGGCTTGTACGGCGTGGCCGAGAGCAGGAGCACGTGGGCGTCAGACTGGGTGAAGAAGGTGTGCGCCAATTCGGCCGCTTCGCCGCCAGTCCTCACGTCCAGCAGGTTCCGGAAGCGCTGAAACTCGTCGAGGATGACGAGGTCCGGCTCAAGTGCGTGGACGGCCGCCCGGGCGAGCATCCGTCGCAGGTTCCCGACGATCGTCCGCGCCTGCTCTCGCTGACTCGCCGTGAGGGACCGCCGTCCCATGACCTCGTCGATCAAGGAGACGAGCGACGCCCGCTCCTCGCTCCGGTCGAACGCCTGCAGGAAGGCGTTGCGGATGCTGCATTCGAAGCTCGTGCGCCGGACGGCCGAGACGTACGCATCCACGAATCTCGTGCGGCTGCCGACGCCTCCCTGGAAGATGCGCTCCGCTGCGGTCCTCCGCGCTCGGCGGAGTCCCAGGTGGTCGCGCAGAAGCAGGTAGAGCACCGCACGCTCGGTGGCCGTCCCCATCTGCCACCCGAACTGAAACGACGTAGCGGGGGTAAAGGCGACGAAGGTGGCGGGCTTGCGGTCCCCGTTGACCGTGGGCTTCAGCACGTCCGGCTGCATGATGAGCAGGCTGAGGCGGGTCGCGAAGCTCTCGCTCCCGGACCCAGAGACGTTGAGCTTGCGGATGTTCTGGGCAGCGATGTCCGCGTTCGAACACACGTAGACGATGTCCACGCGGCCGACGTGCTCTACGTCCTGGAGGTGGTCGAGTGTCCGGGCGATGACCTCCCTCGCGACGTGGGTCTTGCCCAGACCCGTCTCGTCGGCGACGAGGAAGCGCCTCGAGGAGTCCTGGTCGAGGAACAGGCGACGGAACGCATGCTCCGCCGTCGCTCGCTGGAAGTCGCTCAGCGCTCCGGTCCGACTGTTCCGCGTCGGTTCGGTCATGAGTTGCCCGCGAGCATCGCACGTCGCGCCTCCAGAGCCGGCAGCCAGACGTCATCCCAGCCCTCAGGAAGTACGGCCCTCCCGCTCGGAGACCGGCGCAGCTGCTCGACGATCGACTCGAGGTGGTCGATGGACTCGGGGGTCTCGGACAGGGCGCGTGCGAGCAGTTCGAGGACGCCCTGCCCGGTACCAGCCGCCCAGACGCCCGCCCCATCGCCGGTCAGGGCTGCGTCGGAACTGGTCCTCGATGCGAAGCCGATGAGGAGGGCGAGCAGCCGCAGGAACTTCTCGGGCGTGTCGATCTGCCGAGCCAGGATCTCGTCGAACCGGTCGCTCGGCGCACCTACCAGCCGCGAGCAGACGACGGTCGAGCGCTCCAGGTCCTCGCCCTCGACCCTGCGGCGCACGGTGAGGCGGAGGAACGGCGTGAGATCGGCGAGTTCGCGGGGCGCGAACGCGACGTCAACGGGCTCGGCGGCACGGAGGCGGCGGGTCTCGATCGGGCGGTTGTGGGGGCCGATCGAGACCTCGGCGCCCTCTGGGAATGGCGGCAGCCCGGCATCAGTCGTCACGCGCGGGACCCACCCGCCAGGTTCTTCACTCACGCTGGTGCGGAAGCGGCTCCCGGCAGCGATGTCGAGCAGCAGGCCCTCGAGAGCCCGCCCATCCGGATTGCTGTCGTTCTCCTCCTCGCCCCCTGATGCGACGTATGGCGTGAGCATGGCGCGGAGCGGCGTGTCGTCGCCGATCAGGGGGTCAATCCCGAACGTCCCGACCGGGCCGACGAGCTCGCACAGGAACTCGACGTTCTGGCCGAGGCCAGCGTCTGTTGCGTTGGCCGAGCCGACGAAGAGATGGGCGAGCCTCCCCCGCTCGACCACGAAGAGCTTCGCGTGGAGGCGTGTGAGGAAGGCTTGGTCGGTCTCCCCCGCTTCCTCGTCCTCCCCGGCGAGGCCCGCCGTCGGATCGAGCTCGTACACGTCCAAGCCTTCGAGTGCGCCCGGCAGGACGGTATGGAGCTCTTCGCCGCGCGACACGAGCACGGACCTCGCGTCACCCCCCGGCCCGAACAGACGCCGCAGCGCTCCCTCGCGCAGGAACGGCGAGACAACCAGCACGCGCTCGCCGCTGAGGTGCTCTTCGACTTCGAACGGGCGCGACCCGGGAACCCCGATGGAGTGGAAGCGGGCCTCGTGGGCGCCTTGCGGCAAGTCCCACTCGACCAGCCGCAGCTCGTCGGCGAGCGACGCTAGGGCAGCGCGGCGCTCGGCCGGCAGCGGCGTCACCGCCAGGTCGGGTAGCGACTCGATGAAGTGCGAGAGCGGCGCGTTCCTCTCGCGCGGTTCCTCACCCGGACTCCCGTCGAGCCAGAGGATCGTGTCCCAACTCCGGTCGGCGGTGAGGTTGCGGGAGAGTACGAGGAGCCGGTACGAGGGGCTCGTCGACTGATCGACGAATCGGAGGACCCAGACCTTCGGATGGAAGACATTGCCCGGGCGAGGTCGCCTCACGTCGTGGACGACATCCTCAAGCAGCGCGAGCAGATCCGACGGCCATCGCCTGTCGCTGATGGCGCCCGCCTGGCAGAAGACGTCGAAGCGTGCGCTCATCTCGCGCAGCGCCTGAATGACCTCGACGGGATCGAGTTGCTCCTCGAAGCGGAAGCCTGCGAACGCGAGCGGAACCGTCAGGGCAGACTCGAGGTCGAGGGTGAACGTCGTCGCAACGGCGTGGTCGAGCGAGTACCCGGGAGGAGGCCTCAGTGCGTCGAGGAGGAGGGCGCGGCTGTCAGGCGCCAGCATGGCCATCCTCCCGACCGTCGGCGATGTCTTCGAGCAGGCGCCTGATGAACGGCCAGCGGAAGTTGAGGCGACCCGTACCGGATGCACCTCCCCACTGCAGCATGAGCCGGTCGTTGCGGAGCCGCGCCTGGCTGCCTTTCTGGTACAACTCGCGGCGACACACCAGGTCACGGGCCTCGCGACTACTGGCGAGTGCGGAGCCGGTCCACCCTCGCCGTATCAGTTCGAGCCAGTCGCTCACGAACGAGCGCGTACGCAGGGAGACCGGCCTCCCCTGCTCCGCAGCCAGAGCCCACAGCCGGTCCAGATGCCAGTCGCCGAGGTCGCTCCCAGCAGTCTCCCTGCACCACTCGTCGAGCCGCTTAGTGAAGTCGTCACGGAGGCCGGCATGTTCGTCAAGCCCGAGTGCCTCCCCGCGCTCGGCCAGCAGCAGGTTGTAGAGCAGCGAGGCCCCATGCATCGCGAGGGCGAAGCGGCGAGCCTCGCCGAGCGCCTCAGCGATGGGTCCCGTCACTGCCCGGGCCTCGGAGTCGTCCCAGGCGTATCGCGAGTCGCCCGAGGGGCGGCTCCCCCTGAGCACGAGGAATTGGAGCAGGGTGTCGGGTGCCGCATCGACGATCCGCTCGGCGAGCCAGGTAGCCTCGTCGCGAGTCAGCGCGAAGTCGCACTGCTTGAGGTCGAAGAAGCCGTCCGGGGCTGGCGGAATCGACGGGGTCCACACTGCGTCAGACCGTTCGAGGAACTCGGTCTCGTCCTCGGCAGGGCGAGCGATCTGACGGAGACCCGCGACCTGGGACATCGTCCCGTCGTGACGCAAGATGCCGAAGCGCCGAAGGCTGTTCCAGTAGATGCTCGAGGGCAGCAGCTGGACGCCGGATCCAACGACGCGGCCGATCAGGCCTTCTTGATCGCCGCCTGCTCGCAGAGCTCCTATGAGCTCCCGTTCCCTGCCTTCGACCCACGAAGCGAGTCGCGGACCAGCGTGTCCGCGTCGCGCGCCCTCACGGAACAGCCAAGGCACGAACAGGAAGTACCGGGCACGTGTGAGGACCACGGACGTTCCCGGGAACAGCGTGTCGCTGAGCGCGTCCCGGACCCCGCCGAGTCCCAGTTCGTCGCGGCTCTCGCGCTGGGAGAACATCGCGACGATCTCCCGCGCGCGGCGTTGGTCAGCTTGGGAGTAGTCGAGCCACGCAAGCACGGAGGGTGTCATATCGATCCGCTTCGTAACCCCCGGGGCAGGGTGGATGGGGTGGGCGCCGACCGCAAGGGCGGATCGGTTCAGCAACGGTACCGGTCAGCTCTGCAGGTAGGACGATAACCACAGCTTTGAGCCGCCCCGCCGCTGGTCTAGGCACACGTGAACTCCCACCTCATCCCATGAGATCCGGGCCTACGTGGGGGAGTTCCGCAGCTTCCTAGCTGAGGGGGCGTTCGGCGGTCCGTTGGAAGGGGGGCGAGACGGTGGCTGGTTCAGTACTGCGTGGCAACAGCACTGAATTGGGAACAGCCAGCGTTGTTGCACGCGCGGGACTATGTAGGAGTCCGGGTAGAGCACGTTGGGCCATTCATCCAAGTAGGACGCATCCGAAACGGTGGCCTCGAAGTCGAACTGCGTTCCTGGAGTTGCATGGTGAATCTCGTACCACGTCGCCCCCGCGACAGCGTTCCAGGTCACCCTGATGTCGTCGGGTGCGACGGGAATGTCGACCTTGGACACACTCACGCCCCTCGGATGGAACGCCACCAGTCAGTCCTGTCTCAACTCCTCTGGACCCTCAGCGCCGAGGGCTAAAGCTCCCGTGGCAACAGGCACATTCTCGGCGTCGTTTGACGAGACGATCTCGAGGACGAACAACTCGTCGAACTCCGTCACCCCGAGCGCCTCCATCAGCTCCACGCGCACCTCTGCCGAGGGGCAGCGCGTCCCGGTCATCAACTGCGAGAGGTAACCCGAACTGATGCCCACGCGCAGCGCCAGCTTATTCTGCGACAGGTTGAGGCGGTTGAGACACCTCCACACTGTCTCGGGTTTGAGCCTCACTCGAGATGCCGGTTGCCTGCGCCTCATTGCACATCATCCTTCTGGACCGAATTCCGGGAATCGGCTCGCTCCGCTGCCGGGGAAGGAGTCCCTAAGCCCTCGCCCGATGCACCTCGATAGAGTTCAGGATGGGCGAGGTGGTGGCGAGCGATGATGCGGGCCAGGATCCGCAGGCCCTCAAGGCGCTGCTTGTCTTGTTCGTCGGTGAGCCGGTGTTCCTGTTTCACGCGGGTCCCTCGCGGGAGTGCGGCGCGCCCACGCAACGGGAGTGGTCGTGGGTGGCGCCGGTCGTGTACACTTCCCCAATCAGAACGTCTGTTCCAATAGGACGGGCACCGTACCAGCCGAAGGGACCGCGGGCAACGGACTTGGGGGCGTTTCAAGCTCTCTGGACGAAATCACTTGCTCCGATGTCACAAGGGAGCCGCATTCGTGCCCTGCGGGGAGCTGAAGGCCACTACTGTGAACGATAACAGACGAAGGAGACGAACCGATGACCGAACGACCCGACCCAACGCGCGCCGCTCTCTATGCTCGCGTATCCAGCGACCGCCAAGACGTGGACCTCTCCGTCTCCGCCCAACTCCGGGCGCTGCGCGAGTATGCGAAGAAGAACGGCTTCCTCGTCGTCCACGAGTACGTCGACGAAGCGGAGAGCGGGCGCGTCGCCGACCGGCCCCAGTTCCGCAAGATGCTAGACGCCGCCGGCCGCACCGACGCGCCCTTCGCGGAGATACTGGTGTGGAAGTTCTCGCGCTTCACGCGCAAGCGCGAGCACGCCGTCGCCTTCAAGTCGATGCTTCGCCGTCGCGGCGTCAAGGTGACATCCATCACCGAGCATGCCGACGACTCGCCCACGGGCAAGCTCATGGAGGCGATCATCGAGAGCGTCGACGAGTTCTACAGCGAGAACTTGGCTCAGGAAGTCACGCGGGGCATGCGGGAGGCCGCCTCCCGCGGATTCTGGGTCTCGACCTTCGCTCCGTATGGGTACAGGAAGGTGCCCGTCCAGGACGGCGCCAAGAAGCGTCCTCGGCTCGAACCGGACCCGCCAGCGGACGAGGTGGTGCGCCGGATGTTCCGCATGGCGTCATCGGGCGTGAGCCTCCTGGACATCGCCAAGACCCTCAACGACGAGGGCATCGCCACGCCGCGGGGCAAGCTCTGGCTGAAGACGAGCGTCCACCGCATCCTTAGCAACGAGGTCTACACGGGAACCCTGGTCTGGGGCAGGAAGGCCCGGGACGGCGCCCCACCCGTACGCGTCGAGGACGCCTTTCCCTCTATCGTCTCGCGCGAGGAGTTCCAGCGAGTGGCCACCCTGCTCGGCAAGAAGGCCCCGTCGGAGGTGCATCCCCGCCGCGCCTCCAGCCCTTATCTCCTCAGCGGCCTCGTCAAGTGCCAGACCTGCCGGAAGGCGCTCACGGCTCACGAAGCCAAGGGCGGCAAGTACACCTACTACGTCTGCCACTCCCTCCTGAAACGAGGGAAGGGCACCTGTGAGACGCCACGGCTCAACTCGAAGCGCTTCGAGCGCCTGATCATCGACCAGCTGCGGGAGCACGTGCTCACCGAGTCAAACATCCGCGACCTTGTGCGAATGGTGGACGAGGAGATGGACGGGGTGGCGCACGAGCAGCGTCAGAAGCTGGAGACCGTCGAAGAGGAGCTGGCCGACATCCGACGGAGGATGGACCGGCTCTGGTATGCGGTGGAGACCTCGGACCTTGAGATTAACGACATCCTGCCCCGCATCCGCCAGCACCAAGAGCGTCAGGAGCGCCTCGAACTCGCTGCCGATGAGGCAAGAGCTCGGCTCAAGGACCGACGGGCGCTGCTCGACAGCGTCGAGGTGATCACAGCTTACGCACGCGAGATGAACGAGTTCCTCCGAACGAGCCAGGTGACCGAGTCGAGGGCCTTCATCCGCTCGTTCGTGAAGGAGATCGTGATCAGGCCCGGAACGGCGACAATCCGCTACACCATCCCTACGCCACCGGACAGCCCCATCGACGGGGGTGATGCGGCAGAGCTCGGGCTGCCGGGCAGAGTTATTAGTACAGTCTCGTCTGGTACCCCCGGCAGGAATCGAACCTGCGCACATGGTTTAGGAAACCACTGCTCTATCCCCTGAGCTACGGGGGCCTGCTGGTATGAGAACCCGCTTTCGGCGACGTGTCCAGCGCCGGCAACGACGCAGTCGCTAGACCGTCACCTCGGACAGGTCCGGGACCGGCACGATCGGCGCCCCCGACAGCTGCCGCACCTCGTCGACCGTGAAGCCGGGCGCGATCTCGCGCAGCCGGAACGAGTCGCCCGCGGGCTCGAACAGCCCCAGGTCCGTCATCACCAGCGTGACCACCCCCGCCGCCGTCAGCGGCAGCGCGCACCGCTCGAGGAGGCGCGGACGTCCGTCGCGCGTCGTGTGCTCCATCAGCAGGAAGACCTGCTTCGCGCCCACCGCCAGGTCCATCGCCCCGCCGATACCTCCCCCCTTCCGCCCGGCGATCCGCCAGTTCGCGAAGTTGCCGTTGACGGCCGCCTCGTAGGCGCCCAGCACGGCCACGTCGAGCAACCCCCGCCGGATGATCGCGAAGGCGTCGGCGTGGTGCACGATCGAGGCGATCGGCTCCAGCAGGACCGGCTGCGCGCCGCCATTCACGACATAACGCCCCGCCTCCTCGATCGATGCGTTCCTCCCGTACCCGATCACCCCGTTCTCGGCGTGGAAGATGACGTCCCGTCCCTCCGGCACGAAGTCCGAGCAGCGCGTCGGCATCCCCACACCCAGGTTCACCACCCAGCCGTCGCCGAACTCGGCCGCGATGCGTGCCGCCATGAGGTCACGGGTCAGCCGTCGGCCCGGCTCGGTCACGAGCGCTGCCTCCCCCGCGCCGCCGGCATCAGCGGCGGCACGGTCAGCCGCCCGCCCGCCTCCGGGATGGAGACGACCCGCTGCACGAAGATGCCCGGCGTGTGGATGAGGTCCGGGTCGAGCTCCCCCGGCTCCACGATCTCCTCCGCCTCGACGATGGTGCAGTCCGCCGCCATCGCCATGATCGGGTTGAAGTTGCGCTGCGCCCGCCGGAAGACGAGGTTCCCGAACGTGTCCGCCTTCCAGCAGCGGATGAGGGCGTAGTCGGTCGTAATCCCCTCCTCAAGCACGTACGTGCGCCCCCCGAATTCGCGGTGCTCTTTCCCCTCCGCCACCTCCGTGCCCACCCCCGCGGGCGTGAAGAACGCCGGGATTCCCGCCCCGCCCGCGCGGATGCGCTCGGCCAGCGTTCCCTGGGGCGTCGTCTCGGCGACCACCTCCCCGGCCTCGTGGAGCTTCTCGAGGGGCGTCTGCCGCGAGGGGTGCGTGGAGGCGGTGAAGGCGAGGATGACGCGGCTCACGCGCCCCTCCGCCACCAGGTTCCCGGTCGTGATGATGCCGTCCTCGCGCGGCCCCCCCGCCCCGTTCGCGATCAGCATGAGGTCCGAGGCGCCCTGCTCGTAGAGCGCGGCCACGAGGTTGTGAGGCGTCCCCGGCTCGCCGAAGCCCGCCACGAGGATGCTCGATCCGTCCTCGATCCCGGCGACCGCTTCCCCGAAGCTCCCCACGACCTTCGACCGCATCGCTCGCCGCTACCCCTTCGCCAGCCGCGATAGCAGGTAGGCGACCGTGCGACCCTCGGCCTCCGGGTCGACGGGCATGATCGACGCTGAGAAGTCGCTCACGCCCATGTCCTGGAGCCGGTCGATCTGCTCGTCGAGGGCCTGCTCGTCCCCGAGGATGGCGACGTCCCCCGGTCCGGCCGCCCCCTCCCGGTCGAGCATCGCCCGGTAGGAGGGGATGCCGCCGTAGTTGCTGAGCATCTTTCCGACCCGCTGCCGCGCCTCGTCGGGCTCGTCCGTGAGGGCGATGGGGAGCGCCGCCACGATGCGCGGCGCCTCCTCCCGCCCGGCCCGTTCCGCCGCCTCCCGCAGCGCCGGCGCGATGTAGCTCTCGATCGTGTCCGGCCCGCTCAGCCAGAGGCTCGTGCCGTCCGCCACGCCGCCCGCGAGTGCGAGCATGCGCGGCGCCATCGCCGCCAGCAGCACCGCCGGCGCCTCCGTCCCGGGGACGGCGTAGGTCGCGTTGATGCGGTAGCTGTCGTTCTCGACGTGCGTCTCCTCGCCCCGCAGCAGGGGCAAGAGCGCCTCCAGGTAGTCCCGCATGTGCGCGGCGGGGCGGTCGAACGACAGCCCCCACATGTCCTCGATCACGAACTTGTGCGAGAGCCCGATGCCCAGCGCGAAACGGTTCCCGGAGGCGGCCTGCACGGTCAACGCCTGCTGCGCCATCGTCACCGGGTGGCGCGCGTACGTCGGCACGACCGCCGTGCCCAGCTCGATGCGCTCCGTCTCGCGCCCGATGACCGTAAAGGCGGCCATCGCGTCGAGCCCGAAGACGTTCGGCATCCAGGCGCTGTCGAACCCCTGCGCCTCCAGCTCCAGGGTGCGGGCCAGCAGGCCCTCGAGGTCCTGCCGTCCGCCGATCATCACGCCAATGCGCATCGCCTGCCTCCAGAGTCGCCAAGGCTACCAGAACCGCCCGTCCGCTCATGTCGCGCAAGCCCCTGGTGCTGCGTTCGCCTAGGATGGCGCGGGGCGCGAACAGCCCCGGGAGGATCACCGTGGATGGCTTCATCGACGTACACCATCACGTGCCCTCGGCCGAGATCGCCGAGGCTGCCCGCCGGGTTGGCCTCGAGATGGCCGGCGCCTGGACGCCCGAGACCGCCATGGCCGCCATGGACCAGAGCGGCATCGCCGCCGCCGTGCTCACGCCCACCGTCGTCGTCGCCGACGTGGGCGACCCCGCCGTCGCGGTCCCCCTCCACCGCGCGACCAACGACTACCTCTCCGGCGTCGCGAAGCGCTGGCCGGACCGCTTCGGCGCCTTCGCCACCCTCCCACTCGTCGATCCCGACGCCGCCCGCGCCGAGCTCGGCCGCGCCCTCGACGACCTCGGCATGGACGGCGTCCTCCTTCCGAGCGGCGTCGGCCCCGACCTCATCGGGGCCGAGCGCTTCGACTCCGTCCTCGAGGCGATGAACGAGCGCGGCGTCGTCATCCACCTCCACCCCACGAAGTCCCACCTCGGCATCCCCAACCTGCCCCCCAACGTCGTCGACTTCCCCGTCGAGACGACCCGCGCGATCGGCAGCCTGCTCGCTTCCGGCGCCCTCGAGCGCCACGGCAACCTCACCTGGATCATCGCCCACGGCGGCGGCTGCTTCCCCTATATCGCCGGCCGCGTTGCCCGCTCCGACGGCGCCCCGCCCTTCACCACGACCGCTCCCCAGGGGACACTCGCCTACCTCAGCCGCATGTACTTCGATGTGGCCGTGACCTGCCACCCCAACGCCTTCCCCAGCCTCCGCACCGTCACCGACACCGACCACATCGTCTTCGGTACCGACTACCCCGCCTTCACCCAGCAGGATGTCGACGAGGCGATTGAGTACCTCGTGAACGAGGCCGACTTCACCGGCGACGAGCTCGCCGCCATCGCCTCAACAAACGTCAAGCCCCTCTTTCCCCGCCTCGCTGCGGACATGGAGGCCGCCGGGTAGCCCCTACTCCGCCACCCCCGCCGGTATCGCGACCCGATCCCCCACCCCGAACCCCTGCCGCTCGAACCAGCCCCCGTTGACCTCGAGCGTGTAGCGGTAGGGCGCCGCGGGCCTGAGCACTTCGAGGCTCCGGGGCACGCCGTGGACGATCTCCTGGACGGTGCCGTCCGCGCCCAGGTAGGCGATGTCGAGCGGGATGAGCGTGTTCCGCATCCAGAACCCACCGCTCCGGTCCCCCGCGAAGACGAACAGCATCCCCGCCAGCTCGTCCATCGACTCCCGGAACATGAGCCCCCGCGCGTGTTGGTCCGACCGGTTCGCCAGCTCGACCGTCAGCGTCACCGCGCGCTCCCCGTCGGTGCTGGTCACCCTCACCTGCGCGAGGGGCAGGAGGCACGGGTCGGGGACGTTCGTCCGGCACCGCTCCGGGGTCCAGTCGCCGGCCAGCGCCGGGATCACCATCCGGTGCGTCTCCGGCGTCGCCGCGGGCGCGGCCGTCCCCTCGGGTGTTGGCGTTGACGTTGGGGTGGCCGTCGGCGTTGTGGTCCCGCCGACCGTCGCGGTGGCCGTCGGCTCCGGCGTGGAATCCTCGTCGTCGCCGCCGGTCTGGGCCATGACGACGGCGGCGATGGCCACCCCGATAACGACGTTCACGAGGATCGCGGCGAAGCGCACGGCCTTACTCCGCGCCGGTGTGGCGGGCGACCCAGGAGGTGATCAGCCGGTTGGCGATGCTGATCCCGCCGGGGACGTTCGGCAGGTCGTCCACCGGGAACCACTCGGCCGCCGCGATCTCCTCGTCCTCGAGGACGATGTCGCCCCCCGCGTACTCCGCGAAGAACCCCAGCATGAGCGAATTGGGGAAGGGCCACGGCTGGCTCCCCCGGTACTCGAGGTTCGTCACCTGCAGCCCCACTTCCTCCTCCACCTCCCGCTTGAGCGCGCTCTCGACCGTCTCTCCCGGCTCCACGAACCCCGCGAGCGCGCTGTAGAGCCCCTCGGGGAAGCGGTGGCTGCGGGCCAGCAGCACGTCGTCGCCCCGGTGGATCAGCACGATGATCGCCGGCGAGAGCTGCGGGAACCGCAGCAGGCGGCACTGCGGGCAGCGCATCGAGCGTTCGCCCGGGGAGAGCTCGTTGGGGATGCCGCACCTTCCGCAGAACCGGTTGGTGCGCTCCCACTCGATGATCTGGACGGCCCGTCCCGCGGCCATCCAGGTCTCCTCGTCCGTCACGCCGTACACCGCGAACAGGTCCCAGAACCGCCACCCCGCCCCCGCGTCCGCGTCGTCCGGGACGCCTGCCGTCCACACCTCGCGGTCGTCCAGGTGGCCGAGGAAGTGGGCCGCGCCCGTGCGTGGCAGCCGCGCGGCCTCGTCCGGTCCGGCCAGGGCCGCGTCCGCCTCCCGGAACAGCACGCGGTCGCGCTGAACCAGCATCCACAGCTTCTCGCCGTCGCTTCGCTCGGGGGGGACGACGCCCGGTCGGAACATGGCCGGACCAGCCTACAGGCTTCGCGCCGCCGGGGAACCGTGGAGTGCGTTCAGACGCGCGGCTCCCACGAGGAGAACCGCAGCGTGAACAGCAGTCCCGCGATCCCCCACGCCGCGATCACGCCGAGATGCACGAGTTCGAACCCGGCCCCCGTCGTGAACGGGTTGAACGCCGTCTGCAGCGCCTCCGAGAGGTGCTTCACGGGGAACGCCGAGCTCAGGTGCCCGACCCACGCGGGGGTGCCGAGGTCCGGGGGGATGAACACGTCCGAGATGAAGAGCAGCGGCAGGATGGAGCCGTTCACGACCGCCGGCGCCGCGTCCGAGTTCGGAATAACTGCAGCGATTGCGAAACCCAGCGTGCAGAACGCGAACGCGCCCACGGCCAGCGTCACCAGCACCGCCGGCATCGTCTGGCCGGGCACGTCCACGTCGTAGAACAGCCACCCGAACAGCACGACGAGCACCAGCAGCGCCAGCATCAGGATGACGGCGTGGCCGATGCGCCCCACGAGGAACGCCCACGGCGGCAGGGGCGAGCCGCGCACGCGCTTCAGGACGCCTCCGTCGCGGTCGAACACCCAGCTCATCGCGATCGAGGTGTAGCACGAGTTCACCACCGTCAGGGCTGCGATGGCGGGGATGTAGAAGGTCGCGCCGCTGATCACGCGGTCGCCCACGTCGAGGTCGCTGCCCCCGAAGATGACGTTGAGAATGACGAGGAAGATGAGCGGGAAGGCGATCGTGAAGAACGCCGCCGCCGGATTCCGGCGGAAGGCCCGCTCCTGGTACTTGAGCTGCATGAGCACCAGCCGCATCGCTTTCACGGGGCCACCTCGGCGCCGGATTCGTCGGTGAGCCGCAGGAACACGTCCTCCAGCGAGAGCCGGCTGACCGTCAGGTCCTCCAGCGCGATCCCCTCCGCCAGCGCCCAGCTCGTCAGGGCGTGAAGGTCGCGCGTGAGGGCTGCCGTGCGCGCCTCGACCAGCCCCTCCGCCGCCTCGCGCAACCCGAGGCCGTCCGGAAGGTCGACGCCCGCCGGCGCACGGAAGCGGATGACCGCATCCGCGTCGGCCGAGACCAGCCCCGTGGGCGTGTCCTCGGCCACGATCTCGCCCCGTACCATGATCGCCACGCGGTCGGCGAGCGCCTGCGCCTCGTCCAGGTAGTGGGTCGTCAGCAGGACCGTCTTCCCGAGCGTGCGAAGGTTCCGGATCATCGTCCACGCCCCCCGCCGCGCGGTCGGGTCGAAACCGGTCGTGGGCTCGTCCAGGAAGAGCAGCTCTGGATCCCCGGCGAGCCCCACGGCCACGTCCAGGCGGCGCTGCTGACCACCCGAGAGCCGCCGCACGCGCCGGTCGCGTTGTTCCTCCAGGCCCACGACTTCGAGAACCTCGTCCAGGGGCAGGGGCCGCGGGTAGAACCCTCGGAACATGTCGACCGTCTCCGCGACGGTCAGGTACGGCTCGAGGCCGGTGTGCTGGAGGACGATGCCCATGCGCTCCTTGAGCGCCACCTCGTTCCGGCCCGGGTCGAAGCCGAGCACGCTCACCTCGCCCCCCGACCGCGTCCGGTGCCCCTCGAGGATCTCGACGGTGGTCGTCTTCCCCGCCCCGTTCGGACCGAGCAGCGCGAACACCTCGCCCCGCTCGATGCGCAGGTCGATCCCCCGCACCGCCTCGACCTCCCCGTACCGCTTGCGCAGCCCGCGCGCCTCGATGACAGCCTCGCCCATCCCCCGATCCTAGGGGAGGAAGGGCCAAGGGGCTGGCCTGGGCGAGGCAGTTACCCCGGCCCCGTCGCTACCCCTCCTCGGGGCCTGCGACCGCATGCAGCGCTTCGTCGAAGGTCTTGATCTCGCGCACACCCCGGCGGCGGCAGCTGGCCAGGTGGCAGAGGTCGCGGGCTGAGAGCGACGGGTGCTGATCGTGCAGCTCGCGGGCAAGGGTCACGTCCTCGACCTCCAGTGCCCACACCTCAATGTCGAGCCTCTCGATCAAGCGGAGGCATGCTTCGAATTTCTCGTGCCTGGCCACCGGCAGGTAGGCGTGCAGCATCTCCTGCACTACCTCCGCCGACGTGTAGAGGGGCGTGCGAGTGCGAAGGGATTCGGCGAAGAAGCGCCGCGCCTCCTCCTGCAGGGGATGGGCTGACCCGGCCATGTACATGAAAACGTTCGTGTCGACGAAGATCACGTGTCCGGCGCGCCCCTGCTACGAGACTCGTTGATCGTCTTCAGGTGGTCTTCCCAGTCCGGTTCCCGCTCCGGGCCCGGCTGTGCATCCAACTCCCGCCAGAAGGCCTCGAGGTCGGCATCCGACTCGAAGCGCTTCGATGTTCGGTGGCGCGCCAGCCGTTCGCGGGCGGCCTCGCGTAGCCAGGCGCTGAAGGTCATGCCTTCGCGGCGGGCCTGGTGGACGAAGCGATCTCGCTCTTCGTCCGGGATGACCAGTTGCACGCGCGCCACGTTGCCACTCCAACAGGATGTGTAACCAGCATACACACCCTGGAGAGTCCTTCAAGCTGGCAGCGGGTGGTCACTACACCACCGCGCCGGGCGCATCGCAGGCCGGGTCAGGCCTTCGGCAGGTCGGGGAAGTATGTCGCGAAGAACCCCTCGTCCCTCGTCAGGAAGGTGTCGGCCGCGGCGAGGGCGTGGGCGCCAATGAGGAAGTCGGGCAGGATGCGTGTCCTGGAGCCCCCCGCGCGGCGGTACCGCATCCAGCGGACGCCCGCCTCGTAGGCGATTGGGCTGTTCAGCGGCGAGATGGTCACGTTGAGCTGCGCGAGCGCTTCTTCCAGCTCCGCACGGTCCCCGAAGGCGGGTACGAGCTCTGCGTAGACGACTTCGCAAACGACCACCGCGCCCGAAGCGTAGGCGCTCCTCAGCCGGTCGGCGGACTGCCGCCCCCATCGCTCATCAGGAACAAATACGTCCAGGAGGACATTGGTGTCGACGGCGGTAATCACCGGCCTCGAATGTCCTCGATGTACTCGTCCACATCGTCGATGGGCAGGCCCTTCCCTTCGATGCGCTTCAGGATCCCGTAGACGCGGTCGATAGCGTCATCGCCTGCCGTTCGCTTTCGGATGAGCAGCCCGTCGTCCGTCGGCGTGATCTCAACTTCCACGTTGTGACCCATGCCGTAGCGGTCTCGCAGCGGCTTGGGGATCGTGATCTGGCCTCGTTCGGAGATGCGCATGAAGGTCTCGGTATGAATTTCGGAACGGGGAGATCATACCACGGCCGCCCCCTCCTCTGCCCCGAGGGCGGGCCAGCCACCCCCTACAGGTCCAGCAGCCGCCGCGCGATCACCCGGGCCTCGTCGAGGTTCGCGGCGAGGCGGTCGTCCGGCACACGCTCGAGCACGTCCAGCGCCTCCGCGGTCTGGAGCGGCGGCCCCGCCAGGCCCATCACCACCACCTCCGTGTCCTGGGCGATGGCCGTGTCAATGAGCTGCTCGACCACCAGCGCCGCGCTGTCGTCCAGGTAGACCGTCTCCGAGAAGTCCAGGATGACCACCTCGTGGTCGCGGATGTCCACGCTGATGGTGCTGATCAGCTTGTTCGAAGACGCAACCGTGAAGCTCCCCCGCAGCGCCACCAGCCCCACCCGTGCGGAGAAGGCGTCCACGTCGCGCGCGCTCTCGTCGCCCCGGAAGAAGCTGCGGTCGAGAAGGGGCACCGAGACCACGCTGTCGAGCTGCAGCCGTTCGAACTGGCGGGCGCTGGCCATGCCCGCCGCGATCAGCCCGATCGCCACCGCCGTCACCAGGTCCAGGAACACCGTCAGGCCGAGGGTCATCAGCATCACCAGCAGGTGCTCCCGCTGGACCCGTAACAACCGCGTGATAAAGCGCCAGTCGATGATGTCCCAGCCCACCTTCATCAGGATGCCCGCGAGGACCGCCTGCGGGATCTCTTCCGCCAGCGGCCCCAGCCCCAGCACGAGCGCGAGCAGGATGAGCGCCCGCAGAACCCCCGAGACGGGCGTCCTTCCTCCCGCTCGCAGGTTCACCACCGTGCCCGGCGTCGCCCCCGCTCCCGCCAGTCCCCCGAAGAGCCCGGCCGCGACGTTGCCGATCCCCTGCCCGACCAGCTCCTTGTTCGGGTTGTGCTGCGTGCGCGTCATCGAATCCGCGATCAGCGACGTCAGCAGGCTGTCGATCGACCCCAGCAGGGCCAGCGTGATCGCCGGCTGCGCCGCGCTCGCGAGGAAGCCCGGATCGAACGTCGGCAGGCCGAAGTCGGGCAGCCCGCGGGGCACCGGTCCGATGTCCCCGATGATGGGGCTGTTCGTCAGCCAGATCACCCCGATGACCGTCCCCACGATGAGCGCCGCCAGGGTCGGCGGCAGGTACTTCCGGAACCGTTGCGGCCAGAAGATGCCCACCAGCAGGGTGAGCGTGGCGATCCCGAGCGCCTCGAAGTTGACGTCCCCCAGCACGTCCGGCCACGACTGGATCGCCTTCAGGGGCCCGCCCGTGGGCACCGCCCAGCCGAGGAAGGGCAGCGTCTGCAGCAGGATGATGATGATCCCGATCCCCGACATGAACCCGGATGTCACCGAGTACGGCGTGTACGAGACGAAGCGCCCGATCCGCAGCACGCCCAGCAGGATCTGGATCACCCCTGCCATCATGGCGATCGTCAGCGCCTCGCCGATGCTCTCCGCGTGCATCGTGACGATGACTGCCATCGCCACCGACATCGGCCCCGTGGGGCCCGAGATCTGGGAGCGTGTCCCGCCGAACACCGCGGCGAAGAACCCCACGGCGATCGCCCCGTAGAGTCCCGCCGCCGCCCCCAGTCCCGAGGCCACGCCGAAGGCGAGGGCCACGGGCAGCCCCACCACCGCCGAGGTAACGCCCCCGAAGAGGTCGCCCCGAAGCGTGTCCAGGCTGTAGCTGATGGCGAGCGGCCTGCCGCGAAGCGTTGCTATCGCCCCTTTCGGCCCGTCCGGGAGATGCGCTGCATGGAGTTCGCAGCGGCCAAATCCTAGCGCCGCCCGCGGCGGATTTCAGCAAGTCCCCTCACGGCCGGCCGGGGGGCGCCCGGTCCTGCCCGCGGCTGCGCTCCGTGCCGCGGGCAGCGCGAGGCAACCGCCACGGACGTCCCGGTGGCGTCGCTCGGGGGGTGTCGAGGCGGTGGCCGGGACCTGCCTAGGTAACCTCGCTCAGCTTCCCCGTTGCGCAGTCGTAGACGAAGCCGCGCACGTCGTCCTTGTTCGGGATGAACGGGCTCGCGTTGATGCGCGCAATCGACTGCCGGATGTCGCCGTCGAGGTCGGGGAATGCCTCCATCGCGAACGTTGGCCGCACGCCCGTGTCGGCCACGATCGCATCCTTCACGTCGTCGTCGCGGAAGGTGAGCATGCCGCAGTCCGTGTGGTGGATCAGCATGACCGAGGTGGTGCCGAGCAGCCGCTGCGAGATGGTCAGCGAACGGATCGCGTCGTCCGTCACCACGCCGCCCGCGTTGCGGATCACGTGCGCGTCCCCCACGCCGATGCCCAGCAGCGCGTGCGTGTCGAGCCGCGCGTCCATGCACGCGACCACGGCCAGGCCGAGTCCCGGTGGCAGGGGCGCATCGCCCTCCTCGAAGCTGGCGGCGTAGCTGGCGTTCTTCTCCAGGAGATCATCGATAACGGCCATCAGGTGCCTCCTTGCGCCGTTGGTTCCGCCGGCGCCCTGCCGCCCTCCGGCGGCACGACCCGGACCGTGATGATATCGGTTCCGTGATACTGCTGATGCGTCACCGACTCCGCGTAGCTGCGCAGCAGCACCAGCGAGAGCTCCTCTTCCGCGGCAGCCAGCGAGTCGTGCTCCTGGATCTGGCGGATCTGGTCCTCGAGGTTCGCGTTCGCCCCCCCGCCGATGAACTCGAGGTCCGCCACGTTGCCCTCGCTCGAGGCCAGCACCACGAGCTGCCGCTGCTCCTCCTCCGTCTCCTCCTCCGCCCCCAGGCTCAGGTCGAGCGGGGCGAGCGTGAGCAGCGTCTCCTCGGCGACGGCGTTCAACCGGTCCTGCATGGGTTGGTCCCACCCCCGCCGTTGCGCGAACCGCGTGATGAACGCGTTCAGATCCCCCAGCGCGTCGATGTGCAGCGTCGAGCGGAAGCGCATCCGCCGCGGGTTCGTCAGCTCGAGGTAGAGGATCATCACGATGGCGGCGAGCCCGCCCGTCGTGATGCCGCTCTTCAGCAGCGCGTTCCCCGCCCGCCCGACGTCCGGCAGCGTGAACAGCTCGAACTGGAACGAGGCCGCGATCCAGAAGCACACCCCCGCGATCGCGATCTTCTCCTGGCTTCCCTCGTTCTGGATCACGGTGCGCGCCCCGTCGACGAAGAGGGCGCCCGTGATGATGATCAGGTAGCCCGTCATCACCGGCCCGGGGATGCTGCTCAGCACCGCCGAGACCTTCGGCAGGAACGCCACCAGCAGCAGGATCAGCCCGATGCTGTACCCCACCCGCCGCGCCGCCACGCTCGTGATCTGGATGAACGGGATGATCGCCGGGTTCACGGCGTTCGGCACCGTCCCCGCCAGCCCGGCGAAGAGGTTGCTCGCGCCCGCGCCCGCCACCGCCCCCTGCACCTGCCTGAAATCGACCGCCCGGTCGTTCCGCCAGGCGACCCGCTGCATCGCGATCGTCGCCGCGTTCGCCTGGATGGCGATGATGACGCCCAGGAAGAGGAACGACGGCACCAGCACCCAGAAGTCGATGCCGAAATCGAACGCCAGCCCCGGGGCCTCGCTCGGCAGCCCGACCCAGGCCGCGTCCGTGATCCGGCTCGTGTCGTAGATCCCGAGGATGCCCGCCACGACGCAGCCCACCACGATCCCCGCCAGCGGCGCCCAGAAGCGCAGGAACGTGGAGCGCCGCAGGACCAGCGCCGCCGCCACCACCATCGTCGCCAGCGCCGTCAGCGAGGCCTCCTCCGGGTCGGCCCGCGTCGCCTCGTCCAGCAGATCGAAGACGACCGAGGCCAGCGTGATTGACAGGATCATCATCACCGTGCCGCTCACCGTCGGCGTCACGAAGCGGCGCAGGATGAAGAGCCAGCGCGAGACGACGAGCTGCACGATCGCCGAGACGATCACCAGCGTCGTCAGCGTCGCGGGACCGCCGTCGACGAGCGCCGTGATGCAGAAGGGGATGGCGAAGGCGGCCGTGAACATCGGCAGCACCGCCGCCGCGCCCACGAACCCCAGCCTGCGCACCTGGATGATCGTCGAGAGCCCCACCACCACCAGGGAGGCGAACACCATCCAGGTCACGTACGAGCCGCCGCGGTCGGCCGCGTTCGCGACGATGACGGGCGTGACGAGCAGGGTCGCCGATGCGATCAGGCTGAACTGCAGGCCATAGCCGGCCGAACTCAGCAGCGGGAGGTTCTCGTCCGCCTCAAAGCGCGGGTGTTCGCGGGTAGCGGATACGGCCATCGGGGCTCCTCCGGGGCGGGGGTAGAGCGGCGTTGGCGCACATTCTAGGCGGGAACGGGAGGCCCGTTCGCGCTCCCGCGCATGCGTTCGCCGCGCAAGCCCGCACCCGTCCGCTGCCTGGCCTTCCGGCGGGTGTCGTCTTGCATACAGCGCGCCCGCTCCCGGTTCTGTAGGCTCCGGATTGCCGGTAAAGGCTCCTTAACCTGGGGCCCACGCCGCGAGGAAGGGGGAGCCGGGATGATCGAGTGGATGGGCATCGAGCACCTGTTTGAACTTTCCACCGGCCAGAAGGTCGCCGGGATCTTCACCCCCCTCGCCATCTTCGCCGCCTTCGCCATCGTCCAGATGGTCCTGCCCGCCCGCTGGGTGCCCGGCTACGTCACCGACCCCGCCACCGGCGAGCCCCGCCGCTACCGCCTCAACGGCATCCTCGTCTTCGTCGTCGCCTTCCTCGTCTGGGGTTTCGAGGTCATCCCCGGCGTCGACCGCGAGTACTTCTACGAGACCTCCCTCTACGCCGTCGCCGGCGGCACCGGCTTCGCCCTGCTCTTCACCGCCATCGCCGTCTACACCCAGCCGAGGGTCGAGGGCCGCAACCCCATCGTCGATTTCTACCTGGGCCGCATCCAGGAGATCAGGTTCTTCAACGACCGCCTCGACCTGAAGATGACCTTCTACGTCGTCGGCGGAACCATGCTCGGCATCAATGCCATGTCCGGCGCCGCCTGGCACTACGAGGAGTTCAGCCCCGCCAACGAGGTCAACCTCGGCGTCTTCCTCTACGCCGCCATCTTCACCTTCTACGTCTTCGACTACATGGTCTTTGAGCGCGTCCAGCTCTACACCTTCGACCTCATCCACGAGCGGATGGGGTTCAAGATGTTCTGGGGAGACACCATCGTCTACGGCTGGCTCTTCATCGTCCCCCTGTACGGCATGGCCGCGCAGCCCGACCCCGGCTTCGCCACCGGCTGGAGCTACCTCTGGATCATCGGCACCTCCGCCCTCTTCCTCGTCGGCTGGAGCATCTCCCGCGGGGCTAACCTCCAGAAGTACACCTTCAAGCGCTGGCCCGAGCGCAAGTTCCTCGGCATCATCGAGCCCCGCTACATCGAGGCCGGCGACCGCAAGATCCTGACCAGCGGCCTCTGGGGCGCCGCCCGCCACTTCAACTACATGGGCGAAGGGTTCTTCGGACTAGCCGTGGCCCTCTCCTTCGGCCACTTCGATAACTTCTGGGCCTACACCTACATGATCTTCGTCATCTCCATGTTCACCTGGCGCCAGGTCGAGGACGACCGCGCCTGCGCGGAGAAGTACGGCGAGGAGAAGTGGGCCGAGTACCAGGAGAAGGTTCCCTACCGCATCGTCCCCGGCATCTACTAGGCGAACCCCCGACGCCCCTAGCCACGCCGCGCCTCAGAACCCGTCCCAGCCCGGCCGCGCCGCCGCCTGCCGCACCCACGACTCCAGCTGCGCTTCGTCCAGCGTCCCCTCGTGGATGTCGACCCAGCGCGAGTCCGGGTCCTTCCCCGAGCCCGGCGGCTCGGGGCTGAGCGCGCTCCCGTTCAGGAACGTCACCTTCACGTACTTGGCGAAGACGTGCGTGCTCAGGAACCACCCCTGCCCCTCGACCCCGTACCAGGGCGAGTTCCACCGCACCGCCTTTCGCACCCCCGGCACGCACCGCACGATCAGGGCGTCCAGGCGCTCCCCCAGCTCCCGCTTCCACCCCGGCATCGCCGCGATGTACGCCCGCACGGGCGCCTCCCCGTCCCCCTTCGGCACCTGCGGGTTTCCCCCCGCCAGCAGCACCGGCGACCCATCCTCGTTCCGCGGGATGGTCCACTCCCCGGGCTCGGGGGAGGGCGTGTCGGGCATCGCCTCGGCTCCCATTCACCGCGCGGCAGGCACGGACCTTTGTTCGAGATACGGTAGCTGAAGCCGTCGCCACGGGCGTATACTGGAATCGACGACGCGCGGGTGACCGCCAGACCTACGGGACAAACGAAGTGAAGTGGCTCGATGCACTGGAGGAGCGGCTCGATTCGAAGTTGGCCGGTTCAATGGAGGTGGAGGCGGACCTGAGCCGGCGCCGGATCTTGACCGTGCTGGCGCTCAACCTGGCCACCGGCATCATCTTCGCGGGCGTCGGGTACGTGGTTCGCTTCACGCTTGGCCCGGCAGGTCTCGGGGTAGCGATTCTGGTGGGCTTCGGGGTCGCGTACGGGCTCGTGGGGTACGTCATCTACCGGTACATCCAGCGCCGTCGACGCGCGCCCTCGCCGGCCCCGACCCTGCCCTAGTCCGTCTCCGCGTACGTCAGGAGCCACTCGCCGTCGAACTCCTCGTAGATGAACTTCATGTTCACCGAACCCCCGCTGAAGCGCGCCTTTTGCTTCACCTGCCATTTGCCCGGCTCGATCTCCATCGGCGGCGACGTCTCCTCCGCCGTGAACTGGATGCCCCGGCTGCGGAAGGGCGCCATGTTCGACTCCAGCTCCGCCTTCTCTTCCTCCCAGTAGCTCTCCTCGTAGAGCGCGCGCAGTCCCTCGAGGTCGTACTCGTTGTAGATATCCCACAGCAGCATCGTCTTCTCGCTGATGTGCGCGGCAATCGCGGCATCTTCCTCGCTCAGCGGCTCCGCCGGGGGAGGCGGCTCCTCCTCCCCGCCCCCGCAGGCCCCCAGCGCGACCACCGCCAGCGCCGCCACGACGAGCGCCGGTCCCGCTGCCCCGCGCCCGCGGAACGGACCTATCCGGGCGGCTCGCAGCAGCAGGTCGCTGGCTGTCACGGCATCCTCACCTTCACGCCTGGAGGCGACGATCGATCCTAGCCACGCGGGAGCCCCCCTGTACAGGGAACGTCGGAGGCGGTCCGCTCCACGACGGGCTGCCCCGCCGGGTCGGGCGAACGTGATGCCTGTCTCAGCCCTGCGGGGCCGGACACCAGACCCGCAGGGGTCCGTTTACTCGCCTACCCGCTCTGGAAGCCCTGGCCGGTCGTGGCCGACTGCTGGCCGGTCCGGCTGTTCGCCGGAGGGACGAGGCTCTTCGTCCTGCTTGCGCCGCCTTCGGCCAATGGCCAGCAGCAGGAGCAGCAGCATGAAGTACTTGCTCAGCCATGCCACCGGGCCACCGAGGATCGGGATGGACGCGAGCGAACCCGTAAGGGTGAGCGCAAGCGCCACGAGGGCTGACGTTACGACGAGCCCTGCCGTTATCGACACGATCCAGAGCGATGTGGCGGACCACTGAACGCCTCCCTGGGACCCGCCGCCCGGGCCACCGGCCCCACCCCCGGCGTCGGAGCCGGATCCGCCCCCGAGCGTGGAGCTGCTGCTCCCTGCGGGACCGTCTGTCGGTGGCGGCGTCGGCGTGGACGTGGATGCTGGCGTCGTTGCAGGCGGTGGCGTCGCTGTGGGGGTTGGCGTGGGCGTGGGAGTTGGCGTCGGTGTGGGGGTTGGCGTAGGCGTGGGTGTCGGCGTGGGCGTGGGTGTCGGTGTGGGAGTCGGCGTCGGTGTGGGGGTTGGCGTCGCTGTGGGGGTTGGCTCCGGTGTGGCGGTTGGCGCCGGTGTGGGGGTTGGCGCCGGCGTGGGCGTGGGTGTGGGTGTCGGCGCCGGTGTGGGGGTTGGCGTGGGTGTGGCAGTCGGCGTCGCGGGCTGGGTGCGCTCGTCGTCGTCGTTCGGTGTGGGCGTTGGGGTCGGCGTTGGCGCGGGTGGCGGCGTCTCCGCCTCCGCACCGGTGGAACCTTCGCCCGGCGCCGACCACGGGCTGACACCCTCCTCGTTCCGTGCCCTGACCACGACGTGGTAGGCCGTGCCTGCCTCTAGTCCCGCGATGGTGGTGCTGGTTGGCAGGCTCGGGAGGCTCAACCGCTGCCAGGCGCCGCCGTCCGCCTCCCGGTACGCCAGGTCGTACGACGTGACAGGCGGCTTGCCCGCCGTGGGCGGTGCGGTCCAGGCCACGTCCAGCACGGACGCGGGGGAGCTGGACGACGGGGTCACCGATGGGGCATCGGGCCTGCCCGGCGGCTCGTTCACGTCAATCACGCTGACGGTCACGACGGCCTCGGCTCGGTTCTGGCCGTCCGTGACGCTCACGGTCACGCTGTGGGACCGCTCCGACTCGTAGTCAAGCGTCGCCCCGGGGGCCACCAGTATCTGGCCCGTGGCGGGCTCGATCACGAAGGCGGCGGCGCCCGAGATCGAGTAGGTCAACCGGCCGTTCCCGCCCCGCGCTGCGACCGGCCCGCCGACGCGCGTGTCCGCCGGTGAGTTCTCGGCCACGTCACGCGTGGCGGGATCGAGCGCTAGCGTCGGGTCCTCCGGTGGCGTGGGGAATACCGGCAGGAGGAGTGACTGCTGCTCCTCCACATCGGTCACGTCGATGACCACGTTGATCACGGCATTGACGATGTGACCGTCGGGAAGGCCGGGCGCCGCGTGGGTCGCCTTCACCGTCAAGGTGTGGCGGTGTGCCGTCTCGTAGTCGAGGTGGGCGCCCTGGGCCACGCTGATCTGGCCGGTCGCCGCGTCGATGACGAACAGGCTCGCCTGCGATCCGCCGTCCCCCCCGCCGGCGGCCTCCGCGGTGTCGTCCGCGATCGCGTAGGTGAGGACGTGGTCGTCGTGGTCGGTCGCCTGCACCGGCGCGCCCACGGCGGTACCCGTGCCCGCGTTCTCGGGCACCTCGCGCTGGGCGTTCAGCTGGACGGGACCGGTCACGCCCGTACCGGTCGTCGACCAGTCGCTGTCGCCTTCGGCGTTCCGGGCCAGCACCTGCGCCTCGTAGATGGTGGCCGGATCGAGGCCCCCGACCGTGGCTTCGGTAGCCGTGCCGTTGATGGCGTGTTCTGTCCAGGCCGATTCACCCTCGGCCCGGTATCGCATGGCGTAGCCGGTAATGGCCGAGCCGAGCGCATCGGGGGCGGTCCAATCCACGTCGATGCTCGCCGTGGGATTCGATGCGGTTGCCTGGACCGCCGGCGCCCCGGGCGTCGCCGGGCCCGTCACGTCGGTGATGGTGATGGTGAGGTCCGTGGCAGCCGCCTGGCCCTGCACGGTCCAGCTCACCGTGCCGGTGTACGAGCTCGTGGTCTCGTAGTCCAGCGTCGCGCCCTGCTTGACGCTGATCTGGCCCGTCCCCGAATTGATGGCGAAGGCGGTCGCCGCATCACCCGTCAGCGAGTAGGTCAGCGCCCCGGTCCCGTGGGGCGTGCCCGTCACCGCAGCGCCCACCGCCGTGCCGGCGGCGGAGTTCTCCGCGATCGAGCGGGCCGCACTGGCCTGACCGGTGATGGTCACGGTACGCGAGACGCGCCCGCCGTAGGCGTCGGCCGCCGTGTAGGTGACCGTCGAGGCAGCCGGGTTAAGGGGCGTCACCGACAGGGTGTCGGTGTCGTCGCCCGTGATCGCGACGGTGAGGACGCCGGGCTGGGCGGCCGAGGCGGAGTAGCTGAGCGCATCGCCGTCGGCGTCGTCGAACTTGTCGCCGAGGTCGTAGCTGGTGGCCGTCTTCCACGGGACCGTCGCGGTATCGAGGACGACGGAGCTGGCGGCCGGCGGCCGGTTGGCCTGGCCCGAGCCGATGTCCGACCAGGGCCCCGGATCGTCGTCCTCGACGAGGACGCGCACCTGCACCTCGTAGGTCGCACCGGCTTCGAGGCTGGCGAGGTTGAGGGTGGTGGCCGTCGCCCCCAGCGAGCCGCTGTAATCCGTCCATGCCGCGGGATCCTGACCGGCGGCGGCCTGCTTGCGGTACTGAGCCTCGTAGCCGGTGATGGTCAGGCCGGTGTCCGTCGGGGCTGCCCAGGTCACGTCCAGGGCCGGGGCCGATGGTGTGCTGAACCGTGTTCGGCTCAGCGTGGGCGTACCGACCTTCCCCGCCCCCACGTCGGTCACGTTGATGGTGAGGTTGGCGACGGCGGCCTGGCCCTGCGCGGTCCAGTTCACCTTGCCGGTGTACGAGCTCGTGGTCTCGTAGTCGAGGTTCGTGCCCTGCTTCACGCTGATCTGGCCCGTCGCCGAATTGATCGCGAAGGCGGCCGCCGCATCACCCGTCAGCGAGTAGGTGAGCGTCTCGGTCCCGTGAGGTGTCCCCGTCACCGGATTACCCACCGCCGTGCCGGCGGCCGAGCCTTCCGCGATGGAGCGGAACTCCGAGGCCTGACCGGTGATGGTCACGGTGCGCGAGCCACGCCCGCCGTAGGCGTCGCTGGCGGTGTAGGTAATCGTCGAGGAGGCGGGGTTGATGGGGGTCACCGACAGGGTGTCGGAGTCGGCGCCCGTGATCGCAACGGTGACGATGCCCGTCCGGGCTGAGGAGGCCGAGTAGGTAAGCGCATCGCCGTCGGCGTCGTCGAACTTGTCGCCGAGGTCGTAGCTTGTGGCGGTCTTCCAGGGGACCGTCGCGGTGTCGAGGACGACGGAGCTGGCGGCCGGCGGCCGGTTGGCCCGGCCCGAGCCGATGTCCGACCAGGGTCCCGGATCGTCGTCCTCGACGAGGACGCGCACCTGCACCTCGTAGACCGCCCCGGCTTCGAGGCTGGCGAGGTTGAGGGTGGTGGCCGTCGCCCCCAGCGAGCCGCTGTAATCCGTCCAGGCCGCCGGATCCTGACCGGCGGCGGCCTGCTTGCGGTACTGAGCCTCGTAGCCGGTGATGGTCAGACCGGTGTCCGTCGGGGCCGCCCAGGTCACGTCCAGGGCCGGGGCCGATGGCGCGCTTAACTGCGTGCGGGTGAACGTGGGCGTACCGGGCTTCCCCGCCCCCACATCGGTCACGTTGATGGTGAGGTTGGCGACGGCGGCCTGGCCCTGTGCGGTCCAGTTCACCTTGCCGGTGTACGAGCTCGTGGTCTCGTAGTCGAGGTTCGTGCCCTGCTTCACGCTGATCTGGCCCGTCGCCGAATTGATGGCGAAGGCGGTCGCCGCATCACCCGTCAGCGAGTAGGTGAGCGTCTCCGTCCCGTGAGGTGTCCCCGTCACCGGACTACCCACATTCGTTCCGGCGGCGGAGCCCTCCGCGACCGACCGGAACTCCGAGGCCTGACCGGTGATAGTCACGGTGCGCGAGGCACGCCCGCCATACGCGTCGGCGGCGGTGTAGGTGACCGTCGAGGCGGCGGGGTTGATGGGCGTCACCGTCAGGGTGTCGGAGTCGGCGCCCGTGATCGCGACGGTGACGATGCCCGTCCGGGCCGACGAGGCTGAGTAGGTAAGCGCGTCGCCGTCGGCGTCGTCGAACTTGTCGCCGAGGCCGTACCCGGTGGCGGTCTTCCAGGTGAGCGTCGCGGCCTCCAGGGCGACGGAGCTGGCCGTCGGCGGCCGGTTGGCCGTGCCTTCCCCGATGTCCGACCAGGGCCCCTCACCCTCAAGGCTCGTAAGGGCGCGCACCTGCACCTCGTACGTGGCGCCCGCCTCGAGACCGGGCAGGTTGATACTGGTCGTCGTCGCCGGGAGCGTGCTGGTTTGCTGGTCGTTGGCGTCGGTGGTGGTGTAGTCCGTCCAGGTCGCCGGGTCGTCGCCCGCTGCCGCCTTCTTGCGGTACTGGGCGTTGTAGCCGGTGATCGTCGTGCCGTTGGCGGAGGGGGCGGTCCAGGTCACGTCCAGGGCCGGGGCCGACTGCCCGCTGAAGGTTGTGCGAGCCATCCCCGGCGCGGCGGGCTTGCCCGCTTCGACGTCAGTCACGTCGATGGTCAGGGTCGTGGTGGCCGTCTGGCCCTGCACGGTCCAGCTGACCGAGCCGCTGTAGGAGTCCTTGGTCTCGTAGTCGAGCGTGGCGTCTTGCTTGACGCTGATCTGGCCCGTGGCGGAGTCGATGACGAATGCCCCGGAGGTCGCCGCCTCCCCCGTCAGCGTATAGGTCAGGTCGTCGCTGGTCTGATCGTCACCGTCGTCGTAGGGCGTCCCGGTCACCGGGTCCCCCACCGCGGTGCCCGCGGCGGAGTTCTCGGCCACGCTCCGGACCGCGGTCGCGGTACCGGTGGCGGTCAGGGTGCGGGAGACGTAGCCGCCGTACCCGTCGTGCGCCCCGTACGTGACGGTCGACCCGGCGGGGTTGATAGCGGTCACACTGAGGTCGCTGCCGTTGATGGCGGCACTCATGATGCCGGGGTACTGCGCGGAGGCTGAGTAGGTCAGCGTGTCGCCGTCCGCGTCCGTGAACTGGGACGCAATCGCGTTGCTGTCGGTTGAGCCCACCGCGATGGCGCCGCCGGCGAGGACGGCGCCGGCGGTTGCCGGCGGCCGGTTGGCCCTCCCTTCGCCGGTATCCGACCAGGGCCCTTCGCCTTCCTCGCTGCTCACGGCCCGCACCTGGACCTCGTAGGTTGCGCCCGTCTCGAGGTTCGGGAGGTTGATGCTGGTCGTCGCCGGGAGCGTGGTGGTGGGCTGGTTGTCGGCGTCGGTGGTGGTGTAGTCCGTCCAGGCGGCAGCTTGCTCACCCTCGGCGGCCTTCTTGCGGTACCGGGCGTTGTAGCCGGTGATGGTCGTGCCGTTGGCGGCCGGGGCGGTCCAGCTCACGTCCAGGGCCGGGGCCGAGGGCTCGCTGAAGGCCGTGCGCGCAACGGTCGGCGCGGCCGGTTTGCCCGCCTCGACATCCGTCAACAGGATTTTCACGTCGATCACGGCGGCGTTGCCGGCGACCGTGTAGTTCACCTTCCCCCGGTAGAACTTGGCGATGACCTCGCCGTTGTGGGTTTCCGTCTCGCGGTGGTCTCCGTCCTCCGCCTCGTAGTCCAGCACGGCGTTCTCGGCGACGCTGATCTGGCCCGTCCCCGAATCGATGACGAACAGGCCGGAGTCCCTGGCCTTGCCCGTCAAGGTGTAGCTCAACGAGTCGTCGGTCAGGGGGTCGCCGTCGTCGTAGGGCGTCCCCGTCACCGGAGCGCCCACCGCCGTACCCGCGACGGAGTTCTCGGCGATGCTCCGGGACGCCTGCGCCGTGATGGTGATGGTCGTGCTGCGCGTGACCTGCCCGCCGTAGCCGTCGTTGGCCACGTAGTTGACCTTCGAGGCGCCCTGGTTCAGGAGGTTCGCCGTCAGCACGGCGCTCCCGGCCGAGCCGGTCACGGTGACCCCGAGCAGGGCGGGCTTCTCCGCGCAGGCCGAGTAGGTCAGCGTGTCGCCGTCCGGGTCCGAGAAGAACGCGCCGCTTCCCAGGGGCGCTTGCTCATGCCAGGCGAAGTTGCCACCTACCCCGAGCGTGCCGCTGTTGAAGGAGATGCTGGAGGCCGCCGGCGGGCGGTTGGCGGTCCCCTCCCCGGTGTCCGACCACGCCCCCGGGCCCTCCACTCCGGCGATGGCCCGCACCTGCGCCTCGTAGGTGGCTCCCGCATCCAGACCAGGCAGGGTCAGGCTCGTGGGCGTGGCTGGCAGCTGACTGATGTTGGTGCCGAGATTGGCGGGATCATCGTACGTGTAGAGGGTCCACGCGTTGGCTTCTTCGCCCTCGGCGGCCTTCTTGCGGTACTGGACCTCGTAGCCCGTGATTCGCAGGGGGTTGATGAGCTCCCCTGTCAGCGCCGGCGCCGTCCAGGTCACGTCCAGCCCTGGGTCCGTCGGCTCGCTGTACGCCGTCCGGCTGAGCGCCGGCTTCGCCGGCTTGCCGGCCTCCAGGTCCGTGACGTTGATGTTCACGGTGACGCTTGCCGTCTGCTCCTGCACGACCCAGCTCAGCGTCGCCGTGTAGGAGCTCTTGGTCTCGTAGTCCAGGGTCTTGCCCGAACCCAGGCTGATCCAGCCGCTGGAGGAGTCGTGCACGAATGGACCGGACACGAAGGCATCGCCGGTCAGGGTGTAGGTCAGCGTGTCATCGGTTTCATCGTCGCCGTCGTCGTACGGCACTCCTGTGATGAGACGCACGTACCGGCCGCAGCAGGCGTTCTCAACGATGCTGGCCTGCACGGTGCCGATCGTGCCGGTGACGTTCACCGTCCGGGACACGTACCCGCCGTAGGCGTCGTGCGCCCCGTAGGTGACGGTGGTGGCGGCCGCGGTCGGGTTGAGGGTCCGGATCTTCAGCGTGGTGCTGTCGATCCAGGACTTCATCACGCCGGCGTACTGCGAAGAAGTCGAGTAGCTCAGCGTGTCGCTGTCGGCATCCTGGAAGAACCCGTTCGAGAGGTCCGTGGCGCTCAGGTGGTTCCCGAACTTGTACCACTGCAGGGAGAAGTTGGCGATTGATTTGGTCGTGAGGGTCGGTGGGCGGTTGGCCCTGCCCTCGCCGACATCCGACCAGGGGCCGTCGGCCTCCTCGGTGGTGATGGCGCGCACCTGCACCTCGTAGGTCGCGCCGGCCTCCAGGTTCGGCAGGTTGATGCTGGTCGTCGTCGCCGGAACGGTGCTGGTCTGCTGGTCGTTGTCGTCGGTGACGGTGTAGTTCGTCCAGGCGGCGGGATCCTCGCCCTGGGCGGCCTTCTTGCGGTACCGGGCGTTGTAGCCGGTGATGGTCAGGCCGTTGGCGGACGCCGTCCAGGTCGCATCGAGGGCGGGATCCGAGGGTTCGCTGAACGTGGTGCGGGTGAGCGCCGGCGCCGAGGGTATGGTGGCCTCCACGTCCGTCAGCAGGATGAGCACCTCGATGGCGGAGGCGTTGCCGTTGACCGTGTAGTTCACCTTCCCCCGGTAGAACTTGGCGATGATCTGGCCGTTGTAGGTCTCCGTTTCGCGGTGGGTGTCGTCGGTCTCGTAGTCGAGCACGGCGCCCGTCTTCACGCTGATCTGGCCGCTGGAGGAGTCGATGACGAACAGGCCCGAGTCGGCCGCGTTGCCTGTCAACGTGTAGCTCAACGAGTCGTCGGTCTCGGGGTCGCCGTCGTCGTACGGCGTGCCCGTCACGGGGTCGCCCACGGCCGTACCCGCGGCGGAGTTCTCGGCGATGCTCCGGGATGTCTTCGCGGTGATGGTGATGGTCGCGCTGCGGGTGACCTGACCGCCGTAGCCGTCGCTGGCAACGTAGTTGACCTTCGAGGCGCCCTGGTTGAGCAGGTTCGCGGTCAGCACGGCGCTTCCGGCTGTGCCGGAGAGGCTGACCCCGAGCAGGGCGGGCTTCTCCGCGGAGGCCGAGTAGGTCAGCGTGTCGCCGTCGGGGTCGGTGAAGAACGCCCCGCTGCCGAGTGGCGCCTGCTCGTGCCAGGCGAACGAGCCGCCCATCCCGAGCGTGCCACCGAGGAAGGAGACGCTGGACGCCGCCGGCGGGCGATTGGCCGTGCCCTCGCCGCTGTCCGACCAGGGGCCCTCGCCCTCCTCGCTGGTGACGGCGCGCACCTGCGCCTCGTAGGTCGCACCCGCCTCCAGGTTGGTGAGGTTGAGGGTCGTGGCCGTGGCGCCGAGCGTGCCGCTGTAGGCCGTCCAGTCGGCGGGGTCTGCTCCGGCGGCCGCCTTCTTGCGGTACTGCGCCTCGTAGCCGGTGATGGTCGTGCCGTTGGCGGCGGCGGCCGTCCACGTCACGTCGAGCGCCGGGTTCGACTGCCCCGCGAACGTGGTGCGGGTGAGCGTGGGGGCGGCGGGCTTGCCCGCCTCGACGTCCGTTACCTTGATGATCACGTCGATGACGGATGTGTTGCCGCCGACCGTGTAGTTCACCTTGCCCCGGTAGAACTTGGCGATCACCTGGCCGTTGTAGGTCTCCGTCTCGCGGTAGTCGCCGTCGGCCGCCTCGTAGTCGAGCACGGCGTCTTGCGCCACGCTGATCTGCCCGGTGGCCGAGTTGATGACGAACAGGCCGGAGTCCGCAGCCTTGCCGGTCAGCGTGTAGGTCAGGGCGTCGTTGGTCTGCGGGTCGCCGTCGTCGTACGGCGTTCCCGTGACCGCCGCGCCGACCGCCGTGCCCGCGGCGGAGTTCTCGGCGATGCTCCGGGACGTCTTTGCGGTGATGGTGATGGTCGCGCTTCGCGTGACCTGTCCGCCGTAGCCGTCGGTGGCGGTGTAGTTGACCTTCGAGGCGCCCTGGTTGAGCAAGTTCGCCGTCAGCACGGCGCTCCCGGCCGCGCCGGAAAGCGTGACCCCGAGCAGGGCGGGCTTCTCCGCGGAGGCCGCGTAGGTGAGCGTGTCGCCGTCGGGGTCGGTGAAGAACGCGCCGTTTCCGAGCGGCTGTGCCTCGTGCCAGGCGAACAAGCCGCCCATCCCGAGCGTGCCGCCGCCGAAAAAGACGCTGGAGGCCACCGGCGGGCGGTTGGCCGTCCCCTCACCGGCGTCCGACCACGGCCCGACGCCCTCGTCGCTGCTGACGGCACGCACCTGCGCCTCGTACGTCGCACCCGCCTCCAGGTTGGGGAGGTTGAGGGTCGTCGCCGTCGCGCCGAGCGTGCCGCTGTAGGCGGTCCAGGCGGCGGGGTCCTCGCCCTGCGCGGCCTTCTTGCGGTACTGGGCCTCGTAGCCGGTGATGGTCGTGCCGTTGGCGGCGGCGGCCGTCCAGGTCACGTCGAGCGCCGGGTCTGACTGCCCCGCGAACGTGGTGCGGGTGAGCGCCGGCGTGCCGGGCTCGCCCGGCGCGACATCCGTTATCAGGATGAGCACCTCGATGGCGGAGGCGTTGCCGTTGACCGTGTAGTTCACCTTGCCCCGGTAGAACTTGGAGAACACCGTGCCGGAGTTCGGCGGCCAGTACTCGATCTCCCGGTGCGTGTCGTCCGTCTCGTAGTCGATCGTGGCGCCCGTCTTCACGCTGATCTGCCCGGAGGCCGAGTCGATGACGAACAGGCCCGAATCGGCCGCTTTCCCCGTCAGCGTGTAGCTCAACGAGTCGTCGGTCTCGGGGTCGCCGTCGTCGTACGGCGTCCCCGTGACGGCCGCGCCGACCGCCGTGCCCGCGGCGGAGTTCTCGGCGATGCTCCGGGACGTCTTCGCGGTGATGGTGATGGTCGCGGTGCGCGTGAACTGCCCGCCGTAGGGGTCAGTGGCGACGTAGTTGACCTTCGAGGCGCCCTGGTTGAGCAGGTTCGCGGTCAGCACGGCGCTTCCAGCCGCGCCGGAGAGGCTGACTCCGAGCAGGGCGGGCTTCTCCGCGGAGGCCGAGTAGGTCAGCGTGTCGCCGTCGGCGTCGGTGAAGAACGCGCCGCTGCCGAGCGGCTGTGCCTCGTGCCAGGCGAAGCTGCCGCCTGTCCCGAGCGTGCCGCCGAGGAAGGAGACACTCGAAGCCGCCGGCGGGCGGTTGGCTATGCCTTCCACGGTGTCCGACCACGGCCCCTCGCCCTCGTCGCTGCTCACGGCCCGCACCTGGAACTCGTAGGTCGCCCCGGCCTCGAGATTGGGGAGGTTGAAGGTCGTCGCCGTGGCTCCCAGCGTGCCGCTGTAGGCGGTCCACGCGGCGGGATCCTCGCCCTGCGCGGCCTTCTTGCGGTACTGGGCCTCGTAGCCGGTGATGGTCGTGCCGTTGGCGGCGGCGGCCGTCCAGGTCACGTCGAGCGCCGGGGCGGTCGGCTCGCTGAACTGCGTGCGGGCGACGGTCGGCGTGGGCTTGCCGGGCGCGACATCCGTCACCTTGATGAGCACCTCGATGGCGGAGGCGTTGCCGTCGACCGTGTAGTTCACCTTCCCGCGGTAGAACTTGGCGATGATCTGGCCGTTCCAGGTCTCCGTTTCGCGGTGCGTGTCGTCGGTCTCGTAGTCGATCGTCGCGCCTGTCTTCACGCTGATCTGGCCGGTGGCCGAGTCGATGACGAACAGGCCCGAATCGGCCGCCTTGCCCGTCAGCGAGTAGGTCAGCGCGACGTTGTTGTACGGCGTGCCCGGCACGGCCGCGCCCACGGCCGTGCCGGCGGCGGAGTTCTCGGCGACGCTCCGCGAGGTCTTCGCGGTGATCGTGATGTTGGCGGTGCGTTCGACCTTCCCGCCGTAGGGGTCAGTGGCGACGTACTTGACCGTGGAGGCGCCCTGGTTGAGCAGGTTCGCCGTCAGCACGGCGCTCCCGGCCGAGCCGGTCAGGCTGACCCCGATCAGGGCGGGCTTCTCCGCGGAGGCCGAGTAGGTCAGCGTGTCGCCGTCGGCGTCGGTGAAGAACGCCCCGCTGCCCAGGGGCGCCTGCTCGTGCCAGGCGAAGGAGCCGCCCATCCCGAGCGTGCCGCCGAGGAGGGAGACGCTGGAGGCCGTTGGCGGCCGGTTGGCCGTCCCCGTGCCGGTGTCCGACCAGTCGCTGTTCTCGGTCCCGGCGATAGCCTGGATCCGCACTTCGTAGGTCGCGCCCACCTCCAGGCTCGTCATGGTGAACGTGCGGTTGCTCGGGTCGGAGATGTGTGTCCAGGTCCAGTTCGAGTCTCCCTGCTTGCGGTGCGTCGCCCGGTAGGCCGTGGGAGTGGCGCCGTCGGACGGCGCCGCCCACGTCACGTCCAGCGCCGGGGCGGACTGCTCGCTGAACTGCTTGCGCGTCACCGTCGGAGTGCCCGGCTTGCCGGGCGCGACGACCTGGAGCGCCACCTCGGGCGCCGCCTCGACGGTGATGGTGAAGGCAAACGAGGCCGTGGCGCCGTTCTCGTCGGTGGCGGTGTAGGTGGCCGTGAACTCGCCCGCCTCGGCCGGCGTGCCCCCGAGGGTGCGCGTCCCGGCGTCGAAGGTCATCCCCTGGGGCAGGCCGGTCAGGCTGTAAGCCAGCTTGCCGTCGCCGCCCTCTGCCGCCGGTAGCGTCATCGCCGTGGCCTCATCACCTTCCTCGAGCGACAGGCCGCCGATCGCCACGGAGAACGACGGCCCCGAGCCAGTCTCCGGCGTCGGTTCAGGGGTTGGCGTCGGTTCGGGTGTGGGAGCAGCAGTCGGTTCAGGTGTGGGAGTGGCCTCGATGCCCTCCTCGGCCAGGGCGAGGGGGGCAGGGAGCTGCTCCGCCAGGACGGCGAAGATCAGCGCGATGACGGCGACCAGCCAGAGTCCAGCCCGCACGGCGGTTTTTCCGGAAGCGCGGGGGTCAGACTGCCCCCGCGCTCAGGGCGCTCCTCTCTCATGGACGATGCGTTGGCATCGTATGCTACAGCATTCTATGTTCAAGCATCACCTGCTGAGAATTCTTGTGCTGGAGCATGTCACGCCCAGGTGCCATCTGGTACGGTGGGCCCCTAGAGCGCGTCGAGGCGGCTATCGAGCAAGGGGGGCTCGGTGGGGCGTCGAGGGCCCGTCGCCAGACCCGTTGGGCTGCCTGCCCGGGTCGGCGCTTCGTAGTAGCCGGAGGACGGGGAAGCTATGACAGGTCCGCGACAGCCACCGCAGGGCGACCGGGACGGACGCGCGGAGCCACCCGCGCCCCCATCGGATCTGGGCACCTACCTCCTCGGCCTCTCCCGCGCGGTAACCCGCAGCGTGGAAGAGGACCTCGCACCCCACGACCTCAGCATGACCGATTACGCCATTCTCGGGACGTGTCTTGAGCGGGCGGAGCACACCGCCACCGAGCTCGCCGCGCTGTTGCCGGTCGACCCGTCCCGCATCAGCCGCATGGTGAGCAGCCTCGTCGACCGGGGGCTGTTGCGCAGGCGGCGGCTGCGGACCGACCGGCGGATCATCATGCTGCGGCTCTCCGACGAGGGCCGGGAACTGGCGTTGCTCGTCCGCGACCGCATCCGGGAGCATGACGCCAGGCTCACGGGGGACGTCAGCGAGGCGGAGATGGAGGTGTTCATGTCCGTCGCGCGCAGGATCCGCGCGAACTCCGCGAGCGCACAGGAACCCGGCCCGCCGGCGCGATGACGCCGGCGGCGGGCGCCCGCACGGGCGCCAACGGTTGCAGAGGGGCAAGACAGCGTCCCGGGTGGCCGGCAGTCTCGCGTGGAGCCCGGAATCATTGACCCTTTCGACCTTCGCGACTCGCGCGAAGGCGGTCCCAAAACGGACCGCGTTGCGTCTTCCGCGCCCTGCTAGCGCGCCGGCTTGACGGCTATGGCCTGGCCGTGGGCAATGGCCCCGATCGCCCCGGGATCGTCCTTCCACCGGTCGCAGGCCATGCGCAGCTCGTCGCAGAGTTCCTCGGTCGCGGCCCCGTATTTCACCGCCGTCTCGGTCATCTCGGGCGAGAGGAACCACGAGTCGACCAACCGGTGGAAGAAGGCGACATCCGATGGTGAGCTGTAGTTGCTCAGGGAGGCCGTCGCCTGGATGCTGTCGAACCCGGCCTCGGCCAGGCGGCCCTTCAGTTCCTTGCCCATCTGGGGATGCCCTTCGTTGGCCTTCAGGATGTCCTCGAGCATCTCCCACCCCCTCCCGAGCACGCCGAAGTCGGGATGGGCGAAGCTCGATGCGCAGATCATCTCGCGGCAGGCGATGATGCCCCCCGGCTTCAGCACGCGCTTCACCTCGGTGAGCGCGGCCTGGGCATCGGGAATGTGCATGAGAATGGTGTTCCCGTGGGCGACATCGAAGAAGCCGTCCTCGAAGGGCAGCGCGAGCACGTCGCTGACGTGAAAGGTCGCGTTGTCGAGCCCTCTCCGCTCGGCCTCGGCCCTCGCCAGCTCGATCTGCGACTCCTCCAGGTCCACGCCATGCATCTCGCCGGGGGCCACGGCCTCCGCCAGACCGGCGGAGATGGTGCCGATCCCGCAGCCGAAGTCGAGCACGCGAACGCCGGGCTTGAGGTACGGGAGGAGATAGGCGGCGTGTGTCTCCGCCGTGAACCGCCGGGGCGAGGCGAGAAACTCGTCGCTGAACCCCATGGTGTAGTCGGGCGTCGAGATACCCGCCGTCGGCGTATCCGTCATCTGCGGCCTGCTTCGGCACGGCTCGCCCGGGCACCGGGGCGACGCCCCCCACGGAGGCGACGAGCACGGTGAGCGCAAGTCCTGAGCATGATTCCCATCTCTTGCCGGCGGGTCCGTCCGTAGCGTTCCAGACGGGCCCCGGCCGACCCTCCCGGCGCCCGTTGCCGGGGCGGAGCCGGGCCGCCCGGAGTTCTACACCATGGGCGTTACCGTTCTGTGACTTTTGAGGCGCTCCTTCGCGATCAATCGTGATGATTCATGACGATTCGACGGATTCTGCATGGTCTCCGGTTGTGAGACGTGGGTGAGTGCCCGATGCCCACCAATCGCGATCCAGTGCGCCGCCGGCCGGCCGCTGTTCTGAGCGGGCGCGTATTGAGATATAGTCCAGTTTCGATTCACTCCCCTTGAGGCGCTCGGAAGCCTTGCCGAGGGGTTAGAGGTAGGTTGGGACCGTGACCAGGACACCGAAACTGCGTCTGCTCGTTATCGCCATCGTGTCGCTCGCGATCACCGTCGTCGTCCTCGGTTGCGGATCCGACGATGAAGCCGAGCCCACGGCAGTCGCGACCGAGGCGCCGGCGGCGACCCCGGAACCAACGGCGACGCCCACGGCGCCACCCACCGCGCCGGTCGAGTCGGAAGGCTCCCTGGAGGACCTGTTCCTCACCGATGCCACGACCGGTGCCGAACTCATGGCGCACATCTCCGAAGCCGAGAGGGGCTGCATCCGCGAGGCGATCGGAGAAGAACTGTACGAATCGATGCTGAACATCCCCATCAGGAGGCTCGTTGCGGAAGTCAGGAGTTCGGGCGCGGGTTCCTTCCTGGGTTGCCTGACCGATGACAACGTGGTGCTCCTGGGCCTGGTCCTGGTCGATTCCCACCACGGAAGAACCGACCCCGAGGCGCGTGAGTGCAGCATCGCTGTCGCGCGGGAGAACCCCGAAGTCATTCGCGTCAGGTTCGAGCTGCTGCGCCCGGCACTCGAAGACACCGACACGGAAGCCCTGTTCAACTCCACGAAGGCGCTGTTCGACTGCGTCAGCGTGACGGAGCAGGTGAACGTGCTCGTCCGCCTCACGACGAGACTGGACCAGGACGACACCTTCACCGGCGAGGACGTCGTCGCGATGCTCCCCGAAGAGGAGGTGTCGTGCATCCAGGACCTGGTCGGCGAGGAACTGTTCGACGCGTTCCTGGGCGCCACGGTCACCGAGGCGTTCGGACCCGCCGCCGTGTCCCTGCTCGACTGCCTGGCGCTGGAGAGCAAGACCGCACTCTTCGCGGCGTTTACCGCCTCCAGGGTCGAAGGGCTGCGCGAGGAGGCCGTCGTGTGCATGGCCACCCTCGTCGCGGATAGCCCGCACATCCTGGCGCTCGGGTTCGGCGCCCTCGATACCAACGAGCTGGAAGAGAGCGAGCTCGCCCAACTCGGCGACGAGGCCGCCAAGCTCTTCGACTGCCTCAACGCCGAAGAGGTCTACCAGGTGCTAACGCTGCCCGCGGTCGTCGAACAGTAGAGCTACTGCCATCCCGTGGTGGCGACGTGCTCTGCGGGCGGGGGACCCGTCGACCGCGTTAGTGCGGTGCGGGCAGCCTGACGACCAGCGCCAGTCCGGCCCCGCGCACGTCGGACGGACGCACCTGGGCCGCTCCGAAGCAGCAGGTCGAGGGCTGTCGCGGCGTCCTCACTTGAACCACTCTTGGACACCACCACCACCTCCTCTGTTGAGAAGAGAGACTAGGAGAGCATTCTGCGCATGTAGGAGGTATTCCTTCGCCTCGTATACGCGGCAGGCAGGCCAGTCCATCGCACCACCAGACACCTCCTCGCCTCTATGAACGGGCGGACATGGAAGGAAGAGAGCGTCCTTTGGACCTGCCCTCAGTATCTCCTCCGTTATTTGGTAAGGCAGGAATATATCCCTTATCTTCCGTTGATCTGCGTCAGTATTTCTTGCAGGCCAACAGTCGGTATAGATTACATCTGCATCGGCTATTGCTGAGTAAATGTCCTGAGAAACAGATACTTCGCCTTCGGCTTCGCGGGCGATCCTTTGAAGGAACTGGGTTTCGACTTCATATCCCACCGGACACACTTGGACGACGTGTATTGGAAATCTCGCAGCTGCTTCGAACCAAGAGTGCCCGAGGTTCGTCGCCTCGCCAAAGAATGCGACGCGCAGGTCTGACAAGTTGCCTCTCTGGTCCTTGATATAAGCTAAGTCTCCCAAAATCTCGCACGGGTGGTTGAACGGGGTTCTGGCGTTTATCACTGGAACTCGAACCGAACGTGCCAACCTCAGCATTTGCTCGTGGGTAGCTGTCCTTGCGACGATTGCATCGAACCAGTTATCCAAATAGCGAGCCACATCTTCCAGCGGTTCATTCACGTCGATAGTGCCTGGAATCTCAACGGACGTACCACCGAGTTCTGCTATGCCCAACTCGAACGCAGCTCGGTTGCGGAATCCCGGTGCACCCCACAGCAGGGCAATACGCAGCCCCGTAAGTGCTGGCGGAGAATTCTCTTCAACCCACAACTGGCGGAAGGTCTGTGCCGCTGTCACTAGGTCGCTCAGGTCGTCCGCGGACCAATCAAGAAAGGAGATGAAGTCCTTTGGCATGGCGTCGCCTCCCGAGATTGCAATGTGGTGGGCGATGAGGGACTCGAACCCCCGGCCTCTTCGGTGTAAGCGAAGCGCTCTAACCGGCTGAGCTAATCGCCCGGACCGCCAGTCTAGCCCCACCGCCCCTACAGGACCGACCGCATCCCCTCCGCCAGCCGGATGCGCGGCTCCCACGCGATCACCGACTTCGCACGCGACGTGTCCGCGCACTTGCGCTGCTCCTCGAACGCCCCCCGCGGGTTCGGGATGATGTGCTCCACCTCGCCCCCCACCAGCGCCGCGATCTCGTTCACCGAGGTCTCCTCCCCCGAGCCCACGTTCAGCGCCACCGCCCGCCCCTCCGGCAGCTCCGAGTTGGCCGCGTGCAGGTTCGCCCGCACCACGTCCTCGATGTGCACATAGTCGCGCGTCTGCGAGCCGTCCCCGTAGACGGTCAGCGGCTTGCCCTCGTCCCGCAGCCGCAGGAAGTGCGGGATCACGAGCGCATAGGCCCCCTCCGCCGACTGCCGCGGCCCGTACACGTTGAAGTACCGCAGCGAGACCACCTGCAGCCCGAACAGGCTCGCGAAGAGGTCGGCGTACTGTTCCCCGATCAGCTTGTGCAGCCCGTACGGCGACATCGGGTTCGGCTCCAGGTCCTCCGTCATCAGGTGCGTCTCCTGGTCCCCGTACACGCTCGAGGACGACGACACGACCACCCGCTCGACGCCGTGCTCACGCGCCGCCTGCAGCACGTTCAGCGTGCCGTTCACGTTGACGGCGTGCGTCCCGATGGGGTCGTCGACCGACTGCTGGACGCGCGGCAGGGCGGCCAGGTGGAACACCCACGCCGCCCCCGCCACCGCCGACCGCACCGCCTCCCCGTCCGCCACCGACCCCTCCACCAGCTCCGCCGCCGGGTTCAGGTAGTCCCGGTTCCCCGACGACAGGTCGTCGAGCACGACCACCTCCGCTCCCTCCCCCACCAGCGCATCGACGATGTGCGACCCGATAAACCCGCACCCGCCGGTCACCACGCAGCGCATGGCGGCCATGCTAGAGCCCGCCGCCCGTCCGGCCTAGCGTCCGGCGCCGGCCGCGAATGGGTTGACCACGCGGATGCCGTCGTAGTCCTGGCCGTCGCTCAGGTCTTCCGTCAGGAGGGAGGTGCAGCCGCTGTGCTGTGCTGCGGCCAGAATCGCGCCGTCCCAGTAGGAAACGCCAAACCGCTGTTGGAAACCGAGTGCCGTCCAGAACACCTCGAGCGTGAGTGTCTGGATGGGGTAGCGCCGCAGATCCTCAACGAACTCCACTGCCTCGTCATCCGACATTGCACAAGGACCGTCGGGACGCCTTGCCTGGACGTAGAACTCCTGGAGCACCTGCACGGATACGGCCAGGTCGCGGCTCGCGAGCACCTCCCGGGCGATCAGGCTCTTGTCCGCGTCCTCGGGCGCCCGGCTGACCCCGTAGATCAGGACGTTGGTGTCAACGAAGCGCATCGCGGTCGTGGAGCTCGTCTCGGGTCAGCCGCTTGGTTGGCGTGGTGATGGGACCTTTGGCGTCAATTGCGTTGAACAGTTGCTGCTGGCGCCTGTGAAGTCGGTCGAAACGGCTCTCGGCTGGGCCACCCTGCACGAGCTCCAGCAGGAGCGACCGAACGAGTGCGGACACGGACGTGCCAGCCTCGGCCGCCTTGATGCGGGAGAGGCGATAGGTCTCCTCGTCGACTGAGACGGTTATGCTCTTCATCGCTTCACATTTTCACGTATACGCGAAAACATGACAACAGCCGCCTTGCCGCCATCGCAGACACGGACGCGAGGGCGGGCTACGATGGGCGTATGGCACCAAAGCGCATCGCCGTCCTCGGCTCCACCGGCTCCATCGGCCGCCAGACCATCGACGTGACCCGCCAGCTGCCGGAGTTCTTCGAGATTACGGCGCTGGCGGCCGGGCGGAACACCACCCGCCTCGCCGAGCAGGTCGCCGACCTGCGCCCCCGCTACGTCTACGCCGCCGCCCGCGACAGCGCCCTCGACGACGCTATCGCGGCGGCCGGCGCCACCTGGCTGCCCATGGACGAGATGGCCGTCGCCGACGATGTCGACATCGTCCTCGCGGGGACGGGCGGCGCCGCCGGCCTGCTGCCGACGATCGCGGCGCTGGAGGCGGGCAAGCCCGTCGCCATCGCCAACAAGGAGGCGCTCGTCATGGCCGGGCACCTCATCCGCCGCGCGATGGTCGCCGGCGGCGGCGACCTGCGCCCCGTCGACAGCGAGCACTCCGCCATCTGGCAGTGCCTCTGGGGCGAGGAGGACCACGGCATCCGCCGCATCATGCTCACCGCCAGCGGCGGCGCCTTCCGCGACCTCGACCCCGGCGCGCTCGCCGCCGTCACGCCCGCCCAGGCCCTCAAGCACCCCACCTGGAACATGGGCGACAAGATCACCGTCGATTGCGCCACCCTCATGAACAAGGGCATGGAGACGATCGAGGCCATGTGGCTCTTCGACGTGCCCATGGAGGCCGTGCAGGTCGTCCTCCACCGCGAGTCCATCGTCCACTCCCTCGTCGAGTTCAGCGACGGCAGCGTGAAGGCCCAGCTCGGCGTGCCCGACATGCGCCTCCCCATCCAGTGCGCCCTCGCCTACCCGGAGCGCATGCCCGAACCCCCCGCCCCCGCCCTCGACCTCGCCGTCGCCGGCCAGCTCACCTTCGGCGAGCCCGACAGCTCCCGCTTCCCCTGCCTGCGCCTCGCCATGGAGTCCGGGCGCCTGGGCGGCACCTACCCCGCCGCCATGGCCGCCGCCGACGAGGTGGCCGTCGGGCGCTTCATGGCGGGCGAGGTCGGCTTCCTCGATATCGCCGGCATTATCGAAGGCGTGATGGAACGCCACGAATCCACGCCCGATCCCGACCTTGAGGCCGTCTTCGCCGCCGACGCGTGGGCGCGCGCCGCCGCGGAGGTGGCTCCCGCGGGGGCAGGGGCGTGAGCTTCCTCTTCACGTTCGACCTGATCGACTTCCTGCGCTCCGCGCTGCCCTTCGCCGGCATCCTCGTCGCCCTCGTCGTCATCCACGAGCTGGGGCACTTCGTCGCGGCGAAGGCCTTCGGCATCAGGGTGCTCGAGTTCGGCATCGGCTTTCCGCCCCGCATCAAGGGCCTGGCCTGGCGCTACGGCGAGACCGTGTACACCATCAACTGGCTTCCCATCGGCGGATTCGTGCGGATGCTGGGCGAAGAGGACCCGACCGATCCCCGCTCCCTCGCCGCCGCCCCCCACTGGAAGCGGCTCGTCGTGATGGCGGCGGGCGTCGTCATGAACGTCGTGCTCGCCCTCGCCCTCTTCACCGTCGGCTTCATGATCCCCAGCGAACGCTCCCTCAACCTCGCGCAGGTTTCCGAGGTCATGCCCGGGTCGCCCGCCTCCAGGGCCGCCGTCACGGGCACGATGCGCGACGGCACGGCCCCCCTGCAGGGCCTCCAGCCCGGCGACGTGGTGATGGAGGTCAACGGCCGCGAGGTGCGCAACGTCAGCGAGCTCATTTTCAGCACCCGCCGCTACATCGGCGAGACGCAGACCTGGGAGATCACCCGCGCCAACTCCACCCTCATGGCCGAGGTCTACGCCCGCTGGCGCCCACCCGAGGGCCAGGGCCCGACCGGCATCCGCGTGGGCGCTCCCACCACCTGCTCCGGCATCGACGACGACGGCAACCCCGTCAACTGCCGCGTGACGTATCCCTTCACCGAGCGCGAGTGGTACCCGCCCTGGGAGGCCATCGGGCTCGGCTGGCGCGCTATGGTCGACGCCGTCGTCGTCACCAAGAACGAGATCCAGGTGCGCGTCGGCGGCAGCAGCGGCGTCGCCCCCGACCAGCCCCTCCTCTCCGGCCCCGTCGGCATCGCCGGCACCACCGGCGACATCATCGAGCGGGCCGGCTGGCGGCCCCTCATCGAGCTCGCCGCCCTCCTCAGCCTCTCCCTCGCCGTCTTCAACGCCCTCCCCATCCCCGCCCTTGATGGCGGCCGCATGTTCTTCGTGCTCGTCGAGATCCTGCGCGGCGGGAAACGCATCTCCCCCGAGCGCGAGGGCTTCGTCCACTTCGTCGGCTTCGTCGTCCTGCTGGGCGGCATGGTCGTCATCACCTACTTCGACATCCTCCGCCTCATCACGTGACGCGCCCGCCGTGCTCTTCAGCGCCATCTTCATCACGCTCTACGTTCTCGGGTGGCTGGTGCTCGGGTTCGTTCCGTGGCTCGCCCTGAGCGTGATCACCCGCGGGAACGCCGGCCTGCGCTATCTTCCCCTGAGCCTGTTCGCGGGCGTCGTGGGCGGACTGCTCGTCCCGGTCCTCATCCGGGACGACGGCCTGGGGCTCATCCTCAGCTTCGTGCTGGCCCTTGCCCTTCCGACGGCCGTGCTTGCCATCCAGCGGGCCACACGCAGCCCGACTGCCGAATCCCGGGGGTAATGTGACCACGCTCGCGCTCTCCACCATGTACGCCCAGCAGGACCGCTTCGCCGACGGCGCGGCCTTCGCGCGCTACGCCGCCGAGGCCGGCTACGACGCCATCGAGGTCTCCCACTCGACCTCCGAGGAGAAGCTGCGCGCCCTCCTCGACGCCAACGTCCTCCCCGTCACCTCCATCCACCAGCCCGCCCCCCACGTCCTCGTGGCCGGCGGCCGCGGCAACGCCGACCTCAACCTCGCCGCTACCGACCCCGCCGAGCGGGAGGAAGCCGTCGCACACGCCCTCCGCAGCCTCGAGTGGGCCGCCGAGGCCGGCGCCATCGGGCTCGTTGTCCACCTGGGCGAGGTCGAGATGGCGTGGTCCGGTCCGGAGGCGGAGCTGTACCGCCTCTTCCGCCAGCACGGCATTCGCGGCAACCGCGCCGGCGAGGTCCGCGCCGCGATGGAGGAGCGCCGCGCGGAGGCGGCTCCCGCCAACCTGGAGGCCGCCCGCGCCACGCTCGAGCAGCTCGTCGAGGCGGCCCGCCCCCACGGCATCGTCATCGGCCCGGAGAACCGCCTCCAGTTCCACCAGATCCCCCACCCCGACGAGGCCCTCGCCCTCCTCGACGGATTCGCCCCGGACGAAACCGGCCACTGGCACGACACCGGCCACGCGGAGATCCTCGACCGGCTCGGCTTCATGCCCCACCGCGCCTGGTTCGAGAGGCTCGGCGACCGGCTCGTCGGCGCCCACGTCCACGATGTCCGCGCTGTGGTCGACCACCGCGCCCCCGGCACCGCCCAGCTCGACTGGGCGATGGTCGCCGGGGGCCTTGCCGCGCTCGATACCGTCACCCTCGAGATCGACCAGCGCGAGCCGGACGAGGCCGTGCGGGGCGCCCCCGCCTTCCTCCGCTCAGTCGGCTTCGCCTGAGCGGCCCTGGTCCTCGAAGGTGAGGTCGAGGGCGATATCGAGCGCGGGCGCGCTGTGGGTCAGCGCCCCCGACGAGATCGCGTCGACGCCCGTCGCCGCCACCTCCGCGATGCGTTCCAGGGTGATCCCGCCGCTCGCCTCCAGGCTCGCGCGCCTCGCTACCAGCGCCACGGCCTCGCGCATCTCCGCCGTGCTCATGTTGTCGAGCATGATCCACTCCGGTTCCGCCGCCAGCGCCGCCTCCAGCTCCTCCAGCGTGTCCACCTCGATCTCGATGGGTGTCTGCGGCGCGTGCTGCCGGATCGCCCCCACCGCCGACTGCAGGGTCCGCCCCTGCCGGCCGATCGCCTCGCGGTGGTTGTCCTTGATCATCGCCATCGCCACGAGGTCGCGGCGGTGGTTCGTCCCGCCACCGCAGCGGACCGCGTACTTCTCCAGGTCCCGGAGGCCCGGCGTCGTCTTGCGCGTGTCGAGGATGAGGCAGTCCGTCCCGGCCGCTTCCTCGACATAACGATGGGTCAGCGTCGCGACTCCCGAGAGCCGCTGCAGGAGGTTCAGCGCCGTCCGCTCCCCCGACAGGATGGCCTGTGCGGGTCCGGTCACGCTCGCGAGTGCTGTCCCGCCCTCCACCCGGTCCCCGTCGGCGACGTGCCCCTCGAAGGCGACGCGCTCGTCCAGCGTTGCGAACACATGACTCGCCACGACGAGCCCGCAGACCACCCCCGCCTCGCGCGCCACCAGCCGCCCGCGCGCGACGAGCTCGGGTTCGACGACCGCCTGCGTCGTGATGTCGCTTCCGGCGCGGTCCTCGGAGAGCGCCGTTCGCACCACCGAGGCGATGGCTCCCACGGGGGGTGGTTCAACCGGCACGGCGATACACCAGGCGCCGCTGCCAGCGGTTGTCGTCCCGTTCGGGGAAGTCGGTGCGGAAGTGGGCCCCGCGGCTCTCCTCGCGGGTGAGCGCCGCCGTCAGCAGGAGTTCGGCGAACACCGCGAGCCAGCACCGCTCGTGCGACTCCCGCGAGGGCTCCCGGGCCGCCGCTGGCCACGCCCGCACCGCCGCCAGCCCCCCCGCCAGCTCCTCCCCCGACCGCTCGATGCCCGCCCGCCGCCACAGCAGCCGCTGGACCGTCGCGTGGTCGGGCGGGGCGCCCCCCGCCGGTGCGAACGGCGTCGATGCCGCGCACGGCGCCATCGCCCCGCCCGCCCCGCTCGCGAGGTGCTCGACCGCCCGCTTCGCGAAGACGACCGTCTCCAGCAGCGAGTTGCTGGCCAGCCGGTTCGCGCCGTGGACCCCCGTCGCCGCGCTCTCCCCGCACGCATACAGGCCCGGGACCGTCGTCCGGCCCCACTCGTCCGTGCGAACACCGCCCATCAGGTAGTGCGCCGCCGGCGCGACCGGCACGGGGTCGTGCCGCAGGTCGATGCCGTGGTCGCGGCAGAAGGCGGCGATGCCGGGGAAGCGCTCGGTCGGGTCGACCCCGTTCAGGGCCGTGCAGTCGAGCCAGACCTGGTCGGCATGCGCGGCCTGCATCTCGGCGACCATCGCCCGTGCCACCACGTCGCGCGGCGCGAGGTCGGCCAGCGGATGGTAGCGCCCCATGAACGTCCGGCCATGCTCGTCCCGCAGCACGGCGCCTTCGCCCCGCAGTGCCTCCGAGATCAGGAAAGGAGGCGCCCCTGCCTGCCGGAAGGCGGTCGGGTGGAACTGGTAGAACTCGAGGTCGGTCACCTCCGCCCCCGCCGCGAACGCGAGCGCGATCCCGTCACCCGTCGCCACCGGCGGGTTGGTCGTGTGAGAGAAGGCTGCTCCTGCCCCGCCCGTCGCCAGCACCACCGCGGGCGCTTCGAACACCACCTCGGCCCCCGACTCCAGGTCCAGGGCGCGAAGACCGGCCGTCGTGCTCCCTTCCAGCAGAATCTCCGTCGCGAGGGTGTGCTGCCGCACGGTCACCCGCCCGCTCTCGACCCGCTCGGCGAGCGCCGCCGTGATCGCCGCCCCCGTGCGGTCGCCGCGCGCGTGGAGCACGCGCGCGTTGCGGTGCGCCCCCTCGCGCCCGAAGGCCGGCCCCGCGCCCTCGCTGTCGAAGTCGACGCCGTACTGTTCGAGGTCGCGGATGCGTTGGGCGGCGCTCTCCACGAGGACGCGCGCCATCGCCTCGTCGACGAGCCCCGCGCCCGCCGCGATCGTGTCCGCCAGGTGCTGCTCGGGGGAGTCGTCTGGCCCGATCGCGGCCGCGATCCCGCCCTGCGCATGGAGCGTGCTCCCCTCCTGCAGCTCCGCCTTCGTCACCAGCAGCACGGGTCCCAGGGCGCTCGCTTCGAGCGCCGCGAACAGTCCCGCCATGCCGCTGCCGATCACGATCGCCCGGTACCCGCCGTCCGCCCGTGGGGGATCGCTCACGCGACTTAGTGTACGTCCTACACGAAGTCGCCGCGACGCTCCCGGCGCGCCCGCCCGGTCGCCCGCACGACGCGCCTCCGTACAATGCGATTCGTGGCCATCCATCCCATCCGGCGCGCCGGCGACCCCGTCCTGCGGCAGCGGGCGAAGCGCGTGCGCGCCCGCGACTCGAGCATCCCCGAGCTCATCGAGGACATGTTCGAGACCATGTACGACGCGCCCGGCGTCGGCCTCGCCGCGCCCCAGATCGGCATCCCCCTCCAGGTCATCGTCCTCGATACGCCGCCCGCCGAGCCCTTCGCCCTCCTCAACCCCGAGATCGTGAAGCGTTCGGGCGAACGCGTCCTCAACGAGGGCTGCCTCTCCGTGCCCGGCTTCCGCGGCGAGATCGTTCGCTCCGTGAAGGTCATCGTGAAGGGCATCGACCCCACCACCGGCCGCGAGGTCCGCATCCGCGCCGAGGACGACCTCCTCGCCGAGGCCCTCGAGCACGAGATCGACCACCTCAACGGCATCCTCTACATCGACTACCTCGAGAGCCCGGACGCGCTCGTGCGCATCGAGCAGGTCCCGGAGGAGGTCGAGGAGTGATCGTCGGCGTCATCGGCGGCGAGGCGTGCACCCCGGCCGAGGGCGAGACCGCCTACGCCGTCGGTCGCGAGATCGCAATGCGCGGCCACACGCTTGTCTGCGGCGGTCGTGGCGGCGTCATGCGCGAGGCCTGCCGCGGCGCCCGCTCTGCCGACGGGGTCACTGTCGCCATCCTCCCCGGCGACGACCGCAGCGACATGAACGAGTTTGTCACCATCCCCATCGTCACCGGCATCGGCTATGCCCGGAACACCATCATCCCCCGCACCGCCGATGCGCTCGTGGCGGTCGGCGGCCGCTACGGAACCCTCAACGAGATCTCGTTCGCCCTCATCGTGGGGAAGCCCGTCGTCACCATGGGGAGCTGGGATTTGACCCTCCCCGACGGCGCCGCCACCCCGCTCGTCGTCTGCGATGAAGCCGCCGACGCCATCGATACCTGCGAGCGCCTCGCCCAAGGAGCCGCCTGATGCTGATTGAAGAGCTGGTCGCCCGCGAGATCCTCGATTCCCGCGGCAACCCCACCGTCCATGTCTCCGTGCTCCTCGAAGATGGCGCCGTCGGCCAGGCCGCCGTCCCCTCCGGCGCCTCGACCGGCGCCTACGAGGCCGTCGAGCTGCGCGACGGCGATGCCCGGCGCTACGGCGGCAAGGGCGTCCTCAAGGCCGTCGAGCACGTGAACGCGGAGATCAACGCCGCCCTCATCGGCCAGACCGCCGCCGACCAGCGCGCCGTCGACCGCCTCCTCGTCGAGCTCGACGGCACTGCCAACAAGGCGCGGCTGGGCGCGAACGCGATGCTCGGCGTCTCCCTCGCCGTCGCCCGCGCCGCTGCCGATTCCGCCGAGGAGCCCCTCTACCGTTACCTCGGCGGGGCCGCCGCCCACCGCCTCCCCGTCCCCATGTTCAACATCCTCAACGGCGGTCGCCACGCCGAGGACTCCACCGACTTCCAGGAGTTCATGGTGATGCCCGTCGGCGCCGAGACCTTCTCCGCGGGCCTGCGCATGGCCACGGAGACGTACCACTCGCTGAAGCGCATCCTCTCCGACCGCGGCCTCAGCACCACTATCGGCGACGAGGGCGGCTTCGCCCCCTCCCTCCCCGGCAACGAGGAGGCTGTCCAGGTCGTGCTGGAGGCCATCGAGGGCGCCGGCTACCGCCCCGGCGCGGACCTCGTCCTCGCCCTCGACCCCGCCACGACCGAGCTCTACCAGGGTGGCGAGTACGTTTTCGAGAAGGAGGGCCGCACCCTCTCCAGCGAGGCCCTCATCGACCACTGGGCCGGCTGGGCCGAGCGCTACCCCATCGCCTCCATCGAGGACGGCCTCGCCGAGGACGACTGGTCCGGCTGGAGCGCCCTCGTCGAGCGCCTCGGCGCCACCGTCCAACTCGTCGGCGACGACCTGCTCGTCACGAACCCCGAGCGCATCCAGCGCGGCATCGACGAGGCCGCCGCCAACAGCGTCCTCGTGAAGCTGAACCAGATCGGGACCCTCAGCGAGACCCTCGACGCCATCGATCTCGCCCACCGCGCGGGCTGGACGGCCGTCATCAGCCACCGCTCCGGGGAGACGGAGGACACGTTCATCGCCGACCTCGCCGTGGCCACCGGCGCCAGCCAGATCAAGACCGGCGCCCCCGCCCGCAGCGAGCGCACCGCCAAGTACAACCGCCTCCTCGAGATCGAGTCGGAGCTGGGCGCCGGCGCCGCCTACGCCGGCTGGGAGGCGATCCGCCAGCTCGGGCCGCGCCCCGCCGCCGAGACCCCGCCCGCCCCGCCCAGCCGCTCCCGCCGCCGCCGCAGGCCCCGCGACCGGCACTAGGCCGATGCCCGCTTTCCGCGTTTCCCCGCCCCGCGTCTTCCCCGAGGCGGAGCGTTCCTCGCGGCCGCCCGCGGGCGCCGCCGGCTCCCCCGACGCCCACCGTCAGACCTCCTTCGTCCTCGGGGAGACGGTCGAGCTTGTGATCGAGGGCCTGCGCCTCGAATCCGCGATCGCCAACGAGGCGGCGGGCTCGCGCTACCGCAACGTGACCGTCGCCTCCCTCCTCGCGACCGGCTCCCGTGCCTGGCTCTCCCGCCTCCAGGCGCTCCACGCCGTCGAGTGGGGCGCCTACGCCCCCGCCGTCCCCCTCATCGCGAGCGCCGCCGAGCAGGAGGTCGCCTGCGTGGCCCTCCTCCGGGACGACCCCGCCTGGCGCGACTGGCTCGACGCCGGCGGCCTCGGCGACCTGCACGACGAGCACGCCACCGAGTACGCGCTCGCCACGCCGCCCGCTCAGGATGCCGATGCCATCCCGGACCTGCTGGTCGGCGTCCGCGACTGCGTCGGCGCGCTCGCCGCGCCTTCGCCCGGCGCGAGCGTGCTCCTGGCCGGCGGCGAGAGCGGCGCCGGCAGGCTCGCCGTCACCTTCGGCGACCGCGACTTCCACGTGGCCCTCGCCGAGCTCACGACCGGCTGGCTGCTGGCCCTCGGGATCGCGAAGGCCGAGCTGCTCGCCGAGGCGGGCGACGTGCTCCCCATCGCCGATGCGGACGCGCTCATCCGCTGGGCGCGCTCGGCCCGCCGCGAGCTCGAAGCGCCCCGCCGCTGTCGCATGGAGCGTCGCGAGGTCGGCGGCGCCGAGCGCTACGTCGTCGAGAACTGGCGGCGCGCCCCCTCCGGCGCCGTCCGCCGCATCGTCCTGTAGCGCCAACCGGACCCGTGCGTACGATGCCCCCGATGGCCCGCTCGTTCCTCCTCGTCGCGACCGCCGGGCTGCTCGCCGTGCTTGCCATCGCCTGCGACGACGCTTCGCCTACCGATGTCGATGACGAGGCCTACCTCGCCGTCCTCTGCGCCGGCCTCGACCGCTTCTCCGACGCCATCCAGGTGGAGACGGAGGAAGCCGGCATCGCCGCCGCCATCGAGGCCTTCATCGAGGACCTTTCGGCCGTCGCCCCGCCCCGCGATCTGCGCGACTTCCACGAGGCGTTCATCGACTACCTGGAGGACGCCGTCGACGATCCCACCAGCCCGCTCGTCGTCGCCCCGCCGCTTCCCGCGGACGATGTGCGCGAGCGCCTGGCGGGCAAGGAGCGCTCCGTTGAGGAGTGCCGCGAGCCGACCTTCTTCAGCAGTTCCGCGGCGGACCAGTAGCCGCTCGCGCGTATACTGCGCCAGTCACCAGCCTTCAGGAGGGCGCGCCGATGGCCACGCCGCAAGCCTACTTCAAGGGACAGATCGTGCCTCTGGAGGAGGCGAAGGTGGGCGTCATGACCCACGCCTTCAACTACGGAACCGCCGTATTCGAGGGCATCCGCGGGAACTGGAACGCCGAGGATGGCCGCCTCTACCTGTTCCGCGTGCGCGAGCACTACGAGCGCCTCGCCCAGAGCAGCCACATTCTCGGCCTCGAGCTGAACGAGCCCATCGACCGCCTCTGCGAGTTGACCGTCGAGATCGTCGAGCGCAGCGGCTACGAAGAGGATGTCTACATCCGCCCCATGGTCTACCTCAGCTCCGAGGTTCTGGGCGTACGCCTCCACGGCCTCGAGAGCGACGTCCTCATCTTCATCGCCCCCTTCGGGCCGTACCTCGATATCGACAAGGGCGCGCGCTGCCACACGAGCAGCTGGCGGCGCGTCGACGACCTCGGCATTCCCCCGCGCGCCAAGGTGACCGGCATCTACGTCAACAGCGCCCTCGCCAAGAGCGAGGCCGAGCGCAACGGCTTCGACGAGGCCATCGTCCTCAACGCCGACGGCCACGTCTCCGAGGGCAGCGGCGAGAACATCTTCATGGTGCGCGATGGCAAGCTCATCACGCCCTCCCCCTCCGACAACATCCTCGAGGGCATCACCGCCGCCACCGTCGTCGAGCTGGCCGCCAACGAGCTCGGCCTGGAGACGGTCGAGCGCCCCATCGATCGCTCCGAGCTCTACATCGCCGACGAGGTGTTCATGACCGGCACGGCCGCGCACCTCACGCCCGTGACCGAGATCGACCGGCGGGCCATCGGGGGTGGCGTACCGGGTCCCACGACCCTGGAGCTCTCCCGTATCTTCTTCGATGTGATCCGCGGCAAGAGCGAGAAGTACGGCTCATGGTGCACCCCGGCGCGCGTGCGAGTGGCGTCGTAGACGCCGAGACCTTCCGGCCTCCCCGCGCCCTCGGGGTCATCGTCGGCGGCGCCTTCACGCTGTGGGCCGCCTTCATCGCCCTGGTGGCCGGCGCGCTCGCCGCCGGCGGCGCCATCGAATTCACCACCTTCCTCGCCTGGGTCGTGGTCGCGGTCTTCGCCGGCCTCGCCCTCCTCTTCGGATGGTGGACCGTGGGCCTCGCCCGCCTCGCCTACCAGATCGACGACGAGTCCCTGCGTATCCGCTGGTGTGGCGGCGAGGTGGTCGTCCCCATCACCGACATCCAGCGCGTTGTTCCCGGCCGCACCGTCGGCGAGGAGTCGGTCACGGGGCTGAACTGGTGGGGCTGTCACATCGGGCGCGGTCTCGTCACCGCCCTCGGGCCCACCCTCTTCTTCGCCACCCACAACCGCCCCGAGGACAACGTCTTCGTGGTCACCCCGGGGCGTGTCTACGGGCTCACCGTGCCCGACGAGGTCGCCTTCGCCGAGGCCTGCTCCCGGCGCCTCATCGTCGGCGTCGAGCCCGGCGAGACGCAGCGCGTCGAGCCCCGCGGCCTCGCCCTCCTCTCCTTCTGGAGCGACGGCGACGCCTGGTTCGTCGTCGGCTTCGTGCTCGTCGCCCTCGGGGCGCTCGGGGGCTACCTCTTCAGCCAGTACCCGGACCTGCCTGCCCTCGTGCAGATCGACTTCCCGCAGACCACCGGCATCGTGCGCGTGGGCGAACGCTGGGAGCTGCTGCGCATCGGGGCCGTCGGGGGAGGGATCGTGGCCGTGAACGTCGCGCTCGGCTTCCTCCTGCACGCCCGCGAGCGGGCCGCCGGTCTCTGGCTGCTGGCCTCCGCCGGCCTCCTGCAGGCCGTGCTGCTGGGAGCCGCGATCGCCGCCTTCGAGCGCGCCTGACGCCGCCGGGCGCTCAGTGCATCTGCGCCATCTCCGCGATCAGCGAGGACGCCTGCTCGGCCGTGAGCCGGTCCGTGTTCAGGCAGAGGTCGTAGTTCTCCGATGCCAGCCAGGCGCGGTTGTAGAAACGCCGGAAGTAGTCCTGCCGTTCGGAGTCCGTCTTCTCGACCGTGCGGCGCCCCGTCGCGATGTCGGCGTTCATGCCCTCGGCGATACGCCTGGCGCGCTGCTCGAGGGAACCGGTCGTCAGGACCTTCAGGGTGTCGCTGCGGTCGTGCAGCACCATGGGCGCCCCGTGCCCCATCAGCACCGCCTCGCCCTGTTCGGCGAGGTCGCGGATCACGTCCTCGATGAAGCGCCGGTACTCGGTCGACGTGAGGAGCGGGTTGCTGGCCAGCGGGACCGGGTCGGCCCAGGCCGCTACGGGCATGCTCGGGTTGCGCGCGAGGGCTTCGAGGATGCGCGTCAGCAGCGAGGGCGTGTGCTCCGCCTCGCTCACCGTCTCCGGTGAGACGCCCGCCTCCTGCGCGGCCGCCTGCACCACCTGGTAGTCGTAGAAGCGGAAGCCCAGCTTGTCCGCCGTCAGCTGCGCGATCTCTTCGCCTGCCGTCCCCACGGGACGGGCCAGTGCCACGATCCGGATGTTCATCACGGGCCCCCTCGGCCGGTTTGGCGCGGCGGAATTGTACCCCCTCCCCACCGCCTGCCGGTATGCGCGCTCGCAGCGGCACCGGGAATCGCGTGGCACAACAGACGCAGGAAGGCGCTGGCGTGCATAAGCAGAAAACGCGGTACACTCCGTGAGCAGCGCCAAGAGCCGCCCAGGGGGTTCGCTCCCGAGGCTCGCGGAAGCAGTCAGGAACTGATGGATCGGTCCCGGCTCGCGAAGTTCATCGACCAGCGCGTGGGCGAACTCCCACTCGCGAATCCAGTGTTTCTCCCGCCCACGGCCACCGTGCGCACCGCCGTCCAGCGGATGCACCAGGGCGCGCGCTCGTGCGTCCTCGCCGTGGAGGATGACCGCCTCGTCGGCATCTTCACCGAACGAGACGTGCTCACCCGCTGCATGGGAGCGGACTTCGACTGGGACCAGCCGTTGGATCAGAGCGTGCTCACGCGGAAACCGGCCACGATTGCCGCCGAGACCACCGTCGGGGATGCGATCGCGCTCATGCAGCGCCACAACTACCGCACCCTGCCCGTCGTCGAGGACGGTGCCGTCACCGGGCTCGTCCGCCTGGGGGAGCTGCTCCAGCATTTTGTTGAGTCGTTTCCCGAGGAAGTGCTGAACCTGCCGCCAAGGCCCCACCAGGTCGTGGCGAAGCGGGAGGGGGGATAGTCACAGGATGACAACCGAAATCGAGTCTCCGCTTTCTGAAGCCGTCACCACGCGAGACCGCGTCACCATCCGGTTCGCGGGCGACTCCGGCGACGGCATGCAGCTCACCGGGACTCAGTTCACCCGTACGACCGCCGTCTACGGGAACGACCTCGCCACCCTGCCCGACTACCCTGCCGAGATCCGCGCCCCAACCGGCTCCCTTCCCGGCGTCTCCGGCTTCCAGCTCTCTTTCTCCAGCAACGACATCCACACGCCTGGGGACAACCCCGATGCGCTCGTTGCCATGAACCCCGCCGCCCTCAAGACCAACCTCGGCGACCTCGTCCCCGGCGGCCTCCTCATCGTCGACGAGGGCGAGTTCAACCCCAACAACCTGCGCAAGGCCGGCTACGAGAGCAACCCCCTCGAGGACGGCTCGCTCTCGCCCTACCGCCTCCTGCGCATCGACATCACGAAGCACAACGCGGCCGCCCTCGACAGCCTCGAGCTGGGCGCCAAGGAGCGCTTCCGCTCGCGGAACTTCTACGCCCTCGGCCTCGTCCTCTGGCTCTTCAGCCGGCCCATGGACACGGTCGAGCGCTGGGCCTCGGACAAGTTCCAGCGCAACCCCGTGGTGCTCGAGGCGAACCTCCGCGCCCTCCGTGCCGGCAACGCCTTCGGCGAGACCAGCGAGCTCGTGCACGAGCGCTACGAGGTGCCCCCCGCCGATGTCGCGCCGGGCATCTACCGGCACATCAGCGGGAACGAGGCCACGGCCCTCGGGTTCGTCACCGCCTCGCACCTGGCCGGACTGCCGCTCTTTTACGCGAGCTACCCCATCACCCCTGCCTCCGACGTGCTCCACGAGCTCGCCAGCTACAAGCGCTTCGGCGTGAAGACGATGCAGGCGGAGGACGAGATCAGCGCCGTCTGCGCGGCCATCGGCGCCTCCTACGCGGGGCAGATGGCGCTCACCGGCACCAGCGGCCCCGGCCTCGCCCTCAAGAGCGAGGGTCTCAACCTCGCCGTCATGGCCGAGCTCCCGCTCGTCATCCTCGATGTCCAGCGCGCCGGCCCCAGCACGGGCATGCCCACCAAGACCGAGCAGGCCGACCTCCTCCAGGCGATGTACGGCCGGAACGGCGACTCTCCCGTCGTTCTCATCGCGCCGTCCACCCCGGGGGACTGCTTCTGGATGGCCATCGAGGCCTTCCGCATCGCCCTCAAGTACATGGTCCCCGTGATCATGCTCAGCGATGGCTACCTCGCGAACGGCTCCCAGCCGTGGCCCATCCCCCGCCTCGAGGAGATCGAGCCGATCACGTATCGCTACGCCGATCCCGCCCGCGTCTCGCACGCTTACGAGCGCGATCCCGAGACGCTGGCGCGCGCCTGGGCGGTACCCGGCCAGGCCGGCTTCGAGCACCGCGTGGGCGGCCTCGAGAAGTCCTACGAGACGGGCGACATCAACTATGAGCCGGGCAACCACCACCAGATGACGCTCACCCGCGCCGAGCGCGTTGCGCGCGTCGTCGACGAGGTGCCCGACCTCGAGGTGACGGGACCGCAGGAGGGCGACCTGCTCCTGCTCGGCTGGGGCGGCACCTACGGGGCCATCACCAGCGCGGGCGAGCGGGCGCGTTCCGAGGGCAAGTCCGTCGCCTCCGCCCACCTCCGCCACCTCAACCCCTTCCCCGCCAACCTCGGGGAGGTGCTCTCGCGCTACGACAGGGTGCTCGTTCCCGAGCTCAACAACGGACAGCTCTCGGTGCTCGTCCGCTCGCAGTACCTCGTCGATGCGATTCCCTTCAACAAGATCGCGGGCCAGCCCTTCAAGATCACGGAGATCTGCGGGAAGATCGACGAGGTCCTGGGCGTGTCCGGCCCCTTCGAGTTCGAGTTCTAGCGGCGATCCTCGCCGCGGGAGGCTTTGCAGTGACGGCAGCAGGTTCCAACGGGGCCATCGAGGAGGAGATCCCTCTCCTCACGCGGAAGGACTTCGTTTCCGACCAGGAAGTGCGCTGGTGCCCGGGCTGTGGGGACTACTCGATCCTCGCCCAGATGCAGAAGACCCTTCCCGGCCTCCGTATCCCCCGCGAGAACATCGTCTTCGTCAGCGGGATCGGCTGCTCCAGCCGCTTCCCCTACTACGTCAACACCTACGGCTTCCACACCATCCACGGCCGCGCCCCCGCCATCGCGACCGGCCTCAAGACCGCCCGCCCCGAGCTTACCGTCTTCGTCGTCACCGGCGATGGCGACGGCCTCAGCATCGGCGGGAACCACCTCATGCACCTGCTCCGCCGCAACGTCGATGTGACCGTGGTGCTCTTCAACAACCGCATCTACGGCCTCACCAAGGGCCAGTACTCCCCCACCTCGCCCATCGGCAAGGTCACGAAGTCGGCCCCCCTGGGTACGACCGAGGTGCCCATCGACCCGATCAAGCTGGCCCTCGCCTCGGGCGCCACCTTCGTCGCCCGCTCCGTCGATCGCGACACCAGGCACCTCGAGGAGACCCTCGGGCTCGCGGCCCAGCACCGGGGCGCCGCCTTCGTCGAGGTCTTCCAGAACTGCAACATCTACAACGACGGCGCCTTCGCCTCCTTCGCCGACAAGGACGTTCGCCAGGACCGCATGGTCTACCTGGAGAACGGCAAGCCGCTGCGCTTCGGCAAGCACCTCGAGCACGGCGTCCGCCTCAACGGCTTCCAGCCGGAGGTCGTCGAGAACCCCCTCAGCGATGACGATCTGCTGGTGCACGACACCGGCCGCACCGACATCGCCCTGCCGATGATCCTCAGTGGCATGGACTACCCCGAGTTCCCCGTGCCCCTCGGCATCTTCCGGCAGGTCGAACGCGAAACCTACGACGGTCTCGTGGCCGAGCAGGTCGAGGTCGCGAAGGACCGGGCGGAGCCCGATCTCGAAGCGCTCATCGCCGGCCCCGAAACCTGGAGCGTGCTCTAGGGCGGCCCCGCCGCCCCGACGCACGGGAGGCCCCATGACCAGTCACACCGGCGCCGAGCTGGTCACCTGCCCCGACTGCGGGGCGGCCAACATCGCGGGCGTTGATCGCTGCGAGAACTGCGGGCAACCGCTGCTCAGCGTCGACATCCCCGAGACCGACCAGGCCATCAGCGAGAGCGCCTTCAGCGAGCCCCTCACCTCCCTGCGCCTGCAGCGCCCCCCTGCCGTCGCTCCCACCGCCACCGTCCGCGAGGCCGTCAACCTCCTCGTCGAGAACAAGGGCGGCGCCGTGCTTGTCGTGGAGGGCGGCTCCCTCTCGGGCATCTTCACCGAGCGTGACGTCCTCAAGAAGGTCGCCGGCCGCCCCGGCGCCCTCGATGCCCCCGTGGCCGAATACATGACCACCGACCCGGTGCTGGTGCGCGAAAACGAAACCGTCGCCGTGGCCCTCCACAAGATGGCCGACGGGGGCTTCCGCCATGTGCCCATGAACACCGCCGGGGGCTACCGCGTCGTCACCGCCTCCGACGCGCTCCGCTGGGTCGTCGAGCGCTACATCGAGCTCGGCGCCTGAGTCCCTGCCCCGGCGCACACCGCCCCCGGTGCTATTATCGAGAGCCCGCGGCGGTTGTCCGCGCCGCGAGTCCGTTGCGGAGGGCCGACCCCTGACTGCGACCTACCGCGAACGCACCACCACCGCCGGCGCCGATCTGCAGCTGGCCTACCAGGAGTGGGGGCCCGATGACGCCCCCGTCATCCTCGCCCTGCACGGCTTCGGCGTCTCCGGCCACATGTTCGACGAGTTCGGGCAGCGCGCCGCCGACCGCTTCCGCCTCCTCAACCTCGACCAGCGCGGCCACGGCGACAGCCAGTGGGCCCCCGACGGCGACTACACCCGCGAGAGCTTCGTGGCCGATGTCGAAGCCGTCCGCGTTGCCCTCGGCCTCGAGCGCTTCATCCTCATGGGCCACAGCATGGGCGGCCTCAACGCCGTCGAGTACACCTACCGGCACCCCGAGCGCGTAAGCGCCCTCATCCTCGTCGATGTCGGCCCCGAGGCCGCCCGCGAGGGCGTCGACAACATCATGCGCTTCACTCGCGGCCCCGACGAGCTCGACTTCGATGAGTTCGTCGCGAACGCCATGCGCTTCAACACCCGCCGCACCGAGGAGAACATCCGCGAGCGCATGCGCCACCGCCTCAAGCCCCTCGAGAACGGCAAGTGGACCTGGAAGTTCGACAAGCGCTTCCGCGAGGGCGAGGGCGCCGTCCGCGTCGGCAGCGAGGTCGGCAGCGACGAGCTCTGGCAGCGCTTCCGCGAGCTCGCCCCGCCCGTCCTCCTCCTGCGCGGCGAGCAGAGCGACATCCTCAGCCAGGAGGTCGCCGAGCGGGTCGTCGCCGAGATGGGCGCCGGACGCCTCGTCGTCGTCCCCGCCGCCGGCCACAGCGTCCCCGGCGACAACCCAGACGACTTCACGGCCGCCGTCACCGCCTTCCTGGACGACGTCGAGGCCGGTCGCTTCCCCGAACCCGACGTCGAGCCCGAGCCCGAACCCGCCTCCTTCCCCATCCCGGAGGACATCGAGGACAGGCGCCGCGAGTGGCGCGACCGCGATCGGCGTTTCCCCTGGCTCCCGCTGATCGCCGGCGCCGCCGTCGCGGGCGCGGTCCTGCTCGCGCTCGGAGCCCTCTTCTCCTCGTCTTCGCGCGGGGGAGGCGCCCGCCGCCGCGTCCGCGAGCAAGCCGCTCGCCCCGTGCGCGCCGCGCGCCGCCGCGTCCGCGGCAGACGGCGACGGAGTGGCCGGGCCTGATGCCCGCCCTCGAGATCGGCGGCGCCTCCCTCGGGTACGACGAGGCGGGGCAGGGCGCTCCGCCCTTCATCTTCGTCCACGGCTGGGCCGGCGACCGCTCCTTCTGGGAGCCCCAGTTCGCGGATCTCTCGAAGGACTTCCACTGCCTCGCGCTCGATCTGCGCGGCTGCGGCGAGTCCTCCCTCACGCCCCCGTACGACCTCACCCAGGCCGCCGACGACATCGCCGCCGTCATCGACGACCGCGGCATGGGCGCCGCCGTCGTGGCCGGGCACGACATCGGCGGGCTCGCGGCCCTCCTTGCCAATACCCGCCACGAGGAGCGAGTCATCGGCACCGTCATCGTCGACCCGCCCCTCGACTCCGCCGCCCGCGGCGCGATGGGCGGCCTCGCCGCCCAGATCCGCGACTCCGGCTCGATGGAACCCGCCGGCGTCTTCTTCGAGCGCTTCTTCGGCGACTCCGCCGCCCCCGACATCCGAGAGCACGTCGAGGAGCGCATGCTCGCTTGCGAGCCGCAGGTCGCCGCCGGCCAGCTCACCGACAACGGCTACTTCTCCCAGAACCTCGGCGCCCTCCTCCAGGCCGCCGACAAGAAGCCCTTCATGGCGCTCTGGGGGAACCAGCCCCTCGGCGACCCCGAGCGGCTCCGGCAGATCACGTTCTTCCTGCGCCAGGAACCCGTGACCGGTGGGGGACACTTCCTTCAGCTTGAGAACCCGGCCATGACGAACGCCCTCCTGCGCGCCTTCGTCGACGACGTGCGGCGCGATCCCCGCATCAGCGCCTTCACCACCAGCTAGGGCGCGTGAGCGGGCGGGATTGCGGGGCCGCGCTATGCTGAGCGGGATGAAGGGCAGCCGTCATCGCGCTATCGTCGTTGCCCTTATCCTCCTCATCCTGCTCGCCGCCTGTGGCGACGAGGGCGTGGTCGATGAGCTCGTCGCCCGCTCCCCCACCCCCGACGCCGATGTCGGAGCGTCCTCCCCCGCGGACCCAGAGCCCGTCGAACACGACTCCGCTTCTCCCACCCCGACCGCCACGCCGGACGCCGACGGCGTGTACGTCGTCCCCTGCAACGACATCCACGCGCCCCTCGACAAGCTCCACCGCCTCGAAGCGGACTGCGCCCCGGTCGGGCTCGTCGCCATCCCCGCCGCCTACTCGATCGGCCCCCAGGAGGTCATCGATATCGTCCTCCCCCACCTCCTCGCCCTCTTCGAGGCCGCCGCCGCTGCCGGTCACCGCATCGCCGTCGTCAGCAGCTATCGCAGCTACGCCACCCAGGCCGAGACGTACCGCTACCACGTCAACGACCTGGGCCTGGAGCAGGCCTCGCGCGTGAGCGCCCGCGCCGGCCACAGCGAGCACCAGCTCGGCACCACCGTCGACTTCTCCAGCGCCGCCGTCGGCTTTGACCTCGTGCAGGCGTTCGGCGATACCCCGGAGGGACGCTGGCTCGCCGGGCGGGCGCACGAGTTCGGATTCGTCATGAGCTACCCCGAAGGCCTCGAGGACGTGACCGGCTACGACTACGAGCCCTGGCACTTCCGCTGGGTCGGCCAGCGCATGGCCGAGGACGTGCGTGCCCGCGGCCTCACCCTCGGCGAGTACCTGCTGCGCTGATTGCCCGCCACCCCCGCCCGTGGAACACTCCCCGCAACAGGAGGCCCAGATGCCCGAGACCGACAGCGAACTCATCGTCGACCAGTGCGACGGCGTGCTCACCCTCACGCTCAACCGCCCCGAGCGGCTGAACGCCATCAGCGGCCCCATGCTCGCCGCCCTCTCCGCCGAGCTCGACCGCGCCAACACCGACCCCGAGGTTCGCGTCGTCGTGCTCACCGGCGCCGGCCGCGGCTTCTGCGCCGGCCTCGACCTGAAGGCCCGCGCCGAGGGCGACGACATGAGCGGCGCCACCGACCTCCGCCTCTTCGACCTGCACCACACGCCCCCGCTCGTCCTCCACCGCATGGACAAGCCCGTCATCTGCGCCCTCAACGGCCCCGCCGCCGGCTACGGCATGGACATGGCCCTCGGCTGCGACATCCGCATCGCCAGCGACCGCGCCAAGCTGGGCGCCGTCTTCGTGCGCCGCGGCGTGCTGCCCGAGTCCGGCGGCACCTGGTACCTCCCCCGCCTCGTGGGCTGGGCGAAGGCCGCCGAGATTGCCTTCATGGGCGACGTGCTCGACGCCGAGCGCTCCCTCGAGTTCGGCCTCGTGAACCGCGTTGTCCCCCACGACGACCTCATGACCGAGGTTGCCGCCATGGCCGCGCGCATCGCCAGCAACGCCCCCTACTCGGTGCAGGCCACCAAGCGCATGATGCGTCTCGGCATGGACGAGACCTTCGAGACCGCCGTCGACCACACCTACCTGCAGCTCCGCCCCATGTTCACCAGCGAGGACTTCCGCGAGGGTATGAGCGCCTTCCTCGAGCGCCGCGATCCCGAGTTCAAGGGCCGGTGAACGTGCCTGCTACACTGGCGCGGCCCTGGAGCGGGCGGGAGTGTGTATGTACCGGCGCCTGATCAGCGGCATCGTCGAACGGGGCCAGACCGCCGAGCTGCTTTCGGCGGCGCGCGTCGCCATCGAGCACCAGCAGATGCGCGGCATCAGCTCGCGCACGGCCGTCTGGACCGCCATGACCGGCCCCACGAACGCCATCTCCCTGGTCATGGACTTCAACACCCTCGAGGAGCTGGAGCGACTCAGCGACCTGGTCACCCAGGACGCCCGCTTCGCGGGCATCTGGGCCGACGTCGAACGCCACCTCCTCCCCGGCCGCACCGACGCTTCCATCCACCGCCTCGCCTACCACTCCGAGGGCCTCATCTCCGCCGAGGAGGCGACCGCCCCCCGGCGCTTCCTCCGGCTCATGACCGGCGAGGTGCTCCCCGGCAAGAACCGCGAGTTCGTCCTCTCCCTGGCGGAGGCCCTCCAGTACCAGGCGGAGCGCGGCATCGACGCCACCACCAGCGCCTGGACCGCTCTCTCCGGCGGGACCAACGCCATCGCCATCGCGGGCGAATTCGACTCCATGAGCGAGCTCGAGCGCTTCGACGACCTCGCCCTGCAGGACTCCGAGTTCGCCCGCTTCCGCCGCGCCACCCGCGAGGCCATGGCCTTCCTCACCACCCACGTCGAGCTGATGCGCAACGTCCTCTAGCGACTTGCCGGCTCGGCGAGCGCCCTTGCCACGCGACGGCCGTTCACGCCCCAAGCTGCCTGCGCACGAACTGGTCGAACATCGGGACCGTGAACGCGATAACGCCATGGGCGGGCGCATAGCAGAGACCCCGTTTGATAAGGCTGTCACGTACAGGTCCTACCTGGCGTGTCGTCTTCCCGAGACGGGCGGCTACGGCTCCTGAGTTGTATGGCCCTTCGCCATGGGCGGCCATCGCTGTGAGGTAGGAGCGCTCGGCGTCCGTGGTTCGGTCGATCCGTACGCGGAAGAACCCGCTGTCGAGCTCGTAGGTTGCGACTGGAATGGCCGCCTCGACGTCACCCCTGCCGATGGCGGCTCCGTCCCGGGCAACGTCCCAGGTCTGTGTTCCAAACTCCTGCAGGAAGTAGGGGTATCCCTCGGTCACGTCCATCGCGAGCGAGAGTGCATCCGGCTGCCACGTCACTCCCTCTGCCTCGGCAGGCGTGGCCAGCGCCGCCTTTGCTTCCCCCTCGTCGAGCCTGCCGATGTCCAGGAATCGGAAGAGTCGCTCCGCGTACGACTTGGCTTCTCCAGCGAGCGCCGGCACCGACGGAAGACCCGCGCCTGCGACGACCAGTGGCAGTTGGTTCTGGCTAATGCGGTGGAGGGCCACGATCAGAGCGCCGAGGTCCTCCCTGGTTACATACTGGACTTCATCAAGTGTGAATAGCACCCCCTTCCCAGAGGTGCTTGCCATCTCAGCAACCTCACTCAGGAGGTCCGCGAGGTCTTCGTCAAGGGCTCCTGAGTCCGCCCGCCCGGCGACGGGGTCGAGCGTTACCTCGAGGCTCCCGGCTTCCGGGAGGTTCCAGCGCAGCTGAAACGATCGCAGCACCCCCAGTGCACGTTGCCCGCGTTCGGCAAGACGGGCGCCGGCCGAGAGTTGAAGCAGTGACTTTCGCGCCAGGGTGGCGATGGCGGAGGGGAACTGCGTGTCCTCTGCTGCCTCAAGGTGCTGGTGAATCCACGAGTGGCCCCGGGCAATCTTGTCCGAATTCGTGGAGGAGTACTGTCTTCCCCACGCCTCGCAGGCCAGTCAGCATGAGACTTCGAGCGGTCCTGCCGATCGTCAGACGTTGTATCGCGATGTCGAAGTCGCTGCGCTCTGCGTCGCGTCCGACCAGAGCCGGCGGAGGAGTGCCCGCCCCTGGACTGTACGGGTTCCGTATCGGGTCCACTCGCAAAGTATAGCGAGTTATGGCGATACTAGCGTTGTCCGCTATACACGGCGCAAATTGCTATACTCGCAGTGTCGGCAGCGTGCTCGTCCGCCCGGGGCACGAAGAAGGGGCGCGCAAGCGCCCCTTCAGGGTCTGTGACGGGGCACCGGGCCTAGTGGCCGCAGGGGCGAGCCTCGCCGCCGCCGCCCTCGGTCTGGAAGCTGGAGCCGCAGGCGCAGCTCTTCGTCGCGTTCGGGTTGTAGATGCTGAAGCCGCTCTTCATCACCTCGTCGACGTAGTCGATCTCCGCGCCGTCCAGGTACTGCGCGCTCTCCGGGTCGACGACGATGCGCACGCCGCCCCGCTCCAGGACGAGGTCATCCTCTTCCGTCGAGCGGGCCAGGGCCATGCCGTACTGGTAGCCGGAGCAGCCGCCGCCAGCCACGAACACGCGCAGCGCGCCCTCGGGCAGGTCGCGCGCTTCCAGGAGCGCCTTCGCCTTTTCAACGGCCGCATCGGTAATCGTGACCAGTTCAGTCTGGGTGGTGGCTTCGGTCGTCATGGGCACTCCTTCGGGGTGTTTGCAATGGGATCCGGCGCACGCACGCCGCGCACGGCTAAAGTATAGCAGGAGAGCGGGCGCAATCGCGGCCCCCGCGTCACCGGGAGGGAGAATATGGAGCGCGTCTACCTCGACCACGCCGCCACCACGCCCCCCGACCCGCGCGTGCTCGAAGCCATGTGGCCCGTCTTCTCCCGCGACTGGGGCAACCCCTCCTCCATCTACCTCGAGGGCCAGACCGCCCACCGCTGGCTCGATGAGGCCCGCGCCCGCTGTGCGAAGCTCCTCGACTGCGAGCCCGCCGAGATCGTCTTCACCAGCGGTGGCACCGAGTCCGACAACGCCGCCATCCGCGGGGCCGCCATCGCCCAGGGCGAGCGCGGCCGGGGCGACCACATCGTCACGAGCCAGGTCGAGCATCACGCCGTCCTCCACGCCGTGGAGCAGCTCGAACGTGAGGGCTTCCGCGCCACCTACCTGCCCGTCGACTCGGACGGGGTCGTCGATCTCGCCGCCCTGAAGGACGCCATCGGACCCGAGACGACCGTGCTCTCCCTGATGGCCGCCAATAACGAGGTGGGGACGCTCCAGCCCGTGGCGGAGGCGGCGGCCCTGGCAAAGGCGCGAAACGCGAACATCGTCGTCCACACGGACGCCGTCCAGGCCGCGGGATCCATCGACATAACGCCGGCCGCGCTGGGCGTCGACCTGCTCAGCCTCGCCGCTCACAAGGTCTACGGCGTGAAGGGCACAGGCCTGCTCTACGTGCGCCGCGGGACCCCCTGGCAGCCCCAGATGCTCGGGGGCTCGCAGGAGCGCGAGCGCCGCGCCGGCACCGAGAACGTCGCCGGCGCCTTCGGGCTGGCCGCCGCCATGGAGCTCGCCTGGGCCGAGCGCGAGGAGCGCGTCGGCCACTACCGCCGCCTCCGCGACCGCCTCCTCTTCGAGCTGCCCGAGCGCGTCCCCGACACCGTCGTGACCGGCCCCACCGACCCCGACCGCCGCCTCCCCAACAGCTTCAGCTGCTGCTTCCGCAACGTCGAGGGCGAGAGCGTCCTGCTCGCGCTCGACATGGCCGAGGTTGCCGCCAGCTCGGGCAGCGCCTGCACCACCGGCTCGCTCGAACCCTCGCACGTCCTGACGGCCATGGGCATCGACGACGATCTCGCGCACGCCTCCCTGCGCCTCACCGTCGGCAAGGGGAACACGGACGAGCAGATCGACTACGTCCTGGAGCAGCTCCCGGAGATCGTCGCGCGCCTGCGCGCGCTCGCCCCGGGCTAGCCGGCGTAGCGCTTGAAGACCACGCTGCCGTTCTGGCCCCCGAAGCCGAACCCGTTGACCATCGCCGCATCGACCCGCATCTCGCGAGCCTCGTTGGGAACGTAGTCGAGGTCGCACTCGGGGTCGGCGTTCTCCAGGTTGATCGTGGGAGGCACCACGCCCTCGGCCACCGAGAGCACGCAGGCCATCGCCCCCACCGCCCCCGCGCCGCCCAGCAGGTGCCCCACCATCGACTTCGTCCCGCTGATCGCGAGCGATCCCGCGTGCTCCCCGAAGGCGACCTTGATCGCCAGCGTCTCCGAAACGTCGTTCAGGGGCGTGCCCGTGCCGTGCGCGGAGATGCAGTCGACATCCTCCGTGTTCAGGCCCGACGCCTCCAGCGCCGACGACATCGCCTGCGCGGCCCCGCTGCCGTCGTCGCGCGGCGCCGTGATGTGGTAGGCGTCGCCGCTCAGGGCGCCCCCCGCGATCTCCGCGTAGACGCGCGCGCCGCGCTGCCGCGCCCGCTCCTCCGACTCGACCACGAACACCGATCCGCCCTCGCCGAAGACGAAGCCGTCGCGGTCCCGGTCGAAGGGGCGCGAGGCGCCCTCCGGGTCGTCGTTGCGGCGGCTGAGCGCCTTCATGTTCGCCAGCCCCGCCACCGAGACGGGATGGATCGCGGCCTCGGCGCCGCCGGCGATGACCACGTCGGCGAGGCCGCTCTCGATCAGCGCCTTCGCCTCGATGTAGCTGTAGAGCCCGCTCGCGCAGGCCGCCGTCGAGGCCAGTGTCGGCCCCCGGAACCCGAGCTGCATGCCCACCTGGCAGGCGCCCATGTTCGGCGCCATCAGGGGCACGAAGAACGGGCTCACCCGCGCCGGTCCCTTCGCGATGTAGTTTTCGGTCTCCAGGAAGGTGTTGAGCACGCCGCCGGCGCCCGTCGCGATCGCGACCGCCGCCCGCGGTCGCTCCTCGTCCGTCAGCTCCAGCCCCGCGTCCGCCACCGCCTCCTGCGCCGCCGCCACGCAGAACTGGGCGAAACGCGACATCCGCCGCGCCGCCTTCGAGCCGATGGCCTCGGTGGTGAAGCCCTTCACCTCGCCCGCGATGCGCACGGGCAGGTCGCTCGCGTCGAACGCCTCGATGGGGGCGATGCCCGACGTTCCCGCCAGCAGGTTGCGCCACGACTCGGGCGCCGTGAGGCCTACGGGCGTCACCGCCCCGATTCCGGTTACAAGCGCTCGGGTCATGAGACCGCTCCGTTCATGGCGCGGAAGATCACCGCGGCGTTGTGGCCACCGAGCCCCACCGACGTGCTCAGCGCCGTGCGCACGGGGCGGGATTTCGCCTCGTTCGGCACGTAATCGAGGTCGCACTCGGGGTCCGGCGTGGTGTAGTTGATCGTGGGCGGGACCTTCTGGTCCCGGATGGCGAGGATGCAGGCGATCGCCTCGATCGCCCCCGCCGCCGCCATCCCGTGCCCCGTGACGGGCTTCACCGAGCTCATCGAGGCCTCGTAGGCGGCCTCCCCCATGAGCTCCTTCACGACGAGCGTCTCGATGCGGTCGTTCAGCTTCGTCCCGCTGCCGTGGGGGTTGATGTAGTCGATCTCGCTGGCTTCGATGCATGCGTCCCGCAGGGCGCCCGCGATCGACCGCCGCAGCCCCCGCCCCAGCTCGTCCAGCGCGATCATGTCGTAGGCGTCGTTCGAGGTGCCCGAACCGAGCAGCTCGCAGTAGATGCGCGCCCCGCGCGCCCGCGCGTGCTCCTCGCTCTCCAGGATGAGCGCCCCCGCGCCCTCTCCCGCGGCGAAGCCGTCCCGGTTCAGGTCGAACGGCTTCACTGCCTCCTGCGGGTGCTCGTTGTCGCTCGCGAGCGCGCGCATCGAGCACCAGGTCGCGTGGAACAGCGGGATCAACACCGATTCGCTGCTCCCCGCGATCACGGCCGAGGCGTCGCCCCGCTGGATCGCGTGCGCCGCCGACCCGATGGCCGCCGCGCCCGTCGCACAGGCGCTCACCACCGCCACGTTCGGACCGCGCGCGCCCGTCTGGATCGAGATGTGCCCGCTGGCCGCGTCCACGATGTGGTTGGCCACGAGGAAGGGCGAGACCCGCCGCGGACCGCGCGTGCGCAGCACCTCGTCGCCGATCAGCATCTCGTCGTAACCGCCCGCACCCGACCCGTAGATGATGCCCACGTCCTCGGCGTTCTCCTCGTTGACCTCGAGGCCGCTGTCGTCGAGCGCTTCGAGGACGGCGTTCATCGCGAACTTCACGCCCCGGTTCATGTGCCGCTTCTGCTTCGCGTCGACGCGCGGGTCCAGCTCGAAGTCCCGCACTTCCGCGTGGATGCGCACGGGGAACGGTTCCGGGTCGAAGAGCGTGATCGGGCCGACGCCGCTGCGCCCGTCCAGCATCGACTGCCACGTCTCCTCGGCCGTGTTCCCGACCGGGGTGACTGCGCCGATGCCCGTCACGACGACGCGCGGGCGAGTCACCGTGTGGCGCTCTCGACGATGTCGAAGCGCTCGCTGAGCAGGCCGCTGCGCTCGTCGCTCAGGCTCACGACCTTTGTCTCCGGGTCGATGCGCCGCACGAGCTTCGTCAGCACGTTCCCGGGCCCGACCTCCACGAAGAGGTCCGCGCCCATCTCCTGCATGCGCTCGACCCCGCGCTGCCAGCGCACGATCGACGTGAGCTGGTCGCGCAGCTCGGCGTGGACCTCGGACTCCGAGCGGAGCACGTCGCCGTTGATGTTGCCCACCACCGGCGCCTCCGGCTCCCGCGGCGGGAAGTGCTCGAGCCAGTTGTTCATGCGGTCGCTCGCGCGCTGCATCAGGGGCGAGTGGGAGGCGATCGTAATCGGCAGCCGGATGACCTTGCGCGCGCCCGCCGCCTGCGCCGCGGCCATCGCCCGCTTCAGCGGCTCGACCGCCCCGGAGATGACGTTCTGGCCCTCGCAGTTCAGGGTCGCGATGCCGACGTACCCGTCGTCGCCCCGTGCTTCCTCGCAGATTTCGGCGACCGTGTCCTCGTGGAGCCCCAGGATCGAGGCCATCCCGCCGGGATTCTCCTGGCCGGCGTCGTCCATGGCCTTGCCCCGCTCGCGCACGAGCAGCAGGCCTTCCTCGAAGTCGAGCGAGCCCGCCGCCACCGCCGCCGTGAACTCGCCCATCGAGTGCCCGGCGAGCACATGCGGTTGGAGCTTCCGGTCGAGCGCGGCGAAGCGCTCGCGGAGCGCCTCCAGCCACGCGATCGAGATGACGAACGTCGCTGGCTGCTGGTTGATGGTGCGTTCGAGCTCTTCCTTCGGCCCTTCGAAGCAGAGCCGGGAGAGCTTCGTCTCCAGCACTTCGTCCGCCCGCCGGAAGACCTCCCGCGCCGCGCGCGACGCGTGGTACAGCCGCTCACCCATGCCGACATGGTGAGAACCTTGACCAGGAAAGATGAGGGCGATTCGGCGCCAGGAACCGACGTCTCGCTGCACTATGTCCTCGCCCGCGCGCGATTCCCCGCGGGGGCAGGCCCGAGGATAGCAGAGCCCACGTCAACGCAGAAGGAAAAGAAAAGGTTTAGAGAAGGCTTACCGGGTCGATGTCCACGCTCCAGCGCCGCCCCAGCGTGACCTGGTCGAGCAGCGCCCGCGGATCGCGGCCCCGCAGCAGGATGTGCCAGCGGTACTCCCCCCGCAGACGCCGCACGTACGCCGGCGTCGGGCCGAGCACATCCGGATCGGGCCAGCCCGCCGCGTCCCGGCGGGTCCGCAGCTCTGCCGCCATCTGCGAGGCGTGCTCCAGCCCCCGCTCCTGGTTCCCGTGCCGGTAGCTGAGCCGCGCCAGCCGCGCGAAGGGCGGGTAGCCGGCCCGCCGCCGGTGCTGCGACTCGTGCGCGAAGAACCCGGCGTAGTCGTGCTCGGCGGCGGCGCGGATGGGCGGCGCCTCCGGTTCGTACGTCTGGATGTAGACCTCCCCCCGCCGCTCCCGCCGCCCCGCCCGCCCCGCCACCTGGCTCAGCAGCTGGAACGTGCGCTCGTGCGCGACGTAGTCGGGCAGGCTCAACCCCACGTCTGCGTCCACCACCCCCACGACCGTCATGGCCGGCAGGTCGAGCCCCTTCGCCAGCATCTGCGTCCCCACCAGGATGTCGACCTCGCGCGACTCGAGCGACTGCAGGATGCGCTCGTGGCTGCCCTTGCGGCTCGCCGCGTCGCTGTCCCAGCGCGCCACCCGCGCCTTCGGGAACGCCCGCCGCGCCTCCTGCTCGATGCGCTGCGTCCCCACCCCGAAGGGGCGGTAGCGGGCGCTGCCGCACTCGGGGCAGGTCGTCTCCTGGGTGCGTCCCCGCCCGCAGTGGTGGCAGAAGATGCGCGGATGGATCGGGTCGCGCGTATCGAGCCCCATCGCGAGCGAGCACGTGGGGCAGCTGGGCAGATATCCACATGCGCGACATAACAGGAACCGCGCCGCCCCCCGCCGGTTCACGAACAGGATCGACTGTTCTTCCTCCTCCAGCGCCCGCCGCAGGGCGTTCCGCAGGGGAACGCTGAAGACTCCGCGGTTCCCCGACTTCAGCTCCTCCCGCATGTCGACCACGGCCACGTCCGGAAGGGCCACCGCCTGCGTCTCGCCCTCCCCCAGCGACATCACCCGCGAGGGCAGCTCGAGGCGCGAGAGCGTGCCCACCTCCGAGCGGTGATACGTCGTCACGTCCGGCGTCGCGCTCCCGAGGACGAGCGTCGCCCCTGTCAGGCGGCAGAGCTCGGCGGCGGCGTCGCGGGCGTGGTAGCGGGGCTGGGGGTCGGACTGCTTGTAGGTCCACTCGTGCTCCTCGTCGAGCACGACCAGCCCCGGGTTCGCCACGGGCGCGAAGGCGGCGCTGCGCGACCCCACCACCAGCCGCGCTTCCCCCCGCTGGATGCGGTACCACTGGTCGTACAGCTCGCCCGTGCTCAGCCCCGAGTGGAGCACGGCGATCTCCGCCGGGAACTGCTCCCCGTAGCGCTGGATCGCCTGGGGCGTCAGCGAGATCTCCGGGACCAGCACGATCGCGCCCTTCCCCGCCGCCAGCGTCCGCCGCGCCAGCTCCAGGTACACCTCCGTCTTCCCCGAGCCCGTGACCCCGTGCAGCAGGTACTCCCCGGGCGCCCCCGCGATGCGCTCCACGACCGCCGCCTGCTCCTCCGTCAGCACTGCCGCCGGCGCCGCCTCTTCCGCCCGCTCCGCGATCGGGTCCCGCTCGACGCGCGCCTCGTACTCCCGCAGCCAGCCGCCCTCGGCCAGCTCGTCGAGATGGCGGCGCGTCGCCCCCATCTCCCGCACCTCCGTCAGCGTCGTGTCCCGCGCCTCCGCCAGCCGTTCGAGGATGCGCGCCGCCACCGACCTCGCCGACCGATCCGCCCGCTCCCGCGCGTGCCTCCGCGCGAACTCGGGCTCGGCCGCCAGCGCGACGCGGCGCTCCATGCGCGGCCGCCCCGCCGGACGAGCGAGCCCCTGCGCGACCGTCAGGTGGCCGCTCTCCTGCAGCCGCTTGAGCAGGTCGTTCGGCACCTGCCCCAGCGCCTCCCGCAGCGTGTCGAGGGCGGTCTGGCCGTGCTCCGAGAGGTAGCGCAGGACGCGCTGGTCGGCGGGTTCGCTGGGCAACAGGAGGGGCAGGTCCACGGGCGAGACGACCGTCACCGAGCGTTGCCCGTACCCCGAGGGCAGGCACGTCGCCACGCACTCCCAGAGGGGCGCCAGGTAGCGCCCGCTCAGCCAGCGGGCGAGCTCGCGGTGGGCCCCGTCGAGCACGGGCTGCGGGTCCGCCACCGCTTCGAGGGGGCGCGCTTCCTGCTCCGGCGGCGTGTCCGTCTCCCCGACCACGATCCCCTGCAGGACGCGGCTCCCGAACGGCACGAAGACCGCCTGCCCCAGCCGCACCTCCAGCCCCTCCGGCACGGCGTAGGTGAACGGGTGCCGCGCCGGCTGCCCGCTGTTGACCGCCACCTGCACGAAGGCGCGCTCGACCAGCGGGTACGGCTCGGACTCAGGGGAACGCGGGGCGCTCGACACGTTCGATCCTAGCGCAGCACGGCGCCCCGCCGCTCAGGAGAAGGAGACGCACGCACTGCCGATGACCCGCAGCACGCTTTCCTGCTCGAAGCGCTCCTCGTAGATCTCCGAGATCTCGTCGATCGACCGGTGGCCCTCGTCGCCGGGCGGAGCGTAGATGATGAGCAGCTTGCTGCCCTCCCGCAGGACCGTCCCGCTCGCATCGCGCCACTGCCCGTTCCCCGAGATCACCGTAAGCCCGTCCGGGAAGCGCGGCGTGACCGTGTCCGCCAGGAACTCCCGCCACGCCTCCTCCGGGATCGTCCCCCCGTCGCCCTGGCCCAGCCCGAAGAAGAGCTGGTACTCCGTCCACCGCTCCGTTCCCTCCAGGCACGTCGCGTACGCCCCCAGCCCCTCGCAGTCCTCCCCCTCCGGACACTCCTTCGATTCCCCCCAGTACCCGCAGCCCGCCAGCGCGGCCACGGCGAACCCCAGCAGGACGATTGCGCCGGCGCTCCTCACCGCCCTACCCGCGCCCCACGAACGGCATCTTCGTGGCCATCACCGTCAGCGTCAGCACGTTGGCATCGAGGGGCAGGCCGGCCATGTAGAGCACCGCCTTCGCCACGTTCTCCACGTCCATCGTCGGCTCCGGGCGAACGCTTCCGTCGGGCTGCGGCATCCCCCGCTGCATCTTCTCCGTCATCGGCGAGGTCGCGTTCCCGATGTCGATCTGGCCGCAGGCGATGTCGTACGCCCGCCCGTCGAGCGCCGTCGCCTTGGTCAGCCCCGTGACCGCGTGCTTCGTCGAGGTGTACGGCGCCGAGTTCGGCCGCGGCGTCGTCGCCGAGATGGACCCGTTGTTGATGATGCGCCCGCCCTGCGGGTCCTGCGCCTTCATCACCCGGAACGCCTCCTGCGTGCAGAGGAACACCCCCGTCAGGTTCGTCTCGACCACCGCCTGCCACTGCTCGAAGGTCAGCTCCTCCAGCGGGCGCGGCGGCGCCCCGATGCCGGCGTTGTTGAAGAGCACGTCCAGCCGCCCGAAGCGCTCGACCGTCCAGTCGAACAGCTCCCGCACCGAGGCGGGCTCGCGCACGTCCGTCGTCACCGCGATGGCGCGATCGCCGTCGGCGCCCGCCTCCGCGATCGCCGCCCGCAGCGTCTGCGCGCGCCGTCCCGCCAGCGCCACCGAGTACCCCTCGCGCAGGAACGCCAGCGCCGTTGCCCGCCCGATCCCGGAGCCCGCACCCGTCACGATCGCGACCTTGCTCATGGCGCGAACCCTACCGCCCGTCGGCATTGATCGCCATCGCGTCCGGCGTCGCTGGCGTACAGTCCGGGTACAGTCAGGGGCGAACAGGAGAGTTGCCATGAAGTCGGTCATCGTTGGTCTGGCGCGAACCCCCATCGGACGCTTCAACGGGGGCCTCAAGCCCCTGCGCGCGACCCAGCTCGGCTCCGCCGCCATCTCCGGCGCCCTCGAGTCCGCCTCCCTGCCCCCCGATGCCGTCGACGAGGTGCTGTTCGGTCACGTCGTGCAGGCCGGGGCCGGCCAGATCACCGCCCGTCAGGCCGCCAGCGCCGCCGGCATCCCCATGACCGTCCCCTCGACGACCATCAACAAGGTCTGCCTCTCCGGCCTTACCGCCATCGCCATGGCCGACCGCTCTATCCGCCTCGACGAGTCCAACGTCATCGTCGCCGGCGGCATGGAGTCGATGACCAACGCCCCCTACCTCGTCCCCGACGGGCGCTGGGGCGGCCGCCTCGGCCACGCCCCCCTCGTCGACGCGATGCAGCACGACGGCCTCTTCTGCGCCTTCGACGAGTGCTCCATGGGCGAGGCCGCCGACCTCAAGAACGAGGAGCTCGGCATCTTCCGCGAGGAGCAGGACGAATGGTCCGCCGCCAGTCACCAGCGCGCGGCGGACGCTCGCGACAGCGGCCACTTCGCCAACGAGATCGTCCCCGTCGAGGTGCCCGCCCGCCGCGGCCAGACCGTGCGCGTCGAGCACGACGAGGGCATCCGCGACGATGTCACGACCGGGTCCCTCGCGAACCTGCGTCCCGTCTTCACGCCGGAGGGCACCACGACGGTCGGGAACGCCTCCCAGATCAGCGACGGCGGCGCCGCCGTCATCGTCGCCGGCGAGCGCGCTGCCGCCGACCTCGGCGCCGAGCCCATCGCCGAAGTCGTCGCCTACGGCCAGGTCGCCGGGCCCGACGCCACCCTCCACGAGCGCCCCGCCGAGGCCATCGACGTGGCCCTCAAGCGCGCCGGCCTGCAGGCCTCCGACCTCGACGTCGTCGAGATCAACGAGGCATTCGCCTCCGTCGCGCTCTGGTCCGCCCGCATGCTCGACCTCGATCCGCAGCGCGTGAACCCGAACGGCGGCGCCGTCGCCCTCGGCCACCCCCTCGGCGCGACCGGCGCCCGCCTCATGGTCACGCTCCTGAACGAGCTCCGGCGCCGAGGCGGCGGGCTCGGGGCGGCATCCCTCTGCGGCGGCGGCGGCCAGGGCGATGCCATCATCGTGAAGGTCGGCTAGGGCTCAGGATCCGCGCTGCTCGGCCAGCTCCAGCAGCTCTTTCGCGAGCGCCCGACCCAGCCCCGGCCCCGCGTTGACCGGCCCGCCCACCTTCGACCGCACGATCGCCCCCTCCGGCGCGACCAGTCCGTGCAGCTTCAGCGTCGTGCCGAAGCTCTCGGCGTAAGCGGCGGCGGGAAAGCTGCAGCCCGCTTCCAGTGCCGCCAGGAACGCCCGCTCGGCGCCCACGAGCCGCCGCAGCTCCGCGTCGTCGATGGCCGTGAGCAGCCGCAGCGTGTCCGCGTCGTCCCGGCGGCACTCAGCCGCGAGGGCCCCCTGCGCGGGCGCGGGCAGCATCTCCTCGAACCCGAACACGTGGCTCGCGCGGTCCCCCGCCCCCAGCCGCTCCAGCCCCGCGACCGCGAGGATGGCGGCGTCGTACTCCCCCCCATCCACCTTCCGGATGCGCGTGTCCACGTTCCCCCGGATCGATCGCAGCTCGAGGTCCGGGCGGAGGGCCGCCGCCTGCGCCGTCCGCCGCGGACTGCTGGTTCCCACGACCGCCCCCGCCGGCAGCTCCGCCAGCCTCGCCCCGCTGCGCGAGACCAGCGCGTCGCGCGGGTCCGCGCGCTCGGGCACGGCCGCGATCACGAGCCCCTCCGGGCGCGCCGTCGGCAGGTCCTTGTAGCTGTGCACCGCCACATCCACCTCCCCCGCCAGGAGCGCCTCCTGGATCGCGGAGGTGAACCACCCGGCTCCCTCTCCCGACGTCAGCGGGCTCGTGCGATCCCGGTCCCCCGCGGTGGTGATCTCGACGAGCTCGATGGCGACGTCCGCGTGGGTGTGCCGCAGGCGGGCGGCCACGAGCTCGGTCTGGTGGAGCGCCAGCCGGCTCGCGCGCGTCCCCAGCCGCAGGGTCGTCACGACCCGCTGCGGCCCGCGACCGGCCCCGGGCTCGCCACCCGCAGCGCCTCCGCCGCCGCCCGCACGGTCTGGTCGATGTCCGCCTCCGTGTGCGCCGCCGAGACGAACCACGCCTCGAACTGCGATGGCGGCAGCATCACCCCGCGTGCCAGCATCTCGTGGTGGAAGCGCGCGAACGTGCCCGTGTCCGACTGCGACGCTTCGGCGTAGTCCCGCGGCGGCTCCGGCCGGAAGAAGAGCGACAGCAGCGAGCCTCGCCGCACCACGCACGCCTCCGCCTCCGCGCGGCGCACCCCCGTTCCCAGGCCGTTCTCGAGGTAGCGCGCCAGCTCGTCGATGCGCGCGTGCGCGCGGCCGTCCCGGAGGGCATCGAGCGTCGACGTGCCGGCGGCCATCACGAGGGGGTTCCCGCTGAGCGTCCCCGCCTGGTAGACCGGCCCCTCCGGCGCCAGCAGCGAGAGCAGCTCCGCCCGCCCCCCCAGCATCCCCACCGGCAGCCCGCCCCCGATCACCTTCCCCAGGCAGACCAGGTCCGCCTCTGGCAGCAGCCCGCTGAGCCCGTACCGCAACCGGAACCCCGTGATGATCTCGTCGTTGATGAGGAGCGCCCCGTGCCGCCGCGGAATCTCCTGGAGCGCGTCGCGAAACGCATCCTCCGGCGGCACGACGCCCATGTTCCCCGCCACCGGCTCCACGATGACCGCCGCCGTCTCGCCTCCGCGCTCGTCGAACCACCGCCCCAGCGCATCGGCGTCGTTGTAGGGAAGGACGGCCGTCCCGGCCGCGACCGACGCCGGCACCCCCGCCGAGTCGCTCAGCCCGAGCGTCGCCACCCCGCTCCCCGCCTTCACCAGCAGACCGTCGCTGTGGCCGTGATAGCACCCCTCGAATTTCACGACGAGGTTGCGCCCGGTGGCCGCGCGGGCCAGCCGGATCGCCGTCATCGTCGCCTCCGTGCCCGAGTTGACGAAGCGCAGCCGCTCGAGCCCCGTCGCCTCGCTGATGCGCCGCCCCAGCTCCACCTCCCCCGGCGAGAGCGCCCCGAAGGCCGTGCCGGTCGCCGCTGCCGCCCCGACCGCCTCCACCACCTCCGGATGCGCGTGCCCGAGGATCAGCGGCCCGTACGCCGCGACATAATCGATGTACTCCCGGCCGTCCGCGTCGTACACGCGCGCCCCCGACGCCCGCGTGACCGGCACTGGTGCGTCCGGCACGGCCTTGAAGGAGCGCACGGGGCTGGAGACGCCGCCCGGAAAGAGCGATCCCGCCTGCTCCCGCAGGTCGGCGTTATCCACGGGACACCCCAGCCGGCGTCCGCGTCAGGTACGCCTCCCGCACCTCGTTCCCCTCAACCGCGAAGTCCGCGAAGGCCACCGATGGGTCGGGTGCCGACGGCACCGGCGAGTCCCCCTGCCAGAGCGCCGCCTCCCGGCACAGCGCCACCATGACGCTGCACGGTTCCGGGCAGGGAATCCCGCCCTTCGGCGCGTCTTCCCCCACCCACACCGGCGTCCGTACGCAGCGATCGCAGAGAACGTCGCGCGCCCGTGCGCGCCCCTCCCCGTCGAGCTCCCCCGCGACCCGGTAGCGACCCCGCTGCCGCCCCACGACCTCGTCGTAGGTCGCGATCCGCAGCGACCCCGCCGCCGCCTGCCGCTGGTGCAGCAGGGCCTGCGGGTAGACCGCCTCGATTGCCGCTTCGGTAAGGCTTTCCGGCAGGGAGATGCGCCAGTTCCCGGGCAGCGTGCGCGCCCCGCTCAGGGGCCGGTAGCGCCCGCCGCCGTCGAAGCGGACGTGTTCCCGCAGCGCCTCGACCGTTGGCTCGATGCGCACCGGATCCGCCCCCATCCGCGGGCCGGACAGTTCCACGTTCCGCCCCCGAAACGCGACCGCTACCTCCCCCAGCGCGAAGTCACGCCGGGCCTCGATCGCTGCCGTTGCCGTCTCGCCCACGCCGCCATTGTAGCGAGCGCCCGCCGCCACATAGACGCGCGCGTTCCCGCGTCACATACTGCCCGCGCCCGCCACCGAGCGGCAGGAGGTTCGCAGTGGGGCAGTTCCAGCGCACGCAGGTCGGCAACGCCCAGCTCGTCGCGCTCCAGGACAGCTGGGCGGCGATGCCACCCTCCGCCTTCTACCCCGATATCCCGGCCGACGCCTGGGCCGACCACGGCGAGTTCCTCGACGCCGACGGCAACCTGACGCTCAACCTTGGCGCCTGGCTGGTCGTCAGCGAAGGCAATACGGTCCTCGTCGATACCGGCCTGGGGGGACGCCCCACGCAGATGCCGCTCAAGGAGCCGACCGCCCTCCCCTCCGTGATGCAGGCCGCCGGCGTGAACCCCGGCGACGTGGACGTCGTCGTCTTCACCCACCTCCACTTCGACCACACCGGCTGGAACACCGTCGACCAGGACGGCTCCGCCGTTCCCCTCTTCCCCAACGCCCGCCACGTGGTCCAGCAGACGGAGTGGGACTTCTGGACCGGCAGCGACGAGCTTCGCGCCGGCGCCCAGTACGACAACGTCCTCGCCCCGATCGAGGCGGCCGGCCTGCTCGACCTCGTCGAAGGGGAGCACGCCGTCACCTCCGAGCTCGTGACCGTCCCCACGCCCGGCCACACCCCCGGACACGTCTCCTTCGTGCTCGCCAGCGGCGGCGAGCGGGCCTACCTCCTCGGCGATGCCGCCCACCAGCCCGTGCAGGTCCGCGAGGACGCCTGGTGCCCCGGCGCCGACGTCGACAAGACCGCCTCCACCGCCAGCCGCAAGGCCCTCTTCGCCCGCATCGAGGCGGAAGGCGCCCTCATCGCCAGCGGCCACTTCCCCTTCCCCGGTCTCGGCCACGCCGTCGCCCGCGATGGCGGCCGCGCCTGGCAGCCGGTGAGCTGACCCTCGTGCCCGACGAGAACGGAGCGGATATCGAGGGCGTCGCCGGCGTCATCATCTGGACCGACCGGTACCCGGAGATGCTCGCCTTCTACCGCGACGTCCTCGGCCTGACACCCCGCAGCGAACGCCCCACCTTCGCCAACTTCGAGTGGGGCGGCTTCCGCCTCAGCGTCGCGGCCCACGACGAGGTCCACGGCCCCGCCCGCGACCCCCTGCGCATCATGGTCCACTTCGCCGTCCCCGATATCGCTACGACGTACCGGCGGCTGGTCGGGCAGGGCGTGGCGTTCTCGCGCCCACCCGAGCAGGAGCGCTGGGGCGGCTGGGTCGCGACCTTCGCCGATCCTGACGGCAACACCCTCCAGCTCCTGCAGCTACCGGACTGATCACGCGCGGGACGCCCTCACACGAGCGGCCAGGGGTAGCTCCGGTGCGGTCCCGGCGTCGGCATCGAGCGCGTCCGCAGCAGCCGGTCGGCTCGTCCCAGGAGTGCCCCGATCTCCTCCGGGGAGAGGAGCGCGTTGAGCCCTTCGGTTCCCTCCGCTTCCCCCGCCACCGCCGTCGCCGCCTGCTCCACGTCCGCCAGCCACTCGTCCGAGATCGGCTGCTCCGCCCAGTCCCAGATGACCGTCCGCATCTTGTATTCCCGGTGGAAGCAGAGCCCGTGGTCGATCCCCCAGATGCGGCCCTGTGGGTCGAGCAGGCAGTGCCCGCCCTTGCGGTCGGCGTTGTTCGCCAGGAAGTCGAACACCGCCATCCGCTGCAGCTGCGGGACCAGCGCCGGGTCCTCGCGCTGCTCGAAGAAGGAGGAAGTGCGCTCGTGGGGCACGTACAGCTGCAGCGACCCCACCCCCTGCGGCCCCTCCCGCACCACCGTCGGCGGGACGAACGTCCAGTCCAGCAGCCGCGAGAGTTCGTAGGCCGCCACCTCGCGCGCGTAGAGCGTCCCCGTGGGGAAGTCCCACAGCGGGGTCTCCCCCGACTCCGGCTTGTATACCGCCGCGATCTGCTCTCCGTCCCCCGCGCACAGTGTCGCCAGGTAGACGTAGTTGCTGGAGGACCAGAGCATCTTCAGGTCCTCGAAGTCCGCCTCGAGCAGGAGCTGCTCGGCCCCGGCCAGATCGACCTCGCGCGTCATGCCCGGCAGCGTAGCAGAGCCACCCCGCCCCCGGCGGCGCCCTAGACCGTGATGGTTCCCCGCAGCACGGTCACGGCGCTCCCCGCGATGCGCACCGCCGTGGGGTCGTCCCCCGCGCCCTCCACCTCCACCTCGACGATCCCCGGGCGCCCCATGATGTGCCCCTGCTCCACCGTGTACGCCGTCTCCCGCACCAGGCCGTAGCGCCACAGGTACGCCGCCATCCCGCCCGTCGCGCTCCCCGTCACCGGGTCCTCCAGCACCCCCGAGGAGGGTCCGAAGTGCCGCGCGTGCGCCCGGTTCGCCGCGTCGTACGTCTCCAGCGCGAAGACGTGCGTGCTGAAGTAGTGGTCGACCCCCTCCAGGTCGCTCAGGTGCTGGAGGTCGGGGCGCACCCGCTCGAGCACGGCCAGCGAGCGCACCGGCAGCATCGCCTGCGGCGTGCCCGTACTCACCACCTGCGCCGGCACGCTGTCGAGCATGTCCGAGACGGAGATGCCCAGCGCCTGCGCGTACACGCTCCGGTCCAGCCGCCGGTGGAACTCGGGCGTCGCCTGCGTCATCACGATCCGCACGCGCCCGTCCGCCAGCCGCTCGATGTCCACCGGCAGCACGCCGATGCTCAGCTCCTGCACGATCCGCCGCGGGCCGGCCCCCACCTCCACGCGCCCCTCCTCGACCAGCGTGTGCATCGTCGCGATCGTCGGGTGGCCCGCCAGCGGGATCTCCTTCTTCGGAGTGAAGAACCGCACCTTCACGTCGGCCACGTCCGAGGGCGTCACGAAAGCGGTCTCGCTCAGGTTCAGCTCGCGCGCGATGTTCTGCATCTGCGCGTCGCTGAGCCCCTCCGCGCGCGTGATCACCCCGCAGGGGTTTCCCGCGTACCGCTCGCTCGTGAACGAATCGACGATCTTGACCTCGTACTCCGCCATCGCGGAAGCGTAGCATCGGACCATGTCCATACAAGAGCACGACCTCCTCGCCGCCCGCGTCGGAGAGCTCCTCCTCGCCCGCGAGGCCCGCGTCTCCGTCGCCGAAAGCACCGCCGGCGGGCTCATCTCCGCCCGCCTCATCAGCGTCTCCGGCGCCTCGAAGTGGTTCGACCGCGGCCTCGTCGCCTACACGATGCCCTCCAAGCAGGACACCCTCGGCGTCGATATCGAGTTCCTGCGCGAGCACGGCACCGTCACCGCCGCCGCCGTCACCGCCATCGCCGAGTCCGTGCTTGCGCGCGGCGCGGCCGACTACGTCATCGCCGAGAGCGGCATGGCCGGCCCCATCCGCGGCCGCTCCCCCCGGCCCATCGGCAGCGTCGCCTTCGCCCTCGCCGGCCCCGATGGCGCCGTCAGCGAGGAGCTCCAGTTCGAGGGCTCCCGTGTCGCCATCATGGAGCAGATCGCCGAGCACGCCCTCGAGATGCTGGTCGCCGCGCTCGATTCTGGCGCCTAACCGCCTGCTGGGAGAAGGTGAGCTTCCCACCCCCGCGCAGCCAGCGCGAGAATGGAGCCACCCGTGCCCGCACCCGACCTCGACACCATCGTCTCGCTGGCGAAGCGACGCGGCTTCGTCTTCCCCTCCGCCGAGATCTACGGCGGCTTCGCCAACACCTACGACTACGGCCCCCTCGGTGCCGAGCTGAAGCGCAACATCCGCGACGCCTGGTGGCGCGCCATGGTGCGCGAGCGCGACGACGTCGTCGGCATCGACGCGGCCATGATGACCAACCCCCGCGTGTGGGTCGCCAGCGGCCACACCGAGACGTTCAACGACCCCCTCGTGGACTGCAAGGAATGCCGCCAGCGCTTCCGCCCCGACCACATCGAGGAGGGCCAGTACGGCGAGCCCGTGCGTGATGACGCCGGCAACTTCCGCTGCCCCGACTGCGGCGGCGAGCTCACCGAGCCCCGCCTCTTCAACCTCATGTTCCAGACCCAGGTGGGCACCATCGCCGACGAGGGCTCCATCGCCTACCTGCCCCCCGAGACGGCCCAGGGCATGTTCGTCAACTTCGAGAACGTGCGCAGCTCCATGCGCCGCAAGCTCCCCTTCGGCATCGCCCAGACCCGCGTCAGCTTCCGCAACGAGATCACGCCCGGCCGCTTCGTCTTCCGCACCCTCGAGTTCGAGCAGATGGAGATGGAGTTCTTCTGCGCTCCCGAGGACGCTGCCGAGTGGCACCGCTACTGGATCGACGAGCGCCAGCGCTGGTACGCCGAGACCATTGGTATCGACGCCGCCCGCATGCGCATCCGCGACCACGATCCCGAGGAGCTCTCCCACTACAGCGCCGGCACCAGCGACATCGAGTACGAGTTCCCCTGGGGCTGGGGCGAGCTCGAGGGCATCGCCAACCGCACCGACTACGACCTGAAGGCCCACAGCGAGCACAGCGGCCAGGATCTGACCTACTTCGACGAGGAGACGCGCGAGCGCTTTACCCCCTACGTCATCGAGCCCGCGGCCGGCCTCACGCGCACGCTCGCCGTTGCCCTTCTCGAGAACTACAGCGTCGAGCCCGACGAGAAGGGCGACGAGCGCGTGGTGCTGAAGCTCCCCGCCGTCATCGCGCCCATCAAGGTGGCCGTCCTCCCCCTCTCCAAGAAGGCGACCCTTACCCCCACGGCGAAGCGCGTCCACGCGCTCATCCGCTCCCACTGGATGACCCAGTACGACGAGACCCAGTCGATCGGCCGCCGCTACCGCCGCCAGGACGAGATCGGCACCCCCCTCTGCGTGACCGTCGACTTCGACACCCTCGAAGACGAGGCCGTCACCATCCGCGAGCGGGACACGCAGGCGCAGGTCCGCATCCCCATCGCCGGCCTCGTCGACGCCCTCGCCGAGCGCCTCCCCGGAGTCCGCTAGACTGCGGGGCAGAGCACAAGGAGGGGTCGATGGGATCCTCCCCCCTCTCTCCTGAATTCGCCTTTCCGGCGGAGTTTGTGGCGGCGCTGCGTCGCCTCAATCCGTGGTGGGAAGGGGAGGAGATGCAGGTCCTTCCAGCCACGCGGCGCCACCTTGTGGGTGGCATGCGGAGACGACTGGATCAGGGACTGGCTCCGATCGTTGTGCTCAGGGGACCCCGTCAGGTCGGGAAGACGACCGCCCAACTTCACCTCATCCAAGACCTCTTGGGCGAAGGTGTCGAGCCTAGCCGCATTCTCCGTGTCCAGTTCGACGACCTTGCAGAGATTGCTGGCTTCAAGCGCCTCAAGTCGCCGCTCCTTCGGATCGTGGAGTGGTTTGAGCACGCTGTGCTTGGCATGTCGCTCAACTCGGCCGCGCACCAAGGCCGAACGGCATTCCTGTTCCTCGACGAAGTCCAGAACCTACGGGGATGGGATACGCAGCTCAAATTTCTGGTCGACCTTTCCACGGTTAGCGTGGTTGTCACCGGCAGCTCAGCACTCCGTATTGAACGCGGCCGCGATAGCCTCGCAGGGCGAATCAGTACCCTTGAGGGCGGTACTCTTTCGCTCACCGAGATCGGCGCCTTCGCGGGGCTCGACCTCGGGCAACCCCTACTGCGGGACAACGGGCTCGAGGTCCTCGCCGACCCGAGCTTCTGGCGGAGCGTCAGCGAGCGAGGAGAGGCACTTGCCCCGGAGCGCGACGAGGCGTTCCGAAGATTCTCGGAGCGCGGCGGCTATCCCGTCGCGCAGGCCAACTACGACACCCCTTGGGTCGCCATAGCAGAGCAACTCAACGAGACCGTCGTCCGCCGGGTGATTCAACACGATCTTCGGCTCGGTGACCGTGGAAGGCGACGCGATCCAGAGTTGCTCGAGGAGGTCTTCAGGCTTGCCTGCCGCTACGCGGGTCAGACTCCCGGGCCGCATGTGTTTGCGCGAGAAGCACAGCGAGCCCTTGGGGGAAACGTGGGGTACCAGCGGATCAATAGCTATCTCAGCTTCCTCAATGACTCCCTGCTTCTGCGCGTCATCCGCCCCTTGGAGTTACGCCTTCGGAGAACGAGGGGCTACCCCAAGCTCTGCCTTGCGGATCATGGTCTGAGGGCCAGTTGGTTGCAGGAGGAGATTCCTCTTGACGTGAACCGCCTTCGAGCACAGCCTGACCTGACGACGTTTGCCGGGAGGATTGCGGAGAGCGTGACAGGGGCTCACCTCAGCAGTGTCAGTGGGCTGCAGATCGCCCACTTTCCCGAGCGCTCGGGCGAGCCAGAAGTTGACTTCGTCCTCACCGTCGGGGACCGTCGCATCCCAATCGAAGTCAAGTACCAGGCACGCATCGATACCCTGCGCGACACAGAGGGCATTCGTAGCTTCATCGAGAAGCGAGCCAACAATGCCCCCTTTGGCGTCTTGGTGACCCAGACCTACGCTGATGTTGGCGACCCACGAGTCGTGAGCGTCCCGCTAGGTTCCCTCCTGCTCCTCCGCTAGCTCGCCGCGAACTGACGGCAGGCGATTGCCCGCCCCAGGTCGTCGATCGCCTCGCGCAGCATCCGCTGCAGCACCGCCTGCTCCTCCGGCGTCTCGTCGAGGAGCGCCTGCGCCCGGTCGAGCGTGTCCTGCTCTACCCGGTAGCCGGGGAACAGTCCCCCGTAGAACACGGTCGCGAACTCCCGGTCCCGTTCCGCGAAGATTCCCGGTACCTGCTCGAAGAAGGCATCGACGTACGGTGCCAGCAGCTCCGCCTGGTGCGTCCAGTTGAAGCCGCTCATCGCCGCCTGGTTCAGGTAGCGCGAGCCGTATCCCTCGCCGCCGAACCGCTCCCACGCGGCCGCTTTCACGCCGGCGTCGGGGACGGCCGTCTCGCAGCGAAGCTGCGCTCGCTGCCCCCGGTCCGAAGGATCCCGCTCCGCCTCGGCGGCCACCCGCTCCGCCGCCCCCGGCAGCCCGAAGCCGACGTGGCGCGCGGCCACCCCCCAGCGCATGTCCTGGTCGAGCTCGAAGCCGTCGATGACCTCCTCCCCGTCCGCCAGCCGCCCGACGAAGGCGAGGTCGTCCGGATTCACGGCGAACCCCACCAGCGCCCGCGCCCAGATGATGCGCGTGTCGCTGTCGGAGGCCGCCAGCAGCCCCTCTCGCGCCGTCTCGAACAGCAGGTGGGCCTCGGCGTCGCGCTGGTCGGCGGGGACGTAGCGGCTCTGCGACGAAGCCGCATGCCCGAGGACCGAGTCGACCAGCTCGATGTTCTGCTCGAAGCCGATCTTCTCCCGCACGATCGTGAGGAAGTCCGTCGACTTCAGCTGCTGGTCCCGCACCATGCTCCACAGCGTCGACCACAGCTGCTGGCGCAGCAGGTCGTCGTCGACCCGCTCGATGTTCTCGCGCGCCCACGCCACCGACTCGTCGTCGAGTGCGATCTTGGCGTAGGCGTGGTCGTTGAAATTCGGGTACACGAGCGCCGGCCGCGCCTTCCCGCGCGCATCCTCGATCTCCGTGCGCTCGCCCTCCAGCACCGCCGGCACCGCCTCGATGGCCGTGCCGGAACCGTCGTCCGCGAGCAGGCCCGTCTCCAGCGTGTGCGGCCGGATGGTGGGGTAGTCGGCGGGAGCGGTCTGGCTCAGTTCGAGGCGCGTCAGCCGCTCGCCGTCGCTCTCCCACTCCGCCCGGATCGTGTTCAGCGAGGAAGTCTCCAGCCACAGCCGTGACCACTCGCCCAGGTCCTGCCCGCTTCCTTCCTCGAGCGAGCCGAGGAAGTCGCGCAGCGAGGCGTTCCCGTAGTCGTACGTGCGGAAGTAGCGCCGCATCCCCTCCCGGAACCCGTCGATCCCGATCGTCGCGACGAGCTGCTTCAGCACCGAGGCGCCCTTGCCGTAGGTTATCCCGTCGAAGTTCAGGAACGTCTCGTCCGTGTCGCGCACGGTCCCCGCGATCGGGTGCGTCGTGACCAGTTGGTCCTGCCGGTAGGCCCAGTTCTTGATGCCGTTGTTGAAGTCCTGCCAGCCCGACTGGAAGCGCGTCGCCCCCTCCATGGCCAGGTACGACATGTACGTCGCGAAGCTCTCGTTCAGCCAGAGGTCGTTCCACCACTTCATCGTCACGAGGTTCCCGAACCACATGTGCGCCATCTCGTGCAGGATCACCTCCGCCCGCCGCCGCCGCTGGTTCTCCGTCGGCGGATCGCGGTACACCATCGACTCGTTGAAGGTGACTGCCCCCACGTTCTCCATCGCCCCGTGGTTGAACTCCGGCACGAAGATCTGGTCGTACTTCCCGAAGGCGTACGGGTAGTCGAAGAACTCTCCGAAGAAGTCCAGCCCCTGCCGCGTGATCGTGAACAGCTCGTCGGTGTCGAGGTACTGCGCCATCGACTTCCGGCAGAGCAGCCCCAGGGGGATGCCGTTGTGCTCGGCCGTGGCCACGTGGTACGGCCCCGCGATCAGCGCGAACAGGTAGGTGCTGAACGGCGGCGTCTCCGCGTATTCGTGCCGGATACGGCCGTCGCCCAGCGTCTCCGCCGCGGTCTCCTGCGAGTTCGCCGTCAGCGTCCACTCTGCCGGGGCCGTCACCGTGAGCTGGTAGCGCGCCTTGATGTCCGGCTGGTCGAAGCAGGGGAAGAGGCGGTGCGCGTCGAACGGCTCGAAGTTCGTGTACAGGTACTCTTCGCCGTCCTCCGGATCGACGAACTGGTGGATGCCGTCGCCGCCGTGGTCGTAGTCGTTCTCGTACTCGATCCGCAGCGTGTTCGAGGCCGCCAGCGCCGACCCGGGCAGGGTGAGCTCCCGCCCCCGCCACTCGAAGTCAACCGCCGATCCGTTCAGCTCCAGCAGGTCGATGCGCTTTCCCCGGAAGTTCAGCATCAGGTCGCCCCCGCCGGACCGGGCGAACGTAGTCGTGACCGCCCCCCCGTAGGTGGGCGCGCCCTTCGTCAGATCGAGCGCCAGCTCGTAGCGGCAGTCGGAGACCCGTGCGGCCCGCGCAACGGCCTCGGTCTCGGTCAGGATGTCGCGTTCCTGGGTGGGAATGGGCTCGGTCACGGGGCGCCTCGCTTCTCTCGGATGGTGGCGCCGCCAAGGCTACCGCCCCGCGCCCTCACCGTCAGGCGCGCCCGCCTGTCCTGCGTTCGTGACGCAAGGTACAATCGCCCAAGCTCAGCCCGAGGTGTCCCGCTTCCATGCCCAACAGCGACGTTGTCGAGGCGCTCGTCACCGCCATCAACTACGACCGCTTCGACCAGATCCAGGCGCTACACGCCCCGGGTGTCACCTTCCATTCCTTCCGCAGCCCGATGCTCCGCGACAGCGTGGCCGTGCGCGATTTCCACACCGAGCTGCTGCAGCGCTACGCCGACTGCACCTACACCGAGCCCGAGATGGCCGAGGATGGCGACGCCGTCGCCCTGCGCGCCACCATCGAGGCCAAGGGCTACGACTGGCGCACGTTCCAGCAGCGCGTGCTCGATATCTCCCGTATCGAGGACGGCCTCATCGCCGACCGCCGCCTCTACGGCATGGTCTCCGGCATCGAGCTGGACAGGCCCGCCCACGCCGCCATGGATGCGGCCGCCGCCTTCCGCGGCGGCTCGCCCCGCTCGACGCGGCGGCTGGTGCGCGGCCTCTACGAGAACCTGCTCGCCGGCGAGCGCGAAGCGGCGGCCGAGGCCCTCGACGACAACATCACGCTCATCGACTCCGTCTACGGCGTCGTCTCCGGCACCGATGCGGTGCTCGACCTGCTCGAGGCGACGCCCCGCCCCGCCTTCGGCTACCCCCGCCTGACGGCCGTGATCGCCGGCGACAAGAACGCCGCCGCCGAGATTGCGATCGACCCCGCCCGCCCGCGCATCGCCGACTGGGTGCGCATCGTGGAGGGCAAGGTCATGGTCATCGAGCGCCACTGGATGCTGCGCGAGATCGGGGTCAACCCCTTCGTCGAATACAGTCGCGACCGGCACCGCCGCCAGGTGATCCTGCCGACGTAAGACCCGGGCCCCGCCCGCCGAGGCCCGCCCCCAAAGGAGAGCCCCCATGGCCACCATGTACTACGACGACGACGCCGATCTGGGCCTGCTCAAGGACCGCAAGATCGCCGTCATAGGCTACGGTTCGCAGGGCCACGCCCACGCCCTCAACCTGCACGACTCGGGCCTCGACGTGCGCGTCGGACTCTATCCCGGCTCGCGTTCCTGGAGCTCCGTCGAGGAGTCCGGCCTGCGCGTCGGCACCGTCGAGGACGTCTCCCGCGAGGCCGACGTCATCATGGTGCTCATCCCCGACCACCTCCAGCGGGCCGTGTACGAGAAGGCGATCGAGCCCGGCCTCGCCGAGGGCAAGATGCTGATGTTCGCCCACGGCTTCAACATCCACTTCCAGCAGATCGACCCGCCCGATTTCGTCGACGTGACCATGGTCGCGCCGAAGGGCCCCGGACACCTCGTGCGCCGCGTGTTCACCGAAGGCGGGGGCGTCCCCTGTCTCCTCGCCGTCCACCAGGACGCCAGCGAGGTCGCCCAGCAGCTCGCCCTCGCCTACGCGAAGGGCATCGGGGGCACCCGTGGTGGGGTCCTCGAGACCACCTTCCTTGAGGAGACCGAGACCGACCTCTTCGGCGAGCAGGTCATCCTCTGTGGCGGGCTCTCCTCCCTCATCAAGGCCTCCTTCGAGACCCTCGTCGAGGCTGGCTATCAGCCCGAGAGCGCATTCTTCGAGACGATGCACGAGCTCAAGCTCATCGTGGACCTGATCTACGAGGGCGGGCTCGCCGGCATGCGCTACTCCGTGAGCGATACGGCAGAGTACGGCGACTACAGCCGCGGCCCCCGCATCATCACCGATGAGACCCGCGCCGAGATGCGCCGTATCCTCGACGAGATCCAGACCGGCAAGTTCGCGAAGGAGTTCATCCTCGAGAACATGTCCGGCCGCTCCAGCTTCCTCGCCATGCGCCGTCGCGATGCCAACCACCAGGTGGAGCAGGTCGGCGCCGAGATGCGCGCCATGATGTCCTGGCTCAACGACGGTAAGTAGCCGCTCGGTTCCTGGCAGGCACGCAGAAGGGGTGGCCCTCGGGCCACCCCCCCGTTTATGGCGGTGCTGTCTGCGCGTGTCGGTTCCTAGAAGCGCCCGAGCACGGCGATGACCGCCACCCCCGCGACGACCATCCCGCCGAGCCGAAGCGTGAGGCGCAGCTCCAGCGCCTGCAGCTGCTCGATGGTCGCGAACGCCTTGAGGTCCTCCTTCGTAGCGAACCGCTCAAGGTCTTCCCTGGTGGCGAACCGGGTGAGGTCGTCTTTTGTGGCGAATCCCTGCATCTCGGCGCGAATCGCCTGCAGGTCCTCCTTTGTGGCGAAGGCCTGCATATCGGTGCGAATCGCCTGCATATCGGCACGAATCGCCTGCAGGTCCTCCTTCGTGGCGAATCGCTCAAGGTCTTCCCTGGTAGCGAACCCGGTGAGGTCGTCCTTGGTGGCGAACCGCTCAAGGTCTTCCCTGGTGGCAAACCCGGTGAGGTCGTCCTTCGTGGCGAGGGGTTCGAGGTCTCGCTTGGTCGCGACCTCCTCATGCCCGTCGCCGTACACGTCGAAGAGCGCCTCGGTCTGGTCCTCGCTGAACCCGGCTGCCGTCAGCCGCATGAACGCCTGGTGGGACATAGCCCAAGTGTATCAGGCACACATAGGGGAGGCCAAGCAGGATCCCAGGAAATAGAGCCCCGGAGCATCAAGAAGGGGTGGCCTGGAGGCCACCCCTTCCGAGTTGCTTCCGTTCGCCGCGCTAGACGCGGTGGCACCAGACCCAGTGCTCTTCGCCACCCGTGCCCACGTTGCGCCACTCGGGGACAACCTCGCGGCACTCATCGATGGCGATCGGGCAGCGCGTGTTGAACACGCACCCCGGCGGCGGCGACAGCGGGCTGGGCACGTCGCCGAGCAGGATGATGCGTTCCCGCTCGCGCTCCACTTCCGGGTCCGGGATGGGCACCGCCGAGAGCAGCGCCTTCGTGTACGGGTGGAGCGGGTTTTCGAAGATTGCGTCGCGGTCGGTGAGCTCCATGATGTGCCCGAGGTACATCACGGCCACGCGATCGCTGATGTGGCGCACCACCGAGAGGTCGTGCGCGATGAACAGGTACGTCAGGTTGAACTCCTCCTGGAGATCCTCCAGGAGGTTGATGATCTGCGCCTGGATCGAAACGTCGAGGGCCGAGACGGGCTCATCGCACACGATGAACTCCGGCTCCACCGCCAGCGCCCGCGCGATGCCGATGCGCTGGCGCTGCCCGCCCGAAAACTCGTGCGGGTAACGGCTGGCGAAGTACGGGTTCAGCCCCACCGTCTGCAGCAGGTTGTGCACCCGGTCGCGCTTCTCCTGGCCCCGCGCCAGGTTGTGGATCGTGATCGGCTCCGAGACGATCGACCCCACCGACATGCGCGGGTTCAGGCTCGCGTATGGGTCCTGGAAGATCATCTGCATGCGCCGCCGGTACGTGCGCAGCGAACGCCCCCGTACCTGCGTCAGGTCCGTCCCCGCAAAGCTCACCGTACCCGCCGTGGGCCGGTTCAGCTGCAGGATCGCCTTCCCCGTGGTGGACTTGCCGCAGCCGGACTCACCCACGAGACCCAGCGTTTCGCCGCGCTTCACGTCGAACGTCACGCCGTCGACCGCCTTCACGTCGGCGACGCGCCGCTGGAAGATGAGCCCCGCGGTGACCGGGAAGTAGACCTCAAGGTCCTCGACCTCGAGAAGCGACTGCCCCGTCCCGTTGGTCATGGTCGCTTCGGCGGTACTAGCTTGTTGCGACAACTGGCCGCTCCCTTCCGACGGTCTGCCACTCCCAGCAGGCCGTCTGGTGCTCGCCGTCCACCGATACGGTGTCCGGGTACTGCGCGAGGCATGCATCCTGGCGCCAGTCGCAGCGCGGGTAGAAGCTGCAGCCCTCGGGCAGGTGCGCCAGGTCCGGCGGCAGGCCCTCGATCGGGATCAGCTTGTCCTGCCGCTGCTCGTCAAGCCGGGGCACCGAGTTCAGCAGGCCCACCGTGTACGGGTGCTTCGGGTTGCCGTACAGCTCCGCCGCGTCCGCCCGCTCGATCACCTTGCCGGCATACATCACGTTCACGCGGTCGGCGTAGCGCGCGACCACCCCGAGGTTGTGCGTGATGATGATGACGGCGGTGCCGAACTCGTGACTGAGCCGGGCCATGACCTCGAGGATCTGGGCCTGGATCGTCACGTCCAGCGCTGTCGTGGGCTCGTCCGCGAGCAGGATCTTCGGGTTGCAGCTCATCGCCATCGCGATCATCACGCGCTGGCGCATACCCCCCGAGAACTGGTGCGGGTAGTCATCGATGCGGCTGCGCGCCGCCGGGATGCCCACCAGCTCCAGCAACTCCACGGCGCGCTCCCGCGCCGCCCGTCCCGTGAGGTCCTGGTGCAGCTCCAGCGACTCCGTGATCTGCCGCCCGATGGTGAGCACCGGGTTGAGCGAGGTCATCGGCTCCTGGAACACCATCGCGATGTCGTTCCCGCGGATCCGCCGCATCTCGCTCTCGTCCAGCTTCAGCAGATCACGTCCCTGGAAGTTGATCTCGCCCGAGACGATCTTGCCGGGAGGCGAGGGAATCAGGCGCAGGATCGAGAGCGCCGAGACGCTCTTTCCGCAACCCGACTCACCCACAAGCCCCAGCGTCTCGCCCTCCTCCACGGAGTACGACGTGCCGTCAACTGCTTTGACGACACCCTCCTGCGTGTAGAAGTACGTCCGAAGGTCATTTACCTCGAGAAGCGCCATGACGCCCCCTTTCGCCTGACTCGGATTTTGCCACGTCCCGCTCCGACGAGAACCGGGCCCCCCACGTGACCATGGGGAAGAGGAGACTCGAACTCCTACGCCTTGCGGCACATGATCCTAAATCATGCTCGTCTGCCAATTCCGACACTTCCCCGGTCCGGCCCGGGTGGCGAGCCACCCGGTGAGACCTTCCTGAAGTGGTGAGCCGCGAAGGACTCGAACCTTCAACCTAGTGATTAAGAGTCACTTGCTCTGCCAATTGAGCTAGCGGCCCCCCAAGGTCGGGCGGAGTATACCCAAGCGCGTTCGCGCGAGACAACAACTCCGACCGTCCAGATCGCGAACGGTACCACGATGCGCCGCCGTCCGTGAGCCCCCGCCCCGGCCACGACCCCGCCGGCGACGGCTGCAGGACGGCCGGAGCAGGCGGCCGCCTGGCCGCTCCTGTGGTGATACGGCCCCGCATCCGGGCAATAGTTGATTTCGCTGTTATTTTCTGTGCCTACAACTCCGCTGTACCGTGACCGTGCGACCCGCCGCCGGGAGGCAGGCCATGCGGAAACGGGACTCGGTCATCGCCCTGGGCGTCCTGGCGGTCGCCGCCGCGGCCGTCGCCGTGGCCGTCATCCTGACCCGCGACTCCGCGCCCCAGGCGACGGCGCAGGATACGACGGCCACGCTGGCGACGGCCGCCTCGCCCGCGGGCTGCGCCACGACGACCGCGCAGCTCAGCACCGACACGAGCACGGTTTCTCCCGGGGCCGAATGGACCTTTCCGGAGGACTCCTACGTCAGGGTGAGGGCGAACGTGGTGGCGGGCTGCACGTTCAGCCGCTGGGCCATCGACTACGGGGACGGCATCGTCTTCGACCTCCACGAGAACCCGGCCCGCTTCCAGCTGACCGAGGACATCACGGCGACGGCCCACTTCACCGGGGCCCCACGGGGGCACATGCTGGGGGTAACGGCGGGCGAAGGCGGGAGCGTGACCATCAGCCCCGCGGCTCGTGACGACGGCACGTACGCGCCCGGCACGGTAGTGACGCTTTCAGCGACGGCGGACAAGGGCTACGACTTCGGTGCCTGGACGGGACTCCCGGAAGGCGCCACGGTGACAGCTGGAGCGGCTGCGGCGACGACGACGAGCGGGACGGAGACGAGCACGGCGAGCTTCACGCTGTCGGGGCCGGTGACAGCGGCGGCGAGCTTCCGGGTCGAGTCCACGCCCTACAACTTGCACACGACGGGGACGGTGACGGCGGCGGGCTCGTACGCCCTGCTCTCCGATCCCAACGACCTGACGAGTACCGTGGACTGGCCTGATACCAACTATCCCTTTGGCCTGCTGCTTCACATGTCGGACGCGGGAAACGTCTCACGGGCGTCGTTCTATGGGACCGTCACGGTGGCAGACCGTGTCGACTGGTGGTGGGGGCACGAGTGCTTGATCAGGTTCAAGGTCATAGAAGTTCGGACTGACCCCGCGGGAATGCCCGCGCGCAAGTTATTTGTGATGGAATTTGTGGGCACCTCCTATTCGGGTTGTCAGGGGCAGCGCACTTCGGATGCACTCCAGCCGGTGGAGTTTCGGTGGCGGCAGCCACCCTGGCTGGTGGGATCAGACGGAATACGAAAGACGTTCAGGGAGCCGGTTCCCGGACCCGGAAGATACCGCGTAAGCGATGACTTGATCGTCACGATTCCTGCTGGCATGAGCGTCCGGCCAGGGAGCTTCTACGAGGGTGGCTGGTACACGGTCCTGAGGGACGTAGAGAGTGACTCCACCTTGTGGTTCGACGAGTCGGGCAACGAGGCGGGGCGTGAGATTGTCGAGCTGCCATCCGGAAGTTCGGACGAAACGGAAACGGGCGCGACCACACGGGACGTGAACGCCTTGTTCGACCAGATCGCCGCCTCGGTTGAGGTGGAGTGACAGTGGTTCGCGCACTCTTGGGGAGGAGTAAGGCGGCGCGCCATCGCCCCGGCGGGGCCGGGGCCGTGTCACCCGCTGCCGGAAGCCCCGCGCGGGACCTCCGGGGCCGTCAGACGGCCGCGCGCAGGAGCTCGATCACCTCGTCCACGGTCGCGTCGCGCCAGTTCGCCCACGTCTCGCTCGTGCGCTGCCACTCCAGGTAGCGCTCGCGCCCTTCCGCCCGCGCCTGCTGGATCTCCTCCTCGCTCGGCTCGTGGCCGAGGCGCTGCGCGATGGCCTCCGGGCGCATGTCGCCCAGCACCGATTGCAGCTCGCCCATCTGCTCGTTCGCCACCGCCGGCCGCTCGATGAAGTGCCCCAGCTCGACGTGCTCGGCGTTGTAGAAGATGAACACGGGAATCGACTCGAACTCCCCGTCCTTCAGGTACTCCGCGATCATGTCCTTGTTCTGGTCGCGCTCGAAGATGCGCGCCTCGATCCCCATCGCTTCGGCGATGCGCGCCCCCACCGGCATCCCCCGGTACACGTCCGGGCACCAGTCCTCGCCGATGATGACCGCGTGGTCGGGCCCGTTCGGACGCGCGGCCAGCTCGCTGAGCGCCGCCTGCTGCTCGTCGCTGATCGCCAGCCCGCTGTAGTTGTCGTCGAACTGCTCGCGGTTGCGGATTCCCGACTCGAGGTACTCCTGGTAGGTCTTCCCCTTCGCGAACCGCTCGCGCGTGATCACGGATTCCGTTGCCTGAGCCATGCCGGCCTCCCCCGTTGGTGTTGGTCGTGAACTCAGCCTAGCCGGGGCGGGCGAGCGTCACAACTCGCCCCGCTCCGCTGCCTTCGCCCGCTCCCACAACTCGTCCCGCCCCGCCATGTCGAGCTCGTTCAGGTCCAGCGACCCCTCGTTCGCCCAGCGCTCCACCAGCCCGAAGCGGCGGCGGAACTTGCCGTTCGCGCGGCGCAGCGCCTGCTCCCCGTCGACCCCCATCGTGGCCGCGATGTGAGCGATCACGAAGAGCACGTCCCCGAACTCCTCCTCGCGGTCCCGCTCGTCCTCCGCCAGCGCCAGCTCGGCGATCTCCTCGGCGAGCTTCTCCAGCGGCCCGTGGATATCCGGCCAGTCGAACCCCGCCCGCCGCGCCCGCCCCTGGATCGTCTGCGATTCCGCCAGCGCCGGCAGCGTTGCCGGCACGCCCTCGAGGCGTGGCCGGTCCGGCCGCTCCTGCTGCTTCAGCACCTCCCAGCTCTCGCGTACGTCCTCGGCCGTCTCCGCCGTCGCATCGGCGAACACGTGCGGGTGCCGCGCGACGAGCTTCGCCGCGATCCTGGCGTACACGTCGCCGAACTCGAACTCGCCCAGCCGCTCCGCCACGGCCGCGTGCATCAGCACCTGCAGGAGCACATCGCCGAGCTCCTCCGCGATCGCGTCCCCCTCCCCCGCGTCGATCGCTTCCAGCAGTTCGTAGGCCTCCTCCAGCAGGTGCGGCCGCAGGGACTCGTGCGTCTGCTCACGGTCCCAGGGGCAGCCGCCGGGGCCGTGCAGCCGCCGGATAATCGCCTCCAGCGCCTCGAACTGTCGCAGGTCGTCGGGGATGGGGCCCGGCGGGGAGTCGGTGGCCATGGCCGCAGTCTACCCGCGCCGTCGCGACAGCCCCGAGGGCGCTCGGTGGGATACAGCGCCCGCGCAGGCGACAATGAACCCATGAGCGAGGCACAGCGCACCTGGGGCGGCCGCTTCGAGGGGTCCATGGACGACCTCACGCGCGACTACACCGCCGGCGTCGACCGCGACCTGTACGAGCACGACATCGCGGGCTCGGTCGCGCACGCCCGCATGCTCGGCGCGACCGGCATCATCCCCGCGGCCGATGCCGCGGCCATCGTCGAGGGCCTCGGCCGCGTCCTCGAACGGTTCCGCGCCGGCCGGGTCGAGTGGCGCCCCGAGCTCGAGGACATCCACACCCACGTCGAGACCCTCCTCCGCGAGGAGATCGGCGAGGCCGCGGGGCGGCTCCACACCGCCCGCTCGCGCAACGACCAGGTTTCGCTCCTGAACCGCATGCTCGTGCGGGAGCAGTGCGACCTCGCCGTCGCTGCCGCCGAGGCGCTCATCGGCGTGCTCTGCGATCTCGCCCTCACGCACGCCGCCGACCCCATGCCCGGCTACACGCACCTGCAGCGCGCCCAGCCGGTCACCCTCGGCCACCACCTGCTCGCCTATGGCGAGATGCTCCTGCGCGACCGCGACCGCTTCCGCGACTGCCGCGCCCGCGCGAACCTCCTCCCCCTGGGCTCCGGCGCCCTGGCTGGCTCGCCCTACCCCCTCGACCGCGAAATGGTCGCGCGCGAGCTCGCCTTCGACGCCGTTTCCCGCAACAGCCTCGACGCCGTCGCCGACCGCGACTACGCCATCGAGTTCCTTGCGTGCTGCGCCATCACGCAGACGCACCTCTCGCGCCTCGCCGAGGAGATCGTGATCTGGTCGTCGGCCGAGTTCGCCTTCGTGCGCCTCCCCGACGCCTTCGCCACCGGCTCCAGCATGATGCCGCAGAAGAAGAACGCCGACGTCGCGGAGCTGGCCCGGGGCCGCAGCGGCCGCGTGCTCGGCGAGCTGGTCAACCTGCTGACGAACCTGAAGGGCCAGCCCCTCGCCTACAACCGCGACCTGCAGGAGGACAAGGCCGCCCTCCTGAACGCGGCGGCCGTCGTCACTCCCACCCTCCGCATCTTCGCGGCGATGGTTCCGGCCCTGGAGTTCGACCTGCCCCGCATGCGCGCCGCCGCCTCCGGCGGCTTCTCCCTCGCGACCGACGTGGCCGACTACCTCGTGCGCAGGGGCGTGCCCTTCCGCGAGGCCCACGCCGTCACCGGCGGGCTCGTGCGCGAGGCCGAGGAGCGAAGCTGCGAGCTCCACGACCTCCCCTTCGAGGTCTACGCCGCCGCCAACCACCTCTTCGAGCGCGACGTGCTCGACATCGACGTCGACGCCGCCCTCGCCGCCCGCGACGCTGTCGGCGGCACCGCCCCCGCCCGCGTCCGCGAAGCCGCCGCCGCCCTCCGCAGCGAACTCGCCGGCTGACAACGGCGGTCGTTGTGGCCTACAATGTCACCCGCCGGGGGTGGCGCATCGTGAACGATGTAACCGTGCGGGACATGGACGACAGGGTGTACCAGTGTCTCCTCAGGATTGCGGAGGAGGAGGGCGTCTCCCCGGACGAGGCTGCGTACAAGCTCCTCCGCAAGGCCGCGGAGCTTGAGAATGACCGAGCGCTCGTCGAACAGGCCGCGCTCAGCAAGCGGACGAGTGGAGTGGACGAGCCTGGCCGTGCCCGGAACAAGGGACCTACGGCGGATCGAGGGCTCGATCCCGCACTGGCCGCAGTCTTCGGGACATGGACCGATGCTGAAGCGGATGAGTTCAATTCTGCGATCGAGACAATGTTCGAGACCGTTGACGAGCACATGTGGGAGTGAAGGTCCTGCTCGACGTCAACGCCTACTCCTACTTCGCGAAGGGGAGTGAAGAGGTCGCCTCGATTGTTGCCAGCGCCGACGAGGTCGTGCTCTCGGCAATTGTCCTTGGAGAAATCTTGGCCGGCTTTCGGCAGGGGTCCAGATTCAACCGCAACCTCGCTTTCCTGCAGACCTTTCTGGCCAGCTCCAGGGTCTCGATGGTGAGTGTTGGAGTTGCCACCGCCGAACGCTACGGCGAGATAGCCGCTGACCTCCGCGCAAAGGGCCGCCCCATCCCCACCAACGACATCTGGATCGCCGCCCACGCCATGGCGACCGGCGCCGACCTGGTCTCCGCCGACGCGCACTTCGAGCACGTCGACGGCCTTGGCTGGAACCGTATCGCCGCCGGCTGACCCCTCAGTCCAGCTGCGCGACCAGCCCCTTCGTGGCTTCCGCCGCCGCCACCACGCGCTCGCGCTCGTCGTCCGAGAGCTCCAGCTCGAACGTGCGCTGGATGCCGCCCTCCCCGAGCTGCACGACCGTGCCGGAGAACACGCCCTCGATCCCGTATTCGCCCTCGTGCAGGGTCGAGCACGGCAGCAACCGGCGCTGGTCGAGCAGGATCGCCGTCACCATCGCGATCGTCCCCGCCGAGGGTGCGTAGAAGGCGCTGCCCACCCGCATCAGCTCCGCGATCTCGGCCCCGCCCCGCATCGTGCGCGCCACCACCTCGTCGACCTGCTCCGCCGGCAGCAGGTTGGTCAGGGGCACCCCCCCGACCCGCGTTTGCGAGACCACCGGCACCATCGTCGTGTCCGTGTGCCCGCCGATGACGTAGCCGTGCACGTCCTGCGGCGAGACGCCGCAGGCGTCCGCCACGAAGTGCCGGTAGCGAGCGCTGTCGAGCGCCCCGCCCTGCCCGATGACGCGCTCCCGCGGGAAGCCGCTCGCCTCCAGGGCGACGTGGCACATCGCGTCCATCGGGTTCGAGAAGATGACCAGCACCGCCTTCGGCGAGGCCTTCGCCGCGTCCGCCACCTTGGCGCGAACGATCGCGGCGTTGCTGTTCAGCAGCTCCTCGCGGCTCATGCCGGGCTTGCGGGGTGCTCCCGCGGTCACGATCACGACGTCCGAGCCGGCCGTCTCGTCCCAGCCGTCGGTGGCGCTGATGGAGGCGCTGAAACCGCTCCACGCGGCCGCCTGCGACTCGTCCAGCGCCTTGCCGAAGTGCATGGTGCCGGCGAACTGCGGGTCGTCCTGCAGGACGACATCGCAGATGTCGCGCTCGATGAGCCGCTGCGCCATGGCGCCGCCGGTCATGCCGGCGCCGACGATCGTGACCTTCTTCCGTGCCATTCCGTATGCCTCTTTGGGGGTGCGAGTTGTGCCCGCGAGCCTAGCACGCACCTCTCCTAGAGACCGCCGCCCCCGTTCCCCGAGCCCGCAAAACGACCAGCCCATACACTGGGCCCGTGGATCAGTCCCGCATCCGCAACTTCTGCATCATCGCCCACATCGACCACGGCAAGTCGACGCTCGCCGATCGCTTCCTCGAGGTGACGGGCGCCGTCTCCGCGCGCGCCATGGCCGACCAGGTCCTCGACACCATGGACCTCGAACGCGAGCGCGGCATCACCATCAAGGCCGCCGCCGCGCGCATGGCCTACCGCGGCCCCGAGGGCGAGGAGTACCAGTACAACCTCATCGACACCCCCGGTCACGTCGACTTCAGCTACGAGGTCTCCCGCTCGCTCGCCGCCTGCGAGGGCGCCATCCTCGTCGTTGACGCCTCCCAGGGCATCGAGGCGCAGACCCTCGCCAACGTCTACCTCGCCCTCGACCAGGGCCTCACCCTCATCCCCGTCATCAACAAGATCGACCTGCCCCACGCCGAGACCGAGCGCGTCGCCCACGAGCTCGAGCGGGTCGTCGGCTTCTCCCGCGACGAGATCATCCTCGCCAGCGCCAAGGAGGGCAGCGGCATCCCCGAGATTCTCGAGGCCATCCGCGAGCGCGTTCCCCCGCCCGCCGGCGACCGCACCGGCGAGCTCAAGGCGCTCATCTTCGATTCCAAGTACGACGCCTACAAGGGCGTGCTCGCCCACGTGCGCGTCGTCCAGGGGGAGATGCAGGGCCGCGACGACCTCCGCCTGATGCAGACCGGCCGCCCCTTCGAGCCCCTCGAGTTCGGCATCTTCGCGCCGGCCATGCAGCCCCTCGCCGGCCTCGCCGCCGGCGAGGTCGGCTACATCGCGACCGGCCTCAAGGAGGTCGCCGACTGCCACGTCGGCGATACTGTCACCCTCGCCGAGTCCCCCGCCCCCGAGCCCCTTCCCGGCTACCGCCAGGCCAAGCCCATGGTCTTCGCCGGCATCTACCCCACCGATTCCGACCAGTACCAGGAGCTGCGCGAGGCTCTCGAACGCCTCAGCCTCAACGACGCTTCCCTCGTCCACGAGCCCGAGTCCTCCGCCGCCCTCGGCTTCGGCTTCCGCTGCGGCTTCCTCGGCCTGCTTCACCTCGAGATCGTCGTCGAGCGCCTCGAACGCGAGTACGACCTTGGGCTCCTCACCACCGCCCCCAGCGTCGAGTACGAGGTCGAGATGCGCTCCGGCGAGGTCGTCAACATCGAGAACCCCTCCCACCTGCCCAACCCCTCCCACATCGAGGAGATCCGCGAGCCCTGGGCCACCATCGACGTCGTCACCCCTAGCCGCTACATCGGCCAGGTGATGGAGCTCGTGACCAGCCGGCGGGGAAGCTTCCTGCGCATGGAGTACCTCGAACCCGAGAGCGACCTCGCCCCCGGCGAGGCCCGCGTCCTCCTCGCCTACGAGATCCCCATGGCCGAGATCCTCGTCGACTTCTACGACACCCTGAAGGGCTCCACGAGCGGCTATGCCAGCCTCGACTACCAGCCCGCGGGCTACCGCCCCGCCCCCCTCGTCAAGGTCGATGTGCTCGTGAACGGCCAGGTGGTCGACGCCCTCTCCATCATCACCCACCGCGAGAACGCCACCCGCGAGGGCCGCTCCCTCGTGCTCAAGCTGCGCGGACTCATCCCCCGCCAGATGTTCGATGTGCCCCTGCAGGCCGCGATCGGTGGCCGTATCATTGCCCGCGAGACCGTTCGCGCCATGCGCAAGAACGTCCTCGCCAAGTGCTACGGCGGCGACATAACCCGCAAGCGCAAGCTGCTCGAGAAGCAGGCCGAGGGCAAGAAGCGCATGAAGCGCGTCGGCAACGTGGAAATCCCGCAGGAAGCCTTCATGGCCGTCCTGCAGCTTCGCGAGGACTAGGAGTCACCCATGATCAAGGCGTTCGTGCTCATCGTCGTCGACCCCGCCGAGACCCAGCAGGTCTTCGAGACCCTCCAAGGTGTCGACGGCATCGCCGAGGTCTACCAGGTGATGGGCCCGTACGACATCGTGGCCGTCATCGAGGCGCCCAGCATCACGCAGGTGCCCGCTCTCATCAGCCAGCACATCCGCGTCGTCGAGGGCATCGAGAGCACGACCACCTGCGTCACCTTCCCCGATTCCTAGCGGCCCCGCCTGCCCCGTAGCCTCCCTGCGTCGTTGACACCCGCCCCATCCCCCACAAGAATGCGGGCCGTCCCGGGGTGGGATTTAACGCCCGCCCTCCGTGCGGGGCAATTCTGAGTGCAAGGAGTCAGCCATGAAGGCCGCAGTCATGTACGGCGTCGATCAGCCCCTCGTCATCGAGGACGTCGAGCTCGACGAGCCCCGCGCCAACGAGGTCGTGATTCGCACCAGCGCCACCGGCGTCTGCCACTCCGACCTCCACTTCATGGAGGGCAAGTACCCGATGGCCTGCCCCGCCGTTCTCGGCCACGAGTCCGCCGGCATCGTCGAGCAGGTCGGCGAGGAGGTTGCCAACGTCCAGCCCGGCGACCGCGTCGTCGTCGCCTTCGTCGCCTCCTGCGGCTTCTGCGACAGCTGCGTCCAGGGACGCCCCTTCCTCTGCATCAACACCAACCGCCTCGGCCGCCAGGACCGCCTCAGCATGAACGACCAGGTCGTCACCCAGTTCGCCGGCATGTCCGCCTTCGCCGAGCAGCAGCTCGTGAGCGCCACCGCCCTCGTCCACGTCCCCGACGACGTGCCCATGGAGTGCGCCGCCCTCGTCGGCTGCAGCGTCATGACCGGCGTCGGCGCGGCCACCAACACCGCCCGCGTGCAGGCCGGCCAGACCGTCGCCGTCGTCGGCTGCGGCGGCGTCGGTCTCAACGTCATCCAGGGCGCCGTCGCCGCCGGCGCCTCCCGCGTCATCGCCGTCGACATGCTCGAGAACAAGCTCGCCGCCGCCAGGGAGTTCGGCGCCACCGACGTCATCGACGCCTCCCAGGGCGACCCCGTCGAGGCCGTCAAGGGACTCGTCCGCGGCGGTGTCGACTACGCCTTCGAGGCCATCGGCCTCGTGCAGACCGCCGAGCAGTGCTTCGAGATGGCCAAGCGCGGCGGCCGCGCCGTCGTCGTCGGCATGCTCCCCTTCGACTCCCAGGTCACCCTGCCCGGCGCCGCCTTCCTCTCCGAGAAGGGCATGATCGGCAGCTTCTACGGCTCCACCCGCCAGACCTACGACATGGCCTGGCTCATGGAGCTCTACCGCCAGGGGCGCCTCAAGATCGACGAGCTCATCTCCCGCCGCTACGAGCTCGGCGAGATCAACGAGGCCTACGACGCCCTCAAGGCGGGCGAGGTCAACCGCAGCGTCCTCGTCTTCGAGAACTGAGGAGAGCGCCCTGCTGCGCAGGGCTGAGGAGAGCGCGCGGTTGGCACCGCGCTGAGGAGAGCGGCGGCTGGCGCCGCCTGAGGAGAGCGCCCGGCTACCGCCGTGCTGAGTGTGCCCGTGCTGCTGCACGTCCCGCGCCATAACCGGAGCGCTCACCGACCACCGACCACCGCGAGCGCAGCTCGCAACCCCCACTCAGCGCGACGCAGTCGCGCGCTCTCCTCAGCGAAGGGCCGGCGAAGCCGGCCCCAGCGCTCTCCTCAGTCGCGCGGCAGCGCGACGCTCTCCTCAGCCCTGCGCAGCAGGGCGCTCTCCTGGCGGGCTAGCCCGCCACGCAGGCCAGGACCGGACCGTAGTCCGGGAGCTCCACCACCGCAGGCGCCGTCTCGATGTGCGCCACCCTGCCCTCGCCGTCGACCACGACGACCACGCGGTTCGCCATGTTCATCCCCGGCAGCAGCACGCCGTACGCCTCCGCCGTCGCGCCGATCGGGTTGAAGTCGCTCAGCACCGGGTAGCTCACCCCCGTCTGCTGCGACCACGCCGCCAGCGACCAGGTGTTGTCCGTCGAGATGGCCACCGTGACGGCCCCCTCGAGGCTCCCCAGCTGCTCCTCGATCATCGGGAGCTGGTTGCTGCACACCGGCGAGAACGCCGCCGGCACGAAGTTGATGACGACGGTCGACCCGCGGTGGTCGCTCAGCTTGAACGGACCCGGGTCGCCCATGGGGTTCTGGGGAAGCTCGAAGTCGGGGGCCTCGTCGCCCACCTTCAGGGTAGCGGTCTCAGACATGCTCAGTCCTCACGTTTGATATTGGGACCGCGATCGTACGGGCTGGGGCAGGGGGGCGCTACTGAACGAAGGTCGTCACCACCAGCGCAGCCAGGATCAACGCGAGGCCCACGATGAAGTTCCGTGCAAATACGTCGAAGCGGCGATGGATGGATTCGAGTTCCGGATCGCTGGTGTCCCACTCCGCCGTGCCTTTGGGGCCGACCCAGTAGCTGAACTGCCTTGCCAGCGACAGCGTCCGAGCGTCCACACGGCGCAGCCGCGCATAGGCCCCGTCGAACCTGCTACGACGTTCCTCTCTCGTCACAGGGCCAGAATAGCAACTGCGCGGGACAATCGTGAGCCACCCACCTTGAAGGGGGAGACCACCAGAACGGTCAGTTGTCGTGATTGGAGCCACGATGGGCGGGGCCCCTTAGGCGGAGCGGCGCTCGGTTGTTGGGGGCTTCCCCTGTCGGACATCGGCCCTTCGGGCGGACTCCCTGAACAACGGCTCCGTTTCCGCCAAGAGGAAGTCAATCGTCCGGTGGTATTCAACTGGACAGACCTGGGGCTGGTTGGCGTCGAACACACCCCTGCGACGGATCTTCACGTTTTGCCACTCCGACTCCTTCACTCTCTTGGGGACCACCGGCATCCAAAACACATGGAAGGGAATCTGGGCGAAGACCGCAAGAAACTGACCGGTGGGGTGAGTCCTGACCCCCCAGGTTGTTCCTGCAGTCAAGGCTTGCTCGTATGGAGTCCGCATCCGGGTGGAAGTCAATCGCTCAGGATCTTGGATGCCAACGCTAATACGCAGGAGGGCATAGCCCGTGGGGGCTCCCTTCAGAAGAAACTTAGCCAAAGACCTCTCCGCGCGTTCGAGTTCCTTCCTTTGGGGCGTTTCATGCAGTGCTCTGTTGTCGATCATCGTCCTGAGTAACAGTCCGGCGGCAAACCTTAGCATCCAGCCGTCGTATCTCAGTTGCGAGGAAAAAAGAGCGGCATCACTCAAGGCGTTTTCATTGAATAGCTTCTCATCCTTCCCCAGCAACTGTTCACACTTGCGACAGAACATGTGGCGTTTAGGAGAGTCTTGGAGCAATTGAGCGCCCACGCCTAAGAGCCGCTTGTGAGGGGCCTCAGAGTGATTCTTGATGAACTTGGTCACAAACTTTGGAATGATGTGACCTAGCTGCAGTTCTCCCGTCTCCAAGCACAGGGAGCACTCTCCGACGACGGTCATGGGCTGTCTCCCCGGCGCTGAAACGCGACCTGGCGGCTGGGCTCCAGCGTACCAGAGTCCTCGCAAACGGCTAAAGGGCCAAAGCGGTCAACGGACCTTGCTTGGATTGCAGTGATCGTTATCCCCACCCCCAGCGCCACCCACCCCTTCCCCCTCCCCGACCCCGCCCCCACCCTCCCGCCAAAGGCTGCCGCTGGGTCTGGACTACGGTGACGAGTCGTAGCACGGACGGGCCGGGTGGGACCGCAGCGCCCGGATTGCTGTCGAGGCGGAGGCCCGGCGCGCCCGCGTATCATCCCCTCCCATGCCCGGCCTCCCCCTCGACGGCGTCCGTGTCATCGACCTGACCTGGATCATCGCCGGGCCCACCGCCACCCGCTTCCTCGCCGACTTCGGCGCCGACGTCATCAAGGTCGAGCACGAGCAGGCCGTCGACCCCATCCGCCTCGGACGCCCCATCGTCGGCGACGCCCCCACCCTCAACAACTCCGGCTTCTTCAACTACATCAACCGCAACAAGCGCAGCATCCTCCTTAACGTCCGCCACCCCTTCGGCATGGACCTGCTGCGGCGCCTCATCGCCGTCTCCGATGTCGTCATCGAGAACTTCTCCGCCGGAACCCTCGCCTCCTGGGAGCTCGACTACCCCGAGATGCGCGCCATCAACGAGCGAATCATCTACTGCTCCATCTCCGGCTTCGGCCACACCGGCCGCGACCGCGACCACACCACCTGGGGACCCACCGCCCAGGCGCTCGGCGGGCTCACGCTCACCTCGGGCCTGCCCGGCAAGCCCCCCGCCGGCTGGGGCTACAGCTACATGGACCACACCGCCGGCTACTCCGCCGTCATCGCCATCCTCGCCGCCCTCCACCACCGCGCCCGCACCGGCGAGGGCCAGCACGTCGACCTCTCCCAGGTCGAAGCCGCCACCGTCCTCAACGGCCCCGCCGTCCTCGATGGGACCGTCAACGGCCGCAGCTGGCGTCGCGAGGGCCTGCCCCCCGGCAACCGCGCCTGGGAGCCCGCCGTCGCCCCTCACAACACCTACCCCTGCCTCGGCGAGGACCGCTGGATCGCCGTCGCCGCCACGAGCGAGCCCGAGTGGGAGGCGCTCGTCCGCGCCATGGACGACCCCGCCTGGGCCCGCGACGAGCGCTTCGGGTCGAACGCCGCCCGTCTCGCCGACCAGGACGCCCTCGACGAGCGCATCGCCGCCTGGACCTCCCAACGCGACGACTACGAGCTGATGGCCCTCCTGCAGGCGTCGGGGGTGCCCGCATCCGTCTGCCAGAAGCCCGGCGATCGGGTCGAACGCGACCCCCAGCTCGCCTCCCGCGACTGGTGGCGGACCCTCCCTCACCCGGAGCTGGGCGAAACCCGCCACGACGGCGTCGCCCCCCGCCTCTCCGCCACCCCCGGAACGCTGCGGCGGGCCGCCCCCTGCATCGGCGAGCACACCCGCGAGATCCTCGCCGATGCCCTCAACCTCACCGAGGCCGAGATCGACGAGTACGCGGAAGCAGGGGTGTTCATGTGAGTGGCCCCCTGGAAGGCCTGCGCGTCGTCGAGATCTGCGGCGAGCTGGGACAGTACGCCGGCAAGCTCCTGGCCGACCTCGGCGCCGACGTCGTCAAGGTCGAGCCGCCCGAGGGCTCGGAGGCGCGCCGCGTCGGCCCCTTCGTCAACGACGAGCCCGGCCCGAACCGGTCCCTCAACTTCTGGTACCACAACACGAACAAGCGCTCCGCCGTCCTCGACCTCGAGGGCTCGGAACGCGACCGCGAGCTGGCCCGCGCCCTCATCGCCCGCGCCGACGTCTTCCTCGAGTCCCTGCCCCCCGGCCGCCCCGCCGCCCTCGGCCTCGACTACGACACCCTCGCCGCCACGAACCCGGGTCTCATCCACTGCGCGCTCACGCCCTTCGGCCAGGACGGTCCCTGGGCGGGCTACCGGGTCACGGACATGGTCGCGCTGGCCGCCGGCGGCCCCATGAACATGAACGGCTACGACCCCACCGACGCCCCCGGCGCCCCGCCCATCCACGGCAAGGGCGACCAGGCCTTCAACACCGCCGCCCACTACGCCGCCATGGGCATCCTCACCGCCCTCGTGGCCCGCGACGCCACCGGCGAGGGGCAGTACATCGACTGCTCCATGCACGAGGCCCTCTCCTCCACCACGGAGGTGGGCCTGCCCCACTGGCTCTACACCGGGACGAACATCATCCGCCAGACCGGCCGCCACGCCGCCACCATCCGCACCGAGCCCTGGCTCCACCGCGCCCGCGACGGCAGGGACGTGCTCGTCTTCAACATCGGGCGCAGCAACGAGTCCTGGGGGAAGCTCAAGCGCTGGATGCAGTCGCACGGCTTCGGGGCGAACTTCGACGAGGCCCGCTTCGACGACCCGATGAACCGCATGGCCGCCCGCGGCACCCCGGAGGCGAAGGAGATCTTCGAGGAGGTCTCCCGCTTCATTACCGCCCTCGACGCCGAGGACGTGTACCGCGGCGCCCAGGCCTGCGGGCTCCCGTGGGGCGCCGTCCGCTCCCCCGACGAGGCCGTCGACGACCCCCACCTGCACGACCGCGGCCACTTCGTCGCCACCACGGGCGAGGGCGTCGAGGGCGGGGCACTCATGCCCGGCGCTCCCTACGTCCTCAACGCGACCCCCTGGGAGCTGCGCCGTCCCGCCCCGCGCCTGGGGGAACACACGGACGAGGTCCTGGCCGGGCTCCGCGGCCCTACTCCGGGATGATGACTTCCTGCCCCACCTGCAGCGTGACGCACGACTCCTCGTCGAGCCCGTTCGCTACCAGGAAGGTCTGCAGGGGGATGTCGTGGTCCTGCGCGATGGCGGCGCACGTATCGCCCGGGAGGACGATGTAGGTCCGCAGGCCGGCGGGCGTTTCCGGTTCGCCGCCCGAGTCGGCTTCGACGGCCCTGGGGTCCGGCGCGGGGATGTTCACGTCCCAGTCGACCTGCAGGTTCGTGCAGTCCTCGTTGATGCGGGGGTTGGCCGCGAGCAGGTCGGTGATGGAGATGCCGAAGTTCGCCGCGATGCCCCCGCAGGTGTCCCCTTCCTGCACCGTGTAGATGGTCTGCGAGGGCTGCGCGGGCGCCACCGTGGGCACGGCCGTCGCACCGGGGGGCGCCACCTCCTCGTCCCCGATGCGGAAGGGCGGCCGCTCTTCGTCGGGGATGGCGGTGGGAACGGTGGCGGGGTCGGTCAGCGTCGGGCTGGCCTGGACCGCGTCCGGGTCGCCATTGCCGCCGCAGCCCGCAACCGCGAAGGCAAGCAGACACACCGCGGCAAGCGTTCGGGCGAGCACGCTCGCCATGCTAGGTTCGCTACGGTCCCCCGGCAATCTCTGCCACCAGTTCCGCCAGCACGATCGCCGCCGCGTCGCCGATCCGGTCCACCGCAGCCGGCTCCACTTCCGCGAACACATCCGCCGGCGTGTGGATCAGCGAGATGTCGCCGTCGGAGAAGAAGAGGACGGGTACGCCCGCGCTGAGGAAGCTCTGGTGGTCGCTGCCGGCGTTGGGCGGCAGCGAGGAGCGGTAGGCGGGGATGCCCCGCGGTTCGAGCAGGTCGAGCGCCTGTTCAATGAGCTGCGAGCTGCCGATCAGCTCCACGCCGTGGCCCCGGGCGGTCACGTCGAAGTTGACCATGACCTCCGGCAGCTCGCCCGACTCGGCCCACCGCCGGGCCAGCGCCACGCTCCCGAACAGCCCCGATTCCTCCGCCCCGAACGTGGCGAAGCAGAGCCCCTCGTCGAGCCCGTCGGCGGCGAAGAGGCGGGCCAGCTCGAGGACGATGGCGACGCCGCTTGCGTTGTCGATCGCGCCCGGCGACCCCGCAACCGTGTCGTGGTGCCCGCCCACGAGGATGTCGCACCGCGCCCCCTCGAACGGCCTTGCGATCACGTTCGCGGCGGTGGGGCGCGCGGGCCCGACGGTCACCTCGATAAGGGCGCCGTTCGCGACCGCCCGCTCGAAGCGCTCCGCCTCCGCTGCCTGGACGAGCACGACCGGGATCGCGCTCCGCGACGGGATGGGGAAGCCGTAGAGCGGCCACTGCTCGTGGTTCACGATGACGACGCCGGCCGCGCGTCGCAAGGCTGCGCTGGCATACATGCCGCCGTCGTCTGGGCGGTTGGCCGAGCGCGCGTCCACTACGATCGAATCCGCAATCGACGCCCCCTCCGGCGAGCCCTCCCCGTACGCCGGTCCCCGGGCGGACTGGGGTGGGCTCACGGTCCCGTTCAGGGCCACGCCGCCGATCGTCTCGCCCCCCACGGTCACCGTCGCCGGCCGGAAGCGGGTCTCGTAGTTGAACTCCATCACCTCGACGGCGTACCCGGAATCGCGGAAGGCCCCGGAGATGTAGGCCACCGTCTCGCGGGACTCACGCGTGCCCGATACCCGGGGACCGATCGCGACGGAGAGCACCTGCACGTGCGTGATGGCCCGCTCGATGTCGTGGTCGAGGGAGCGCTCGGGCGGGGCTGTGGGGGAACCCCCGGCCGGCGGCGTGGTTGTCGCTTCGGTTGGGGTGGCGGCCTCGGGAGGTGGGGCGGTCGGGTTCGGCGCGGGGGCGTCGGGTGCGTCCTCCCCGCATGCCACGGCGAGCAGGGCAACGACCGCAGCCAGGGCGAGGAAGGGTCTCATCGGGGTCCGTGGGGGCTAGCGCCTGCGGAAGGCGCGCCGGATCCGTGCGAGCACGCCCGGCGGCGGTGGCTCGTACTCGACGTAACGTCCGCGCCAGTGCGCGCCCTTCGCGGCCGGAGCGCTCTTGACCCCCACGCTTCGTGGTCGCACGAACGACCAGATGAAAGCGACCAGGAAGAGGACCACGCCCCCGAACGCCAGCCAGATGAGCGGTCCCCAGAACGCCGACAGGATGAGGCCCACGACCATGACCCCCGCGCCCGTGAAGAGCAACGAGATGCGCGACGGCGCTCGCAGCGAGAACCCGAAGGCCGCGACGACGCGGGACGACACCGGTGCCCTGCGTTGGCGGCGGCGCTCCGCAAGCGAGATCGGCTCATCACCGGGCTTCGGAGCGTCCTCTCCGAGGCGGGCGAGGATCTCTTCGATCTCGCGATCGATGCGGTCGGGCATGGCGCCTTCAACGATAGGGGATCAACGACTGGCGCGTCGATGGTCAGGCGCCGCCGTCTTTCCCCCAGCCTCCCCCGCCGGGCGTGCGCACCTCGATGCGGTCGCCGGAGCCGGCGCGGAGCTGCTGCTGCCCCTCCAGCGGTTCGCGCGCCCCGCCCGCGCGGATGCGTGCGTTCTCCGCGTGCGAGCCCCCCTCGCCCCCCAGCGCCCCCGGCGGCCCCACGGCGCGCCGATCGCCGATCAGGGACACGTCCGCCCCCGCGAGGAACTCGATCTCGCGCACGACCCCGTCGCCCCCCCGGTGGAGGCCGTCGCCGCCGCTCCCGTCGCGCAGCTCGAAGCGGCGCACGCGCACGGGGAAGGCGCTCTCGATCGACTCCGCGGGGGTGTTGGCGGTGTTCGTCATGTGCGTCTGGACGCCGCTCTCGCCGTCGCCACCGGGCCCCGCCCCCGCGCCGCCCGGGACCGTCTCGTAGTAGGCGAAGGGCTCGCCGTCGGGCCGCACGCCGCCGAAGGTGAAGTTGCTCATCGTTCCCGCGCTCGCTGCCGGGATGCGGTCGGGAAGGGCCTGCGCGAACGCCGCCAGCACGACGTCCGTGATGCGCTGCGAGGTCTCGACGTTGCCTGCGGAGACGGCCCGCTGGGGCCGCGCGTTCACGATGGACGCTTCGGGCAGGATGAACCGGATCGGCCGGAAGACGCCCTCGTTCGATGGCGCATCCGCGGGCAGCAGGCAGCGCACGCAGTACGCGACGGCCGAGCGCGTCACCGCCGCCACGGCATTGATCGACGCCGCCTGCTCCTCCGCCGACCCGCTGAAATCGACCGTCACCTCGTCGCCGGCGACGGTCACCCGGACGCGGATGGGCAGGAGCGTGCCGCCGGCGCTCTCCATCACGTCCTCGGCCACATATTCGCCGTCCGGAACCTCCACCACGGCGGCGCGGGTCAGGCGTTCGGCGTAGGCGGTCAGGGCACGCATCCAGCGGGCGAGCTCGGCGTTGCCGTGGCGCGCGGCCAGCGCCTCGAGCCGGGAGGCGCCCGTGCGCAGCGCCCCCGCCTGAGCGTCGAAGTCGCCACGGCGTTCGGCGGGCGTGCGCACGTTCCGCAGGATCAACGCGAAGAGCGCCTCGTTCAGCCGCCCGCCCTCCCGCAGCTTGAGCGGCGGGATGATGACGCCTTCCTGGTACAGCTCCGTGGAGACCGGCATCGATCCCGCGGACATGCCCCCGATATCGGCATGGTGGGCGCGGTTCGCGACGAACCCGATGAGCTCGCCTCCCGCGAAGACCGGCGCCACCAGCGTCACGTCCGGGAGGTGGGTGCCGCCCAGGTAGGGATCGTTGACGATGGCGATGTCGCCCTCTTGCCACGGGGCGAGCGTCGAGACGGCGGCTATCGACTCGGGCATGGCGCCCAGGTGGACGGGGATGTGGGCCGCCTGCGCGACCATCTCGCCGTGCGCGTCGAACACCGCGCAGGAGTAGTCGCGCCGTTCGCGGATGTTGGGGGAGTGGCCCGTGCGCCAGAGCGTCACGCCCATCTCCTCCGCCGCCGAGGCGAGAAGCGCGTTCCAGACGGCCAGGCGGGCAGGATCGTCGCTCATGTGGGCGTCACCACCAGGTTCCCCGCCCGGTCGACGGTCGTGGTCCACCCGTCCGGGATGTACGTGGTCGCGTCGGGCTGCGTGACGACGGCGGGACCATCGAGGGTGGCCCCTTCGGCGAGCGCGGCGCGGGTCACGCACGTCGCGCGCACGCCGCCGGCGAGAGTAACCGGCTCGGGTTCCCCCGCGTCCGGGACGGCTTCCGCGACGGTCTCGGGTAGCGGTCGCGCGTCACCCTCCGCCCGGCAGCGGAGCGCCACCAGCTCGACCGCCCGCTCGGGCGTCGCGAACCCGTACTCGCGCTCGTGGGCGGCGTGGAACGCCTCGCCGATGGCTGCCGGGGTCGGGTGCTCGAAGGCCACGCGGAGCTCGTGCGCCTGGCCGCGGTAGCGGACGTCCGCCGCCCAGGTGAGCGCGGCGAGGGCCCCGCCGGCAGCCCGCAGGTCCGCGGATGCCTGCTCCTCGAGCGCGGCGGCGGTCGTGGCGACGGGCTCGGCGGCGTCGTCGCCGAGCGTCAGAAGCAGTCCCTGCCCGCGCTCGATGACCTCCGGGGCGGTGGCGATGCCGACGGCGGAGAGCACGCCCGCGTAGCGGGGCACGAGGACGCGGCCGATCCCGAGCTCGGCGGCCAGCTCGCAGGCGTGCAGCGGACCCGCCCCCCCGAAGGCGACGAGCGTGAAGCCGGCGGGGTCGTAGCCGCGTTCGAGGCTGACGCGGCGCAGGGCTCGCGCCATCGTCGCGTTCGCCACCTCGACCACGGCGGCGGCCGCGTCCTCGGGGTCGCCGAGGGTAGCGAGCGCCTCGCGTGCCCGGCCAAGGTCGGGGAGCACGCTCCCCCCGAGAGGCGCCTCCGGACGCAGGCGCCCCAGCACGAGGTTGGCGTCGGAGACGGTGGGGAGGGTTCCCCGCCCGTAGCAGGCGGGACCGGGGTCGGCGCCCGCGCTCTCCGGGCCGGCCGCCAGCGCTCCACCCGCGTCGAGCCGCGCGATCGAGCCGCCACCGGCGCCCACCGTCACGATGTCGACCATGGGCGTGTGCACGGCCAGCCCGTCGACCTCGGTAGCGGAGCGGTAGCGGGGTTCGCCGGGGCAGAGCGAGACGTCCGTGCTCGTGCCGCCCATGTCGAAGGTGATGATCTGCTCGTGCCCCGCCGCCTTCGCCACGGCCAGCGCCCCGAGGACGCCCCCTGCCGGACCGCTCGTCACCATCGAGACGGGGCGCGCCCCCGCCGTGGCGGCGTCCGTGAGGCCTCCGGCGGAGTGCATGACGCGGAGCGTGGAAGCGTGCTCGTCGATGCCGCCGAGGTAGCGTCGCGTCGTCGGCTGCAGGAAGGCGTTGATGGCGGTCGTGCTGGCGCGCTCGTACTCGCGGTGCTCGGGGAGCACTTCGTGGGAGGCACTTACCGCGAACCCGGCCCCGCGCAAGGCCTTCGCCAGGCGGGCCTCGTGCTCGGGTCGCAGGTAGGAGAACAGCAGGCAGATCGCGACCGCCTCCGCCCCCAGGGACCGCGCCTCCTCGACTACGCGGACCACCTCGCCGTCATCGAGCGGTGTCACGACCTCCCCGTCCGCCCCGACCCGCTCCCGCACGGTGATGACGTCCCCGCGGGCGACCACGTGCGGCGTCCGGCGCGGCTCGAGGTCGTACAGGCTCGGGCGTTCCTGGCGCCGGATCACGAGCAGGTCGCGGAAGCCCTCGGTGGTGACGAGGACGGTGCGGGGGCCGCGCCGCTCGAGGAGGGCGTTGGTCGCGACCGTGCTGCCGTGCGCCAGCCGTTGCCCCGGCAGGTCGCCGGCTCCCGCCAGCACGGCCTCGTCGGGTGCGGCCGGTGTCGAGAGTCTTTTCCAGGTGCGGATGCCGTCCTCGCCGATAGCGACGAAATCGGTGAACGTGCCGCCCACGTCCACCCCCAGGACATGCTCCCCTGCCTCCGCCACGGCTAGACGTGCTCCTTGACCTTCTCCGCGAGGGAGCGGGTGTAGCCGGCGGTGCTGGCGATCTCGTCGACGTTCGCCTCGCGGACGGCCTTCAGCGATCCGAACTTGCGCAGGAGGGCGCGCTTGCGTTTCGGCCCCACGCCGGGGATCGAGTCGAGGACGCTGGCGGTGGCGGCCTTGCGTCGCACCTGGCGGTGGTAGGTGATGGCGAAGCGGTGGGCCTCGTCCCGCACGCGCTGCACCAGGTAGAGCGCCTCCGAGCCGCGCGGGAGGATGATGGGCGTTTCCTCGTCGGGGGCGAACAGTTCCTCGTGGCGCTTCGCCAGCCCCACGGTGGGGATGTCGTACACGCCCAGCTCGCGCATCACCTCGACCGCCGCCCGGAGCTGCCCCTTCCCCCCATCGACGATGACGAGGTCGGGCAGGTCCCAGCCGTCATCATCCCCCGCGGGCGCGTTGCCGTTGGCCCCGCCTTCGAGGGTCTGCTGCTCGATGCGCTTCGCGGCTCGCTTGAAGCGCCGGCGGAGGACCTCCTGCATGGTGGCGAAGTCATCCGCGCCCTCGACCGTCTTGATGCGGAACTTGCGGTACTGGCGGGGCGCCGGCTGCCCATCGAGGAAGACGACCATGCTGGAGACGGGGCTCGCCCCCTGGATGTTGGAGTTGTCGTAGCACTCGATGCGGTGGGGGGTCTCGGGCAGGGCGAGCTCCTCGCGCAGCTCCTCGAGGGCGGTCGCGGTCTTCGTCTGGTCGCTGAGCCAGCGCACCTTGAGGACATCGAGGGCCTCGGCCGCGTTCTCCGTGGCCATCTGCAGGAGCTGGCGCTTCTCGCCCCGTTGGGCCACGCGGATCTCGACGTTCGCCCCGCGCTTCTCCGCCAGCATGGCCTCCAGTTCCGCGCGCCCCTCGGGCTCGACGGGCACGACCACCAGCTTCGGGATCGACTGCGCGCTCTCGTAGTACTGCTGCAGCAGGCTCCCGAGGACGGCCTCGTCGGACTCGCCCGTGACCCCCTCCAGCACGAAGTGGTCGCGGCCGGTCATCTGCGTGCCGCGCACGAAGAACACCTGCACGCAGGCGCGGTCGCCCTCGCGCGCGAGCCCGTAGACGTCAAGGTCCTCCTTCTTCGTGGTGGAGAGCATCTGGCGCTCGACGGTGCGCTCGATGGCGCGGATCTGGTCGCGCAGCATGGCCGCCCGCTCGTAGTCGAGCGACTCGGCGGCGGCGTCCATCTGCTCCCCAAGCCGGTCCAGCACGTCCGAGGCCTTCCCCTCGAGGAAGAGGACGATCTGGTCGATGACCTCGGCGTACTCTTCGGTCGTGCAGTAGGCCGTGCAGGGCGCGATGCAGCGCTTGATGTAGTAGTCCAGGCAGGGCCGTGGGTCCTTCCCCGTGATCTCCTTGGTGCAGGAGCGGTAGGGGAAGAGCTTCTTGAGCAGGTCGAGGCTGGCGCGCACGGAGCCGGCGCTGGCGTACGGCCCGAAGTAGCGGGCGCCGTCCTTCTCGATGCGGCGCGTGATGTAGACGCGCGGCCACGGGTTCTGCACGTCGATCTTGAGGTAGGGATAGCGCTTGTCGTCCTTCAGGCGGATGTTGAAGAAGGGCTGGTGGCGCTTGATCAGGGTCGCCTCGAGGATGAGCGCCTCGCCCGCGTTCGCGCAGACGATGTACTCGAAGTCCTCGATCTCGGCGCGGAGGGCGCGGGTCTTGGGCTCGAGGCTGCGGGGCGAGCCGAAATAGGAGCGCACGCGGTCCTTCAGGCGGGCGGCCTTCCCCACGTAGATGACATCGCCCTTCGCATTGCGCATGAGGTAGACGCCGGGCCTCGCGGGGAGCGCCTCGATCTGCTTCTTCAGGCCTTCGGGAAGGGCGGCAGCGACCACGCCGCTAGTGTAGCGCGCGCCTCAGCGGGACAGTTCCGCGAGCGCGTTGGCGGGTGTGAGGAAGGGGATGGGGGACTGCGAATAGTCGCGCTCGTTCCGCGTCACGATGTAGTCCGCGTCACAGGCCCGCGCCGCCGCGACCTGCATCGCGTCCTCGAAGTCGGTCATGGGCAGCGTCAGGGCGTAGCGGAGTTCGGCGGTGGCGGTTGGGGCAACCTCGACGTATTCCAGCAAGCTCGTGATGAAGGCTCGGGCAATTTCCGGGCTAGCCTGCCGGCGCACGTTGTAGAAGGTGTTGGAGGCGGTGTGCCAGGCAATGAGCAAGCCCTGCCTCTCCTGCTGAAGGCGGTCCACCAGGCGGCGAGACGAGCCCACGTGGGGCTCCCGGGTGAGGGCGATGTCTATGAGCACATCGGAGTCGACGAGCCACCTAGCCATACTTCTCCCGGAGGTACTCGTAGCGCAGGTCGTCTAGCTCTTCGTCCGTCAGCGGCGTCTCCGGCTTCGCCTGACCAAGCAGCCGTGCCCCGATCGGGAGCGTCTGGTCATTAAGGCGAGCCCAACTCTCCTCCGGGGTTTCCTCGTCGAGGCGGGCCACGATGGCAGCTGTGCGAGCTTCAGCCGTGTCCCAGTCCACCCTGTCCGCGGAAGTGAGGCGGTGGTCAGCCAGCGCTTCCCGCAGGGACTCCTCGATCAGCGACGACAGCGAGACGCCGCGTTCGCGGGCGAAGGCCTTGGCCCGCGGCAGTACTTCGGAGTCGATGGTGACTGTCAGCTTGGTCTTAGTCTGCATGACTCGCCTCGATACGTATACGTATGCTAGCACACGTATACGTATTAGGGTGGCCAAGCCGATCGGGAGGGGCGGATGCGACCACGAGGCTAGTACAGCGTAAGGTCCTGTGGCGCAGGTCGGCCGCGCTAGGCAGCCAAGGGCCGTGACTGCCGAAGCTGCCTATGAGCGAACAACCCCTAGAATAGGCGAAGTTGCCCGACCAACGTCCGTTGGTGGTGATAGAGGCGCACAGGCGGGTTGCCGAGCTGGCGCACTGACGTGCTGCGGAGCCAAATGTTGCAGATCAATCTGACAGATGCCCAGAAGAGGTTCTCTGAGAATACCAAGCGGGTCAGAAACATCGTCTTGCTGTATCGCGAGTTGAACATAGGTCAGCAAGGGAAACCGCTCACTGCGAAGTCAGATCTCCTGAGAGCTTCGGTGGTGTTGCTACACGCGTCGGTCGAAGAGTTCCTTCGGGAACTAGCTAGGGTCGGGTTGGTGGATGGGGAACCTGAATTCCTGAGCAAAATTCCGATTTCTGGAAGTGATGGACGAGCTGAGAAGTTTGACCTTGGTGTACTCACCAAGTTCAAGGGGAAGGCAGTAGAGGACCTTATTAAAGAGTCTGTTTTCGAAAAAATGAAACGGGAAACCTTCAACAATCCTAGTGACGTCAAAAGGCTGTTGAAGGGCGCACGACTTGATGTCGACGCGATGAAGTGTAACTGGGACACCATCGGGAATGTGATGGCTAGGCGCCACAAGATTGTTCATGAGGCGGACCAGAATCCGAAGACGGGGCGCGGCCATGCTCGCTACGAGCCGGTCTCGCAGGACGAAGTCAATAGGTGGATTACTGCTGTGGAAGGGCTCGTTGAGGAGATTGTTAGGGTGAACGCGGTTGGTGAAGGGCCCTCTTCTCCGTAAGGCAAGGTTACGGGCTTCGCGCTCACGAGCCACCGACGGCGCTCGCCGGTACAATCGCCGCCGTGGACTACCAGCACATCCAGTACGACGTGGCGGATGGGGTCGCGACCATCACGCTCAACCGGCCCGAACGCCTCAACGCCTTCGACGACCTCATGCTGACGGAGTGGCGCGACGCCATCGAGCGCTCCGACGCCGACCGCGAGGTGCGCGCCATCATCCTGACGGGCGCGGGCCGCGGCTTCTGCAGCGGCATGGACGTCGCCCACGAGGTCGTGGGCGAGGGCGTCCTGCAGACGCAGGACACGGTTGCCGAGCGGCGGCACAGCCTGCGCAACCGCGTCCACCCCATCCCCCGCGCTCTCATCCAGCTGGAGAAGCCGTACATCGCGGCGGTGAACGGAGCGGCCGTGGGGGCGGGGATGGACATGGCCTCGATGGCCGACATCCGCTTCGCCAGCGAGCGGGCGCGATTCGGCATGGGCTACGTGCGCATGGGCCTCATCCCCGGCGATGGCGGCGCCTGGAGCCTGCCCCGCATCGTGGGCACGGCCAAGGCGCTCGAGCTGATCTGGAGCGGCGAGCTGCTCGATGCGCAGGAGGCGCTGCGCATCGGCTACGTGAGCGCCGTCCATCCCCCCGAGGAGCTGCTGGATCGCACGCGCGAATTCGCCCTGAAGATCGCGCGCGGCCCGGCCACGGCCATCCAGCTCGCGAAGAAGCTGGTCTACCGCTCCGCCAACCTGACCTTCGACGAACACCTCGACTTCGCCCAGATGGCGATGACCCTCGCGCAGTCCACGGAGGACGCGAAGGAGGGTCCGCGCGCCTTCACGGAGAAGCGCGAGCCGAACTTCCAGGGCTACTAGCGGCAAGGAGAAGCCAATGCCACCAGCACCGGGCGATCGCGCCCCCGCATTCACGCTGATGAACAAGGACCGGGAACAGGTCACGCTCGACTCGTTCCCGGGGAAGAACATCGTCCTGGCGTTCTATCCGCTCGCCTTCACCGGTGGGTGAACGTCGGAGATGGTGAGCTTCCGCACGCACACGGATGCGTTCGCGGAGGCCAACGCCCAGGTCCTGGGCGTGAGCGTCGATTCCTTCGCCGCGGTGGGAGAGTTCCAGGAGAAGCTGGGGCTGGAGTTCCCGCTGCTGTCGGACTTCCCGAAGAACCAGGCGGGACACGACTACGGCATCTTCAACGACGACTTCGGGTTCCATAACCGCGCGACCTTCGTGATCGACCCCGAGGGCGTCGTTCGGGGCGTCCACACGGAGCCGCGCGACTTCGAGTCGCACGCGCCGTTCGCGCTCGACGTGTTGCGCGAACTGAACGGGGAGTAGCCGGTGCTCTTCCGCGACTCCCCCGAGCAGGCCGCCTTCCGCGCGGAGATCCGCGAGTTTCTCGACGCCGAGCTACCTTCCGACGTCTGGAACATGCGCAGCGACCGCGAGGAGTGGACGGAGGAGGAGGCCGCCTTCGCGAAGCAGTTCCGGGCGCAGCTGGCGGGGCGCGGCTGGCTCACGCTGGGCTGGCCGAAGGAGTTCGGGGGCGGCGGCGCGGACTTCGTCACGCAGACGGTCTACATGGAGGAGATGAGCTCGCGCGGCGCTCCGGGCGCCTACGACCAGGGCATCTGGCTGGCCGGCCCGGCCCTGATGCGCGAGGGCACGGAGGAGCAGCAGGACCGCTGGCTTCCGGGCCTGCGCGACGGCACCTCCCGTTTCTGCCAGCTCTTCTCCGAGCCGGGCGCCGGCTCCGACCTCGCCTCGCTCCAGACGAGCGCCATCCGCGACGGCGACGAGTACGTCGTGAACGGCCAGAAGATCTGGACCAGCTGGGCGACCGGCGCGAAGTGGGGCATCCTCCTCGCCCGCACGGACCCGGACGCGCCCAAGCACCGCGGCATCAGCTACTTCATCCTCGACATCGAGTCGCCGGGGGTCAGCGTGCGGCCGCTGGTGAACATGATGGACGCGGCCCACTTCAACGAGGTCTTCTTCGACGACGTGCGCATCCCCGTGGGGAACCGCATCGGCGAGGAGAACCGGGGCTGGTACGTGGCCGCGGCGACGCTCGACCAGGAGCGCAGCTCCATCAACCGCATCGTCATGACGCGCTCGACGCTCGAGGCGCTCATCGACTACGTGCGTGTGCGGGACGGCGGGAATGCGTCGCACCCCATCCGGCACGAGCTGGCCTCGCGGGCGATCGACTTCGAGCTGGGGCGCTGGCTCTGCTACCGCGTGGCGCAGATGCAGAGCGAGGGGGAGAACCCGAACTACGAGGCCTCCATCTCGAAGGTGTTCGGCACGGAGCTGCAGCGGCAGATGGGCCAGACGGGCATGCGCGTGCTGGGCATGGAGGGGCAGCTCGAGCCGGAGAGCCTCTACGCGCCCCTGCAGGGCCGGGTCGAGCGCTGGGCCCTGGCCGGTCCCAGCTACACGGTCGCGGGCGGCACCAGCGAGGTGAACCGCAACATCATCGCGACGCGGGGCCTCGGGCTGCCGCGCTCGTAGGGGACGGCGCTACAGTCGCTTCGGGTTGGTCCAGTGGGCCTCGTCGTGGATGGCGAGCAGGTCTGACTCGGGGATGTGGGCGTGGGTGGGGATCGGCCAGCTGGGGTCGGGGCGCCAGTGGCGGATGTTGTCGGTGAAGGGCCAGGCGCCGCGCTCGATGTCGGCGATGGCAGCCTCGCCCTCGGCGCGCACGCGCTCCGCGACGGGCTTCGAGATCAGGCCGCGATCAAGCACGCGTTCCAGGTGATCCTCGTCCTTCCAGCGCCAGCGGCGCTCGGCGTCGGCGACAACGTCGAGCCAGAGGTCGCGGGCATCGAAACCCAGGGGTGTGCGCCGGAAGGGCTCCTCGAGGTTGACGTACCAGCCGAGGAACTCCCACTCGGGCGTCCACCAGACCCACGTTGCCCGCCACTGGCCGGGGACCATGAGGAAGAGCGCGTTCCAGCGCTCCCAGACGCTGTCGACCAGCTCCCACTCGCCTTCGAGCCACGGGATCGGCTGGTCGGGGATGATGGGTCGCGAGAGCTTCGTGGGCGTGCCCGCCGGCAGCCAGAGCGCGACGCGTTCGGGCGTGTCCTCGGCCACGACCATCGGCTTCACGTCGACGATGACGGGTCCGTATTCGCCGTTCTCGGCGACGAGCGGGATGCGGTGGATGACCACGTCGCCGGGGCGGAAGCGGGTTTCGCCGGGCGCCGTCATGCCGCAATGGTAGCGCGGTGGGAGGGGCGCCGGCTGCTAGAATCCCCGCCCCATGACCGAGACCGTGACGACCGAGTCGGGCGAGCGCCACTTCCGCTACCTGGTGCCGGTGGCCGCGGTCTTCACGGGCGCCCTCATCGTCTCCAACATCATCGCCATCAAGGTGGTCGACATCTCCGGGCTCGTCGGAGGGTTGTTCGACTACTTCCAGCCGGCGGCGATCATCATCTTCCCGATCTCCTACATCATCGGCGACATCCTCACCGAGGTGTACGGCTACGCGGCCGCGAGGCGCGTCATCTGGTCCGGCTTCTTCGCGAACGCCGTGGCGGTGCTCGCCATCTTCGTCGCACAGGAGATCCCGTCGGCGCCGTTCTGGGCGGACCAGGAGGCGTACGAAGCGATCCTCGGGCAGACGTGGCGGATCGTCGGGGGCAGCTTCCTCGCCTTCCTGGTGGGTGAGTTCGCGAACTCGTATGTCCTCGCTCGCCTGAAGCGGGTCACGCAGGGGCGCTTCCTCTGGACGCGCACGATCGGCTCGACGATCATCGGCCAGGGGATCGACTCGGCGGTGTTCCTGACGATCGCGTTCTTCGGGACCACGACCATCCCCAACGGCGAGGCGCTGTGGGCGTTCGTCTGGCGCGCGTGGCTGATCAAGACGGTCTACGAGGTGATCGCGACGCCGCTGACCTACGCCGTCGTGAACACGATGAAGCGGCTGGAAGGGGTCGACGTGTACGACACGGACACGAACTTCAGCCCCGTCCCGCTCCCGGCCTGGCTGGGAGGCGCGCGCTGACCGCAGCTTGCGCGCTCAGGCTCGCGGTCGCACGCTGAGCCCATGGGCGCGAACGAGTACGCCACCGACGGCACGATCGACTCCTTCGAGAACGGTCACCCGGAGCGGGACTACGAGATCCGTTTCGATGCGCCGGAGTTCACCAGCGTGTGCCCGATGACGGGCCAGCCGGACTTCGGGACGATCACGCTGATCTACGTGCCCGAGGCGCGCTGCATCGAGCTGCGGAGCTTCAAGTTCTACCTGCAGGCGTTCCGCGAGCGGGGGATCTTCTACGAGGACGTGGTGAACGTGATCCTCGACGACGTGGTGGCCGCGATCGCGCCGCGGCGGGCGACCGTCATCGGCGACTTCCATGCGCGCGGGGGCATCACCGCGCGGGTGACCGCCACGCATCCGCAGGCGTAGCATCGGGCGGCCATGGCGGTGAAGCAGGACCCCGGCGGCTTTCCCCAGCGGAAGCTGAAGGACACCCCCACCGTGACCCCCGGGCAGATGCGCGAGATCCAGCGCGCCGCCCAGGAAGTGTTTCACTACGACATCCTGCAGGCGGTCGAGAACGCGGGTCAGGCGACCGCCCACCTCGTCCTCGAGATGCTGGGGGGGAGCGCCAGGGGCCAACGGGTGGTCGTGCTGGCGGGCGGGGGCCATGTGGGAGCGGCGGGGCTGTGCGCGGTGCGGCACCTCGATAACTGGGGCGTCCAGGCGGAGCCACTGCTGGGCGAGGTGGAGAACCAGATGAGCTTCGTCACGCGCCGCCACCTGCACATCCTGGCGGAGTCGGGCATCGCCGAACCGCACGACAGCGACACGAGCGAGCACACCGCCGAGGACCACCTGCAGCGCGCCGACCTGATCGTCGATGCGCTCGTGGGCTACGGCCTCGAGGGGGCGCCCACGGGGCTCGCTGCGGCGGTCACCCAGATCGCGAGCGCGGCCAGGCGCCCCATGCTGGCCCTCGATATCCCCACCGGCGTGAACGCCGACACCGGCGCCGTCAGCAGCCCCTCGATCAACGCGGGTACGACCCTCGTGTTCGACCTGCCGAAGACCGGCCAGGTGCTGCCCGCCTGCGCGAAGAACGTGGGCGAGCTGTACGCAGCCGACCTCGGCGTGCCGCGGGCGGCCTACGAGCGCCTCGGTATCAGCACGCGGGGGGTGTTCGCGGAAGGCAACGTCGTGCGGCTGCGGCGGTAGCGGCTAGAAGCGCCGCGAGTCCCAGAGCACGTCGCCGTGGCCGCCGAGCTGGTTCTGCAGGCGGGACGCGACGAAGAGCAGGTCGCTGAGGCGGTTCAGGTAGGGCGCCACGAACTCGCCCACGTGCTCCTCCCTGCTGAGGGCGAAGCTGATCCGCTCGGCGCGGCGGCAGATCGTGCGGGCCAGGTGGAGGTGGGCGGCGGTGGGGTCGCCCCCGGGCAGAACGAAGCTGGTCAGGGGCTCGAGCTCCTCGTTCCAGTCGTCGATCCACGCCTCGAGCTGCTCGACGTGGCGGCCCTCGACCCGGGGTCCGGTGGCCTCCTCGCCGGGCTCGCGCGGCGTGGCCAGCTCGGCGCCGAGGTTGAAGAGGACCTGCTGGATGACGGCGAAGGGCTCGTCCATGGGGCCCTCGAGCCCGCCGGCGACGGCGATGCCAATGGCGCTGTTGAGCTCATCGACGGTGCCGTAGGCCTCGATGCGGAGGCTCTCCTTGGGGAGGCGCTGGCCGCCCGCGAGTGCGGTCGTGCCGTCGTCCCCGGCGCGGGTGTAGACGCGGTTGATGCGAACCATGGGGCAAGCATGCCGGAGCGCCGGCGCGGGGGCCAGCCCGCCCCCTTTCGCTCACGGGCGCGGACGCGGAAAATGCGCGCGGGAGGGTGCCGTGCCCGAGACGATCCGCTGCCGGCGTTGCCTGACGCCCATCATGGGCGAGCCGCACATGATGTCGACCCGCCGCTACTGCTGCGCGAGTTGCTCGGTGGGCTCCGCCTGCGACCACCAGGGGGTGCGCCGGGGCGAGACGATCCGGCGCTTCGACGGCAACTTCGACCGCTTCCGCGCGGCGGCGCGCCGATCCGGCCCGTACGAACGGGAGCGCAACTCCGGAGCGGGTTGACCGAGCGGCCCGGCCTCCGCACCATCGGCCCATGGCTCTCTACGAATACCAGTGTCCCGAGTGCGGTGAGCGCTTCGAGAAGCGCATGCCCATGGGCGACGCCCTCCAGCTCACCCCCTGCCCCGCCTGCGGCGCGCAGGCCCGGAAGGTCATCGGCAACTTCGCGGTCGTCGGCCGGGCGGAAGCGGGCGTCGGCGACGGCCCCGCGCCCTGGGAAGACGGCGGCGACGGTGACGGTGAAGGCGACGGCGACCTCGCCGGCGGCGGCCCCGACGACCTGACCCATCACGGGCACAGCCACGGCCCCGGCGGCCACTCCCAGGGGCACCCCCACCCCCACTAGCCGCAGCCCGGAGGGGTGGGGCTTGTAGTCGCGGATACAATGGGATATGGTTGCCCATATGAAGAAGACGACCATCAACATTGAGGATGCGATCATGGAACGGCTCAAGGAAGAAGCCGCGCGCAGGGACACGACCATGGGCGCCCTCGTGGAGGCCGGGATCCGGCGGATCCTGGCGGAAGATGAGGGCGCCGCTCCCGTAGCCGCTGCACTGCCGCCCCTGCCACTGCACCACATGGGCGAACCGCTCGTGGACGTGGCCGATCGGGAGGCCCTGTACGAGGTTCTGGACCGCGAGCGGGACGCGGAACTGTACGGTGCGCCCCGCCGGGAGGAGCCGCCTGCGCCCGAGCCCCGCGTGCGGCTGGCAGCCGAAGAGATCGAGCCCTACGACGCAGGCCCGGCCTCCCCCGGCCCGACGGATGCCCGCTAGGTGCTCGCCGTCGACACGAACGTGCTGCTCTACGCAGCCAACGCGGACTCCCCGTTCCACGATCCCTGCCGGAGCAAGCTCGAGCGCTGGCGCCGGGACCCATCGCCCACCTTCCTGACCTGGAACGTGTGCTACGAGTTCCTGAGGAACGCGACGCATTCCCGGGTCTTCCCGAGGCCGTGGCAGGTCGAGCCGGCGATGCGGTTCCTCGACGGCCTGCTCGCCTCACCGGGGTTCCTCCTGCTGACGGCTACGCCCCGGCACCAGGCGGTCCTGGCGCAGACGCTGGCCGAGCTGCCGGGGCTGCAGGGGAGTGTTCTGCACGACCTCCATACGGCCGTGCTGATGCGGGAGCACGGCGTCAGCCAGATATGCACGAAGGACCGCGACTTCGGGCGCTTCCCGTTCCTGACCGTGATCGACCCGCTGGAGTAACGACGAAGCCCCGCCATCCGGCGGGGCCCCGTGCCGTGCTGCCCGGAAGGGGAGCCTAGATCTCCAGCATCTCCGCGACGCGCTCCCGGTGGAAGTCGGCATCGCCCCAGAAGAGCTCGGCGCGCTTCTGGCGGCGGAAGTAGAGCTGGATGATGTAGTCCTTGGTGAAGCCGATGCCACCGTGGATCTGCTGGCCGTGGGCGACCACGCGGCGGCTGGCCTCGCTGCACCAGGCCTTGGCCATGGCGGTGTCGATGTCCTGGGAGTCCTCGTTCTCGCTGGTCGCCCAGGCGGCCTTGTAGGTGATGAAGCGCATGCCGTCGACGTCGGTGACCATGTCGGCGGCCTTGTGCTGGATCGCCTGGAAGGAGCCGATGGGACGGCCGAACTGGACGCGCTCCTTGGCGTAGTTGACGGCGATCTCGAAGTCCTTCTGGGCGAGGCCGACGAGGTAGGAGTTCTCGAGGTTGACCGCGATGTTGCGGGCGCGGCCGGCGGTTGCGTCGTCGACGGCGATGACGTCGTCGGCGCTGACGCTCACGTTGCTCAGGACGACCTCGGCCTGCTTGTCGCTGGCGATGGTCTTGAGGAGGTTGACCTCCACGCCGGCCTGGTCGCGGGCGACGACGAAGTCGGCGAGGCCGCCGTCGGGGGTGTTGGCGAGAACGTGCAGGTAGTCGGCCACGTTGGCGTCGGGGACGAACAGCTTGGAGCCGTTGAGGACGTAGCCGTCGCCATCCGGGGCGGCGGCGAGGGCGAGCCCCCCGCGGTCCCAGCGGCCGGTCTCCTCGGTGACGGCGTAGGTGTGGATGGCGGTCCCGCTGGCAATGCCGGGGAGGTACTTGGCCTTCTGCGCGTCGCTGCCGGCGATGACGAGCCAGGCGGCGCAGGTGGCGTTGGGGATGAAGGGGCCGGGCACGAGCGCGCGGCCGAACTCCTCGACGAGGACGCAGAGGTCGAGGTAGCTGAACCCGGATCCGCCGTTGTCCTCGGGGATCATGAGTCCCTGCCAGCCGAGGTCGGCCATCTTCTTCCAGAGATCGGGGCTGTAGCCGGCCTCATCTTCTTCCATGGCCCGCACGTGCTCTTCGGGGCACTCGTTCTCGAGGAAGTCCCGCGCCGAGTCGCGGATCAGGTTTTGCTCTTCGCTGAGGCTCAGGTCCATCGGGTGTCCGTCCTTCATCAGGGTCGCGGAGCGGACGCACAGGGATGCGCCCTCCCCGCGGAGGTAGCCGCGCGAGTCTAGCACGGGCTCGGGTGAGCGTCAGGGCAACTCCACGAAGGCGTCGAAGAAGCGCTCCTGGAACTCGACGGCGGCGAGGATCGCGGGGGCGTCCCACGCCGTTCCCGGGTCGAGGACGGCGACGAGCTTGTCCTCCACGTCGTCGCGGCGGCGGACGATGCCGATGACGGTCGCTTCGCACCGCTCGAGCGGCTCGGTCGCGTCGAGGATGTACACGTCGAGGGGGTGGCCGTCGGGAGCGAGGGTGCCCGGAACGAAGCCGTAGTTCACCCCGTAGACGATGTCGCGCTCGCGGGGGTGGGGGCTTCCGAGGGGGCGGTCGACCTCGACGGTGACGCGGCAGCCGGCCCAGTCGGCGAGGTGGAGGTCGGGGTCCACGGGTACGAGCCCCCGGGCGGATTGAGCAGACGTGGGATACGCAGGCTCCAGCCGGATGTGACCGGAGTCTGCCACGAGGGACTCGAAGGCGTCAGGCCCGGCCGGGCTTCCGGAGGCCTGGCTAGCACGGGCGAGGGGTGGACGCTGATTGCCACCAGCATAATGGTGCATAATCATGCTGCGAGTTCTGGAGGAAGCATGCCCTCGATGAGGCTGGTGAGCCTCCTGGTTCCGGTCGTGGCGATCCTGGCGGGAGTCTCGATCGTCATTGCCCAGGAGCAGGGTGATCAGGCCGTGGAGGTCCGCGTCTGGGAGAGCGCGGACGACCCCTCGGTGAACTACCTGAGCATCCGCGTTGGTGACGGGACCTGGCAGACCCATGCCCTCTCGCTCGACGACGTCAGCGGGAGCGGGCGCTTCCGCTATGCGGATCTGACGGCCGGCCCGGACGGGACGGCGGCCGTGTCGCTGCGCCTCTGGGAGCGTGTGGGCGACCCCGCCAGCAACTTTCTCAGCGTGCGCGTGGGAGGCGGGGGCTGGCGGGTCCATTCCGTTGCCGCCGGTGAAGTGAGCAGGAGCGGACGCTTCAACTACGGGGACATCACCGTTGGCGGAGCCAGCGCGAGCACCCCCGTGCCGTCCGGCGGAGGAGCGGCAACGCCCGCCCCGACGCCTGAACCCGAGCCTGAGGAGGAGGAGGGGGAGGAGTGCTTCCCCTACCAGGTCTGGATCAACGGGGAGTACGGGGTAGGCCAGGAGATTCCCTTCGACGAAGAGGACCTGGCGATATTCGAGCGCGTGTATCCGGGGCAGTGGGAGATCCGGGAAGTCGAGTGTCCGGGGGATGTCGGCACGCCACCCCCGTCGGGGCCGCCTGAATCCACGCCCACGCCGACGACCACGCCCACGCCCACGCCGACGACCACGCCCACCCCGACACCCACGCCGACGACCACGCCCACCCCGACACCCACGCCCACCCCGACGCCGACACCGACGCCCACCCCGACACCCACGCCAACGCCTACCCCGACACCCACGCCCACCCCGGCATCGGCGCCTTCGCCCGAGCCCGAGCCCGAAGAGGAGGAGTGCCTCCCCTACCAGGTCTGGATCAACGGGGAGTACGGGGGAGGCCAGGAGACTCCCTTCGAAGAAGAGGACCTGGCGATATTCGAGCGCGTGTATCCGGGGCAGTGGGAGACCCGGGTGGTCGAGTGCCCGGGGAACTCCGGCGAGCCTCCCTCGTCCGGGCCGCCCGCCTCCACCCCGACACCGACGCCGGCACCCACGTCCGCCCCGACCCCGACTCCTGCTCCAACGCCCGAGCCCACGCCCACCCCTACGCCGGCACCCGAGCCCACGCCTACACCTGAGCCCACGCCTACCCCTACGCCGACACCCGAGCCCGAGCCCGAAGAGGATTGCTACCCCTACCAGCTCTGGATCAACGGGCAGTACTCGGGAGGCCAGGAGATTCCCTTCGAAGAAGAGGAGCTGGCAATTTTCGAGCGCGTGTATCCGGGGCAGTGGGAGATCCGGGTGGTCACGTGTCCCTGAGCCTGCCTGGGGGCCGGAGGTCGCCAGCCGGCAAGCGCGACTGCTAGCGGCTGAGCCGCCCCCGAGCCGTTCCGGGCATCTGTTGGGTCGCGGTTAGCGGTTGCGCTGGACGAAGCGCCCGATGCGCTCGAGGGCGCGCTCGATCTGCTCGTAGCCGCTGGCGTAGCAGGCACGCACGAAACCCTCGCCGCTGGCGCCGAAGGCGACGCCGGGCACGACCGCGACGCGCTCCTCGGCCAGCAGCCGCTCGCTGAAGGTAGTGCTGTCCATGCCCGTGGGGCTGATGTCCGGGAAGGCGTAGAAGGCGCCGCGGGGGCGGAAGGCAGGGAGGCCTACGGCGTGCAGGCCATCGACCATGAGGCGGCGGCGGCGGTCGTACTCGGCGAGCATCTCCTGGACGAAGCTCTCGCCCTGCCGGAGGGCGGCGAGGGCGGCATGCTGGGCGGCCGTGGGGGCGGACATCATGACGTACTGGTGAACCTTCATGGCCGCCTCGGCGAGCGGGGCGGGGGCGGCGAGCCAGCCGATGCGCCAGCCCGTCATCGCGTAAGTCTTGCTGAAGCCGCCGATGAGGATGGTGCGGTCGCGCATGCCCTCGATGGAGGGGAAGCAGGTGTGCTCGCCCTCGTAGGTGAGGCGCGCGTACAGCTCGTCGCTGATAACCGCGAGGTCGTTGGCGGCGGCGACCTCGGCGACGGCCTCGAGGCTGGCGCGGTCCATGGTCGCGCCCGTGGGGTTGGCGGGGTAGCCGAAGAGGAGCGCCTTCGTGCGCTCGGAAACGCGCTCGGAGACATCGCCGGCGAGAAGGCGGAACTCGTGCTCGGCGGTGGTGGGGACGGGGCGGAAGCGGCCCTTGGCCATGGTGACGGCGGGCTCGTAGGCGACGTAGCTGGGGTCGGGGCAGAGGACCTCGTCGCCGTCGTCGATGAGGGCGCGGAGGGCGATATCGAAGGCCTCGCTGGAGCCGCTGGTGACGACGATTTCGGTGGCGGGGTCGTAGGGGACGCCGTAGAGGCGCTGGATCTCCTCGCTGAGGGCCTCGCGCAGCTCCATCAGGCCGTAGTTGGAGGTGTAGTGGGTCTCGCCCTGCTCGATGCTCTCGATGGCGGCGCGGCTGATGGGCTCCGGGGTTACATAATCCGGTTCGCCCACGCCAAGGGAGATGACGTCGTCGATCGTGCTGAGCAGGTCGAAGAACTTGCGGATGCCGCTGGCGGGCACGGAGGCGAGGCTCTCGGAAATGAAGCGCTCGGCGCCGGGGGAAGCGTCGTCCACGGACCCGTTCCTTCCGCCCCCCGCCGGTGGCGGATACGAAAGAGCCGCCCCGCGGGCGGCTTGCTGTCCTGTGCGTCCTGGAACCGCTCGCATCCTACCTGCGCGCATGCGCCGCCGCCGCAGCAGCAGTGGTGAGGCAGGTGGTGGTCGGCTCGCGGTCCACGATCCGGACTCTGGGGATGGCCGCCATTACGGTCAAGGGTTGGCGGCGGCGAGGGGGGCGAGGCGCCGTGTGCTAGAGTGAAACCACCGGGCAATGGGAGGGTACCGTGGGGGTCTTCGAGGTGGATGTCGGGGTGGCCAACCCCGACGATCGCGTGTTCCACAAGAGGGCCATGCTTGTCGATACCGGTGCCGCCCATTCCGCACTGCCTGCTTCGTTCCTGAGGGACGACCTGGGAATCGCTCCCGTTTACGAGCGCGAGTTCATGCTGGCGAACAATGACGCCGAAATCTACCCCGTCGGGGAGATCCGTTTCAGGGTTGGAGACCTGGAGATGACGGCGCCCGTCATTTTCGGGCACGAGGACATCTACATCCTTGGGGCGACCGCGCTCCAGGCCCTTGGATTGATTCCCGACACCACGCATCACCAGTTGGTCGAAGCGCCCATGCTGCTGGTGGGCATCAGGGGGAGGCCCTTCCCGGCGGAGTTCGGCGGCTTTCAGGGCTAGAGCGGGGCGAGGCGGTTGGCCTGGCCGAGGGACTGCTCGAAGGCGTGGCCGATCTGGAGGATGGCGCCCTCGGCGCCGACATCGCCGATGACCTGGAGGCCGACGGGCAGGCCCTCGCTGAGGCCGCAGGGGAGGCTGAGGGCGGGCAGGCCCGCGACCGCGCTGGGCAGGGTGTAGATGTCGTTCAGGTACATGGCGTAGGGGTCGCCGAGCTTCTCGCCGCGGCGGAAGGCGACCTCCGGCGTGGTGGGCGTAACGAGGGCGTCGTAGCGGGTGAAGGCCTCGCGGAACTCCTCGGTGATGAGGGTCCGGACCTTCTGCGCCTTCAGGTAGAACTGGTCGTAGTAGCCGGCGCTGAGGGCGTAGACGCCGAGCATGATGCGGCGCTTCACCTCGTCCCCGAAGCCCTGCTCGCGGGTCTGCTCCATGTTCTCCCACATGCCGCTGCCGCCGCGTTCGCTGAGGCCGTACTTCACGCCGTCGTAGCGGGCGAGGTTGGAGCTCGCCTCGCTGGGGGCGATGAGGTAGTAGACGGCGAGGGCGTGCTCGGTCATGGGCAGGGAGAGGTCGGTGTCGACCTCGCAGCCGAGGGACTCGAGGCGGGCGAGGGCCTCGTCGATGCGGGCGCGGACGCCCGGCTCCATGCCCTCGACGAAGTACTCGCGGGGCACGCCGATGCGCTTCCCGGCGATGTCGCGGCCGAGGTAGTGGCGCACGTCGGGCCGGGGCGAGGGATCGCTGGTGGAGTCGCGCGGGTCGTGGCTGCCGATGCCGTCGAGAATGGTGGCCACGTCCTCGACGTCGCGGCCGATGGGGCCGACCTGGTCGAGGGAGCTGCCGAAGGCGATGATGCCGTAGCGGCTGACGCGCCCGTAGGTGGGGTCGAGGCCGACCACGCCGCAGAGGGCGGCGGGCTGGCGGATGCTGCCGCCGGTATCGCTGCCGAGGGCGGCGAGGCACTCGCCCGCGGCGACGGCAGCGGCGGAGCCTCCGGAGCTACCGCCGGGCACGCGCTCGGGATCCCAGGGGTTGCCGGTGGGGCCGAAGGCGGAGTGCTCGGTGCTGGAGCCCATCGCGTACTCGTCCATATTGGCCTTGCCGACCATGACGGCGCCGGCGCGGGTGAGCTGCTCGTAGACATGGCTGTCGTAGGGCGGGACGAAGTCGGCGAGCATGCGCGAGCCGGCGGTGGTGCGGACGCCCTTCGTGACGATGAGGTCCTTCACGGCGAAGGGGATGCCGGTGAGGGGCGTGGCCGTGCCCGCGGCGAAGCGCGCGTCGGCCTCGCGGGCCTGCTCCCGCGCGACCTCGTCGGTGCGGGTGATGTAGGCGTTGACGCGATCCTCGACGGCGTCGACGCGGGCGAGGACGGACTCCGTCAGCTCGACGGCGGAGAACTCACGCGCACGCAGCCCCGCCTGGGCCTCGTGCGCCGTCAGCCCCCAGAGCTCGCTCATTCGAGGACCGCGCGCACGCGGATGAGGCCGTCCTCCACCTCGGGCGCGTTGCCGAGGGCGTCATCGCGCCGCAGGGAGGGCGCGACGGAGTCGGGGCGCATGACGTTCTGCAGGGGGAGCGGGTGGGCGGTGGGCTCGACGCCGTTGGTATCGACGGCGGCCAGGGCCTCGAAGTGGTCCAGGATGTCGGAGAGCTGGGTGGTGAGGCGGTCGATCTCGGCATCGGTGAGGCCGAGGCGGGCGAGCCTGCCGACGTGGACCACCTGTTCGCGGGAGATGGGCATGGCGCGATCGTACACAGGCGTTCCCGCACGTGCCCGCAACCGGGCGCTTTGCTAGGCTCGATCGTAATGAGGCGTACCCCCCGTCTCGCGTGCCTCCCGCTCGCCGCCCCGGCCGGTTGCGCTTCCCGCCATGTCTAGCCAGATCGTCATCCGCCGACGCCTGCGGGCACGCCGCGCGAGCAGCCAGCAGCGCAGGTTTCCCATCTGGGCGATCGGCCTGCTGGTTGTGGGCTTCCTCTTCTCGGCGGTGCTGGCGGCGGGGGCGGGGAGCGTGTATGCCGTCTACCAGCACTACGCGCGGGACTACGTGCCCATCGAGGACCTGCTGATCGAGCGGCAGGTGGGGATCACGCGCATCTTCGACCGCACGGGCGACGTGGAGCTGGGGGTGCTCACCAACCCGGCGCAGCAGCTCCTGCACCCCGTGGCCCTCGACGACATCTCGCAGAGCATGATCGACGCGACCGTCTCCACGGAGGACAACGCCTTCTGGACGCATCCCGGGGTGAACTACCGGGGGCTCGCGCGGGCGGCCTGGGAGAACTACCTGGGCGGTGGCATCGGGACGGGCACGGGCGGCTCCTCGATCACGCAGCAGCTCATCAAGAACGTCTACATCTGCGGGAGCTTTACCGATCCCGAGAATCCGTGCGTGGCGGAGCGCACGGTCGACCGAAAGCTGCGGGAGATCGCCTACGCGATCGAGCTGGAGCAGGACTACACGAAGGAGCAGATCCTGACCTGGTACCTGAACCAGATCTCGTACGCGGATCGCTACGTGGGCGTGCAGGCGGCGGCGGAGGGCTACTTCCGCAAGAACGCAGCCGACCTGTCCCTGGCGGAATCGGCGATGCTGGCGGGCATCCCCCAGTTCCCGACGCTGTACCACCCGCGCCTCAACTGCCTCCGCGACGACGACGACAACTGCATCCTCGACGGGCTCGGGCGGATGACGGTGGGCGGCCCCGCAAAGGCGCGCCAGGAGGACGTCATCGACCTGATGGTGACGCACGGGTGGATCACGTTCTCGGAGGCGGAGAGCGCGAAGTCGGACACGCTCTACGTGTACCCCGCGGCCACGACGGCCGCCCAGGACGCCTCGGCCTTCATCGACAACCAGGTGGAGCCGCGGCTGGTGCGGATGTGCGAGGCGGGCCTGCTGCCGAGGCTGGAGAACGTGCCGGACTGCCTCACGAGCGTCCACAGCGCGGGGTGGACGGTGCGCACGACGCTCGACTGGGACGCGACGCAGGCGGCGCTGGAGATGGCGAGGGCGGCGATCGAGCAGGGGCTGGAGGCCGGCTGCGAGTGCCACAACGCCGCCATCGTGACAATCGAGCCGGACACGGGGGAGATCCTCGTGTACGCGCCCAACCGCGACCCTTCGTTCACGGCCGACCCGCGCGTGGCGGGCAACGTCGACCAGCTGGTGGAGATCAACCAGCCGGGGTCGGCGTTCAAGCCGGCGGTCTACCTCGCCTGGTTCGAGTACGCGAACAAGGCGCCGATGAGCATCCTCTGGGACACGGACCCGCTGGTGATCGAGGGGACGGACATCGAGGTCCTGAACCCGCGGCCACGGCCGCGCACGGAGGGACTGATCTCGGCGCGGGCGGCGCTGGGGGGTTCCCAGAACGTGGCCGCCTACCGGGCCGCGCAGGAAGCGGGCATCCCCAACGTGATCACGATGGCGAAGCTGCTCGGGATCACGACCATCCAGCAGGAGTTCGATCCGACCTTCGTCTCGCACCTCGATATCGACTACGGGGCCTCGATCGCCACGGGCGGCGCCAACATCCGCGCGGTGGACATGGCCTACATGAACGCGACGATCGCGAACATGGGCGTGCTCGTGGGGGTGCCGCACCTGGCCACGACGGTCTCCACGGAGGCCCTCAACAACACGGCCTTCGACGAGGGCATCGACTACGAGAACGCGCTCCAGCAGCGGCTGGACTTTCAGCGCGGGCACCTGCGGCTGCCGGGCACGCGCCCCCTCGATCCGGTGACCGTGCTGGAGGTCCGCGACATCAACAACCGCGTGATCTTCCGGCACGAGGGACCGCAGCGGATCCGGACGGTCGACGCCGGCAGCGTCTGGCTGCTGCACAGCATCATGTCGGACTGCACGGCGCGCTTCGTGATCTGGGGGTGCGGGACCAGCAACGAGGACATCCGGCTGGACGCGTTCGTGAACGGCGAGAAGCTGCCCTCGGGGATCAAGACGGGCACGCAGCAGGGGCCGCTCGACGCCGCCGACACGCTGGAGACGTGGATGAACGGCTACTCGCGGCACGCGGCCACGGCCGTGTGGGTGGGGAACGCCACAAACGAGCTTGTGATCGACGGGGCCTCGGGGGAGTACGCCTCGGCCCGCACGACCCTCTGGCTCTACAAGCACTGGATGGCGGCGTTCCACGAGTACCTGCTGGAAGAGGAGCGCATCGCCGCGATCGAGGACTTCGAGGAGCTGCAGCCCCGGAACGTGGAGCTGACCGACTTCGTGACGCCCGCCACGGACCGGCACCTGGCAGGCGGCTGCGACCAGGTGGTGGAGGCGTGGGTGCGGACGGACGTCGAGTACGAGGATGTCTGCGAGCCGGCGGTGATCGATACGCGCAACGGGCTGCTCGCCTCGGCCAAGACGCCGCAGCGCTACCGCGAGCTCCAGCAGTTCGTGAAGCTGCCGGGGTGGGAGGCGGACCTCGCCATCAGCCTCGTGGAGGACCCGCCCGAGGACTTCTATGCGTTCATCCCCCTGATGCCGGAGGAACAGAGCGAGGGGTTCGTGGCCGTGGCCCTCACGTTCCCCTTCAGCAGCGGCAGAGTGGGCGAGGGCACGGACGTCGTCGGGAGCGTCAACGTGGGCCGGCTGACCGAGTGGGTCCTCGAGATCGCACCCGGCGCCAACCCGCGGGAGGACGACTGGATGGTGATCGCCTCCGGCGAGGAGAACGTCCTGAACGATCTGCTGGGCACGATCGAGATGGAGGACGAGGAGTTCCCGCCGCGCGTCTACACGTTGCGGCTGACGGCGTGGCAGGGCCTGCTGGCCCCGCTCCGGGACAGCGTGCTGGTGAACCTGACCGACGGACCGGCGGTGCGGGCGCCCGGGCGGTCGGGCAGCGGCCCGGTGGCGCCCACCCTGCCCTTCGACGATGGGCCACCGGAGCCGGTCGAGCCGGAGGAACCGCCCGAGCCGGGGGAACCGCCGGAGCAAGAGGAGCCCTAGCGGAAGCGGGCGCCGACCTTCAACCCGACCTCCGCGGCCCACTCGCCGGCGTTGACCTTGCGGGCGCCCTGGGGCTGCACGCGCTTGACGTGCAGCACGCCCCCGTTGAGGCGCACGTCGATGCCGTCCTCCTGGATGTCGAGGACGGCGCCGGGCATGCCGGGGACGTTCTCGAGGGAGAGGCGGCAATCGAACACGCCGAGCCGCTCACCGCCGCGGCGCGTGGTCCACGCGCCGGGCTGGGGGTTGCAGCCGCGGATCAGGTCGTACGCCTGCCGGGCGGGGAGGTGCCAGGGCACACGCGCGTGCTCCTCGCCGCAGGGCGGCTCGTAGGTCGAGAGGGCGTGCTCCTGCTCGATGCGGGGGGCGTCGCCGGCCTCGACCAGCTTCACCGCCTCGGCCATGGCATCGACGCCCATGGGGAAGAGCCGCTCGAAGTAGAGCGAGCCGAGGGTGTCGTCGGGCCCGATCTCGCAGGTCTTCTGGAGGAGGACGGGGCCCGTGTCGACGCCGTCATCGGGCCAGAAGACGCTGAGGCCGGTCTCGGTCCGGCCGAAGATGATGGGCCAGTTCATGGCGGAGGAGCCGCGGTGGAGGGGGAGGAGGCTGGGGTGGTACTGGATGGTGCCGTGCCCGGGGGCGGTGAGCGCCTCCCCGGGCAGGATCTCGGTGACGAAGGCCATCACGCCGAGCTCGGCGCCGGCGGCCCGCCAGGCGGCGAGTCCCTCCTCGCCCTTGAGCGCGGTCGTGTCGATGGGGGTCAGGCCGGCTTCCTCGGCCGCCACCCAGAGAGGGTCGGGGCGGGCGCCTTCGCGCGGCTCGGGGGCGGAGGCGGCGACGATCTCGACGCCCTCCTCGATCAGCCGCTTGAGCACGGCCTCGCCGAACGCGGCCTGGCCGATGATCGAGACGCGCATACGCTCCTCCCCGAGGCGAAACGCCCAGCGCGAGCCTACACGAGCGTGGCGGGCGAGCGTGTAAGGGGAAGGGCGGCCTACACTCGGGGCACGATGCTGCTGCGACCAGTATCCGAAGGAGCCCCCCAGGGCGGCGATCGCGCCGCCCTGGCGCGCGGCGGAACGGCGGCCGGGCCTCGCGCCTGAGCCGCATCAATCGTTCCGACCCCCGTAGCAGGAGGTTTCCCCAATGGTCTGTGTCGAACCCGCCCACCTGAGCGATGCCGGCGCCATCCACGCCCTGATCGACGACTGGGCGCAGCGTGGCGAGATGCTCGAACGTCCCCTCGGCGAGATCCACGAGGCAATCCGCGACTTCAAGGTCGCCCGCGAGGGCGGCGAGGTCGTGGGGTGCGGCTCACTCCACATCATGGGCCCGGACATTGCCGAGATCCGCTCCCTGGCCGTGCGCGAGGACCAGCACGGCAAGGGCGTGGGCGCGGCCATTGTCGATGCGTGCGTCGACGAGGGGCGGGAGATGGGCATCGAGCGCGTGTTCGCGCTGACGTACCAGCCGGGGTTCTTCGAGCGGCAGGGGTTCGTCCTGGCGAACGTGATGGACTTCCCCCAGAAGGTCTGGAACGAGTGCGTGCGTTGCCCGTTCTTCACGGACTGCCGTGAGATTGCGGTCGTGCGCGATCTGCGACTCGAAGGTACGTAGCACCGCAGTTAACAGTTGCGACAAGTATATGACTAGAATAGGCTATGTCCACCTGGAGGATCTGCGTGGCCACTTCCACCTTTGACTCGCGCCAGGCGTATCAACGGCTTCGCGAAGGCGGCATGGACGAACCTGCTGCCGATGCGGTCGTCGAGGTACTGAGCCCGTTCGTCACGCGGGACATCCTGCAGGCAGAGCTTGCGAAGGTGCAGGTAAACCTTCGTAGCGAGTTGGCTGCAATTCGCGCTGAGATGGCGAGTGGCCAGGTCAGGATCATCACCTTCGTCGCCGCCCTGAACGTCGGGATTGCCACCATCGCCGTGGCGGTGGCAGCGTTGGTGACGTAGTGGGCGGCTGACCACCGGACCCACATCCCGTCACACGGTCCCTCGTTCTTCACGGATTGCCGGGAGATTGCGGTCGTGCGCGACCTGCGGCTGGAAGGCACGTAGAACCGCAGTTAACAGTTGCGACAAGTATCTGACTGGAGTAGGCTGGTGGCGCAGGGAGGAACAGCGTGGCGGCTTCCACCTTTGACTCGCGCCAGGCGTATAACCGGTTGCGCGAAGGCGGCATCGACGAACCTGCTGCCGATGCGGTCGTCGAGATACTGAGCCCGTTCGTTACGCGGGACATCCTGCAGGCAGAGCTTGCCATCGTTCGAGCCGAGTTGGCGAATGTCCAGGTCAGGATCATTACCTTCGTCGCCGCCCTGAACATCGGCATTGCGACCATCGCGGTGGCGGTGGCGGCGCTGGTGACATAGCGGTCGCGTTCCCTAGAACTTCGAGATTTCGATCTCTTTCTGGGTGATGAACTCCAGCAGGGCGGGGTTGCCGGCCTCGGTCTGGGCGATGCCGCGCTTGATGGCGGGGACGATCTCGGCGGCGTCGGTGACGCGCTCTCCGTAGCCGCCGAAGGCCTTCGCCATGTCGGCGTAGTTCCCGCTGATATCGGTGCTGCGGAACTTTTCGGTGGCCGCCTGCATGATGGGCAGCTCGATCGCCATGGAGAAGTTGTTGAGGAGGACGGAGAGGATGGGGATGCGCTCGCGCACGGCGGTCTCGAAGTCCATGCCGGTGAAGCCGATGGCGGCGTCGCCCCAGACGTTGATGCAGAGCTGGTCGGGGCGGGCGAGCTTTGCGCCCATGGCGTAGCCGAGGCCCGTGCCCAGCTGGGTCGTCTTGCCCCAGCCGATGTAGCTGAGGGGGGTGCGGCTCTCCCAGAACGGGGAGAGCTGGTCGCGGGGGCTGCCGGCGTCGTGCGTGATGATCGTATTCTCGACATCGACGGTGTGGAGCAGGTCCCAGATGACGCGGTAGGGGGAGAGGGGCGAGGAGTCGTCGGTGAGCCTGGGCTTCCACTCCTCGATCCACTCCGCCTTCGTCGTCGCGATGCGCTCGGTGACGCCGTCGCGGGAGGCGGTGGCGCCGTCCAGCTCGCAGAGGAGCGCGTCGAGGGTCAGCTTCGCGTCCCCGATGAGGGCGTGGGCGGAGGCGACGTCCTTGTTCACGTCCGCCGGGTCGAGGGTGGCGTGGATGATGGTCTTGCCCCTGGGCATGGCGACGCCGAACCCGGTGGCGGCGAAGCTGCAGCCGATACCGAAGATGACATCGGCGTCCTGGAGGAAGTCGTGGACCGCGCGGGGGATGGCGCGGCCGCCGGAGCCGAGGGAGAGGGGGTGGTCCTCGGGGAAGGCGCTCTTGCCCTGGAGGCTCGTCGTGACGGGAATCTGGAGGAGCTCGGCGAGTCGGCGCAGCTCGTCCCACGCCTTCGCGTAGTGGACGCCCTGGCCGGCGTAGATGACCGGCCGCTCGGCGTTGCGGAGGACCTCGGCGACGGCCTTGACGGCCTCGGGGTCGGGGCCGGAGCGGAGGGCGGGGGCGGGCTCGTAGGCGAAGTCGTCGGGCACGTCCTCCTGGAAGACATCGCCGGGGATCTCGATGAGCACGGGGCGGGGGCGGCCGTTGCGGACCTGCGTGAAGGCGCGGCGCATGACGTCGGGGACGGTGGAGCCGAGGGTGACCTGCTCGGTCCACTTCGTGACGTGCTGGAAGTTGAGGAAGGAGTTGAAGTTGGGAGCCGTGTTCGTGATGCGGCGGGCGTAGCCGCCGGGCATGACGAGAATGGGGACGGAGTCGCCGTAGGCCTGGGCGACGCCGCCGAAGGCGTTCTCGGCGCCGGGGCCGTGCTGCATGGCGAAGACGCCGATGCGGTCGCCGGAGTTGACGCGGCTGAAGGCGTCGGCCATGTGCAGGCCGACGCGCTCCTGGCGCACGATGATCGTGCGCACGTCGGCGCGGGCGGCGGCCTCGATGATGGGGTTCACTGGGTAGGCGACGAGGAACTCCACGCCCTCGCGCTTCAGGATCTCGGCTACGGCATCGGCGACCTTCATGGCATCCCCCTCCGGTGGCGGCAAGCTGCACTCGCGGCGGCGACAGTGTACCGGGCGGGGGCGTGGCCGCTTGCCGGTAGGGAGGGGTGACGCGCAGAATCGGGCGCGATGCCCCTGCTTACCGTGATCTCCGATTCACCCGGCGCCGGCAAGACCGGCGTCGCGGCCACGCTGGCGCGATCGCTGGCCTACGCCGGACGGCGGGTCTGGCTGGTCCGCGGCGAAGGCGACGGCGGCAACGCCGCCGACGACGCGCACTGGTACTCGACGCTGGAGTTCGCGCCGGGAAGCGCGTCCACGCCCGTCGCGGCGAACGTGATCCCGCCGCCGAACGACGACGAGGTCGTCGTGGCGGAGCTGGACGCGCCGCTGGACCGCGCCGACGCGACGCTGCTCGTGACGCGCGGCCTGCCCGACGAAGCGCGCGTGGCCGAGGTGGCCCCGCTCGCCGTCGTGGCGGTGGACGTGGCGGCTTCGGCGCTGGCGGATGCGCCGGACGAGTGCGGGGGCGCGCCGCTGGTGGCGCTCGGGGAGGACCGCACGCTGGCGGGCTTCAGCGTGTCGGAGGCGCAGGCGGCCCTGCGCGCGGAGACGCTGGTCGAAGGGGACGGGATCGACCCGACCTGTGACCATCTCGTGATCGCGCCCATCGGGTCGGACTCGGGGCAGCCGTACCTGGAACGCTTCGAGTCGAAAGCGGTGGTGGTGCGCTTCGACAAGACGGACCAGCACCTGGCGGCGCTGGCGACGGAGCCGGCCTGCCTCATCCTGACGGGCGGCCGCCGCCCCAGCGAGTACCTCTACGACGCGGCCTTGGCGCGGGGGGTGCCGGTCATGCTCTCGCGCACGGACACGGAGAATACGGTGATCGCGCTGGAGGGCATCTTCGACCGGACGCGCTTCCACGGGGAGCGGAAGCTGGAGCGGATGTCGGAGCTGCTGTCGGGGACGGGGCTGGTGGAGCGGGTGTCGGGGGCGTTGGGTTAGGAGTAGGAGCGGGCCACCACCGATGAGGCGCGACGACTATCTCGAGGATGAAGCCGTTCGGGCCTTCCTCGACTGGGCCACGCCGATCGTGACCGGAGGCCGTGGCTTGAACGAACCGGAGCGGGGCGTGCGCAGTGGGTTCGAGACCATTGCCGGTGCCTGGAACGGGTACAAGTGGGACCGCAAGTCGTATAGGCAGACTGTGGCGTTTCTCGGTGAACGTGCCCGCCAGATCAGAGAGGCTGCCGACCGGAACGACAGCGTGGCCTTTCTAGGTGCCGCTCGCGAGGTGCTCAGGTGGGGAGGAGTAGTCGGGGGGAATGCCAGGCGTCTTGACGCGCTCCGCGACGAGGCCATCCCACTGCTGCAAGTCAACGCCCGCCTGCTGAGTCCGAAGACCGCCGACCTGGAGCGCGTATGGGTTGTGCAACCCATGAACTCAGGATTCTCCAAGATTTACTCGCTGATGCTGGATGGGTTCCCTATCTACGACAGCCGCGTGGCCTGCGCGCTGGCATCGCTGGTGCGGTGGTTCTGCGAAGAGACCGAAGGTCTGACCGAAGTACCGGAGCTCCTGGCCTTCGGTATCCCGCCGAACCAGGGGAATACGAACCGCGACCCCTCCTGCGGCGAGATCACATTCCCGAAGATTCGGTACGGGGGTTCGGGCCTCCATGCGAAGTCGAACGTGATGGCTGCATGGGTGCTTGACGACCTGTCGGAGCATGGCCCGTTTGGCGAGCGTGGGGACGCTGAGCGCCAGTTCGCCCTACAGTCGGCCATGTTCATGATCGGTGAGCGGCCGCTCGCCCCGTGCGACTGACCAGCCAGGGCTCCAGAGCGTAACGAGCCCCCCGCCCTAGCCGTCGCGGCGGCGGACGAGGGAGGTGGAGCGGCGGACGAGGCCGCCGATGCCGGCTTCGGGGTCGGCGCCTTCCATGCCGTTGGGCATCGGGCCGGGGGCGAGGGAGGGGGCCTTCTCGTGGCCGCAGTAGGGACAGGCGAGCCAGGCGTAGTCGAGGGGCTTGCCGCAGGCCTCGCAGGGTTCCTTCAGCTCGGCCAGGCAGGAGGGGCAGACGAGGAAGTCGTCGCGCACGCGGCGGCGGCAGGCGGGGCAGGCCTTCTGGTCGTCGAGGTCCTGGAGAATCGCCTCCTCCTCGAGGGAGCGCTCGTAGAGCTCGGTGAGCGTCTGGCGGGGGCGCAGGATGAGGTAGATCCAGTGGCCGGGGAGGGAGCCGCCCAGCACGAGCACGATCGAGATGAGCTGCATCACGGGGTCGCGCGTGCGCTGGCGGATGTCGCGGAAGACCCAGAAGACGAGGGCCACCCAGATGATCGCGTAGTAGACGGCGATCACCGTGAGCACGAGCCGCAGGGTCGCTTCCCACGAACCGCCGGGCCAGTCGAACATCGCGTCTTCCCTGCCTTGCGGGCACGCACTCGACACGCGTCGCGCCGCCAATTCGAGGGTACAGCATCGGCGCGTAGACGCGCGATGGAAACTGTTCAGGTTCGTGATCGGAGTGCAGGCGCGGGACGGGAGGAGCCGATACGATAGGGCGCGTGACCTCCGCCCAGCCGTCGTCTTCCGCCGTCGAGGGGTTGAACCCCCAGCAGCGCGCCGCCGTGGAGCATCCGGGGGGCGCCCAGCTCATCCTGGCGGGGCCGGGGAGCGGCAAGACGCGCGTGATCACGCACCGCATCGCGTGGCTGGTGGGGGAGCAGCGGGTCGCGCCCTGGCGCATCCTCGCGGTGACCTTCACGAACAAGGCGGCGCGGGAGATGCGGGCGCGGGCGGAGGGGCTGCTGGGGGACGACGCGGCGAAGCTGCACCTGGGGACGTTCCACTCGATGTGCGCGCGCTGGCTGCGCATCCATGGGGAGGACATCGGGCTCTCGCCCGACTACGTCATCTACGACGACGCCGACCAGACGGCGCTGATGAAGCGCGTGCTCGATGCGCTGCACGTCGATACGCGCCAGTTCACGCCGCGGTCGGTGCTCTCGGCGATCTCGAGCGCGAAGAGCGAGATGCGCGGCGCGGACCACTTCAAGCGGCAGACGGAGAGCTACTTCCAGGAGATCGTCGCGCGGGCCTACGAGCGCTACCAGCAGGGTCTGCGCGAGGCCTCGGCGCTCGACTTCGACGACCTGCTGACGGAGACCGTGCGGCTGTTCCGGGAGTCGGAGGAGGCGCTGGAGCGGCGGGCGGGACAGTACCTGCACGTGCTCGTGGACGAGTTCCAGGACACGAACCCGGCGCAGTACGCGCTGGCCCGGCAGCTCGCCTCGGTGCACGGGAACATCTGCGTCGTGGGCGACCCCGACCAGAGCATCTACTCGTGGCGGGCGGCGGACGCCCGCAACACGCAGTACTTCCAGCGCGACTTCCCCGACGTGGAGACGTGCCTGCTGGAGCAGAACTACCGCTCGACGCAGCCGATCCTCGATGCTGCCAGCGCGGTCATCGAGAACAACCGCAGCCACATCGAGCGCTCGCTCTGGACGGAGCGGGGCGACGGGCAGGCGCTCCTCCAGTACGAGGCCTACAACGACGAGGAGGAGGGCGAGTTCGTGGCGCGGGAGGTGGAGCGCCTCGCGACCACCGGCCGCGACCTCGGGTCGGTGGCGGTGCTGTACCGGACGAACGCGCAGTCGCGCCCGATCGAGGATGCGCTCGTGCGGCGGCGCATCCCCTACCGGCTCATCGGGGGCGTGCGCTTCTACCAGCGGCGCGAGATCAAGGACCTGGTCGCGTACCTGCGGCTCGTGCACAACCGGCTCGACGAAGCGAGCCTGCTGCGCATCATCAACGTGCCCGCGCGGGGCATCGGCGACACGACGATCGCACGGCTTTCGGAGTACGCGGGGTCGACCGGGCTGGCGGTGTGGGACGCCTGCGAGGCGGTCGCGCGGGGGGAGCCGGTGCCGGGCATCGCGGCGCGGGCGGCGACGGCCGTGCGGCGCTTCGTGCACGCGATCGAGGCGATGCGGGGTCAGCGCGACCGTCCGCTGGCGGAGCTGCTCGACTACGTGCTCGAGGAGAGCGGCTACGTGGCCTACCTGCGCGACCGCGACGAGGGCGGGGAGGAGCGGCTGGAGAACGTGCTGCAGCTGCGCACGGTGATGGCCCAGTACGAGGACACGACCGGCGGGGAGGCGGCGGACCTCGCGAGCTTCCTGCAGGACGTGGCCCTCGTGGCGGACGTGGACGAGCTGGAGGGGGCGGTGGATGCCGTCACGCTGATCACGCTGCACGCGGCCAAGGGGCTGGAGTTCCCGGTGGTGTTCCTGGTGGGGATGGAGGAGGGGGTGCTGCCCCACATCCGCTCGTTCGACGACCCCCGGCAGCTGGAGGAGGAGCGGCGCCTGGCCTACGTGGGCATCACGCGGGCCGAGGACGTGGTCTACCTGACGCGTGCCTACCGGCGCTACCTGGGCGGGCGCCCGCTCACGAATCCGCCGTCACGCTTCCTGGGGGAGATCCCGGAGCACCTGGTGCAGCCTTACCGAAGCGGCGACAAACGCACGGTCAGGGAGCCGGCGCGGGTCGCGCCCGCGGCCCGGCCAACCGAGCCGGCGCCGTCCGACCCGGGCGACGCGGAGCCGCAGTGGAGCGCCGGCGATCGGGTGCGTCACGGGATGTTCGGGGAGGGGATCGTGGTGAGCTGCCAGGAGCGTCGCGGGGACGTGGAGGTGGTGGTCGCGTTCGACGACACGAAGGCGGGGGTCAAGCGGCTGCTGCAGAGCCTGGCGCCGCTGGAGCGCGCCTAGGGGAAGCTACTCCCCGGCGTCGCGCTTCGGGACCATGACCTTGCGGGTGAAGGTGAGGACGGTCTCGCCGCGCTGGTTGTAGCCGCGCGTGTCGACGGTGACGATGCCGCGGTCGTTGCGGGAGCGGGACTCGACCTTGCCGGTCACGGTCGTCTCGGCGTAGACGGTGTCGCCGTGGAAGGTGGGGGCGGTGTGCTTGAGGGACTCGATCTCGAGGTTGGCGATGGCCTTCCCCGAGATCTCGGTGACGGTCATGCCGAAGACGATGGAGTAGACGAGGGTGCCCACGACCACGTTCTTGCCGAACTGGGTCTCCTCCCCGGCGTAGCGGGCGTCGATGTGGAGGGGGTGGTGGTTCATCGTCTGCATGCAGTGGAGGATGTCGTCGTACTCGGTGATGGTGCGGCCGGGCCAGTGCTTGAACACGTCGCCGACCTCGAACTCCTCGTAGTAGTGTCCGAAGGCTTCGCGCCCGTCGTGAACAGTCATGTGCTGGCTCCTGGCTGTTGGCTATTGGCTGTTGGTCCCCGCCCGGCCCCCGGACCGGTACGTCCGCTAATCGATGGCGTACTCGCGGAGGAGGTTGCGGGCGATGACGATCTTCTGGATGTCGCTGGTGCCCTCGGCGATGACCATGACGGGGGCGTCGCGGTAGTAGCGCTCGAGGGGGAGCTCCTTGCTGTAGCCGACGCCGCCGTGCAGGCGGAGGGCTTCGAGCACGACTTCCTGGCAGACCTCGGTGGCGAAGAGCTTGGCCATGCCGGCATCGAGGTCGGTGCGGGCGCCTTCGTCCTTGCGGCGGGCGGCATCGAAGGTGAGGAGGCGGGCGGCGCGGATCTTGGTGGCCATCTCGGCGAGGCGGATCTGCTGGGCCTGGTGCTGGCCGATGGGCTTGCCGAAGGCGTGCCGCTGCTGGGCGTAGGCGATGGCATCCTCGAACGCGGCCTGGGCGACGCCCACGCCGCGCGCGGCGACGTTGACGCGCCCGACCTCGAGCGCGCTCATGACGTGCTGGAAGCCGCGGCCCTCGTCGCCGCTGAGGAGGTTCCCGGCGGGCACGCGGGCGTTATCGAAGGCGAGCTCGGTGGTCTCGACGCCCTTGTAGCCGAGCTTCTCGAGCTTGCGGCCGACGAGGAAGCCCTCCATGCCGGGCTCGACGAGGAAGGCGCTGATGCCGCGGTGGGCGGGCTGGGCCTCGACGTCGGTCTTGGTGAGGACGAGGTAGACGCCCGCGCGCTGGCCGTTGGTGACCCACATCTTCTGCCCGTTGATGACGTAGTCGTCGCCGTCGCGGGTGGCCTGGGTCTTGATCGCCTGGGCATCGGAGCCGGCGTCGGGCTCGGTGATGCTGAGGGCGGCCCGGATCTCGGGCTCGATCATGCGGGGGAGGAAGCTCTGCTTCTGCTCCTCGGTGCCGTAGGTGGAGATGGCGTAGCCGACGAGGACGTGGGTGTTGAGGACGCCGGCGAGGCTCATCCAGCCGCGGGCGAGCTCGACGCAGACGCCGGCGTAGCACTCGAAGCTGAGGTCGAGGCCCCCGTAGGCCTCGGGCACCTTGATGGCGAAGAGCCCCATCTCGGCCATGCCGTTGACGAGGGGCTCGGGGTACTCGTCGGCGTGCTCGTACTCGCTGGCGACGGGCTTGACCTCGCGGTCCACCCAGACGCCCACGTTGGAGACGATCTCCCGGGCGATCGGATCGAGGATGTCGGCAGCGAAGTCACGCGCCATGGAGCAGGTCCTTCCTGGTCTCAGATGCTCATGCGGATGCGCCCGCGGGGTCTGGCTCTAGCGGCGGCCCTGCCCCTCTTCGGTGGCGCCCACGAGGATCGCCATGTTGCCGTCGGGGTGGCGGTTTTCGTACATGAGCTGGTGGCAGGCGCCCGTCTCCTCGAAGGGGAAGACGCGCGAGAGGCAGGGATCGATCTTCCCCTCGATGACGAGGTCGTTGAAGGCGTAGGCCTGCTCGTCGTTGGCGAAGTGGGAGCCCTGGAAGCGCTTCTGGCGCATCCAGAGGTAACGCAGGTCGACATCGGCGTTGTAGCCGGTGGTGCCGGCGCAGATGACGACCATGCCGCCGGTGTCGCAGACGAACATGGAGGTGGGGAGGGTGTCCTCGCCGGGGTGCTCGAAGACGATGCGGGGGTTGCGGCGCTCGCCGAGGACGTCCCAGATGGCCTTGCCGAAGGCGCGGGCGCCCTTCTGGAACGCACCCATGCCGGCCTGGTCCTCCCAGCCGGGGAGGCGGCCCCAGTGGTCGAAGTCCTTGCGGTTGATGTAGCCGACGGCGCCGAGCTGCTTGCAGAACTCGCCCTTGGCATCGCTAGAGACGACGGCGATGGGCTTCGCGCCCCGGAGGGCGGCGATCTGGATGGCCATGGTGCCAAGGCCGCCGGCGCCGCCCCAGATGAGGACAACGTCGTCCTCGCGCACGTCGTGCGGGGGCCAGGACGAGAGCATGCGGTAGGCGGTGGCGCCGACGAGGGTGGGGGCGGCGGCTTCCTCCCACGTCAGGTGGGGGGCCTTGGGCATGCACTGGTGGGCCTGGACGCGTGTGAACTGGGAGAACGAGCCCCAGTTCGTCTCGTATCCCCAGATGCGGTAGGAGGGGTCGTACATGGGGTCGTTGCCGTCCGTCACCCAGGGCGAGTGAACGTTCCAGATGCCGCAGTGGATGATGACCTCGTCGCCGACCTTGACGTTGGTGACGTTCTCGCCGACGGCGTAGACGACGCCGGAGGCATCGGAGCCGCCGATATGGAAGTCCTCCTGCTCGCCGGCCTTCTGGCGGGCGGCGATAACGTCGATGGGGACGCCGAGCCCGGCCCAGACGTTGTTGTAGTTGACGCCGGCGGCCATGACGTAGACGAGGGCGTCGTCGGGGCCCACGGGGGGAATCTCGACGACCTCCGGGGCGAAGGCCTGGAGGGGCTCGCCGAAACGGGACTCGCGGATGAGCTGGGCGTGCATCTTCGCCGGCACTTCGCCAAGCGGAGGCGCTTCACCGAGCGGGTACAGGTCTTTGGCGGCTCGGGTAGTCATGGGGCCCCTTGATGCGAAGGGATGGCGAAATGGTACGCCCCCGGTTCGCACGGGCAAATGGGGAACACGCGGACGCGGAATGGCCCCCGAGCGCCCCACCCGCGACCGTGCGGATGGTCCACTCCGGGGGTGAAGCAGGGGGTTCCGGGGAGAGCAGCCGCGGGTCGATCGGGCACCGCCCGGATAGGCTCCCGGCCCCGTCCACGGGCGTTCCCCGTCTTGACGCCCTGCCGAAGCGCCCCCTACGGTGGCAATCCGCCGTGACACGGCATGATCACGCGTCCTGGCGGCAGGGGGGACTCGTCCCGGCCCGTCCCAGGCCCGGCGAGATGGCTCGATGGCAACTGACCGCTCAGGTTCGCCGGGCATCGTGAGACTGCTGGCGCTGGCGGGGCTGGCCGTCCTGGTCGTGGGAGTGTCCTTCGTTTCGGCCCGGAGCGACCCGGAGGGACCGACCCCGGGCGTGATCGAGCGCGCACCCCCGGTCGCGACGGATGTCGACGTTGCCGGCGAACCGGAGCCTCCCGCGCCGCCCGAGGCGATCGAGGTGGACAAGCCCGAGAAGGACGAGGTGATCTCCACGGACGGGGACGGGGCGGACGAAGGCCCGGCTCAACCGCCGGCGGCAACCATGACGGAGCCGGCGGAGGTGTCCATCGCGGCGGTGGGGCGGCTGGTCACCGAGGATAGCGCGGCGGTCTTCACGCTTACGCGGGGCGGAGAGGCCACGACGGCCCTGACCGTCTCCGTGCGCGTGACGGAGAGCGCGTCGGTGCTGGCCGGGGACGGACGGGAGACCGTGACGTTCGCGGCCGGCGAGAGCGCCGCGACGCTTTCGGTGGGGCTGGACGACGACAGCGAGGTCGAAGCCACCAGCAGGGTCACGGCGACCATCACGGCGGGGACGGGGTACGTCGTTGCGGAGCACGGGGGTGCGGCCGACCTCTACGTGGCCGACAACGACCGCATCTTCCTGCTCCCCGACCTGGTGAGCGATCCGCCCGAGCCGTGGGGCGAGGCGCAGGAGGTGACGTGGGACGGGAAGTCGATGCTGATCCTGCGGTTCGAGGGGTACGTGACCAACCTCGGGGACGGCCCCCTCGACCTCTCGGGGGATCCGCGGCTGTCCGATCCGGACGACCCGACCAGCCACGACGTCTGGCAGCGGGTACGGACCTCGACCGGCGATTGGGTCGCGCTGACGAAGCCGCCCGTGCGCTACGAGACGAATGATGGACATAACCACTTCCACCTGATGGAGATCGTGGCCTACTCGCTGTGGGACGAGGCGGGGACGACGCAGGTGCTGCCGGGCTCGAAAGTGGGGTTCTGCATGGTGGACGTGGAGGCGCTGCCGGACCGCCACCCCGAGCCCGGCGAGGCCATGTACAACGAGAAGCTCATCGAGAATTGCCGCGCGAACCAGCCCGACGCCGACCACCTTCGCATGGGCATCACGGAGGGCTGGCGGGACGTGTACGACGGCACGGTCACGCTCCAGTGGGTCGATGTGTCCGAGCTGAGTCCGGGGAACTACCGGCTGGCGGCCGAGTCCGACCCGTACGACATCGTGGTCGAGACGGACGAGACGAATAACGCCGTTGCCATCGCCGAAGGCATCAGCGTGGTGCCGGGGTACGTCGCGCAGCCGCTGGCGCTGGAGACGGAGCCCGGCACGGCCGTGCAGGTGGTGCTGGAGGCGGCGGCCTTCGGCAGCCCCGGCACGCGCGTCTTCCGCGTGGTGACGCCGCCGGCCAACGGGACGCTCGACGCGGCGGCGGGCGTGACCCTGTGGGGCACGGTCCTGTGGTACACGCCGGGGGAGGGGTTCACCGGCGTCGACACGTTCGAGTACGTGGCCTTCGACTGGTCCAGCGCCTTCCCCCGCACCGACCCCCGGGCGACGGTCGCCATCGGGGTGGGGGTTCCCGCGCCGGACCCCGAGCAGTCGGGGGCCGGGGGGGTGGCCGGGCCGTCCGCGACGGGAGCGAACACGGCGCCGGTGATCACGCCCCCGGGCGCGCAACGGTTCGCCATCGCCGACTCGGTCGACGTGAACATCGCCGCTGCCGATGTCGAGGGCGACACGCTCACGTGGTCCGTCGACGTGCTGCCGGCGGGCCTCGCGATGGTGGCCCAGACGGGCCGGATCGTGGGGAACCCCACGGCGGCGGGCTCGACGCTCTCGACGGTAACCGTGAGCGACGGCGAGCTGTCCTCACTGGTGACGATCTCGTGGGAGATCACGGCGCCCTGAGGGCCCACCGCCGGGCGGGCGGGAGGGGGCCGTGGAGGGGGCGCGATTTGGTTCCTTCGGGGGCGTCCGTGCTATAGTGCCGCGGGTCTTAGCGAGAGATTTCACAAACGGCCAGGGCGTGCTTCACGAATACGGCCACATCGCAATCCTCGTCATCATCGCGCTCATCTTTCCGGCGGGCGCGATTGTGCAGTCTTGGGCGTTCAAGTTCGTCAACATCCGCCCGGAAGTGCCCTCCGACCCGGTAAAGGAAGACACCTACGAGTGCGGGATGGTCACGCGCGGACCGGCGCTCACGCAGTTCAACTTCCGCTTCTACTACGTGGCCCTGCTGTTCCTGCTGTTCGACGTCGAGATCGTGTTCCTGTTCCCCTGGGCGGTCGTGTTCGAGGATGCGGGGCTGGTGGGGCTGGGGAAGATCGCGATCTTCGTGGGCACGTTCGTCGTGGGCGGACTTTACGCCTGGCGCAAGCGCGCGCTGGAGTGGAACTGATGACGCGCTGGTGGACGGGCGAGGAGCTGGCGGAGGCCGCCGAGCGGCTGGTGCCGGGTTCGGTGGCGAGAAGCACCGCGACGGCCTGCATCCTGGAGGCGGAGCATGCGCATGAAGCGCTGCGCGCCCTCCGCGACGACCCGGAGACGAACTTCGCGCACCTGTCGAACCTGTGCGGCGTGGACCAGTGGGACCGCTTCGAGGTGGTGTACCACCTGCAGTCGCTGGAGCGGAACCAGGTGGCCTGCGCGAAGGTGGAGGCGTTCGACCGCGAGGAGCCCTCGGTGGCGAGCGTGGTCGATATCTGGCACGGGGCCTGGATCCAGGAGTCGGAGACGTACGACCTGTTCGGGATCCGCTTCGAGGGGCACCCGAACCTGCAGCGCATCCTGCTGTGGGACGGCTACCCCGGTCACCCGCTGCGGAAGGACTTCCTGGCCATGCCGGGCGGGCTGCAGCCGGGCCTGAACGAATTCGCGGGGACTGCCGCCAAGCCCGAGCCCCCGGTACGGCCGGTCACATGAGCGAGATCGTCCAGTCCGAGCCGTTCGTGATGAACATCGGCCCGCAGCACCCGTCGACGCACGGCGTGTTCCGGGTGAAGGCGACGGTCGACGGCGAGCGGGTGGTCGATGCGGAGATGGTGCTGGGCTACCTGCACCGCTCGATGGAGAAGCTGGCGGAGGAGCGGACCTACACGCAGAACATCCCCTTCACGGACCGCACCGACTACCTGAGCAGCATGTCGAACAACCTCGGCTACTGCCTGGCGGTGGAGAAGCTGGCGGGCATCGAGGTGCCGCCGCGGGGGCAGGCCATCCGCGTGATCATGGCGGAGCTGCAGCGCCTCGCGAGCCACTGCATGGGCGCGGGCGCCTTCGCCAACGACACGGGCGCGTGGCAGACGCCGATCATGTGGTTCATGCGCGAACGCGAGAAGATCCTCGATATCTTCGAGATGACCAGCGGCGCGCGGTTGACCTGCAACTACATGCGCATCGGGGGCGTGGCCTTCGACCTGCCGGATGACTTCGAGGAGCACGTGCGGGCGCTCATCGGGCCGCTGCGGGAGACGATCGCGGACGGGGAGGGGCTGCTCTCCGGGAACGAGATCTTCCTGGCGCGGGCGCGCAATGTGGCCGTCATCCCGCAGGAGCTGGCGGTGAACGCCTCGCTGAGCGGGCCGATGCTGCGGGGGAGCGGCGTCGCCTGGGACATCCGCAAGGCGGACCCCTACTGCGGCTACGAGCAGTACGACTTCGACATCCCCATCGGCTACCAGGGGGACGCCTACGACCGCTTCATCGTACGGCTGGAGGAGATGCGCCAGAGCCTGCGCATCGTCGAGCAGGCGCTGGAGGCGCTGCCGGGCGGGCCGCACAGCACGGAGGTGCCGCTGGCGCTGCGTCCGCCCGCGGGCGAGGCCTACGCGCGCATCGAGAGTCCCCGGGGCGAGCTCGGCTACTACCTCGTCAGCGACGAGGGACCCTCGCCCTACCGCTTCCACATCCGCCCGCCCTCGCTCATCAACCTGAGCGTGCTGAAGGAGATGACGGTCGGTGGTTCCATCGCGGACGCGATCGTGGCGCTCGGCTCGATCGACATCGTCGTGGGTGAGATTGACCGGTGATGCCGACGCTCGTGACGGACCACTGGTACGACTTCCGCGACCTCTCGAACCTGTCGCGGGTGATCCTCGAGGGGATCGACAAGGTCGCGCCCTACGAGCTGGCCTACATCGTGGCGCCGATCATCGGGTTCGTGGCCGCGTTCGTGATCTTCGTGCTGCCCTCGCAGCTGTTCGTGGGGGTGTACGGGGAGCGCCGCATCATCGGGCGGATGCAGGCGCGCAAGGGCCCCAACCGGGTGGGACCGTTCGGGCTGCTGCAGCCGGTGGCGGACGCGCTCAAGCTGCTGCAGAAGGAAGCGCTCACGCCGACGGCCGCCGACAAGACGCTGATGTGGGCGGCGCCCGTGTTTTTCGTGGCGCCGGCGGTGCTGCTCTTCGCCGTGATCCCGTTCGGGCCGCGCATGGTCTTCGCGGACGTGCCGGCGGGGCTGATCTTCTTCATCGCCGTCTCGGGGCTGCCCGTGCTGGCGGCGTTCATCGCGGGCTGGAGCTCGAACAACAAGTACAGCCTCTTCGGGGCGATGCGGATCGTGGCGATGTCGATCAGCTACGAGGTGCCGCTCGTGCTGGTGCTCCTCTGCGTGGTGGTGTTCACGAACACGATGAGCCTGCCCGGCATCGTCGAGTTCCAGGTCGACTCGAACCTGTGGCTAATCTTCATGCAGCCGCTGGCGTTCGTCGTCTACTTCATCGCCGTGAGCGCCGAGCTGAACCGCACGCCCACCGACATCGCGGAGGCGGAGTCGGAGATCGTGGCGGGCTACCTGACCGAGTACAGCGGCATGAAGTGGGGCCTCTTCTACGGGATGGACATCGGCTACGCGCTGGCGGCGGCGGCGTTCGCCTCGACGATCTTCCTGGGCGGCTGGTCGATGTGGGGGCTGGAGCAGTGGGTGCCGCCGTGGCTCCTCTTCATCGCCAAGACGCACCTCTTCTACTTCGTGTTCATCTGGACGCGGGGCACGCTCCCGCGCCTGCGCATCGACCAGCTGATGGGCTTCGCCTGGAAGTTCCTGCTGCCGCTGGCGGTGTTCAACCTGTTCCTGGTCTCGCTCGAGCGGCTCTGGTGGAACGAGAGCGACCTGGGAGGCGGCATCGTCTTCATCATCATGGCGATCAACATCCCCGCGTCCGCCATCGCCGTGTACCTGTGGGCGCGCTTCCTGGGGTACAAGCCGGAGCGCATCCCCACGCGGCCGCGGCTCGTGCGGGAGGCGGGCGGCTACGTGCCGGTCGAGGACCCGGCGGCGGGGGGCCAGTAGATGGACAACGCAGGCGTGCAGATCGCGTTCTGGGTGCTCTCCATCCTGACCCTGGTGGCGGCGGGCGGCGTGATGGTCTCGCGCAACCTGCTGCACGCGGTGCTGTTCCTGATCGTGGCCTTCATCGGCGTGGCGGGGTTCTTCGTGCTGCTCTCGGCGGAGTTCATCGCGATGGCGCAGATCGTCATCTACGTGGGCGCCATCGCGGTCCTGATCCTGTTCGCCATCGTGCTCACGCCGCAGTCCATCCGGGACAACTCGGAGACGGCGATGGTGGGACCGGCGATCCTGCTGGGCGTCGCGCTGACGGCCGTGTTCCTGTTCGTCATCCACGACACCACCTGGGCGACCGACGCCACCGACCCGGGGCTCTCGGCGAGCGACCTCGGGCGGGCGCTGCTCTCGACGTGGGTGCTGCCCTTCGAGATCGCCTCCGTGCTCCTGACCGCCGCCCTGGTGGGGGCGATCATGCTGGTCCGCTCCGAGACCGAGGAAAGCGAGGACGTGCCCGATGCTGACGCTTGAGCACTTCCTCACGGTGGGGGTGCTGCTGTTCTGCCTGGGGCTCGTGATCGCGCTGAGCAAGCGGAACGCGATCGGCGTGCTCATGGGCATCGAGCTGATGCTGAACTCCGTCAACCTGACGCTGATCGCGTTCTCGCGCTTCAGCACCGGTCCCGCCGAGATCGCGGGACACGCCTTCGTGGCGTTCGTCATCACCGTCGCCGCCGCGGAAGCGGCCGTCGCGCTCGCGCTCGCGGTGGCCGTCTACCGCAGCCGCCAGACCGTCGAGGTCGACCAGCTCGACCTCCTGAGGTCGTAGCGCCATGTGGGTCGAGTTCATGAGCGTGGCGAACGGGTATGTGGCGGAGACGTGGCGCGAGCTGTTCGCGGCGGAGGGGCTGCGGATCGTGATCATGCCGCCGGTCGGCCGGGGCGAGGACGCCTCCATGCGCGACGAACGCACCATCTACGTGCCCACGGGCAAGGCCCACGTGGCGCGCGAAATCCTGAGGAAGATCTGAGGCGATGACCGAACTCTTCGCGGCAGCGTCAGGCGAGGTTCCCGGCATCAGCGAGGCCGTCCTCTGGGCGATCATCGTGGCGCCGCTGGCGGCCTTCACGGCGATCACGCTGTACCTGCGGAAGCTGCCGAAGGTCGCGGGGTACCTGAGCATCGCGGCCATCGCCGGGTCGTTCGTGCTCTCGCTGATCACGCTCGTCGACGTGCTGGGGGCGAACGGCGGGATCGCCATCCACACGCACGAGTGGTTCCAGGCCGGGCCGCTGGAGGTGGCCCTGGGGGTGCGCATCGACGGGCTGACGGCAGTGATGCTGGTGGTCGTCTCGAGCGTCTCGCTGCTGGTGCAGGTGTACTCGCAGGGGTACATGGAAGGCGACCCCGGGTACGGGCGCTACTACGCCTACATGAGCCTCTTCATCACGGCGATGCTGGGGCTGGTCCTGGCGGACAACCTGTTCATGCTCTTCATCTTCTGGGAGCTGGTGGGCCTCTCCAGCTACCTGCTCATCGGCTTCTGGTTCCACAAGCCGAGCGCGGCCGCGGCGGCCAAGAAGGCGTTCATCGTGACGCGCATCGGCGACCTCGGGCTGCTGGCCGCCATCCTGCTGATCTGGACGCGGGGCGGCACCTTCGCCATCGACCAGATCCACGATCTGGCGCTGGCGGGAACGCTCGGCGGGACGACGATCACCCTGTTCGGGCTGGGGCTGTTCGCGGGCGCGGTCGGCAAGAGCGCGCAGTTCCCGCTGCACGTGTGGCTTCCCGACGCCATGGAGGGCCCGACGCCGGTCTCGGCCCTCATCCACGCGGCCACGATGGTCGCGGCGGGCGTCTACCTGATGGCGCGCTTCTTCCCGGTGCTCGAGGCGGCGCCGGACGCGCGCGAGGTGGTCGGCTGGATCGGGGCGGCGACGGTCGTGGTGGGCGCCTCGCTGGCGCTCGTGCAGACGGACCTGAAGCGCGTGCTCGCCTACTCCACCATCAGCCAGCTCGGCTACATGATGCTGGCGCTGGGCGTGTTCGGGTACGCGGTCGCGATCTTCCACCTGTTCACGCACGCCTTCTTCAAGGCGTTGCTGTTCCTCGGGAGCGGCTCGGTGAACCACGCGACCAACACGTTCGACATGCGCCGCATGGGCGGCCTGCGCACGTTGATGCCGATCACGTTCTGGACGTTCCTGATCGGCACGCTCAGCCTCGCGGGGGTCTTCCCGCTGGCGGGATTCTGGTCGAAGGACGAGATCCTGCTGGAGGCCTGGGTGAACAACAAGGGCCTCTACACGGTGGCGGCGATCGCCTCGTTCGTGACGGCCCTGTACATGTTCCGCGCGATCTTCATGACCTTCTTCGGCGAGTACAAGGGCGGCGAAGCGGTCGACCACGAGGACGAGGACTCGCACTTCCACGGCGATCCGGCGCACCCGCACGAGTCGAGCTGGGTGATGACGGTGCCGCTGCTGATCCTGACGGCGGGGGCGATCGCGGCGGGCTGGTGGGCCTGGGGCAAGGAGTTCCACCACTTCGTCGAGGCGGCCGTGCCGGCGGAGGCGCTGCACAAGGCGCCCGACTTCAGCTACTGGATCGCCATCACGTCGTCGCTCATCGCGGTGGCGGGCATCGGGACAGCGTGGGCCATCTACCACCGCGGTCTCGTCTCCAGCACGGAGATCCGCCGTATCGCGTTCCCGCTGGCAGCCCTGCTCGAGCGGAAGTTCTTCCTGGACGACCTGTACGAGCGCGCCTTCGCCGTGCAGGCCTTCCAGCGCGGCTGGAACCGGCTGGTCGAGCAGTTCGACACGTTCGCGGTGGACGGGACCGTGAACGGCGTGGGCTGGGTGGGTCAGCAATCGAGCCGCGTGCTGCGCCACGCCCAGACGGGCCAGGTGCAGCTCTACGGCGCGGGTATCGCCGCCGGCGTCTTCATCGTCGCCATCATCGTCTTCATCGCGAACCCGCTGTAGGAGGGGGTTGGAATGCCACTGACCGTGCTCGTGTTCCTGCCCGCTTTCGCGGGACTGCTGGCGCTGCTGCTGCCCGCCGGCCGGGCGCAGTACGCGCGCTGGGTGGCGCTGGCGGGATCGCTCGTGGCGCTTGCGCTCTCGATCGTGCTTTTCTTCGACTTCGAGACGGGCGCCGGCTTCCAGTTCATCGACCGGGAGACGTGGATCGACGTGGGCGCGTTCGAGATCCAGTACTTCCTGGCGGTCGACGGGCTGAGCCTGCCGCTGGTCGTGCTGACGACGTTCCTGACGACGGCGGCGGTGCTGGTCTCCTTCAACATCGAGTACCGGCCGCGCGCCTACTTCGCCTGCCTGATGGTGCTCTCGACGGCCGTGCTGGGCGTGTTCACGGCGATGGACTTCCTGCTCTTCTTCCTCTTCTGGGAGCTGGAGCTGTTCCCGATGTACCTGCTCATCTCGGTGTGGGGATCGGGGCGGCGCGAGTACTCGGCGATGAAGTTCGTGCTGTACACGGTGGCGGGCTCGGCCTTCATGCTCGTCGCGATCCTCGCGCTCGCCTTCAGCGCTGGCACGTTCGACATGCAGGTGCTGGGCACGGAGACGATCACGACCGCCGTGCTGCCGCTGCGCTGGGTGTTCCTGTTCCTGTTCATCGGGTTCGCGGTGAAGCTGCCGATCGTGCCGCTGCACACGTGGCTGCCGGATGCGCACAGCGACGCGCCCACGGCCGTCTCGGTGATGCTGGCGGGCGTGCTCCTGAAGATGGGCGGCTACGCCATCATCCGCACGTGCGTCACCATCCTGCCGGACCAGGCGAACGACTACGGCATCTGGCTGGCCGCGATCGGATCGATCAGCGTGCTCTACGGGGCCTTCGTGACGTTCAGACAGACGGACGTGAAGCGGCTGATCGCGTACTCCTCAGTGAGCCACATGGGCCTCGTGCTGCTCGGCATCGGGGCGCTGGGGACGACGGCGATGGTGGGCGCGGCCTACCAGATGCTCGCGCACGGCCTGATCACGGGCATGCTCTTCGTGGTCGTCGGGCTGATGTACGAACGCACGCACACGCGCGAGATCGGGCGCCTCGGCGGCCTCGCGCGGCAGATGCCCCTGATCGCGACGGGGCTCGTGTTCGCGGGCTTCGCCAGCGTGGGGCTGCCCGCCCTGGCGGGGTTCATTGCCGAAGTGACGGTCTTCCTGGGCGCCTTCCAGAAGCACGAGTGGGCGGTGATCATGGCCATCTTCGGCGTGGTCCTCTCCGCCGGCTACATCCTCTGGACGCTGCAGCGGGTCGTCTTCGGACCGGTTCGCCACGAGTGGGACGAGGCCGACGACCAGAAGCACTGGTGGGAGCACGCGAGCGTCGTGGGGCTGGCGGTGCTGGTGATCCTGCTGGGGGTCTACCCGGACCTGATCATGGACATGCTTGACCCGGCCATCGAGGTCGTGAGCGCGAGGGTAGGGGCGTGAGCGAACTCGACATCGTCGGACCCCAGCTCGCGATCCTGCTCACCGCCGGCGCCGTGCTCGTCTGGGACGCGCTCCAGCCGAGCCGCCGCCGCTACCTGCCCTTCATCGCCCTGGTGGGCCTGGCCGGAGCGGCCATCTGGACGACGACGTGGGTGATCCGGGGCGACTTCCAGACAGCCTTCGACGGCACCTTCGCGATCGACAAGTACGCGGTCTTCTTCCAGTACGTGTTCGCGGGGATCACGGCGGTCGTGGTCATCGCCTCGATCGACTGGGTCAATCGGGTGGGGCGGCGCCAATCGGAGTACTACGCGCTCGTGCTGACGGCCTCGGCGGGGCTGATGTTCCTGGCGGGCGCTCGCGACCTGATCACGATCTTCCTCGCGCTCGAGCTCTCCTCCATCCCGCAATACATCCTCGCCGGGTGGGGCAAGGACCAGCGGTCGAGCGAGGCGGGCATGAAGTACCTGCTGCTGGGCGCGATCGCCTCGGCGCTCTTGCTGTACGGCATGGCCCTGCTCTACGGATTCAGCGGCTCGACGCTACTGACGGACATCGCCGCGGCCGTGAGCGAGACGGGCGCCGACAGCCGCTCGCTGCTGGTGGTGGCCTCGGTGCTGCTGATCGCGGGGTTCGGCTTCAAGATGGCGGTCGTTCCCTTCCAGATGTGGGTGCCGGACGTGTACCAGGGAGCGCCCACGCCCGTGGCGGCGTTCCTCTCGGTGGGGTCGAAGGCGGCGGCGTTCGCGGTCGTCATGCGGCTCTTCTTCGAGGGTCTCGGGGAGGGCTTCCTGAGCGACGACTGGGCGATGATCTTCGCGGTCATCGCGGCGGCCTCGATGACGCTGGGGAACGTGTTCGCGATCGTGCAGCGCGATATCAAGCGGATGCTGGGGTACTCCTCGATTGCGCAGGCGGGCAACTTCATGATCGGGCTGGCCGCCATCTCCATCGTCGGCGACCACTTCGTGCAGGGCGCCAGCGGGGTGCTCCTGTTCGTAGCGGCCTACGCTTTCACCAACCTTGGCGCCTTCATCGCGGTGATCACGATCTCGCAGCGCATCGGCAGCGACAACATCGGCGACTACGCGGGAATGTGGCGGCGGGCGCCGCTGCTGGCCCTCGCGCTGGCGTTCTGCCTGATCTCCCTGGCGGGGATCCCGCCCACGGCCGGGTTCTGGGCGAAGCTGTACGTGTTCAACGCGGGCATCCGCGCCGACCTCGCCTGGCTGGTCATCATCGGCGTGCTCAACTCGGTCGTGTCGGCGTACTACTACCTCGCCGTGGTGCGGACGATGTTCCTGGGCGAGGCGGAGGACGAGCAGAAGCTGCGCATCTCCCCGACCGTGGCGGTCGCCCTGGGCGTGGCGACGGTGGGCGTGATCGTGTTCGGCTTCATCCCGACGCCGCTCGTCAACGCGGCCCGCGAAGCGGCCGCCATTTTCGCGACCGGCTAGCCCCACCATGCCCCACACCGTCGACTTCATAGTCGAGGTCGAGCCCGAGGGCGTCGACCTGGAGGCGCTGCGGGCGCTCGCGCAGGAGGTGCTGGCAGGGGAAGGGGTGGCGGAGGGGGTCACGCTGACGGTGCTGACGACCGACGACGAGGCCCTCCACGACCTGAACCTGCGCTTCCTGGGGATCGATGCGTCCACGGACGTGCTGTCATTCCCGGAGGCGGCGGAGGCGCCGCTGGGGGAGGGCGAGCCGCCCAGCCTGGGCGACATCGCGATCAGCGTGCCGACGGCGATCCGGCAGGCGTCGGAGCTGCGGCACCCGCTGGTGGACGAGCTGTCGCACCTGCTGGTCCACGGGATCCTGCATCTGTGCGGGTACGAGCACGAGGGCGGGGGCGAGGAGGAGGCGCGGATGCGTGCGCGGGAGGAGCGCTATCTGGGCGACATAAGGGGACATCAGGAGGGTGTGGGGTAGGGGTCGTCTACAGGGCGACGATCACGCCGGTGGCGATGCCGATCGCGGTCAGCAGCACGCCTGTGGCGGCGGTTGCGTACACGCCAAAGCGATTGGTCATGCGCTGCTCCATGAGTTCGAAGCGGTCGTCCGTCCGCGCTTCGTGGTGGTCCAACCGCTCCGAAAGGCGGGTTTCGAGTTGCTGCAGGTCGACCTTCGTGGCGAGGCCCACTCCGAAGTCCTCAGCGAATGCGGAGACGATGGCCCCGGCCTTGTCCTCGTCGAAACCGGCTTCCTGCAGTCGCTGAGCTGCCTTGAGTGTGTCGAACGTTGCCATTACACAAGCATACGGGAGACAGAGACCTCCCTACAAGCGGCCAGGGGCGAGGAGGCGGTCCGGATGCGGGAGGAGCGCTATCTGGGCGACATAACCCGCCCACGGGCAGGAGCGGGGTTAGCGGGCCTCCATCGCGAGGATGATGCCGGTAGAGAAGGCAATGGCTCCAACGAGGAGGCTGGTGGCCGCCCCTACAATCAGTGCCGCGTTGACCGTGAGTTGCCGCACGAAGCGGTCTTCCAGGATGCCAAGTCGCTCGTCGAGGCTGACGGCAGAGTTCTTCACAGGGGCCTTCCTCCCGCGGGACGTGGGGCCATCCGACTCCCCATAGCCCGCTGTCTATCGTAGGGCAACCACCCAGGGTTCGGTAATCGATGACCCGTAACCGTGCGCGCTGGGGGCGTCCGCGTAGGATGAGCCGCCGCACACCCCTCGGAGGACATCGATGGCGACACTGAACCGGAACGGCGTGAACCTGCACTACGTGGACGATGGCAGCGGCCCCGCGATCATGCTGACGCATGGGTTCGCAGCCGCCTCGCAGATGTGGCAGGGACAGATGGAGGCGTTCCGGGACCGCTACCGGGTTATCGCGTGGGACATGCGCGGCCACGGCCAGACCGACAGCCCCGAGGACCCCGCCGACTACTCCGAGCCCGCGACGATCGCCGACATCGCCGCCATCCTCGACGCGTGCGGGGTGGAGAGCGCGGTCATCGGCGGGCTCTCCCTGGGCGGGTACATGTCGCTGGCGTTCAACCTGGCGCACCCGGAGCGGACGCGCGCGCTGATGCTGTTCGACACGGGGCCGGGCTACAACAACCCCAAGGGCCGCGAGGGCTGGAACCAGTTCGCGATTCGCCGGGCGGAGGCGTTCGAGACGCAGGGGCTGGCCTCGCTCGGGGACTCGGCGGAGGTGCGGGCGGCGCGGCACCGCTCGGCCGACGGGCTGGCGAAGGCGGCGCGCGGGATGCTGACGCAGCGTGACGCGAGCGTGATCCAGTCGCTCCCGTCGATCGACAAGCCAACGCTCGTGGTGACGGGCGCGAACGACCAGAACTTCCTCGCCGCCCACAGCTACATGAGCGAGCAGATCCCCGGGGCGATGAACTTCCTCATCGCCGATGCCGGACACGCGGCGAACATCGACAACCCGGCGGACTTCAACGCGGCGGTCGAGACGTTCCTGGGTTCGCTACCCGACTAGAAGCGGGACTTCTTCGACTCGTAGTTCGACTGCACGTCGATGAGGACGGTGTGGCCGTTGTCGTTGAGGGTACGCGCGGTGCGGATGGCGTCGCCGAGGTCGTCGGGCTGGGTAACGGTGATGCCCTTCGCCCCGAGGCCCTCGGCGATGGCGGCGTAGTTGCCGGTCATGTGGGAGACGCCGAACTGGGTGCGGGCGGTGGGGAAGCCGCCGGGGTAGGTGGCCATGCCGCCGTTATTCAGCAGGACGGTGGTGATGGGGAGGTTGGCGCGCACGGAGGTCTCGAGGTCGAGGCCGGACATGCCGAAGGCGCCGTCGCCCATGAAGTTGAGGCAGAAGCGGTCGGGGCGGGCGAGCTTCGCCCCGATCATCAGGGGGATGCCGAAGCCGAGGTGGGTGGTCTTGCCCCAACCGATGTAGCTGTGCGGGGACGTGGCGGTGAAGAACGGCACCATGGAGTCGCGGGGAGCACCGGCATCGTGGGTGACGGTGCTGTTCTCGTGGTCGATGTTGCGGTTGATCTCGTGGATGACGCGGTAGGTGTTGAGGGGCGCCTCATCGGAGGTGAGGTAAGGGGTCCACTCGGCCATCCACTCTCGCTGCTGCTCGGCGAGGCGGGCGGCGGCGTCGGAGGTGCGGCCCCGGCCGTCGGTCCGGGCCTTCGCCTCCTCGATGAGGGCCTTGATGGTGATGCGGGCGTCGCCGACGAGGGCGATGGAGCAGGCCGTGTCCTTGTTCACGTCCTCGACAGCGTTGGTGTTGTGGACGACCGTCTTGCCGGGGGGGACGATCTGGGTGTAGCCGTTGTGCGTGAGGCTCGCGCCGAGGGCGAGGATGGCGTCGGACTCGACGATCCAGGCGTGGGCGGCGCCGGTGGTGGCGCGGCTGCCGGCACCGAGCGAGAGGGGATGGCGCTCGTCGAAGGCGGACTTGCCCTCCATCGTCGTGAAGACGGGGAGGTCGAGGAGCTCGGCGAGCTCCCGGAGGGCGTCGGTGGCGTCCGCGGCGAGCACGCCGGAGCCTGCCCAGATCATGGGGCGCTCGGCGGCGAGCAGAGCCGTGACGGCTTCGCGGATGTCGCCGTTCGAAGGGCTCTGGCGGACCCGGCCGGGGGAGTCGTAGCGCGTGTCCTCCTCGGCGACCTCCCGGGCGCAGACGTCGGAGGTGAGCTCGACGACGACGGGCCCGCCGCGGCCGGTGCGGAGGGCGTGGAACGCCCGCCGCATGGCGGGGGCAATCTGGGCGGGCGTATCGATGGACTCGACGGACTTGACGATGCCGCGGTAGTTTTCGACGGCGGAGAAGTTGGGGCGTACCTGGCGCTCGATGAGCGGATAGCCGCCGGGCAGCACGAGGATGGGGACGTTATCGCCGAAGGCCTGGGCGATGCCACCCATGGCGTTCTCGGCGCCGGCGGCGTTCTGGGTGGCGACCACGCCGAAGCGCTCGCCGTCGCTCATGCGGCTGTAGCCGTCGGCGGCCATGACGGCGCCGCGCTCGTGGCGGAACATGATCGGCCGGATGCCGAGCTTCGCGACCTCCTCGATCAGGGGGTTGTTGGGGAAGCAGGTCATCTCCGCGACCCCCTCGTCCTTGAGGATGCGGGCGACCAGCTCGTTGCCGTTCATTGCGTGCTCCGTGGGCGCTCCGGTCCGTCGGGCGGGGTCCGGGCGGCCCTCCGATCTCAGCGTACGCGGGAGCGAGGGGCAAGGGCGGCGGGGCCTTCTGGTACGATCCGGTGCAGACGCTCTGTTTCCGAACGGGAGGAAGCCCGTGCTCACGATCATCTCGCCCGCCAAGGCCCTCGACTTCACGCCCGTCGCGAACGGGCTGACCGCCACGCAGCCGCGCTTCGTTGACGACACCTCCGTGCTCCTGCAGACCTGCAAGACGCTCGAGGCGAGCGACCTGCGCCGGCTCATGTCGCTCAGCGACTCGCTGGCGAACCTGAACCACGCGCGCTTCCAGGAGATGTCGCTGCCGCTGACGCCGGAGAACGCGAAGCCGTGCGTGCTCGCTTTCCAAGGGGACGTCTACAAGGGGCTCGACGCGGCCAGCCTCGAATCCGGGGACCTGAGCTGGGCGCAGGACCGGCTGCGCATCCTCTCGGGGTTGTACGGGCTGCTGCGACCGCTGGACCTGATCCAGCCGTACCGCCTGGAGATGGGCACGAAGCTCTCGAATGCACGCGGGAAGAACCTGTACGAGTTCTGGGGCGACCGCCTGGCGAGTGCGCTCAACGACGAGGAGTCGGACCCGGAGGCGCCGGTGCTCAACCTGGCCTCGCAGGAGTACGCGAAGGCGGTGCCGCCGAAGAGCCTGGCGCGCCCGCTCATCGCCGCCGACTTCAAGGAAGAGCGCAACGGCGAGCTGAAGACGATCGGACTGGTGGCGAAGCGCGCCCGCGGCCTGATGGCGCGGTACGTCATCCGCAACCGCATCGAGGACGTCGAGGGACTGAAGGACTTCGATGACGAGGGGTACGGCTACCGGCCGGAGCTGTCGAGCGAGGACCGGCTAGTGTTCAGCCGGGAGAAGGCCTGAGGCCAGGCCACCTTCCCTAGCCCTCCTCGATGGTCACCGTGCCGGTGGAGCCGTCGATGCTGAGCATGGTGCCGGTGGCGATGAAGTCGGTGGCGCCGCGGATGCCGGTGACGGCGGGGATGCCGTACTCGCGGGCGACGGTGGCGGCGTGGCTGAGCAGGCCGCCGGTCTCGACGACGACGCCGGCGGCGGGGAGGAAGAGCGGGGTCCAGGGCGCGTCGGTGACGGGCGCGACGAGGATCTCGCCGGGGAGGAGCGTCGCGTCGGAGGTACCGTCAGCGCTGAGCACGACGCGGGCCCGCCCCCGGGTCTGACCGGGGCTGACGCCGATGCCCTGGAACGTCGTCTCGCCGCCGGCATCGGCGGTCTCGCGGGGGGTGGCTTCGACGGGGCGCTTGAAGAGAATCGGCAGCTCGTAGTCGTGGAGCATCTCGTACTCGCGCCGGCGCTCGACGATGACGTCCTGCAGCTCGGCCGCGGAGAGTCCGCCGTCCAGGGCCTCGGGGAGCTCGGCGAGGCGCAGGAACCAGACGTCACCGGGGTCGTCGAGCTCGCCCCGGTCGGCCAGCCGGCGGCCGACTTCCAGGACGGGCTGGCGGTAGGTCCGGCAGAGCCGGGTCCAGCTGGCCTTGGTGGTCTCGCGCTTGCCGTTCATGACCTGCACGAGGCCGAGGAGGCGGCGGAACTCGGCGCGCTGCTCCCCGGGGAGGGCGGCCTCGACCTCCGTTTCGAGGGCGACGCGGTCGGCGGCGGAGCGCTCCTCGCGCGCATAGGGGCTGTGCTCCTCGCCGAGGGCGAGGTCGGCCTGGAGGCTGCTGAGGACGAATTGCGGCGACTCGTTCCAGGTGGTGCAGGAGGGATCGGTCTCGCGCTGGCCGCGGAACCCCAGCTCGGCGATGAAGGGGGCGTACTGGTCGGCGAAGGCGGCCCAGTCATCGCTCGGGGGCGAGGCGAGGCGGGCCTGGAAGTCCTCCACGGAGATGCCGGCGAGCTCGTCGGCGAGGGCGGGGCGCTCGAGGGCGAAGCGGCTCAGGTCCCAGATGGCCTTGGAGGGGCGGGCGCTCTCGACATCGGTGAGGCCGCTGGTCAGGCCGGTCATCCAGCCCGCGGGGTGGCCGGGGACGTGCTCGGTCAGAAGGCCATCAAGCAGGGTGGTCTGGAGGCCGCCGCCGCTGCTGCACCAGTAGTGGGTGTAGAAGATGTCGCCGATGTGGTCGGTGGTCTCGTCGAGGGCGGCGAGGAGGGCGTCGTCGTCGACCGCGGTCCAGTCCTTCGCGAGCGTGGCGGCGTAGTGCGCCCTGGCCCGCTCGGCGTCGGCATCGACGAGTTCGCGGGCGCGGACGAAGTTCGCCATGAGGCGCTCCTGGACGGCCTCGGCGCGGGAGGTGTCCTGGGCGACCTCGGCGGTGATCTCCTCCTCGCCCTCGAAGAACTGCTTCAGGTAGTCGGCGCTGCCGCCGGTCTCGAAGCTGGAGGTAAGGGCGTTGACGACGCTGATGTTGACGCAGAACTGGCCGGCGATGATGGGAAGCATCGTGGTGCCCGGCTTGTCCGGGATGGGGACGAGGTCCTCGATCTGGAGCTCGCGGGTGCCGACGACGAGCCACTGGTAGTTCCACTCGCGGATGAGGTCGGCGGGGAGGGGCCTGGTGATGCCGGGCAGGACCTCATCGGTGTTCCCGGTGGTGTAGTCGTTGTAGCGCTCGTCGATGGTGCTGTCCCAGCTGCAGAGCGGCTCCTGCAGATTCGCCATGGTCGTACTCCCGCGCCGGCTGCGCGCACGATCGGGGACTCTACCGGGAGCGGGCGTTAGGGGCTGGGGGCCGTGGCTGCTACGATGCGCGCGGCCCGCACTGGTCCGGGCGAGGTGGGAGTTGGCTACAACCGTTTCGTCCGAGCCCCCCCTTGGCGCCCTCCTGAGCGAACGCGAGAAGATGCTGCTGCTCCTCTCGCTGGCGATGTGCATGTTCCTCAGCTCGCTCGACGGCTCGATCGTCTCGACCGCGCTGCCGACGATGCTCTCGGACCTGGGCGGGTTCAAGCTGCTCTCCTGGGTGTTCACCCTCTACATGCTCACCTCGACGGTGGTGGTGCCGATCGTGGGGAAGCTCTCGGACATGTTCGGGCGGCGGCCCTTCGTGATCTCGGGGGTGGTCATCTTCCTCGTGGGCTCGCTGGGGGCGGGGCTGGCGCCGACGATGCTGAGCCTGATCATCGCGCGAGGTATCCAGGGGATCGGGGGCGGCTTCATCCTTGCCTGCGTGCTGGTGGTGATGGCAGACATGTACACGCCCATCGAGCGGGCGAAGTACGTCGCCTACATCCTCGCCATCATCACCGCGGGGTCGCTGCTGGGCCCGCCGGTGGGAGGCTTCTTCGCGGATGGTCCGGGCTGGCGCTGGTGCTTCTACATCAACATCCCCATCGGCGCGATCGCGCTGGCGACCATCTGGGCGACGCTGCCGAACACGCGCCAGGGGGGACGCGTCGCCGATATCGACTTCACGGGGGCGGCGGTGCTGACGACGGCCACGGTGGCGGGGCTGCTGGCCTCGGCGTGGGCGTACGAGGCGTACGGGTGGGGGTCGGCGATCACGGTGGGCCTGCTGGTGGCGGCGGGGGGGCTGCTGGTGCTGTTCGTGGCCCTGGAGCTGCGGCACCCGAACGCGATCATCCCGATGTCGCTGTTCCGCAACCGGATGTACGTGCTGACGGGCATGATCGCCGTCCTCTCGAGCGCGGTGCTGTTCTCCGCGACGATCTTCTTACCGACGTTCATCCAGACCTCGCTGGGAGCCTCGGCGAAGGTCTCCGGGTTCCTGTTCATGCCGCAGGCGGCCGGGCTGGTGGTGATGAGCTTCATCGGCGGGCGGATCGTCTCGCGGACGGGGCGCTTCAAGTACCTGGTCGTGCTGGGGTGCGCGCTCTCCGCGCTGGCGGCGTTCCTGCTGTGGACGATGGGCGTGGGCGACCCTCGCTGGCACGTGGCCATCTACATGATCGTCTTCGGGATGGGGTCGGGGCTGGTGACGCCGCTGATCAACGTCATCGTGCAGGCGTCGGTCTCGCAGGAGGAGACGGGGGTGGCGACGAGCAGCCAGATGTACTTCCGGCAGATCGCGCAGGTGCTCGGCGTGGCGCTGTTCGGGGTGCTGTTCACGACTTCGTACACGTCCTCGTTCGCCGGGAACCTCGACGAGGATGTGCGCGCGGCGATGCCGGCGCCGGTCTACGAGGAGCTGGAGGGAGACGCGACGCTGGCGCTCGACCCGGGCCGGCTGGAAGACACGCGGTCCGAGTTCCTGGCGGCGGGCGGCACGACGGCCCTGTTCGACCGCGCGCTGGACGCGCAGAACGCGGCGGTGGCGGTGGCCAACCAGCGCCTGTTCCTGCTCTCGGGCATCGGCGGGCTCATCCTGGTGGTGCTCGCGCTGGCCCTCACGGAGATCCCGCTGCGGGGCCGGACTCCCGCGCCCAGACCGCAGGAAGAGGAGCAACCCGCGGCCGTCTCGGCCTCGCGGTAGCGAGCACGCCGGCAGGAGGAGCGACATGGAGTTCTGTCCCAATTTCATCAGCGTCGACGACGACCCCGCGCAGTGGGCGCGCGACCGCGAGGCGGAGGGCTACCCGATCATCTCGGTGGCGGACCACATCTCCTCGCCGCAGCCCCACCCGCACGTGTGGGTAACGGCGACGACGTTCGCGCTGGCGACCGAGCGCACACGGGTCATGGTCGCCTTCTCGAATAACCTCTTCCGCTCGCCGGTGGAGTTCGCGGCGGCGGCGCTGGCCCTGCACCGGGTCAGCGGGGGGCGATGCGAGGCGGGCCTCGGGGCGGGCTGGGCGGAGAACGAGATCACGGGCATGGGCTGGGAGTTTCCCTCGGCGCGGGACCGGGTGGGGCGCTACGTGGAGGCGCTGCAGATCTCGCGGGAGCTGCTGCACACGGGCTCCTGCAGCTTCCACGGGGAGTACTACGACATCGAGATTCCGCTGATCGGGCCGCTGCCGAAGCCCCCGCCGCTGCTGATGGCCTCATCGGCGGGGCCGCGCACGCTGCGGGAGTGCGCCCCGCACGTCGACCGGATGGAGCTGATGGGGTTCCCCGTGAGCGACGTGGGCGACCCGACGGACTTCGCGGGGCGAGTGGCGGCCTTCGATGAGGACGCCCTGCGGGCGCGCGTGGAGATGGCGCGCGAGCTGCGGCCGGACATGCCGCTGGGGTTCCTCGCGCTCGTGGGGGCGGGGGACGACCCGGCCTTGCGGGAGCAGGGTAAGGCGATGGGCGACCGCATCTTCGGGGGGATGCTGGGCGAACCGGAGCGGGTCGCGACGAACCTGCGGCGCCTCGGCGAGCTCGGCATCGACAGGGTGCAGATGGCGCCCTCGACGCCGGACACGCTGACGCTGCTGGCGCCCTACCTGAACGAGGGCTAGCGGGGCCCGCCCGCTACCACTCCCGCTCGAGGTAGGACTCGAGCACGTGGTAGAAGTGGCGCAGCTTCATCTCGTTGTAGTCGGCGAGCTGGAGCGTGCCGCCCTCAAGGGAGTGGACGCCCTTCTGGACCCAGGGCATGTTGCCGGTGTCCTGGTCCATGACCATGGCGAGGCCACCGATCTCGGGGGCGAGGGTCCAGCTGTCGTCGACGTCGAGCTCGTGGACGGGGGGCGCGGGGGGCGGGTCGGTGCCCTCGGGGGTGGGGGCGATGCAGATCGCCTCCATGATGCACTCCTCGGGGTTGCTGCCGTTGGGGCGGAAGCGGAACCAGATGGCGAGCGGTCCCCAGGCGCTGCTGGGCATGAGGTTGGGGAACAGGTTGTAGTAGATGTTCCCGGTCAGCTCCGTGTCGGAGACCTTGTCCATCAGGTCACCGAGGAGGGGGCGCATGGCCTCGCGCATGTCGCTGGCGGCCCTCGCGCGGACGGCGGCGGTCGCGCGGATACGCTCCTCGCGGGTCTGGGGCTCGGCCGGAGCGGCGGGTGCGTCGTCCTCGATCTGGGCGTAGAGCTCGGAGCCGTCGGGCGTCGAGCCGTTCTCGCCGGGGGTGGCCCCGTTGTCGTCGAGGCGACCGCCGGTCTGGTTGGGGTCGAGGTCCTCGGGGACGGCCATGCGCAGGTTCTCGGCGACCTGCGGGCCGGCGACCCACTGGCAGAGGTGCAGATCCGCGTGCCCGAGCTCGCCTTCGACCCAGACGGCCTGCTGGGTGAAGACCCCGCTCCGGCCATCGGGCATGGTCACGTCGACGTTGCCGTCGGGGCGGCGCTCGTAGATGGCGCCGGTGAAGGCGTGGCGCTCGCGGGGAACGCCGTCCGGTGAGGGCGGGAGAGGGGTCCACTCGATGCCCTCGAGGTGAGGGCTGGGGGCGCCGGCGGGGTTGTGCTGGCGCGAGTAGTTCTTGAAGGCGTCGAACTGGGCGTTGCAGTCGCCGAAGCCCCAGACGACCTGGGGGTGCGTCGAGAAGACGTGCCAGGACTCGGCGAAGGCGTCCTGGGCAACCTTCCAGTTGGCGCGGATGACCTTCCGCACCTCGGCGACCTTGTGGCGCTTCTCGTAGGGGAGGAGCTGGAAGTTATCGGGGAAGTCGTCGAGGAACTCCTCGAAGGGCTCGCAGTCGGGATCGGGGTTGATGAAGATGAAGCGTCCCCAGCGTCCGACGGACACCTCGGGGAGGTCCTGCTCCTCCTTGTTGATGTAGGGGAAGTCCCACTGGCAGGGGATCTCCTTGATGGAGCCGTCGAGGTGCCAGGCCCACGCGTGGAAGGGGCAGCGGATCTCGTGGGTCTTCTTGCCGGGGCGCTCCTTGATGCGCCGTCCGCGGTGGAGGCAGGCGTTGCGATAGGCCTTGAACTCGTTGGGAGCGCTGTGAACGATGAGGAAGCTGAGCTCGCCGATCTCGTAGGGCATGTAGTCGCCGACGTTGGGCAGGTCGTCCTCGTGGCAGGCCATCTGCCAGACGTGCTTCCAGAGCTGGTCCATCTCGCGCTGGTGGTGCTCGCGCGAGAAGTAGAACTCGGCCGGGACGAGGGTCGGTCCCGGGGGCATGGCCGACTCGCGACTGAGGTACTCGGGCACCTCGTGCGTGTCGTACTTGATGAGCTCCTGGACGGAGAGGCCTGCGGAGCGGTTCGTGCCGGTGACGGTTTCAACCATGGACTTCCCTCATGTGGGTGTGTGTGTGCAGGTAGTCGAGATTCTACCGAAGGGCTAACGGGGCGGGCACCGTGTGCCGGGGCGGGGCCCGTGGGGGCGGTCGGGGCTACGATAGGTGCGGGCCCGTAGCTCAGCTGGAAGAGCAGTGGACTTTTAATCCATTGGTCGGGAGTTCGAGTCTCCCCGGGCCTACCACCTCCCCGTCCCGTGGCTGGCCGCCTGGTCGTCTCCCGTTCAGCGGATCGGGTGACGAAACCTCCCCCGTGCGTGTGCAATCATCCGCGCATGGAGCGCAATCGTGGCGGCAGGCCGCCATATCCCGGGCCCCTCACGCCAGCCGAGGAGCGGGTACTGGAGGAGCTGCGCCGGGGCGGCACAAACGCCGAGATCGCCGTGCGCCTCGGCATCAGTCCCGAGACGGTGAAGACCCACATCGCCCGCATGCTCTCGAAGCTCGAACTCGGGGACCGCCAGCAACTCGCGGCATGGCGGCCCGAAGCGCAGCGGAGCCGTCTGCGTGGGTTGCTTGCGATTCCCGTGGCGCTCGCTCGCCCCCTCGTCTGGTTTGGAGCCGGCACTGCGGTTCTGGCTGGCGCAGCAGCCATCGCTGGCGTGCTGATTCTCGCAAACGGTAGCAGCGAGCCGGTACCAGTTGCCCTGCCGGCGACTCCGACCCCAGAGTTTTCAACGGTTGTGGCTACGCCTTCGCCCCAGCCTACGGCCACGGCGCCCGCCGGCACCCCCACGCCTATCGCCCCGAACCCGCCAACGACCACTCCCACGGCGACCCCTTCACCTACACCAGTCCCAACGCCAAGCGCAACGCGGTCACCTGCCGAGTACACGCCCCTCACGATGGGAGAGCCGCGACCGCTGCCACCGGGCTCGGCCCTCTACTTCCGGGAGGCCGGGAGTTGCCACGGCCCGGTGTGGTGGACCAGGGCGATTGCCACAGGGGCGGGGGAATTGGTTTGGGACAACCCGCTCGCAAAGCTGCCTCCGATCAACACCGACAACCGGGGCCCGGAAAACTGGGGTCCGCAACTGGCCCGCGTGAGTGCGAGCGGTCAGACTCTGGTGGCGCGGGTGTGTGAACGCGGAGCCTGCATGACCTTCGATCGTGTGGATGAGGACGCCGTCGAGGCCCTCTGGGGTTCCACCGATGCAGGCGAGACCTGGGAGAGGTGGGGCGACTACCCCGACGGGGGCGTTTGGGGCGTCAGCGAAACGGATGTTGCCTTCCGGGACACGGACGGCCGCGTCAAGGGGCTTCGCTCCGGGGAAGAGTGGGTGCCGCCGGAGCCGGAGGATCGCCCCAGCCCGCGCGCCTCAGGGTGGGGCGATGGCTGGAGGGCAACTGCTCGGCTTGCCAACAGGGTCTGGAGCAAGGTCGATGACCGGCTCAGCAACCACGAGCGCGAACCGGGGCAGCTTGACCTGTTCCTCCATTTCAGTGACCCGGGCGCAGTCCCGGGTGCCTATTCGTGGGGAGGCGAGGGGTCGTACGAGAGCCACAGGCCCCTCTGGCTCGTCGATCACCTGGAAGGACAGCTGTTCGTCGGGTTCCTGGGATCCGAAGCATGTGGGGATGGCACGAAGACCGTCCTCGTGGATTTCAGCTCGGGCACCGTGCACATGGTTCCCGGGCTTGATCCTGGCGCTGACCTGAGGCGTAGCCCCATTCTGTACACGGCTCGGCTCACCGAGCCGCCCGCGCCCTCACCAACGCCCGAGGAACCTGTTGAGCCTGACTCCGCCCCCCCTACCCGGCCCGCACTCCCCACATCCCCGACGTACGCCGCCCCACCGGGAGCCTACATCGCCATCACCGTCGGCGCCTCCGACGCATGCGCTCTGACCGAAGCCGGCGAGGCCGTTTGCTGGGACATCGAGACCGCCGAGACGTGGGACACGCCGCCCGGCTTCTACAACTTCGTCACCGCAGAGGGCGGCGATGCCTGCTCCATTGCGGAGGGTGGGGAGCTCGCCTGTTTGTCACGGGGCGAAGATCCGTGGACTCCGCTCGGTGAGGGAACAGCCCGCTACACGGCAGTCGTCGATGACTGCGGGCTGACCGAGGAGGGCGCAATCGAGTGCTGGGGGGTTTGGCCCGGCACATGGCCTGACCCACCCTCGGAACCCCTCGTTGCGATTGGAGGTCTGAGGAGGACCGGAGGGTTCGGGGCGGAGCACTACCACCGCTGCGCGCTGACGGCTACCGGCGACATTATCTGCTGGGGTTCCGACACCCTCTCCAGGGAAACCTGGAGGCAGCGAAAGTCTGGAGACTACGTGGCCCTGGCTGGTCTCGATGCCTGCGGCTTGACCAGCAGCGGGCACTGGGACTGCCTGGGATCGGTCCCCACCGGCGAGGAGCGCTATGTTGCGATCAGCACGACCGGGCGGCACCACTGCGCAATCGCCACGAACGGGAAGGCCGTGTGCGGTCCCGTGTGGAGAGTGGTGGAAGGTGCGGTCGCGAGGATGATCCCTCCGGATCCGTCGCCCGAACGGTTCGTCGCCATCAGCGTGGGGGAGAGTCCCGACTGGGAGAGTGGGGTGGACCTCATCTATGCCTGTGCGCTCACGGACTCCGGCCGCGCGGTCTGCTGGGCCAACGAGCCCAACACGCTCCCACGTCCCGGTGCGGAGCATGGCCCTTACGTCGCGGTGAGCGACGGCGCTGGTCACACCTGCGCCCTGACCACCACAGGCGAGGCTGTCTGCTGGGGCTGGAACAACTTCGGTCAGGCGGATGTCCCACCGGGCCGCTACACCGCCCTCAGCGCCGGAAACGTGGCGACCTGCGCCATCACCGATGAGGCCGAGGCGGTGTGCTGGGGTGGGTGGGCGCCTGAGTTCCCGCGGGGTTCCTATGTGGACATCAGCACGGGGTACGAACGTGCATGCGCCCTGACGGCCCAGGGGGAAGTCCTGTGTGGGAACTCTTCGGGGCTGATCACGGACAGGCACGGGCCGCTGGCGGAGATCCCCCCCGGTCCGTTTGCCGAGGTCACCTTTCGGTGGACCCATGCCTGCGCTCGCACGGCAGCGGGGGACCTCGAGTGCTGGGGCTATGGATATGGCGCGACGGAAGTTCCCCCGGGCCGCTATCTCGCTGTCAGCGTGCATGACTCCGCCACATGTGCGATTACCGACACCGGCGAAGCGGCCTGCTGGGGATCGGGGCCGAACGACCCCCCATCGGGTACCTACGTGGCAATCAGCACCGGCGAGCGCCACGCCTGCGTGCTCACGGAGAATGGAGAAGCGGCTTGCTGGGGTTCCTTCACGAGGCTGCGGGGCGAGGAGGGCTATGGGGCGGTCACGCCGCCCCCCGGGGAATACACAGCGCTCAGCTCCAGCTCTTTCCGAACTTGCGCCCTTACCGCAGGCGGTGGAGTCGTGTGTTGGGGCGACGAGGGGTACCAGCAACGACCGTGGTACAGCCCCGAGTAGGCGTTCCGGGGAGAGTGATGGGTAGTGGCCCTCTCGCCCCAGGCCGAGACCGCCCAACTGAACGTTCGCAGCACGGTCCTGGGCCTACCAGAGGTGCCGGCGCGACAGCCTGACGCCCTCCCTATAATCGGGTCGCCAGCTGGCGCCAGGAGCAGCGAGATGACTACCGAGACCGTCGCAGCGAGCTACGACCTTGACCCTGCCGATCCCGTCGCGGGGATTACGGATGAGGTGATCGCGCGTTGGGAGAAGGACGGCGTGGTCATGCTGCGCAATGCGCTGGGGCCCGAGTGGATGATGCTGCTGGGGATGGGGCTGGGGAAGGTGCTGGCCGACTCGGGGATGCACAAGGCGACGTTCTACGAGGGGACGGAGGGCGAGTTCCACGAGACGGTGCGGAACTTCGACTACTGCTTCGAGATCAGGCGGCTCCTTTACGACTCGCCCATCAAGAAGATCCTCGGGCGCTTCATCCACTCGGAGAACGTCTGGTACTACTCGGACGAGTTCTTCCTGAAGAGCAGCGGCGGGGCGGAACGCACGCCGTGGCACCAGGACACGCCGTACTACCCGATCGGCGGCTCGCAGTTCGCGTCGATGTGGATCTCGCTGGACGAGCTGAAGCGCGAGGAGTGCCTGGAGTTCGTCGCGGGGAGCCACCTTGGGACGATGTACGACGGCTTCAACCCGTCGAAGCCGGACGACCCGTCGAGCGGGTTCTACGGGGAGGAGCTGCCGATCCTGCCGGATATCGAGGCGGACCGGGCGAGCTTCCCCATCGTCGGCTGGGAGGTGAACCCGGGCGACGTGATCGTGTCAAACCCGCACATCATCCACGGGGGCGGGCCGACGAACCTGGACAGCCAGCGTCGGGCGCTGGCGGTGCGCATGTTCGGCGACGACGTGGTGTTCGCCTCGCGGCCGGCCTCGCGGCCGACGGTGCCGATGACGCCGGGGCTGGGGCTGCACCTGAAGCCGGGCGATCCGCTGCGCAGTCCCTGGTACCCGCAGCTCGACCCGCCGCCAGCGTCGGAGCGCTACGGCTAGAGGCGCCCGCCCGGCCTACGGGCGGGGAGGTCCGGCGACGGAGACCGCACGCGGCAGGGCCTCGGTCACGCTCCAGGTGGCGGGCTCGGCGCCGGCGATCCAGTAGGTGCGGCCCTGCTCGAACGTGGCGAGCGGGTTGATTCCGGGTGCGTCCGGGAGCGAGGGCAGGAAGGCCAGCCAGCCCCCGGACGCGTCGTCCCAGTAGTAGACGGCGGTCACGCTGTCGAAGACGCCGCCGTCCCGGAGCGCATCCGCGACGGCGATGCCGTCTTCGCCGGGCCACTCGAACGACTGCCAGCCGGGGCCGAACGCGATGGTGATGGTCTCGGGCGGGCGCGGGCCGCCGAAGACGCGGTCGGGCAGCTCGTCGCCGATGTCGGTATTGCGGCGGATGACCTCGGCGAGGGTGGTGCCCCGAATCTCGGCGAGCAAGGCGGGGTTGGCGAGGAAGTAGGCGTCGTTCTCGAACCAGTAGCGGTCGCCATCGCGCAGGCGGCGGAACTGGTCCACGAGGATGGCGTGGAAGGTCTCGCCCAGCATGGCGCCGGGGAGGTGGTCCTCCGCGAGCCCCCCGGCGAGGAGGTCGACGGAGTGCACGTGGCCGTAGGCCTCCTCGAGGGCCTGCTGGACCTGCGGGTCGGAGGAGATGTCGGCGAAGGCGGCGACGGGGGGCAGTCCGCAGGCGATACGGACGGTGTTGTAGTCGGGAAGGCCGTGGTCGCGGCCGCGCTGGATGTTCAGGGCGAAGAGGTCGCGGCCGGCGGAGCCGGGGGCGCCGAAGAGCATGTTGCGGACCTGCTCGACGAACTGCGTGTCGACGGCTTGCGCTCCCTGCGTCGCGAGGCCCCGCAGGACCCCGGAGATGCCCTGCTCGACGAGCAGGGAGGGGTCGAAGAAGGCTTCGAACAGGGAGAGTCGCTCCTCCAGCCCGTCGGCGTCGATGAGGAGAAGGGACGGGGAGAGCATGGTGTGGCCGAATCGGTAGGCGGCGGACGAGAACTCGGTGGCGATGGTCGGATCGACCGCGGGGTCGTAGCCCTCGTAGGGCTCAAGGGCGCCCCAGCCCAGGAGCACGGGCAGGAACTCCTCGTAGGTGATGACCTGCATCTGGGCGCCGACGATCTTGCGGGCGAGCTCGAAGATCTCGTGGCCGGTGAGGTCGGGGTTGCCCTCGGCGATGAGGCCGGCGAGGCGGTTGTGCTCGCGGACGAAGAGGGTGTGCATGGCGGTGAGCCCGACCTGCTCGTTGGCGCGGATGTCTCCCGCCACGAACAGCTCCTGGCGCGCGTCGCCACGGGTGTTGCCCTCGTCGTTCGGAAGGTCGCGGTCGTTCCGGGGGAGGAACCGCCCTCCGCCGGAGGTCCGAAGCCGGCCGGTGCCGTCGTTGGTGCGCAGCTGCCTCGTCCGGGCCGGCTCCGACCCGTACACGTTGGAGGCATCGATGAAGGCGGTGATCTCGCTGACCTGCTGCCGGGGGTTATCGAGGCCGGTGCCGGTCTCGGGGTCGTAGGCCGAGCGGCTGAAGGGGATGAAGCGTTGTCCGGTCCGGAATGGGTCGAAGGTGGAGTCGCCGGTGGCGATGCGGATGCGGGCGTCCTCCCCGGGGTCGGCCGTGGGCGAGAGGCTGATGTCGTGGTCGAGGAACTGGCCCCACTGCCACACCATGTCCGTGGCGCCCACGGCGTTGGCTCTCGGCTCTACCTGTATCGCCAGGGCGTTGCTGACGAGGCGGGCGTTGGGCAGGTTCCCGTCGAGCGCTTCGGTCATGCCGTAGGGGACGGGGACGTTGGCCATGCGCAGGAGCGCCCGGTTGGCCATGCCGAGCTCCGGCTGCAGGCGGTTATTCCCCCAGCCATCGAGGGAGCGCGTCTCGAAGCGGGGGGCGAACTCCCGCAGGCCGACCGCGATCTCGTCGCGGGACTGCCAGTCCAGGTCGAGGTCGCGCCAGAAGAAGCGGCCCCCGACCACGCGCGCATCGGCGAGGTTGAGCCAGTAGTCGCCGAGGTGCAGGGTCAGGCACTCGATGTCCCCGGTGAGCGGGGGTGACACGTCGAGGAGCAGGCTCCAGCCCTGGTCGTTCCCGCGGGTCTGGTTCGAGATGAGGTTGGTGACGGTGTGCTGGGTCCCCCGCCAGGAGAAGGTCGCACCTGAGAGGGAGCCGGAGGTGTGCTCCAGGAAGGTGCTGTACCCCAGGAGGCCGCGGTTGTTGCCGACGGTCAGGTCGGCGGACCAGAGGCCGACGCCGGAGACTGGCACAACGGCGACGGGTTCGCCCTGTGCCCGCACCGCTCCCGGCACGAGCACGCACGCCAGCACGGCAAGTCCGGCGAGCAGGAACGTCGTCTGGAGGCGCCGAGCGGGGGCGATCATGCTCCTCGCTCGAAGGCGTCACGGCGGACCGGGGAGGATGAGGGCATCGTGACTCGGGGGTGGGGTGGGGTCGCGTGGCGGGAAGCAACGAGGAGTCCGGCCACCGGGAGGACCCATCGGGTTGGGCTCCGGCGGACCATCTCTACCGCAGGTACGAACTGGATAGTATCCACTTCGGAAATAGTCTCGATAAAGTGAAAGATTTGGTAAAAGCCTACCATCGCCCCGGCTACCAGCAACTCCAAGGACCGCGGGCGAGGCAGCCCCGGGGCGTCCTCCCGCGGGTGTGGCCAGCCCTCCCTCCACGCTCGCGAAAGGCTTACCATGTTCAAGTCTTTGCCTGCGCGACGGGCCGTCGTGCGGGTCGCATGTCTTGAGCGCCGGGACGGTTGGCAGTGCGAGAGAAACAAAACGAAGAGCTGGCTGAACGGCTGGTGGAGGCCGTGCGGTACCTGGAGGGCTGGGCGAACACCGGACTCCTCGACCTCTGGTACCGGCACGACCTGACGATCGCCCAGGCCAAGACGCTGGCGCTCCTCGAGCGGCAGGGGCCCTCACGGATGGGCGTCATCGCCGGCCACCTCGACACCGGGCTGTCGGCGGCAACCACCCTTGTCGGCCGCCTCGTCGAGAAGGGTCTGGCCCAGCGCGTCTCCGACCCGGCCGATCGCCGGGTGGTGATCTGCGAGTTGACGGAAACCGGGCGGGCGGCCATGGACGACTTCCTGTCCGTGGGGAGGGAGCGGGTGCTGCTCGTCGCGGACATGCTCGATCGGGAACAGATGGAGGCGGTGGTGAAGGGACTTGAGCTCCTTCGGGAGGCGGGGAGCGCGCTGGATGGGCGGGGGGAGCTGAGCTCACCAGCCGTAGGGGAGGGATAGGCCGCGGCGCTTTGCCCGGCCTTGTTGGTGATGCGCTAGGCTGGGGAAACCGTCAGCGTCGACGGTGGGGGCAGCGGCCATGACCCTTCGCGAGACCGTTGAATCCGTCATCGCGCCCCTCTACATCCACGCGCGCCTGCTGGAAGAGCGCGTGCGCTCGGGGGTGGCCTGGTACCCGCTCGACCCGGGGTTCATCGCCGAGCCGTACCCGTTGTACCGGACGCTGCGCGAGCGCGATCCCTACCACGTCAGCCGGGTCACGGGGATGCTGGTGGTGTCCCGGTATGAGGATATCGACAGGATCCTGCGCGACCACGAGCGGTTCAGGAACGGGGAGGCGCAGTACGGCAGCCGCAACCTGGTGAACGAGGGCGTCCGGCGTCAGCTCACGCCCTCCATCCTCTCGCTCGATCCGCCCGACCACACGCGGCTGCGGGGGCTGGTGAACCGCGCCTTCACCCCTCGCGCCGTGGCCGCCATGGAGGAGCGCGTGCGCGAGATGGCGCACGCGCTCCTGGACGAGGTGGGTGAGGACGACGAATTCGACCTGATGTCGAACCTGGCGACGCTGCTGCCGATGGTCGTGATCGCGGAGATGATCGGGGTGCCGACGGAGGACCGGGAGCGCTTCAAGACCTGGTCCGACCGGTTCGCGCGGGTGCTCGAGCCGAACCTCACGCGGGAGGAGGGTGACCTCGTCCTGGAGACGGCGGAGGAGTTCCGCGACTACTTCGCGCCCATCATCGAGGCTCGCCGCGGGGAGCCCACCGAGGACCTCGTCTCGCGGCTGGCGATGGCGGAGGAAGAGGGGCAGAAGCTCACGACGGAGGAGACGCAGGTCACGCTGCGGCTCCTCCTCGTGGCCGGGAACGAGACCACGACGAACCTGATCGGGAACGGCCTGCGGGCGCTCCTCCAGCATCCGGAGCAACTCCGGCTCCTGCGCGAGCGTCCGGAGCTGATGCCCACCGCAATCGAAGAGCTGCTGCGCTACGACGCGCCCGTGCAGCTCGACGGTCGCTACGTAGCGGAGGACAGCGAGATAGGCGACAAGGCAGTGAGGGCGGGCTCGCGGGTGGCGCTCCTGCTCGGAGGCGCGAACCGCGATCCCGAGCAGTTCAGCGAGCCCGAGACGCTCGACCTCACGCGCGAGGGCGAGAACAACATCTCGTTCGGGCGGGGGATCCACCACTGCCTGGGGGCGCCGCTGGCGCGCCTCGAGGGGCGGATCGCCTTCGAGGTGCTGCTGGAGCGCTTCGCCGAGATCGAGTTCGGGGCGCGCCGGCCGTCGTACAAGCCGAACGTCGTGCTGCGCGGCCTGCGGGAGTTCCCCATCCGGGTCCGTCGCCGGGCTGGACGCAGCTTCGCTGGCGCCGAGCCGGAGGCGGCGGCGGGTTAGGCGACACACTCGTCCTCGCCGAAGCGGGTCCACGGGGCGAAGACGGGGGATGGGGCGTCGGGTTTCGTCGAGCAAGGAACCGATCCTGCCGAACCGGTAACCACCGGTTCTTTCGTGCTATTGTGCCGACTTTCACGATCCTATTCGGTGATTTCTTTCACATAGTGCGGAATTTGTACTGGTGATAGCACTGTCGAATACCGATTGATGAACTCTTGACCTGCCTGTTGCTATGCTGATAATGAGTTGCAGGGAAGAGTGCATCGATACGCGCACAGAGGAGGAGGGTTGCCATGGTGACGAACGGACTGGAGAGGATGGCTCCCGGGGCCGCCGGCCCACGATTGAGCGGGCACGAGGCGTTGCGCCATGCCCGCCAGGCGATGGACGACGCCATCATCGCCCCCGCCGCCGGAGACCCCCTCGGCTGGGGCCGGGGCCTGCACGACGCCCTCGCGGAGCTGGCGGACATCCTCCGCCGGCACCGGGAAGCCTCCGAACGGGCGGGCGGGACGCTCGAGGAGATGGCCCAGCTCGAGCCGCGACTGGTTCCGCGCCTCGATCGCTCGCGGGCAGAGCACCTGCCCCTGATCGAGCGGGCCGACGCCCTGCGAGAGACCGTGGCCGCGCAGATGGGGGCCGGCAGGGTCGATGTCGACCACCTCCGACAGGAGGCGGGCCGCCTGCAGAGCGACGTTCGCCACCACATGGCCGTGGGCGTGGACCTGATGTACGAGGCCTACGAGCGGGACATGGGGGGCGAGGGCTAACCCACTCGAAGCGATAAACGCGGGAACGCGAGAAGGAGCTCTCTCCATGGACGAACCGCACACCTACAAGATCGTCGAACTGGTCGGCTCTTCGCCCGACGGTGTGGACGCGGCCATCGCCAACGCACTCGGCCGCGCCAACCGGACGCTGCGCAACCTCGACTGGTTCGAGGTGCGCCAGATCCGGGGCGCGATCGGCGAGGGGAAGGCAGCGTGGACCCAGGTCACGCTCGGAGTGGGCTTCCGCATCCTCGATCCGGAGGACCTGCACCGGGGGTGATGCCCGCCTCGCGGCGTGGGCAGGCCGCCCCCGGCGATGAGCGCTGAGCCGTCGCACGGGCTTAACGCGAGGGGCCGAAGATGGGCGCCATGGCCAGGTCCTCGACCCACACGATGGTCGAAGTCGTCGGCTCCTCGCCCGAGGGCGTGGATGCGGCCATCGCCAGCGCGCTCGAGCAGGCCGGGCGACTGCTGCGGACCGTCAGTTCGTTCGAGGTGCTCCAGATCCGGGGTGTCGTCACGGACTGGAAGACGCCCGTCACGCAGGTCTCGCTCAGCGTCATCGGCCGCATGCGGGAGTCGGACGAGCCATCCCGCCAGTAGCGACACGCAGGGACGCGGGCGGCATCCCATCAGTGCTGTAAACTGCATGTGGCTCTAGAACCCGGCGAGGAGCACCGTTCCCGGCATGCCGCCCGCTGGCGCCACTGCGCCGTTCACGACCGACAACCTCGACGACCACTCGGTGCAGCCCGTACTCACGCCCATCGCCAACGAGGCGAGGTGGTACCGGGACTGGCTGCAGCTGCGGTTCTCGCCGGTGTACTACGGGCTCGGCATTCCCCACGGCCACGGCGAGCCGGTGGTGGTGGTGCCGGGGTTCATGGGCACCGACCTGTCGCTCATGGAGCTGTTCTGGTGGCTGGGGCGGATCGGCTATGAGCCGTACTACTCGGGGCTGGGGGTGAACATCGACTGTCCCGATGCCTCAACCGACCTGGTGCTGAACACGGTGCGGCGGGCCCGTGCGGAGACGGGCCGTCGCGTCCACCTGATCGGGCACAGCCTGGGAGCGCTGATCGCGCGCAGCGTGGCCTTCGAGCATGCGGACGACGTGGACCTGCTGATCTCGATGGCGGCGCCCTTCAACGAGGTCGCGTACGTGCACCCGACCCTGATCGAGGCGATGGCTGCGGTGCGGCGGCAGGCGGGCGGGCACCTGACCTGGAACATCGCGCCGACCTGCTACAGCGGCCACTGCAGCTGCCGCTTCACGGCGAACATCATGCGGCCGCAGCGGCCGACCTTCCGGCGGCGGGCCCTCTACGCCACCCGCGACGGCCTGGTGAGGCCGGAGAGCTGCCAGGAAGCGGAGCCCGAGTACAACATCGGCATCGCCACGAGCCACTACGGGATGATCTACAACAGCGAGGCCTACCGGACGGTGGCCTCGCTGCTGGCGGAAGCGAACGGGTCGAGCGGCTCGGGTTAGACCTTCGCCGCCGTCTTCGGGTTGCTCCTGGCCTGCGGCTTCGCGGCGGCGCCGGTGGCGGCGTTGAAGCTCTCGATGCCCTTCTGGAAGAGGTCGGCCCAGGGGTTGGAGGCCTGCCACTCGCGCGAGAGGGCGAGTGCGGCCTCCGCGGCCGTGCGGCTGGCGGCGAGCAGGCTGTCGAGCGCTTCGCGGGCATCGCTGCTGGCGGCGAGGGCTTCCTTGTAGGCGGTCTGGGTGAAATCGAGGGCCTGGCTCTGGGCGGCCACGGCGGACTCCATGATGGCGGAGTAGGCGGCGACGATGTCGGAGGGGTCGGCGGCGACCTGGCGGGCGAGGTCGAGGGCCTGGCGCTGGGCCGTGGTCACCTCATCGAGGAGCTGGCGAGAGAGGCCGAGGCCGCGCTCGTTGGCCTGCTCGATGGCCTGGGTGAGGGCGTCGTAGCTCTTGAGGAGGGCCTCGAAGTACTGCTCGGTCTGGGGGGTGCTGGCCATGGGGATCGCTCCAGTCGGGTAGGTGATGGTGGAACGGTAGGACGAACGGCAGCTACATGCAACTCGCAGTTTGCCTCTAGCCGCATCTACCGAGAGAATGGCCGCATGGCGAACGGAGCGGGCCGCACGCGCACGACCTCGGAGCCGCGTCTCCACGGCGAGATGCTGGCGACGAGCCTGCTCGCGTTCCTGAAGAACTGCAACGCCTACGGCTACCAGCTGAGCCAGCAGCTGAGCGAATCGGGGCTGCCCCAGTCCGATAGCGGAACGGTGTACCGGGCCCTGCGGCAGCTCGAGTCGAGCGGCTTCGTCTCCTCGTTCTGGGACACCTCGGACCAGGGGCCGGCGCGGCGGATGTACTCGCTGACGGCGGCGGGGGAGCTGTTCCTGCGGACGTGGATCGACGCGCTGAATCGCTACCAGGAGGTGCTCACGGGCGCCCTGGCGGGACTCGAGACGGCCGCCCCCGAGGCGAGGGCCACGAACGAAGAGGACGCGCCATGAGCACGAATGAGACCTCCATCCCCGACTTCTCCGAGGCCTACCGGCAGTGGGCCAGCCAGTCGGAGCGGCAGTGGAACGAGTTCCTCAACCAGATGATGAGCACCGAGGAGTTCAGCCAGAGCCTCGGGCGCAACATGGACGTGTTCCTGCACTTCCAGAAGACGATGAACGAGGCGATGGGGTCGTTCTTCACCGCCATGAACGTGCCCACGCGCACGGACGTGCTGGCCCTGGGAGACCGCCTGCTGGCGATCGAGGACCGGCTGGCGACGATCGAGGCGCAACTGACGACGGCCCTGGCGAACGCTCCGGCGGCCTCGGCGAAGAACAGCCAGGCGAAGCCCAGGCGAACGAGGAAGCCTCCCGAGACTCCGAGCGCGAATTAACGCCGCGGTAACCCGCCTACGCGGGCGACGGCGATACTCGTTTGCATGTTACGTCCCTCGCCTACACCGTGGATTGCGCCGTGAGCACCGCCCCAGCCTCCCCGGATGTCGCCAACCAGGTCCAGACGGCCGTCGACGCAATCATGCGGCGCGGGCTGGTCGGGCTCGAGTACATCTCGCTGGAGGATCCGAAGGTCGGCTCGACTCCGAAGGACACCGTCCTGACCGAGGGGTCGATGAAGCTGTACCACTACCGGGCTCAGACGGACGAGGTCTACCGCATTCCCCTGCTGGTGGTGACCTCGCTGGTGAGCAAGCCCTACATCCTCGACCTGACGCCGGGCCAGAGCATGATGGAGTTCCTGGTGAAGCAGGGGTACGACGTGTACCTGATCGACTGGGGCGTCCCGCGCAAGGAAGACAAGAACCTCCGCCTCGACGACTACGTGCTCCGCCGCATCCCGAACTGCATCGCCCGCATCCAGGAGGATACGGGCGAGACGCAGGTGAACCTTCTGGGCTACTGCGTGGGCGGCTCGCTGGCGACGATGTACCTGGGCACCCATGCGGACGCGCCCGTGGCCAACATGGCGTGCCTGACGACGCCGCTGAACTTCAAGGGCATGGGGCTCTTCAGCCAGTGGACGGACGAGCGCTACTTCGATGTCGACCGGATCGTGGACACGCTCGGGAACGTGCCGGGCGAGATCCTGCTGTCGGCGTTCGACATGCTGCGCCCCACCGGCCGCCTGATGAGCCCGATCCAGGTGCTCGACCGCATCCGCGACGACAAGTACGTGAAGTCGTTCATGATGGTCGACCGCTGGGCGGCGGATCAGATTCCCTTCCCGGGGGAGGCCTTCCGGCAGATGGTGAAGGAGCTGTACTGGAAGAACGCCATGCTGGAGGGAACGCTGGAGCTCGGAGGGCGGCGCGTCGACCTCGAATCCATCCGCGTGCCGATGGTGCACGCCATGGCCGAGCACGACCACATCGTGCCGTACGAGGCGGCCAAGCCCCTGCTCGACAACGTGGGCTCGGAAGACACGGAGGAAGTCGTGCTGCGGGGCGGCCACGCGAGTCTCGTCGCGGGCGGCAACGCCATGTATCGTCTCTGGCCAAAGCTGGACCAATGGCTTTCGGTGCGTTCGACCTAGTGTCCGTGAGCAGCGACGAGCGGTACCCGGCGACGGGGACCGTCGGCGGTCAGCGGGTGACCCTGCGGCTGATGGCGGACGGCGACCGCGAGGCGATCCTCGCGTTCGCGAACAGCCTGCCGCAGCACGACCTGCTCTTCCTGCGACGAGACATCACGAGGCCCGACCAGGTGGATGTATGGCTCCAGCGGCTCGCGTTGGGGGACGCGACCTCGCTGCTGCTGCTTGACGGGAACGACACGATCGCCGGCTACGCAACCGTCGACCGGAACGATCTGCCGTGGTCGCAACACGTGGCCGAGCTGCGCGTGCTGGTGGGCCCCACCCTGCGGGGCCGGGGCATGGGGCGGCTGCTCACCGAGGAGGCGTTCCGCGTGGCCCTGGGCATGGGCGTGGACAAGGTGATCGGGCAGATGACGGTGGACCAGCACCAGGCCATCGCCGTCTTCCGCTCGCTCGGGTTCCAGCCGGAGGCGCTGCTGCGGGACCACGTGAAGGACCGCGACGGGAACAAGCACGACCTCGTGATCCTCAGCCACGACGTGGCCGCCGCCCAGCGGGCGCGAGCGGCGGCGGGCGTCTTCGACGTGGTCAACGGCGGCCAGGGCGCCTGACCTTGGACGACATCACCGCCGGCATCGTCGCGTTCTACGAGACCTCACCCGCTCCGGACCTGCCGCGGGTGCCGGGCGCCGAGATCCGCGAACGCTGGGCGATGACGGCCTCCTTCCTGAACCAGGGAGCGCCCGACCGGCCGGTCGAGCGCGGCCGCGTCATCGGCATGCGCCGGGGCGAGCCTCTCACGGTCGACCTGTACGCGGCGGACGGCGAGGGGCCGCACCCCGGCATCCTCTTCGTGCACGGGGGCGCGTGGGTGGCGGGCTCGCCGCTGACGCACGACACGCTCACGAAGCGCTTCTCCGAGCGCGGCTTCGCCGTCGCGAGCGTCGATTACGCGCTGGCGCCGGAGCACCAGTACCCGGAGGGGCTCGACGACTGCGTGGCGGCGGCGGACTGGCTGGTGGCGGAAGCCTCCGCGCTCGGGATGGACCGGGAGCGGCTCGCCATCTTCGGCGACTCCGCAGGGGGAAATCTCGCGGCGGCGACGCTCGACGCGCTCCTCGATCGGGACGGGGCGACGCCTTTCCGCGCGGCGGCGCTGCCCTACGGGGTGTACGACTTCCCCGGGATGCTGGAGCTGCCGGAGGACGCGCCCTTCGTGAACGGGCGCACCTTCGCCTGGCAGATCGACGACTACGTGGGGGTGGGGCCGGACGATGCCACGCTGGCCACGGCGGGCGTCTCGCCGCGGTTCAGCGACCACCTGGCAGGCTTCCCGCCGACGTTCATGACGGTGGGCACGCACGACCCGCTCCTGCAGCAATCGCGCGACTTCGACGAGGCGCTGCGGGCGGCAGGCGTCGAGAGCGAGCTGTTGGTGTTCGAAGGGATGATGCACGCCTTCCTGCAGATCGAAGCGCTGCCGGAGGCGGGCGAGGGGCTGGCGGCGATGGTCGCCTTCCTCCAGCGCCACCTGGGGAGCTAGCCCTCGCGGCCGGCGGGCAGACGTACCTCGATCTCGAGGCCGCCATCCCGACGCGCGCGCGCGGAGACGGTCCCGCCGTGGGACCGGACGATGGCATCGACGATGGAGAGGCCCAGCCCGAGGCCCCCTCGCCCGGTGCCCGCTTCCTGCCGCTGGACAAAGGGCTGGAAGAGGCCGTCGACCTCATCCGGCGTGAGGCGCGGTCCCGAGTTCGACACCCGCAGCACGGCCTCGCGTTCCCCACCGACGACCTCGACGCGCGCCCAGCCGTCCGGCACGTTGTGGCGGATAGCGTTCTCGACGAGGTTGGCGACGAGCCGTTCGAGGAGCGGGCGGTCGCCCCGGGCGGTGGCTTCGCCGAGCTCCAGCGTCAGGTCGAGTTCGCCGGCGGATGCGGCGAGGTCGCCGACGACATCGCCGGTCAGCTCGGCGAAGTCGACAGCCGCCCGCGAGAGCAAGCCGCTCTGGCTGCGGGCGAGGGCGAGCAGTCCATCGACGGTGCGTTCGCCCTGCTCGGTGGAGTCGAGGACGCGGCGGGCGAAGTCACGCTCGGCCTCGGTGGCTTCGGGGTCGGCGAGCGTGACTTCGGCCTCGGCGCGGAGGATGGCGAGGGGCGTGCGCAGCTCGTGGGAGACATTCGCGGAGAAGGCGCGCTGGCTCGCGAAGGCCTGTTCCAGGCGGTCCAGGAGTGAGTCGAGGGTATCGGCGAGCTCCTTGAGCTCGTCGTCGGGGCCTGCGAGGTTGACGCGGTGATGGAGGTCGGTCTCGGAGGAGGCGCGGGCGGTATCGGTGATGCGCTGGACGGGTCGCAGGACCCGGCCCGCGACGAGCCACCCGAGCAGGAGCGCGCCGACGGTCGTGAACCCGAGGGCGATCCCGGACTGGACCAGCTGCTCCCGGAGGGCGTCGTCAACGGCGTCGTCGATTGCGCGGTCGTTCACGTCCTCGACGAACTTGAAGATGGTGCGGCCATCCCTGGCGACGAACTCGCGGAGGCGCAGGCCCCCGGGGAGGCGCTCGCCGAACGCTTCCCTCAACTCCACCTCGGCGAAGAAGGCTCGCTTCTCGGCGACCTCGTCCTTGTCGAGCGCGTTGCGGTAGAGGAAGTGCGTGCTGACGATGAGGACGAGCCCGGCCAGCAGGAAGAGCGACCCGTAGAGCAGGGTGAGCCGCACGCGGATGGTGGGCCTGGGGAACTTCATGGCGCCGCCCCTGTCTCGATACGGTAGCCCGCGCCCTTGACGGTCTCGACGACCGGCGGCGCGCCGAGCTTGCGACGGAGGGTCATGATGGTGACGGCGACGACGTTGGTCATTCGGTCGGTGTGCTCGTCCCAGACGCGTTCGAGCAGCTCCTCGGCGCTCACGACGTTTCCGCTCGCTCCCAGAAGGACCTCCAGCACGGCGAACTCCTTGCGGGTGAGGCGAAGGTCGCGGCCGCCGCGGGTCGCGCGGTGGGGGCCGGGCTCGAGGCGCACATCGCCGGCCTCGAGCACGGGCGGCGTGCTGACAGCGCTGCGGCGGGCAAGGGCGCGGATGCGGGCGACCAGCTCGCGCAGGGCGAAGGGCTTGGCCAGGTAGTCGTCGGCGCCGAGGGAGAGGCCTTCGACGCGGTCGTCGAGCGTTCCGGAGGCGGTCAGCATGAGGATGCGGGGGGTCTCGGGGAGCCGGGCGAGGCGGCGGCAGACCTCGTCGCCGTGGAGGCGGGGCAGGTCTCGGTCCAGGAGGACGACGTCGTAGCGGTTCACGAGCGCCTTCTCGAGACCCGACTCGCCCTCGAGGGCGACATCGATGGCCATGCCCGACTGTCGCAGACCACGGGCGACGACATCGGCCAGGCGCTCGTCATCCTCGATGATGAGGACTCGCATGGGGCCATTCTGCGCGGACGGAGCCTAAGGCCTAGATAAAGCGTCCGGATCCGCCTTATGGGGGCCTTAGAGACCGGCTGCGAGCATGGGCCGCGGCAGGGCAACCCCGCCGCCCTGCCAGAAAGATCAGCGGGAAGGGAGCAGGCAATGAGTCTTCGGATGAGGTCCCGGGTGGTGGCCGGAATCATCGGAATGGTGTTCGCGGCGCTGGGCGTCGGCGTCGTCCTCGCGGAGGGTGGCGGCGACGGAGAGGAACGTGACGGCTCGGCGACGGCCGGGGAAACGAGACAGGAGCGCAGGGAGGAGTATCGCGCTGCCCTGGCCGAGGAACTGGGCGTGACCGTGGAGGAGCTCGAAGCCGCGTTCCGGCAAGTCGCGCTCGACCGGGTAAACGATGCGCTCGAGGCCGGCACCATCACGGAAGAGCAGGCAGAGACGCTCAGGACGCGAGTCGATTCGGGCGAGTGGCGCGGCAAGCGCTGGGGTGGTCACCCCTTCAGATATAGGGGCTTCGCCGAGGGGACGTCGCTGGAAGAGCTGAAGGCGGACTGGCAGCAGGCCGCGCTGGACCACATCGACGCGGCCGTCGAAGCGGGCAAGATCAGCGAGGAGAAGGCGGATGCGTGGCGGACGGCCATCGAGTCCGGGGAGCGGCCCGAGCGCGAGGACGGCTTCCGTGGCCGCCACGGCGGCTTCAAGGGCCGCTGGAGCCAGCGCTAGCCGGCGCGGGCGGAGTGCCCCCTCCCTCCGCCCAGCGCCAACCAGAAGGCGTCCCTTGCGGGGCGCCTTCGCCATATCTGCCGGGTGGGGACGGGGGTTAGCGGAGAAGGGCGCCGTAGCGGCGGAGGGCGGGCTCTTCGGAGGTCGGGAGGAGGGCGAGGTAGGGCTTCGCGCCCTCCTTGTCGCCGTCGCTGTCGTGGAGGATGGCGGCGATGCGGGCGAGCATGGCGTGGTCGAAGCCGGCGAGGTCTGCGGCGAGCAGCGCGGCCGTGGTGCGGGCGCCGGGGGCCTCCCCGCCCCGGGCTTCGCCGAGAGTACGGAGCATGGCGGCGAGCCGGGCGGCCTCGAGCAGCTCGCTGAAGGGGTCGTCGATGGCCTCCGGGGAGAGCTGGTCGGCGAGGCCCGCGCGGGCCTCCATGCCCTCTTCGTCCCAGAGGCCGCCGGAGCGCAGAAACGCCTCGACCGAGGCGGCTCGCACCATGCGGGGCTGGGGGACGGCCTCGCCGAAGGCGCGCATGGCGACGCCCTCGCGCACGCCGCCGGCGGCGATGGTGAGGCGATCGGCGCCGAGGTGGCGCATCATCTCCTCGAGGATGACGGCGCCGCCGACGATGGAGTCGGCGCGGCCCGCGCGGACGCCGTCGATCTCGCAGCGCTCGGCGGCGCTGTGGCCGGCAAGGAACGAGCTCACGCGGCGCAGGGCGCTCCGCTCGAGCAAGTAGCCGTGCAGGAGGGGCAGCGGGTAGCCGGCCTGGCGCTGGGCGAGGCGGGCAAGGGTGCGGGCGCTGCCGCCCGTGGCGATGAGCTGCTCGCCGGGGCCGAGGCCGCCGGGCGCACGCTCGGCGAGGGTGCGAGCGACCATGCGGCGCATGGCCTTGAGCTGCTTGCGCGTGGGCGGGTCGTCGGTGAGCCAGGCGGCGCTGGCGCCGAGGGCGCCGAGGGGGAAGCTCCAGGCGCCGACGATGGAGCCCGCGAGGACGCGCGCCACCTCGGTGCTGCCGCCGCCGACATCGACGACGACGCCGGAGCGGATGGGGAGCCCGTGGAGGGCGCCCATCGCGGCGAATTGCGCTTCCTCGGCGCCGTCGAGCACCTCGATGGCAATACCGAGCTCGGCGTGAACGCGGGCGAGCAGCTCTTCCCGGTTCTCGGCGGAGCGGATGGCGGCGGTGGCGACGACGTTGATGGCGCCGGCGCCGGCCTCGCGGGCGAAGGCGGCGAACTCAGCGACGGCGTCGATGGTGGTGGCGATACCGCGCTCGCTCAGCCGCGAGCGCTCGTCGAGCTCGGTGGCGAGGCGCAGATCGCGGCGTTCCTCGGCGATGGTCTCGAGGATGCCCGGAACGGGACGTTCGATGACGACGACGCGAGCGGAGTTGGATCCGAGGTCGACGATGGCGACTGGTTGGCGGGACCGGGGAGGGGCGAATGCCCCGCGATCGAGGGCGGCAGTAGCGACAGGACTAGCTGGGAAGGCTCCCATCGACTACTAGCATATGGAGTCATGGTCGGGGAATTGTTAACAGGCGTTCACGAATTGAGCATGGCGGCGCGGAGGCCCTTCCAGGCGCGGCCCCGGAGGCGGGCGTAGCGCTTGGGGAACTTCCAGCGGTAGCCCTCGGCCTCGGCGGCGGCGTTGGCGGCGAGCTCCCTGGCCGCGCGAACCCCGGAGCGGCCCAGCCGTTCGCCCTCGTCCGAGGCCAGCCGCTGGTAGAGATCTGCCGCCACGATCGCGTCCTGGTGGTCGCCGAGGAGCCTCTGCAGCCTGGCCATCTGGCGGCCGTAGGCCTCCGCCGGCTCGCCGTAGAGGGGGGCGAAGAACTCGATCGCGTAGCGCAGCGCCTTCGTCTTCAGGCGGAGCTGGTGGTAGGCCTCGTGGGGCGTGTTCGCCTCGATGGCGTCCCCCGCCCGCCTCACGCGTCGGCGCCAGGCCCGGATCAGGCCCGGAGCCGACTCCAGGGCGAGGCCGTCCCCCTTGTCGCCGACGACGCCCGCCCGCAGGGGTTCGTCCAGGCTGTCCACCATTGCGACATAACGCTTGGAGTCGAGGGCGGCGAGCATGGCCTCGCGGGCCGCTTCGTAGTGTTCGCGAAGGATCGCATCGAGGGCGGCGACGGCCTTCGGATCGACCGGCGACGCCAGGCGCGCGAGCCGCTCGCGCTGGACATCGAGGTCACGCATATCGCCAAGGGCGTGCGTGAACCACCGCAGCTCTCCCGCTTGCGCAACGAGCCCGGCGGGCAGCGCCTCACGGAAGGTCTCGATGGCGGCCCGCAGGCGCCGGGCGGAGACGCGCATCTGGTGGACGCCCTCGACGTCCTCGCCGAGGCGGGCGACCGGCTCGTGCTGCACAAAGTGGAGGTACTCCCGCCGCAGGATCGCATAGGCGACCTCGCCCAGTGTGCTCTCACGGTCGAAGGTCATGGGGCCGAGGGGGCGGGGCTCCCAGCCGGGGGAGGCGCCCGCCGCGGCGAGTGCGGCCGCCAGCTTGCCCGAGAGCGCCGGACGGAGACCGGCGCCATCGCGCAGGGCAGTCACGAAGGGTGCGGCGCGATCGAGGTCGCCTTCGCCGACTTCGACCTCGACGCGCAGGAGGTCGTGCGCACGCCAGCCCTGGCCGACGGTCGTGCGGTCGAGGGCGATCGTGCCAAGGGGACCGTCGGCGTCGGCGAGCGAGAGGGTGGTGCGGTGGGTGGTGAGGGAGGCGACGGGGCGCAGGGTGTGGGGTCCGGCCAGACGTCGGAGGAGCCGGCTGGCATCGCCACCGGAACGGGCGATGGCCCCATCGAGGCCGCCAGGGCCGGCGATGGGCTCGTTCAACTCGCGGCGGCGGCGAAGGTTCGCCTCGCCGCCTGAGAGCTCCTTGAGCGTGAGCTCGGCGGACTCGCCCTGCCGGCGAACCCGGCAGGCGAAACCCGCGCGCCAGACCAGCCAGCCGCCGGTGTCCCAGTACTCGTCGTCCTGGGTGCGCTCCGGCTCGGCGCAGACGCTGAAGGGGTCGGGGGCTTCGTTTTCGAGCCACTCGCGGACGGCGGCAAGGTCGTCGGCGACGAACTGCCACTCGGTTTCCATAAAGGCGGCCCGTTCCGTCATGGGGGTTGTATCGTAACTCGTGGCGGGGGGCCTGCCCTCGCACACGGGACGTTAACGACGGACCCGTTCCCTGACAGGGGAAGACGACGTGGTATCGACCATCCTCTCGCGAGAGCGATCCTGGCTGCGCTTCAACCACCGCGTGCTGCTGCAGGCGACGCGCGACGACGTGCCCCTGCTGGAGAAGCTGCGCTTTCTCTCGATCTTCGCCTCGAACCTGGACGAGTTCTTCGCGGCGCGCATCTACGGGGTGTTCGAACGGGAGCGCAGCGGCGGGCGGCAGGAGCAGGACGAGTACCGCACCGTGCTCGCTGAGGCCTACGAGAGCGCCCTGCTGGCCACGGAGATCCACGAGCGGCTGCGGCACGACCTGACGGAGATCGGGTTCCTGCTGCTGGAGCCGGGCGAGCTGACGCCGCTGGAGCGGAGCTACTTCGGCGCGTACCTGGCGGAAGAGGCGTCGCCACGGGCGGACCTGCTCGACCCGGACGCGATCTCGGGGCTCTCGAGCAGCGCCCTCTACCTGGCGGCGGGGCGTGAGTCGCTGGATTACCTCGTGCGGTTGCCCGACTCGCTGCCACGGCTGCTGGCCGTGCCGGGGCGGGCGGGGGCGTTCGTGCGGCTGGGGCCGCTCGTGCGCCTGCGCAGCGACCTGTTCCTGCCGGAAGACCTGCCGATGTACGAGATGCGCATCACGCGGCTGGCGGACCTGGACGTGCAGCGCGTCGACTGGGACGACCTCGCGCAGGCGATCGAAGACCGCCCGGAGGGGCCGGCGACGCGCCTGGAGGTGGAGCGCGCCTTCCCCTGGGTGGCCGAGGTACGGGACGCGCTCGGCCTGCCGGAAGAGGCGGCCTTCCGCCTCTCGCCGCCGCTGGACCACCGTTACCTGAACATCCTCATCGGGGAGGACCCGCCGCAGGCGAACCCGACGCCCCTGCGCTATGCGCCGGTCGAGCCGCGCGGGGCGCCGGACTTCGAGGCGGACCCCTTCGGGATGCTCGACGGGCAGGACGTGGCGTTCTACCACCCGCTGGACGACTACGGGGCGGTGGAGCGCTTCGTGGACCGCGCCGCGCTCGACCCGGAGGTGGACCAGATCCGCATCAGTCTCTACCGGCTGGGGGCGCGCAACCCGATCGCGGAAGCGCTCATGCGGGCGGCGGAGGCGGGCAAGGACGTGGCCGTGCTGCTGGAGGGCCGGGCCCGCTTCGACGAGCTCCAGAACCTGCACTGGAGCCTGCTCTTCCGGGCGGCGGGGATCCGCATCCTGCCGCTGCCGCTGGGCTTCAAGGTGCATGCGAAGGCGCTCTACATCCGGCGGGCGGGGCGGGGCTACACGCACCTGAGCACGGGCAACTACAACCCCATGAACGGGCGCCTCTACACCGACTTCTCGTTCTTCAGCTCGAACCCCGAGCTGGCCAGCGACGCCTGGGAGTTCTTCGCGGCGCTGGAGAACGGCGTCCCGCCGCGGCTGGAGCGGATGCGGTACGGGGTGGACGCCCGCGAGACGATGCTGGAGCGCATCCGCGCGGAGGCGCACCCCGAGGGGCACGTCATCCTGAAGATGAACCACCTGACCGACCCGGCGGTGTTCGAGGCGCTGGGAGAGGCGGCGGATGCGGGGGCGCAGGTCGACGTGATCGCGCGCAGCACGCTCACGCAGCACGACGACCGTTTCGAGATGCGGAGCATTGTGGGGCGCTTCCTGGAGCACGCGCGCGTGGCCGCCTTCCGTTCGGGGGGGAGCTGGGAGGTCTGGGCGGGGAGCGCGGACTGGATGCCGCGGAACTTCGAGGAGCGCATCGAGCTGATCTTCCCGGTGCTCGATGCCGCCATCGCGGAGCGCATCGTGGACCTGCTGCTGGGGCAGATGGCGGACGACGTGAACGCCTTCACGATGCTGCCCGACGGGACACACGAGCCGCGCTGGGGCGGCGAGCACAACGCGCAGCTGGCCCCGCTGTAGGGCGCCCACCGCGAGTCTCAGCGGCGGTTCACCGGACGTTCACAGGCAACGGCCACCCTCGGGGCGATGGATGCGCTCACGGTCGAGGTCGCGGGGGGAACGTTCCGCTACCGGGGCGCCGTGCACGCGCGCTTCCCCGAGGTGCCCCGCTGGCACGCCGGCCTGCACGAGGGCGATGCGCTCTGGGGCTGCCGCGACGGCGCCGCCTGCTTCCTCCTGCTCGACCACCGCCCGTCCGGCTCTTCCGAACGCTGCCGCATCGAGGTGTGGGAGCCGGTGGAAGCGCTGGACGCGCCGGTGACGGCCCTCCTTGCGCTGGCCAAGGAGCGCCCGGGCGAGGGTGGGGGCGTGGAGGACGGGTCGCCGGCAGGGCTGGTGGCGCGAATCGCGGGGACGCCGGCGGCGGTCTGACGGGTTGCGCCCACGCTCCGCCGCGCGCACGCTGAGGGCACATGCGCATGACCGCGCGGCGCACGGTGCGACGGCGCTTGATGGGCTCGCGCACCATCAGCCTCGAGGCGCCGACCCGCTCCCGGCCCTTCGGCTCGGGCAGCATCCGCCTCCTCGTCGGTTTCGCGCTGATCCTGCTCATCGCGACGCCCCTCCTGCACCTGCCCATCTCCTACAGCGGCGAGCAGCCGACGGTGCTGGAGTCGCTGTTCACGGCGATCTCGGCGATCTGCGTGACCGGCCTCGTGGTGGTCGAGACGCAGACGCACTGGAGCCACTTCGGCGAGGCGGTGATCCTCGCGCTCATCCAGATCGGCGGACTCGGCTACATGGCGGGGATGGGGATCATCCTCTGGGTGCTGGGCCGCAACCTGGGGCTGCGCGACCGCAACCTGATGCGGCTCTACTACGGCGCCCCGAGCATGCGCGAGTCCGTCTCGTTCGTGCGCACGATCGTCATCTACACGGTCACCTTCGAGGTGCTGGGGGCGCTCGCCCTCTTCGGCGGGTTCATCAGCGCGGGGGTGCCGGTGGCGCGGAGCGTGTGGTGGGCCATCTTCCACGCGATCTCGGCCTTCAACGTGGCCGGCTTCAACGTGACGGGGGAAGACATGCGCCCCTTTGCCGACGACCCGGCGGTGCTGATCCCCATGATCATCCTCTGCCTTGCGGGCTCGCTGGGGGCGGTGCCCGTCATCCTGGGGGTCCTGAAGCTGGACCCGCGGCGCATGTCGCTCGACGCGAAGATGGTGCTCACGGCGGCGGTGGCGGTCGTGGGGGGAAGCGCGCTCTTCATCGGCATCGCCGAGTGGACGAACACGGACACCCTCGCCACCGTGGCGGAGAGCGACCGGCCCGTGCTGGCGCTCTTCCAGGCCTCCATGTGGGTCTCGGGCTTCAGCGCCGTCGAGTCCGGGCTGCTGCACGAGCACACGAAGCTGTTCGAGTCGGTGCTGATGCTGGTGGGAGGGGCGGCGGGGTCCCCGGCGGGCGGCCTGAAGCTGGGCACGCTGGCGGTGCTGGTAGCGGGCACGATCGCCGCGCTGCGGGGCCGCGACGACGTGATCGCATTCGGGCGGCGGCTGCCGCAGGCCGTCATCCGGCAGGCCGTGGGGATCGCGTTCGCCTTCGCCGCCGTGCACTTCGTGGTGGCGATGATCCTGCTGCGCACGACGAGCCACCCCTTCATCGACGTGCTCTACGAGACGTCGTCGGCGGTGGGGACGGTGGGGTGGTCGGCAGGGATCACGCCGGCGCTGGGCACGGCGGCGACGATCGTGGTGATGATCACGATCCTCATCGGGCGCTTCCTGCCGCTGCTGCTGGTGCTGCAGATCGCGCGCAGCCGCAAGACCCCGATCGACGTACAGCCGGGCGACAACGTGCGGCTGGGCTAGGCGGGCCAGGCGGCCGGGCAGGCAGTCCCTAGGGATTGAAGCCGGGGGGCATGCGGAGGTGCGAGGGGTTGAGGTCCTCGACGGAGGGGCAGTTGAGGAGGGTGAGCGTTCCGGCGATACCCTGACGGTAGACCTCGAGGATCTGGCGGACGCCCTGCTCGCCGCCGGCGGCCAGCGCCCAGATGTACGGACGGCCGACCATGACGGCCTTCGCTCCGAGGGCGACCGCCTTCACGACGTCGCTGCCGCGGCGCACGCCGCCATCGAGCAGCACCTCGAGGTTGTCGCCGACGGCGTCGACGATCTCGGGGAGGACGCGGATGGTGGCGGCGGAGCCATCGAGGGAGTTGCCGCCGTGGTTGGAAACGGAGATGGCGTCGGCGCCCTCATCGACGGCGCGGCGGGCGTCATCGACGGAGGTGATCCCCTTCACGACGAAGGGGCCGTCCCACTGCTTGCGGGCCCAGGCGATGTCGTCCCAGGTGGGGGGGTGGGCCATGATGCCGGCTCCGACCTGGCTGGCCGTGAGGTTGGCGTTCCCGGGCGCGTTTGGGAAGCGCAGCTCGACGCCGCCCTGGAGGAAGTTGAGCGCCCAGAGGGGCCTGCTGATCATCTCGGGGGCGTACTTGAGCGCGGTCGGCAGATCGACGCGGTCGGGGACGCCGGGGTGGCCGCGCTGGTAATCCTGGCCGCCGGAGAGGGCGGCGAAGTCGACGGTGATGATGAGCACGCGGCAGCCTGCGGCCTTCGCGCGCTCGATGGCGACGGCCGAGCCTTCGCGCCCGCCCAGCATGTAGAGCTGGAACCACACGTCGCTGGCGTTGGCGGTGATGGTCTCGATGGGGTAGCTGGCGAGGATGCCGAGGCCGACGGCCGTGCCCGCGGCCTCGGCGGCGCGGGCCACGCCCAGCTCGCCATCGGGGTGGGCGATGCGGATGAAGCCGGCGGGCGTCGTGATCAGGGGCATCGAGATCTCGCGCCCGAGCACGGTTGTGGAGAGCTTGCGGGGCTCGTGCGAATCGAGCACGCGGGCCTGCAGGCCGATCTCCTTGAAGCCGTCGCGGTTGTCGCGGACGGTGCGGCGAAGCTCGGTGCCGGCCTCGGTGTACCAGTAGATGGAGCGGGGCAGCTTGCGCTTCGCCTCGCGGCGGGCTTGGGCGACGGACGTCAACGGGACGGTTCCCAGACCGAGAATCATGAGGCTCCTCCTGGCGGCGCCCTGGTAAATCAACGTGGTAGCAGGGGAGAGACTCGAACTCTCGACCTCACGATTATGAGTCGTGCGCTCTTACCAGCTGAGCTACCCTGCCACGAAGGTCCAAGGGTACGGAGCGCCCGCGCGTCGGGCAATGCGGGAGTGTTGCGGTCATGGCCGGGTGGAGCGGTTTGAGGGGCGCGATTCGGCGGCTTGCCTCGTTCGGAGGCAGACCACCGGGCCTTTCCGCCGAGGCCATCGGCATCCTCATCGAGACGGCCAGAACCGGGGAGCGAGACTTCCCGGAGACGCCCGAAGGACGCGAGGCGGTCGACGAGCTGCTGGCGGCGGGATACGTGGAGATCTACCAACCGACTCCGGGCGACACGGTCTACACGCGGCAGGGGAGTATCCAGGAAGGCATCGAGGCGCAGGTGTACGCGAACCGGCCCCGCCTGGCGACCACCTCGGCAGGCGACACGCTGGCCCGGCGGCTGTCACCGCGAATTGGAGCGTAACGGCGGGACAGCCCGCCTGACTCCTACGCCACCACCGCGAGCGAGCCGCGCTCGGGGTCCTTCGTAACCTGGATGCGCTGGGCGAAGCTCTCGCGCAGCTCCTCGATGTGGGTGACGAGGAGGATGAGGCGGAACTCCGAGCTGATGGCGTTGATGGCGGCGACGAGCCGGTCGCGCCCCTCCTCGTCCTGGGTGCCGAAGCCCTCGTCGATGATGAGGGTGGGGAGGGAGGCGCCGGAGCGCATCGCGAGGAGGCGGGAGAGGGCGATGCGCAGGGCGAAGTCGACGCGGAACTTCTCGCCGCCGCTGTACATGTCGTAGTCACGCGTGCCGAGGTCGTCGCTGATCTGGATGTCGAGCGTCTCGGTGGTCTTGCCGGAGGCGCTCTCGCGCTGGGTGCGCAGCGAGACCTGGGTGAAGCCGCGCCCTTCCGTGAGCTGTTCGAGGAGACCGTTGGCGATGCGTTCGAGCTCGGGGAGAGACTGCTCGATGAGCATGGCCTGGACGCCGTCGCGCCCGAATGCCTTCTGCAGCTCCTCGTGGAGGCGGGCGGCGTCGCGGGCGGCGTCGCGGCGATCTTTCGCCTCCTCGACGCGGGCGGCGATGCGGTCGAGGGAGGCGCGCCGCTCGGTGAGGCGCCCGTGCTCGCGGTCGAGCTCCGCGAGCCGGTCGCGGCACTCGTCGACGGCGGCCTGCACGGCGCCGAGGCGGGCGGACACGTCCTGGGAGGCGTCCAGCTCGGCGCGCGCTTCGGCGAGGGCCTCCCGCGCGTCCTCGCGCTCCGCCTCCTCGCGGGCCAGCTCCTCCCGGGCGCCGGCGATCCGGGCGGCGAGCCCTTCGGCCTGGGCCTTCGCGCCGGTCAGGCGGTTGTAGTCCGCCTCGGCGGGTTCGAGCGCAGCGAGGCACTCGCGGGCGCGGTCGTGCGCCCCGCGGTCGTAGCCGAGCCCCGCGAGACGGTCGGCGGCGGCGGTGCGCTCCGCGCGGGCATCGCGGGCGAACGACTCTTCCCTGAGGCACTGGCCAAGCACGGCGATCTGCGACTGGAGGTCGGGCAGGTCGCGCTCGGCGTTTTGCGCTTCGGCGAGGCGCACGGCGAGCGCCTGGCGGGATTCGTTCAGGCGACGGTCGAGGGCGGCGCGCTCCTGCTGGAGGGCGGCGGCGCGGGCATCGTGCCCTGTCGCAGCAGCCTTCGCTTCCTCGACCGCTGCCTGCGCCTCCCGGTACTGCTCGCCGAGGTCACGCCGCTCAGCCTGGTACTGCTCGACCGTCGCGTACAGCTCTTCGGGCGTCAGGGGCTTGCGGCAGACGGGGCAGAGAGGCTCGCCCTCCGCCTCGGCGAGGGTCGCTTCGCGGTCCTTGAGGTCCTGGGCGCGGGCGCGGTAGCCGCCCGCTTCGTCGGCGCGGGCGGCCTGCGTGCGCTGGGCCTCCGTGGCGGCCTCGCGGGCGGCCTGGATGTCGTCGTCGAGGCGGGCGAGGTTCGCGCGTTCGCCGTCGAGGGCGGCCTCTTCCTCGCGCAGCGCGGCGAGGCCGGTGACGAGCGCAGCGAAGCCGGCCCGGCGCTCGTTGAGGCCGTCGAGCCGGGTCTGGATGGCCGTGCGCTCGCGGCCGATGGCGGCATCGGCATCGGCGATGCCGTTCTCGGCCTGCCGCGCCTGCGCGGCGACGGCGGCGAGTGCGCGCTCCTCGTCGCGGGCCCGGCGGAGGCGTTCGTAGCCGGCCTCGATGGCGGCGGCATGGTCGAGCGTCTCGCGCACGGCCGCGAGGCCGGCGTCGAGGGAGGCGATAGCCTCCGTGCGACGGGCGACGGCGGCGTCGCGCGCTTCGAGCAGGTTTGCGGCTTCGCCGGTGGCGCGTTCGCGGCGCGCGTGCTCGGCGGCGGCGATCTTGAGTTCGGCCAGTTCCCGTTCCTCTTCCTCGAGGCGGGCGCGGACGGACTCGCGCCGCCGCCCGGCCTCCGCCAGCGCCTCCTCGACCTTCGGGACTTCCTCCAGCGTTTCCTCGTCGTCGCCGATGAGCCGGTCCTCGACGGCGGCGTCGGCCTCCGACTGCTTGCGGCGGTCGTTGGCCGCCCGTGACAGCTCCTCGTAGCGGTCGAGGCCGAGCACCTTGCGGAGAACCTCTTTGCGCTTCGAAGGCACCTGCACGGTGAACTCGTTCGAGCGGCCCTGGACGAGGAAGACGCTGTTGACGAACGTCTGGTGGTCCATGTGGATGCGGCGGTTGAGCTCGGCCTGGGTCTCGCGCGAGGTGCCGCCGGTGATGGGCCGGCGGTTGCCGAGGTCGTCGATCTGGAAGAGGTCGAGGGCGCCGGAGCGTCCGCGCGTGCGCTTGCGGATGACGCGGTAGCGGTCGCCATCGACCTCGAAGTCGAGCTCGACGCGCATGTCGTCGGCGCCGTGGCGGATGCGGTCGTCCTCGACGCGGCCCCGGGCTTCGCCCCACAGCGCCCAGGTGATGGCGTCGAGGAGGGCGGACTTGCCGTCGCCGTTGCGCCCCGCGAGCGTGGCCAGGTGGAGGCGGGAGAAGTCGAGCTCGCAATCGCGGTAGGAGAGGAAGTTCTTGAGGCGCAGGCGGCGCGGGATCACGGGCTCGTCTCCGCGGGGTCGAGGTGGCGGGCGTGCCAGCGCACGCCGGATGCGTCGAAGTCGACGACGACGGCGACGCCGTAGCCGACATCGCCGATGGAGGCGGGGGAGCCGGAGTAGACGGCGAGCGCGCCGCGCTCGCTGACATCGGTGTGGACGTCCCAGTGACCGAGGGCGATGTACTCCCACTGGGCGCTCTCGGCGAAGTGGTCGGGCGTGATGCGCAGGGAGCGTTCCATCTGGGCGCCCTCGTCGACGGCGTGGCCGTGCGCGATGGCGACGTTCCAGGAGCGGTCGCCGCGGCGGGGCGGCGGGGCGGCGAGGGGGCGTTCGAGCACGTCGACGGTGATGGCCCGCCCCCAGACTGCGAGGTCGAGAGCGGGGAAGTCGAGGAACTCGCCCTCGGGATCGCGGAGGAGGCGGAGGCGGGGGGCGAGCGCCTCGATGTTGTGGCGCTCGTGGGGGCCGTGGGGGCCGATGGGGTCGTGGTTGCCGGGGAGGAGGACGGTCTCGCCGGGGAAGCGGTTGATCTGGCCGGCGGCGAAGGCGACGACCTCGGGGCCGATGCGGGCGTGGTCGAAGAAATCGCCGGCGATGAGGAGCACGTCGGCGTGAACGCCGCGGGCGAGATCGATGACGGCCTCGAAACCCGCCTCGAGGCGCTGCGCCCGGGGCTCCTCGCGGCCCCGGGGGCTGGCCGAGTACGCCCCGAGGTGGACATCGGAGGTGTGGACGAGCCGCAGGGGACGGGGTTCAGACGCCAACGGACTCGCTCTCCTCGATGATCTCGGTGGCGGCGGCGAGGAGGCGCTCGCGGCGCTCGTCGGGCACGTCACGCAGCTTCAGGTACGTCTCCAGCGTCTCGAGGGGGGCCGAGGCGTCGGGCTGGACGTTGGGGGGCAGGGGGAGGCGGCTGTCCTCGGGGAGGACGGCGCGGAGGCCGGCGATAACGTGGGCGCCGGCGAGCGCTCTTCGCGCTTCGGGAAGCCTCAGCGCGGCTTCCTGGTCGCGGTCGACGTGGATCTCGACCTTGACGATGGCGTCGGCCAGGTCGCGCTCGGCGATGGCGGCCAGGACCTCGGGGTTGGGGTCGGCATCGCGGGGTTTGACGGCGATGCTGACGAAGGGGCGGCTCGTGACCCGCTGGAGGCGGGGGGCGCCGTCTCCCGAGAGGCGCTGTCCGCGGGGCTTCGAGGTGTCGAACTCGAGCGTCATGAAGCCCTTGGGGTAGCGTGCATCGCCAAAGTCGACCTCCTGCAGGGCCCCGGAGTACCAGCAGGGCGGGTCGACATTGAGCTGCATGGCGTTGTGGTGGTGTCCTAGCGCGACATAATCGAAGTTGTCGAGGTGGAGCGCGCTGAGCGGCACGCGGGGGACGGCGCCGCTCTGCATCCACAGCTCGCTGCCGCTATTCTCGGCGACGAGCCGGTCGCTGAGGGGCAGGTGGCAGGTGAGGATGGAGGGGATGTCGGGATCGATGTGCTCCGCCTGGGCCAGGACGATCTCCGAGATGGCGCGCTCGATGAGCTTGTAGAGCTGCTCGATGGAGGCGCCTTCCGCCTCCTCGCTGCCGGCCAGCAGGTGCGAGACCTGCGGCCAGGGCACGAACGCGACCTGGAGCGGCCCGGCGCGCGTCTGGAGGACGTGCGGGACGGTTCCCTGCTCGCTGAACCAGGTGGTGTCGCCGACGGTCACGCTGGGGACGTCGAGGGTGCGGAAGATCTCGAGGGCGTGGGCGCGGGACTCGGCGTTGGGGAGGTCGTGGTTGCCGACGAGGAGAAAGGTGGCGATGCCCGCCTCGCTGAGGCGGCGGATGCGGCGGGCGAACTCGCGCTGATGCGTCTGGCTGGGCTCGCGGGCCTTGTAGGCGTCCCCCGCGAAGATCACGGCGTCGACCTGCTCGCCGACGGCGTGGTCGACGAGGGCGTCGAATGCATTGAGGAAGTCCTGCATGCGGGAAGACCATGCCTTGCCCGCGAGGGGCTTCCCGTAGAGCTCGACGCCAATGTGCAGATCGGCGAAATGGAGTACGCGCATCAGCTTCCCCCATCGTACGCTGCCCGGCCGCCTCGCGAGAGCGGTTTTCGCTCCTTTTCGGGTATCGTTCCGCCCGAACAGGAGGCGCGTGTGCTGGAAGCGTTGCGTCTGGATGGGCCGCCGCGGCGGGTGGCCATCGTCACGGGAGGGAGCCGCGGGCTGGGGCGCGAGATGGCGCGCTCGCTGATGCTGGCGGGGGCGGACGTGTGTATCGCCTCGCGCACGCCGGCGCAGCTCGAGGCGACGGCCGCGTTCCTGGCCGAGCAGAGCGGCCGCGAGCCGCTGACGGTCGCGACCGACATCACGTCGAGCGCGGCGTGCGACCGGCTCGTCGAGGCGACGGTCGAGCGCTTCGGGCGGCTCGACATCCTCGTGAACAACGCCGGCATCGGCGACTCGCCGGGACGCGGGAAGGCGGTGTGGGAGATCGAGGACGAGGACTGGCTGAACGGGATCGCGGTCAACCTGAACGGGACGTTCTACTGCACGCGGGCGGCGCTGCGGCACATGCGCCCGCAGGGGAGCGGGGCGATCCTGAACATCGCGAGCGGGATGGGAATGCGGGCGACGCCGCAAAGCCCCACGTACGCGGCGGCGAAGGCGGGCGTCATCAACTTCACCCAGACCGTCGCGAGCGCGGTCGCGCGGGACGGTATCCGGGTGAACTGCATCACCCCGGGGCTGGTCGAGCAGCGCCCCACGGAGACGGAAGAGGAGGCGGAGGCGATCCGCAAGCGGGGGAGCTACATCACCGCGCGGCGGCTGGGGCAGGCGTGGGAGCTGGGACCGCTGGCGCTCTTCCTCTGCAGCGACGCCGGAGGCTACGTGACCGGCGCGAACTACCCGATCGACGGCGGCGGCCTGGCGGGCGGCATCGCGCCGACGGGGCACGCGCCCGACGAGGTGGAGGCTCGAATCAATGCCTGACTGGGAACGGAGCGAGGGATACGACCTGACCGGCAAGCGCGCGCTGGTGGTGGGGTTCGCGAACCCGGCGGGACGTGCGATCACGGAAGCGCTGGCGGAGGCGGGGGCACACGTGGCCGTGGCCTCGGCGACGATGGACGGGGACGAGGTGATGGCGGCCAAGCGCGCCGGCCGCGTGGTCGCCAACCTCGGGCGGGAGACGTTCAACCAGGGCTGGGACGTGACGCTGCCGACGAACGTGCGCGTCGGTCTGCGTCAGCTCGTGAAGGAGTTCGGCGTGCCCTCCGTGCTCGTGTACAACGCGGACCTGCCCCTGGCCAAGCCGATCGCCACCACGGGCGACGCCGAGTTCGCGAACGTGCAGGCGGTGAACCTGAGCGGTGCGTTCTACGCAGCGCGGGCGTGGGTGCGGGAGCTGGGCGAGGGCGAACCGGGCCGGCTGATTTTCGTGAACAGCATCTTCGGGGAGCGGGGGGTCAACAACCTGAGCGCCTACGCCGCGGCGAAGGCGGGCGTGTTCGGGCTGGCGGCGACCCTCAGCCAGGAGCTGGCCCCGGCGGTCACGGTCAACAGCATCGCCACGGGCTGGATGGACTGGACCCCCGGCCGCGGCGGCGACGATCCCGCCGACAACCTGCTGCTGCGCTTCATCCCCATGCGCAGCTTCGGCGGGGCGGAGAGCCTCGGAGCGCTGGCCGTGCTGCTGGCCTCGGACGCAGCGGGGTTCCTCAGCGGGCAGGTCTTCCGGGTCGACGGGGGCGTCTCCGCCCACCTGTAGGGACGCGGACGCACGGGAGCGGGGCGGCTACTCGGGAGTCAGGCCCAGGACGAGGTCGCGCAGCGTGACCAGGCCCCGGGGGGCTCCGCTTTCGTCGACCACCAGCGCGCGCGAGACGCCGAACCGCACGAGCAGCCGCACGGCGTAGCGCGCGAGCATGTCCGCGCGCACGGTCAGCGCCGGTTTCGACATGACCTCGTAGACGTTGACGCGCTCCGGCGCGCGATCGCTCGTGACGACTTCGCGCGCGAGGTCGCTCACCGTGATCAGGCCCAGCTCATCGTCGTCGTGGCGGCGGTTCACGACCAGCGAGCTGATCTGGAGCTGTTTCATCGCCGCCATGGCCTCGGCCGCCGTGGCCAGCCCGTCGATGGTGTGGACCTGCGGCCCCATGAGGTCGGACACGCGGATCACCCTGCTGTCGCTCTGGTCGTTCACAGGGCGCCTTCCAACTCTTCCATGAGCGTTGGCAACTGGGTCGAGAGGCCGACGGCGTCCTCGATCTTGATCTGGAAGGCGACGCCGGCGCCGCTCTCCTCGTCCATGCCTCCGGCGATGGCGATGCGCTCGAGGATCTCCCGGGCGCGGGATTCGGCCACCAGGAACAGGACCACGTCGCGCCTTGCCGTCAGGTCGAGCCCGAGGAAGGTCCTTCTCGGCTTCAGGCCTTCGCCGCGGACGCTGCTGATGATGGTGTCGCCCGTGGCGCCGCCCTCGCGCGCCGCTTCGATGATGTGGTCGGTCTTCTCGTCGCTCACCAGGGCGACGACCAGCGCCATCTTCATGGCTTCTCCTCCTGGCGTTCCTTCCGCGTACGCCAGCGTTCCACCCGATCGGCGACGATTGCGTAGCCTAGCACCGATATGATCGGGAAGACACTGGCGAAGGCGATGAGTCCAAAGCCGTCGATAAGGGGGCTGCGCCCCGGGACGTTGGCGGCGAGCCCCAGCCCCAGGGCCGCCACCACCGGCACCGTGACGGTCGAGGTGGTGACGCCGCCGCTGTCGTAGGCGAGCGGGATGATGGTGCGGCTGCTCAGGTAGGTCTGCACGATGACGACGATGTAGGCCGCCACGATGTACCAGGGGAGGGGCGTGCCCGTGACGATGCGGAAGCAGCCCAGCGAGACGCCGGCGGCCACGCCCACGGCCACGGCGATGCGCAAACCCCAGGCGCTGACGGCGCCGCCCGAGACCTCCCTGGCCTTCAGCGCCACGGCGATCAGGGCGGGCTCGGCGATGGTCGTCGCGAAGCCGATGGCGGCGGCGAAGACGTAGACGAGCCAGTAGTCCTCCCAGCGCACCGCCCCCGCCAGCCCCCCCGCCTTCTCGGTGAGCTGCCGGGCCATCGTCTCGCCGACGGGGAAGAGGGCCTGCTCCAGGCCGATGAGGAAGAGGGCCAGCCCCAGCAGCACCATGACGGAGCCGGTGGCGATGCCCCTGATGTTGGGCAGCCGGCGCCGCAGCACCCCCACCTGGAACACCACCAGGATGACGACGATGGGGGTCACGTCCCGGAGGGTGGAGAGGAGGGTATCGCCGAAGTCCGCCAGGAAGTCCAGCATCACACCACCATCCCGTAGCCGAGCACGCCGATCATCGGGGTGAGGCTGGCGAAGGCGATGAGCCCGAAGCCGTCGAGCATCGGGTTGCGCCCCCGGATGGTGGAGGCGAGGCCCACGCCCAGCGCGGTGATGAGCGGGACCGTGATGGTGCTGGTCGTGACCCCGCCGGAGTCGTAGGCGACGCCCACGATCTCGTCGGGTGCGAACAGGGTCATGGCCATGACCAGCACGTAGCCGGCGATGATGAAGCGGTGAATGGGCCACCCCTTGAGGATGCGCAGCACGCCCAGGACGATGGCGATGCCGACCGCGACGGCGACCACGATGCGCAGCTCGAGGGCGTAGCGGTCCTGGGCTGCCTGGCTATCGCCGATGAAGGCCGCCTCCGCCGCCACCTCCGCCCCCTCGGCGGCGACGGCGATGAGGGCGGGCTCGGCCACGGTCGTGCCGAAGCCGAGGCAGAAGGCCAGGGCCAGCAGGGCGATGGCGCTTCCCTTGCGGGCCATGCCCTGGGCCAGCGCCTCACCGAGGGGGAAGAGGCCGCTCTCCAGCCCCTGCACGAACAGCGCCAGCCCGAGGACGACGCACACCAGCCCGACGATGACGTTGGCGACATCGGGGAAGGGCTGTCGCAACACGACGATCTGGAAGAAGAGGATGACGGCGAAGATGGGCGCCAGATCCCGGAGCGCGCCCACCGTCTGCTTCGCCATGGCCAACGCGAATCGCGGCAAACCATGCTCCTCGCGCGTGTGCTGCGTGGGGTTCGAGCGGCCTTCGCGGCGCGGTTACACCGTACGGAGCGGTGCAGAACGGGTCAACGAAACAAGCGCGGCGTTCCCGGTCCCGCGCGACCACCCCTCCCGCGCCATCGCCCCGGTGCGGGGAGCGCCGCCCTCGCGCACTGGGGGATCGCTCCGTACGATTTCGCGCCATGGCGCGCACGAGCACCCCACTGGCCGGGCTCCGCGTCGTCGAGCAGGCGGGCTGGGCGGGCGCCTTCGCCGGACGGCTGCTCGCCGACGGCGGCGCCGACGTCGTGCGCATCGCACCGCCGGAGGGCGACGAGCTCGCGAGCGAGCCTCCCTTCTTCGGCGACAGCGGCGTCTCCATCCAGGAGGCCTGGTACAACGCGGGGAAGCGCGTCGTCGCGCTCGACCTCGCCGGCGACGATGGGCGCGCGCTGCTCGCCGACGCCGACCTCCTGATCGAGGACTGGCGGGGCGGGGACGCGCCCTTCGACGACGAGGCCCTGCGGGCAGCGTTCCCGCGGCTCGTGCGGCTCTCGGTGACGCCCATGGGGCGGGAGGGGCCGTGGGCGGGGCTGGCGGTGAACGACCTCGTGGCCAACGCGCTCAGCGGGGCCGCCTCGATCACGGGCACGCCGGAGACGCCGCCGCTGAACGGCTACGGCAACCAGACGGCGCACATCATCGGCTTCTACGCGGCCTGCTGCGCGCTCGCCGGGGTGCGCCTGCGAGACTCGACGGGCGAGGGGACGCACATCGACCTCTCCGGGCACGAGACGCTCATCGCCAACACCGAGCAGTTGCTGATGCAGTGGTTCTTCCCGGACGGCGGCCGCTGGACGACGCCGATCGCGCAACGCCAGGGCAGCCTGCACTGGAGCGGCGGCTACGAGGTCTACCACGACCGCGACAGCGACGGGCTCATGGTGACGTCCTCGCTGGGGCTGATCGACCGGCTCATCCCCTGGCTCGACGAGACGGACATGGCCGGCGACCTCACCGATCGCGAGCGTTACCCGGACGTGATCTCGCTCGTGAAGGAGATGGCCCACGTGATGGCGACCCTGCGCGACTGGACGGCGGAGAACGTCGCGGACGAGCTGTTCGACGAGGCGCAGCGGCGGCGGCTGCCGTTCGGGGCGGTGTGGCCGGTGAGCAAGGTCGTGGCGACGCCGCAGATCGAGGCGCGCGGCTACTTCACCGGGCGCGAGGTCGAGGGGTACGGCTCCGTGCCCTTCCCGGGACGGCTGCTCTCGACCGGGGCGGACGGGCCCGCGCCCGCGCCGCCGGTGCGGACGGACCACGCCTCGTGGGGCGCACGCCCGGAGCTGGAGCCGGTCCCGGATGGGCTCGCGGCGGGGGCGCCCCTGGCGGGCCTGCGCGTGCTCGACTTCACGCACGTGCTCGCGGGACCCTTCGGGACGCGCGTCCTGGCGGACCTGGGGGCGGACGTGATCAAGGTGGGCACGGCCTCGCGGAACGCGGGGGCGAACACGCTCCAGCACCCCTACTACCTCTCCTGGAACCGGAACAAGCGGAACCTCACGATCGACATGCGGCAGGAGGGGGCGCGCGACCTCGCCCGCCGCCTCGCGGGCCGCTGCGACGCCATCATCGACAACTTCAGCGCGGGCGTGCTGGCGCGCTGGGGGCTCGACCGCGAGTCGCTGGCGGAGACGGCCCCGGGCGTGACGGTCGTCTCGATGGGGGGCATGGGGAACACCGGCCCCTGGCGCGACTTCGTGACGTTCGCCCCGACCATCCACGCGCTGACGGGGCTGACCTACCTGACGAGCGTGCCGGGACGGCAGGACATCGGCTTCGGCTACTCGCTGACGGACCACCTGAGCGGGGTGGCGGCGGCGCTGGGCATCCTCGAGGGGGTCGAGCACCGGCGGCGGACGGGGCAGGGGCTGGCGGTCGACGTGGCCCAGTACGAGCTCGGGCTGGGGCTGGTGGGCCCCGCCTTCCTCGACTACTTCGCGAACGGGGCCGACCCGGAGCCGCCGGTGAACCGCCATCCGTTCGACGGCTGGGCGCCGCACGGCATCTACCCGGCGGCGGGCGAGGATCGCTGGGTCGCGATCGCGGTGCGCGGCGACGAGCAGTGGCGCGCGCTCTGCGAGGTGATGGGCGCCCCCGAGCTGGCGGGCGACCCCCGCTTCGCCAGGCACGGGGGCCGCATCGCCAACCAGGACGCGCTCGACGAGTGCGTCTCGGCCTGGACGGTGGGGCACGACCGGTACGCGACCATGGAAGCCTGCCAGGCGCGCGGGATCGCGGCCGGGGCGGTGCAGGACGGCGACGACATCGGCACGGCCGACCCGCATGTGGCGGCGCGCGCCTTCCTCGGAACGATCCCGACGGAGGATGGGGGCGAACAGGGCGCCGAGCGCTTCCCCGCGTACATCGACGGGCTGCGGCCGACCACGGGCTACGCCGCGCGGTCGCTGGGGGCGGATACGTTCGACGTGCTGACGGAGCTGCTGGACCTTTCGCCGGACGAGATCGGCGAGCTGGTGGCCGATGGCATCCTCAGCTAGGCGCCCGGTCAAAGGCGCTCTGGTAGGCTTCCCGCGCCAGAGGACGCCCGGGAGCGGCCCGTGACCCTTCACCTGTACTCCTCGCTGGGACGCGCGACGCGCGAGTTCACACCGCTCGTGCCGGGCGAGGCGCGCATCTACGTGTGCGGGGTGACGCCGTACGACGTGACCCACCTCGGACACGCCTTCTCCTACGTGAACTTCGACGTGCTGCGGCGCTACCTGACGTGGCAGGGGCTGAACGTCCGCTACGTGCAGAACGTGACCGACATCGACGACGACATGATCGTGGTCTCGAAGCGCGAGGGCGGACGTCCGATCGCCGAGATCCGGGACGAGAACGACGCCATCTTCCGCGCCGACCTCGACCGGCTAAACGTGCTGCGCCCAACGGCCTACCCGTTCGCGACCGACCACATCGACGCGATCATCGAGACGACGGCGCGGCTGATCGAGTCAGGGGCGGCCTACGAGGTCGACGGGGACGTGTTCTTCGAGGCGGAGCGCTTCCCCGGCTACGGCCAGCTGAACGGGATCTCGATCGCGGAGCTGGCGAAGCGCGAGAACCCCGAATCGAAGCGCGAAGAGAAGAAGCGCGGTCCGCTCGACTTCCTCCTCTGGCAGCGCTGCGAGCCGGACGAGCCGAGCTGGCCGAGCCCCTGGTGCGACGGGCGGCCGGGCTGGAGCATCGAGTGCACGGCGATGTCGCGCGGGCACCTGGGGGACCAGATCGACATCCACGGGGGCGGGCGCGACCTGCTCTTCCCCCACCACGAGAACGAGATCGCGCAGGCGGAGAGCGCGACGGGCAAGGCGCCCTTCTGCGGGTACTGGCTGCACAACGGCATGCTCCAGCTCGACGGCGTGAAGATGAGCAAGTCGCTGGGGAACCTCGTGCTGGCGCGCAACCTGATGGAGCGCTTCGACCCCGACCACCTGCGCCTCTACCTGCTGAGCGAGCACTACCGCAGCGACGCGGACTACCGCGAGGGCGCCATCGAGGCGCTCACGGAACGCTACGCGCGCCTGCGGGAAGCCTGCGGGCGGGGCGGCGCGGACGGCGAGGACGCCGCCCTGCGAGCGGCCTTCGCCGCGGCCATGGACGACGACCTCGACTCGCCGCGCGCGCTCGACGTGCTGGATGCGGGCGCGGGGCGCGTCCTGGCCGGGGGAGGCGGGGCGGGGACGCTGCGGTCGCTGCTCGGCGTGCTGGGCTTCGCATTCGCCGGGGCGCGCGGACCGGCCACGGGGGACTTTACCCCCTGACCGAAACGGCAAGCGTCAGGAGGCGTCGCGCTCCTGGCGGTGGATGCTGAGCCCGAGCTCGAGCTCCTCGATGGCCATCTCCGCGAGCTCGATCGTGTCCTCGGAGGGGATGGCGCCGAGCCAGGTCTGATGCGCCACCTCCTGGACGTGCCCGGCGCCCAGTTCGCGCTCGGCCTCGGCGAGCTCCTCGGTGACGGCAGACTGCCGCTGGATGAGCCGCTCGCGGACGATGTGCCTGATCAGGTCGGAGGCGCGCCGGCGGGCCTCCGCGGGTGCGAGGAGTGGCTCGCGGCGGTCGCGCAGGTAGTGGAGGCGGGCGGCCACCGGGTCATCCTGGTCGTCGGGGATGCCGTCAAGCTCGTCGTGGAGCCAGCGCTGCACGATCTCGCGGTCGAGGGCTTGGGGGAGGAGGTCGACGGGGAGGCTGCGCAGGTCGCCGCGGAGGGCGGGGTTGTGCAGGAGGGTCGAGAGCAGCGCTTCCTCGGCGGAGAGGCGCGCGGGGGCGATGCGGGACTCGGGGACCGCCACCCGGCGGCGATTCTCGACGCGCAGGCGGTCGGCGATGGCGCGCTCGGCGATGCCGAGGCGCCGGGCGACGGTCTGGATGTGGGCGGAGCGCTCGACGGGGTTGCGGACGGCCAGCAGCACGGGTCGAAGGCGGTCCACGATGCGGCTCGCCTCCAGGGGCGAGTCGATGTCGGTGCCACCGATCAGGCGCTCCAGCAGGAAGCGCGCGAAGGGCGTGGCGTTCTCGATGGCCGTGCGCCAGACCTCGGGATCCTCGCGGGCAAGGTCGTCCGGATCCTTGCCCGCGGGCAGGGGGGCAACGCGCAGGTCGAGGTCGGCGTTGGCGGTGATGGCCTCGGCGCTGCGCTGGGAAGCGCCCATCGCCTCGGGCGAGCCGAGGTCGAGGAGGAGCGAGCCCGCGCGCTCGGCGGCTGCCATGCCGGCGCTGTCGGGGTCCATGGCGAGGACGACGCGCGAGGCGAAGCGCGTCAGCCGGGCCGCGTGCTGCTCGGTGAGGGACGTGCCCATGGTGGCGACGAGGTTGCGGAAGCCCGCCTGCCAGGGACCGATAACGTCGAGGTAGCCCTCGACGACGACGATGGTGCCGGTCTCGCGCGCCTGGGGACCGGCAAGGTCGAGGGCGTAGAGGGTGCGGCCCTTGTCGAAGAGCTCGGTCTGGGGGGAGTTGAGGTACTTGGGCTCGCCCTCGCCGAGGATGCGCCCGCCGAGGCCGACGAACTGCCCGCGGTGGTCGGCGATGGGGATGATGACCCGTCCCCGGAAACGGTCGTAAGGGGCGCCGCCGGAGTCGCTCTCGTGGAGGACGCCGGCGGCGAGGGTGTCCTCGTCGCCGTAGCCGCGCCCGAGCAGGTAGTCCCGCAGCAGGCGCCACTCGTCGGGCGCCCAGCCGAGGCGGAACTCGGCGATGGTCTCGTCGCTCAGGCCGCGCGTCTCGGCGAGGTAGCGGCGGGCCTCGGCGCCGCCTTCGCCGGCAAGTTGCTGCTGGTAGAAGTCGACGGCGGCGGAGACGATGCCGCTGAGCCGCTCGGAGCGCGAGCGCTGCTCGGCGGCGCGGGCGGAGAGCTCGACGCCGGTCTCCTCGGCGAGGATGCGGAGGGACTCACGGAAGTCGACGTTCTCGCGCTTCTGGACGAAGGAGAGGACATCGCCACCCTCGCCGCAGCTGCCGAAGCAGCGCCAGATGCCGCTATCGACGAAGACATAGAAGGAGCCCGTCTTCTCGGTGTGGAAGGGGCAGAGGCCGCGGAAGTTGCGGCCCGCCTTCTGGAGCTTGACGAAGCGTCCGATGTACTCGACCGGGTCGATGCGCCCCTTGATCTCGGCGACGGCGTCCACCCGGAAATCCTACCCTCCGCCGGACTCCTCTGGCTCCTCCGGCTCCTGCGGTTCGCCCGGTTCTGAAGGTTGGGAGGGATCCTGCGTGGCGTCGGGGGTCGGCGTGGGCGTGGGCGTGGGTACGTCGACCACGTTGGGGTTGGCCACGCTGACGGAGGCGATGCTGACGCCGTCGATGAGAAGCGTGATCGTGATGGCCTCACCCGTGCGCGGGGCGGCGATGCCGGCGATGGAGACGCTCTCGTTCTCGGGGATGGCCAGCGGGGAGATGGTCCGCGTAGTCGTCTCGCCGGGCACGCTCACCACGAGGCGTGCGTCGTTCGTCGTGAGCTCCGTCCCCTCGTTCGAGATCGTGACCGTGAGAGCGCCGTTGGTGACGGCCGCCTGCAGCGAGAGGACCGGCCCCTCGGGCGGCGGCACGACCACGAAGGTGGTGGTGTTGTTGTCCTCGTTCGGCTCCACGATGGCGTCGTCGGGGTCGACGGTGACGGTGATGCTGACCTGCTCGGCGATCGGCGGATCGATCTCGAAGTTCACCCAGGCCTCGCCGTTCGGATCCATGGCGACGGTGAGGACCTGCTCCACGGGACCGCCGGGCGTCTCCTCCACGCGCACGACAATGGCGCCGGAGAAGGGGTTGGTGGAGGTGTTGGTGAGGGTGATGCGCAGGATGGAGCCGCCGTCGATGAGGACCGCGTTGGAGGGGATGAAGTCGGGGGCGTTGGCGGGCACCTCGGGCGTCGCTGTCGCCGTGGGGGTGTCCTCGGGGGGATCCGTCTCCGGGTCGGTGTCCGTGCCGGAATCGCCGCCCGGCGTCGCGGGCGGGCGCGTGGGCGTGGCGGCGGGAGGCTCGGGGGAGTCGACCGCGGGAACGCGTTCCAGGTCGGCGGGGGAGATGTCGATCGCGTTGAACCGCACCCACAGGCCGCCGCCGCGCTCGATGCGGAGCCACTGGAGGTCGCGGGTCTTCCCGGTCACGGTCACCACGTCGCCGGGCTCGAGGGTGCCGGCCTGGTTGTAGTCCTGGCCGGGTCCGGTGCGCAGGCTCGTGACGACGACGATCGTGGCGGTCGGGGAGGCAACCGGCGTAACCGTGGCGGCCGGCTCGGCCACGACCCGAACCGGTTCCGACATGACGACCTTGCCCGTGCCGGTGATGGCGCGGACCACAAGCTCGTAGCCGCCGACGGCGTCGAAGCGGGCGGTCAGGACGACCGCGTACCGCGTACCGTCCCCCGTTGGAGCGGGGGAGAACTCCTGGTCGGAGACGATCCCGCTGACGAGTATGTCGATACGCTCGACGCCCTCTCCGGAAACAACGCTGGCGATGACATCGAGCGGTTCGTTGACCGGGTGGCGGGCGCCGGGGATGGGCGACTCGATGGTCGAGACCGCCGTCACGGGGACGCGGGTCGGCGGGGGCTCGATGTCGTCGCCGTCGTCGCTGAGCACGCGGAAGAGCAGGAAGATGAGGACGCCGCCGATGACGAGGGCCATGAGCGAGAAGAAGTAGATGGCCGCGGTGCGCCCGGGGGAGCGGTTGGTGGCGTCGTAGTAGCCGGCGCGGGGACCATCGCGCCCGTAGGAGCGCGGGTCGGGAGCGCCGCGGCTGAGGCGCCGGGATTCCCAGGGATCGACGTTGCCGGGGGCCGGCTGCGGGGGGAGGACGCCGATGTAGCCCTCGCCGGGATCCTCCGGGGGAGGAGGCGCGGCCGGCGGGGGCGCCGCAGGGGGAGGTGGCGTCGCGCCCCCGATTACGGGTTCGTCGCCGGGAACGCCGGGAGGATCCTGCTCACTCACACGCGATGCTCGTTCGCCACCACGGCCTCAGTATCCCATCCCCTTCGCAGAAGGCAATCCGGGGCCACGTCACAGAGACCACCCGCGGGCGTCCTCGCAGCCGAGATCGGCGGCCAGGCGGATGGCGTACCGGTCGGTCATGCCGCTGACGAAGTCGGCGGCGCGGCGGGGGAGGGGGTCGTCGGGCAGGGAGTAGCCTGACGAGATCGAGCCGGGGTGCTCGACGGCATGGTCGAAGAGGAAGCGGACGATCGCCTTGGCCCGATCGACCTCGCTGCGGCGCTCGGCCAGCAGGTAGACCCGGCGGAACATGAACTCCCGCAGGTCGTTGACGGCGGCGTGAACGCCGGCCGTCATCGCGATTGCGGGGGGCTCGGCGCCGGGCTCGCGGCCCTCGCCCGTGGCCGCCCAGCTCGACCCGACGACATCGGTGACGAGCGTCTCGAGGCGCTCGCCGTGCGAACGCCCGAGGACGGTCTGGGAAGCGTGCGGGAGGTCGTCCTCGCCGATGATCCCGGCGCGGATGGCGTCCTGGACGTCGTGGTTGAGGTAGGCGAGGGCGTCGGCGAGCTTGATGACCTGGCCCTCGAGCGTATCGGGGACGCCCCAGCCCTCCGCCATCACGTCCTCGCGGGCCTTGCTGGACTTGCGCACGCCATCGAGCACGGCGTGCGTGAGGTTGAGGCCGCGGCCGTCGTTCTCCAGCTTGTCGAGCACGCGCTCGGACTGGTAGTTGTGGCGGAAGCCCTCGGGGAGGCACTCGGCCAGCGCTTCCTCGCCGGCGTGGCCGAAAGGGCCGTGGCCGATGTCGTGCCCGAGGGCGATCGCCTCCGCGAGGTCCTCGTTGAGGCGCAGGGCGCGGGCGATCGTGCGCCCCACCTGGGCGACCTCGAAGGTGTGGGTGAGGCGCGTGACGAAGTGGTCCTGCTGGGGCGCGATGAAGACCTGGGTCTTGTGCTTCAGCCGCCGGAACGCCTTGGTGTGCACGATGCGGTCGCGGTCGCGCTGGAAGGCGGCGCGCACAGAGGAAGGCTCCTCGGGACGGGGGCGGGTGGCGGCGGCGGAGCGAGCGGCGAACGGGCTCAGGCGTTCCTCATCCTGCTCGATGCGGCGGCGCACGCGGTGAAGGTCCACCCTCGCTCCCTCCCGGCGCGTGGAATCCCGGATCAGCCTGCCCCGGCGAGCGCGGCCTGGGCGGCGGCGAGCCTCGCGGTGAGCACGCGGTAGGGCGAACACGAGACATAATCCAGTCCGACGTCGTGGCCGAAGTGGATCGAGGCGGGGTCGCCCCCGTGCTCGCCGCAGATGCCGAGCTTGAGGTCGGGCTTGACCCCGCGCCCGCGCTCGATGCCGAGCCGCATGAGCTCGCCCACGCCCTCACGGTCCAGCTCGACGAACGGGTCCTTCTCGAGGACGTTCTGCTTGATGTAGTCGGGGAGGAAGCGGCCGGCGTCGTCGCGCGAGAGGCCGAAGGTCGTCTGGGTAAGGTCGTTGGTGCCGAAGGAGAAGAAGTCGGCATGGCGAGCGATCTGGTCGGCCGTGACGCAGGCGCGGGGCAGCTCGATCATCGTGCCGATGGTGTAGTCGAGGTCGACCGCCCGTTCGGCGGTGACCTGTTCGGCAACGGCGGCGACGCGCTCGCGGAGGCGGGAGAGCTCGCCGGCCGTGCCGACGAGCGGGATCATGATCTCCGGGCGGGCGTCGACGCCCTCGGCGCGGAGATCGCAGGCGGCCTCGATGATGGCGCGGGTCTGGACCTCGTAGATCTCGGGGTAGGTGATGGCCAGGCGCACGCCGCGGTGGCCCAGCATGGGGTTGAACTCCTGGAGGGCGAGCACACGCTGGGAGACACGCTGCGGCTCGACGCTGATGGCATCGGCGAAGCGCTCCATCTCCTCGGCGCCGTGGGGCAGGAATTCGTGCAGGGGCGGGTCGAGCAGGCGGATGGTGACGGGGTAGCCCGCCATCGCCCGCAGGATGCCGTCGAAGTCGTGACGCTGCATCGGGAGGATGCGGGCGAGCGCGTCGCGGCGTCCGGCCTCGTCCTCGGCGAGGATCATCTGGCGGACGGCGAGGATGCGGTCCTCGCCGAAGAACATGTGCTCGGTGCGGCAGAGGCCGATGCCCTCCGCGCCGAACTCGCGGGCGCGGGCGGCGTCGTCGGGGGTATCGGCATTGGCGCGGACGCCGAGGCGGCGGGCCTCGTCGCCCCAGGCCATCAGGCGGTTCAGGTCGTCGGGGAGCTCGGGGTCAGCGAGGGGGACGGCGCCGAGCATGACCTCGCCGGTCGTGCCGTTCAGGGAGATGACATCGCCGCGGCGCACGGTGAGGCTGCGCCCGCCGGCATCGACGCGGAAGGAGCCGCCCGCGTAGTCGATCTCGAGATCGCCGCAGCCGGCCACGCAGCACTTGCCCCAGCCGCGGGCGACGACCGCCGCGTGGGAGGTCATGCCGCCGCGGGCGGTAAGGATGCCCTGCGCGGCGAGCATGCCCTGGATGTCCTCGGGGCTCGTCTCGACGCGCACGAGGATGACGTCCTCGCCGGCCTCGGCCTGCTCAGCGGCCTCTTCGGCGGAGAAGACGACCCTGCCGACGGCGGCGCCGGGGGAGGCGGGGAGGCCAGTCGCGATCACATCGGTGGAGGCGCCCTCGGCGAAGACGCTGTGCAGCAGCTCCGAGATCTGCTCGGGGTCCTGGCGCCGGAGGGCCTCGTCGCGATCGATCAGGCCCTGGTCGACGAGGTCGACGGCGACCCGGACCATGGCGGGGCCGGTGCGCTTGCCGTTGCGGGTCTGGAGGATCCAGAGCTTCCCGCGCTGGACGGTGAACTCGATGTCCTGCATGTCGCGGAAGTGGTCCTCGAGGCGCTGGGCGGCAGCCAGGAGCTCCCGGTAGGCGGCGGGCTGGGCCTCCTCCATGGCGGGCGGGCCGCCCTCGGCGCGCTCGGCGGCGCGGACGGGCTGGGGCGTGCGCACGCCCGCGACGACATCCTCGCCCTGCGCGTTGATGAGGTATTCGCCGAAGAGCCCGGGCTCGCCTGTCTTGGGGTTGCGGGTGAAGCAGACGCCGGTTGCGCAGTCCTCGCCGAGGTTCCCGAAGACCATGGCCTGGACGTTGACGGCCGTGCCCCACTCGCCGGGGTAGCCGTTGAGGCGGCGGTAGACGATGGCGCGGTCGCTCTCCCAGGACTCGAAGACGGCGCCGATGGCGGCCCAGAGCTGCTCCCAGGGGTCGTCGGGGAAGTCGATCCCGAGCTTGGCGCGGATCTCGGCCTTGGACTCGGCCACGATCTCGCGCAGGGCCTCGACCGGGAGGTCGGTATCCTCGGTGACGCCGCAGGCCTCCTTCTTCCGTTCGAGGATGGCCTCGAAGGGATCGTCGTCGAGGTCGGACTCGCGCTTCAGGCCGAGAACGACGTCGCCGTACATGGCGACGAAGCGGCGGTAGGAGTCGTAGGCGAAGCGCTCGTCGCCGGAGCTGCGGGCGAGGCCCTGCACGGTCTCGTCGTTGAGGCCGAGGTTGAGGACGGTGTCCATCATGCCGGGCATGGAGACGCGGGCACCGGAGCGGACCGAGACGAGGAGCGGGTTGGCGGCATCGCCGAAGCGGGCGCCGACGATGGACTCGACGTGGGCGACGCCGGCGCGCACCTGCTCGTCGAGCTCCTCCGGGTAGCGGCGGCCGTTGGCGTAGAAGGCGCTGCAGACCTCGGTCGTGATGGTGAGGCCGGGAGGAACGGGGATGCCGAGACTGCTCATCTCGGAGAGCCCGGCGCCCTTGCCGCCCAGGAGCTCGCGCATGCCGGCGCCGCCCTCCGCGCGTCCATCGCCAAAGAGGTAGACGAACTTGGGGGCGGTCTCCGTACCCGGGTCAGGGGTGGCGGCGGGGCTGGTCATGGGGATCCTCCGGATGTAGACGAACCGCGGCTCTTCGGCGGTGTCCCGAGCGTATCCCGGCGGGGAGACCCAGACCAGCGAAAACGGCGTGAACGGGGCAGATCTTCTTTGAACGTTAATCGCTACGACAAGGCTTATTCGACGGTGACCGTCTTGGCGAGGTTGCGGGGCTGGTCGATGTTGCAGCCGCGGGCCTCGGCGGTGGCATAGGCGAGCACCTGCAGGGGCACGATCGCGGCCAGGGGCTCGAGCAGGGCGGGCACGGGGGGCACGGTCAGGGACTGGTCGGCGAGGGCAATGAGCTCGTCGTCGCCTTCCGTGACGACGGCGAGGACATCCCCGCCGCGGGCGCGGATCTGCTCGATATTGGAGATGATCTTGCCGCGCAGGGCGTGCTGGCCCGCGAGCGCGACGGTGGGGAAGTCGGGATCGATGAGGGCGATGGGCCCGTGCTTCATCTCGCCGGCCGCGTACCCCTCCGCGTGGACGTACGAGAGCTCCTTCATCTTGAGGGCGCCCTCGAGGGCGATGGGGAGGGCGGGGCCGCGTCCGAGGAAGAGGATGTGCCGGGCCGTGCGGAAACGCCCGGCGGCGCCGGCGATGGCGTCGAAGGACTCGAGCTGGCGACCCACGACCTCGGGCATGGCGGCGAGATCGCGGAGGTGGCGGGCGAGGTCGTCCTCGCCGATGCGGCCGCGCACGCGGGCGGTCTCGAGGGCGAGCACGAGGAGGGCGGCGATCGAGGTCGTGAACGTCTTCGAGCTGGCGACGCCGCGCTCGAGGCCGGCGTAGGTGTGGACGGCGCCGTCGGCGACGCGCGTGGTCTGGCTGCCGGGGGTGTTGCAGATGGTGATCTGGGGGGCGCCCCGCGCCCCGGCGACGCTCATCGCCTCGAGCACGTCGACGGTCTCGCCCGACTGGCTCACCGAGACGACAAGCGTCTCCGGGCCGAGGACCGGTTCGCGGTAGCGGAACTCGCTGGCGTTGTCGATATCGGCGGGCAGGCGCGCGATCTGCTCGAAGTACCAGCGTCCGACCATGGCGGCGTGGAGGCTCGTGCCCATGCCCACCAGGAGGACGCGCTCGACGCGCTCCAGCCAGGGGCGGGCGGCGCCCAGGTCGTCGAGGGAGAGGCGGGGCGGCTGGACCGTCATGAGGCCGCCGACGGTGTCCGCGAGGGCCTGGGGCTGCTCCATGATCTCCTTGAGCATGTACGTCTCGTAGGCGCCCTTCTCGGCGCTGGCGGGGTCGAGCGAGACGGTGCGGGGGACGACATCGGCGGCGGCGCCGTCGAGGCTGGCGTAGGTCGCCCCGTCGTCGCTGAGGCGCACGAGCTGGCGGTCGGCGAGGAAGGCGACCTCGCGCGTGTGGGGGAGGAGGGCGGCGAGGTCGCTGGAGAGGAGCATCTCGCCCTCGCCGTAGCCGACGACGATCCCCCCCGCGTTGCCGATGCGGGCGCCGACGACGACGCCGGGCTCGCGGGGGGACATGGCGACGATGGCCTGCGAGCCCGTCAGGCGGGCGCAGGCTTCGCGCATGGCCTCAAGCAGGTCGCGTCCGGCGTCCAGGCCTTCCTCCAGCAGGTGGGCGATAGTCTCGGTGTCGGTTTCGCTCCGGAAGGCGCGGCCGCGTTCGCCGAGCTCCTCGCGGAGGGCGGCGTAGTTCTCGACGATGCCGTTGTGGACGACGACGACACTGCCCCCGTAGCCGCTGTGGGGGTGCGCGTTCGTGTCGCTGGGGGCGCCGTGGGTGGCCCAGCGGGTGTGCCCGATGCCCGTGCGGGCGGGGGGCAGGGGGCGCTCGCCGATGGCGCCGTCGAGGGCGGCGAGCTTGCCGCGGCGCTTGGCAACGGCGGGCGCGCCGCCGCCTTCGGGCAGGAGGGCGACGCCGGCCGAGTCGTAGCCGCGGTATTCGAGGTCGCGCAGGCCGGCCAGGAGGATGGGCACGGCCTGGCGCGAGCCGGTGTAGGCGATGATTCCGCACATACAGCTTCCCCGGGGCACTCGTGGAGACGCGCGGGTCTCCGGTCGATGCTCGGTGTGCCTGGTGGGGAGAAGGGCCGCGAGCCCTTCGCACGTGGCTGGTGCTTTGTCAGCCGGTTACCCGAACTGGTTTGTTGCCAGCCTTACGACCGTGCCGCCGGGGGGCCACCCGCCGAATGGTTCGATTCTGCCCCCGCCTCGTCATCCGCGCGCTGCGCGGACCTGGCGCTTGACCGATCCCACCTGTGGTCGATCGCGATAGACCTGCGCGCACCTCCCGGGGTCGTGCTGCCCTGAGTGTCGAGCCGCGCGAGGGTCAGAGTCAACGGGTCGGGGGAACTCCGGCGTCAGCTGGAGGCGCGGGGGATGTCGGCGAGGCCGAGGAACTCGTCCTCCCAGCCGAGGACAGCGGCTATGGCCTGCTCGTCGGTTGGGGAGAGGAGGTGGCTTTGCTCGCGGAAGGCGGCGGCGACCCCGGCCGCGATCTCGGGGAGGGGGCTCCCCTGGATGCCGAGCTCGCGCTCGGTCGTGAGGATGAGCTCGATCAGCTCGCCGGGGACGAACAGTCCCTCCTCCTGGATCTGCTCCCAGATCCACTCCGCGCACTCTTCCAGCAGGGCGCCCTCGAGCCTGCGCCCGCCGTCGGTCACGAGGCGTCCGGTCCCGGCGCTCCCACTTCCTCGCGGATGCGCTTGAGGCGGTTGACGTTCTCCTCGTCGGGGCCATCGCCCTCGATGCCGGGCACCTCGAGGAGGAGGGGGGCGTCGCGGAAGGCGGGGTGGGCGAGGATGGTGCGGAAGCCGTCGAGGCCCATGTGGCCGTCGCCGATGTTCTCGTGGCGGTCGCGCACGCCGCCGAGTGGCATCTTGCTGTCGTTGGCGTGGACGGCGCGGAGGCGTTCGAAGCCGATCTCGCGGTCGAACTCCTCCATGGCAATCTCGCAGCCCTCGCGTTCGGTGATGTCGTAGCCCATGGCGAAGGCGTGGCAGGTATCGAGGCAGACGCCGATGCGGGGGTGGCTATCGCAGCCGCGGATGATCTCGCCGATCTCGGTGAAGGTGGAGCCGATGCCGTTCCCCTGGCCGGCGTTGTTCTCGATGAGGAGCATGGAGTCGTTGTCGGCGGCCTCGAGGACTTCGAGCATGACGCGGCAGATCTGGTCCCTGACGGCCTCGAAGCCGGCGCCCTTGTGGCTGCCGACATGGAAGATGGCGCCTTCGACCCCGAGCGTTCCCGCCCACTTCAGGTACTGCTTGAGGGAACCGGCGGAGCGGTTCAGGAGCTTCCCATCCTGGGTACCGAGGTTGACGAGGTAGACGCAATGGAAGAAGACCGGCACGGGCATGCGCTCGTGCTCCTCGTGGAAGGCGGCCACGGCTTCGTCGCCGAGGTTGGGGGGGCGCCACTGCTGGGGCGCGGAGATGAAGAGCTGGATGGCCTCGGCGCCGATCGCGCCGGCGCGGCCGAAGACGTTCTGGGGGCCGCCGGAAGACGAGATGTGGGCGCCGACTCGCATGGCCGGGGAGTGTACGCGGGGACGGTGGCGGGCGCAGGCTGATAGGATAGGGGGGTACCCTATTGGGGAGGCGCCCATGCTCCCGGAAACGCGGCAACAGGCGAGCCGCCGGCTCAAGATCATCGCGGGGCAGGTGGAGGCGCTGCAGAAGCAGGTCGAGGAAGACCGCTACTGCGTCGACCTGCTGGACCTGTCGCTCTCGGTGCAGCGCGCGCTGCGCAGCCTCGACGCACTGGTTCTCGAAGGGCACCTGCGCACGCACGTCATCGAGCAGGTCACGAGCGGCGAATCGGAACGGGCCGTGGCGGAACTGCTGCGCGTCTACAAGATCCAGGGGCCCGCCGAGACGGCGGGCGCCACCACGGCATCGGAACACGGAGGACACGATGGCTGAGACGATCGAACTGAAGGTCGGGGGGATGACCTGCGACCACTGCGTCCGCGCGGTCACGGAAGCGATCACGGGGGTGGCCGGCGTCAGCGACGCCAGCGTCGACCTCGACGCGGGGGCGGCGACCCTCACGGGCGAGGGCGTCGACCTGGAGGCGGTGGTGGCGGCGATCGTGGAAGAGGGATACGAGGCCGCGCCGCAAGCCGCCTCGTGACGAGCCCCGGGCACGCCGTCACCCTGCGGATCGGGGGGATGACGTGCGCCTCCTGCGTGCGCCGCGTTGAGCGCGCGCTGAACCGCGTCGAAGGCGTCGAGCAGGCGAGCGTGAACTTCGCCTCCTCGACGGCCAGGGTCTCGCTGGAGGACGCGATCGGCGCGGATGCGCTCGTGGCGGCGGTCGAGCGGGCCGGCTACGACGCGGCGGAGCTCGATGCGAGCGCGGTCGGAACGGAGGCTGGTGGGCGGACGCGGCTGGCGATGCTGGCCGCGGGGGGACTGCTCGCCGTGCCGGTGACCGTGGCGAGCATGGCCATGGACATCGCGGACCTGCCCCTGTTCGGGAGCCACACCGCCACGGGGTGGCTGCTGCTGGGCGGCGCGGCGGTCGTGCAGGGGTTGCTCGGGTGGCGGTTCTACCGGGCTTCGTGGCCGGCCATACGGGCGCTCACGCCGAACATGGACGTGCTCGTGGCGCTGGGGACGACGGTCGCGTTCGTGTTCAGCGCCTGGGTGGTGCTGTTCGACCGCAGCGAGGCGATGTTCTTCGACGTGAGCGCGGCGGTGCTACTGTTCGTGAGCCTGGGGCGCTTCTTCGAGGACCGGGCGCGGGCGGGCGCGGGGGGCGCCATCCGCGCCCTGCTGGGACTGGCGGCCAAGTCCGTGAGCGTGCTGCGGGACGGCCGGGAGGAGGCCGTGCCACTCGAGGAGGTGGCGGTGGGGGACGTCTTCCGCGTGCGGCCGGGCGAGCGGGTCGCCCTGGACGGGGTCGTGCGGTCGGGCCGGAGCGCGCTCGACGAGTCCCTGCTGACGGGCGAGTCGATGCCGGTCGAGCGGGGGCCGGGGGAGGCGGTCGTGGGCGGGGCGCTGAACCAGCACGGGGTGATCGAGGTGGAGGCCACGGCGGTGGGGGAGGACACGGTGTTGCAGCGCATGGCGGCGCTGGTGGCGGAGGCGCAGGGCTCGCGGGCGCGGGTCGAGCGGGTGGTGGACGCGGTGGCGGCGGTGTTCGTACCGGTGGTGCTCGTGCTGGCGCTGGGCACCTTCCTCGGCTGGGGCTTCCTCGGGGACACGTTCGTCGAGGCGATGGTGTTCTCGGTGGCGGTGCTGGTCATCGCCTGCCCCTGCGCGCTCGGCCTGGCGACGCCGACGGCGATCGTGGCGGGGACCGGGATGGGGGCGGAGCGCGGCATCCTCATCCGCAACGCCGAGGCGCTGGAGACCGCCGCGCGCATCGACGCAGTCGTGCTCGACAAGACGGGCACGCTCACGGAGGGCCGCCCGGAGCTGGTCGAGATCGCGCCGGCCGAAGGGTTCGCCGAGGACGAGACGCTCGCGCTGGCGGCGGCGGTCGAGTCGCTGAGCGAACACCCGCTGAGCGCGGCGGTGGTGGAGGCGGCGGAGGGGCGCGGCCTCACGGTCGCGAGGGCGGAGGCGTTCGAGGCGCTGCCGGGGGCGGGGCTGACGGCGGAGGTCGGGGGGCGTGAGGTGCTCATCGGGGCGCGACGGTTATTCGAGGAGCGCGGAATCGCCTTCGGAGCGGGGGTGGAGGCGGCGCTGGCGCGCCTGGAGGCGGAGGGGCGCACGACCGCGCTGGTGGCGGTCGACGGAACGTACGCGGGGGCGCTGGCTTTCGCCGATCCGGTCAAGGCGAACGCGGCGCGCGCGGTCGCGACGCTGCGATCGCTGGGCGTGCGGGCGGTCATGGCGAGCGGCGACAACGAGCGCAGCGCACTCGCGGCGGCCCGCGCCCTCGGCATCGAGGAGGTGCACGCGGGGTTGCGTCCGGAGGAGAAGCTGGCGCTCGTGCGGGAGCTGCAGGGGCAGGGCCTGCGGGTGGCCGTCGCCGGCGACGGCATCAACGACGCGGCCGCGCTGGCGCAGGCGGACGTGAGCGTCGCGATGAGCACGGGCGCGGATGCGGCCATCGAAGCGAGCGACATCACGCTCCTGCACGGCGACATCGCGAAGGTGGCAGAAGCGATCCTGCTGAGCCGGGCGACGCTGCGGACGATCCGGCAGAACCTGGGGTGGGCCTTCGGCTACAACGTGGTCGCGATCCCCATCGCGATGGCGGGGCTGCTCAACCCGATCGTGGCGGGCGGGGCGATGGCGCTGAGCTCGGTGAGCGTGATGGCGAACAGCCTGCGGCTGCGCACCCGCCGCCGCCGCATCGTCGAGGCGAGCGGCAACCCCTACGAGGGCCCCCGCGAGCGCTTCGCCGACCTGAATCGCGGTCCGCTGCTGGCGCTGGCGTCGATCGTGGTGGTGCTGGTGGTCCCGTTCGTCGTGTTCACGGGCATCGAACGGTCGTGGTGGGGGTAAGCGGGCCGCTATCGCCGTTTACGGGAGTCGGGCTAGACTGCGGGGCATGAAGCGAGCAGAAACGCGTGCGGTGAAGGCCGGTTCGGTCACGATCGGCGGGGGGGCGCCCGTCGTCGTCCAGTCGATGGCGGCGACGAAGACCCAGAACGTCGAGGCGACCATCGACCAGGTACGGATGATCCACGGGGCGGGGGCGGGGCTCGTGCGTGTCGCCGTCGACAGCCGCAAGGACGTCGAGTGCCTGGGGCAGGTGCGCGAGGCGGTTCCCGAGGCCAACTTCGTGGTCGACCTGCAGGAGAGCTACCGGCTGATCACGCAGGTCGCGCCCTACGTCGACAAGGTCCGCTACAACCCCGGCCACCTGTACCACCACGAGAAGTCGAAGCCGGTGCGGGAGAAGGTCGCGTTCATCGCGGAGACGGCGGCGGCGCACGACTGCGCGCTGCGCGTGGGGGTGAACTGCGGGTCGGTGGACCCGGCCATGGACGAGAAGTTCGAGGGCGCCGACGAGCCCGGCCTCGAGGGCGTGACGGCGATGGTCGAGAGCGCGCTCGAGCACGCGCAGATGCTCGACGACCTCGGATTCACCCGCTTCGTGGTCTCGCTGAAGGACAGCGACCCGCGCAAGGTGATCGCGGGGAATAAGCGCTTCGCGGAGGCGCGGCCGGACATTCCCCTGCACCTCGGGGTGACGGAGGCGGGGATGCCGCCGGAGGGCGTGATCAAGACGCGCATCGCCTTCGAGCAGCTCCTGAGCCAGGGCGTGGGCGACACCATCCGCGTCTCGCTGACGCTGCCCTTCGCGGAGAAGTGGCGCGAGGTGGAGGCGGGGAAGTCGATCCTGGACGACATCGAGGCGGGGCGGTTCCGCTCGGTGCCGGAGTTCCTGGAGGGGGGGCTGAACATCATCAGCTGCCCGAGCTGCAGCCGCGTGGAGAACGAGGCGTTCATCGAGCTGGCGCGGGACGTGAAGGAGATGACGGCCTACGCACAGGAGCACGACATAACGATCGCCGTCATGGGGTGCCGGGTGAACGGCCCCGGCGAGACCGACGACGCCGACCTGGGGCTCTGGTGCGCGCCCACGTTCGTGAACCTGAAGCGGGGCGAGGAGGAGCTGGGCGCCTACCCGTACGACGAGGTGCTCGGCCGGCTGAAGGTGGAGCTGGACGCCATCATCGAGGCGAAGGCCGGAGCGTAGCCGGCGACCCTAGAAGGGCAGTCCCTGCTCGCCCTGGACGCCCCTGAGGGCGGCGATCTCGCCCCAGTGGCTGGCTACATGGGCGACGCCGACGTTGGCGAGCATGTCGATCGCTCGCTGCTCGCCCATCGGGGTCTCCATGGGGCGCAGGAGGGCGTCGTCGGCAGCCTCGGCGAGGAAGGCGTCGGTCGCCGCCTGCACGGCCGCCGCGTAGTCGCGGACGGTCGCCAGATCGAAGCGCCTACCGGCCCAGGAGGAGGCGTCCCGCGGCCCCGTCGCGTCCAGGCCCAGCTTCTCCGCCCAGCCGTCCGCCTCAAGCAGCGTCGGTTGGCCCTGGACGAGCCCGTGGACGATGCCGTCCTGGGTGATGGCGATGTGGGCGTAGATGGCGGAGATAGGGCTGACGCTCCAGCCCTCGCCCTGGAAGTCGGCGGTTTCCTGGGAGCAGTCGCTCATCGTGCCGTCGAGCAGCTGGTGGACCCAGGTGAACTGATTGCGGAGGAGGTCGCGGGCTTCCATGTGGGGGGCTCCTTCCCGAAAAGACGGGCGGCGCGAGGTTCGCGCCGCCCGCTGCTGGCAGTTGGTGGAGACGCGGGAGAATCGAACTCCCGGTCCAGCCAGGGTCTGCTCCGGATTGTCCTACAGGCTTTCCCGCCAGTTGGGGTCTCGTTCCGCCGCTTCGGAGGTGGGGGCCGAATACGATGGAACCAGCCGATGAATCTTAGGTGAGCGGTATCGGCGTCAGCTCACAGCGCCCCGGCTTTGGTGGCGCCTCACCGTGCTCCGTCGGGGAAGGGGCTATCGGTGAGACGTCTCACGGCTATGCCGCGAGAGCGAGTTCGCGATCTTCGGCGCTTACTCAAGTGGCCGCCTGTTTAACGAGGGTGACAGCCAACCTCGGCCTGCTACCCGGTTACGTTCCCTCCTGTCGACACCTTTCGTCCCCAGATGGATCCAGCGTAGCACACGCGTTCCGGGGTACAAGCGGGCGGTGGCGCCGGGAGCGTCAGGCGGAGTGGCGGAGGGCGCGGGCGACCTGGCGGCCTTCCTCGCGCTCGCGGATCTTGCGGCGCTTGTCATAACGCTTGATGCCGCGGGCGACGCCCAGCTCGACCTTGGCCATGCCCCGCTTCAGGTGCAAGTTGAGCGGCACGAGCGTGAGGCCACGTTCATCGAGGGCGGCGCGGATGCGGCGCAGCTCCTTCTTGTGGAGCAGGAGCTTGCGGTCGCGGCGCGACTCGTGGGGGGAGTAGCCAGCGTTCTGGTAGGGGGCGATGTAGGCGTCGAGGAGCCAGGCCTCGCCGCCCCGAAGGCGGCCGTAGGAGCCCTGGATATCGACCTTGCCGAGGCGGATCGACTTGATCTCGGAGCCGGTCAGCGCGAGGCCGGCCTCGTACGTGTCGAGGATCTCGTAGTCGCGCAGGGCGCGGCGGTTGCGGGCAACGATGCCGTCTCCGGGGGCCATGCTTCCAGTCTCGCACGCCCCCGGCCCGGACCCAAACCGGGGCTATTCGTCCTCGGCGGACTCCTGGGCGTGGGGATCCTCGCGCTCGATCACAGCCGGGACGTCCCGCTCCTCCTCGTCCTCGTCGAGGACGCGCTCGGGCGGGGGCGGGGGCTCGATGCCGCGGAGAATGTCGATGGCGGCGAAGACCTGGAGGTCTCCGAAGTCGATGTAGTCGTCGCCGAGGAGCGGGAGCTCGAAGTCGGGGGCGATGCCCAGGCCTTCGATGGCCTGCCCGTTGGGCCGCAGCCAGCGGCCGATGGTGATGTAGAGGGCGCCGCAGCCGGCGGGCTCGCCGCACTTGGTGAGCGGGTGAAGCTGGTTGACGGTGCCCTTGCCGAAGGAGCGCACGCCCACGACGGTCGCGCGGCCGTTATCGACCAATGCGGCGGCGAGGACCTCGGCGCCGCTGGCGCTGCCGTCGTCCTGGAGGATGACGATGGGAATCGAGGTGGCGACGCCGCCCGTCTGCGCGCCGAAGGTGCGGAGGTTCCCGTCGGCGTCGATCTCGCTCAGGATCTCGCCGCCCTCCAGGAACTCGTCGGTCGCCTCGACGGTCTGGCGGAGGAGGCCGCCGGGGTTGGAGCGCACGTCGATGATGAGGCCGATGTAGTCGCCGTTCTCGACGTCGGAGAGGGCGGCGCGAAGCTCGGCGGGCGTGTCCGAGTGGAACTGCGAGATGTTCACATAAAAGATGTCATCGACGACGTTGCCATCGCGGTCGACGAGGTCGTCGCCGGAGGTACCGGGGATGATCTCGAGGCGGGGCTCGGTGAAAACGCTCTGGATCAGGATCTGGTCGCGGACGATGGTGATGTCCTCGACCTCGGGCCCGGGGCCGAGGTCGGTGTGCTGCACGGTAAGGACGACCTCGGTGCCGCGGGGGCCGCGGATGCGCTGGACGGCCTGCTGGTCGGACCAGCCCTCGGTGGATTCACCGTCGACGGCGAGGATGATGTCGCCGGGGCGGATGCCTGCCTTCTCGGCGGGGGAGCCGCGGAACGGCGAGACGATCTGGATCTGGCCGGTGCGGTCGGAGACGGTCGCGCCGATGCCCTCGTAGGTGGACTCGATCTCGCCGATGCCGAGGGCCAGGTCGCCGGGGCTGAGGTACTCGGTGTAGGGGTCGTTGAGGGAATCGATGGCGCCACGGATGGCGGCGTCGCGGAAGGTGCGCTCGTCGAGGATCTCCTTGTCGACGAACTCCTCCTTCAGGACGTCGAAGGTCTCCTCGAGGATGGACGCGCCCACGGCGAGCTCGGAGCGCTCGCCGGCCGGTTCCTGCGCAGCGGCGCCGTCCGGCTCGTCGTCGCCCGCAGCAGCGGCCTGGGCGGGGGCCTGGACGATGACCGTCTCGTCGCCGGTGAGGTCGCTGACGCCCCAGCCGAGGCCGAAGGTGAGCAGCAGACCCGCCACGGCGAGCAGGGCGAAGGCGAAACCGCGCACGCGCGACGAGCCCTGGGGCTGCGGGGACGCGGGTACAGGGTCCTGGGAGGGGGAGGGGTCCATTGAGTGCTCCGGGGGGCCACCTTGGCCGTTGTTCGAGTGTAGGGGTGGGGGTAGCGGGCGGCAACGCGAGGCGCGCGTGGCCCTTTATGCCAGCCTTATGGAGCGGGTGGAGGGTAGAAGCCGATGCCGCCCTCGCCGATGCGCTCGATGGGGGCGCCCCGCTCGGGGCGCCAGCGGAGGACGGCGTCGTGCGAGCCGTCGCCGAAGGCGGCGGCGGGGGCGTCGGTGAGGAGGCGTCCGGCGGCGAGGATGGCGGAGCCGTCGGGCGCCCAGAGGCGGTGCGAGCGGCCGTACTGGTCGAAGAAGCCCGCCATCGTCTGGAAGTCGCCGGAGGGGAGGAAGGGGGCGCTGGCGCCGAGGAACTCGCCCGTGGGGGTGCGCGCAAAGAGGGAGACCGAGCTATCGCCGGTGCTGGAAGGGACGATGAAGGCGAGCTTCTCGCCGGCGGGATCCCAGAAGAAGCTGGCGAAGCCCCGTTGCAGCAGGCGCCGGGGCTCGCCGCCGGTGGCGAGGTCGATGGCCCAGAGCTCGTCGAAGGCCCCGGACGCAGGCCGCGTCGTGACCGCGACCGTGAGGGTGCGGGTTCCGGGGCGGAAGGCGAGGGCGACGCCCCCGGGCAGCTCGTGAACGGTCTCCGTTGGCTGGCCGGTCCCCCTCGCGACGCGCACGACCACGCCGTCGCCGCTGCCGTCGGGCTCGGCGAAGGCGAGCAGTTCGCCGTCATCGCTGAAGGCGGGGGTGCGGAAGCCGCGCGCATCGGCGGAGATGGGGCGGGACGCGCGGGCCTCGGCGAGCTCGAGGACGGAGAGGTTGACGCCGGCGTGGACGGCCAGGCGGCGGCTATCGGGGGACCAGGCGAGGAAGAGGGGGGCGCCGGTCTGGATGGGGTCGGCGATCAGGGGGCCGTCCGCTTCGCTGAGGAAGAGGGTCAGCCCGGCGCTTCCCTGCGCCACCAGGGCGAGCTGGTCGCCGGTGGGGGACCAGAGCGCGTAGTGGGGAACGTTGGGCGCGATGACGGCCTCGCCGCCGAGGGGGCTCTCGTAGAGGGTGCGGAGGTGGTTGCCGTCCAGGTCGAGCATCTCGATGGCGCTGCGCTGGCGGTTGCCCTCGCCGGAGACGACGGAGACGGAGAGGGCGTCGTGGCCGGGCCGCCAGGCCGGCCAGAAACCGGCGCGCACGAGCCACGACGCACGCCAGCCGTCCGCATCGGGGCGGAGGAGGGTGACGGCCTTGCCGGACTCGGCGGCGACGATGGGCGCAGACACGTTCGAGGGGATTGTAGGGGATGGGGCGTCGTGGTCGGCCCCGGCGGGGGTGTGAAGGGGGTGGAGACGGGATAACGGGAGCGGTCGATTAACTTCGCACTATTCCAGTTATGTGCGGGAATAGAGTGGATATGGGGGTCGTGGGCGCCTCTTGAGGCGCTCAGTGCTGGTCAGGGTGGGGCACGGGGACGACTTCGAGCTCGGAGATGCCGGCGAAGTCGTCCGGGTTGACCGTGTACAGGGGGAGCCCATTCGCAACCGCGATGGCTGCGATCAGCGCGTCGTACGCTCGCGCGGCAGGCTTCCGCCCCGCGCCACGCAGGTCGGCGGCGACCCGGCCGAACACCCTGGCGGCAGCCTCATCGAAGGGCAGGGGCACGAAGTCCGCCTCGGCCTGCTGGAGCCGGACCTGGCGACGGGCGCGCTCTGCCTCGTCGGATGCCGCCAGGGGCCCCGCGCTCAACTCTGCGAGGGTGATTGCCGTGATGAGCGGCTGGCTGGGGAGATAGCGGGGGTCGGGCAGGCGCGAGAGGAGGATGACGACGTTCGTGTCGAGGATTCCCGCTCCTTCACCCGGAGAAGTCACAGCGAAGGATCGATGATCCGGTCGATGTCACGCCGGAAAGCGACCGGATCGATGTCGGGCAGGCGGCGCCAGCGTTCCAGCAACGTCCTTGCGTCCAGAGGAGTCCGGGCCAGCGGGCGGAGCTCTGCGACAGCATGTCCATCCCTGCTGACGATCAGGGTCTCGCCAGCCTGAACTCGATTGATGACGGCGCCCCCGTTGTTGCGTAGCTCACGGATCGTGACTGTGTCCATGGAGGGAGTGTATCACAGGTGAGACGCCGTCTTCGTGGTCGGCTCGCATCTCGCAATGCAGCCTGGATTGCACCCCACCGCCCCTCCCCGGACCTTTACCCTGCGGTTCCCACCCCTGTCCTAGGCTAGGATCAGCGAGAACCGTGGAGAGGTTGCCATGCGAGTCCTGGTTGTAGAAGACGAACAGTCCCTGGCTTCCGCGCTCGACCGCGGGCTGACCAAGCTCGGCTACGCCGTCGATGTCGCCTACGACGGCGCGGAGGCGCTCGAGAAGGCGGGCGGCGCTTCCTACGACGTGGTCTGCCTCGACCTCAACCTGCCCCGCGTCGACGGCATCGAGGTGTGCCGCCAGCTGCGAGCCGACGAGTTCGGCGGCGGCATCATTATGTTGACTGCCCGCAGCGGCATCCGCGAGCGCGTGGAGGGGCTGGACGAGGGCGCCGACGACTACCTCGTGAAGCCGTTCGCCTTCAGCGAGCTGGCGGCGCGCATCCGGGCGGTCACCCGTCGAGAGGGCACGCCGCTCGACCCCGTGCTCTCGACGCGGGGGCTGGACCTGGACCCGAACACGAACATGGTCACGCGGGAGGGTGTCTCCATCCACCTCACGCCCAAGGAGTTCGAGCTGCTCTACTACCTGGCCCGCCACGAGGGCCGGGCGGTTCCCCAGGAGGAGCTCATCGAGCGCATCTGGGACGAACGCATGAACCCGTTCACGCAGACGGTGAAGGTCCACATGAACAACCTGCGCCGCAAGCTGAACGACGGCTTCGAGGAAGCGATGATCACCACCATCCGGGGGAAGGGCTACGTCCTCTAGGCTGCAACTGCCGCCCGTCGTCAGGACCGTGCGCTTCCGGCTCACGGTCTGGTACTCCACGCTCCTGCTGATCCTGGGCCTGGCCTTCATCCTCTTCCTCAACATCGCCGCGCGCATCGACGAGCCCGACGACAGCGCCGTGATGGAGCACATGGGACTGACCGAGGAGGAATGGCAGGCCTCGGGCATCGCGGCCGCCGGCGGGGACGCCGAGGGCGAGGCGAGCGGCGGCGGGGCCGGCCCCATGGACGACATGACGCCCGCCATGCTGGTGGAGCAGGCCGGCGACGAGTTCCGCGCCGAGAACCTGGACCGGTTGCGGACGTGGTCGATCGTGGCCGGCTTCGGACTGGCCATCATCTCCGGATTCGGGGGCTTCGCGCTCTCCGGGATCCTCCTGCGGCCGGTGCGCGACATCACCGACGTGGCCTCCGAGATCAGCGCCACCAACCTCTCCCAGCGGATCAACCACGAGGGTCCGGAGGACGAGCTGAAGAACCTGGCGGACACGTTCGACTCGATGATCGACCGCATCGAGCGGGGGTTCGAGTCGCAACGGCGGTTCGTGCAGGACGCCTCGCACGAGCTGCGCACGCCGCTCGCCGCCATCCGCACGAACATCGAGGTGGCGGAGATGGTGGGCGAGGACGACCCCGACGAGCAGCGCGTCCTCCTGGAGACGGTGAAGGGGCAGACGGAGCGCCTGACCAGCCTGAGCGAGGATCTGCTGCTGCTGACCGCCCCGCAGGGATCACTGCCCCTCGAGGTGGTGCACCCGGACGAGCTGGTGGCGATGGCGATCGAGGAGCTGGCCCCGCTCGCCGAGCTCGCGAGCGTGAACCTCACCAGCGAGGCAAACGGGGCCTGCCCGGCAATCGCGCGGACGGACCTGCTCTACCGCTGCGTGCTGAACCTGGTCGACAACGCCGTGAAGCACTCGGGCGAGGGCGCGACCGTGTCGGTCGAGAGCGGCTGCGGTGAGGACCGCGCCTGGATCCGCGTGCGGGACGACGGCCCCGGCATCCCCCCGGAGGACCTGGGGCACGTGTTCGAGCGCTTCTACCGGGTGGACCGCAGCCGCGTGCGGGGCCGGGGCGGCTCGGGGCTGGGGCTGGCGATCGTGCGGGAGCTGATGGACTCGATGGGGGGCGCGGTCAAGGTCGAGTCGACGCCCGGGGAGGGCGCCACGTTCACGCTCCACGTCCCCCACGCGACGGCGGAGAACGGAGCCGCCGGGCACGGAACGTGAATTTTCTCGCCTTAACGTTATCTTGACCTTCTGCCTTCGCCTCGCGTATATGTCAGCGAGTCGCGGTCGGCGGTCGCACGTAAGCGCTCTGACTGCAACCGTGGATCGCACCTGTTTTACTCGATCCACGGGCTTCGAGGAGGCTTGCCATGGGCCTTTTGCTTGACAAGATCAATTCTCCCGCCGACCTGCGCGGTCTCTCATCGGAGGAGATCGAGCAGCTGGCGGTGGAGATCCGCGAGGAGCTGGTCGCCACGATCCAGGGGATCGGGGGCGGCGGACACCTCGCGTCGAACCTGGGCGTCGTGGAGCTGACGCTGGCGCTGCACCGGCAGTTCGATTCGCCCACCGACCGCATGCTCTGGGACGTGAGCCATCAGGTGTACGTCCACAAGATGGTGACCGGGCGCCGCGAGCAGATGGACACCATCCGCCAGTACGAGGGGCTCTCGGGGTTCGCCGACCGCAACGAGAGCCCGCACGACCTCTTCGGGGCGGGCCATGCGGGCACGTCCATCTCGGCGGCGACGGGCATGGCCGCGGCGCGCGACCTGCGCGGCGAGGACCACCACGTCATCGCCGTGATCGGCGACGGCGCGATGACGGCGGGCATGGCCTTCGAGGGGCTCAACCACGCCGGCCACCTCGGCACCAACCTGATCGTCATCCTGAACGACAACTCGATGTCGATCTCGCCGAACGTGGGGGCGCTCAGCCGGAACGTGAACAAGCTGCGCATCGAGCCCCACTACCGGCGGGTGAAGCAGGAGATCGAGGGCCGCATCGACGGCCTGGTGGAGCAGTTCCCCATCGGGCGGAACCTGGCGAGGGACGTCTGGCAGGGGGCGCAGCGCGTGCAATCGAGCATGCGCGACCTGATCGTGCCGGCAAGCTTCTGGGAGCAGTTCGGCTTCGACTACTACGGGCCCATCGACGGCCACAACCTCGGCGAGCTGGAAGCGACGCTCTCCGCGGTGAAGAAGGTGCGGGGCAAGCCCGTGCTGCTTCACATCCTGACCAACAAGGGTCACGGCATCCCGGAGGCGGCGGCGGACCCGGTAAAGAGCCACAGCGGCACCTTCTGGCTGAAGGAGGCGCCGGCGCCCGACGCGCCGAAGGCGCCGCCCACGTACAGCCAGGTGTTCGCGCAGGCCGTGGACGAGCTCATCGAGCAGGATCCGCGGGTGGTCGCGATCACCGCGGCCATGCTCGAGGGGACGGGCCTCGCGGCCACGCAGAAGAAGCACCCCGAGCGCGTTTTCGACGTGGGCATCGCCGAGCAGCACGGGGTCACGTTCGCGGCGGGGCTGGCGACGCAGGGGATGCGTCCCATCGCCGCCATCTACTCGACCTTCCTGCAGCGCGGGTTCGACTCCATCGTGCACGACATCGTGGTACAGAAGCTGCCGGTCATCTTCGCGCTGGACCGCGCGGGGTTCGTCGGCGACGACGGCAAGACGCACCAGGGCTTCATCGACACGTCCTACATGCGCTGCCTGCCCAACATGGTGGTGAGCGCGCCCAAGGACGAGGCGGAGCTGCGCGACCTGCTCTGCACGGCGGTGGCGCACGACATGCCGTTCTCCGTGCGCTACCCGCGCGGGGCCGGTCCCGGGGCGCCCACGGACCAGCCGATGCAGAAGATCCCGGTGGGGCAGGCGGAGCTGCTGCGCGACGGCCGCGACGTGACCCTGATCGGGTTCGGCGCTTCCGTTATCGAGTGCGCGAAGGCGGGCGACCTGCTCGCGAGCGAGGGAATCGACGCGCGGGTCATCAACGCGCGCTTCGCGAAGCCGCTCGACGAGGAGATGATCCTGGCGGCCGCGCGCGAGACGGGCGGCATCATCACGGCCGAGGAGAACGTGCGCGCGGGGGGCTTCGGGGAGGCGGTCCTGGCGCTGCTCGCCGACAACGGCCTGCCCGAGTCGCTCCTGCTGAACCTGACGATGCCGGACGACATCGTCGACCACGGCCCGCAGAAGGTCTACCGCGGGGTGTACGACCTCGACGGGGACGGCATCGCGCGGCGGACGATGGAGGTCCTGGAGGACCGCCGTCCCGCCCGGAAGACGAGCCTCGCGACGGCCTGAGGCCGTTCGCAGCGGGCGATCCCCATGACAACCGCCGCCGCCTCTCCCCCATCGGCGCTGACCGCCCACCTGGAGGCGCTCGAGGACGCGCTGCGCGCGGCCGTCGGCACGGACGCCGGCGGGCTGGCGGCTTCCGCCCGTTATGTCATGGGATGGGAGGACGAGGAAGGGCGGCCCGCCACGACCGGCGGGAAGCGCATCCGGCCGGCGCTCTGCCTGCTGGCGGCGGAGGCCCTCGGAGGGTCCGCCGCCGAGGGCATGCCCGGCGCCGTGGCGGTCGAGCTGGTGCACAACTTCTCGCTCGTCCACGACGAGATCCAGGACCGCGACGCGGAACGCCACCACCGACCGACCATCTGGCGGATCGTGGGGGAGGCGCAGGCGATCAACGTGGGCGACTTCCTCCTGGTGCGGGCGCTGCGGGCGCTGGCGGAGTCGGACGCGCCCGGCGACCGTCGCATCGCCGCCCTCGACGCGCTGCTGGCGGCCACGAACGACATGATCGGCGGCCAGTGGAACGACCTCAGCTTCGAGCCCCGCAACGACGTCTCCATCGACGAGTACCTGGCGATGGTGGAGGGGAAGACCGGGGCGCTGATCGGGGCGCCGCTGCAGATGGGCGCCATCCTCGCGGGGGCCTCGGCGGCGCAGAGCGACGGCATCCGCGACTGGGGCCGCAAGGTGGGGCTGGCGTTCCAGGTGCGGGACGACATCCTCGGCATCTGGGGGGATCCCTCGGTCACGGGGAAGTCGAACCAGAACGACCTCGCGCGGCACAAGAAGACGCTGCCGGTGATCGCGGCGCTGGCGGAGCCGCGAACGCACGCGGCGATCGAGCGGCTGTACGCGCACGAGGAGCCACCGGCGGCGGACATCGAGGCGGTCTCGGCGCAGCTGGAGGCGGACGGGGTGAAGGCGGTGGCGGAGGAGCACGCCCGGCGTTATGTCGATGAAGCCGCCAGCCTCCTCGACAGCCTGGGGCTGCGCGAGGACGAGCGCGTGCTGCTGTCGGCGGTAGCGCGCTACCTCATCGAGCGGGCGGGGTAGGGCCGGAGCTGCAGTCGACGAGGGTTGCTGGCTGCGAACGGACGTTCTACGCTTACGGGTAACTGACAGCGGGCCGGCAGCAGACCGAGCTATGCATACGGACTCAGGCCTGCCCTGCCATCTGCACTATTCGAGCGAGGAAGTCGTCCATGGCAAGAAGAAAGCGTGAACCCACCGATGCGGACCGAGACGGCAAGACGGAGGAACGGTTGGTAGGCCGAGACGAGAAGGGGCGCTTCGACGACCGGGATCGTCCGTTGGCGCCTAAGCCCAAGAGCTAACGACCCGCCAAGGGAACCACCCGCGCGCCCAACCACTCCCAGTCCCGGGCCTGCTCCAGGTCAAGCTGGCGCGTTTCTTCCCGGTCGGTGTCGAGGGCCAGGTCGTGCCATTCGCCGGTGCGGTCATCGGGGTGGAAGCGGAGGCTGACTTCGTGGCTGCCCAGGCTCCACTCGGCCTGCACGCCCCCCTCAACCGTGGGATAGAGGTACGGCGGCTCGGCGTCATCGGGGTAGTGGCTCTTGAAACTGCCCGCGAGCCAGTCGATGAGGTGCCTCGGCGGGGCCTGGCCCTCGCCGTCCAGCCAGCCGTCCTCCATGTCGCGGAGCTCGCCGAGCTGCGACGCGACATCGAGAGAGTCGAGAGTGCCGACCCTTGCGCGCAAAGGCACCGCGCGCCCTTTGGGCGCACCGTGGAAACGGCGCCTCAGGAACTCGCGAACCGACAAGGCCGTCCCCTTCCGACCTAGATTCAGTTGCAGTATAGCTCTATTGGCCTACGGCAGGGACGTTTCGCCCATGAGGTAGCGGTCGATGCCGCGGGCGGCGGCGCGGCCCTCGGCGATGGCCCAGACGATGAGCGACTGGCCGCGGGTCATGTCGCCGGCGGTGAAGACACCGGGGACGCTCGTCATCTTGTCCTCGTCGGCGGCGACATTGCCGCGCTCGGTCAGCTCGACGCCGAGCTGCTCGAGCATGCCCGGCTTCTCGGGGCCGAGGAAGCCGAGGGCGAGCAGGACGAGATCGACGGGCTCCTCGAACTCGGTGCCGGGAACCTCGGTCATCTGCATGCGGCCGTCTTCGCCGGGGGCCCAGTCGAGACGCACGCCGTGGAGGGCCGTGAGGCGGCCGTCCTCACCGGTGAACTGCTTCGTGAGGATGCTGTAGTCCCGGTCGCCGCCCTCCTGGTGGGCGCCGGAGGTGCGGAAGATATTGGGCCACGTCGGCCACGGCGTCTCCGGGGGGCGGGTGTCGGGCGGGCGGGGGAGGAGCTCCCACTGCTTCACGCTGAGGGCGCCGTGACGGTGCACGGTGCCGAGGCAGTCGGCGCCGGTATCGCCGCCGCCGAGGATGATGACGCGCTTGCCCGCGGCTGAGATGACCTCGTCCTCGGGGACATCGTCGCCGGCGAGGATGCGGTTCTGGGGCGTGAGGAAGTCCATCGCGAGGTGGATCCCGTCGAGCTCGCGACCGGGTATGGGCAGGTCGCGGGAGTGAGTGGCGCCGCCCGAGAGGCAGATCGCGTCGAACTCGTCGAGGAGGTTGCGGGCGTCGACATCGACGCCGATGTTGACGCCCGGGCGGAAGACCACGCCCTCCGCCTCCATCTGCTCGAGGCGGCGGTCGATGAAGCGCTTCTCCATCTTGAACTCGGGGATGCCGTAGCGGAGGAGGCCGCCGATGCGGTCGTCGCGTTCGAACAGGGTGACGTCGTGGCCGGCGCGGCGGAGCTGCTGGGCGGCGGCGAGGCCGGCGGGGCCGGAGCCGATGACGGCGACGCGGCGCTCGGTGCGCTGCTGCGGCGGCTCGGGGTGGATCCAGCCCTCGCGCCAGGCGCGCTCGATGATGGTGACCTCGACCTGCTTGATGGTGACGGGGTCGTCGTTGATGCCGAGGACGCAGGCGGCCTCGCAGGGGGCGGGGCAGAGCCTGCCGGTGAACTCGGGGAAGTTGTTCGTGGCGTGCAGGCGGTCGATGGCGGCGCGCCAGTGGTCGCGATACACGAGGTCGTTCCAGTCGGGAATGATGTTCCCGAGGGGGCAGCCCTGGTGGCAGAAGGGCACGCCGCAGTCCATGCAGCGCGCGGCCTGCTGGTTGAGCTCGACCGCGGGCATCTCCTCGTAGTACTCGAGCCAGTCCGTGACGCGCTCGGCCACGGGGCGGCTGGGCGGCCCCTGCCGCTGGAACTCCATGAAGCCCGTGGTCTTAGCCACCGGGAGCCCCCACCTGCTGACGCTCGGCTTCCTCGCGCTCCTTCTGCTCGTTGAGGACGCGGCGGTAGTCGAGCGGCATAACCTTCACGAAGCGCGAAATCGTGGCATCCCAGTCGGCGAGGAGGCGATCGGCGACGGTGCTGCCGGTGTGCTCGCGGTGGCGTTCGAGGAGGCTGCGCACGAGGGCGAGGTCCTCGTCCTCGGCGAGGGGCTCAAGGGCGACCATCTCCTTGTTGCAGCGGATGTCGAAGTCGCCTTCCTCATCGAGGACGTAGGCGACGCCGCCGCTCATGCCGGCGCCGAAGTTGCGCCCGGTGGGGCCGATGACGACGACGCGCCCGCCGGTCATGTACTCGCAGGCGTGGTCGCCGGTGCCCTCGACGACGGCGTGGGCGCCGCTGTTGCGCACGCAGAAGCGCTCGCCGGCGACGCCGCGGATGAAGGCGGACCCGCCGGTCGCGCCGTAGAGGGCGACGTTCCCGATGATGATGTTCTCCTCGGGCACGAAGGTGGAGGCGGGCGGTGGGGCGGCCACGAGGCGGCCGCCGGAGAGGCCCTTCCCGAAGTAGTCGTTGGCGTCGCCGGAGAGGAGGAGGGTCATGCCCCTGGGGACGAAGGCGCCGAAGCTCTGGCCGGCCGAGCCCTTGAAGCGGAACGTGATCGTGTCGGGCGGAAGGCCGGCGGCGCCGTGGCGGCGCGAGACCTCGCTGCCGAGGATGGTCCCGACGACTCTATTAACGTTTCGGATAGGTACTTCGACGTCGACGGGCTCGCCCCGTTCGAGGGCGGGGCGAGCCCGGTCGATGAGTTGCTGGTCGAGGGCGTGGCGGAGGCCGTGGTCCTGCTCGGCGATGCGGCGGGTGGCGACGTGCTCGGGCACCTGGGGCCGGTAGAGGATGGCGGAGAGGTCGATGCCCTGCGCCTTGTAGTGGTCGACGGCGCGGCGCGCGTCGATGAGGTCGCTGCGGCCGATGAGCTCGTCGAGCGAGCGGTAGCCGAGCTCGGCGAGGGTCTCGCGGATCTCCTCGGCGACGAACTCGAAGAAGTTGACGACGTGGTCGGCCTTGCCGGTGAACTTCTCCCGGAGCTTCGGGTTCTGCGTGGCGACGCCGACGGGGCAGGTATCGAGGTGGCAGACGCGCATCATGATGCAGCCCATGACGACGAGCGGGGCCGTGGCGAAGCCGTATTCTTCGGCGCCGAGGAGGGCGGCGACGACGACGTCGCGCCCGGTCTTCATCTGGCCGTCGGTCTGGACGATGATGCGGTCGCGCAGCTTGTTCAACACGAGCGTCTGCTGGGTCTCGGCGAGGCCGAGCTCCCAGGGCACGCCGGCGTGCTTCAGCGACGTGAGGGGGCTGGCGCCGGTGCCGCCGTCGTGCCCGCTGATGAGGACGACGTCGGACTTGGCCTTGGCCACGCCCGCGGCGACCGTGCCCACGCCCACCTCGGCGACGAGCTTGACGCTGATGCGGGCGCGCGGGTTCGAGTTCTTGAGGTCGTGGATGAGCTGGGCGAGGTCCTCGATCGAGTAGATGTCGTGGTGCGGGGGCGGGCTGATGAGGCCGACGCCGGGGGTGGAGTAGCGGACCTGCGCGATCCAGGGCCAGACCTTGTGGCCGGGGAGCTGGCCGCCCTCGCCGGGCTTGGCCCCCTGGGCCATCTTGATCTGGAGCTCGTCCGCGTTCACGAGGTACTCGCTGGTGACGCCGAAGCGGCCCGACGCGACCTGCTTGATGGAGCTGCGGCGGAGGTCGCCGTTGTCGTCGGGGGTGAAGCGGCGGGGGTCCTCGCCACCCTCGCCGGTGTTGCTGCGGCCGCCGATGCGGTTCATGGCGATGGCGAGGGTCTCGTGGGCTTCGGCGCTGATGGAACCGAACGACATGGCGCCCGTGGCGAAGCGCGGGAAGATGCTGGAGACGGGCTCGACCTCGTCGAGGGGGATGGGGTCGCGGTCGGAGCGGAATTCCATGAGGCCGCGCAGGGTCGCCATCTGGCGGGCCTGGTCGTTCACGAGGGTGGTGTACTCGCGGAAGATCTCGCGGCGCTTCGTGCTGGTGGCGTGCTGCAGCTTGAAGATCGTATCGGGGTTGAAGAGGTGGTACTCGCCGTCGTGGCGCCACTGGTACTGACCGCCCCAGCCGATGCCGTGGAGGCCGCCGTCGCGCTCGGGGTAAGCGCGGGCGTGGTGGGCGAGCATCTCCGAGGCGATCTGCTCGAGCCCGGCGCCGCTGATGCGCGAGACCGTACCCGTGAAGTAGTGGTCGATGAGGTCTTCGTTGAGGCCCACGGCCTCGAATATCTGGGCGCCGCGGTAGCTCTGCACCGTGGAAATGCCCATCTTCGACATGACCTTCACGACGCCCTTCTTGAGGGCCTTGCCGAAGTTGTCCTCGACCTGCTCCCAGGAAAGGTCGCTCTCGAGGGTGCCTTCGACGGTCATCTCGTGGAGGGTGTCGAGCGAGAGGTAGGGGTTGATGGCGCCGGCGCCGTAGCCGATGAGGAGGGCGAAGTGGTGCACCTCGCGCGCCTCGCCCGTCTCGACGACGAGCCCGACCTTGGTGCGCCGCTTGTTGCGCACGAGGTGGTGGTGGAGGCCGGCGGTGGCGAGCAGGGCGGGGATGGGCGCGTTCTCGCGGTCGATGCCACGGTCGGACAGGATGAGGATGTTGGCGCCTTCCTCGATGGCGCGGTCGGCGCGCTCGAAGAGCCGGTCGAGGGCGCGCCGCATGCCGGCGGGCCCGTCGGCGGCGGGCATCGTCATGGGCAGCACGGCCGAGGTGAAGCGGCCGCCGTCGAGTTCCCTGAGCCCGGCCAGCTCGGCGTTCGTGAGGAAGGGCGTGGGCAGCGCGATCATGCGGTAGCCGTCGTCGAGGCCTTCGCTGAAGAGGTTGCCCTCGGCGCCGAGGAGCGAGTCGACTGAGGTCACGATCTCCTCACGGATGGCATCGAGGGGCGGATTCGTGACCTGCGCGAAGAGCTGCTTGAAGTAGTTGTAGAGCGGCTGCGGGCGCTCGGAGAGGACGGCCAGGGGCGTATCCGTGCCCATGGAGCCGATGGCCTCCTGGCCGGCGCGGGCCATGGGCCCGAGGTGGTACTTGGCGTCCTCGACGGTGTAGCCGAAGGCCATCTGGCGCTCGACCAGGTCGTCGCCCGCGATGGGGGCGGGGGCCTCGGCGGGGGGCAGGTCGGCGAGGCGGGTCAAGTTCTGATCGAGGAAGCCGGCGAAGTCGTGGTCGCGGGCGAGGCGCTGCTTCAGCTCGGCATCGCCGATGATGCGCCCCTCCTCGAGACTGACGAGGAACATGCGGCCGGGCTGCAGGCGGCCCTTCATGAGCACGTTGTCGTCCTCGACGGGGAGGACGCCGGACTCGGAGGCCATGACGACGAGGTCGTCCTTCGTCACGAGGTAGCGGGAGGGACGCAGGCCGTTGCGGTCGAGAACGGCGCCGATGGTGCGGCCATCGGTGAAGGCGACGGAGGCGGGGCCGTCCCAGGGCTCCATGAGGAGGCTGTGGTACTCGTAGAAGGCCTTCTTCTCGGCGCTCATCGTCTCGTGGCCCGACCAGGCCTCGGGGATGAGCATCATCATCGCGTGCTCGATGGGCCGGCCGCCGAGCGTCAGGAGCTCGAGGGCGTTGTCGAGGCAGGCGGTGTCGCTGCCGGCCTCGTCGATGATGGGCAGGATCTTCTGGATGTCGTCGAAGTTGGGCGATTCGAGCAGCGCCTCGCGGGCGGCCATCCAGTTCTTGTTGCCGCGGAGGGTGTTGATCTCGCCGTTGTGGGAGATGGTGCGGTAGGGGTGGGCGAGCTTCCAGCTGGGGAAGGTGTTCGTGCTGAAGCGGGAGTGGAACATCGCGAGGGCGGTGACCATGCGCCGGTCGCGCAGGTCGGGGTAGTACTCGGGGAGCTGGAGGGCGGTGAGCATCCCCTTGTAGACCACCGTGCGGCAGGAGAGGCTGGGGAAGTAGAAGTCCTCGGAATCGCCGATGCCGCGGCGCACGACCTCGTGCTCGAAGCGCTTGCGGATGACGTAGAGGCGCCGCTCGAAGTCGTCCTCGCTGGGCACCCAGGTGCCCCGGCCGATGAAGACCTGGTGGACGGTGGGCTCCGCGAGGAGCGAGGTCTCGCCCAGCATCGAGTTGTCGGTGGGCACGTCCCGCCAGCCGAGGAGGTGCTGCCCCTCGCCCCGGACGATCTCGGCGAGGAGGTTCATGGCGAGGGTGCGGGCGTGCTCGTCGCCGTGGCAGAAGAGCATGCCCACGCCGTACGAGCCGCGCTGGGGGAGGGGGATGCCCAGCCCGGCGCACTCGTGGTGGAAGAACTCGTCGGGGGTCTGGATGAGGAGGCCGGCGCCGTCGCCGGTATTGACCTCGGAGCCGCTGGCGCCGCGGTGGTTGAGGTTGGCGAGGGCCTCGATCGCCTTCTCGACGATCATGTGGGAGCGGTGGCCCTTGAGGTGGACGAGGAAGCCGACGCCGCAGGAGTCGTGCTCGAGGCCGGGGTCGTACAGACCCTGCTTCGGAGGCCGGGTATGCGCGGCCATGGGCAACTCCTCTCGTTCGCTTCGTCCCGCGGGGGGCCGCGCCGTGGGCGGCCACCCGTCGCGCGGGGTGCGGTTTCCCCTGCCTCGCCACGCGAGGCTCGCGCCTCACCAACGCACGCTTGGGTGAACGATAAGTATAGCGGGATCGGACGCTCGTGGTCGCCCGTAACGATTACGCCTGCGTTAACGGGGCCGGCCCTCGCCCCTGAGGCCGCGCGCCGCCATACTGAGGGCATGTCCGACACACCCTTCTGGACCCAGGACTCCCTCGAACAGATCGTCAGCTCCCGCTCGAAGATCATGGGCGCGGGCGTGTGGGCCGCAGCGCGGCCCGACGACCGTCCCGTCATCTCGTTCGCGGGGGGGCTGCCCGACGTGCCCTCGCTGCCGAGCGAGGAGCTGCTGCGAGCCACGCGCACCGTGCTCGACCAGGAGCGCCGGGAGGCGCTGCAGTACGGCGGCACCTTCGGCCCCCAGCCGTTGCGCGAGGCGATCGCGGAGCGCTCCAGCGGCATCGAGGGGATCCCGCTGACGCACGAGCACGTGATCGTGACCGCGGGCGCGGCGCAGGGGATCGGCATCGCCTGCGAGGCGCTTCTCGACCCGGGCGACACGGTGCTCGTGGAGAGCCCGACCTTTCCCGGCAGCCTGCGCACCTTCGTCTCGTTCGGGGCAACCATCGAGGCAGTCCCCATGGACGAGGAGGGCCTGCGGATCGACCTGGTCGAGGAGGCGCTCAAGCGCCTGGCGGACGAGGGGCGGCGGGCGAAGCTGCTCTACACCATCCCGACGCACCAGAACCCGGTGGGGTCGACCCTGCCGCTGGAGCGGCGCGAAAAGCTGCTGGAACTCGTGCGCGAGCACCGCGTCCTGCTGATGGAGGACGACGCCTACGGGGAGCTCTGGTTCGGCGACGAGCCGCCGCCGCCCTCACTGTTCTCGCTCTCGGGCGGGGAACTGGCGATCAAGGTGGCGAGCTTCTCGAAGGTCATCGCGACGGGGCTTCGGCTGGGCTGGAACCTGGCGCCGCCCACGTTCACGACGCGCATGGCCGCGCTGCGCTACGACATGGGGTCGAGCCCGTACCTGGGCCGGGTCGTGGCGGAGATGATCCGGAACGGCGACCTCGACCGGCACGTCGGGCGGCTGCGGGACATCTACCGGCGCAAGCTCGACCGGCTGTGCGCGGCGGTCGAGGAGCACTGCGGCGAGTACGTCAGCTACCTCCGACCGGAAGGCGGGTTCTTCGTCTGGCTGGCGCTCCAGCCCGGCCTCTCCGCCATCGAGGTCCAGCGCGTGGCGAACGAGAAGGGCGTGCTCGTCGGCGCGGGACCGCACTTCTTTGCGGACGGCAACGCGACGCAGCACCTGCGCCTGGCCTTCAGCTACACGCCCATCGAGGAGATCGAGGAAGGCGCGCACCGCCTCGGCGAAGCGATCCGCGAGGTCGCAGCCAACTCGGCGATCAAGTAGCGGCAGACCCCCGCGGTTCTGGCCCGGGAAACGGCCAGCGCGTACCCTCGCGTGGCTAATCTCACGCGAAATCGTGGAGTTCGACCATGCCGCTAGACCCCCGCCACCGCAGCCGCACCCTCGTCGACGGGCCCGACCGGGCGCCCGCGCGGGCGATGCTCAAGTCCGTCGGCTACGACACGGAGTCCCTGCGGCGACCGCTCGTGATGGTCGCCCACAGCTGGATCGGGACGATGCCCTGCAACTACAACCAGCGCGAGCTGGCGGCGGAGGTCATGCGGGGCATCCGCGAGGCCGGCGGGACGCCAATGGAGGTCAACACCGTCTCCATCAGCGACGGCATCGCGATGGGGACGGAGGGGATGAAGGCCTCGCTCATCAGCCGCGAGGTGGTGGCGGACAGCATCGAGCTGTGCGGACGGGGCTACCTCTTCGACGCCGCCGTCGTCATCGTCGGCTGCGACAAGACGATCCCGGGCGGGGTGATGGGGCTGTCGCGGCTGGGCGTTCCCGGACTCGTGCTCTACAGCGGCTCGATCGCGCCGGGCAACTACGAAGGCCAGGACGTGACCATCCAGGACGTGTTCGAGGCGGTGGGACGGCACGCCGCGGGGAGCATGACGGACGACGAGCTGACGGCGCTCGAGGACGTGGCCTGCCCCGGGGCGGGGGCCTGCGGCGCGCAGTACACGGCGAACACGATGGCGACGGCGATAGAGTTCCTCGGCATCTCGCCGATGGGGAGCGGGTCGTCCGGGGCGACCGACCCGCGCAAGCAGAGCGCCGGCTACGAAGCCGGCCAGCTCGTGATGGACGTGCTCGCGCGCGGCCAGCTGCCGGGCGACGTGATGACGCGCGAGGCCTTCGAAAACGCGATCGTCTGCGTGGCCTCGACCGGGGGCTCGACGAACGCGGTCCTGCACCTGCTGGCGATGGCGCGGGAGGTCGGGGTCGAGCTCGGCATCGACGACTTCGACGAGATCAGCGAGCGCACGCCGATCATCGGGGACCTGCGGCCGGGCGGTCGTTATGTCGCGCTGGACATGGACCGCGCGGGCGGCACGCGCCTGCTCGCCCAGCGCCTGCTGGAGGGCGAGAAGGTCCACGGCGACCAGCTGACGGTGACGGGGCGGACGATCGAGGAGGAAGCAGCGGACGCGCAAGAGGCGCCCGGCCAGGATGTCATCGTCTCGCTGGACGAGCCCCTGAAGGCGACGGGCGGGCTCGTCATCCTCAAGGGGAACCTCGCGCCGGAGGGGTGCGTGATCAAGGTCGCGGGGCACGAGATCATGCAGCACCGCGGACCCGCCCGCGTCTTCGACCGCGAGGAGGACGCCTTCGCGGCGGTCTCCGAGCGGCGCATCTCGCCGGGCGACGTGGTCGTCATCCGCTACGAGGGTCCGAAGGGCGGGCCGGGCATGCGCGAGATGCTGGGCGTCACAGCCGCGCTCGTGGGAGAGGGCCTCGGCGACTCGGTGGCGCTGCTCACGGACGGGCGCTTCAGCGGTGCCACGCACGGCCTCATGGCGGGTCACGTTGCCCCGGAAGCGGCCGTTGGCGGCCCCATCGCCGCGCTCCACGAGGGCGACATCGTCTCCTTCGACATCGACGCACGGCGGCTCGACGTGGAGATCGACGAGGCCGAGCTGCAGCAGCGGCTGGCGGCGTGGTCGCCGCCGGCGCCGCGCTACGAGCGGGGCGTCTTCGCGAAGTACGCGGCGGGAGTCTCGAGCGCGTCCGAGGGGGCGGTCACGAGCTAGCGGAGGGGCGGGGCCGAGCGCGAACGGGGGAGCGCCCGCACAATAGGCGGCATGGACGAGGCCGTTCGCCAGAAGCTCGACGAGATCCGGGTTCGCTTCGACGCGATCACCGACGAGATGGGCCGGCCCGAGGTCGCGGCCGACTACGACCAGGTCGCGAAGCTCGCCAGGGAGCGCGCCGAACTCGCGTCGATCGTGCAGCTGCTGAGCGACTACACGGAGGCGGAGACGGCCCGCGCCGAGGCGCAGGAGTTGCTCGACGAGGGGGACGAGGAGCTGCGCGAGCTGGCCGAGTCGGAGGTGGCGGAGGCGGAAGGGCGGCTGGCGACGCTCGACGACCAGATCCTGCGCGCGCTGCTGCCGAAGGACGAGCGCGACAGCCGCAACGTGATCATGGAGATCCGGGCGGGGGCGGGGGGCGAGGAGGCGGCCCTCTTCGCGCAGGAGCTGTACCGCGCCTACCACCGCTACGGCGAGCGCCACGGGTGGCGCACGCAGGTGATGAACGTCTCGGAGACGGGCATCGGCGGGTACAAGGAGGTCATCTTCAGCGTGACCGGCGAGGGCGCCTTCTCGCGGCTCAAGTACGAGAGCGGCGTCCACCGCGTGCAGCGCGTGCCCGAGACGGAGGCGCAGGGCCGCATCCACACCTCGACGGCCACGGTGGCGGTCCTGCCCGAGGCGGAGGACGTGGACGTGGAGGTCAACGACAAGGACCTGCGCGTCGACATCTTCCACGCCTCCGGGGCGGGGGGCCAGAACGTGAACAAGGTCGCGACGGCGGTGCGGCTGACGCACCTTCCCACGGGCCAGGTGGTGGTCTGCCAGGACGAGCGCTCGCAGCTGAAGAACCGGGCGAAGGCGATGACCGTGCTGCGCTCGCGGCTGCTGGCGATGGAGCAGGAGAAGCAGGAGGCGGAGCTGGCCGCCGACCGCCGCGGCCAGGTGGGGAGCGGCGACCGCAGCGAGAAGATCCGGACGTACAACTTCCCCCAGGACCGGATTACGGACCACCGCATCGGGCTCACGGTGCACAACATCCCCGACCGGCTCGACGGGAACATCGACGACATCATCGACGCGGTGGCGGCGGCGGAAGAGGCGGCGCGCCTGCAGGCCACGACGGCGTGAAGGCGCGCGCGGCGGCGGCCCGCGTCCGCGCCGAGCTGGAAGCCGCGGGCATCCCCGACGCCGCACTGGAAGCGGAAGTGCTCACCCGCCACGCGAGCGGCCTGAGCCAGAGCGCATTCTTCGCCGACGAACCGGTCCCGGAGGGCGTTTGCGGGGAACTGGACGCGCTCGTGGCGCGGCGTCTGAGGCGCGAGCCTGCGCCATACCTCACGGGCATGCGCGAATTCCACGGACTGGAGTTTCTCGTGGGGCCGGGCACGCTCATCCCCCGGCCGGAGACGGAGTTGCTGGTCGAGATCGGCGTCTCGGAGCTTGCGCGCCATCCCGGCGCGACGGTGCTGGACGTGGGCACGGGGTGCGGGGCGATCGCGATCGCCGTGGCGAGCGCATGCCCCGGGGCGAGCGTCATCGCGGC
>JAJDYW010000002.1 GCA_022824925.1 Dehalococcoidia bacterium | reverse complement strand
GGTCGAGGCGCTCGTCCACGACGACGCGAAGCGGACCAACATCCCCACCGCCGAGTACAGCTCCGCGCTGGAGGACGACGACCGCAGCCCCGTCGAGGTCGCCTACGCGCGCCGGAACCGCGACCTCGACCCGCAACTCGTCTGGCGCGGGAAGGACGAGCAGGACCTCTCCGACCTCGTCGTGCAGGCCCCGCCGCTCTACATCCAGGAGAAGGTGCACCCCAAGGTGCTCGTCGACGACCTGATGCGGCGCAGCGGCCTGACCGAGGCCGAGGCCGCCACATCCGTCGAGGGCTTCCAGTTCGACCTGTTCTCCGACTTCAACGGGCTGCCCGAGGGCGCCGATCGCACGGACTTCTACGAGCACGACTCCAACTGGTCGAACCGCATGATCCTCGGCGACAGCCTGCAGGTGATGGCCTCGCTGGCTGAGCGGGAGGGCCTTCGCGGCAAGGTGCAGTGCATCTACATCGACCCGCCGTACGGCATCAAGTTCAACTCGAACTTCCAGTGGTCGACGACGAGCCGAGACGTGCGCGATGGCAATGCCGCGCACATCACGCGCGAGCCGGAGCAGGTGAAGGCGTTCCGCGACACCTGGCGCGACGGCATCCACTCGTACCTGTCGTACTTGCGAGACCGTCTCGAGATCGCCCGCGACCTGCTAGCGGAGTCCGGCTCGGTGTTCGTCCAGATAGGGGAGGAGAACTCCCATCTGCTTCGGGCACTTCTGGATGAGGTGTTTGGATCGCAGAACTTCGTGTCTCAGATTGTGTTCTCGAAGACCGCGAGTGCCACTTCCGAGTACTTGCCAGGCACGTACGACGTCCTGCTCTTCTATGCGAGGGATCGCGCACGCCTGAAGTACCGTCAACCGCTCCAAGTCAAGGAGATCGGGGGAGTTGGAGGCACCGCCTACAGGCGGGCTCGGCTGGCCGATGGCACTGAGCGCCCGCTGACCCGCGAGGAGTTGCTGGATCCATCTCGGCTGCCAGAAGACGCACTCGTGTACAGGGTGGACAACCTGACGAGCCAGAGCGTCGGTCGCGCAAAGGGCGAGGGTGCCGCCTCTTGGTTCCCGGTTGCGTTCCAGGGCAGAACGTACAGCCCGTCAGACAGAGTCCGGTGGAAGACTAACGAAACTGGAATGAGACGGCTCAGGGAGGCCGATCGGCTGAGCGCGACACGTTCCGGCCTCTATTACGTCCGGCACTTCGACGATTTCAGAGCACTGAACGAAGACAACGTGTGGAGTGACACAGGGATCGCGGGCTTTGCCTCAGAGAAGCGTTACGTTGTCGAGACATCCGCAAAGGTCGTGCAGCGCTGTCTGCTCATGGCAACCGATCCGGGCGATCTGGTTGTGGACCCAACTTGCGGGAGCGGAACAACCGCGTACGTCGCTGAACAGTGGGGGCGGCGTTGGATCACTATCGACACTTCCCGGGTCGCTCTTGCTCTGTCTCGCTCACGCATAATGGGAGCCCGGTACCCGTACTACTTGCTATCGGATAGTGTCGATGGCAGGCAGAAGGAAGCCGAACTCACGCGCACGGAGTCTACTGGCACGCCGACGGCTGGGAATATTCGCCAAGGCTTCGTTTACGAGCGAGTGCCACACATCCAGCTTCGCGACATTGCGAGCAACGCGGAGATCGACGTCATTTGGGAGCAATTCCAGGGAACGCTCGAACCGCTGCGGAAGAAGTTGAACGCTGCGCTCGGCGAGTCGTGGGAGGAGTGGGAAATCCCGCGCGATGCAGAGGATGGGTGGCCAGCCGCGGCGAGGGCGCTGCACGAACAGTGGTGGGAGCAGCGGATCGAGCGCCAGCGTGAGATCGACGCATCGATCGCCGCGAAGGCTGACTTCGAGTACCTCTACGACAGGCCCTACGCCGACAACCGCAAGGTACGGGTCGCCGGGCCGTTCACGGTTGAGAGCCTCTCGCCCCATCGCGTCCTCGGCGTCGACGAGAACGATGAACTTATCGACGGTGTCGCCGAGCCTCCAGACTCCTACGGCAAGACGCAGGACTTCGGCTCGATGATCCTCGCGAACCTGCAAACCGCCGGCGTTCAGCAGGCCCACAAGGAGGACCGCATCACCTTCTCCTCGGTCATCCCGTGGCCGGGCGAGATGGTCTGCGCCGAGGGGCGCTACGCCGAGGGCGGCTTGGGCTCCAACGGCACGGGCGCCGAGCAGCGCGCTGGCATCTTCATCGGACCGGAGTTCGGCACCGTGTCGCGGCCGGACCTCGTCGAGGCGGCCCGCGAGGCTGCCGATGCCGGCTTCGACGTCCTCATCTCCTGCGCCTTCAACTACGAGGCGCACGCCACCGACTTCAACAAGCTCGGGCCGCTCCCGGTCCTCAAGGCGCGGATGAACGCCGATCTGCACATGGCCAACGACCTGAAGAACACCGGCAAGGGCAACCTGTTCGTCATCTTCGGAGAGCCCGACATCGACATCCTCGACGCCTCCGGCGACGATGGGGCCGAACCTGGGCAGGTCAAGGTGCGGGTGAACGGCGTTGACGTCTTCCACCCCAACACGGGCGAGGTGCGCAGCGACGGCCCGGACGGCATCGCCTGCTGGTTCATCGACACCGACTACGACCAGGAGAGCTTCTTCGTCCGCCACGCCTACTTCCTCGGCCAGAACGACCCGTACAAGGCGCTCAGGACCACGCTCAAGGCTGAGATCGACGAGGAGGCGTGGGAGACGCTGCACAGCGCGGAGTCACGCCCGTTCGACAAACCCGAGTCGGGCCGCATCGCCGTGAAGGTCATCAACCACCTGGGCGACGAAGTGATGAAGGTGTTCCGAGTCGAGTGATGGATGGGAACACGCTGGAGCTTCGACACGTCGCAACCGCGCACGATGCTTACTTGGGTGCTATCTGCTCAAGACTAGGATGGCCTTACGACTTTGACCTCGATCCATCACCCGGCTCAACTTGCCCCCGGCTTCGATTCTCCTGATGCACCGCGTTTCGCAGGGATGGCTCATTCGTTCATACAGGAATCGCTTGCCGCCACATGGACTCGATCTTGCCTTCAATCTGCAGCAACTCATCTGTAGGGAGCATTCGAAGGAAGGTCCAACGCGTTCCGAAATCCTTGAGCGAAGCATCGACATGGTATGCCGCACGGTCGACAAAGAGCAGCCGGAAGTGCGGGAGTTCGCCGCCGACGCGGCATTCGCTATCGCCTCCCCAGCTGGCTCGCCAATCGTCCCAAGCCGCGGTGACTCCTCGCTTCACGGCGGGGTGGTCGGAACTCAGAAAGCGCCTTGATATCTTGTCGGTCGCTGCGGCTGCGAGAGTGAAGGTCCCGGCATCCACGTAGGGGTCAACGATCACCAGTGAATCTCGGGCAACTTCGATTAGCCTCCGCAGCATCACGGCACCCTCGAATCCCTTCCCTCCACCAACAAAGGTCGACCCTTGAGGAGGTTCCACAGGTGGGGGCAGCGCCTCCAAGGCGCTCTCCTGCTCGCGGGCTAGCTGCTTCACGAGCAAGTCCAGTTCGCGGCAACCGACAGCGGCTCGCACGAGTTCCGCGCGAACCTGCGCAAGAGATTGCCTTCCGTCCACACAGGGCCAGAGGACCAACTCGGCCTGTCGAGGTATTTCGAGTTCCAGCGGCTCGCGGATATCATCAAGGAGTGCGGTCCACTGGCGATGCCAAGCCGAGACCTCCTGAGAGCCTCCTTCGCTGATGAGACGCAACCCCTCACGCCGTAACTCGGGAAGGCGGGCCACTTGGCCACGCAAGCGTTCAACTGGTTCCGATCCGTTCCTAGCCCGCTCGCCTCCCACCGGCCACGGTCACCCTAGTCCGAATACGCGCTCGTGATGTTCTCTCTTCGCGGCGCGGTCGCGCAATTCGCTGAAGACCTTCAGGCCCGCATCGATAATCCGGGCTCGTCGGCCGTCGTCCCCGCGGTCAAGCTCCGAGAAGGCATCGATCTTTGCTTGCCAGTGGTGACTTTCCTCGCCCCACCAAGTGCTCTCCGAGAACTGCGTCGAGCTGACGACTTGCTCTGGCTCCCACCCGCGGTCGACCGCGAGTAGGGCGCGTTCCATCCAGTTCTCGCTCGGGCCACGCCGCACGCACACCCAATGGAGTTCTGCGAGGCCATCTCGATCAAGCAGCGCCTTTGCTACGCTCAAATCCGACCCCACGAGTTCTGTCACGACATCTTGTAGGGGGAACGATGGCGCGCTCGCGGGGATCGCTTCGATCAACTCCTGCCGGAAGGCAAGTGGTAGCTCTCCGATCGTCTCCTTGAAGGTATGCGGCAGGAACCAGTGGTCAGTGGACTCGCTCGTTAGTCGCGCAAACCAGCTACGGAGCCACTCGGCGAATAGCTCGGGATCGCGCTTGAGGATTTCCGAGTACCAGTACTCGTCTGGTGGACTCGAGACAATCACCTCGCGCCACTGAGCCTGCCCCGCCGCCGAGAGAGAAGAGAACGCCGCGCCTCCCGGCTTGTGTGCGATCGTCACTGCCGTCTCGCGTGCGACCATAAGGTCGGGAGCGTTCAACAACCGCTCGACGGTCTTACCGTCGACCTCATCCCGTATCAACAGCACTTGGATCAGGTTCGTGTGCCATGCGGTCAGCTTCGCAATCCCCGCTGCCGTGAGCGCCTCCCCGACGGGGTGCGTGAGGACGATGTGCAGGGCTACCCCCGAGAACGAGTCGTTCCCGAGTAACGCCCACAACTTGTCCTGCCATCCCGCCACATCAGCCTCCACGGATCGCCGCACGAATGGCAGCACCAGATCGCCAGCAGCGCCACATCCCACCAATGCATCGACCCAGGTAAGCGGCTCGGTGGTCGACTCGGCGAGAAGTTCGGCCAAGCGCGGCGTGAAGCGCGGATATGAGATCCCAGCGGAGTTAGCCTCAGCGTCCGACCCGTACAAGAGCTTGATCTGATCATCTAGTGCTCGGGACTTTGCATCCTCCGCCAGGGCGACTACTGCCTCGTCGGCTCTCCGCCACCAGTCGTCAGGATCGCTATCGGCACGCGTCCAGCGCTCCGGGAAGAGAGTCTCGAATTCCGGTGGAGTCGTTATCTCTAGATCAAACTCGGAGCCGTATGAGCGAAGCTCTCGAAGCGCACCAGGGCGTTCGATCAAAATAGTCGCGAGTCGCTCGATGATCCGCGGAGCCATTCCGCGAATCACGCGCTCGGCAGCCTCCGGCGCCGCACCACCGATCTTGAGATTCTGCGGGTAAATCCAGGAGTGCAACTCCGCGATTAGAGGTCCGACGGGTCCGTCCTTTTCTCGCGCCACGATTCCGAGAACCCGATCCCAGAGAGGTTCGAACGCTGTCACTGTCTCGGGTGCTAGCGGACCCTCTATCAGAGTCAATGTGTTGCCGAGACCAGGATCCTGAGATGTTCTGCGGAGTTGGGGGTGCAGCACGTGCGCCAGCGCGCGGATTCCGATTCCCACGTCACCACCAGCCACAAGCCAATTGTCGATCGCCTCGATCGCGCCCTCCCTGATGTCGATCGGGTGATCAGATGCCGCGATATGATCATCGATGACCCGTAGCGGGTGATCTGGATCGCTGTGCTCAAGTCCGTCGTTACCGATCGCTGCGTCCAGTAGCAAGGGTAGAGTCGTGTCGGGGTCGATGTCCGCTCGGTGTGCTTCCCGGACGATCTCGTCCCGGAATTGCGGCCAGCGCTCTAGAGCTTGGTGGAGTTCGGCCGGGCCGAGGAGAGCAAACGCGACGGCGGCGTCAGAGTCGTGGTCATCGACCAAGTCGCGTACAAGCTGCCGGTCGAGATCAGCTTCGCGGTGAATCGCACCGAGCAGCGGGCCTGCTGCGTTACCTGCATTGTCGAGGTGCCGAAGCGCTGCGCGAAGGTCGAGCGAGCCAGGGCCTGCAAGGTAGACATCGCGCACGAGGGCGTACCGAAGCTCCGCCGGCTCGACCCGGAGGCGCGCGACGCCACCTGTATCGTGCGCCTCATCCAGAGTCCCTCCGTCCGCGAGGCCTCGAATGAGGTGGGCGACTTCGGGTTGCGTGAGACCGAGGGCAATCCCGGTCTGCGCCAGAGTCGCTCCGTGGCGCCCAGAAAGAGCCAGAAAGCCAAGCACATAGCGGCTCTCAAAGCCGAGCGTTCTCGTGTACCAGCCAACAAGATCGCGAAGGAGAACGTCACCAGCCGTGACCTCCCGTGAGTCGCCCGTCAGCAACGCGTAGGCGAGGGTGACTGCGAGTCCAACGCGACCATGTGCCTGATTCACGAGATGCGTCTGGAGCGCGACCGGCCCCTCAATGCCCAGTTCCTCTATGACTTTGAGAATCTGATCGCGCTCAAGTTCGGCGATCTCGAATTGCGCAGCACCCGGTAGGGCGCCGGAAACCTCGTCGACGCTCCCTGGCCACGTAACGGCTGCGATCGCGAAGTCGGCACCCATCCGAGCACGCAGTTGCCGGAGCCTGATGAGCCGATCTTCCCGCAGGTGCGCGTCGTCCAACACGATCCGCGCTGGCTGCATGTCGCGGATGGCGTCTTCAAGCCCGTCGATGTCCCAGCCATCGTCGAAGAGGCCCCAATCGGTTTCCACCAGCTTCTGAAGCAAGAACGTCTTGCCGATTCCGGGCTTCCCGACAAGGACGAGGTCTCCCTCAACGGCTCCCAGTTCATTGAATTCGCGGTCTCTCCCAATCAGGGGTATCTCCGGCGTAGGCCGACGGTTGGCAGGTAGGGTAGACAACGCCCGCGCCTCACCGGGGACGCCTAGCAGTTCTCGTCGCCATCCCGCGTTCCGGTAGAGCCGCGCGACGAAGTCCGCACGATCATGGACCGCAGCGAGCCGGACCCCGAACTCGTCGCGCAGGTGGCGGTCCAGCTTGAGGCGACTCCGGCCACTGACCGGCCTCGAAGTCGCTAGCACGACCGCACGACGCTCCCCTCCGCCCTCGAGATGACTCCTGACATTCCGGTCGAGATTGCCGCGCGCGTCTTCCTGAACGGTGGCTACGAGGAAGAAGGGCGTACCATCGGAGAGTTCCCCGACTCCATCCATCCCCGCATCGTTCCCACCTTCGACCGGCACGAGGGTCGGATAATCCTCCTTAAGCAGGGCGGATGCGCATCGCTCGAACGTTGTGCCATCGAGCGGTTGTGCGATTGCGTCGCGAATTGCGCGGTCCACCGTGTCTGGCATGCGAATGCTCCAGGGAGTGACCCGCACCCAGTCTAGTCGCACAGATGCCGCTACTGTAGCGATAGCATGTTCAGGTCAGGACGCTGGCGAGCCCTTGAGGCCAACAGCCATGGAGCCGGTACCACGCACCGCAACTGTCCCCTGTTCTCGGCGCCACACCTCGACTACGAGGCTCCCAGCGAGAACCTCAGAGTGAAGGTTCTCGATTTTGTCCAGTCTGGTGGGGCTGGCGGGGCTCGTGCTGAAGAGCCACGAGTACCCGACCCAGCCGCTGGCGTGGACGCTCGACCGCGAGTTCAGCGGCATCGACGTCTACGGTGGGGTGGCGCTCGACTGGGGGGTCGGGGGGCTGAACCCGGAGGCGGCCTCGATCACGCTGCGGATCGGGGGGCGGGTGGTGTGGATGCCGACCTTCGACGCACTCCACTGGCGGGGCTACCGTCCGGGCGGCTTCAACAGCCCGCAGGACGGCATCACCATCCTCGACGAGGACGGGGCGCTGCTGCCCGTCTGCCACGAGATCCTCGACGTGATCGCGAGCCACGACGGGGTGCTCGCGAGCGGTCACCTCTCGCCGGAGGAGACGCAGGCGATCCTCGGGGAGGGGCTGGCGCGGGGGGTGCGCTGCGTGATCACGCACGCATCGTTCTGGACGCCCCTCGAACTGCAGGAGGAGATCGCGGCGAAAGGCGGCTACATCGAGCAGTGCGCCATCGCCGTGGCGGAGGAGGACGGGGAGGAGGTGTGGCCGGACCTGCTGCGGCAGGTGCGGGAGGTGGGGCCGGAGCGTGTCGTGCTGTCGTCGGACCACGGGCAGGCGTCGAACCCGGAACCGGTCGTGGCGCTGGCGCTCTTCGGGGAGCGCTTCGTGGCGGAGGGGTTCAGCGAGGCGGAGGTGCGGCAGATGCTCTGCGACAACCCGCGGGCGCTGCTGACGGCGTAGATCGACGCTACTCGACCGGCATCGTGACGGGGCGGGTCATGTTGCCGAAGGTGGGGAACCACGAGGAGTGCTTCCCGGGGCCGCCGGCGACGATGACGTGGATCGACTCGGGGTTGTCGGCGATGGGGGCCAGGGCGTCGCGCTCGAAGAGGGGGACGGGGACGCCCTGCTCGGTGTGCTCCTGGATGACCTGGAAGAGCTCGTCGGAGAGCTCCGCAAGGGGGTAGCGGGCGTTGTCGAAGACGTAGCGCTGGACGTCCTCGCGGGACCAGCCCTCGGCGGCGACGGTGGCGGCGTGCTCGGGCCCGAAGGCGAGCACGGGCGAGCCGCGCGAGAGGATGTTGTTGCTCCCCGCCTGCGACATCGAGCCGGCGATGGTGAGCATGATGCCGGAGGCGGTGTTGCTGCCGTGGTCCTGGATGTTGTGCGGCCCCTCGCAGCCGAAGACGGTGACCGCGTTCTGGCCCGGCTGGAAACCGCGGGTGGTGTGGAAGGGGGGCCAGGGGCTCGCGTCGAGGTTCTCGGCGGCGCAGAAGGCGAGCTTGGCGGGGGTGGCCTGGGTGGAGCGGTCGCCGCGGCCGGGCCAGGCGCCCGCGACCGTGAGCTGGATGAGTCGCAGGGCGCGGCCGAGGGTCGCGTTGGCGGCGAACCCGGGGCCGAAGCAGCCGCTACCGGAGTGGATGCCGAGCTCGGCGGCGACGGGTCCGCTCACGAGGAGGAAGAGGGAAACGGGGTGAGTCGTCGCGTTCACCCCGGAGAGGTTGAACTCGGGGTGGGCGATGGCGCGGACGGCGGCGATGAGCACGGGCATGTGCGCGGGAAGGCACCCCGCCATGACGGCGTTCACGGCGATGGCGTGGACGGTCGCCTCGCCGCGGCGAGGGGGCAGGATGCCGACCACCTCGAGAGGATTGCGGGATGTGCCGGCGAGCATGGCCGTGACGCGCTCCTCGGTGGGGGGAATGACGGGGAGGCCGTCGGACCAGCCGCGGGCGGCGAACTCGCGGTTGACGGCGGCCACGTCGTCGGGGAGGGCGACAGTCGGACCGGGGCGGCCCGACCCGAGCGCCTCGACCTCGACGGTCGAGGCGAGCTCCATCAGGGAGTCGTCGCTCACGCGCCGTCCCCCAGCAGGGCGGCGCGCAGGGCGGGGGTCGCCGCGCGGGCCTTCTCCTGGACGACCTCGGGCTGGATACCGCCGAGGGGGTGGGAGATCACGATGTAGGGCAGGTCGGGGGCGCCGCGCTGCTCGGCCTCCAGCTTGAAGAGGCCTTCGAACTCATCGGTCACGACGGTGACGGTCGGGATTCCGCGCTTCTCCAGGGCTATCGAGGCGTAGACACTCCACGCCGTGCAGGACCCTCAGTCGCTCGACCCAACGACAACGAAGTCGCACTCCTCGGTGAGCATGGCCATGGTCGAGCGGCTGGCGGGCCCGGCGACGGGCTTGCTGCCGGTGGTGGTCGCACCGATGTCCGCGCCGGCGCGGAGGTTGTCGACCATCGACTCGAGGAGGAGGCGGGCGTTGGCCTTGCGGTTCTCGAGGACGCCGGGGCGGAGGCCGTCGAGGTCGTCGGGGCGGGGGGCGGACTCCTGCGCGACGACGCGCGCATGCCCGCGTGGGTCGAAGACGGTGATGGAATCGGACACGGTGACTCCTTCGGGCCTCAGAGGCGGTTGGCGATGAGCTCCATGATCTCGTCGACTTCGGGGAAGCGGCCGGTGGCGTTCTTCGACGAGATGACCTCGCCGTCGACGGACCACTCGAAGCAGCCGCCGCCACCGGGGATGAACGCGAAGCTGGCGATGTCGTCCTGGAGGGCGGCGAGGATCTCGCCGGCCATCCACTGGGCGCGGGGCAGGTACCCGCACTGGGCGCAGTACTCAAGGGTGACGGCGAGGCCCTGCTCGTTCACGGGGTGGGATTGTAGCGGGTTCGGCTCAGCGTTCAGCCCAGCCCCTGGAGCAGGGTGGGGAGGGCCGCGAGGGAGGGGATGGCGAGGTGGCCGGGAGCGGGCTCGCCGGCGCCGACGAGGACCGTGCGGGCGCCGACCTCGCGGGCGGCGTCGAGGAACTCCGGGGTGTCGTCGAGGACGAGGGCGCGGGCGGGGTCGACTTCGGCGAGGGCGAAGGCTCGCTCGTAGTAGCGAGGGTTGGGCTTCATGCAGTCGACGAGGTCGGCGCCGAAGAGGATGCCGAAGCGGTCGACGATGCCCACCGGGGTCAGGTAGGCCTCGAGCTCCCAGGAGGCCTGGTTCGACGCTGTGTGGAGGGTGTAACCCGCATCGCCCAGGGCGGCGACGGTCTCGGCGACGTGGGGGAAGGCGGCTCGGACGCGACGCATGATGTAGAGGCTCGCCTCGCGAGCGAGGGTGTCGCAGGCATCGCCCTCGGGCGGGGCAATGCCGACGTGCTCGCACATGGCCACGAGCCAGTCCCGCTCGTACGCCTTGAGGCCCGCGACGTAGTGGCCCTCGACGGCCAACGCGGGCTGGTGCGCCTCGGCGACCTGTCGCCAGGTGGCGCGGTTGGCCTCGCTCCAGGCTTGCGGCTCACCGCCGAGGCGGGGCGGGAAGAACTCGGCAACAAGGCGGCGCCACTCCGGGCCTCGCCGGGAGTTGTCGCTGAGGACGCCGCCGTCGTCGATGAAGAGGGTGAGGTCGGGCACCGGTTCGATGGTGGGAAGGGAGACGCAAACGGGCAAGCGTCGCTATGCTGCGCCGCGCACAAGGAGGCGGGCGATGGCACTTCACATCCTGAAATCGGACGACGGCGAGACGACGGAGCGCACGGAGGCAGCGATCTTCGAGGGCGGGCAGGTCTGGGGGAGGGGGCTGTCGGGCGCGGCGTCCGAGCAGATGACCATGTCGGTGGTGCACTTCGGGCCGGGCGCGCGTGCGGGCTGGCATCGCCACACGAGCGACCAGATCCTGTACGTCGTCCAGGGGATCGGGAAGGTCGGCGACCGCGAGGGCGAGCACGTTGTCAGCGCAGGCGACTGCGCGGTCGTACCGGCAGGGGAGGACCACTGGCACGGCGCCCACGACACCGGCTCGCCGATGTCGCACCTGACGATCATGCAGGCGGGGTCGGAAACGACGGTGCTGGATTCGTAGTGGCCGGTACGCGCCCCGAGTGGGTCTCGGACGACCTGTATCCCTTCGAGAGCCGGGTTTTCGCGACCTCCGACGGCCACGAGCTGCACTACGTCGATGAGGGCTCGGGGCCTGTGGTCGTGTTCGTACACGGGAATCCGGCCTGGTCGTTCGAGTTTCGCCACCTCATCGAAGGACTACGGGCAGAGTTCCGGTGCATCGCGCCGGACCACGTCGGGTTCGGGCTTTCGTCTCGCAGCAACCGTCGGGAGGACCACCACCCAAGGGCGCATGCTCAACGCCTGACGGAGTTGCTGAAGCAGCTCGACGTGCGGGACGCGACACTGTTCTTGACGGACTGGGGCGGGCCGATAGGGCTAGAGTTCGCGCGGAACCACCCTGAACGGGTGGCCCGGCTCGTGATCACGAATACGTGGTGCTGGCCCGTCTCGCGCGACCCGCACTACGTCTTCTTCAGCTCGGTGATGCGCAGCCCGCTCGGACAACTGCTCATCAAACGGTTCAATGCCTTTGTGAACCGCGTGATGCCGATGGCGATAGGAAACAAGGCAGTGATCACGCCCGAGGTGATGGACCACTACCGTAGCGCGCAGCCGGCGGGCTCACGCGACGCGTGCGCGGCGTTCCCGGGGCACATCATCGGGGCCACGGACTGGATTCGGTCGATCTGGAACGAACGGGAGGCGTTCACGGGGAAGCCAGCGCTGATCTTCTGGGGCTTCAAGGACATCGCCTTCCGCCGGAAGGAACTCGAACGGTGGAAGGCGGAGCTCTCGGACTACAGGCTGCACGAATTCCAGGATTGCGGTCACTTCCTCGCGGAGGAGGCGCCGGAGCGCATCCTGCCGGATCTGCGGACGTTCCTCGGGAACGGATAGGACGCTACGGCGGGTGAGTTGCCGGACGCTTGAACGGAAGCGCCAGTGGCGGAGACTGACGCGGACCACGCCGGAAGGGGCGAAGGAGGGTCGCATGGAGCCGATCGGGGACAAGTACGGGATCACAGCAGAGTGGCTCACGGAGGCGCTTCGCGAGGGTGGCCACCTGCCCCGGGGGCGGGTGAGGGCGGTCGACGTTGCGGACATCGGCGTGGGGCGGGGCTACATCAGCCAGGCGGTGCGGGTGACGCCGACCTACGAGGGAGCGAACGGGGATGCGCCCGCGAGTCTCGTGGCGAAGGTGCCGACGTTCGTGCAGGTACCCGGGTACATGACCCCATGGTCGGCGATGATCATCGAGACGGAGATCCACTGGTACCGGGATGCGAGCGGAGAGTGTCCGGCGCGGGTGCCCGGCACCTTCGGGGGCGTCCACGAGGAGCGCACCTCGTACGCGCTCCTGCTGGAGGACCTGGGCGATCTGGGGACGCTCAGCCAGACGGACTCGTGCCCCCCGCAGCAGGCGCCGAACATCGTGAGGACGCTGGCGCGGATGCATGCGCACTGGTGGGAGAGCGACCGGCTGCGGGAGTGGACGTGGCTGCCGTCCTCGGAGCGCCAGGCGGCGATCAACGCGCCGCTGGTGCAGGGGGGCTGGGAGGCGTTCGCCGCGAGGATCGTGCCGCGGGTCGACCCGGCGTTCGGCCCCGTCGGGGAGCGGCTGGTGCGGGACTGGGGCACGCTCTACGAGCGGGGCGCGGCCTCGGGGGCGACGCTGATCCACGGGGACTTCCGCATCGAGAACTTCCTCTTCGGGGAGCCCGGCGCCGACAACGAACTCGTGATCCTCGACTGGCAGCTCGCGAGCTACGGGTCGGGACCGCGCGACCTCGCGTACTTCATCGCACAGGGGTTCGACCCGGAGCGGCGAAAGGCGGTCGGCGACGAGCTGCTGGCGCTGTACCACGCGACGCTGGTCGAGCACGGCGTGACGGGCTACTCGTTCGAGCAGTGCCGGCACGACTACCGGCTGGGGTTGCTGTTGAGCATGCTCATCCCGCTGATCGGGGTGCAGGGCGTCGAGGCCATCGCGCCGCCGCCCCCGGAGGCCAGCGAGGAGGACCACCAGGCGTTTCGCGACCTGGTGGAGGCCGCGGAGGGCCTGATCCTGCTGATGGCAGAGCGCAACATCGCGGCCATCATGGACGCGAACGCGGGGGAGCTACTGGGCGCCTAGCCGTTACGCCTGCAGCCTCCGGGCGTACAGGTCGAAGACGGTGCTCCAGACGCGCTCGGCGGCGTCCTCGACGTAGCCGGGGCGTTCAGGGAAGCAGAAACCGTGCTCGGTGCCGGGATGCGTCTCGATGACGTGGGGCACGCCGTTCGCCTCGAGCGCCTTGCCGAGTTCGGGGATGACGTTGTCGGGCACGAAGGGGTCGTGCTCGGCGAATCCGAGGTAGAGCTCGGCCTTGATGCGATCGGCGAGGAGGTGGGGGGAGTCCTCTTCGTCGGTGACGATGCCGACGCCGTAGAGGGAGGCGATGGCGCCGAAGCGCTCCGGGAAGGAGCCCGCCGCGCCGACGACATAGCGCCCGCTCATGCAGTAGCCGATGGCGCCGGCGGGACCATCGACGGCGGGGTTGGCGTCGAGGTAGTCGAGCCAGGCGCCGGTGTCGCTCATGACCTTCGGCATGTCGAGCGTGCGCCCGGCGGCAAACATGCGCTCGATCTCCTCGCGGCCCTTCGAGAGGTCGAAGTGCTGGGGGCCTAGGCGGTAGAACATGTCGGGGAGCAGGCAGAAGTAGCCCTCTCCGGCGATGCGGCGGGCGAAGTTGCGCAGCTCCTCGCGGACGCCGACGACGTCCATGTAGAGGATGACGGGCGGGAAGGGGCCGTCGCCGTCGGGGTGGACGGCGAAGCAGTCGACGGAACCGTCGGGGGTGGTGATCTCGACCTGGAACTCGTTCATGGGAGGCTCCTCTACTGGCTGCCGGTTCTAGGTGCCGGTGAAGTCGGGCGTGCGGCGCTCGGCGGTTGCGCGGACGCCTTCGCGGAAGTCGTTGGTCTCGCGGAGCCAGTCCTGCTCGACGAGCTCGTGGTCGGTGGCGATGCGGACGCGATCGGCGAGGCCGCGGCGCATGGTGCGTCGGATGGCGCGCACGGCGAGCGGCGCGGAGCCGGCGATCCCGGCGGCCATCTCGCGGGCGGCGTCGCGGAGCTCCTCGATGGGCGCGAGGGCGTCGCAGAGACCGATCGCGATGGCCTCTTCGCCCTTCACGCGGCGGCCCGTGTAGAGCATATCGAGCGCCTTCTGCTGCCCGACGAGGGCGGGGAGGGTGACGGTGAGCCCGAAGCCGTGGTGGAAGCCGAGGCGGGCGAAGTTGGCGGCGAAGCGCGCCTCGGGGGCGGCGACGCGGAAGTCGGCGGAGAGGGCGAGCCCGAGGCCACCGCCGATGGCAGCGCCCTGCACGGCCGCGACGACGGGCGTCTCCGCCTCGAGGAGGCGGACGGCCTCCTGGTAGAGGTGGCCGCTGCCGGTGCGCCGGGCGGGGGGCTCGTCGGCGGGGGCGTCGTCTGCGGCGGGCGGCCCGCCGAGCTGCGCGCCCGCACAGAACGAGCGGCCCTCGGAGGCGAGGACAATCGCGCGCACGTCCGGCTCGTCATCGAGGGCGTGGTAGGCGGTGGCGAGGGCGCGGATGAGGGCGACATCGAAGAAGTTGTGAGGCGGGCGGTGGATCTCGACGGTGGCGATGTGACCGTCGATCTCGACCGTGACGTCGGGGGAGGGGTTCGGGACGGACATGGAGCCTCCTGGGCGGCCAACGGTAGCGAGCCGTCCGGAACGGGTCGAGCGGGTGGGGTGGCGGCGGCAAGGGGTAGCGGGAGGCTGGTAGCATCAGGAGTCGTGGAGACGGGCTCGCGAGAGCAGGCCCGGTAGCGCTTATGTCGATTGACCTGGGAGTGCCGGATGGGGAGGTGGCGGTCTCCGTGTGCAACCTCTACAAGGTGTTCGGGGGGAACGAGGAGGGGGCGCTGGCCCGCGCCCTGACGGGCACGACGAAGGCGGCCGTCCAGGAGCAGCACGGATCGGTGCTGGCGCTCGACAACGTGAGCTTCGACGTGCGGCGGGGCGAGCTGTTCGTGGTGATGGGGCTCTCGGGATGCGGGAAGTCGACGCTCGTGCGCTGCATCAACCGGCTCATCGAGCCGTCGTCGGGGGAGGTCTGGCTGGGCGACCGGGAGATCACGAAGATGTCGGGGGAGGAGTTGCGGGAACTGCGGCGGAGCGAGGTGGCGATGGTCTTCCAGCACTACGGGCTCCTGCCGCACCGGTCGGTGCTGGACAACGTCGCGTGGGGGCTGGAGGTGAACGGCGTGGAGAAGGGCCGGCGTCGGGAGCGGGCGGAGGAGGCGCTGGCGGCGGTGGGCCTGCGGGGGTGGGGGGACCGCTCGCCCGACCAGCTGAGCGGCGGCATGAAACAGCGCGTGGGGCTGGCGCGGGCACTCGCGCAGGACGCGCCTGTGCTGCTGATGGACGAGCCTTTCAGCGCGCTCGACCCGGTGATTCGCCGGGAGTTGCAGGACGAGCTGGCGAAGCTCCAGGCGGAGCTGCACAAGACGATCATCTTCATCACGCACGACCTGGACGAGGCGGTGCGGATCGGCGACCGGATTGCGATCATGCGGGACGGCGCCGTCGTGCAGCTGGGGGAGCCGTCGGAGGTCGTGCTCTCGCCGGCGAACGACTTCGTGCGGGAGTTCACCCGCGACGTGCGGCTGCAGTCGATGGTGACGGCCGCCTCCGTCATGCAGGAGCCAACCTGTATCGCGCGCACGGAGCAGACGGCCGCGCAGGTGCTGGCGACCCTCCAGGGGGAGGACCGCATGCAGGCACTGGTGGTCGATGAAGAGGAGCGATACGTCGGCACAATCGACCTGCGAGACGTGCTGGATGCCGGGGACCGGTCGGTCGCAACCCTGCCCCTGCAGGAAGACGACGCCGTCGCGGTGGACACCGTCCTGGACGAGCTGGTGCCTCGCGGCCTGCGGTCGGACCACCCGGTAGCGGTGGTCGACGGCCGGGGGGTGCTGGTGGGAGAGATCCCGCTGGAGACCCTGGCCGAAGCGATGACGGCGGGCGAGCAGGACGAAGGCGCCGCCGTTGCCGGGGGAGGACCGTCCACGGGATGAACCGGCGCTGGGTACGGGACAGGATTCCGCGCCTTGCGGCGCTCCGAGTGATCGGGCGGTGGCTCGACGTTCCGGCCGCGAGCCGCGGGCCGCGCTGGCTGCGGGGCACGCTGATGCTGCGCTGGCTGGTGGTTCCCGCGGTCCTGGCGGGCGTGCTGGTGGCGGGAGACTGGAAGTGGGCGGCCGAGTTCCCCGCCGACGTGGGGCGGGACGTGGGGCGGGAGATCGACAACGTGATCGACTGGATGACGACGGAACTCGACGTGATCTTCGACGTCATCAAGGAAGTGGTGCTGACCGTGCTGGTCAACATCGAGGACTTCCTGCTCTGGCTGCCGTGGCCCGCGACCATCCTGGCGGTCACGACGGTCGCCTGGCGCACGGCGGGCTTCTGGGTGGCGGCCTTCTCGGCGGGCTCGCTGACGCTGCTGGCGTCCTTCGGACTGTGGGACAGCACGATGGAGACGGTGGCGTTGATGGCCGTCACGGTGACGCTCTCGATCGTGATCGCCGTGCCGGTAGGGGTGTGGGCGTCGCAGAGCGACCGGCTCGACCGGATCCTGCGTCCGGTCCTCGACGGGATGCAGACGATGCCGAGCTTCGTCTACCTCGTGCCGGCAATCGCGTTCTTCAGCCTGGGGAACGTGCCGGCGATCATCGCGACGCTTATCTATGCGGTGCCGCCGGCCGTGCGGCTGACGAACCTTGGCATCCGGCAGCTCCCCGAGGAGACGATCGAGGCGGCGGAGTCGTTCGGGGCGACACCGCTGCAGCTCCTGCTGAAGGTGAAGATCCCCCTGGCCACGCCCACGATCATGGCGGGGGTGAACCAGACCACGCTCATGGCCCTGGCGATGGTCGTGATCGCCTCGCTGGTGGGGGCGGGGGGACTGGGGGAGGACGTGAACCGCGCGCTGGGCCGGATCGAGCCGGGGAACGCCTTCCTGGCGGGGCTGGGGATCGTCTTCCTCGCCATCATCATCGACCGCATCACCCAGGCGTTCGCGAGCCGGCAGCAGTCGTCGATGGAAGCGGGCGGCGGAGTAGGGTAGGGTTAGCGTGAGACCATTCGACCCACCTCGATAGTCCATCCAGCTAGAAGGAAGGTAGACGGATGCCGCGCAGCAGGTACCAGCGAACGAGGAGACTGGCGGCCGTGCTCGGCGCCGCGCTTGCCGTCGTGGCGCTCCTGATCATGGCGTGTGGCGGGTCGGACGAAAGCGAGCCGGACGAGCCGGCGGCGGCCGAGACGCCCGCGCCGACGCGCGCCTCCCAGGAGGCGACTCCCGAGCCGGAGAAGGACACCATCATCTTCTCCGACCTGAACTGGCCCTCGGCCGAGATCCAGGCGCGGGTGGCGGCCTACATCGTCGAGCACGGCTACGAATACCCGACCGAGCTGGTGACGGGGGACACGGTTTCGCTCTGGGCGGCGCTGGTCAACAACGACACGCACGTCACGATGGAGATCTGGCCGGCGCAGCAGGAGTGGCTGGAGGATGTGGACGAGGGGACGCTGGTCGCACTGGGGACGAGCCTGGACACGGGCTGGGAAGCGTGGGTCATCCCCCAGTACTTGAAGGACGAGCATCCCGGGCTGGTCTCGGTGACGGACATTGCCGAGTACGCGGACCTGTTCGTGACCGCGGACTCGCGGGGGAAGGCGCGGTTCGTGACCTGCATCCCGGGCTGGGCCTGCGAGCAGGTGAACGCCGCCAAGGTCGAGGCGTACGGGCTGGCCGACGTCGTTGACCTGCTGAACCCCGGGTCGGGGGCGGGGCTCTTCGCGGACCTGGAAGCGGCCTACGCGAGGGGCGAGCCATGGATCGGGTACATGTGGCACCCGACGCCCCTGTCCGTGAGCCTGGACCTGTACATCCTGGAGGAACCTCCCTACTCGGATGAGTGCTGGGCAAGCACCAAGGCCTGCGCGTATCCCGAGGCGAAGGTCCTGATCATGGTCAACTCGTCGTTGCCTCCACGGGCGCCGGAGGTCATCGAGTTCCTCGAGAAGTGGGAGTTCAAGGCGGCGGACCAAGTCGCGACGGAGATCTGGATGGACGAGAACAACGAGGATACCGACGCGGGAGCGCTCTGGTACCTCCAGAACTACCGGGAGGCGTGGGCATCGTTCGTGCCCGCCGGGGTCGCCGAGAGAGTGGACGCGGCGCTCGCCGACGAAGGGTAGGACCGAGGGGCCGTTGGTCCTGAACCGGGGGCAGGTCGCGTGCGGGCCTTGCGAATAACCGGAATTCCGGTTACGGTTCTGCCATGCGAAGCGACGCGCTCGCGAACCAGCGAAAGATCGTCGAAGCGGCGAAGCGCCTCATGGCCGAGCAGGGACTCGAGGCTGAACTGACCGACATCGCCCACGAGGCGGGTGTCGGCGTCGGCACCGTGTACCGCTGCGTTGGGAACCGCGACCAGGTGATCGAGACGATCGTGCGGGGGATGGTGGCCGAAACCGCGGCAAGCTTCGAGAAAGCGGAGACGGGCGACGGAAGCGTCGCGAGCCTCGTTGCGCTGGTCGAACGGCTGCACCAGACGGTGCGGACCTACGGGTGGGTTCACGCTGCCCTGATCGGCGGGCGGGTGCGCAACGAGCTGCGGAGCGAGATGCGCGCGGTTGACCCGGGCCGGCGCTTCGAGCGCCTGTACGAACGGGCGCAGGCCGGGGGCGGCCTTCGGGCGGACATCGAGCCGGACGTGGCCACCGCGCTCATCCTCGGCAGCCTCGCGCCCTGGTCGGCCATGGCCCTCAAGGCAAAGGGCGACGCACGTTCCGCGGCGGAGGCCGTGCTGGCGCCGTTCCTCTCACCGACACCCGCAACAACGACACCGACAGCCGGGGAGGCGCACTCATGATGGGAATGGGCGGCGGAGCTCAGATGACGGGAGGGGGACTCCCCCCGGGGATGTCGCTCTCGGCGCGGCGCAAGGCGCTCGTGCTGGCGGGCGTGCTCTCGACGATGTTCCTGGCGGCGCTGGACCAGACGATCGTGACGGTCTCGCTGCCACGGATCGTGGAAGACCTCGGCAACCTCGACCTCTACGTCTGGCCGTTCACGTCGTACATGCTGGCCTCGACCGCACTCGTGCCGGTGGTGGGAAAGCTCTCGGACCTGTACGGGCGCAAGCCGTTCATCCTGACGGGCATCGTCATCTTCGTGGCGGGCTCGTGGTTGTGCGGGGCAGCGGGCGACATGATCTGGCTGATCGCCTTCCGCGCCATCCAGGGCGTGGGCGCGGGGCTGATCATGACGACGGCGTTCACCTCCGTCGGCGACCTGTTCGCACCGAAAGACCGGGGGCGCTGGATCGGCCTGTTCGCGGCGACGTTCGGGCTGGCCAGCATCATCGGGCCGCTGGCCGGCGGCGCCCTCACCGACCACCTCTCCTGGCGCTGGATCTTCTACATCAACATCCCCGTGGCGATGGTGGCGCTGGCGCTGGTGACGTTCGGGATGCCGTGGTTCCGCGGCCAGGGCAAGGCGACCATCGACTGGTCGGGGGCCGCTCTGATCGTTGGCATGGCGGCGTCGCTGCTGCTGGGCCTCTCGTGGGCGGGCAACCAGTACGGCTGGGGCGAAGCGCCGGTCGTCGCCTCGCTGGGGGCGGCAGCGGGCTTCCTGGTGGTGTTCGTGGTGCAAACAAGGCGGGTGAAGGAGCCGGTCCTGCCGCTCTCCCTCTTCCGCAACCGGGCCTACACGGTCTCGATTCTGGCAACGATGGTGCTGGGAGCGGGCATGTTCGGGGCGTTCCAGTTCCTGCCCCTCTTCCTGCAGGGCGTGCAGGAGGTGTCGGCGACGAACTCGGGCCTGATCATGATGCCGATGACGGCGGGCATGATGTTCGGATCGGTGACATCGGGGCAGCTGTTGAGCCGCGGGCGGGACATGCGGATGCTGGCGATCGTCGGCGGGATCGCGCTGCTCACGGCCTTCTACCTGCTCTCGACGCTCGAGCAGACCTCGGGCGCCTGGACGACGCGCGGCTACATGGTGCTGCTGGGCGTGGGCATGGGGTTCTGGATGCCGACCTTCCAGCTGGCGGTCCAAAACGCGCTCCCGCACCGGCTCCTCGGCACGGGGACCGCCTCGGTCAACTTCTTCCGGCAGATCGGCGGCACCTTCTCGGTCGCGATCATGGGCTCGATCCTCGCAAGCAGCTTCAAGTCCAACCTCTCGACCGCGGTTCCGGACCAGTTCAGCGAGCTCTTCTCGGATCCGCAGCGGCTGCTCAGCCCGGAGTCGCTTGCGATGATGCGGGCGAGGATCGAGCAGGTCAGCCCGGGCGCCGCCGACGAGGTAATCGGGAACGCCCAGATCGCGCTGGGCGACTCGATCACCGGCATCTTCCTCATAGGCGTGGGCATCGTGGCCGTGGGCCTCGTCATCGGGATGTTCATGCCCCGCGTCCGCATGCGCGGCCGCGAGGAGCTGATGGCGGAGGCTCGCGGCGAGCAACTGCCGGCCGACGACGAGGACATGGAAGAACGAGCGGGCTTCGGCCGTGAGCCGGAAGAGGCCGGCGCCCCAGGCGCCAAGTAGCCGCCACCGGTCTTCCAGAACAAGAAGGGAGCCCCCTCGGCGAGGGGGCTCCCTTGGTGTGCGCGCCGGGCCAGGGGGCGCTACTTGACGCCCTTCTCCAGCAGGGTGGGAAGCTCGTCGTCCTCGGTGGCGACGAGAGCATCCACCCACTTGTGGAAGAGCTGCCCGCCACCCTCGTTGCGGCCGAACATTGAGAACTCCTTGGCGCCGGTGGCGAGGGCCTTCTGGACGTGGAAGCCGGTGTAGTAGTCCTCGTTGCCGACGACGTGGCCCATGAAGTCCATGTACTCCTTGAGCTCCTCGGGATCCTGCTCCTCGGGGGGCTCGAAGCGGAGGAAGTTCTGGATGGTGAAGGACTCGCCGGGGGTCTTCCCGGGGAACATCTGCGAGACCATGTAGCCGCTGCCGGTGCTGCCGGCGATGGACATGTTCGGGAAGACGGTCCAGACGCCCGCGGTCATGTCGTCGTAGCTCCACTCCGACTCGGGCGTGTCGGCGAGCTTCTCGTGGCCCTTGGGCGACATCACGCGCACATGGGGGCCCCACGAGTAGTAGTCGGGCTGGAAGGGCCCATCGGGACCGAAGCTGTTCCGGTGGAGGATGGGCACATGATAGAAGTCACGGTAGCCGTCGTAGGCGACCTTCCAGTTGGGCCCGTCGAGGGGCTGCTGGCCGACGACGTAGGCGTCGTTGAAGGCGAGGTCGTCGAGGACGGAGTCGTAGCCCGCCAGGAAAGCGTCGATATCGACGTTGGAGTCGGGCTTGAGCGTGACCCAGATCATGCCGGAGCGTTCGGCGGAGGGAAGCTCGGTGAGCCCGAAGCAGGACTTGTCGACATCGCCGAAGTTGCCCTCGTCGAAGACGGAGACGAGGTTGCCCTCCAGGTCGTAGGTCCAGGCGTGGTAGTTGCAGCGAAACACCTGGGTGTTCCCGACCTCGGGCTCCTCGACGACGTAGTTGCCGCGATGGCTGCACATGTTGACGAAGGCGCGGGCCTGGCCGTCCTCGGCGCGGGTGATGAGGACGGGAACGTTGGCGACCTCCATCGCCCGGTAAGATCCGGGCTCGCGCAGCTCGGAGGAGAACGCGAGGGCCAGGGGCAGGCGGCGGAAGATACGGTCGACCTCGGCTTCCCAGCGCTCCTGGTCGTGGTAGAGCGCCGTGGGAATCTTGTAGATCTCGTCGGCAAGGTCGATGCGGTTGTTCTGGAGGTTCTCCACCTCGCGGCGGCTCATCTCCACCAACTGCTCTCGGGTCATCGCTTCACTCCTGGTCTGGCGGTGGTAACGCGCTACAGGATACCGCGCGAACTTCCCCCGTGCCGCCGGTTCAGGGCCCGGCTTCCTCGAACCAGCTCTGGACGATGAGCATTGCGACGGCGCTCCCGGAGCGGGCGGCGTCGATGGCCATGGTCGAGGCGATGGCGTCGCCGGCGGCCCAGATACCCTCGACGTTGGTCTGCTGGAGGGGGTTCACGGCGATGAACCCGGACTCGTCGACGGCAAGGCCGAGATCGCGGGCGAGCCGCTCGACCAGGGGCGCGGGGCGAGTCTCGGGGCTCCAGAGGAGCGTCTCGACGGGGACGGTCTCGCCCCCGCCGAGGGTCACGCCGGCGACCTTCCCATCCTCGTGGTTGATGGCGGTGATGTCGCCCTGGTGGAGGCCGATGCCTTCGGCGCGGAGGGCGGCGGCCATCTCCTCGGGGAGCTGCACGCTGGCGCCGAGGAAGAGCTCGACCCGGTCGGTCCAGTTGCGGGCGAAGAGGGGCGGGGTGGCCTTCGCCCCGGCCTCCGTCAGGACGAGCCCCCAGGTGGTGTCGCGGTGCTCGTAGCCGTCGCAGAAGGGGCAGGAGATGACGGTGTCGCCCCAGCACTCGGCGAAGCCGGGGACGTCGGGAAAGACGTCCCGGTGGCCGAACGCGAGGATGACGTGGTGGGCGCCGAGGCGGTCGCCCTCGGCGGTGGTGAGCACGAAGTCGCCAGTATTGGCGGGCTGGATGTTCACGACCTCGGAGGCACGCAGGGAGGCGCCGCCGACGGCGTCGATCTGCTCCCAGGCGGTGCGGGCGAGGTCGGCGGGGAGGATGCCGTCGAGGCCGAGGAAGCCGTGGATGCCGTGGGAGGCGGCGTTGCGGGCGGGGGAGGGCGCATCGAAGACGGCGACGGTCTTGCGGGCGCGCACGAGCACGAGGGCGGCCTGCATGCCGGCGGGGCCTCCGCCGACGATAGCGACATCGACGCTCTCGGCGGCCGGCTCGACGAGCGCCACCTCGGGGCCGCCCTGGGCGCCGGCGACGGGTTCCCCGCTGAGGTTCACAGCCGAGCCGGGCGCGATCTGCGGAGGCGCGGGAACGCCCGACTGGGCCTCGACCGCGTAGCGGGCGAGCTCGGGGGTGGCGGCAACGCCGGAAAAGCGGTGGTCGCCGGCGACGATGGTGGTGGGGAACTCCTGCAGCCCGAACTCCTCGACCAGCTCGGGGAAGGTCTCGACCTCGATGACGGTCGCCTCGACGCGGGGTTCGAAGAGGGCGAGCTGGCAGGCGTTGGCGACGGCCTGGGCGGAGGCGGGGTCGCGCATGGAGCCGACGACGGTGATGGTGACGGGCCCGGTGAGGCCGTTGAGCACCTCGGCCAGGGCGGCGGGCGGGGCAGGGGCGGCGGGGAGGGCGGACAGCACCTCGACGAGGATCTCGAAGAAGTGGGCGCCGGGGATGCCGTAGTAGCGCAGGGGACGGGCGCCGGCGCCGCGCCGCAGGATGATGGCGGGAACGCGCTCGATGCCCCAGTTCTCGACGAGCTGGGGTTCGGCGTGGAACTCGTGGGTGACGAGGCGCAGCCGCTGGGAAACGCCAACGAGGTCCTCCAGCGTCTCCTTCGTGGGGCCGCAGGCGGGGCAGGGGTTGCGGGGCGGGGCGCCGGGCACGATCAGCCCGCTCTCGCCCTGGTGGAAGTAATCGATCGTGACCGGGGCGGCGAGCGTAGCGAAGCGCTGTCGGAGGGCGGCAAGGACGTTCTCGGGGATCACGCGGGCCTCGCGCGTTGAGTGGACATGGTGGGGATTGTCCGCGACGGGGGGCGGGAACGCGAGCGGGGAGGCTGCGTAGACTGGCGCGGGCACAGGAGGCATCCATGCGGCAGGAGCCGATCCCGGTGGTGGTAACCTTTCCGCTGACCGAGCGAACGCGGGCGACGATCGAGGGGGCCTCGCCCCTCGTGCGCGTCGTCGAGTACCCGGCGCGGCAGATCGAGCCGGGCACCGTCGGTCCTCCGCCGACGGAGGACCAGGTCGCCGCACTGGCGCAGGCGGAGGTGCTGTTCGGCTCCCACCTGGACCCGATCGCGGTGCACGACGCAGCGCCCAACCTGAAGTGGTTCCAGGTGTTGACCGCCGGACTCGACGAGCTAATCGAGCAGGGCATCCTCACTCGCGACTTCGCCATCACGACGATGAGCGGGGTGGGAGCGGTGCCGATCGCGGAGTACTGCATGGGCGTGATGGTGATGTTGGAGAAAGACCTCCACGAGACCATGCGGGACCAGGTGGAGCACCGCTGGAACTTCCACTTCTCGGGGCAGTTGAAGGGCCAGACGTGCGGGATCGTGGGGCTGGGGGCGATCGGGCGGGAGCTGGCGAAGCGGGCGGGGGCCTTCGGCATGCGCGTGGTGGCGACGCGGCGGAGCGCCCGGGCGGGTGACTCCGACCCGGATGTCGACGAGCTGCTGCCGTCGGGCGAGCTGCACCGGCTGCTGGCGGAGTCGGACTACGTCAACCTCTGCGTGCCGCTGACGGGCGAGACGGACGGGATGATCGGGGCAGCGGAGATCGCGGCGATGAAGCCGACCACATCGATCGTGAACATCGCGCGGGCCTCGGTGATCGACCAGGCGGCGTTGGTGGAGGCGCTGCGCGAGGGAGGCATCGCGGGGGCGGCGCTCGACGTCCACGACCCCGAGCCGCTGCCGGCCGACAGCCCCTTCTGGGACATGCCGAACGTGATCGTGACGCCCCACCGGTCGGGCGCGATGGACGGCTACTTCGACCGCGCGGCCGAGTTCTTCGCGGCGAACCTGCGGCGGTACGCGAACGGCGAGCCGCTCGCGAACGTGGTCGGGCGCGAGCGCGGGTACTAGGCGCTCGAGACGGCCGCGGCGTTGCGCTCGCGCGCCCAGGCGTGCGCCTCCCCGGAGGCGACCCACTGGATGGCATTCGACATCAGCCGGCGGTAGTTGGGGTTGTTGTAGGAGGTGGGCACGTCTCCGGGCTGGATGTAGACGATCGGGCTGTTGGAGTGGTTCTTGGCCCAGGCGACCATGTTGCTGGTGGGCGGGTGGCTCCAGTCGCCGCGCTCATACATGCGGCGCTCGTGGACGACGAGGGCGGGCGAGAAGAAATTCTTGTAGGTGAAGTCGAAGTCGCTGCGAAGGAGCGGGACGACGTTGTCCTCGAAGTAGGGGGCGAGGTAGAGCTCGTCCTGCAGCTCGAACTCGGGGTCGAGGCCCTCGACGACGGGGTGCTCGGGCTCGACGACTGAGACGGTGTGGTTGACGGCGAGGAGGTAGCCGGAGTCGGGCCACTGCTGGCCGCGCAGCTCGCCGGGGTCGTAGAAGAAGCGTCCGCCGGCCATCTCGGCGTACTCCTCCCAGTCGGGCCAGGAGCAGATGTTGTGGTGGATCATGACGAGCCCCTTGCCCTGCTCGAGGAGAGCGCGGTAGCCGTCCTTGAGGGACTGAGGGGGGTCGCCCGTGCCGATGCCGCGCCCGGGCATGCTGTAGTCGACGATCACGTCGTAGGGCGCGGCGTTGACGGGGTCGAAGAAGAGCTGGGCGGCGGGCTGCTCGACCTGGGTCCAGGCCGAGATGGCCCCGTCCTGCTGGAACGAGTCGAACATGGAGAAGAAGGGGTCGCGCTGGAAGGGATGGCCCTTGGTGACGAGGAGGACGTTGGGAGCAGTCATGACAACCTCCGATGGCTCGTGGGGGCAGTGTGCGCCCGCGGGGAAGGCATCGCAACGGACGCGGGGAGGCTGGGTATCCTGTGCCCGCCACGCCTTCGCCGGCGGGGCGGGAGGCAGAGCATGACGGCCAGGCGGGTGCTGATCGCGGGAGCGTCGGGGCTGGTGGGGTACGCAGCCATGCGGCACTTCGCAGGGCTGCCGGGGTGGGAGGCGGTCGGGGTCTCGCGGCGGGCGCCGGCGGGGCTGCCCGAGGAGGCGGAGCTGCTCTCGGTGGACCTGCTGGACGAGGCCCAGTGCGAGCGCGTCTTCGGGGCGATGCCGGAGGTAACGCACCTCGTGTACGCGGCCCTGCAGGAGGTCCCGGGGCTGATGCCGGGCTGGGTCGACCCGGAGGTGATCGAGCGGAACGCACGGATGCTGCGAAACCTCTTCGAGCCGCTCTCGCGGGCTGCTTCGGGACTGGAGCACGTCTCGCTGCTGCACGGGACGAAGGCGTACGGACTGCACCACCCGAGCGTCGGCGTGGCCGGGGTGAAGGTGCCCCTGCGGGAGCGAGAGCCGCGGCGCGAGCATCCCAACTTCTACTTCGAGCAGGAGGACTACCTGCGGGCCCGGCAGGCGGAGGGCGACTGGCAGCTGACAGTCTGGCGGCCGACCGTTATCTACGGCGACGCGCCGGGAAACAACATGAACCCCATCCCGGTCATCGGGGCGTACGCGGCGCTGCTGCGGGAGGAGGGGCGGCCGCTGGACTTCCCCGGACGGCCGGGAGCGCCGACGCTGCGCGAGGCGGTCGATGCGGACCTCGTGGCGCACGCGCTCGCCTGGGCGACAGAGGAGCCGCGGGCATGGGGCGGGACGTTCAACCTGACGAACGGCGACGTGTTCATGTGGGAGCACGTGTGGCCGGCGATCGCGGAGACGCTGGGGATGGAGGCGGGGGAGGAGCGGCACGTCTCGCTGCTGGAGGAGCTCCCGAAGCAGCAGGACACGTGGGCGGAGCTGGTCGAGCGGCACGAGCTGACGGCTTCGCCCGACCTGGTCGAGTTCTGCGGGTACAACTCCCTCGTCTACGCGGACACGGTGCTGGGAGCGCCCAACCGCCCGCCCCTGCCGATGCTGAACAGCACGATCGCTGTGCGGGAGGCCGGGTTCGCGGAGTGCATGGACACGGAGGACATGTTCCGCAAGTGGTTCGCACGCCTGCAGGAGACGGGGGCGATCCCGCCCGGATACACGCCGGGGGACTCGCGCTTCTACTTGAAGCGATAGGTAATCCGGCCCTTGGAGAGATCGTAGGGCGAGAGCTCAACGAGCACGCGGTCGCCCAGGAGCACCTTGATGCGGTAGCGGCGGACGCGACCGCTCACATGGGCGAGCACCTCATGCCCGTTGGCCAGCTCGACGCGGAAGACGGCGTTCGGGAGCGCCTGCGTCACCAGCCCCTCGACTTCGATTGATTCTTGCTTTGCCACGGGGCCAACCGTACCAGACGGCGGGCGCTGGCGCTCGGCGGCGACGCTAGACCGGAATCCAGTGGAGCGTGCCCTCGCGCTTCACCTTGGAGAGCCGGCCCTCCTGGAAGAGGTGCTCGAGGTGGGAGAGCGTCTCGCCGACGGCGGCGCGCTGCATGAACGGCTCGAAGTCGTCGAGGGTGCCGGTGGCCCACTGCACGCGGCCGGCGACGTCCCAGGCGGTGGCGCCGGCATCGACGCAGCGCATCATCTCGTCGAGGCGCTCATGGTGGTGGTCGCGGATCTCGTTGACGCGGCGCTTGAGCTCCTTGATGTCGAACTCGTGGGCGGGAAGGACGTGGTCGACGTCCAGTTCGGCGACGATGTCGAGGGAGCGGATGTAATCGCCGAGCGGGTCGCCCGAGGTCTGCGAGTGGACGGAGACGTTGGGGGTGATGGTGGGGAGGATGTGGTCGCCGCTGAAGAGGATCTTGCGGTTGGGCTCGTAGAGGCAGATGTGGCCGGGGGCGTGGCCGGGGGTCCAGACGACTTCGAGGTGGAAGTCGCCGGCGCTCAGGGTCTCGCCGCCGTGGACCTTGTAGTCGGGGGCGGCGGGCTGGACCTTGTCGAGCATGCTCATGGAGCCGCGGGACATCTCGGGGGCCTTCATCTCGGGCACGCCGTGCTCGGCCATGTAGCGCTGCATCTCGTCGGTGAGGCCGCGGGGGGCGTAGTAGCGGGAGGCGATGAAGTCGGCCTCACGCTCGTGCATGATGACCTCGCAGTCGGAGACCTGCTTCAGGCGGCCGGACATGCCGTAGTGGTCGGGGTGGACGTGGGTAATGACGAGCTGGGTAATCTCGGAGGGGTGGCTGCCGAACTCGCCCATGCCCTCCTCGAGGGCGGCGTAGGCGGTATCGGTGTTCCAGCCGCAGTCGACGAGCATGACGTCGGAGCCCTGCTTGATCAGATAGGGCATGACGTAGGGCAGCCCCTTGATCACGCGGGGGTTGCGCTCGAGCTCGCCCCGGAGCCGCTTCGCTTCCTCGTACTCGTACTGGGGGAAGGGCGTGAGTAGCTGGTAGACACCTTCGAGAATCTGCATGGGCACTCCTGGGGGATGGCGGGCGGGGTCGCGCCCCTGTGCGCGAGCCGCGATCGTACGGGCCCGCCCGCGCAGATGCCACGCCGGGGTAAGCTGGCGCGCCAGAGCCGCAAGGAGGGGCAACCACATGGCGCTCTCGATCCCCGAACGCCTCGATGACCTGACGCCCGCATGGCTGACGGCCGCCCTGCACGAGTCGGGGGAGCTGGCCGCGGACGCGAGCGTGACCTCGGCGGAGCGCGAGATCCTGGGCGAGGGAGCGGGGTTCCTCGGCGACATCGTGCGGCTGTCGCTGTCGTACGCGAGCGGGGAGGGTCCGGCGACGGTGATCGCGAAGCTGCCGAAGCTGGCCAATCGCGCCATGGGCGAGCTGCTCGGCGCCTACGAACGGGAGAGCTGCTTCTACGACGAGCTGGCGGCGGAGCTGCCCCTGACGACTCCGCGGATGTACTACGGGGACTTCGACCGGGACGTCACCTCGGAGCGCCAGGAGTTCGCACTGAAGCTGGCCGACCGGACCCCCCGCTTCCTGTCCGGGCGGATGACGCAGCTGGGGCTGTGGGTCTCGGGACGCAAGAAGCGGCGGTACATCCTCCTGCTGGAGGACATCGGGGACGCGGAGCCGGGCGACCAGCTCACGGGCATCTCGCCGGAACGGTGCGCGACGGTGCTGGCCTCGATCGCGCGGATGCACGCCATGTTCTGGAACAGCCCCGCGCTGGAGAACCGCTTCTGGCTGATTCCCCTGAGCATCGACGCGCGCATCCGCAACGGGCTGTTCAAGGACTCGCAGGCGGTCTTCCGGGAGCGGTTCGCATACCTCATCGGTGACGGCTTCGCGCGGGCGCTCGACTGGGCGAGGGAGCACGGAGAGGCGGCGGCCAGGCGACTCGACCGGGGGGCGCCGGTCACGCTCGTGCACTGCGACCTCCGGCTCGACAACGTGGCCTTCCGGGACGGGACACCGATCGTGTTCGACTGGCAGCTCGCGCGACGCGGACCGGCGGCGTACGACGTGGCCTACTTCCTCTCCGGCGCGTGCCCGGACCTTACGGGCGACGACGAAGCCGCGTTGCTGCGGGGCTACCTGGCGGAGCTGGAGGGACTCGGCGTGCGCGGGTACTCGTTCGAAGCGTTCGAACGGGACTACCACCTGGGGTTGCTGACGGCGATGCAGACGCTGACGGCCACGGACATGATGGACATGGGCGAGGGCCGCGGACTGCAGTTGATGGAGGCGTGGTACGAACGCCTCGGCGCACGGGTCCAGGACATCGACCTGGACGGGCTCCCGACCCGGGCGAGCGGGTAGGTTGGACGGCATGGACCGGTTCATCCCGGAGCGGATTGAGGACCTGACGCCGAAGTGGCTCACGGGAGTCCTGGGCGAGGGCGGCCACCTCCCTCCGGGGGGCTCCGTGAAGGCGGTGGAGCGGGAGGTGCTGGGCGAGGGCGAGGGCTTCATGGGGGACATCGTGCGGCTGCGGCTGGCGTACGAGGGCGGGGAGGGGCCGGCTTCGGTGGTGGCAAAAATGCCACGGCTGGAGAACCGCGCGTTCGGGGAGCTGGTCGGCGTGTACGAGCGGGAGAGCTGCTTCTACGAGGCGTTCGGCGGCAGCGTGCCGGTCGCGCTCCCGGACCTGTACTTCAGTGACTTCGACCGCACGACGGCGTCCGACCGCCAGAAGGGGACGATCTCGCTGGCGAACCGCATCCCCGGGCGGCTCTTGCCGCGCGTGACACGGGTCGCACTCTGGGCGGCGGGGCGGAGGAAGCGGCGCTATCTGCTGCTGCTGGAGGATCTGGGCGACGCGGTACCGGGCGATCAGCTGGCGGGGGTGGATGCGGCGGCCTGCGGGGTCGTCCTCGAGTCGATCGCGAAGCTGCACGCCGGGTACTGGCGGAGCCCCGCGCTCGAGGACCGGTACTGGCTCGTGCCTTTCGCGGGCGACTCCCGCGTCCGCCACAGCATGTTCCTGGAGATGCGCGCCGTGTTCCGGGAGCGGCACCCGGAACTCTTCGACGATGAGTTCGAGCGGGTGGTGGCATGGGTGAGCGACAACGGCGTCGAGACGATCGAGCGGCTGCAGGAGGAGGCGCCGGAGACGCTGGTGCACGGCGACCTGCGCCTCGACAACCTCGCGTTTCGCGAGGGCGACCCCGTGTTCTTCGACTGGCAGGCAATCCGCAGGGGGCCGGGGGCATTCGACGTGGCCTGGTTCCTCTCGGGGGCGAGCGACAGCCTCACGTCCGGGGACGAGCTGGATTTGCTGAGGACCTACCACGCCGCGCTCGAAGAGAACGGCGTGAGCGGCTACGCGTTCGAGGTGTTCGAGCGGCACTACCGCATGGGGCTGATCACGACCGTGCAGACGCTCGGACTGCTGGGGATCCTCGACCTGGGGGAGGGCGAGGCTCGCGGGGCGGAGATGGCCGGCGTGTGGGTCAACCGCCTGCGGGAGCGCCTGGCCACGTTCGACCTGGACAGCGTGCTGGCGCCCTAGCGATTCGAGCCGGCTAGAGCGGCCAGCGCTGGCTCGCCTCGTAGGCGTGGTGGATGGGGTGGTGAATCCAGATCTGGGCGACGAGCTCGGCCTTGGGCATGCGGTAATCGCCGAGCGTGACGACCGTGGCGAGGTCGTCCTCGTCCAGCGTCTCGACAAAGGCAGCAGAGGTCTCGGAGCCCTCCAGGATCATCGCGCCCAGATCATCGCGCGAGACCTCGGCCATGCGCTCGATCGTCTGGGCGTTGCCGGCAGCCGCGTCGTCGTTGCTGAACGACTCGAAGGCGCCGGTGCCGAGGCCCCCATAGAAGCCCTCGAGGGCGCCGGCGCCGGCGGCGATGTGCCGGAAGGCCTCGGCGGTGGTCCACTCCTGGGCCAGCTGGCGGTCGAAGTCGGGGACGTGCTCGAGAGCGGCGACGGCGCGGCGTCCGGCGAAACGGATGCCCTCGGCGAGTTCCTGCTTGCTGATGGTCATGGTGCTTCCTCCTGAGGGGTGCTGGTGCCGTTACTCGCCGCGGTGGACGACGGCGATGGAGCCGGGCACGTGCCCGCCGTTGATGGCGATGGTCTGGCCGGTGATCCAGGAGCCGGCTTCCGAGGCGAGGTACACAACCCCGGCGCCGATATCGCTGGGCCTGCCCATGCGGCCGGTGGGGAGGCGGTTGCCGTAGGCCTCCTGCTCCTCTTCGGTCATGGGGAACATGGCCGCGAACTGCTCGGTGAAGATGGGTCCGGGGGCGATGCCGTTGACGCGGATGCGGCGCTCGGCGAGCTCGCGGGAGAGGGTCATGGTCATGTTCACGACGCCGGCCTTGGCGGCGCCGTACACGCCCGTGTGGGGGGCGGCGTTGAGGGCGGCCCCGGAGACGATATTGACGATGCTCGACCCGTCGGGCATGTGGGGAAGGGCGGCGCGGATGCCGAGGAAGGCCGATGTGAGATTGAACTCGATCATCTCGTCCCAGTACTCGTCGGAGACCTCGCCGAGGTCGCGCACGGTGCGATCCTGGCTGCCACCGGCGTTGTTCACCCAGCAGGTGATCTTCCCGAACTTCTCGACGCCGGCTTCGACGAGCCGCTGGATCGCGGCGCGGTCGAGCACGTCGGTGGGGACGGCGAGGCCGCGGGCGCCGCGTGCCTCGACACCCTCGACGACGCGGGCGAGGTCGCCTTCGCGACGGGCGGCTACGACCACGTCGGCGCCGGCGTCGGCCATGGCGAAGGCGATGCCCTCGCCGATCCCGCGCCCGCCGCCGGTGATCACACCAACCTGGCCGTCCATCCGGAAGTCATCCAACACGCTCATCTCGCACCTCCGGGCGCAGCCTACGGGGCGAGGGCGACACGCGCGATTCCGGGGCGGGTCAGGCGTCGCGTTCGGCGAGGCGGCGGCGCTGGGCGTCCTCGCGCACGGCGAGACCCTCGGCGCTCATCCCGAAGATGTCGGGCGGGGACCAGCCGTTGAGGCCGGCGTACGTATCGATCTGGCTGCGGTGATGGACCTCGTGCTCGACCAGCATCATGAGCACGCGCCAGCCCGCGAGCGTGCCCTCGCCCTCGATGAGGGGCACGCGGCGCTGGAGCCACTCGTCCGGGGTGTCCTGGAGGCGGGCCTGGAGGGCGACTGCGCTCTCCTCAAGGGCGTGCGCCCAGCGATCGGGGGAGGAGGTGTCGGGTGCGGGGGGCATGATCCAGCCCTCGTCGTGATAGACGCCGGCGAAGAAGCCGCGGGAGCGGGCGATGTGGGCAACGAGCTCAGGGATGTCCCAGGCGGCCTCGCCTTCGCCCGCGGGGGGCTTCCAGGTGGCGGCCTCGGGGGGAAGGGCGGCGAGGTCGCGCAGGGCGCGTCGGTGGACGCCGTCGAAGTAGCGGAGGAAGCCGGCGATGGAGTCGATCATGCGGAACCAGCCGTGGCATCGAAGATGGTGGTGTGGCGCATCCGCGCGAGGTCGCGCCCGTCGGGGCCGCGCACGAGGCAGTCGAACTCGACGATGGGGCGGCCCCTGCGCTCGTAGACGGCAACACAGCGGGCGCCCGCAACGACCTCGCCTCCCGCCGGGGCGGGTGCCAGGAACTCGATCTCGCTGCGGGTGTGGATGGAGCTGGCGATGGCGAAGTTGTGGCGCATGACGGCCTCGGCGCGAGCCGCGAGCCAGGCGGGGTGGAGCCGGGGGGCGTCGCCCGCGAAGCGGGGATCGTCGGAGCGGTGGCTACGCTCCATGTAGGCGCGCAGGGTCTCGGGGGAGGCATCGACAGCCATCGGGGTCCAGTCTGCGCCGGCGAGGGCGGGGTCGAGGCGCAGCTCGGGCCGGGGGTCGGGGGAAGGGGCGGGGTCCATGCGGGCGGGCGGCTCGAAGGCTGCGAGGGCGTCGTTCGCACCGGGTCCTACCTCCCCGACGACGCAGTCCACCCCGGCGGGGTTGGTCATACGCAGGGCGAAGGCGTCACCGGCGTCCGGGGCGAGGGTGATGCGAACCTCGTCGCCGGGGTAGACGGGCTGGCGGAAGCGGAAGCGCGCCCAGCCCCGGTGGAGCCAGCCATCGCCGAGGGTTGCGAGGACGGCGGGCACGGACCAGCCCCAGACGGTCGCGCCGGCGACGAGCGGCCCGGCGAAGCCGAGCTCGCGGGCGAACTCGCTGCTGTGGACGGGGTTGGCCATGGTGGCGGGGTCGTCCTCGTGGTCGAGGAAGGCGATGGTGCGCCACTCCCGCGTTCCCGCAGCCGTCATAAGGAGGCCTCCCGGCGTGAAGGGTAGCGGAAGAATGGCCTTGCGACTCTGAACCTAAGTCCGCTCGCGTCTATTGTTCACGCGGTTGACTGCATTAGCCCTTCTCGCCACGCAACATGGGCTTCCCGCGCCGGCGTCGGAGCCGAGGCGCCGCGGGCGACCCCGCCCACCGGCTCCACCACCCCTGCAGCCCTACCTGCCGGGGCTCGACGGCCTGCGCGCGCTGGCCGTGATCGCGGTCGTGATCTTCCACTCGACGCTGGGACTGGCGCCCGGCGGGTTCCTGGGGGTGGAGGTCTTCTTCGTCATCAGCGGCTACATCATCACGCGGATGCTGCTGGCGGAGCGGGAGGGCAGGGGGCGGATCGCGTTACTGAGCTTCTGGGGACGGCGGGCGCGACGCCTGCTGCCAGCGCTCTTCCTGCTGCTGCTGGGCGTGGCCGGCTACACGCTGGCCTTCGCCCCGGAGGAGGCGGCAGGGCTGCGGCGGGAGATCGTGGCGGCGGTGGCGTACGTCACCAACTGGGACCTGATCGTCGTGGGGGAGTCGTACTTCGACTCGTGGGAACGGCCCTCGCTGCTGCGGCACCTGTGGTCGCTGGCCGTCGAGGAGCAGTTCTACGTGGTCTGGCCGCTGCTGATGGCGGGGGGTCTGTGGCTGCTGCCGCGACGCGGCCTGTTCGTCGTGGTGGTGGCCGGGGCGGCGGCCTCGGCGGTGGCGATGGCGGCCCTGTTCGAGCCGGGAAGCGACGTCACGCGCATCTACTACGGGACCGACACGCGGGCCTCCGGGCTGCTGATCGGCTCGGCGCTGGCATTCGTGTGGGCGGCGCGGCGCAGCACCGGAGGGGACGTGACCTCGTCCGTGGCGGGCCTCTCGCTGCTGACGCTGGCGGGGTTGACGGGACTTGCAGCACTGGTGGGCTTCACGCTTCTGGCCGACGGGAACTCGCCGTTCCTGTACGAGGGCGGCTTCGCGCTGGTGGGGATCGCGACGGCGGCGCTGATCGTGGCGGCGACGCACGAGCGCTCGCCGCTGGCGCGGGCGCTGGGGACGTCCGTCCTGCGCTGGATCGGCGTGCGGTCCTACAGCATCTACCTGTGGCACTGGCCCGTGATGGCGCTGACGCGCCCCGGGGTCGACGTGCCGCTGGACGGGTGGGCGCTGTTCGGGATGCAGGTCGCCATCACGGTCGCGCTCGCGGAGCTGTCGTACCGGTTCGTGGAGACGCCGATCCGGGAGGGGGCGCCGGGGCGGCTCTGGCAGGGGCTCAGGGAGAGCCTGACGTCGCCGGAGTGGCGGCGCGGAGCGACCGTAGCCACCGCGGGCGTGGCGGGGGCGGCGGGGATGGCGGCCTTCGTGGTGTTCCTAGTGCTCGCACAGCCGCCCGAGCAGCCCCCATCCTTCGCACTGGAGCGCGTGCGGCTGGTGAACGTGGGCGAGGAGTCGAGCGCGACCGGCACTGCCGGAGCGACGCCGGCTGGGTCCGGCGTGGACGTGGGGAGCGCGCCGCTCCGGGAGGCGGAGGCGGGAGGCGGGGCAGCACGGCCAGCGGCGGTGGACTCGTACGCGAGGCTGGCAGTCGCGGTCCACGAAGCGCGCCGGCTGGTGGAGGCGGAGCAGGCCGCGTCCCTGGCTGCGTTGCAGTCGACGTTCTCGCGGGGGCTGGCGCCGGCGCCACGCGAGCGTCCGGAGGGGGCCGTGCGGGTCACGGCGATCGGGGACTCGGTGATGCTGGGGGCAGCGAGGGAGCTCGTCGCCGCGGTATCCGGCATCGACCTCGACGCGGAGCTGGGACGGCAGGTGAGCCAGGTCGTCAGGATGCTGGAAACGCGGAAGGAGAGCGGACAGCTCGGGGAGATCGTGCTCCTCCACGTCGGCAACAACGGCGCCTTCAGCGAGGCGCAGTTCGACCGGATCATGGAAGTGGTCGGCGAGGAGCGGCGCGTGGTCTTCCTGACCCTGAAGGTGGAGCGCTCGTGGGAGGAGGGGAACAACGACGTCATCAGCGAGGGCGTTCGGCGGTATCCGCAGGCGCTGCTGGTTGACTGGCGGGAGGCGATCGGGGAGCGTCCGGAGTTGCTGTGGACGGACGGCACCCACCTTCGGCCCGAGGGGGCCAGTTTCTACGTCGAGCTGCTGGCGCCGTACCTGCGCTCGTAGCACCACACCGAGGGGAGCACACGCGATGGAGTACCGGAGGATGGGACGCACGGGGCTGCGCGTCTCGACGATCTGCCTGGGGACGATGACGTTCGGGTTCCAGACGGAGGAGCAGGCGGCGCTGCGGATCATGGACGCCGCCTGGGACGCGGGGGTCAACTTCCTCGACAGCTCGGACGTCTACCCGATGGGCAGCGAGGCGACGGGCACAACCGAGGAGATCGTGGGGACCTGGCTCGCGCGGATGCCCCGCGACCGCGTGGTGCTGGCGACGAAGTGCCGGGGCGCGACCGGCCCGGGTCCGAACGACGTCGGGCTCTCGCGGCAGCACATCCTGAGCGCGGTGGATGCCAGCCTGCAGAGGCTGGGGACGGACTACATCGACCTGTACCAGACGCACTTCCCCGACCCGGATACGCCCATCGACGAAACGCTGCGGGCGCTGGACGACCTCGTGCGGTCGGGGAAGGTTCGCTACATCGGGTGCTCGAACTACCAGGCGTGGGACCTGGCGCGGGCCCTGGGGACGAGCGAGCGCCTGGGCATCGCGCGGTACGACTGCGACCAGCCCCGCTACAACATCCTCTACCGCGAGATCGAGAACGAGCTGCTACCCCTGTGCCGGGCGGAAGGGGTGGGCATCATCGCCTACAACCCGCTCGCGGGCGGGATGCTGACGGGCAAGTACGCGGGCACGGAAGACCTGCGCGAACAGACGCGCTTCACGCTGGGGAACGCCGGGCCGCGCTACCGCGCCCGCTACTGGGACGAGGCCCAGTTCCGAGAGGTGGAGCGGCTACGGACGTACTTCGCCGAGCGCGGCACGTCGCTGACGCATGCGGCGATTGCGTGGGTAATCGCGCAGGACGGGATCACGTCGGCGATCGTGGGGGCGAGCCGCCCGGAGCAGATCGAGGAGTCGGTCGGCGGGGCGGATCTCACGCTGACCGAGGACGACTTCGCGTTCTGCGACGACGCGTGGTTCAACCTGCCCCGCATCCGCGACCGGGCGGTGGCGCTGCGTTAGCGCTCAGGCGAGCTTCGCGCGGGCGGCGCGAAGGCGATCGAGGGCCTCGTCGCGGCCGAGCAGGGCCACCGAGTCGAACAGGGGGATGCCGCGGGGCGCCCCCATGATGGCGACGTAGAGGACGGAGACGAACTTCCGCAGCTTCAGATCGAGGGCGTCCTGGAGGGAGCGGAGGGCGGCCTCGACCGGCTCGGGCGCCCAGGCCTCGGGGGCGACACCCTCGACGGCGGCGATCGCCGCTTCAAGGGTGCGCGCGGCGAGCCCGGTGTCGCCGCCGATGCGTTCGGTGAGGAGCTCCGCCGGGTAGTCGGGCAGGGCGAACAGGAAGCGCACGAGCCCGGCGACCTCGTCGAGGCGCGTGACGCGCTCCTGGAGGAGGGGGGCGACGGCGGTCACGAGGTCGGCGTCGAGGGGACGGGGGATGTTGGCGGGGAGGTCGCGGTCGAGCCAGCCGGCGACGTGCTCGCGCCAAGCCTCGGGGGCGAGGGCGCGGATGTAGTGCCCGTTGAGGGCGTCAAGCCGCTCGACATCGAAGAAGGCGGGGTTGGGGACCACGCGGTCGAGGGTGAAGACGCGCGCGAACTCCCCGGCGGTGATGTGGGTGGTGTGGTCGTCGAGGGACCAGCCGAGGAAGGCGAGGAAGTTGAGCATCGCCTCGGGCAGGTAGCCGCGGTCGCGGTAGTCCAGGGCGGCCACGTCGGCCTCGCGCTTGGAGAGCTTCCGCCCCTTGCTGTCGACGAGGACGGGGAGGTGGGCGAAGTGGGGGGCGGGCCAGTCCATCGCCTCGTAGAGCTGGAGGTGCTTCGGACCGCTCGCGAGCCATTCCTCGGCGCGGACGACGTGGGTGATCTCCATGTCGTGGTCGTCCACGAGCATGGCCAGGTGGTAGGTGGGGAAGCCATCGGACTTGAGGATGACGAAGTCGTCCTGGAGCGAGTTCTGGAAGGTGACGTCGCCGCGGATGAGGTCGGGGAGGGTGGTGACGCCGGTGCGGTCCATGCGGAAGCGCAGGACCGAGGGCTCGGTGCGGGCGCGCTCCTCGGCCTCCTCGGGGGGAATCTGGCGGCAGCGGCCGTCGTAGCCGGGGGCAAGGCCGTCCTTCTGCTGGTCCTTGCGGAGCTGGGCGAGGCGCTCGGCGGTGCAGAAGCAGCGGTAGGCGCGGCCGCGGGCCTGGAGCTCGGCGGCGACGGCGTGGTACTTCTCGAGGCGCTCCGACTGGACGTAGGGGCCGTGCGGGCCGCCCACCTCGGGGCCCTCGTCCCACTCGATGCCGAGCCAGCGCAGGCCCTCGCAGATGCTCTCGACGGAACCCTCGACGTAGCGGCTCTGGTCGGTGTCCTCGATGCGGAGGACGAGCTCCCCGCCGTTGGCCTTGACGAAGGCCCACTGGAAGAGGGCCGTGCGCAGGCCGCCGACGTGCAGGTCGCCGGTGGGGCTGGGGGCGAAGCGGGTGCGAACGGGAGCGCTCATGCGACCTCCTCGGTGCGGGTGGCGGCGACGGCTTCGGCGTAGGGCTCGGCCTGCGCGGCGAAACCGGCATTCTCGATGGCGGCGAGCATGTCGCGGGGGAGGGGCGCGGTAACGGTAAACTCGCCGCCGCGGGGGTGGGGCACGGCCAGGCGCCAGGCGTGGAGGAAGTGGCGGGGGCCGGGGCCGCGCCCATAGAGCTCGTCGCCGGCGACGGGGGCGCCGATGGCGGCGAGGTGGACGCGGACCTGGTGGGTGCGGCCGGTGAGGGGCTTCACCAGGACCATGGAGCGCTCGCGGGCAGCGGCGAGCACCTCGTACTCGGTCCGCGCCTCGCGCCCCTGGGCGGTGACGGCCATGCGGCGGCGGTCGGCGTGGCTGCGGGCGATGTCCGCATCGATGACGGCGCGCTCGCGCTGCGGGATGCCGTCGCAGAGGGCGAGGTACTGCTTGTGCGTCTCGCGCGCCTCGAAGGCGGCGCTGAGCGCGGCCTGGGCGGCGGGGACCTTCGCGAGCAGGAGGAGGCCGCTGGTGTACTTGTCGAGGCGGTGCACGATGCCGGGCCGCTCCACGTCGAAGGCGGCGGCCTCGTGCGGGTAGCGCTCGACGAACCAGGCGGCGACGCTCGGGGCGCCGGGCTCGGCGGGGGCGTCGTGGACGAGCAGGCCGGCGGGCTTGTCGATGGCGAGGAGGTCGCGGTCCTCGTGAAGGACGGGCAGGGTGAGGCCGGTGGGGACGGCGTCGCGGGAGGTGTCGGGGAGGGTGACGGCAACCTGCGCGCCACGTCCGACGTGGGTCGACTTGCGCGCGGGGGCGCCGTCGACGAGGACTCGCCCGTTGGCGATGAGCCGCTGCACGCGAGCGCGGCTGAGGTCGGGATAGGCGGCGGCGAGCACGGCGTCGAGGCGGCCCTCCTCGGTCACGAGGAGTTGTCGCTGCCTTCCTGGCCGGTCTGCGTCTGCGTCAGGAGCGCCCATACGAGGATGACGACTCCGATCGTAATGGCGGAGTCGGCGACGTTGAAGGAGGGCCACTCGGGGAACTTGATGAAGTCGGTCACCTCGCCGTCGCCGATGCGGTCGACGAGGTTGCCGATGGCGCCCCCGAGCATGAGAGCGAGTCCCGCGCGGAGGAAGGGGCTCGCCACCCCCGGGTTGAAGAGGTAGACGAGGATGAGGGCGATGCCGACAACGGCCGCGACGATAAGGAGCGGTCCCGCCCCCTCGAGGATGCCGAAGGCGGCGCCGGTGTTGCTGTAGTGGACGATGCGAACGTTCCAGTCGGGGTCGGGCCAGGCATCGCCACGGTCGAGCCGGGTGCGGATGATCCACTTGGTCACGAGGTCGCCGACGATGATGGCGGCGGCCAGGGCGAGGAAGCCGATGTCGGCGCGGCTCAGGCGGGGGAGGGCGAGGCGGGGCACGGAATCATGATAGGGGGCGGGTGCGCACCACTCCCGTAGGATTCCCGACGATGCCTGCGAAGTCCCTGGCGGAGCGCATGCACCTGCGGGCCGGCGAGCGGGTGCTGCTGATGAACCCCCCGGACGGCTACGGCGCCGTCCTCAGCGCCCCCGAGAGCGTGGAGGTCTCGGACGAACCGCGGGGCACGTTCGATGTGATCCAGGTGTTCGTCACGACGCAGGCGGCGCTGGAAGGGGAGGCGCCGCGGCTCAAGGCGCTGCTGGGTCCGGGCGGGAAGCTCTGGATCACGTACCCGAAGGGCACGTCGAAGCGCCTGCGGGCCGAAATCAACCGGGACGACATCCGGCGCTACGCGCTCACGGTGGGGCTGCAAACGGTCGCGCAGGTGGCGGTCGACGACGACTGGTCGGCGATCCGGTGCAAGGTGGTGGGGTAGGGACCTGTAGTCACGCTGCCGCAGGCGCAGGATGGAAGCGGGGGCATCAGCGATCAGCCACCAGGTTGGTGCTCCCTGAAGCGCTCAGCCTCAAGGCGAACCCAGCTGTCTACCGCGTCCTGCAGCGCTCGAAGGTCGTTCGAGTGGGCAGCCTGAGGAACACCCTCCACCAAATTCACAGTGGCCATTTGGATAGGGCCTCCGAGCATCCAGTTGGGACCGCTCGCGTCAATCGCATCCTCAATCACTCTGAAGCACAACATCTGGCTTTGGTGAAGTGTTAGCCCTCCCTGCCGCAGTTCACGGAAAATTGCAGCAGCATGATTCGCGAACGCCCTGCCCCACCCTGTCGACGCGAAGCCATCCTCGAAGTCAGTTACAAGCGTCCTGTTGTCAATATGGAAAAGGTGAGGCTCGCCCCCGCAGTAGGCTCCAACAATAGCTTCCGCGACTGGTAGCTGGTCAGGTGGCACGGGGCCGCCAGCCACATTCCGAACAGCGTCGTATTGAGGAGTCAGTGCCCGAGACGCGACAACCTGAAGCTGAACTTGGACGCGTCCTACATCACTTGGAAGGGTCATCGCACCAAGGGCAGCTCGAAGGCTTTGCATCGACGACTCGTCTCCGGCTAAGCCGAAACCAAAGGTCCCGTCGTCGGAGATGTATATCTTCTGGCCCGGGCGGCTGGTGGGCCCGATCGACATCTGGCTATCGGAAGCGATTACGAGCCCATCATTGGCAAGGTGTCCGATGACCAGAGTCACCCAAGCACATCCTTGGCCACGCTCCTTGCAGCGGACTCCGGGTGCGCGTCATACACTCTCTTTAGGAGCTCTCTGAAGCTTAGATCACCTAGTTCTACGCGGAGGTCTTGAAGGTATTCAACGGCTGAGGCATCCAGCCCTAGGGGGTGGGCCACCAATTCGTCGATACGGCTACATCCGGCTGGAGTCGCCCGGTACGACTTCCCATCCCGAGCTTCAATGATCAAGCCGCGACGACTGAGCTGCTCCAAGTCGTCGTAGAGCTCACGTGTAAAGGGACCATAGTCGTAAGGTTGAAAGTCGTAGTCGACCTCAGGGGGAGCATCTCCCTCTTGTTGAAAGAGGAACATCCCTTTCATGAGACGGATGCGGTCTACCCATGAGTCGTAGTGCTCAGTGCCGACGATGAACAGGAGAAGCCAGTCTTGTCGCGCCGTCATGGTACCCCTCCCCTGTCAAGGGCAGCCTATCGCGTTCGCGGTACATGCGATATAACTCAAGCCCCAGAGTAGTACGTCTGTTCTATTACCGCAAGCGCGTTGACGCGCCTGCCCGGCCTGCCTACGCTGCGCGCGCTATGGCGAAGCACCTGGAAGGCAAAACGGCAATCGTGACGGGCGGGGCCGGGGGCATGGGCTCCTGGATCTGCCGCATCTTCGCGGAGCAGGGCGCACGGGTCATCGTGGCCGATACGGGCGCCGACGTGGAGGGACGAATGGGCGCGGACCCGAGCCGCGTCAACGCCGTGGTCGACGAGATCACGGCGGCGGGCGGCGAGGCCGTCGCGGCCATCGGCGACGTGTCGGAGATGGACGTGGCGGAGGGGCTCGTGCGCACGGCGCTCGAGCGCTGGGACAAGCTGGACATCCTCGTCTGCGCGCACGGCATCCTGCGCGAGCGGATGATCTTCAACATGACGGAGGAGGAGTGGGACAGCTCGGTGAAGTCGCACCTGAAGGGGTGCTTCGCTCCGACCAAGTTCGCCTCCATCCACTGGCGCGAGCGCCGCGACGGCGGGCGCATCATCTACTTCACCTCGGGGGCGGGGATCCGCGGGGAGGCGGGGCAGCCGAACTACTCGGCGGCGCAGCAGGGGAAGATCGGCCTGATGCTCTCCTGCGCGCAGGCGCTCAGCCGCTACGGCGTGACCGCGAACTGCATCTCCCCGGCAGCCTCGACGCGCATGACCGACCGCGGCCGCAGCGTCGACCGCGAGGGCCCGGCGCCGAGCCTCTCGGCGGCGGGCACGGCGCGCGACCCGAAGAACGTGGTGCCGGCGATCGTCTACCTGGCCTCGGACGAGGGGGCGAGCGTGACGGGGCGGGTCGTGGGGACGACCGGGCACGAGTTCACCGTCTGGCGGGAGCCATTCCGGGACCAGTCGATCTACTCGGACACGCCCTTCTGGGACATCGACGATCTGTTCGAGCAGATGCCGCGCACGCTGGCGGTGCACGACCTGGCGCCGCCCGAGCCGGCGTTCCCGTAGGCGGAAGGAGCGAAGCGATGGCGAAGCACCTGGAAGGCAAGACCGCGATCGTGACGGGCGGGGCCGGCGGCATCGGCAGCTGGGTCTCCAAGCTGTACGCGGAGAACGGCGCGAAGGTGATCGTGGCGGACACGGGGGCGGACGTGGAAGGGCGGATGGGCATGGACCCGAGCCGCGTCAACGCCGTGGTCGACGAGATCACGGCCGCCGGCGGGGAGGCCATCGGGGCGGTGGGCGACGTCTCCGAGATGGACGTGGCCGAGGGGCTCGTGCGGACGGCGCTGGAGCGCTGGGGGAAGCTCGACATCCTCTGCTGCGCCCACGGCATCCTGCGCGAGCGGATGATCTTCAACATGACCGAGGACGAGTGGGACGGCTCGGTGAAGTCGCACCTGAAGGGGTGCTTCGCGCCGACCAAGTTCGCGGCCATCCACTGGCGGCAGGAACGCCAGGGCGGGCGCGTCATCTACTTCACCTCGGACGCGGGCATCCGGGGGAGCAGCGGACAGCCGAACTACTCGGCGGCGCACGCGGGCAAGCTCGGGCTGATGCGCTCGAACGCGCGCGGGCTGAGCCGGTACGGCGTGACCAGCAACTGCATCGCGCCCGGCGCCTCGACGCGGATGACCGATCGCGGGCTGGGTGTCGACCGGGACGGGGCGCCGCCGAGCGAGTCGGCGGCGGGCACGGCGCGGGACCCGAAGAACGTGGCGCCGATTGCCGTCTGGCTGGCCTCCGACGCGGGCGCGGCGGCGAACGGGCGCATCTTCGGGGCGCGCGGCCACGTCATCACGCTCTACAGCGAGCCGGAGCGGGAGCGCACGCTCCGTTTTGCCGATCCGTTCATCGACGTCGATGAGCTGTTCGAGCTGTGGCCGCAGACGCTGGGGTCGGAGCCGCTGGAGAGGACGCAGGCTTGGACCTAGACGCGGGGCAGCTCGCCGACCGCCAGGCGATCGTCGCGGTCATCGACCGGTACGCGACCTCGCTCGACGCGAAGGACTACGAGCGCTTCCGCACGTGCTTCAGCGAGGACGCCGTGATCCACTACGGCGAGGAGCTGGGGCGGGACGAAGCGGCGGCGTACGCGGACTCGGTGCTCTCGCAGTACGCCTTCACCCAGCACCTGCTGGGGAACTACGACATCGCGCTCGACGGCGACCGGGCCTCGGCGCGGACGTACATGCACGCGAGCCACGTCACGTCGGAGGGCGAGATCTGGGTCGTGGGCGGGACGTACGTGGACCGGCTCGAACGGCGCGAGGGCGAGTGGAAGATCGTCGAGCGCGCGCTCGAGGCGAAGTGGTCGGAGCGCCGGGCCATCTCGGCGTAGCATTCGCACACCAGACGGAACCAGGAAAGGAACGGCCATGGGCAAGGAGATTGACCTTCAGGGCAAGGTGGCGCTCGTCACCGGAAGCGGCCAGGGCATCGGCAAGGGCATCGCGACGGTGCTCGGCGAGTGCGGGGCGACGGTCGTCGTCTCCGACCTCAACCCCGACACGACGGCGGCCACGGCGGCGGAGCTGGGGGCGGCGGCGCTCCCGCTCGACGTGACCGACCAGGACGCCTTCAACGCGGCCGTCGACCAGGTGGTGGCGGACCACGGCAGCCTCGACATCCTGGTGAACAACGCGGGCGTGTACCGCGAGTACGGCGGGAACATCGCGGACATCACGCCGGAGATGTGGCGCGTGCTCTGGTCGGTGAACGTGGACGGCGTGTTCTACGGGTGCCAGGCGGCGACACGGGTGATGCTCGAGGCCGGCAACGGCGGGCGCATCGTCAACATCGCCTCGACGCAGGCGGTCTCGCCGGGCGTGGGCGTGACCTACGACGGCTCGAAGGCGGCGGTCCTGCAGATCACGCGGGCGCTGGCGCTTGAGCTGGGGCGCACGGGCATCACCGTGAACGCGGTGGCCCCGGGCGCGACCTGGGTCAACCCGGGCGACCCGCCCCCGCTGAACCCGCAAGCGACGGTGCAGATGACGGGCAACGGCCTCGCGGACGCGGTTGCGAGCCGCATCGCACGCATCCCGCTGGGTCGCTGGGCGAAGCCGGAGGAGATCGGGAACGCGGTGGCGTTCGTGTGCTCGCCGCTGGCGGACTACATCAACGGGATCTACCTGAACGTCGACGGCGGCTGGCTGACGGAGTAGGAGAGCGCTCGCTTCGCTCGCTGAGGAGAGCGCCGCGCTGGCGCGCGGCTGAGGAGAGCGCTCGCTTCGCTCGCTGAGTGGACTGCAACTCGGTCGCCATCGACACAACGCGGGCAAGCGAGCAAAAGCCTCACTCAGGCGGCGAAGCCGCCGCTCTCCTCAGCAAGCGGCGCAGCCGCGAGCGCTCTTCTCAGGCGGGCGAGAGCCCGCCGCTCCACTCAGCGAGCGAAGCGAGCGCTCTTCCTTACGGCAGGCGGAGGAGGTGGTTGCCGCCCTCGACGGGGATGACCTGGCCAGTGATGTCGCTGAAGAGGTCGCTGGCGACGGCGAGGGTGACGTCGGCGCAGTCGTCGACGGTGGTGATGCGGCGGAGGGGGGTCTGCTCGATGAACGCCTGCGCGCCGGGTGAGTCCTCGGGCAGCTCGACGCGGGCCTCGTCGATGGGGGTGCCACCGCCGTAGTTGTTCATGGCGGTGGGAACGAAACCGGGGGCGACGGCGTTGACGCGGACCTGGTCCGGGCCGAACTCGCGGGCGGCGATCTTGGTCGCGAAGTTGATGGCGGCCTTGGCGGCGGAGTAGGGCGTGAGCCCGAGGGGGATGGAGATGGCCGTGCTGGAGGTGATGTTGATGAGCGATCCGCCGCCGCTGGCGGCCATGGCGTTGCCCATGTGCTTCATGAAGTAGATGAAGCCGAAGTACTGGATGTCGGCGACCTCGTGGAGCTCCTCCGGCGTGATGTCCTTGATGAAGTTGAAGCGGACGATGCCGGCGGAGTTGACGGCGATATCGAGGGTGCCCCACTTGTCGATGGCGGCATCGGCGAGGGCCTTGAGGTCGTCGTAGTCGCGGCCGTCGCAGCGGATGGGGGTGGCGCCGATCCGGGAGGCGAGCTTCTCGAGGTTCTCCTGGCGGCGGGCGGCGACGATGAGTTCGGCGCCGTGCTCGGCGAAGCGCTCGGCGATGGCCCAGCCAATGCCGCTGGACGCCCCCAGGATGATCGCCTTCTTGCCGTCGAGAAGTCCCATGCCGGTTGCTCCCTGCCCGAGTCGCGGGCTGTGGCGGCGAGTCTACCGGGGGCGGCGGCAGGGGTCAGGGGAGGCGCGAGAAAGCCGCGTCCTGCGGCGCCCAGGACGCGGCTCTCGCTGCCGGGGTGCGGGGCAAGGGGTTGTCCCGCCCGGGACCCCTTGCGGCGCCACCGGCTGCTAGTGGGCGGCCCCTCCGATGCCAACGAAGGCGACACTGGCGGGCGTTCCTCCCACCTCCCATTCGTCGACCGTCGAGAAGGTGTCGAGGCTTACGCGCTTGACGCTCCCGTTGGCCGGGTCGGTGATGACGATGTCGTGACCGACGAAGGTCATGGCCGGCGGACGCTCGCCGCCCGGACCGAGGAGGGCGGCCTTCGTGACGAGTTCGCCGGTCCCGGCCTCGAAGACGTGGAGGACGCCGTCCGCGGTGAAGACGTAGAAGTGCTCGCCGTGGGGCCCGAAGGAGGCCGTGGACGACTCGTCCATCACGCGGGTGAAGGCGCCCGTGCCCGGGTTCACGAGCCAGAGGCCGTCCTGGCCCCAGCCCTCGGCGCTACGGTAGGAGGCGGTGACGAAGAACGTATCCGCCTCGCCGTGACCGTAGACGGTGCCGACGCGAGCGTTCTCCTGCATCTCCTCGGGGTTCTGGATGAAGACGTGGCTGAGGGCGTCGCCGTCCTGCTGGAAGAGGAGGACGCCGCCGACACAGCCGAAAAGCACGCCGGGCGCGCTGTGCGCCTCGCCATGGAGGCCAGGACACGAGCGGTTGCTGTCGTCGTAGATGACGTTGTCGTTGAGGTCGCGGACCTCGACCCCGACCGGGAGGGGGTCCTCGGCATCGTCGGGGTTCTTCGTGGAGACGATGAAGCGGTCGCCTGCGAGGGCGACGGCGGAGCCGTGGTGCGGGCCGGCTTCGAGGATGCGGGGCTCGTAGCCGTTGCGGTCGGCGGCGAGGCCCTCCTCCCCGAAGAGGAAGACGTGGCCGTGCGAGTCGGCGAAGACGGCGACCCAACCGTTGACGGAGGTGTAATGGATGGGGAGCTCGTCGACGACGTCGAGGAGACGGGTGAGGGGTCCTGTGACCAGGTCTTCGTGGTCACCGTGGGGAACGCTGTAGATGCCGCCGTCGAAGACGTGAATGCGGTCGTCGGCATCCTCGGGACCGCGGGCGAGGACGAAGGCGTAGCGGCCGTCAAGTGCGCTGTAGACGCGGGCGCCGGGAGCGGCGACCTCGAAGGCGCCCTGGACAACAAGGCCCGAACTGAGGTCGATGATGGACACGTAGGGAGAGTCGGCGTCGGCGATAAGGATGCGACCGGCCTCTCCGGAGGCAACCATGTGACCGTCGTCGGCATGGTCGTCCTCGTGGGCGTGGTCATCCTCGTCGGCGTGGTCGTCCTCGTGGGCGTGGTCATCCTCATCCGCGTGGTCGTCCTCGACAACCTCGCGGGAGGTGGCGGGAGCTTCGGTAGCGGGTGGTGGCTCGGAATCGGAGTCGTCACCACAGGCGACGATGAAGAATGCGGCGGCCACGACTGCGGCCAGGACGATCGGGAACCTCACGGGACGAGAACCCTCCAGGGGGTAGTACAGAGTTGCCGGCGCCCGTAGGGCACCGCCAGTTGAGACTCTATCCCAAGTGATACCTAGTATCAATTCGGTCCCCGGCCCCCTCCGTCAAGCAGTTGGGGGGATGGCAAGGGGTCAGGAGGCGTCGGGGTGAAAGATGGCCTCGATGGGGCGGCCGAAGAGGGTGGCGATGCGGAAGGCGAGGGGGAGGCTGGGGTCGTACTTGCCGGTCTCGATGGCGTTGACGGTCTGGCGGCTGACACCGAGTTCCCCGGAGAGGTCGGCCTGGGTCCAGCCGCGCTCGGCGCGGAGCTCGCGCAGGGTGTTCTTCACAGCCAGCGCCTGTTGGCGAGCCAAGTGCCCAGCGCCCAGAGGGTCCCCATGACGGGCCAGACGAACCACCAGTTGATGCGGGGCAGGCCGGCCGCATCAAGAAAGCCATAGGTGAAGGTGATGAGGGCCGTGCCAGCGAACGCAAATGCGAGTGACTCCAGGGCGATGCGCTGCTGAAGCTCGTCCATCCGCCGGTAGTACCGCACCGAAGCGAACACGAGGTAGGCCGCGGGGATCATGGGTAGTGGCGCGATAGCGTATCTCCACCAGGCGTCCGGGTTCGCATCGACGACGAAACCCGCCAGGGCAAGGAGACCTCCATAGGCGATGAGGACCGCCAGGAACTCGAGGGCGTAACGCCGCCCGGAGGCACGCTGGTGGACCTGCGCCCCGTGGTCCTTCATAGCCAGCGCTTCCTGGCGAAGAAGCCGCCGATGATCCAGAGCGTCGCCATGACGGGCCAGACGAACCACCAGTTGATGCTGGGCAGGCCCGCCGCGTCGAGGAAGCCGTAGGTGAAGGTGATGAGGGCGGTGCCGGCGAATGCGAAGGCGAACGCCTCGAGGGCAATGCGCTGGTGGAGCTCGTCCATGCGCCGGTAGTAGCGCACGTAGGCCGCGATCGTGAGGATCCAGGGGACCATCGGGAGGGGGGCGATGGCGTATCGCCAGCCCGCGTCCGGGTGCGTCTGGAGGACGGTGATGAAGGCACCAAGCAGAGCCGAATAAGCGATGAAGGCCACCCAGACGCCCCGGTTGTAGCGTCGCCTGGCTGTGTCCTGCTCGACCATCGTGGGGTCCTCCGAAGTCAAGTATCCTTGACATGCCGGACGCTGTCAAGCGTCCTTTACATTCTCTCGGGACAAGCCGGCCGGCGGGGCCATCGCCGCACGGGGAAACCCGTTAGACTGCGCCCACTTCTGACGGACGGTGATCGCGCATGAAGATCGGACTCTGCCTGCCCCAGCTGAACCCCCACGCGGACCGCACGGCCGTGCTCGGATTCGCCCGGAACTCGGAGGCGGCGGGCTTCGACTCGCTCTGGGTCCAGGACCACTTCATGGTCCCGGATGACCCGCAGGTCGGGTACGCGGGCGGCCCCAAAGAGATCAAGATGCCGGACCCGTACCGCTGCATGCTGTCGCCCATCGAGCTGCTTTCGTTCGTGGCGGCGGCGACGGAGCGGGTGCAGATCGGGACGTCGATCCTGGTGACGGCGTACTACCGCCCGGTGCTGCTGGCGAAGCGGCTGGCGACGCTCGACATCCTCTCGGGCGGGCGCGTGGTGGCGGGGCTCGGCCTCGGCTGGAGCAAGGACGAGTACGACCACATGGACACGCCCTTCACCCAGCGCGGGGCGCGCATGACGGACTTCATCAAGGCGCTGAAGGCGTGCTGGCTGCCGGACCCGGTGGAGTACCACGGGGAGTTCTTCGACATCCCCGCGTGCGACACCTCGCCCAAGCCGCTGCAGCGCAACGCGGCGGGCGAGCCCCAGGTCGAGATCGCGATCGGGGGCGGCGGGAACCCGCAGGGCCAGCGCCGCATCGCCGAGCTGGGCGACGCCTGGAACCCGGCGGGGGCGCCGCCGGAGATGGTGATGCAGGGCATGGCCGGCCTGAACGCGCTCGCGGCCGAGTACGGCCGGGGACCGCTGAAGAACTACATGCGCATCTTCGCCAACCCCACGATGGAGGGCATCGAGCCGTGGCACGGCGGTTTCTTCGGGCCGATGTCGTGGAGCGGCACGACCGAGGACATGAAGCCGAAGGTGGAGGAGGCGCGCGAGGCGGGCATCGAGCACATCATCATCGAGACGGGGTTCTGGGAGCCCTGCCCGAGCCCACAGAACTGGATCGACCAGGTTGACTTCTTCGCACCGCTCGTGGAAGTGGCGCACAGCTAGCCCGGGGAACGGGCGAAGGGACGCAGCCATGAGCCGGTACGGACTGACGAAGTTCGACGAGCACCCCGTGCACCAGATCACGGAGGCGTTCGGCTCCGTGATGGCGACGGACAAGCACTGGAACGACGGGCACTACATCTGCCTGTGCGACATGGAGGGCAATGTCCAGCTCATCGGGCTGGTGCGGCTCTACACGAACAACGACGTCATCGACGGGTTCGTGTGCGTCCGCCACAAGGGGAAGCAGCACAACATCCGGCTCTCGCGGCGGCTGCGCTCGGACATCGATTCGTTCGGGATCGGACCGCTGCGCATCGATATCGTCGAGCCGATGGAGACGGTGCGGCTGGTGCTGGAGGAGAACGAGTACGGCATCGAGTGCGACCTCGTCTGCCGCTCGACGGCGGCGCCGTACGAGGACCAGCCCACGTACACGCGCCAGAACGGGCGCTTCGTCGCCTCGCGGGCGGTGTACGAGGTCGTCGGCACGGTCGAGGGCACGGTCACGGTCGGGGGGGAGACGTACACGGCGACGCCCGACAACTGGTACTTCTTCCGGAACCACTCGTGGGGCTCGATGCCGGGGCGGGGCGGCCCGCGCGAGCACGGCGCCCCTTCGCCCAACCGGCAGGAGCGCACGCAGGCGCTGCGCCAGTGGGTGCTGTTCAACATGCCGGACCACGGCGGCTTCTACCAGATCATGGACCGGGCGGAAGGCGGTCGCGTCCAGCAGGAGGGCGCCATCCTCCTGCCGGACTCACAGGTCGGGGTGACGGAGATCGAGCACGACCTCGAGTTCTACCCGGACGGACCCAAGCGCGTGAAGTCGGGGCGTTTCGCCCTGACGGACACCGAGGGGACCAGGCGCGAGTACGAGCTTGAGGACCTGGGCTGGGTGTACTGCCAGGGCGGGGGCTACTTCGGTGGCTTCAACGACGGCCTCGGCCAGGGGGTCTGGCGGGGTGAGTATCATGTCGAGGGCGAGGTGTGGGACGCTTCGCATCCGCAGAAGATCGTCGAGGCGGACGGCACGGAGAAGGAGTTCGACCACGCCTGGGCGGAGAGCTTCACGCGCCTGCGAAGCGGCGACCAGGTCGGGCTCGCGCACTTCGAGGCGGTGGTCTTCGAGTAACGACCGAGACGAGCAGCGAGCGGCGGGCGCACGCAGCCAATCGCAGGGAGGGAAGCGATGAAGGCGTTGGTATTCGGTGGTTCCACGTTCGTGGGGCTGCGCACGGTTCGGGAGCTGGCGGCGCGCGGTCACGAGGTGACGGTGCTGAACCGGGGGGTGACCTCGGTGGACCTGCCGCCGGGAACGGAACGGTTGATCGCGGACCGCACCGACAACGAGTCGATGAAGGCCGCGCTCGGCGGCCGCGAATTCGACGCCGTGTTCGATATCTCCGGGTTCGTGATGGTGGCGGGGAAGTCGGACCTCGACTTCTTGCTGGACCTGCTGGACGGGCAGATCGGGCACTACATCTACTGCAGCTCGATCATGTGCTACCAGCCCTCGGGGAACATGCCCTGGCCGGAGACGAACGCCTACACGGAGGAGCCCCGGGAGACGTACGGGGGCTTCAAGGCGTACACGGAGCAGCGCCTGTTCGAGCGGCACCGCACGACGGGCTTCCCGGCGACGGCGGTGCGGCCGGCGGCGATCTACGGGCCGAACAACAACATCTACGACATGGAGGCGCCGATGTTCCTGCGCCTCCTGCGGGGGCAGCCCATCCTCGTGCCCCACGAGGGGCTCGTGGTCTGCTCGTACGGACACGTGGACGACCTGGTGCGCTTCCAGATCGACATCGCCGGGCAGGACGCGGCCAAGGGCGAGGCGTTCAACCTGACGAACGAGGCGGTGACGACGCAGTACTACGTGGAGACGCTCGCGGACATCGTGGGGAAGCAAGCGGACATCGTGTACGTCCCCGAGGACCAGCTCGACATGTGGGGCTTCAACTGGCGCCAGCCGGGTACGCGGCCGGTCTTCGGGCACCTCTTCGGACGGTTCCACCACTCGGCGCTGAGCATCAAAAAGGCGGAGACGCTGTTCGGCTTCCAGAACGAGTACGACTTCCGCAGCGGCCACGCCCACACCTTCGAGTGGTTCATGGAAGAGGGGATGGAGCAGATCGGGGAGGATCCGAGCGACCCGCTCTGGGGCGGCGGCTGGGACTTCGAGCGCGAAGCCGAAGCAGCGGCCGCGCTGCGCGGCGGCTAGCGGGCGATCGGGATGCCGGAGCCGAAACGGCCGACGGTCGACGAGGTGCTCGCGGGGGCGCTGCACACGATCGAGAACCAGCTCCTCCCGAACCTGGAGGACACGTGGGCGCGGGCGGCAGCGAGCCAGCTGATGGGCACGCTTGAGTACGCGCGCGCGATCATCGCGAGCGACGAGCACGTCGATGTGCAGGTCGAGGAGGTGGAGGCGGTGGTCGCGAACCTGGTGCGGGACCACCCCGGGCTCGAGGCCGTGCTGGAGGGGAGCGCGGGGGAGACGCGGGGCTTCACCGCCATGGAGCAGGCCAGCCGGCTGCTCAGCCACGCCGTCGGCAACGAGTCGGCGGAGGCGGAGGCGATCCGGGCGGAGCTGCGCCCGGTGATCGTGCAGCAGGCGGCGGACAACCTGGCCGAGACGAGCACGATGCTGATGCGATTCGGAGGGACGCCACGCCGTGTTGAACGTTGAGGTCGCGCGACCGCAGATAGCGGCCTACCTCTCGGCCAAGCTGCCCTCGGACGGGGGAGTGGAGGTGGGGCCGCTGGAGCGCATCACGATCGGGCACTCGCGCGGCATGTTCCGGGTGAACGCGACCTATCGGCACGGGGGCGAGGAGGTGGCGCGATCGTTCGCGCTGCGGGTGGAGCAGGCGGGCATGTTCGGGACGAACACGCTCGACGAGGTGCGCACGATGCGGGCCATGCGGGCGGCGGGGTTCCCGGTGGCCAACATCCGCTGGGTGGAGTTCGACGCGGCCGTGATCGGCACGCCGTTCTTCATGATGGACTGGGTGGAGGGCAGCAGCGGGCCGCCGAACGAGGCGGCTCTGCGGGACTACGTGACGAAGCTGCACGAGCTCCACCAGATCGACTGGCGCGCGAAGGAGATCCCGTTCGCACGCATCCCCTCGGTGCCCATCGACGCGGTGCACCAGCAGGTCGACCGCTGGATGGACGTCCACCGCTGGGGACGGGTGCTCCCCGAGCCGCTGCTCGAGGAGGCGGCGACGTGGCTGAAGCGGAACGCGCCGGAGGACCTGCGCCTCACGCTGGTCCACGGCGACCCGGGGCCGCTCAACTTCATCCACGACGGCGACCACGTACAGGCGTTCACGGACTGGGAGTTCTCGCACATCGGCGAACCGAACGAGGACTGGCTCTTCCTGGGGGGGATGCGGGGCCGGGGGGTGATGGAGCCGCCCCAGTGGCGGGAGTACATCGCGGAGGTGACGGGGCACGTCATCACGAAGGAGGCGTGGGCCTACTGGGACGTGTTCAACCAGTTCAAGGGGGCGTGCGCGAACACCTCGGCGCTGCGCATCTTCATCACGGGAGCGAACCCGGCGCCGAACATGGCGGCCATCGGGACGGCGCTCAAACTCTCAATGATCAACCACCTCTCGACTATCATCGGCAGGTCATACGCCCCGAAGGGCGAGTAAGGGAGACACGAGCAATGGCGGGACAGAAGGAAATCGATACGGCCATCGAGCTGTTCAAGGCGTGGAGCAGCGGCGACGCGGACGCGCCGGCGCCCTTCTTCGCGGAGGAGTGCATCCTGCGCGACATCGTGGCGGGGGAGGACAAGGTGGGGTGGCCGGCCATCCGCGAGTTCTTCGCGGCGGGGCTGGTGGGCTCGCCCGACCTGGAGCTCATCCCGGACAAGTTCTGGACGGCCGACGACGGCGTCGCCTTCACCTGGCGCATGAGCGCAACGGTCACGAGCGACGCCTTCGGGGCGGACCACAAGGGCAAGCGCTGGTACTCGGACGGGATGACCTACCTGGAGTTTGACGGTGCGGGCATGGTGACGCTGGAGGTGGACTACCACCACGGCGGCGCGATCATGCGCTCGCTCGAGAGCCAGTAGCCGCTCCCGACCCGGTCCGGGCAAAGCCGCGCCCCTCTGTTCGAGAGGCGCGGCTTCGAGTGCCTCTGCCGGTTGCCGGCGGCTAGATGAGGCCGGACCCGCGGAGGCGGGGATCGAGGACGTCGCGCATCGAGTCGCCGAAGAAGTTGAAGGCGAGGACAGCGAGGGCGAGGGCGGCGCCGGGGAAGACCAGGAGCCACCAGGCGACGCGGAAGTAGCTGCGGTTGTTGGGACCGAGGTCCTGCGCCCACGACGCCGTACCCGGCTCGAGCCCCAGACCGAGGAACGTGAGCCCCGCCTCGGAGAGCATGGCGGCCGGAATGGTGATGCTGGCGGCCACGATCACGAGGGGCGCCACGTTCGGCAGGATGTGCCGGAACATGATCCGTCCGCCGGAGGCCCCGATCACGCGAGCGGCTTCGACGTAGGCGATTGAGCTCTCCTGCAGCACGTTCCCGCGGAAGAAGCGGATCGTGATCGGCGTGAACGTAAAGGCCACGGCGAAGATGAGCGTCTGCACGCTGCGGTCGACGGCGGTGGTGAACATTAAGAGCCAGAGGATCGCGGGCACCGCGATGATGATCTCGATCAAGCGCGAGATGACGAGGTCGACGAAGCCGCCGAAGAAGCCGGCGGCGAGGGCAAGGGTAATGCCCACGGCCATGGTGAGGGCGACGGCGCCGAACCCGATGAGCAGGGTGGGGCGGCCGCCGTAGAGGACGCGCGACCAGACATCGCGCTTGCTACGGTCGGTGCCGAACCAGTGGTCGCCGCTGGGGGCGCCGAGGGTGGGGGCGCTCCGGATCGAGCTTCCGGGATCCGAGGTGTTGAGGACGGGGGCGAGGATCGAGCCCGCGATCAGCACGACGATCACGATGGCGCCGAAGGTGCCGAGGGGCTGCCGGCGCACGAAGTGCGCGACTGCCCCGAGGGCCCGGACCAGGAAAGGTCGCTCCGACTGCAGTTCGAGGAGTTCGGTGCTTTGCTGGGCAGTCGTCACCTGAGCCTCCCCTAGTACCGGATGCGGGGGTCGACCCACGCGTACATGACGTCGACCAGCAGCGTGATCACGAGGAACCAGGCGGCGAAGAAGACGACAACGCCCTGGATGACGATGAAGTCACGGCCGGCAACGGCGCCGATGACCCAGAGGCCCATGCCGGGAATGTTGAAAATGCTCTCCATGATGACGGAGCCGCCGAGCACGAGGCTGAACTGGAGCCCAATGATCGTGAAGAGTGCGATCATCGAGGGGCGGAAGACGTGGCGACTGACCACGACCGTTTCCCGCAGGCCCTTGGCCCGCGAAGTGCGCACGAAGTCGCTGCGGAGCACCTCGAGCATGGAGGAGCGCACGATGCGCGAGAGCGTCGCACCGCCTGCAAGTGAGAGCAGGAACGCAGGCACGGCGATGATCTGAAGGTGAGGTAGCGGATCCTCCCAGCCGACCCAGTCGGGTGCAATCCGCACTCCCCACCACACGGCAGGGAAGATGATGAGCAGAGTGGCCAGCCAAAAGTTCGGGACGGAGAGGCCAAGAACGGCAAAGAAGCGCAGGACGTAGTCGGAGGGACGCCCCGCGCGGATCGCGGAGATGGCCCCCACGGGAATGCCGATCAGGAGCGTGAAGGCGATCGACAGAAGGCCCACCTGGCCGGTGTTCCAGACGCGCGGCCCGATCTCGGAGTTGATGTGCTCGCGGCTGATCGGGGAGAAGCCGAAGTCGCCCCGGAGGACGATATCGCCGAGCCAGAGCGTGTACTGCTGGAACAGGCTCTTGTCGAGGCCGAGCTCCTTGCGGACCTGCTCGAAGCAGACCTCATCAAAGCTGCCGGCGGCCCCACACTTCACCTGTCCCGCATCGCCGGGGATGGCGCGCATAAAGATGAAGACGACGATCGTGATGACGAAGAGAGTGATGGGGATGAGCAGCAGCCGACGGACGATGTACGTGCCCAATCTCGACCCCTCTCCGATCGAGCGGAGGGCCAGGAACCGCCCCGGCCCTCCGCTGGCGTTATCAGCGCCGGGCTAGCCTTCGAGCCAGAGGTTCTGGGTTCGATGGTAGCCCATCGAGGCAGCGTTCTCGATATCGGGCACCGGCGGCGCGTTCCGCACGCGGGAGCCGATGGCGAAGCGCTTGGTGGACCCGACGGGCAACGGGAGGACGCAGCAGAAGTTCGTGAAGATGTACCGCTGCAGTTCCTGCAGGATCTCGGTGCGCGCCTCGGGATCGGGCGTAGCGCCCTGGAGGTCGTACCGGCTCTGGAGCTCGGTGCCAATTTCATGGGTGACGTCGATAATCTCGGGCGGATAGTTCGCCGAGAGGACGTGCTCGTGGGTGTAGACGCCACCGAAGATGGCGCCGTAGCCGTTGGGCACGTAGTGGGTGAGGGCGTTGTAGTCCGGGATCGTCGGGAGGGAGTTCTCACCGGCGATGAAGTAGTGCCAGATCTTCTGCCCCGCGGGCGCCACCGCCAGTGCGACGTAGTTGGCGAGGTCTGCGGGCTCAAGGCGGGTGGGCACACCGAGGTTCTCCTCGATGCTCTGGGCGATGAACTCGATATGGCGAGTCGATGCGCCGAAGGTGGCGATGACGGTCACGAAGCCGTCAGGGAAGACCTCGTCGCCGCCGCCCTGTTCCCAGAGCTGGCGGGCGCGCGCCGGGTCGAATTGCTGGAGATCGCGAATCTCCTCCTGGGAGAGAACCTGGGGGAAGGCGGGGCCCACGGGAGCGCCGCGGATACCCTCACCATCAAGGACAACGTCGATGTACCCGTCCCAGTCGATGGAAAGGGAGACGGCCTCACGCAGGAGGGGGTGCTGGGCCCACTTGAACCCGTCGAGCTCCATGATGGCGTGGTCGTTGTTGACTCCCTCGAGGATCTGGACATTGGATTCGTTCGCAAAGAGGTCCGCCTGGATCTTGTCGATAGCGCCAAAGATGTCGGAGTCGCCAGCGATGAAGCGGGCTTCGCGGGCGGAGGCATCGACGATGATGGCGTCCTCCCAGCGGTCAATGAGCGGTGTGTCGGCGGTGAAGCGGCCACGATCGCTGGAGTGGCCGGCATAGTTGGGGTTCCGCACGTAGGTGTTTCCGGACTCGCTGATGTCCTCGAACATGTAGGCGCCGGCGCCAGCGTTGGGGGTGTCCTTCAGGTGGCCGCCACCGGCCTCCACGGCCTCGGGGGCGACAACCGCCATGGCGGTCGAGCCGAGGGAAGGCACCGCCGATGCCCAGGGGAACGCAAGGTTGATGGTGAACGTTTTTGCGTCGGGCGTCTCGAAGGAGGCCCCCCGGTCGACGCCCATCCAGCCCCACTGGATCTGGTTCACCTCAGAGCCATGCTCGGAGAGGCTGGTGGGGAAGCGGCTGAAGCTGAACGCAAAGTCCTCGGAGGTGACTTCGCGACCACCCGCTGCGTCGGGATTGAAGCGCAGGCCATCCTGCAGGGAGAACACGAGCGTCTGGGCGTCAGGCTGCTCCCAGCTCTCGGCGGAGTCGCCCCAGGCCGAGTTCTCGTTCAGGGAGAAACCGAGCAAGTGGCTGTAGGTGAGCGACGCCCAGGTGTCATCGGTGACCGTGACCGACGGATCGAGCGTGGTGTTCTGGGAGGCCTTGTGGTGGTGGAAGGTCCCTCCTCGCTGTACGGCGCTCGGGGCCTCGGTGGCCTCGGCGGCCGCTTCCTCGGCAGCTTCGGTCGCCTCGGCGGCGGCTTCCTCGGCGGCTTCGGTCGCCTCGGCGGCGGCCGCCTGGGTCGCGGCGGCCGTGGCGGCAGGCGCGGCAGAATCGTCGTCGTCGTCATCGTCGCCGCAGCCGACGGCGACGAGCGCGGCGGCCCCGGCGCCGACGGCGGCGCTGCCCGCCAGGACGCGCCGGCGCGATACGCGCCTGCGCCAGTACTTGCCCCAATAGCCTTCAGCCATGTCTCTTCCCTCCTCGGGACGCCGAAAAGTCCGGCGTGGGCGCCATTCTCAACCTAACGGCGACAGGCCCGCAAGACCTCAAGGAAAGCAGGCGCGCCGCTGCCCGTCAGGCGTCGGCGAGCCACATATTCTGGGCTCGGCGATAGCCCATCGAACCGTTGTCCTTGAAGTCCGGCGGCAGCGGCACGTTCTGCACGCGACTGCGGACGGCGTGCTGCTCAACGGCACCCACCGGAACGGGGAAGGTGCAGCAGAACTGCGTGAAGATGAGGCGCTGGAGCTGCTGCAGCAGGCCCGCTCGCTGCTCGGGGTCGTGGGTCACGGACTGGGCGTTGTAGAGATCCTGGATGGGCTTGCCCATCTCGTGGGTGATATCGATGACCGCGGACGGAATGAGGGCCGCCTGCGGGTGCTCGTGGGTGAACAGGCCGAAGGCGCCGCCGTAGCCCGTGGGCACGTAGTGGGTGAGGGCGTTGTAGTCGGGGATCGTCGAGAGGGAGTTCTCGACGACGAGGGCGAAGTGCCAGATCTTGGAGCCCGGAGGGGCGGTGAGGCTGGCCACGTAGGTGGCGAAGTCGACCGGCTCCAGCTTGACGGTGATACCGAGGTTCTCCTCGATCTGCTGGGCGATGTACTGGGTGCCGCGCGTATCCGTGAAGGTCGCGAGGAGGGTGGTGAGGCCGTCGGGGAAGACCTGGTTGCCGCCGCCCTGCTCCCAGAGCTGGCGGGCCCGCTCGGGATCGAACTGCTGCAGCTGCCTGATCTCTTCCTGCGAGAGCACCTCGGGGAACACGGGGCCGACGGGCGCACCGCGGATGCCGTTGCCGTCGTGGACGACATCGATGTAGCCGTCCCAGTCGATGGAGAGGGAGAGGGCCTCGCGAAGCTGGGGGAAGGGCACCCACTTGAGCGCATCGAGGGCCATGACGAGGTGGGTGTTGGTGGGGCCGCTGATGATGGTGACGCCGTCCTGGTCCCGGAGCTCGTCGGCCTTGATGGCGTCGATGGCGCCGACGACCCCGGTGAGGATGTCGGAGTCGCCCGTGAGGAAGCGAGCCTCGGCCGTGGCGGGATCGGTGATGTGGGCGTCTTCCCAGCGGTCGATGTAAGGCGGGTCCTTGGTGAAGCGCCCGCGGGCGGTGGAGTGGCCCCCGTAGTTGGGGTTGCGCACGTAGCTGTTGAAGCCATCGCGGCCGCGCGACTCGAACATGTAGGCGCCGCCACCGGCGTTGACGGTATCGGTGAGGTTGCCGCCGTTCGCCTCGACGACCTCGGGGGCAACGATGCCGAGCGAGGTGGAGCCGAGCGAGGGGATGGCGGAGACCCACGGGTAGCGCATCTGGAGCCCGAAGGTCGTGTCGTCGGGCGTATCGAAGCCGGCCATGAAGGCGAACTGGAGCGGGTTGACCTCGGAGGCGAGGTTGGTGAAGGCGGCGGGGAGGCGGGCGAAGCTGTAGGCGATGTCCTGCGAGGTGATGGGGCGGCCGTCCGCGGCCTCGGGGTTGAAGCGGAGGTTGGGCTCGAGGTTGAAAACAATCGTGGAGGCGTCGGGCTGCTCCCAGCTCTGGGCGGCGTCGCCCCAGGCCTCGTTCTCGATGAGGGAGTAGCCGAGCAGGTGGTTGTAGGTGATCGCGGCCCACTGGTAGCCGGTGATGGTGATGGCGGGGTCGTAGCCGGTATCGGCGAAGGCGCGCTGCACCTTCATCGTGCCGCCGGCGCGGGGGCCGGTGGCGGCGGCCTGGGTGGCGGCCTGGGTGGCCGCGGCCTCGGTCGCCTGAGCGGCGGACTCGGTGGCGGCAGCCTCGGTCGCCTCCGCCTCGCTGGCGGCCTCGGTGGCCTGGGCGGCGGCCCGCGTGGCGGCGGGGGTGGCGGCGGGCTCATCGTCATCGTCGTCGCCGCAGCCAACGGCGACGAGCGCGGCGGCGCCTGCGGCAGCAGCGGCGCCGCCTGCGAGGGCGCGCCTGCGCGAGATACGCCTGCGCCAGTACTTGCCCCAGTATCCGTCAGCCATCGGAGTGACCTCCCTGTGGTCCGGGCCTTCGCCCACGTAGTCCTCTATGGCTCGCATTCTAGGACGCGCGTCAACAAGTCCGGGGAAAAACGGGATGCGTAGCGGTAGAGGGGGGTCCGGGCTATGCTGGCCCTCGCACAGCACACGAGGGGAAGACGGGAGCGTCCCGATTCCCGAGAGAGGCCCACGGCATGGACTTTCGAGACAGCACGGCGCAAGCCGAGTGGCGCGTACAGGTGCAGGACTTCCTGCGGGATTACCTGCCCGATGAGATCCGGGGCAAGTTCCCGATGGGACGGCCCGAGGAAGAGAAGCCGCTGTGGGAGTCCTGGCGCCAGGCGCTGGCCGAGCGGGGCTGGATCGCGCCGGCGTGGCCGTCGGCCTACGGCGGCGCGGGCATGAAGCCGATGGACCAGTTCATCCTGAGCCAGGAGTTCGCCGAGGCGGGCGCTCCGCGGCTGGGCGGCCTGGGCCTGATGATGCTCGGCCCCACGCTCATCGAGCACGGCACGGAAGAGCAGAAGCAACAGCACATCCCCGGCATCCTGAGCGGGGAGGTTGAGTGGTGCCAGGGCTACAGCGAGCCCGGCTCCGGGTCGGACCTGGCCTCGCTCCAGACGCGGGCCGTGCGGGACGGGGACGACTACGTCATCAACGGCCAGAAGATCTGGACCTCGCTGGCGCACCGCGCGCACTGGATGTTCATGCTGGCGCGCACGGACCCGGACGCACCCAAGCACCGGGGCATCACCTACTTCCTGCTGGACATGAAGACGCCGGGCATCACGGTGCGGCCGCTGGTGAACATGGCGAGCGGCCACGACTTCAACGAGGTGTTCTTCGAGGATGTGCGCGTCCCCGCGCGCAACATCATCGGCGAGGTCAACCGGGGCTGGTACGTGGGCACCACCACGCTCGACTTCGAACGCTCGTCGATCGGGACACCGATCGGGCTGCGGCAGAACGTGGAGCGCCACCTGAACTGGCTGCGCGAGAACAAGGATCAGCTTCCCGAGACCACGTACGAGGCGGTTCGCTACGAATGGGCGGAGCGCTTCATCGAGGTGCAGACGGCGACGATGCTGGCCTACCGCATCATCTCGATGCAGGACGCGGGCGAGATCCCGAACTCGGAGTCCTCGATCGCCAAGCTGTTCACCACGGAGCTGAGCCAGCGCATCGCGCGCACGGCTTCGCACATGGTGGGCATGTGGGGCGACATCCAGGACGAGAAAGGGCCGCTCAGGGGCATGCCCGGCTTCGGCTACGTGAACCAGGTCCGCGAGACGATCGCGGGCGGCACGAGCGAGATCCAGCGCAACATCATCGCGACCCGCGGCCTCGGGCTGCCGCGCGCCTGACCCCCACCCTAGGAGCACAGGACCATGGCCATCGCACCCGACACGGAAAAGACACTGCTGGAGCGCGCGGACGCGATCGCGCCGATCGTGGAGGAAGACCTTGACGAGGCCGAGCGCGAGCGGCGCCTGACGGATCGCGCCTTCGAGGCGATCAAGGACGAAGGCCTGCTGGGCGTCTGGGTGCCGGAATCGCTGGGTGGCCTCGAGTCCACGCCGCGCGAGGGCTTCGAGCTGTTCGAGAAGGTGGCGCAGATCCACGGCTCCGCCGCCTGGAACCTCTGGATCTGGTCCACGGGAGCAGCGCTCGGGGCGTCGAGCTCCGAGGAGTCGGTCGCGGAGTCGTACGCGGACGGACCCGTGAGCGCGGTCGGGGCAGGGGGCATCTTCCCCTTCAATCCCGCCGAGGTCGTCGAGGGTGGCTACCGCGTGACGGGGCGCTGGCCGTTCTGTAGCGGGTCGAGCCATGCGAAGTGGGTCGGCGGCGGCATCATGGTCACCGAGAACGGCAGGCCGCGGATGACGCCGATGGGCATCCCGGAGATGCGCTTCGTCAGCTTCCCGCGCGAGGAAGCGGAGATCGTGGATACGTGGCACGTGGTCGGGCTGCGCGCCACGAGCAGCAACGACGTGGCCGTGGAGGACGCATTCGCGCCGGAGTACCGCACCTCGGCCTTCGGGATGGGGGCCGAGCGCGGCAAGCACTTCCAGGGGCCCCTCTACCGCTACCCGGTGATGGGCATCCTGGGAGCGCCCATCGGGATCATCGCGACCGGCATCGCGCAGCGCGCCATCGACGAGTTCGTCAAGCTCGCCAAGACGAAGACCGTGCGCACGTCGCAGGCCCGGATCAGCGAGAACACGGCCATCCGCAACGAGGTCGCCAAGGCGCACGCCGCCGTCCAGTCCGCCCGCTCGTGGCTCTACGAGATGGTCGATGAGACCTGGGAGACGGTGCTGCGGGGCGACGACGTGAGCCTCGAGCAGCGGCGGGACCTCTCGCTGGCGGGCACGAACGCGACGCGCAGCGCCGCTTACGCGACCGACCTGATGCATACGGCGGCGGGGGGCACCTCCGTCTTCCAGACGAGCCCGATCGAGCGCTGCTTCCGCGACATCCACGCGGCCACGCAGCACGCGGGCACCTCGCCGCGGAATTTCGAGACGCTGGGCGCGATGCTCTTCGGGGAGATGCCGGACAACCCGCTGCTGTTTGCCTGAGGCGCGCCGGGCCTAGCCGGCGGCGGCGGCCGCGCGGGTCGGCTCCTTGGCCCACTCGATGCCGCGACGGAGCAGCTCGTAGTAGGTGGGCTGTGTCCAGGCGCCGTACTCGGGGACCGGCCACTCGGGGACGCTCAGGGGAGGGTCCTGCATGTCGTACTTCGAGCGGCGGTGGCCCGGGGTCAGGTAGAGCACCTCGCCCTCGCCCACGGGGTGCAGGTACATCACGAGGCGGGGGTCGTCGTTGGGCCATTCGCGCTCATAGAAGCCGGGACCGCTGTTGCCCGACCAGCGCGTCTCCATGAGGGGAGTGATCTCCCCGTGGTACTCGCAGAGATAGAGCTCGTCCTCGGTCTCCCAGGGTTCGATCCCGGCCACGAGGGGGTGGTCCCTGGCCGACTCGGTCACCGTGATCTGGTACGGCTCGATGGCGGGATGGGAGAGGAACTGGCTGCCGAGGGTCTCCATGAGCAGCGGGTAGTCGCGCGGGCAGTGGACGCCGTCTTCCTGGAAGTCCATGACGGAGTTGGTGCCGTGCAGGGCGAACCAGCGCTTGCCGCCGGCGACGAAGTCGCGGACGACTTCCTGCTGCTCGACGGTGGGGTGCACGTCGCAGGTGTAGCTGATGAGGAAGTCCGCGGCGGCGATGGCCTCGGTGTTGCTGTAGTCCTCGCCGATACGGACGCGGACGTCGTCGTCCTCGTGCAGGAGCTTGAGCAGCTCGAGGCGGGCGAAGTTGATGTCGTGCCACTTGCCGCCGGCGATGAGGTAGGCGTCGATTCGGGGCATGGCGTGCCTCCCTGGTGGGCCTGGGCGGTGGCAGCCGAGCGAGGAGTCCCGCGCACGGAACGAGCCGGCGCGGGACTCCCGCTGGTGGTGAGCTAGAAGGCGACGCGGCGGGTGAAGCCGCCGTCGACGACGACGTTGACGCCGGTGGTGTGGCTCGAGGCCGGGCTGGCGAGGAAGGCGGCCACGTTCGCGACCTCCTGACCGGAGCCCATCTGGCCGGCGAGCGTGTCGGGCTTGCTCTTGCTGCGCAGGGGGATGCCGTTCGCGATCATCTCGAAGAACGGCGGCATGGCCTGCTCGATGTTGTGCCAGGGGCCACCCTCGAAATAGGTGGGGCCGGGCGAGACGACGTTGAAGCGGATGCCCGCGGGCGCGTGCTGCTGGGCGGCGAAGGCCGAGTAGTTCAGCAGGGCGGCCTTCATGGCGCCGTACGCGCCGGCCGAGGTGGCGGGCGGCGGCGGGAAGGCCTCGACGGCGGCCGAGGTGCTGATGATGACGACGCTGGCGGACTCGGAGTCGGTGAGGAACGGGAGGGCGGCATCGACGCCGTTCACCGTGCCCATCATGTCGATGGCGAAGTGCTCGTTCCAGAGCGTGCCACCGCCACCGGCGGAGGCGTTGCTGACGTAGATGTCGACCCCGCCGAGCTCGCCGGCGCTGGCCTCGACCCAGGCCTTGAGGGCGTCACCGTCACCGACGTCGCAGGCGGCGCCGCAGACGTTGGTGCCGTGGGCCTTGAGGCCTTCGACGGCGGCATCGACGCGCTCGGGGGTGCGGGCGCAGATGGCGACATCGGCGCCCTCGGCGGCGAGGGTGTTGGCGATGAAGTTGCCGATGCCCTGGCTCGCAGCCGTGACGAGGGCCTTCTTGCCTTGCAGTCCAAGATCCATGGTGTTGGGAACCTCCGTGTTATTGGGGGCGACCGGGCGGATCCAGGGCCGCGGCCGCCAGTGTGGCAGGGCGGGATTCTAGAGAGTCGCGCGGTCCCCGGAAAGGGCGGGGTCTGCGGGGTGGGCCGCCTTTGTCGAGTGCGGGCGGTCCTGTACGATGCGCTGGCGCTCGGGCGCCCGGGACGGCGCCCCATCCCAGCGTGTGCGGAGGAGGCCGTGGCCAGTAGCCAGGCAAGTGAACCAAGCGCGGAGGTTCTGAAGGACCTTCACTACCGGATGGTGCGGATCCGCCACTTCGAGGAAGAGGCGGGCAAGCTGATGGAGCAGGGCAAGTCGCCGGGGGCGCTGCACCTGTACATCGGCGAGGAAGCCGTGGCTTCCGGGGTGATGGTGCACCTCACCGATAACGACCAGATCACCAGCACGCATCGCGGCCACGGCCACCTGGTGGCCAAGGGCGGCGACTTCAAGAAGATGTACGCCGAGCTGTTCGGCCGGGAAACCGGCTACAACAAGGGCCGCGGCGGCAGCATGCACATCTCGAACGTGGACGCGGGCATGCTCGGCGCGAACGGGATCGTGGCGGCGGGCCCGCCGATCGCCGTGGGCGCGGCCTTCTCGAACAAGTACCTCGCCCGTATCGAGGGACGCGACCGGATGGACGTGGCCGTCCCCTTCTTCGGCGATGGCGCCACGAACGAGGGCGCCTTCCACGAGGCGGCGAACATGGCCGCCATCTGGAAGCTGCCGGTGGTCTTCATCTGCGAGAACAACGGCTACGGCGAGTTCACCCCCCAGGCTGAGCACCAGGCGATCAGCGATGTCGCGGACCGCGCGGCGGGCTACGGCATGCCGGGTGTCATCTGCGACGGCATGGACGCCGTCGCGGTGTGGGAAGCAGCGGGCGAGGCGATCGAGCGAGCCCGTACGGGCGGCGGTCCCACGCTGGTGGAGTGCAAGACGTACCGCTTCGTGGACCACGTGGGTCTGCGGGGCATCGGGCTGCACTACCGCACCGACGAGGAGCTCGAGGAGTGGCGCGCGCGCGATCCGATTCCGCAGCACGAGCAGCGGATGATCGAGATGGGCGTGATGACCGCCGAGGAGATCCAGGCCGTGCATGACGCCGTGATGGCGGACATCACCGAGTCGATCGAATTCGCCGAGAACAGCCCGCTGCCCGACCCGGCGGACCTGCTCAACGACGTCTACACGCCCACGGCGGCGAGCTAGGAGCGAACCAATGACCGCAGCAGACGCACCCGCAGGACGGCAGCTCGTCTACACCCTCGCGATCACGGAGGGCGTCCGCCAGGCGCTCCAGGAAGAGCCGCTGGCGTTCATGGCCGGCGAGGACGTGGCCGGCGCCGGCAGCGTGTTCGGCATCTACCGCGGCCTGCTCGCCGAGTTCGGGCCGGACCGTGTCATCGATACGCCCATCAGCGAGTCCGGGATCATCGGGCTGGCGGTTGGGGCGGGGGCCACGGGCCTGAAGCCGATCGTGGACATCATGTTCATGGACTTCATCGGCGAGTGCATGGACGAGATCGTCAACCAGCTCGCCAAGATGCGGTACATGTTCGGGGGCAAGGCGACCCTGCCCGTGACGGTCCTGACGATGTCGGGCGCGGGCATGAACCTGGCGGCGCAGCACTCCCAGAGCCTGGAGGCGTGGCTCTGCCACACGCCGGGCCTGAAGGTCGTGATGCCGGCCACGGCATACGACGTGAAAGGCGCGATCATCACGGCCGCGCGCGAGCCGAACCCCGTGTTCGTCGTGATGTGCAAGGGCCTCATGGCCCTGCCCGGCGACGTTCCTGAGGAGCCGTACACGCTGCCCATCGGCAAGGCGAACGTGATCCGCGAGGGCGACGGCCTCACGATCGTGGCCCACGGCCGCATGATCCACGAGGCCACCAAGGCGGCCGACATCCTCGCAGGCGAGGGCGTCAGCGCCGAGGTGATCGACCCGCTGTGGCTGCAGCCGCTGGATACGGACACGATCATCAACTCCGTGGCGAAGACGCATAACGCGCTCGTGGTGCACGAAGCGGTGCGCTTCGGAGGCGTCGGCGCCGAGATCGCCGCGCAGATCGCGGAGCTGGCGTTCGACTCGCTCGACGCGCCCGTGGGCCGCGTGGCCGCGCCGTTCTCGCCGGTGCCGTTCAGCCCCGTGCTGGAGCAGACGTACGTGCCGAACGCGGAGCGCATCGCGGACGAGGCGCGGCGCATCCTCGGGGTGGGGTAGGCCCTGACCGCCTCACGCCCGCTCGGGATCGCCGCGAACCCCGCCTCGGGGAAGGACATCCGCCGCCTGGTGGCGCGCGCGTCGGTGTTCGACAACCAGGAGAAGCGGGCGATCGTGCGGCGCACGATCGTGGGCGCCCTTGCCAGTGGCGTGCGCGAGTTCCGCTACATGCCCGATACGCACGGGATCACGGCGGCCGCCGCCGAGGAGTTCGCCGGTGAGGCGAACTTCGTCGCGGTCGACAGCGTGCGCACGGCCAGTGCGCTCGACACGATCCGGGCAGCCGAGGCCCTGCAGGCCGAGGGCTGCGGCGCGGTGGTCACGCTGGGGGGCGACGGCACGAACCGGGCCTTCGCCCTGGGCTGGCCGGACGCACCCCTCGTGCCCGTCTCGACGGGCACGAACAACGTCTTCCCCACGATGGTGGAGGCGACGGTGGCAGGGGCGGCGGCGGGGCTCGTGGCCACGGGCCAGGCGCCGCTGGAGGCCGTCGCCGGGCAGGTGAAGGCCGTCCACGTCGAGATCGAGGGAGAGCGCGACGACGTCGCGCTCATCGACGCCGTGCTGGCCGCGGATCGGTTCGTGGGGTCACGGGCGATCTGGGGCGGAGACCGCCTGCGCGAAGCCGTCCTCACGCGGGCGGAGCCCTCGGCCGTCGGGATCACCTCCATCGGGGGGCTGCTGGCGCCGCTGACACCGGACGAAGACACGGCCCTGCGGCTCTCGCTGGGGCCGGGGGAGGGCGGGGTCTCCGTGCTGGCGCCAATCGCGCCGGGCCTCTACGAACCGATCGCCGTACGGTCGCACGGGCGCATCGCACTGGGAGAGCCGGTCCACGTAACGGGGCCGGGGGTGCTCGCCTTCGACGGCGAGCGCGAGCGTGTGTTGAAAGCGGGGCAAGCCGCTACACTCCGGGTGGCCCGGGACGGCCCCCGGGTCATCGACGTTCGCGCAACACTGGAGTACGCAGCCTGCAAGGGCCTGTACCGCGACGATGAGCCGCCGGACGGCTCGTAGCAGGACGGAAACCGCAACAGGACGGGGGATGAGATGCCAACCGAGATTTACATGATGAAGCTCGGCATGACGATGACCGAGGGGACCGTCGCCGAGTGGCACATCCCCGACGGCGGCGAGGTGAAGGTCGGCGAGGACCTCTACCGGCTGGAGACCGAGAAGGTCGAGATGGAAGTCGAGGCGGAAGCCGACGGCACCGTGCGCCACCTGGTGCCGGCCGAAGCCACCGTCGACCCGGGCGCGGTCGTGGGCTGGATCTACGCGGCCGGCGAGGAGATCCCCGACGTGCTGCCGGGCGCGGACGCCGTGGCTGCCGCCCCGGCAAGCGCCGAACCGGCAGCGGCGGAGGCGGCACCGGCAGCAGCGGCCGCTCCCGCGGCGCCGGCGCGAGCGCCGGGCGAGCGCGTGCCGGCC